>NZ_CP034726.1:0-1200000 GCF_004359375.1 Acetilactobacillus jinshanensis | reverse complement strand
AGATTCGACCATCGATAACGTTAACGTTAAGAAGGGTCAGTACATTGGGATCGTCGATGGTAAGATTACCGTTACTGATTCAGATATGACTAAAGCGACCGTCAAAATGGTTAAATCTATGTTAGACGATATGAGTGAAGTCGTCACCATTATCTATGGTAAGGACACTAACAAGAGAGCTGCTAGCCAGGTCGAAAAGGCCGTTAAAAAACTTGATTCTGATTTAGAAGTGGAAGTCCACGAGGGTGATCAACCCGTTTATCCATTCCTAATTTCGGTTGAATAATCTTAATTAATTGATGCTTTACCTAATGATTAAGGAGTGAATCCGCATGAAAAAATTGAGTGATTCAGTTTCTGCACTAAAAGGTGTTGGGGCAAGGCGTCAAAAGGATCTAGCCCATTTAGGGATTAATTCGATTCAGGATTTACTGACTTATTTTCCAAGACGACTTTATAGTTCTGACGTTGTAACGTCTCCGGAACAGTTATCTGGACTTAAGAATAAACAAAGAGTAACTTTAAAAGGAATCGCTACCAATCCAACACTAGTATTTTATGGTTACCGTAAAAGCCGGGTTAATTTTAGCGTGGTAATTGGTAATAATCCGATTAAAGTTACTTTTTTTAATCAACCGTGGGTCAAGAAACGGGTTCATCCGCAGCAAACGATTTTAATTAGTGGCTATTTTGATAAATTCAGTCAATCAGTAAAAAGCCCCCGAATAAATTCAACGGTAGTTTACCCCGCCAGTAAAGAAGTTCGACAGGCGACTATTAAACGTTTGATCAAGGAAGCATACGGTGAATATCATAATCTGATTAAAACCTATGTACCCCCGTTAATTCAGCATCATTATCGGCTGGAGACTGAGCAGACGATGATCCATGATATGCATTTTCCTAAGGATCGTCGCGCTGAACAACTTGCAAGACGAACTGCAAAATTTAACGAATTTTTCCTTTTTGAAATGCGTTTACAGGTCATGAAACAAATTGAAGATCGACACCGTGGCGTTCAGATCCATTACCAAGCTGATAAAATCGGTACTTTCATTAACCGATTGCCATATCAGTTAACGGCCGCTCAAAGAAAAGTCATTGGTGAAATTGATCATGACTTATCACGGCCGGTTCAGATGAACCGATTACTCCAGGGTGACGTTGGTAGTGGTAAAACGATTGTTGCAGCAATTGCAATTTATGCTACAATTACTGCTGGTTATCAAGCGGCTTTAATGGCGCCAACCGAAATTTTAGCTGAACAACATGCTAATAATTTTGTTAAAGTCTTTCAAGGTCTGGGAATTAACATTGCCTTATTGACTGGTGATACTAAACCAGCTGCCCGAAGGGAATTATTGCCACGACTCGCTAATGGTCAAATTGATTTGGTGATTGGAACTCACGCTCTGATTCAAAAGGGCGTCAAATATCATCGTTTGGGCTTGGCGGTAATTGATGAACAACATCGTTTTGGTGTTGCTCAGCGTGAAGCTTTGCGCAAAAAAGGGCATAATCCTAACGTTCTGGCAATGACTGCGACGCCGATTCCACGAACCTTAGCATTAACGGCTTATGGCGATATGGATGTTTCAATCATTGATCAGTTACCAAAGGGCCGAAAACCAATTGAGACCCGGTGGATTCGTTCAAAACAATTTCCGAACGTTTTACCGTTTATTAAGCATTTTCTGGCATCTCATCAGCAGATTTATATTGTTGCGCCGTTAATTAAACCTTCAGAGGCGGTGTCAATGGCGGATGCTGAAACGATTTACAAGAAATTTAAGGAGTACTTAGCTCCTGAATTTAACGTTGGCCTATTAAATGGTCAAATGAAGGATGATCAAAAGAATCAGATCATGCGAGATTTTGAAGCTAATAAATATCAAGTCTTAGTGTCAACGACCGTGATTGAAGTTGGTGTTGATGTTGCCAACGCTAATATGATGATCATCTTTAATGCGGATAATTTTGGCCTATCGCAATTGCATCAATTACGGGGTCGAGTGGGTCGAAGCAGTAAACAAGCATATTGTTTATTAGTGGCTGATCCAAAAAGTGAAACCGGTAAAAAGCGAATGTCCGTAATGGAACGAACTAATAACGGCTTTCTTGTTTCGCAAGAAGATTTGAAATTGAGGGGTCCTGGTCAAGTTCTGGGTAAGGAACAGTCCGGGATCCCACAATTTAAGGTCGCTGATCCAATTGCTGATGAAGTGATATTAAGCTGTGCCCAGCAGGAAGCCATTAAGATCGTCAGTGTGAAAAATTGGCAAAAACAGCCAATTAATCGAGAGTTGGTTCGTCGTTTACGAATGGGTCGAACCACAACCGTTTTTGATTGAATAATAAAAGCAAACATAGATAAGGAGAACCTTTACATTGAAAATTGCAGTCGATGCATTAGGCGGTGACTATGCCCCTAGTGAAATCATTAAGGGAATTGAAATTGCTCGAGATAAGTATTCTGATGTTGAATTCTTATTATACGGGCCCGTAGATAAAATTAAACCGATGATAAAGAACCCAACTCGAATTAAGCTAGTTCAAGCCGATCAATTCATTAAGATGGGCGACGAACCCGTTCGTTCGGTATTGACTAAACGTCATTCCAGTATGGACATGGCCGCTCAAGCCGTAAAGGACGGCAAGGCTGATGCCTTCTTATCCGCTGGTAATTCCGGTGCGATCTTGGCATCCGGATTATTTATTGTGGGCCGGATTAAAGGAATTGCCCGTCCAGCATTTACCGTTGCTTTACCGACGGTTAAAGGTAAGCACGACCGTTTCGTTATGTTAGATGTTGGTGCCAATGCTGAATCAAAACCATTTAACCTTTATCAGTATGCTTTTATGGGTAAGTACTATGCTCAGAAGGTCTTGGGTATTGATAATCCCCGAATCGGTCTGTTAAATAATGGGACCGAAGCAGATAAAGGTGATTCCTTACATAAGACTGATTATCAGTTATTATCACACACCAAAGATTTAAACTTTATCGGGAACATTGAATCTCGAGAATTATTAAATGATGTCGCAGATGTTGTGATCGCCGATGGCTTTTCTGGTAACGCCGTCCTTAAAGGGATGGAAGGCACCGCGTTATCATTAATTTACTACATTAAACACTGTATTTTAAGCAGTGGGATTGGTGCTAAATTGGGTGCCTTGATGTTAAAGCCAACTTTTCATAAGATTGGTAATAAATTAGATTATTCTAAATATGGTGGCGCCGTTCTGTTAGGTGTTAACGCACCATACGTTAAGATGCATGGTAATACTAAGTCTCCAGTAGTTGTTAATACCGTTGGTCAGATTAGAACCATGATCAAGTCGCAGACGACGGATGATATTGTTAACTACTTCAACGCTCATGCTAAAGAAATGAGCGATATTAAGAAACGCGCCCAGAATTATTAATTTTGTTATAATAAAATCGGTTTTATGAAACGAGGGAATTTAAATGGATAAAAAGACTATTTTTAATCAGGTTGCCGCTGTAATTGCCAAGCAGTTCGACATTGATCAGAGTAAGATTAAAGGTTCGTTAAATTTTAAGAACGACTTAGATGCTGACTCCATTGATTTAATTGAAGTCGTTATGAGTTTAGAAAATAAATTTAACGCTAAAATACCTGATACAGAAGCTCAAAAGTTACAAACGGTTGATGACGTTGTCAATTACATTTCAGCACATCACCAGAATTAATAAATAAGTGATTACTGTTAAGTAATCGCCTTTTGTTTAAGGGAGGTCAATATTTTGTCGACAGAATTCGATAATTATTTAGCTAATAAATTTGGGATCCGTTTTCATAATGAAGCGTTATTGGACGCAGCTTTTACGCAAGCTTCATACGTTAATGAACATCCTGGCCGTCATTTAAAATATTATCAGCGATTAGAATTTTTAGGTGATGCCGTTTACGAATTAGTGGTTTCAACTTACATTTTTAAGCACTATCCAACGCTTCCTGAAGGTCGTTTGACTCGTCTGCGTGCTGCAATGGTTGATCGACAGAGCTTTAGTAAGTTAGCTAAGGAATGCCATTTTGATAAGCACATTCTGTTGGGTAAAGGTGAAGAAAAGGCCCATGCCCGTAACCGAGTTAAGTTACTTTGTGATATCTTTGAATCCTTCATTGCGGCTGTTTATATCGATCAAGGCATGAAACCCGTCGTCCGTTTTTGTAATCAGGTTATCTTTCCTAAACTTGGTCAGGGATGGTTCGATGAATATTTTGACCATAAGACTGACTTACAGGAACGCGTTCAGGAACACGGTCCCGTAAAGATTCAGTATCATGTCTTAGATGCTAACGGTCCTGATAATAAACGTAAGTTTAAGGTGTCCGTTACGATTAATAATAAACAGTTAGGGATTGGCGTTGGTCATTCCAAGAAGAATGCTGAACAGCACGCCGCTAAAAAAGCTCTAGAAGTCATCGATAAAAATAACTAATTAACGCTATTAATCTCATAAGTAAGAGGCTGAATTCTTGAAATTAAAATCGGTTGAATTAATTGGTTTTAAATCATTTGCCAAAAAAACGAGAATAAACTTTCCTACAGGGATTACCGAGATTGTCGGTCCAAACGGTAGTGGTAAAAGTAATATCATTGAAGCCATCCGTTGGGCTTTAGGCGAGCAATCTGCTAAAAATCTGCGAAGTTCACGAATGACCGACGTTATTTTTTCAGGTTCTCAATCTTACCCGGCTTTAAATCGAGCTAAAGTAGCGCTTGATTTCGATAACAGCGATCATTTTATAGATACTAACTATACTGATTTGCAGATTGCTAGAACCGTTTATCGAGATGGGACTAATAACTATTATCTAAACGGTAAACCATGCCGATTACGTGATATTCAGGATCTATTCATGAACACCGGGATCGGTAACGGATCGTTTTCCATAATTTCACAGGGTAAAGTCGCTCAGATTTTCAAGAGTAAGCCGGTCGATCGTCGATTCATCATTGAAACGGTTGCTGGAATCTATAAGTACCGTTCCCAAAAGGAGATCGCGGCCAATAAGTTATCCCACGTTGACAATAATTTTACCCGAGTTAGTGACTTAACTTATGAATTAGGTAAGCGACGTCATAATTTAGGTCACGAAAAGCAGGTTGCCCAGGATTATCTAGCTAAAAAACACGTTGCCGGTCATTTAGATATTGATTGGCTTTTAGTGATTTCCAAGCAGGTTAATCAAAAATGTAAAGTTATTCAAAAGCATGCCCAAGGGACGACTAAACGGTTTAATCAGTTTCAACAGCTTGAATCCCAGTTACAGGACAAGAATAATAATATGAATCAGCGTTTGGCCCAATTAACTAAGCATTATGACCATACTCAAGAAGCGATTTTAAATCGTTCCCGTCAATTAGACGTCTTGTCTAATCAAAAGAGTTTAAGTCAGCAAAAGGTGTCATTTTGGCGTCACCGGATTGAACATTCTAAAACTGATGTTAGAAAGATTAAGCAAACTATTGATGCCTTAAACTCTAAGCATTTGAAATTAAAACAAAGTCATCGGCATTTCTCGCAAAAGGCGACGGCCCTTACAAAACAGCTCAATGATTTAAAGCCTAAACGAATGCCTCAATCGACTGGCCATCTTCGTGATAAAATTACTCAGTTTCGTAATCAATACATTGATTTAGTTAAACGGTCAGCAAATATCCAGAGTCAAATTCAAAATCAGCACCAAAATTATCATGAAAACCAAGTCCGTGCTAATCACTTAAAGGCTCAATTAAAGAACGGTAAACAATTAATTGCAAAATCACGTCAGCAGTTAATTGAAACGAATAAAACGTTGATTCATTTGAAACAGCAAATTGCTCGTGAAACTAAGCAGATTGAGACTTTACAGAATGAATTAAGTCAAGTATCACAGCGTCTTAGAGTCATAAAAAATAGTTATGATCACGATATTCGTAAACAGCAGAGTATTCGAATTAGATCACACGGCTTAAAACGAATCAATGATCAGCACTCTAATTTATATAATGGGACCCGGAATTTATTAGCTCATCAAGATCGTTTTAACGGTATTTTGGGGACAGTTGCTAATTTTATCAAAGTGCCAGATCAATATATCCAGGCCATTGAAACAACTTTACGTTCTCAGCTTCAACAAATTATTGTTGATAGTACGCTAACTGCTAGAAATATCGTTAAATTTATGTCTGTAAATCATTTGGGTCGAGTAACGTTATTACCGATTAACGAAATTTCAAAGCGATGGATCAATCCATCAATTATTGATCAGTGTCGACAAATTTATGGTTTTATAAACGTTGCGGCTAATTTAGTTCAAATGCCTGATCAGTTTAATGCCGTTAAACTACATTTATTGGGCAACGTCTTGGTCAGTAAGGATATTTCCTCTGCCGTTCAGATTAGTCACGCTGTTCATCGTCGTTATCGAGTTGTAACTTTAGATGGCAACGTGGTTAATGCTGGCGGATCCGTTACTGGTGGTCATGGGCGATATCGTTATCACGGTTTATTATCACAAAAAGCAAAAATAGACCATTACCAAAAATTGCTAAAGGATTTAAATTCGATTGTTAACCGTGAAAAAGATAAGGGTCTTCAAGTTAGTAAGCAATTGAGTCAAGTTCAACAGACACTGAAAGCTAAGCAAGCTCATCTCAACAAAGATCAGCAACGCTATGCCGTTCAAAAGAATGTCGAGGAACGATTATCTGACGAATTACGTAATTACCAGACCATTTTAGATCAACGGAAGCAAATAATTGATAATCCTGATGGAACCGACGATTCGATTCAAAAATTTAAACGGACCCAAAATCAGATTAAAGCTTCGTTGAAAGTTAATCATCAGAAGTTAATTGATGTGCAAAAGAAAGTCGACAAACAATCTTCCGTAGCTAATGAATATGATCAAAAGTATCAACGTCAGCATGAATCACTCATTAAAATTCAAAGTCATGCTGAACAATTGAGCCATGATTTGAAAGCTAATTCAGTTCAATTATCAGAAGCTAAGCATAATTTGGCCCAGGCTAAGAAGGATATTAGTCAGTTTACCCAAGATATAAAGCATCAATCTCAGCAGGTTAAATCTAACGGCAATTTAATGGCTTTGAGTAAACAGATTGATAAACTAAATAATCAAAAGACTCATTACCACGAATTAATTATTAAAGATAAGAATTCACTTTATAAAGTTAAGAGTCGTTTATCAAGTCTTCAGAATCAGTTACTGGACTTACGCAGTCGACTGAATCAATATCGATTGACCAGTCAGGAAGCTGAGAAAAAGGCGCATGAAGTTAACGGTGTCTTATACCGAAAGTACCAAATTGACGTGACTAAAGATAACGTGGCCAAGCCAACAATGACTCTAAATCAAATCAGTTCTAAATTATTTAGGGCTCAAAAAGCGTTGCAGGAAATTGGCCCAGTTAACGTTAACGCCATTAAGCAGTTCCAAAAGATCGATCGTCGTTATCAATTTTTTACGAAACAAATTAATGATTTGGTTACGGCTAAACACCAATTAATGACGACGATGAACCAAATGGATTCCAAGATTAAAGTTCGTTTTAAGGATACGTTTGATAAGATTAATGCCGCGTTTAAAGTTACGTATTCACAGATTTTTAAGGGCGGTCGAGCTAAACTCGAACTAATTGATCCGAAGCATCTTTTAACGACCGGCGTTAACATCATGGCACAGCCACCGGGCAAACGATACCGAAACATGGAATTATTGTCTGGTGGAGAACGGGCATTAACTGCAATCGCTTTACTGTTCGCCATCTTGAAGATTAAACCGGCACCATTTTGTATCCTGGATGAAGCTGAATCGGCATTGGACGCCGTAAATATTGACCGCTTCGGTGATTATATGCAAAAATTGAAGTCAAAGACCCAGTTTATTGTGATCACACATCGCAAGACGACGATGTTATATGCCGATAATTTATACGGAGTCACGATGCAGAATTCGGGAGTTTCTAAGATTATCTCGGTTAATTTAAGAAAAGCTAAGACAGAGGGATGAGAACTATGGGATTATTTAGTATTTTCAAACGTCATTCAAGAAAAAAGAAACAAGCATCATTAAAAGCTAAATCATTAGCAAATGAAAAGGCAAAAGCCAATTCAAGTCAGAATAACGTAATCAACGAAGCTCAGGCCAGCAGTTCCGTCAGTGCTAGTAGCGAAGTAAGCTCCAGCGCGGTTGAAGCTTCAAGTGTTAGTAGTTCAGTTGAGTCTAGCAGTTCTTCTGAATCGATTACTTCAACTTCTTCTAACGCCACAAAGTCTAGTGAGTCTGCTTCTGAATCGGCTTCGGAAAGTAAAAGCGCTAGTTCAGAGGCTAAATCGGCAAGCTCATCTGCTGAATCTGAATCAGCAGAAACCAAACCGGCTAAGTCAGTGGAAACCAAGTCTGCTAGCTCACAATCTAAGGAATCTAACATAACTAAGACGGCTAAACAGAACGGTAAGATTTACGCCCGTGGTTTGGCACGTTCTCGATCCACGTTTGGCCAGAAATTAAACCGATTATTTGCGAACTTCCGGTCGGTTAACGATGAATTCTTTGATGATTTAGAAGATACGTTAATCGAATCCGATGTTGGTGTTGATATGGCCGTCAAGATTAGTGACGCCTTACGTAAAGAAGTTAAGTTAAAGAACGTTAAAAAGCGTTCTGAAGTTCAAGACGTCATTATTCAAAAGATGATCGAGCTTTACGATGAAGACGGTAAAAATGAAGACAATCAGATTCACTATGCTAAACAGGGACCAACCGTTTTTCTCTTCGTCGGTGTTAACGGTGCTGGTAAAACTACTACCATCGGTAAAATGGCTTATATGTATCATCAACAGGGCAAAAAGGTTCTGTTAGCCGCTGCTGATACTTTCCGTGCTGGTGCTATTCAACAGTTAGACGAATGGGCCAAAAATGACCACGTCGACATCGTTAAACGTCCTGAACACAGTGATCCGTCATCCGTTGTTTATGATGCGGTTCATAAGGCTAAACGTGAAAATTACGACATTCTCTTTGTTGATACTGCCGGTCGTTTACAGAACAAAGTTAATTTGATGAACCAGTTATCTAAGATGAATAAAGTCCTGACCAGAGTTATTCCTGACGCTCCGCATGAAGTTATGCTGGTAGTTGATGGTACTACCGGTCAAAACGCTTTAAATCAAGCCAAGTTATTTAATCAAGTTGCCAAAATTACCGGGATCGTCTTAACTAAACTGGACGGGACCGCCAAAGGTGGGATTGTCCTTGCAATCCGTCATGAATTACATATTCCAGTTAAATTCATCGGTTTTGGTGAACACGTTCATGATTTAACACCGTTTAACGCCAGTGATTTTGTCAACGGCTTGTTTGAAGGATTGTTTAAATAATAGGACTATAATATAATTATTACTTACGGAGGTTAGTATAAGTGGACTTAGCCAAAAATTATCGTGTCAATTCACTTTTGGAATTTTATTATCCGTTGCTGACTAAAAAGCAGCGAGAATATATGCAATGCTATTTTATTGACGATTATTCACTCGGTGAAATATCACAGGACTTTAAAGTCAGTCGACAAGCCGTGTACGATAACCTCCGTCGGACAGTTTTAATTTTAGAAAAATACGAAAAAGAACTTCATTTATATAAATATTTTATTGCTCGAAATCGTTTGATCGATCGAATGCAAAGGTACACTCAAAAACGGTATCCTAACGATAAACACATTAGTTCCATGATTAAGAAATTAGAGCATATTGAAGATGAATAACGAAAGTGGTGAACTGAAATGGCTTTTGAAGGACTTACGAGCCGTTTACAAAAAGCCTTTCGTGATTTAAGTGGTAAAGGTCACGTTAGTAAATCAGATTTAAGAAAAACAATGCGTCAGATTAGATTAGCTTTACTCGATGCTGATGTTAACTTTGACGTTGTTAGAAAATTTGTTCGACAGGTTCAGGACAAGGCCGTTGGTGCAAACGTTCTGGAAGGTTTAAACCCAAGTCAGCAGATCGTTAAGATCGTTGATGAAGAATTGACCAAGACGATGGGAACTAAAGCGGTTCCGTTAAATAAAGCTAAAACGATTCCAACTGTCATTATGATGGTTGGTCTTCAAGGTGCCGGTAAAACTACAACTGCCGGCAAGTTAGCTTTACGTTTAAAGACCGCTCACAAGGCCCATCCATTAATGATTGCTGCTGATGTTTACCGACCAGCCGCCGTTGATCAATTAGTTCAGGTTGGCCAGCAAATTAAAGTGCCAGTTTTCCAGATGGGAACCCATCATGATCCGGTTGACATTGTAAAAGCTGGGTTAGCACAGGCTCATCGTGATCATAATAATTACGTGATTATTGATACCGCCGGTCGTTTACAGATCGATACCAAATTAATGAATGAACTGAAGCGAATTAAAGCTTTAGCTAAGCCGAACGAAATTCTGTTAACGGTTGATGCCATGACCGGTCAGAATGCCGTTAAAACGGCTAAGGGCTTTAATGATGCTTTGGACATCACTGGAGTTGCCCTAACTAAATTAGATGGTGATACCCGTGGTGGTGCCGCACTATCGATTCGTGCCGTCACCCATAAACCCATCAAATTCGTTGGTGAAGGTGAAAAACTTCAAGACCTAGATATTTTCCATCCAGACCGAATGGCTTCCCGGATCCTAGGGATGGGTGATATCCTAACCCTGATTGATAAAGCTAAAAAGGGCTACGACAAGAAAAAGGCTGAAAAGCTTACTAAGAAGATTCAGGAAAACACCTTTGACTTTAATGATTTCTTAGCTCAGTTAAATAAGATCCAGCACATGGGCCCGTTAAAGAACATCATGAAGTTAATTCCTGGGATGGCTAATAACCCGATCATGAAGAAGGCTAATATGAATCCAAAGCAGATGGATCATATTAAAGCCATTGTTTATTCCATGACTAAACAAGAACGAGCTCATCCTGAAATCTTAACTCCGTCCCGTAAGCGACGCATTGCTCGTGGATCAGGTCGACCGATTCAAATCGTTAACCGAGTCATCAAGCAATTTAATTCCATGAAGAAATTAATGAACCAGATGTCCAACGGTAACTTTGGTGGTCTTGGTAAGATGAACAAGATGATGAAGCGCATGGGCGGTAAGAATCCCATGGGTGGCATGATGGGCAACAATCCAATGTCACAGATGTCTAAATTTGGCATGCGTGGAATGGCCAAGAAAGCTAAACAGGCCAAAAAGAAACGTCGTCGTTTACAAAAGATGCTAAGACGTAGATAATTAATTATGATTAAAAAGAGGATGATGAATAATCATCCTCTTTTTGTAAATAAGGAGTGTAACGAATGGCGTTATCTTATCGACAATTATTGGTTGCGGTACCGTTAGTGATTAAAGGTGGCAACGTCCCTAACATCGTTGGTGAAGCCGGGATTGGTAAATCGGCTCTGGTTCAGGACGTTGCTAAACGAAATCACGCTAAACTTTTTACTACCGTAGTGAGTTTAGTTGAAAAGGGTGACCTATCAATCCCGGTTCCGCCGCTAACGTCCGATTCATTTATAAAAACGAAGCACTACGGAACCTTAGCGGACGTTCAGTTTGGTTATTCACATACGTTAATTGAGATTATTAAGTACGCTGAACGTTATCCCGACACCAGTATTTATTGGTTCCTAGATGAATTTAACCGTGGTAGTCAAGCCGTTCAGAGCGAATTAATGAATTTAGTTCTACAGCGATCGGTTAATAGCTTAAAACTACCGAAACAGGTTCATATTATTATCGCAGAAAATCCTGATTCTTCAATGACGGGATTCGGTCAAACTGATTACGGTGTCGTCAGCGGCGATGCTGCGATTAAAGACCGAACCGTAAGATTAGTAATGAAAGCTAACTTAAAGGATTGGTTAGCCTGGGCCAATACGCAGGATCTTAAACGACATCGCCAGATGATTCACCCATCAGTGATCAAGTATTTGCAGGAAAATCCAGGGATGCTGCATAACCCAAAGATGAGCCAAGATTTATACCCGACCCCACGAGCCTGGGAACGAGTTTCCGATAATTTATATGAATTGGATCAATTAGATAATCAAGACCGTCAGTCAATTCAACTGGATGTCTTATCCGGTGATTTGGGTATTGAAACGGCAACGGCCTTTAATTCATTTTTAAATCAGTCGTTAGTTGCGATTACACCTAAGAGTTTTGTGCAAGATTCGTTAGACAAATTAACGGAACGTTTTAATAAAATGGATGAAGCTCAAAAAGAGCATACCCTTAGGATGATTTTGAAAGCTAAATTGTCCTTGAATGACGATTTTGCGAAGAAGTTTTTAACGTTACTTACAAAAGTCAGTTCAGATGGACAATATTCACTAGCGTTATCACTTAGTCACACCGACTGGTTTGATCATCTTTATAATCAAATTAAATCTAGTCAGTCTTTAGATTTACAAAAATTATACGAAGCATTTATTAAGATTAGTTTAGCTGGCTATTAAGCAATGAAACGGGTGATTAGATGCGATTGACATTAGGTCAACAGATTATTCATTATCAACAGCAACGAAATTCGAACAATTCTCAGCTGTTGTGTGATCGAATCATCAGCCGGGGAATTATCCATCTGATTCAACGTCAGCCGTTTTACGGGATTTTACTAGCTAAAATTGATCGGATCAATAATCAACGCCTTCAGTCACCGTTTAGCTTAGGTTGGTACCAACATAAGATTAAGCTTGAATACAACCCGGACGTGTTCGCAGAATGGATAAATACTGAGCGTGATCTATTATTTTGGCTTGAACATGAAGCACTGCATTTAATCTGGTTACACCCGGTTCGTTATCCGCGAGCTAACGAGTTAACTCAGATGGCTACCGATATTGCCGTTAATCAGTTGATCCCGATTAAAGTCCAAAATCAGGTTACTTTAGAGCAAATTAACCGTAGTTGGGGCCTCAGCTTAATTCCTAACATGAATTCTAAAGTGTATTTGAATCAGTTAAAGCAATTTTTAGATAAACAGCAGGGTAAATCCAAAGATAAACGACTCGTTAATCGTAAAATTAAGCACGTATTGAAACGAAAAAGTGATGACCACCGTTTCTGGGGCAGTGAATCACAAGTCAGTCGACAAGCTAAAACGGTTCAGTTAAAACGATTAATTAAACGTTCGTATCAAAATACGGGTGCAAAAGCCCGTGGTACCTTGCCTGGACGAGTGCATGAACAGCTTCAGAAACTTAATGTTCATAGCAGTATTAACTGGCGAGCATATGTCAAAATGGGTCTTGGTAGCGTTCCGTTTGGCCGGAAGACATCACGAGCCCGCTTTAACCGTCGCCAAGCCTATCGGATGGATCTGATGGGCACCGTCAGTAATTATATTCAGCCGGTTCAGATTTTCGTTGATAATTCTGGATCAATGGGTGATCAAGAAATTAGCTTCTTATTAGCTCAGTTAGGTGATTTTCTGAAACACATGCCGGTTAACGTTGGCGTTTATGACTTCGATACTGAAGTTCACGTGTTGGAGCATTATCACGCCAATAATTATCACCAGCTTAAATTTACCCGAGTTGGTGGCGGTGGAACTTGTTTTCAATGTATTTTTAACTACTGCCACCAACACTTGAACACGAATCGAAATCAATTAATTATTATCTTAACCGATGGTTTTGGTGAAGATCATTTGCGATACTACGGCTTTGATAATTTACTCTGGATCTTGACCGAACCTAAGACTAAATTCTCGGTCAAAAACGTTCGTGGTCAGTTAATTTCATTAGTTAATGATCCAATTCTGCGTGCAAATAGGGGGCTCTAAAATGAAGCTTTTGCAGCCTGATATATTAAAGAAATTAATTCAGCATGATAAATCCGTTACGTTTGCAATCAACATGCTTGATCAGCATTGGTCGAACGTTATTGCTAAATACGGTCCACAAACTAAGATTGATGCACCGACGGTTGTGATGGCAAAACAATTAGCTGATTCTGGATGTTTTTCCAAGCCAATTAATTTTAATAATTATGCTGAAGTTCAAAAATATTTAATTCGAAATGATGTGTATATGGGTGTTACGGGAAAGCAAGAACTGCTGAAGCCCTTTAAAGAATAAGTAATTATGGTGTAAAGAAAAAATCCTTTACAGGTCTTTACATGCTGTCTAAATCCTGGTATATTAATACTCGTTAAGTAATCAAAGTAGGAGGTGTATTTGCATGTTAAGAATTCGTTTACGTCGTATGGGTTCAAAGCGTAATCCATTTTACCGAATCATTGTTAGTGATGCTCGTAAATCAACCCGTGGTAGCTTCGTACAGCAGGTTGGCTATTACAATCCATTAACTCATCCATCAACCGTTAAACTTGACGGAGAAGACGTCATGAAATGGTTAAAGAACGGTGCTCAGCCTTCTGATACCGTTAAGAACTTATTATCTCGTGCCGGTATCATGAAGAAGTACCATGATGCTAAGTACGCTAAGAAATAAGTGATTAATAGTTATGACTAATTTTGATGAGTTAATCAAAACGATCGTAAAACCTTTGGTGAAACATCCAGAGGACGTTACGATTAAGCACAAAGAAACGGATCGTTTTCATGAATACCATTTGCAGACTAATCCTAGTGATATTGGTCGCATTATTGGTAAGAAAGGGCACGTTGCCCAAACGATTCGGACCATCGTTTATAGCGTTCGAGTATCCGGTAACAAACGGATCCGTTTAATTATTGATGATGGTAAAAATAAGAACTAAGAGCTCTTGAATGGATAAATACTCCGTTTAGGAGTCTTTTTTATTATAAAGGAGACTGAATTCATGAATTATTATGACGTTGGTTACGTTGTGAACACCCACGGAATCAAGGGTGAATTAAAAGTCGCATCCAAGACGGATTTTCCTAAGCAGCGTTTCGCAAAGGGAAGTCAGGTATATCTCAAGACATCGTTAAAACGCATTCCGTTGACCGTTGACGGTTGCCGGACGCAAATGGACTTATATTTAATTCACTTTAAGGGCTATGACAACATTAACGACGTTCTGTTTATGAAGCATCATCTCCTTCAAATTGATGAAAAAGCACATCAACAGATTAATCTGAAGCCTGACCAATACTTTTATCAGCAGATTATCGGCTTAAAGGTCGTCGACGTTCAAGGTCATCCGATTGGTACCGTTTCTAATATCATGAAGACCGGTGCTAATGACGTTTGGGTTGTTTCACGCCCTGGTAAGCACGAACTCCTTTTACCGAAAATCAAACAGGTCATCAAGAAAGTCGACTTTAGTCATCATCAAGTTATCGTTCAATTAATGGAGGGCATGTAAATCGATGAAAATTGACGTTTTGAGTTTATTCCCCGACATGTTTAAAGGTCCCATGGGTGAATCCATGATCGGTAAAGCTATCGAACGGGGAATTCTAAATCTAAAAATCACTAATTTTCGTGATTATTCTAAAAATAAACATCATGACGTTGATATGCCTCCATACGGTGGCGGAGCTGGCATGTTACTTCAGCCTCAGCCGTTAATCGATGCGTACCAGGCGGTTCAAAAACAAAACCAGGCTAGCGGGATTCCAAAGGGTAAAGTCTTGTTAATGGATCCTGCTGGGAAACGTTTTACTCAGCACGAAGCCGAAAAATTGTCGCACGAAAAGCACTTGACGTTTGTCTGTGGTCATTACGAAGGTTATGACGAACGGATTAAATCGATTGTGACCGATGAATATTCGTTAGGTGACTTCGTTGTAACCGGTGGTGAATTACCAGCCATGATTATGATTGAT
Source organism: Acetilactobacillus jinshanensis (assembly GCF_004359375.1). Lineage (NCBI taxonomy): Bacteria > Bacillati > Bacillota > Bacilli > Lactobacillales > Lactobacillaceae > Acetilactobacillus > Acetilactobacillus jinshanensis. The sequence goes on along the minus strand of NZ_CP034726.1, from coordinate 1,184,164 downwards.
GCTATTTCCCGGTTAATTCCCGGAGTATTAGGCGATAAACAGTCGGCACCAACCGATTCATTCTCAATGGGCCTGTTAGAATTTCCTGAATACACTAGACCTGCTGATTTCCGCGGGATGAAGGTTCCGTCAATCCTGTTAAGTGGAGATCATCAGAAGATCCGGTTATGGCGTGAAAAGCAAGCTCTAAAAAAGACCTTGCTTAAACGACCGGATTTATTAAAGAAAAAACATTTATCGTTAAAACAAAAACACATGTTATCCGATATTAAAATCGATCTGCGTGATCATCAAGACTAGATTTACAACGTATGTCGATTATGATAATATTAACTTGTTAAATAACGGTAGTCCGCTGTCGGGGTAATAACCGTTAAGAATGCCGGTGAAAGGAAGTATTTTGATGCGTCAAAATAAATTAATTGCTAAGATTAACAGCAAACAAACTGCTAAGAAGATGCCTACCATTAAGATTGGTGACACCGTTCAGGTCAACGTTAAAGTTACTGAAGGTAAGTCCACTCGTCTTCAATTATTTGAAGGTGTAGTTATCAAGAAGCACGGTTCTGGCATCCAGTCAGATTACACCGTACGTCGTACCGCCAGTGGTGTTGGTGTTGAACGTGTATTCCCACTTTACTCACCAGTCATCGATAGCGTAAAGGTAGTACGTCATGGTCGTGTACGTCGTGCTAAGTTATACTACTTACGTCACTTAAGTGGTAAAGCTGCACGTATTGGTGAAGCTCGTCGTCACTAAATTTAAAATTAATTTAAAAAATGCGTTAAGCTCTAATTAGTTGCTCTAATTAGGGCTTTTTTGTTAAATTAACGGGAGGAAATTATTATCAATACTTATTCAGTATATTTAATTCGACACGGTCAGACTTATTTTAATTTAATGCATCGGATGCAGGGTTGGTCTGATACACCACTGACCCAAAAAGGAATCAACGAAGCCGTAGAAGCTGGTAAAACATTGCGGACAAGTGGCTTAAAGTTTGATAAACTGTACACCAGTGATTCAGGACGTGCAGTTCGAACTGCCCAAGCGATCGTTGAAAGTCTGCAACGTCCCGTTCGGATTCAGATTAACCAAGGTTTGCGGGAACAGTTCTTTGGTAGCTACGAAGGGGTTAAGATCGCGAACGTCATTAAGATGGTTGCTAAATTAACGCATTGTGCCACGATTCCTGAATTCATCAAAAAATACGGCATGGGTGCATTCCAAAATATTTTATCTAAACAGGATCCGTTACATCTAGCTGAAAATGATCAGCAATTTTGGGCTCGTTATGGAAAAGCCGTGATGAGTATTATTCACCACGGTTCACCAGATAAGCCCATCGTAATGATTGCTCACAGTCGAGTAATTACCGCCATTATGGCAAAGTTTGCACCTAAATTGTTGAGCCCGATTATTCCAGACAACTTATCAATCACGAAATTAGAAATTCCTGAAAATCAATTTAAACCCAAAGTCGCTTATTATAATCGACCGTTAATCAAAGCGAAATAACCGAAAGGGGCCTTATTGAATGTCCGAAAGTAATTACATCGTGATTCACGATGCTTACCAGAACAATTTAAAGCACGTGAACCTTAAGATTCATAAACACGCCATTACCGTCTTTACCGGGCTATCAGGAGCCGGTAAATCATCACTAGTTTTTGATACATTAGCCGCAAGTTCACGTCGGGAATTGAATGAGACCTTCCCGAGTTTTACTCAGCAGTATCTGCCTAAATATGGTCAGCCGCACGTAGGTCGAATTGATAACTTGCCGGTTGCAATCGTGATCCAGCAGAAAAAGGTTGGTAAGAACCCACGCTCAACCTTATCTACGTATACCGGAATTTATTCATTGATGCGGTTACTGTTTTCTCGTGCTGGTAAACCATGGGTTGGTTATTCGGATACGTTCTCATTTAATCTGCCGGAAGGGATGTGTAAACATTGCCAGGGCTTAGGCTATGTTCATCACATTGATCCGAATAAGATCATCGACTGGAATAAATCATTAAATCAAGGTGCCATTACGTTCGTTAGTTTTCGTCCGCATACTTGGCGCTGGAACCGTTATGGCCACTGTGGCTTATTCGATGATGATATGCCAATCAAGGATTACACTAAAAAACAAAAGGATATGCTATTGTACGCGCCTCAGCAGAAATTAAAGAATCCACCAAAGATCTGGCGTAAACATATCTTATATGAAGGTTTAATCCCGAAGATTCTGCGTTCAATCGTTAACAGTCGTGAAGGTCGTCATCATAAGCAGGCAATTGCTAGGGCCGTTAAGAAGGAAGTTTGCCCGGTCTGTCACGGGACTAAGCTTCGTCAACCAGTCTTACATTGCAAGATTAACGGTAAAAACATTGCTCAAGTTATGAGTATGGATCTGGTTCACGCCTTGAAGTTCTTGCACAGTATCAAGGCCCCGTTGGTCCAGGAAATCATTCGTGAATTATTGACCAAAATTGGTTCGTTGATTGATTTAGGCTTGGGTTATTTAACCTTAGACCGAAATACCGATACCTTATCCGGTGGTGAAACCCAACGAATTAAGATTGCTAAATTCATGGACAGTTCGCTGGTCGATATGGTCTACATCCTAGATGAACCCAGTGTCGGCTTACATTCACAAGATATTAAATTGATTAAACGAGCTTTAATTAAGTTAAAGGATAAGGGCAACACCGTTGTAATTGTCGAACATAATCCAGAATTGATCCCGATTGCCGATTACGTTGTCGAAGTTGGTCCGAAAGCGGGCCGTCAAGGCGGTCACATCACCTTTAACGGTACCTATCAGCAATTGCTTCATTCTCACACCTTAACCGGCGATTACATGCGGAAGGAATTGACCTTTAGTCATCCGCGTCCTGTTAAAAAGACACTAGATTTACATGACGTTACGATCCATAATTTAAAGCACGTCAACGTTAAGATTCCGTTGGGCGTTGAAACGGTAATTTCAGGGGTTGCTGGATCCGGTAAGAGTTCGTTGATAGACGCCATCAAAAAGAAACTGACTAAGCAATATATTGACTTATCGCAAGATCCAGTTGGCGCTAATATTCGAGCCACACCGGCAACTTACTTAAATATCCTGAACCCGATCCGAAAGATCTTTGGGGATGCCAATGACGTTTCCAGAACCTTATTTAGTTATAATGGCAAGGGCCGTTGCCCGATGTGTAAAGGTAAAGGTGTCACCATCACAAACATGGCCTTCATGGATCCCGTTATCCAGGTTTGTGAAGAATGCCATGGCAAGCGTTACAGTAAGCAAGCTCTTCAATATCATTACCATGGTAAGGACATTAGTCAGGTCCTGAACATGACAATTGAAGAAGCCGCTGATTTCTTTAAGGATAAGTCAAAGATTGCTCATAAGTTAATCAATATGAAGCGAGTTGGCTTAGGTTACTTAACCTTGGGTCAATCACTAAGCACGTTGTCCGGCGGTGAATTGCAACGCTTAAAATTAGCTCTGGAATTGAACCGAACCGGTACCATCTATCTATTGGACGAACCAACGGCTGGTTTACACATGAAGAACGTTGCCCGAATCGTGAAGTTATTCGATAGTTTAGTCAATGCTGGTAATACGTTGATCATCGTTGAACATAATCTCCAGGTGATCAGTAAAGCTGACTGGATGATCGACGTTGGCCCGCACGCTGGTCGTTATGGTGGCCAAATCCTGTATTCAGGGACTCCCGAAGCTGCTTTGAACGATCCAAAATCAACGACCGGTCGAGCTATGAAGTACTATAACGAAATTAGAAAATAATTGAAAATCCTAATGAATTAAGCCTGGTAATATTTGATTACCGGGTATTTTGTTTAGTGTAATTAACAAACTTTCCCTAGCGGAATTCCCTTTAAATAAAAAAATTATAGGAAAATTTTACAATCCAATTATCTATTTTATAATGAATTATAAATTATTTTTAAGGATGAGATTAACGTGCAAATTGTGTATGTAATTGGCGGTTGCAATCCGGAATACGAGGGCTGGCTTCAAATTAACGCTATGAAAATCAAGCCAACGTTACATTTAAAGGTCACACCCAACAGTGATTATTTACGGAAATTGGTCACAGATTACGTAAATGGATATATGTTACCAGCAGGTCAAAAATATCGGCTTTATTGGGCCTCAGTAAGTAAATTATCACTTGATCAAGTTTATCAAGCGTTAAAAATGTGCGTAATTCCACGATATGATCATTCGAGATGGTTCAATACCGATGTTTGGACGATTCGTCAAATTTTACGTGATAATGATGATTTAAAAGCTAATTATCGTCGATTAAAGCCAATTGATTTGGCAAAATATTTGGATAATAAGTATCAGAATGAGTTAAGTAATCTTCTAATTCATTCTCATGACGCTAAGGAACAGCGTTTCAAACGTGATTTTTATAACGAATGGCATTTGTCTAAAATAGATAGTGAATCGATCAAACGTGTTATTAAGATGTTTTCAGCATTCTTGTTACTAAGAAACCTGGTTAATACCGTTCCAAAAGGGTGCCGAAAGATGTTTCGGAAATTAGTTCCGTTAAACATGGATGATTTGGGTTATGATCAAAGATTACTTGATTATAAATTTCATTTAAATAAAATGATTCATATTAAGCATCAAATTAACATGTTACTAGGGAAGCCATTCGGTACTGCTGAATTTACTAATCAATATCTAAAAAGTCACGTTAAATTTTTGAAAATTTTCAACCCAAAATTATTAAAACAAAATTTTAATCTGTAAGGAGTACATCGCATTATGAATTCAAAACCGAGAATTAATTGGACTAAAGGGTATCGTTATTTATTGACGTTACCATTGATCAACGTTACTAAGAAAGTCGAACAAAGTACCAAGTTAGATAAAATGCGGAAACAGCCGATCGTCGCTAAATATAAGAAGACCGTTGATATGATGTTGCATACGCCATTTGAAAAGTTAGACAGCGGGATGTGGCTAGCGTTTATTGGTAATGGTTACTGGTTCTATAATTATCTGGACCAAAAAGGCATTGCTGAAGAAGATGTTCAGAAAGCTAAGCAGTATTATCAAGATTACTGCCAAAAGTACGCTAAATATTTGGGTGATGCTACACAAGCTGAAAAGGATATTGCTGGAATTACCGGTCAGATTCACATTAAGTAGGTGATAAGATGTCAGTTACCTTTAGATTTGCCAAGTCGACGGATGTACCATTCATTACGAGAGTGTATAATCAGAATATTCCTAAGCGAACCGTCACGGCTGACTTAACACCAGCTTCGGTTACTGATGAATTAAAATCCTTTAAGCAACACAACGCTCAACGACCGTTATGGATGATTGAAGATAATGGTCAAAAGGCTGGTTACGTTAGTCTTGAATCGTTTTATGGTCGGTCGGCATATCATAACACGGTCGAGATCAGTATTTACATTGATAATCAGTTTCAGCATCGTGGTATCGGGACCCAAACGTTGAAATATATTGCTGAACAGACTAAAAGATTAAATATTCACACCATCTTGGCCTTTATTTTCAGCGTTAACATCCCTAGCCAAAGGTTATTTAAGTCAGCTGGATTTGAAATTTACGATCACTTGCCCAAAGTGGCTGATATGGGTAACCGAATTATTAGTTTGGATATCCTGGGTAAAAAGTATTAGAGAAACGGGCTGATATTATGTTTACATATCAGATAAATCATGATGTGTCATTAGCAATTCCTAATCCGCGACGGGATGCAGAACCATTATTTAATTTAATTAATAATAACCGTGACTGGTATAAACAGTGGCTGCCATGGGTCGATTACATTAAGAGTGTCACCGGTGAGATTATTTATCTGCATCGGTGTTTAGTGGACTTTGCAAATGAAAGATCGTTGAATGCCATTATTATGGATAAAGGCAAAATTGCCGGAATGATTAGCTTCAACGGCTTTCGTCAGCTAGATCATAGCGCTGACATCGGTTACTGGCTCGGTTTGCCGTATCAGCACCATGGGATTGCAACGAACGCCACACATGGATTATGTCAATTGGGATTCAATGATTATAATTTAAATAAAGTGATTATTAACGCCTCAGTCGATAATCACGCCAGCAATGAAGTTGCTAAACGGTGCAGCTTTCATCTTGACGGCCGTTTACGAGCTAATGAATTACTAAATGGCATTTATCATGATGAAAATCGTTGGTCATTATTAAAAGCTGAATTTAAATAAAGTTGTTATTAGCGTAAAAAGAAAGGGCCGTGATTGAATAATCACAGCTCTTTAATTTTTATTCGGTTAATCAATCTTTTGATTAATTCGTTTAGCAATTTTAAGGTCATCAGTGATCAAATAACTGGAAATTCCCCAGTAGTAAAAGATCAACGATGCAACGATAATGATCAGAAAATCAAACGGATACGGGATCCAATTGATTCCGCCAAAATGGAAGCTGCCTAGTTTAGAAATAACTGACATAAATAGTAGATAACCGATTAACCATAAGCTACTTCTAACTTCATCCATAGTGTGGACCCAATGGTTTCGCCATTCAAAATAGATATAAAACGGTAAACCTAGCAAAATTAGACCGATGACTTCAATCGTTGTCGGCCACATGGCCCAGTACACGGCTAGGCTAGTTAAGACGAACGTCAACGGTGCCAAAAATTTAGCGTGCCAGAGTTTGATCGGCCGTTTAAAATGCGGGGCAATCTTGCGTAAAGTAACGACGGCAACCGGTCCTGTTAGATAAGAGATTAGAGCAGAGGTTGCGATGGCACTAGCCAATGCGTTCCACGAACGGAACAAACTTACTAGACCCATGCTTAAGAACAAATCAACGATCATGGCGACTCGCGGAATGTGCCATTTGGAATTAATTCGACCTAGGATCTTCGGAACATGGCGATTTTTAGCCATTGCTGCTAAGGCTCGACTGGTCTGAGCAACAAACGAAACGCCAGTGCCGAACGGTGATACGAAGGCATCGATGTACAGAAAGACGTTGAGCCAATATAAGCCCAAAATCATTGCCAAGTCAGCGAACGGTGACTGCATATTAATTCCATGCCAGCCAACTCTAGCAAGCATTCTTGGCGGAACGGCACCGATGAACGTAAACTGCAAGGCAACGTAGATTACGATGCTAATGGCCAGCGAGATAATGATTCCCAACGGAATGTTTCGCTTCGGATTTTGGATCTCATGGCCCATATTAATGACAACTTGAAAGGCATTATACGAGAAGATGATTCCAGCACTGGTGGTCGCCGTAAAGATGGCGGCGCTTCCGTATGGCATAAAACCGCCGATTTGCTGGCCAATCTCGTTCCCAGGATGAAAGCCCGACATTAAAATCAAAACGACCGTTAGGATTGGGATCACCATTTTAAAGATTGAGATGAAACTGGTGAACCGAGCTAATAGATCGATTGACCAATAGTTAATTAACGTGAACACGAGAATAAATAGAAAGACAACTAGTAGACCCTGATTAGAGATTTTACCATCGATGATAAATCCGGATGTCCAACGGGCCCATCGCCACGGCCACGAGCTCATGTATTGAACTGCCGCAACGGCTTCAATCGGGATCAAGGTAACTAATGAAACCCAGTTGGCCCAAGCGGAGATAAAGCCTAATAACGAACCATGGGTATACTGTGCATACCGACTCATTCCACCAGTTTCTGGGAACATGGTTCCTAATTCAATATAATTAAACGCAATAATACCGACGACGATTGCACCAATGATCCACGATAAAATTGATGCTGGTCCAGCGACTTTCGAGGCTTCCCATGAGCCAAACAGCCAGCCGGAACCAATAATGGAACTTAATCCTAACATTACGATTGAAAACAAACTTAATTTATGACTAGTTTGCATAGTCTTACTTCCTTATATAATCAGGCATCAAGATGTAAAAAAGCCCCACATTTCATGTCGAACCGTGAGGCGATTTGCTAATTTACAAAGTTATAAGAACGGATTTAATCTAGAATCTGATCCACACAGTTCGAATGGGACTGTATGGCGTAAATATCTTGATGCAACCTAAACATACAGCCCTAGTTATTCGTAAATTGAGCGTAACTAGGGACTGGAGCCGTAATGTTAGCATTATTTTGAACGTTAAGGTATTGCATCAAAATATCTCCTTTCGATTAATTTTTACTCACATCTATTATCATAAATAACATTGGTGAAGAGTCAAACATTAGTGTCGATATTATTGATAATTTTTATAGTTGGATTAGTCACTAGCGCTGGTATGATTGAATTAGAAAACGGGGGATGTTCGAATTGAGTTATGATTTAGAAAACAATATTAACGAATTGAGACGTCGTCTGCATAGGCAAGGTCCTTTTAATCCAAGTCGTCTCCATGGTACTGACGTTAAGGAAGTTCGTCATGCGTTATCACAATTCTGTCATTTCAATATTACTCAACAGATTTTTGCGGATGTCATGGGTTTCCAGCCAACGATCGTTGAACTATGGGAAGACGGTTTAGCTGAGCCCAATACTCGATCTTCTAATATGATAAGAGATATTCGGAAACATCCCAAACGCGTGCTGTTAGCGCTACAAGGGAAGGGCTACATTAAAGAGAGACATTAACACTACGATATCGATGGGTATGCTAAATCCAACTTAGATGTTATACTTTCAATATAAGATTTTAAGGGAACGCACACTTAAAGGAGAATTTGTAAATGAACGTATTTGTGATTGGCGCTCACGGTCATGTGGGACACACCACTGCTCTAAAATTAGTTAATAAGGGTAATCATGTTATGGCTGGCGTGCGAAATGAATCAGAATTCACATCATTGCCTAAATCAAAATTGATTACACCCATTAAATTTGATTTAACCAAATCTATTCAAGATATGACACGAATCTTTAAAGATAATCACGTTGATGCCGTTATCTTTTCAGCCGGTGCTGGTGGTGGCGTATCACCAGAGACTACGCTTAAAGTTGATTTAGACGGTGCCGTTAAGTCAATTAAAGCGGCTAAAAATGCTGGGATTACTCGTTATTTAATGGTTAGTGCTGCTGGATCTGATAATCGTAAGGTTTGGAACACTAAATTTGGTAATTTCCCTATGTATACCTATTATTTATCAAAGCATTATGCGGATCTTTATCTCCACAATTCCGGATTGAATTACACGATTTTACATCCGGTTGCCTTATCTAATCATGCTGAAACTAATAAGATTCAACTTAATCCTAAGGATTTAACCAAAGCATCCGTTTCTAGAGCTGATGTAGCAAATGTATTGGTGGAAACTTTGTCTAATCCTAAAACGTATAAAAAAGATTATACATTTTCATCAGGACCCGTATCGATAACCAAAGCATTTTAAATTAATTTAAGAGCTCGAAAAACGTTGTTAATTACAGCAACGTTTTTAATTTTATACTAATAATTGATTGTTTTGAATCTTAATTTGACGAGAATTTATAGGCAATTATTCCATATAAAGTCCATCCCGCAAACGTCACTAATGAGCCGCCGATTAAAGCTACACTGCCAGTAGCATATAATGCATATAGGCTATAGATTGACCCAATAAAAGCAAAGACATTCGTCATTCTCCGCTTGTTCGTGGGTACATGTTCATTAATCTGCATGGTCTTAAGTGCACCCATCGATAAAATATACGGGATAACGTTGGTCACTACGGCTAAGTTAACCAGGATTGTAAATTGTTTAGATAGCGTTGGGCTAATGGTCATTAATGACAGGATTGATTGTAGGATTGTAAGGAGGACCAGGCCGATTATCGGGGCTCCGTTTTTAACGACTTTCTTGAATATCTTGGGGAAGTATCCCGCAATAGCAGACGATTTGAATACGTCAGCCATCGTAAATTGCCACCCCAATAGGGAACCAAAGCATGATATTATCATTAAAGCCATAATAATTTTACCAATCACTGGGGAGAACATCTGGCTAAATACTAATCCAAAAGGTGCGTTGGTGTGGGCTAATTTAGAAATCGGGGTAATCCCTAACATGACGTTAGTTGATACAATATACATTACAGCGGCCCCAATCGTCCCACCCAATACAGCGATGGGAACATTTTTGGCCGGGTTTTCGACTTCATCCATATTTTCAGAAGCTGATTCTAAGCCCAAAAAGGCCCACAGGGTAATGGAAATTGATTTACTGATTCCCGTGAAGAAATTATAACCATGTGGATTCCAGTCACTTATATACTGATGGCCACTAAAGAAGAACCAGCCCGCAACAGAAAGGGTAATTAACGGAATAATAACGCCCCAAATTGTAAACGTACTGATTTGTCCGGTAATTCTGGCACCACCAAAGTTTAGGACGCTTGCAAGCCAAAGGATAACGATCGTTCCAATTGCCGTCGCAAGTGGATTGAGATGCCAATTAAATAGGTCGGCCATATATCCGACAGCAGAAATTGCCATTGCGACGTTAGCAATTACCATTGAAATCCCATAAGTGTAATTTGATAGAAACGAACCGCTTTTGCCATAAACGTATTCAGCATAGCCACTCATTCCACCTTGCTTAGTAGTATACATACCTGCCCGTGAGAACGCGTAAGCTAGAGCCATAGCGCCGACGGATGTAACTAACCATGATAGGACAGACATGGTGCCGACTTGAGCAAGATTAGTTGGCAACATGATGATTCCAGAGCCCATGATATTGATGGCCGTAACAATCGTAAGTTGATATACGTTCATCTTTTTATTACTCTTGGCCATCGTAAATCGTCCCTTTGTATAGCTAATTTGCCTTTTTACGCCTTAAAGTATACACCAATGCAGCGGTAATTAAGCCACGTTAGGTTTCGTCGGTAACAATTTGATATAGCTTTGAGAATAATGTCAACCTACTCCCGTCTAAAGGCGGGAGCATGATGGACATCGCCCCTATGAATAGCACAGGGCAATCGAGCCATCAGTAGATTAGCTGCGGGAGTTATCTAGAAGCCTTACGGTTTCCCCGACAGAGCCTACCAAGCTAATCCATATTATTAAGCTCTCTATAAGACTTTGATTCGCCGGCTGACTGCGGTCTTACTCAGAATTGCACACGTGCAATTCTAGACTTTAGAGAGCTGAGCTGCTTATTCTGCAGCCCGATGAAATTCAAAGGTTAAGTTCGGACGACTATCAAGTTCCTGTGGAGTACGTTTGCGTTTTAACCTAATCAGATTTTGACGTTGCTTCACAAGGATTTCTTTTTGTCCACGTCTCAGAATATTAACAGCCGCATTCCGATCACGGATATGGTAAGTGTGACAAATAGGACACCACCAGTATCTATCATCTAAGTCTAGATGCTTGCCATGCTTTTTAGCATAGCCGTTATGCTTAGTACAAACGAAGCCACAGTGACTACATTTCTGAGTAGTATAAGCAGGATTAACTAAAATTACTGTTTTTCCATACAGCTTAGCTTTGTACTGAAGCATCGATAGAAATTCACGCCAGCCACAGTCACTAGCTTTCTGGGCAATCTTATGGTTACGAAGAATGTTAGAGCTTTTTAGATTTTCAGCGACTATCAAATCATGGTTCTCGATAAGTCTAGTCGAAATCCGATCTAAGAAAGCTCTTCGTTCATTTTTAATGTAGCCATAATACTTAGCACAGCGTTTTCTAGCCCGTTGATATCCTTTATCAACCGTTAGGTTGATGTGATGACTTTTAGCATAACGTCGTCTACGATTTTCCCGCTGCTGCAGGAACTTTAAGTACGGTAATCCATGAGTGTAGAACTTAGGGTTAGAGACTTGATGCCCATAATTATCCATAAGGGAATTACAGATGTTCAAGTCGATTCCAATAGCAGAGTGAGTCTGCGGCTGATAGGATTTAAACGGTGTGTCACTAGCTAATTGTAGGGAAACCCAGAATTTATCGGTCGCATCCTTATAAATCGTAACGGTACCAATTAACGTATCGTCAGGCATTTTACGGGTTGTGCCTAATGTGATTCTGCCAAGGACTGGTAATACTAAGTGCCTGTTATCAGTAAAATATATATTGGACTTGCGTTTCCCTTTAGATTTCCAGGTAATCCTCGATGTCTGATATTTCCATTCATAAGGATGGTCTTTTTTACGATGGAATTGAGGCTGTCCTTGTAGGCCACTAGCGTGGTTCTTATAAGCCAAGTTATTCGATTGATTTGTCTTGGCAAAGTTCAGACTGTCAATATACTTATCACGTAGCCAGCTAATTCGTTTTCGGACTACTGATTCATGGAGCGTGTGTTTATAATTAGCAATTATTTTTCGTTTAAGATCACCATTCCAGTAAGATGTATGTATAATCCACCCTAATTTGCGTTTATTAGCAATTAGATGATTATAGAAAGCTCGTCTCACATCGGCATTCACTTTAACAACCTGTTTTTGGGTATCCGAAGGATACCAACGGTACTTAGCACCAAAATGATACTGTAATTGTGACATTGATTTCATTTGAACTCACCTCTTCCTACACTTATAATTATACTGTGTCGATAGATTGATTACAATAAGCTATAATAACTATAATATAAGTGTTTAAGGTGATATGTATATGGACAAGAAATACGATTATGACAATGCCGTTCACATGAGAAATTATGTTTATAACATCCATTGCCATTTAGTTTGGGCAACTAAATATCGCAATAAGGTTTTTACGACTCCAGAGTTAGTTCAAGGCATGGAGAAATTATTAAAGTACATCGCTAAATGTAGCCAAGTTAAAGTCGAGAATATTAAAGTTATGCCAGATCACGTCCATATGTTAGTATCATTTAGGCCTAAGTTATCAATTACAACGATGGTTAGAACCTTAAAGGGCAACAGTGCTCGATACTTTCTACGTAATCATCCGAAACTTCGGAAAGAACTATTCTGGGGAAATCATTTATGGTCACATAGCTATTATGTTGGCACCGTAGGTGATATGAGTAGAAAAACTGTTGAGAAGTACATTGACGATCAATACCAAAATAGCCCATATCCTGATTTAGACAAAAGAAAGCGAAAATGACGAACTTCATCTCCCGTTTGAAAGCGGGAGTATTAGTTCTATTTTCGCTAAAATTCGATAAACTGAATTTTACGAACCATAAGCTATCTTTCAGATGGTTCAACACTTCTAATTTAATCTCATATACAACTTGGGTCGTGGCTTCGTTTCTTGGTGCTGTAGTCACCAATGTCATACCTAATCCGCAAAAGTTAGGCATTAATTTCGTGATTATTGCGATGTTCATCGGAATACTATATTTACAGTTTATATCCAATCAAGTCTTAGATAAGAAGCTTCAGTTAATCGTAATTGGTACCGTTCTGATTCTGGTCTACTTCGGAATGGTCGTTATTCCAAGTGATTTATTGATCTTAGTCATTACGTTATTAGGTTGTTTTGTGGGAGTATTATTGAAACATGCCATCAACTAGTTTTATTGTCATTACAATTATTTTATGCGGGTTAGTTACATGGGCTTCACGCAGTATGCCGTTTGCAGTCCTAAAGAAAGTCAAGATGCCGAAATCATGGGTCGAATTCTTGTCATTCGTTCCCATTGTCATTATGTCTTTGATGTGGTTCGAAGGGCTGTTTACCCAGCATCTGGGCCATTTTCCGTCGATTAATTATCCAAACCTGTTTGCGTCCGTACCAACTGTCTTGAGTGCCGTTCTAACTAAGAACTTGTTAGTAATCGTATTGGTGGGTGCCGTTTCGTTAGCCATTATTAAAGATTTCATCATGGGCTAAAGAACGGGCTTCTGCTATACTGAACGTAAAGAGGGTTCTCATATGAAAAAACCTGCATTGATCGGCAAAAAGCATCTAGAAGAAGCTCATAAAATCTTTTTATTGCTAAGCAATCCAAATCGATTACAAGTTCTCAATGTCTTAGAACAGCGAGCTATGAACGTTAATCAGCTAAGTAAATTATTAGGCATTGAACAGTCATCGTTATCCCATCAACTTGCTAAACTAAAGAAATACCAGCTAGTTGATGTATTTCCCGTTAAAAAATCAAGGTACTATAAATTAGATGATCCGCACATTATGGACATCGTCAGTGAAACCATTTCTCATGCGGATCACGTGATGCGTGGTAAGCCACACGGTGAATAAGTTGGGTAATTATTTTTAATTACCTCTTTATTTTAGATAATATATGAATTATTATTCATATGTGGTGATAATCATATGAATAACTTAAACATGGATAACAATTCATTAATTAAAAAGGGCTTCCATACCGAATATTTCTCAACTGGATGGATGGCCTTTGAATTTTTAGTTGGTTTCATTTCGGGATTAAAAGCCGGATCAATTTTATTAATCGCCTTTGGCTTAGATAGTCTGCTAGAAATCGTTTCTGGGAGTGCGTTAATCTGGCGATTGCATAAATCTGCCGAACATGCGGAAGAATCAGTAATCAAACATGCTGAGAGGACGTCGTCGTTAATCGTCGGGACGGTGTTATTAGCATTGTCCGTTTACATTACGGTTATTTCAGTATTTAACTTGATTACTCATCGGGCTGCAGAAAACAGTCCGTCGGGGATGGCCATCGCAATTGCTTCGGTAATTTTAATGCCAATTCTAACGTTAAGAAAACGGAAGTTAGGCAAACTTTTAAAGTCCAAAGCTTTGATCGAAGATGGTATGTGCAACATTACTTGTGCTTGCATGGCTGCTACGGTCTTAATCGGAACCGCATTGAACGCTGCATTTGGTTTATGGTGGTCTGATTCCGTCATGGCTTTTGTATTGGTGTACTTCATTGCTAGCGAAGGCTGGGAATCATTTCAGAACGGTAGAAAGCCAAAATAAAATGATGCCTTTAAAATAATCAGTAGTTTGTTATTATAGTGATAAGAAAAAAGACGTTGTTATCAAAACAACGCCTTTTTTACATAATCATGAAATCAAGGTGTCTGCCATTGATAATTAAATTACTGATATTAGGTTTCTTAGTTGGAGGTGTCATCATCGCTATGGGTGGTGGCGGTGGAGCTTTTTACTTATGGATATTGACAAACGTTGCTGGTGTATCTGTCGCCAGTGCCACAGCTACATCTTTATTCACAGCTTTACCAGCTTTGTTAGTCGGTGCTCACAGTAATTATCAAACCGGTAACATGCACTTTAAAGCCGGAAACCGAATGGCAATTTCAGCGGTACCCATGGTGTTCGTCGAAAGTTGGCTCTCTGGCTTCTTCTCCGAACGAATCTATAGCATCGTGATCGGAATTATATTTTTGGTAATGAGTTTACAAGTCCTAAATCAATCATTCAATAAGCATGCTAAGCCAGGAACTTATAAACCGATTGAAGCGTACGCATATGGTGCCCTAAGTGGAGCCTTAGTTGGTGTCGCCGGACTTAGCGGTGGCGGACTTTAGTTACAGGTCTCTTAATCATGGGACGGAGTATGCCCGAAGCGGCTGCTACATCTTCCTATGCTCTGATAGTCACGACGATTATCGGAATGTTAGCACATATCACCCAAAGTTCAATTGCCTGGAAACCAGGTCTGTTATTAATGGCGGGCGCAATTATCGGTTCCGCTATTACGTCACGCATTATGGCAAAGTTCAGCCGAGAACGCCTGACTCTAATCTTTAGACCGATTTTAGGTTTTCTTACACTGTTAATGGCATTGTCTTACATCTTTTAAATATCACCTAACATGTAAAATAAGGTAAACAAAAATGCCCATTATTTAATGAGCATTTGTTAATTTTAGAGGCGATAATCAATTCTCATTTAAGATCCAGAGGAAGAACAGGAAGATGATTGCTAAAGCGTACATGATCCCGTTTACTTCTTTAGCTCGTTTAGTTGCGATCATGGTGATGGGATACATGATGAAACCAATGGCAATTCCATCAGAAACACTGTAAGTTAATGGGATTCCGATCATGGTCAAGAAAGCTGGGGTGGCAATGGCGAAATCTTTCCAGTCGATTTTAGTTAACGATTGTGCCATTAAAATTCCGACGATAATCAGAGCAGGTGCCGTAACCTGATTAGTAATTACACTTAACAATGGTGAGAAAAATCCACCGATAAGAAATAGTAATCCCGTAACAATAACGGTAAACCCGGAACGTCCGCCAATCGAAATTCCGGTTGATGATTCGATGAAAGCACCCGTGGGTGATGTGCCTAGCAATGAGCCAATTACCATATCAGAAGAGTCGGCGACTAATGTCTTGCCAATTCGCGGGATGTGATTATTTTTAATGAAGCCCGCTTGCTCACATAGACCGACCAGTGTACCGGCTGTATCAAAGAACGTTACTAACAGAAATGTTAATACGACAACTAGCATCTGAAGTGAGTTGATTTTATCCAAATTCTTTAAAGCTACCAAGAATGTCGGCTTTAAACTTGGCATCCCTGATACAATTTTTGTTGGTAACGGGATTAATTTGGTGGCCATCCCGAAGATCGCCGTTGTACACATTCCAATCAGGATTGCAGCCGGGACCCGCATCGTGAAGAGAATAATTGTTAAGACTAAACCAAAGATAGTCAGCCAGGTCGTTCCAACATGAAGCGAGCCTAAACCAACTAAATTACTCTTGTTAGCAACGATCAAGCCACCGTTTTGAAAACCGATAAACGCAATGAACAGGCCAATCCCGCCGCCGATCGCATTTTTCAAATCGGCCGGGATAGCGTTAATAATTAATTCCCGAATTTTAAATGCAGTTAAAATGACAAAAATAATTGAAGCTACAAAGACTCCGGCTAACGCGGTCTGCCAGGGGATATGCATCCCGATACAGACAGAGTAGGAGAAAAAGGCGTTAAGTCCAAGGCTAGTGGATAAGGCAATCGGATAGTTAGCTATCAGTCCCATAATGAAACAGCCAATTGCGCTTGATAACGCTGTGGCAGTAAAGACAGCACCTTTATTCATCCCGACAACGCCTAAGACGTTTGGATTGACAAATAGAATATAAGCCATAGCGGCAAAGGTTGTGAAACCAGCTAGTGTTTCCGTTTTCAGATCAGTGCCTAATTCTCTGAAACGGAAATACTTGGCAATCATTGATTTCATAGGAAATCTCCTTTCAGTTTGAAATCAGATTACCGAAATTAAAGTCTCAGAAATGTAAAAAGGCCTAATTTCCGTTTGAGAAATTAGGCTGCTAGCACTAGATCAGAGTAAGAAATTCTGTAATAGCTACAGCAAAGATTGCTCCAAGGCCTAGAAATGGAAGGCCCTAATTTCGGTAAAAATTTAATTAACAAAGTAAGGGTACCACCTTGATAACAGAAATCAAAGTTATGCCAACGTTTATAAAAAATGAGAAATTTAATCACCAATTTCTTAGAATGGACTTAAAAATTAACGTAAATATGATATATTTTAACCGTTAATTATTATCGAAAGGATGATTCAATGGCCTTGTTCAAAGTCAGGGACCTAACGTTTACTTACAAAAATAAATTAGCTGTTAATCACATTAATATGGACATTAACCGGGGCGAACTCGTAGCTTTCCTAGGGCCGAACGGTGCCGGTAAATCCACCACGATGCGGATGCTGACTGGTTTAACTAAGCCTAGCTCTGGTTCAATCTCTTTAAACGGGATTTCACCATCAAATGGTAATTACGATCATCACATCGGGATTACTTTCCAGGATAACGCGTTGGACGATAGTCTAACCGTTAAGCAAAACCTAAAATTACGTTTTAGAATGTATCATCATCTGGATCCATCTTTTATGGAGATGTTGATTCGGTCTTTTGGCTTAACAGGTTTTCTAAATCAAAAGTACGGAACGCTATCCGGAGGACAGAGACGGCGAGTCGATATCACCCGAAGCCTAATTAATAAGCCTGAATTATTATTTTTGGATGAACCGTCAACGGGCCCGGACCTTCAGACCCGTTTAGCCATTTGGCGCGTCTTACGTCAGTTGCGAGAGAAATGTCAGTTATCGATTCTGCTGACAACTCATTATTTAGAAGAAGCCGATCATGCCGACTACGCCTACGTGATTGACAAGGGCTCGATTATCGCGCACGATACGATGAATAATTTACGTGATAAGTACGCAGGATATGTATTAAGCGTTACATCGTCAAAGATTCCCGAAATCATAAAGTTATTAAATCCAGATTGGAAATATCAGGTAAATCATAATCACGTTAAAATTTTAGTTCCAGGGTTACAGTCAGGGATTAAATTTCTAAATCGGATTAAAAATCTAGTTAGCAATGTTGACTACCGCAGAGGTGATATGAACGATATCTTTATCGCTTTGACAGGGAAAGGTGTTCAGTGATGTGGAGCTTAGTTCAGAGAAATCTATTATTGTACTTCAAAAATAAGGGCCGGATCTTCTTTTCGTTGCTCGGTGCTTTGATCGGCCTCTTTTTATATCTGATCTTTTTACAAAGCACCATTAAATCGGACTGGACTAAAGTTCCCGACGCCACTAAATTATTGGATCTGTGGCTCATCTCGGGTGTCCTGGCGATCACCGCCATCACCACGACTTTAAACGCCCTCTGTCAGATGATTAACGATCGACAGTCGCACCAGATCAATGATTTAATGCTGACGGATCAATCGGACCTGGCTATTCAGACATCTTATTTATTAAGTGCCGTTATTATCGGTACGTTAATGCAATTAGCATCATTTATCATCATGGAGATCTATTTTCAGTGGGCTGATAAAATTCATTTTAATCTAGGTTTAACGCCTAAGCTTATCGGAGTAATGATCCTCAGTAGCTTAGTTTGGACCGCTTTCGGGATCTTAATTTTAAGTTTTGTCCATAAAGTCGAATCGTTGGGATTAATTAATACCATCATCGGTGCCGCAGCCGGTTTCTTCGTCTGCGTTTACATTCCGATCGGTTTAATTCCTAAATCGGCCCAGACGTTTATTAAGTGCACTCCGGCACCGTATAACGCCGCAATTTATCGTAAGATTCTGATGGGATCTCAGTTAAGCCAATCATTTAAGCACATCCCGACCAGTGTCCTCACTCATTTTAAGAATTATATGGGAGTCAACATCAAGTGGGGTAGTGTCTTAAGCATGCCGAAGCTAACCATGACCTTTATTGCTTTTGGTATTATTTTTGGCCTGTTAGCGATTCCGTTATCCAAGATTAATAGAAGATATAAAGTTAGATAATTAACGATTCTTAACTAAAGAGATGATATTTATCAATGAACTTTATTAAAAGAGTGATAAAAGATACTTTGGATATGGAATCACGTTTTGTAATTCCATTATATGTAGTGTGTATCTTGGTAAAGGGTAGCTTAGATTATTTTAATAAAGGCTATTTAGATTGGAGCTATTATTGGTATCTATTTATTAATGACGCTCTAATCGGTGGAATATGTTTCTTTCTGTTATTAAGTATTATTGATGTTGGTTATCACCAGTATAAGATAAGTAAATCTAGATGAAATTTATGTTTATTCAAAAACACGCTCAACTTTAAATAAGTTGAGCATTTTAGTTTACCATCATTTAAGTTTAATGAATGCAAGTTTGATGTATTTAGATAATAATAGTGCAATGAAGAATGAGATAGTTAGCAACATAATAATAAATATAGCACCTGCTGTAGTGAGAACTTGATAGGACATAGCCATATAAGTGATGCCTCGTGCACCAAAACTATGGGCTAAATAGAACCAGCTATTCAAAATTAAATCAATAAGTGACACAAATAAAATAAAGCATAAAGAAAGTTTATTCGTAATCACATAACACCATCTCTTATAATTAATGATTAAGAATATTAAATTAAGGGACAAAAATAAAAAGGTAAAATTAAATATTCTTAAGTCATAAACAGTTGTTGGATAGTAACTAATTAATAAAATTACGTTTAAAAAATAAGAAATAAAAATAGCTTTACTTATCTTGTTCGATTTACCACTCAGAAGATTAGACGTTGATACTCCATAAATTTTACTTAATTTATCTAGCATCTGATAACTAGGTTGGCTTCGACCGTTTTCCCAGTTTGAGATCGTTTTCCTCGAAACATGTAATTTATTAGCTAATTTAGTTTGGGTATAGTGTTTCTTTTGTCGATATATCTTTAGATTATTAGCTAATTTCATGTGAATAATCAATCTTTCTATCATGATGTAGTAAATTCATTATATCATAGCCACTTAAATCAATCTCTAGAAATGTTGATGTGATAGGTGGAAATCGATGGGAAAGATAATGAGACATGCCAAAATGACGCATGTCCAAGAATTAGAGCTTGGCATGAGACACATTCTTTAATAAACTAACAATTGAAAATTATGAGGAGGTGTCTTTAATGCCAATCGAGATGACTATGGGTGGATAAAATCTTAAGTATGATTGCTGTTACTGCCATCTTAGGCTTGATATTTGTTCCCAGTCCTTATGCCAATTGTTATCACGTTCCTAAAAGTGCTGTAAAAAGTGGGATTACTGTTGATGCTAATGTGAAACGTAATGACAAATGCATTGCTAGACATTATACAAAAGTTCATAAAGGACAGGCATTAGAACTTACGGTCGAACAAGATGTGCTTTTTGCCAAGCATTATCATGGTAACAAAATCAACCGTGAATCATATGATCGTAGTAATAAGGTATTTTCATTGAATTTTAAAAGTAATTAAAGATTTAAAGGAAATGATATTATGTTAAAGAAGCAAAATATGGACACTATTTTTCAGCAATTACATCCAAAGGATGGTCAATGGCATCTTATCGAATTGGAAGGCATTAGCAGCTTCAGATTCTCGATGATTAAGAAAAATCATAGTCAAGAATTTTTTACTAATCACTATTCGCTAGATTTAAATAAGTTTATCGACAAACTACGCCAAAATCATTATAAAATTATTAATGTTAATACTCAGGTAGTGCCCGTAGGTCTAAATATTAATCGTGTTCATTATTGTACGGAAATAAGGTATGAATAAAATTCCGGTTCTATTTAACATATTGACATTTTGCTTCCACAAGTGGCATTATATTTACAATTATTCATGAAATTTGGAGGTCCGTTAAATGATCATTTCAACTACAGAACACTTACCTGGCCACCAGTATAAAGTTCTGGGTGGCGTCATGGGAATCGTTACGATGTCACCTAATGTCGTTAGTAATTTAGGTGCTAGCCTTAAGAATTTAATCGGTGGTGAGATTGGGGCTTATACTAAAATCGTTGCTAAATCACGTGATCGGGCTCTTAACCGCATGAAGAGTAATGCTCAGAAATTAGGCGCCGATGCGGTCGTTATGATGCGTTTTGACTCTGATTCCATTTCTCGTGATATGGAAACCGTGATTGCATATGGCACGGCCGTCAAATTTACGGATAAGTAAAGGGCCTGGTGATCCAAGATGTCGTTTGCACCATTTTATATGCCAACTAAGAGTACTCTAAGGCCTTATCTATATAAGAAATCAGTTGTTATTAAGGAACTAATGCGGTATAAAATCGTATACTTCGGTGGTGATGGAATTGCCGTGAATCTAGGCCCCACTAAACTATTCCGGATAACACTTCATCATGGCAAATCAAGATATTATTCGTTAAGAAATATGCATAAGATTCAAATCAGCCGAAAAGGTATTCAGAATCGTTTAATTGTTAATAATACTGCTATTTTTACGTGGTGTACAATTGGTAAAAATTCGTATTCATACAAGAAAATGAATAAGCTAATTAGGATCGTTAAACGAAAATTAAAGATTAACCAAATTAATGCTTAACATTATCCATCAGATTTTCTGGTGGATTTTTATTTTGGCTAAAATTTGGTACACTACATTTAATAAAACTAATCATCAAAGGATAATAAAATAATGAAAATTCTTGTTATTCAAGGCAGTCCAGACGCAAAGTCATATACTCACGCTAATGCCTTATACTATTGCAAAACCGCAAAGAAAATGCAGAAAGACGTTAAATTAGTCGATTTAGCTACTGATCATTTTGATCCTGTTTTAAGATATGGTTATCGTCAGCACATGGATGACGAAAGTTATCCGAATAAGATGCAAGAATTGATTAAATGGGCTGATCATTTAGTGTTCTTCTTCCCGGTCTGGTGGTCTGCTGAACCATCAATTTTAAAAGGATGGATTGAACGAGTTTTTACACCTGGCTTTGCTTATCATTTCGAGGGCTTAAAGTCAATCCCGTTATTGAAAGGGCGAACCGCTGAAATGTTTCTAACCTGTCACGCACCAACGTTCTTCTATAGCTTATTTGGCGGTGTAATCACCCGTTGGAAACACTTTATCTTAGGTTCATGTGGAATTAAGTTAACTCGTCACTTAATTATGGGGAGTATGGACTCTGCTAAGGACACGCTTTCAAGAAGGATTACCTTTATGAGAAAGTGTTCATCTGAATTAAAGCATTTATAGAGCGATGATTGAATGACTGATAAGGATTTAACTAAGAACGCAATTTTCTTATATTATTTACTATTTTTATTTATAATTGCTTTTATATTAAGGAAATATTTGTTCAAAATATATTTACCAGTCGTAATTCCGGTCGTGTTGCTTTGGCTACCCGTTGTAGAAATGTGGTTCTTGTGGTTCTTAAGTGACACGATCGGATATTATAACGTGGTAGATTACCTAAAGTTAGTTCGTCAACACTGGCTTGCTCACGTGATTATTTACGGAATGATATTAGTAGTATTAAC
The DNA here is from genome assembly GCF_004359375.1 of Acetilactobacillus jinshanensis. Lineage (NCBI taxonomy): Bacteria > Bacillati > Bacillota > Bacilli > Lactobacillales > Lactobacillaceae > Acetilactobacillus > Acetilactobacillus jinshanensis. Next base: position 1,161,419 of record NZ_CP034726.1, on the reverse strand, counting down.
GATTTTCCTAGTGATAAAAGGAGTTGCAACGTGGTAATATCAATCGCATGAAGATTCATGATACTCTGGATCTTTATTGTGGAAAGCTAGTGACGTTATTGCTAACGTAGAAATACATGGCTATTAGTTTAATTAGCTATCTGTAGGATAAGGAGATAGATATTATGACTAAACACGTTGCAATTATTTTAGGTTCAACCCGGCCAACAAGAATTAGCCCAGAAATCGCTAAATGGGCACAAAACATTTTGAACCAGGGATCCATTCAGTATGACATTATTGATCTAAAGAAAGTTAATCTGCCATTCTTGGATGAAGAAGAAATGCCGATGACCGGTAAATATCATAAACAGCATACTCTTCAGTGGAGCAAGACGATTAAATCATACGATGGGATTATCTTCTTATTCCCACAGTACAACTGGGGCTATCCTGCAGTTTTGAAGAACGCCATCGATTACTTGGGCAAAGAATGGCAAAATAAGCCGGTTAGTTGCATTACCTATGGCTTTCACGGTGGTGCTCAGTCGTATGCTTCAATGCTCTTAGTCATGAGTTGCTTAAAGATGAAACGAATGGCTGTTAATCCATCAATCTCCATTAGTCAAAGAATGTTTAATGGAAGTAGCTTTATCGATATCGATAAGGATCTAAAACCTTATGTTAATGACATTAAATTACTCCATATGAATTTTGTGAATATTTTGGAATAAGCTTTGATTTATAGTTATATTTCTTAAAAATTAACAGTATCCGGCTGACTAATGAAAAGATTATCCATAAAATAATTTGGTATCTTGGACATGAAAGGCCGGATAATATGAATAAATTCACTAAGAAATTATTAACCGTCATTGCATCATTAATAGTATTTATGTCATTAGCTGGCGGATCCGCCAACGCCAATACGAAAACTGTCAAGAAGCCAACTCCACCGTCAAATGTCGCTAATGTTAATCCAAAGGACCAAATTAAATCACGGATTGAACATCTGAAGCGAGAAATGAAGCGTTTGAAGAAACACCGGCGAATCTTATCGACCGAATATAGTAATGACTTAAGTTTACTGAATCGTCTAGAAAATAAATTAAATCATAAATAATTATTTAATTTTATTCTTAATGATTTCGATCATGTCTGCAATGTCTTGCGTCGTAACGGGATGAACGGTAGGCGCAATATGGCAGCCGTGAATGGTTTCCATGAAATAGGGCTCTCTAGAATTTAAAGAGCTTTTTTGTTCCCTAAAATATTCAGCGTCCGATAAGTCATGCTGACGTTTTGCGGCGATAATATTGTTCTTCAATAAATCTAACGCATCCCGGTAGGTAATTAAGCCAAATTCATTGTAGAATTTCTTAATGTTAAATTCTGGCTGGCAGATTTTAATAATGCTATTAATAAGGCCTTCAAATGATTCGTCATGATTAAATGCATTGGCCTTAATTTGATTTAATTGCTTAATTACGTTTTTAGTCATTAATATCGATCCTTTTAAATAATCATTATATCTTATTTAAATAATTTATCGAAATGACGTTTGAAATTAACGTCATTTTTTCATCTGTAAATTAGCCAGAGTCTAGGTTAAATATCATGAGATAACCAAGTTGTCATCGCCATACTATGAAGATAGTGAAGTATTCTGCTTTTTTGTAGAGAGGTTGGTGCATATGACCGGTTTAAATTTAAGTAAGCTCTTTAATAAATTTGTCTTTCAAAAGGTCATGGTTTGCCTAGATGGCTCAGATGATTCTAAATTAGCGTTCCGTTACGCCGTTAATAAGGTCCGCCGGGTGGATTATTACCAATTAATTCTGTGTTCAATCATGGAAATTAAGCATTATGGGGACACTTTTCACAGTACTTTTGATAAGCTATCTTCATACGACGCTTACAATAAAAAGGAAAAATTAATTGATCGCCTCAAGCGCTACAAAAAGATCGCTGAAAAAGCGGGTGTCAGACATGTAAAATTAATCATTGATTCTGGTAACCCAAGTGAAGTAATTGTCAAAGACATCATCCCAGAAGTTCAACCCGATTTATTGGTCGTCGGTTCCAGAGCTAAAAAAGGTGCCAAGCACCATTTAGGCAGTCAAGCTGCATACATAACCCGATACGCTAACGTTCCCGTAATGGTGGTTCGTTAGCTATATAAAAGTCACTCTTCAGGTTAAATAGAGGGGATGTGCGTGATACCAAAAACGTGCTTCCTTGCGTAAGACCAGATTTCTTAGTTATTTAATTGTTTTGGTAATTAATTTATATCCATGGTTAAACGCACAAACCGTCCCCGTTCCAATCATCCGTTAATTTAAGATTAGCGGATGATTTTTTCTGATAAAGATAACGAATTAACCAGAGTTAACCTAAATAATCAAAAGGTTTTCGGGTTACCAATCTTGTTATCTTATAGGTGATATAGAAAGGGAGCGGTTAGTAATGAAATGATTAGGACTGACCCGGCTAGAAAGGATCGTAATAATTTTATCTGGAGATTAATCATCTTCTCAATTTTATTGTTTGGCCTGTTTTGCATTGCGTTTCTATTATCTGTAATCTGAAAGGTAATTATCTTATGGATAAATGTGATCATTTCCTGGAGTTCATATTGTATTCAGTTACATTATTAATTCTTTTAGACATCCTTTATATAGCGATCTAGTTTAAAAATGAAGATACATATCCACCCTAAACAATATGCATCAAATTACCTTAGATTCTCCTTGAAAAACGTCTGGTTATTAAATCAGGCGTTTTTTCTACATGAAAAATAACCTGGCTTTATGAAGTCAGGTTATTTTTGGATTGGGAGATGTTTGTTAACTATTCAACGGAACGCTTGGTACTGGTTCGCCAGTCATAAAAGATCCAGGCAAACGCAATGAAGGCAACGGGCCCAACGAATGCCCAGAATTCATCTACATAATCGTGTAAGATTAATGGCTGAACGAAGCTGAAGATAACCCCAAAGACCAGCACGAACAGAACAACGATCGTTGCGCACCAGGTCGAGAATTTACTATGGAAAGCCACGTATGGTCGATCAAGATGAGCAACTTCCTTGAAGAACGGAAAGGCTAGAATAACTGGGATGTACTGTGCCGTTGAAGCAACGTTCGACATATCAGTTAAGATCTGAAACAGTTCCTTAGCGCTGTTACCACCGAATGAGATGAAGAATAAGACAGCACAAACGATAATACCTTGAATCGTCATGGCACGGCTTGGCATCCCATGTTTATTTAAATGCAGGATCCATTTCGGCCAAATCTTAGTGTTGGAGCCAAACATGAAGGATTTAAGTGGTGAGTACAATAGGACGATGTAACCACCAATCCCGGTGATCACCGTCGCGATCCCGGAAAAGATTACTAAGCCATGTCCAACGGCTGCTGACAATGACGTTGACCAGCCTAGGGCGGCACCAAGACTTAAACCTAGGTTATACATTAAAACGTACGCAACGTTACCGATCGTGACGCTGCTTTTACCCATTACAGATTTCCAATTAACGACAGCTCCGCAAAGGATGATACAGATCATGTACAGCAGAACGGTAAACACGACCGAGATCAGAACGCCACGTGGGAAGTTTTTACCGGGATTCTTTAAGTGGTTAATAACACCGCTGACGGCTTCGACACCAGCATATGAAAAGATCGCGTAAACTACGAATGACATGATTGAAGCCGTTGATTTAAACTGCGGATTCGGTGAGAATAAAAAGCTTTTGACACCCGAAATTGGCTGGGCCAACTGACCATGATTTAAAATAATTAATAGAATTGAGAGTAAGCAAAAGACGATGGGTAGAATAATTACTAACACACCACCGATTGTCGTAGCCCAGGTAATCTTATCCAGGCCCTTAATAGCAATAAACGTCGTAACAAATACAAAAGCCAGTGACATGATCCCTAGGCACTGTGTACTGGTAAGATTACCGATGAAATGCCAGTGCTGAGTAGTATCACGGCCGAAGATTCCGGCAGATGCTGATACCCAAAGGTTCGGCACCGCTTGAATTAGCGAAATCACCCAAGTCGATAGCCACATAAACGTACCAATAAAGGCCCAGCGAGAACCGATCCCGGCTTCAATCCAGTTATAATACCCACCGGACTTAGTCTTTAATGCTGAGCCGTATTCAGCAAACATTAACGACGACGGTAGAAAGAACGCCAACGCACCAACAATGTACCAAATAATACTCGCGTAGCCCATCTGTTCATAAGCGATTGGGGCGTTACTAAAGCCAAACGTCGTGGACAGAATCATTAGGACTAACGCGGTTAATGAAATCTTTTTTCCTTTATCCATTGGTCATCAAATCTCCTCAATAACCCACACAATTTACAAGAAACGTAATTCAGTTGAACGCCCAAAATTAATAATAGATAAGCCGAATGTGGATCCAAAGGGATTTGACCGAAACGGGGAAATAGACACAATTGAGGACAAAATTGACAGTCAAAAAAGCATTCGTAAATTATTAATTACGGATGCTTTTGATTTAGATTGAAATAAGATTAGATCCAGAAAAGAAGGGTGCAGATTATTAATATTGCTAAGATCGTCAAGTTGGCCATTTCGGTTCCCGTCATGTGAACATCAGAATTTAGTTCCTTATTCAGTTTAGCCGTGTTAATCCGTTGCCAAACTGAATTTACTTTTGGCAGGTAACCTGGCCAACGATTCTTCATAAAAATATTCATAATGCACGCCTCCTGCAAGATTCAAAATGAGATATTAGAAATATTGTGAACCATAGCCATAATTACGATTATAGAAGCTTTGGCATCGCTTCCATAATCTATAATACACTAATATTTATCACTAGCAAGAATGAGTGCTAACATAATTGAATTTTATTAAATTTGACTTACTAAAAGATAGTGATAATATTAAAAGTGAAGTTTGAAGTAACGATTAATTAAAAAGGTAGTGAATAAGTTATGATTAGTCTTAATATGTGCTGTTGTTGTTTGGCTAATGTTAATGCTAATCATGACCATTTGCGCAACAAATAATTATCGTTAATTATTTGAAAATTAGGTTTTAATAAACAAAAAGCGTCGTGAATTAGTGTTAACGATCATCATTAATCCACGACGTTTTTTTCGTTGCTTTGAACTTCAAAATTCAGATTAAAAGGGGATCTGTATGAAATGAAGTTCTTTAGAAAGTTAGGAAAGTAGCTTTAGTGCTTTTAGGTGTATTCGGCACGGGTGCTATTTTAACAGCTTGTGGCGCTCAAAGTACAGCGAGTTCTGAATTAGTTCATCCCCATCATTTAACGATCGGGATGGAAGCCATGCTGCCGCCGTATTCCTACCGAAGTACTGGCGGTCACGTTAAAGGCTTTGATGTTGATCTAAGTCATGCGATTTCTAAACAGTTAAAGTTAAAGACGAACGTTAAAACCACGAAGTGGAGCGGCTTAATTGCTGGCTTAGGGAGCCATAAGTTTGATGGTGTGATTGATAATATTACGTATACTCCAGAACGAGCTAAATCGTTTAATTTCTCGAAACCGTACGCTTATTCACCGTACATGCTGATGGTCAATAAGAAGTACCCAATTAATAATGTTCATCAACTTAAAGGCAAGACGTTTATGGAAGGTGTCGGTACCGATAACCAGTTTGTAGCCCGTAAATGGGGTGCTCATACTAAACCAGCCACTAGTTTTGCCGAAATCATGCTAGCCGTTAAGGAAGGCCGTGTCCAAGGGACCATTGATTCCGTTCAGGCTTGGAAAGCTTACGCTAAGAGCAATAACACCAGTAAGATCAAAGCCTACCCAATTCCAGAATCAACTCAGGCACCCGCTAAGATTTCGGTTCTTTTTAACAAGCATGACCCGGCTTTACAGAAGAAGGTCAATAAAGTCTTAGCTAAGTTACGTAAGAACGGAACTTTGAGGCGCTTATCCGAAAAGTACTTCCATACGAACATTACCGTTAAGAAGCAGCAAATGTGATTAATAATAAGATATTGCTTTAAACACCTGATCGATCGTCAGGTGTTTTTTGTTGCCACAGGTCGTTGAACATAAAAAGTTTAAAGCGTTTTCATAAACCATTGCTTTTCATGTTCATTTTATTTTAGAATTAGAAGTATTGAACACAAATATAAAAATACGAAAGGAATAATTTTATGCATTTCGCGTTGTGGCAATATTTAATTATGTTGCCGATTGGTATCCTGGGCGGAATTGTTTCCAGCTCAGTTGGGATGGCCTCGTTAGTTACGTATCCCGCATTGCTTTACTTGGGTGGAATTCCTCCGGTAACCGCGAACGTTACTAACACGTCATCAATGATCTTCTCCGGTTTTGGATCGATTTTTTCGTCTTTACCTGAATTAAAAGGCCACGTTAAGGAAACCATCAATGCATTAATTTTGACGTTAATTGGTGGTATCGGTGGTGTTTATGCTTTATTAGCTGCACCTAAGAAAGATTTTGAATTTGCCGTGCCGTGGTTCATTTTAGTTAGTGCACTTTTGATCTTATGGCCCAAGAGTAAAAAGGCTGGCCAAAAGAAGTTAATTCACAGTAAAAAAGGCATGGTAATTGCACTTACCATTACGTTCTTAATCTACGGTGCTTACTCAAGTTACTTTTCAGCCGGTGCAGGTGTCTTAGCATTAGGAATCTTAGCATTTATTTCAACGGAACCATTCCCAGTTTATAATGCCATTCGTAACGTTGCCGCATTATCGGCTAACGTAATCAGTATCGTGATCTTTACTTTAAAGACGACGGTTTACTGGAGCATCGCGTTACCACTAGGGATTGGGATGATGATCGGTGGTTACATTGGACCGGTAATCGTCCGTTACGTTCCCGAAAAAGTGATGAAGTTGACCGTTGGAATCCTAGCTTTAGGCTTAAGTGCTTACTTCTTCTACACAACTTATTAATTCAAAATTTCCAAAATAAAATGACGCTTGATTATTTATAATCAAGCGCCATTTTTTTAATGATGGAGTGACAGCTTATTTAATGATTTTGGGATTCATAGTGAACGTTGTCGGCAATCATTCTTCTAGCACGATGGTAAATCCCGTAATGATACATTACGGTTGAAAGAACCAAGAAGAGTAATGGACCGGCGACCGTCCAGAATGCGGTAGAGTACTGACCTTGCATAATTGGCATGATGACGTTGAATACAACGGCGATCGTCATGGCAACAAATAGAATGGTAACGATGGTATAAACAGAACGCATACTGTGGAAGAATACGATAGGTCTTTCAAGATCGTGACGCTTCTTGAAGTGGACGAAACCAAAGACGATAAAGAAGTAAGGAACGACGGCACCAACGTTACCCATATCAACGATGATCTGGTAGAACTGCTGACCATTATGACCAGAAATGGATACGAATAACAGAGCAACTACGATGATGCCACATTCAATCCACATTGCGCATGCTGGCATCCCGTGTTTATTAAAGTGGGCAACTTTGTTTGGCCAGAGGTCTTTTGATGATCCGGCAATCAAACCTTTAACTGGTGAGTAAATTCCAACGGTCAATAGACTTAACAGTGGAATTAAAGAACCGATTGAAAGGATTCGAACTAGGTTCTGACCTAATGAAGCACCAACGGATGGTGATAAGCCAAAGGCTTGGGCCATGCCAACACCTAAGTGGTTGAACATTGCGAAACCATTGTTATAAAGGTTAACGCCTTTAACGCCTAAGACTTTCTTCCAGTTGGTACCCATACCACAGACGAACATACCAACGGCATAGAGTACCATCATAATGCCGGCGACCCACATCATAGCGCGGGGATAATCTTTACGTGGGCTTCTTAATTTATCAATGAAACCACTGGATGCTTCTAAGCCACTGTATGCAAACATTGCGTAAATAATGAACGATACGATGGCTAATGGTGACTGGAATTGCGGATTCGGTGAATGAATAAATGATGAAGCACCGTGGATTGGCTGTGAAAAGGCCCCATGGTTAGAAATAAAGATAATAACGGAAGCAATAATGAAAATAGCGATCACACTAAGTGAGATGATCCCACCGATCGTGGCGGTAACGGCAACCTTATGGAAGCCCTTGGTAGCGAAGTAGGTCGTTAAAATGATTAAAACGATTCCCATCAGGGCTTCAATTTCGTTCCCATCAAAGGGACCAAAGTGCCAGCTTTGCGAAGTATCACGGCCCAGGATTAAACCAGAAATGTTAATTCCTAAGCCAGAAACGTTTTGTAACAAGTTGATTAGAATTAAACCAATCCAGACGAAGGTCCCGATAAAGGCACCTCGTTCACCGATGGAATTGATTAACCAACTGTAAAATCCACCATGATCTTTTCTTAATGATCCACTATATTCGGCAAAAATCATGGCCAATGGAAATAGGTAAATAATCGCGGTAATAATGTACCAAATAATGCTGGCATAACTCATCTGGTTATAACCAGTAATAATGTTACTGAAACCGAATTCAGTCGCAATAATAATCAGAACTAGGCTCCAGCATGAAATTCGCTTGTCTTTCTGATTCGACATAATTTAATCTTCCTCAAATAAAGCATTTATCTACTAAATAATCTCTAAACTAAAAAATTCTTGATAATAACGATGGTTCTGAAATTGGGTCAGATGATTTAGCGATATTAACGTCACGTGGTAAATCCTGATCTTCAAGAACGTTTCTGAGGTCAATGTAATCTTCTTTATTCAGGCATCGGTGACGGCTGACCAATACCGCAACGTACAAGTTATAGCCATGCTTGGAATTAAGATAAAAATGACTGACCTTGCGCATTAATGGGTACAGACATTTCGCTTTTTTACGGTCACTAAGTGAAACGGATAGCGTTCGAACTGCTAATTGGACTATGTCTTTATTTCCGTTTGCATTCTTAGCGGCTAGCTGGAAATCTTTATGTAGATAATCATTAAAAATCTTCAACTTATGGTGTAATTCAGACATATAACATCATCTCCTGATTTATTAATAATTATAAGTCAAGAGATTTAAGGATAGTATTAAAAAGGGTAATATATTTCGAATTAATTGTAATTATGTTTCTTAACAGTAAGCTAAATTGGGACCGCGCCAGTCTTTACTTCACTTCTAGTGAGACAGAAAAATCTCCGTTATATAAATTAATCTAATTTATATAACGGAGATCATAATGGAAACTTGTTCGGATTATTAATAATAACTCAAGCCTTTCTAGCTTTCATTGAATTTAAGCGATTATTTTCACGAGCATCTTTAAAGTCGTAGCAGAAACTGATTGCTTTAACGAATGCGTAATTAACGGGTAACGTAATTAAGATGATTAAAAATGCTAATGCTGATAAAGTCATAACAACTCAACCTTTCTTTACTAATTATTACATTCAACTCATTTCTTCTTTACAATCGTTATAATATAGTAATAATTTGTAAAATGCAATAATTTTAATTAAATATCTATTAATAATTAATTTGTCTTTATAATTATTCTAAAGTAGTGTAACATAGTATGTGATATAATTATCAAGTAATAATATCGATAAAGGAGGTCGAAGAGATGACACCAAAAGAAATTAAAGCTTATCAACATTCTCTAAAGGTCTTAAAGGGGCACCACATTCGGATTACTCCGCAGCGTCAGTTACTGCTCAGATATTTAATCTGTAATCATACGCATCCAAGTATCGATCAGATTCATAAAGCTCTCAGCCAACAAATGTCCAACATGAGTGTCGCAACGCTCTATAATTCTCTGGACCTTTTCAATAAATTGGGCCTGACGATTTCTCTTCCTGGTAAGGATAATCGAGTTCGATTTGATTACTTCGGCAAACCTCACTTTCATGCCATTTGTAAACGATGCGGAAAAATCTTTGATATCTTTGATAAAAACTACCCAGAGTTAAACGAACGTTTAAAGAAATTGGCTAAGGATCAAGCTGATTTCGATTTTGCTGAGAGTAAAGTTGAGATCTTTGGATTATGCTCGAAATGTAAAAAAGAATTAAGCAAGAAAAATTAATTAACATTTGCGATATAATTTATTTAGGTCATGACCATAATCATGGCCTTTTTATTTGCTAAATTTAGAGGGAATACCATTGAGTCATTTACCAACGTGGAAACGGAATTTATATGTATTATTACCGGGGACGTTTATTACCAGCGTTGCCTTTGGTGAATTCTTTCCGTTTATGAGTTTATACGTTAATCAACTTGGATCTTATACCAAGGGTCAGTTATCCATCCTGAGTGGAATTGTCTATTCGATTACATCCTTGGTTGTCATGTTAACGGCTTCCTTCTGAGGCCATTTTGCTGATCAGCACGGCCGTAAATGGATGATTCTGCAAACTTCGTTGGGTTCCGCAGTAACGATTGCGTTAATGGGGATGATTCATAGTGCCTGGGCCTTTATCTTTTTACGTGGTCTCCAGGGCTTTTTTGGTGGTGTCATCCCTAATTCCACGGCCTTAATTGGAACTGAAGTTCCCAAGAAACATGCTCAGTATATCTTGAGCGTCTTTTCAATTGGTTTTACCAGTGGTGATTTAGTGGGCCCGTTAGTTGGTGGCCTTTTAGACCATTATTTTTCAATTCGTGATACGTTCTTCATCACGGGATTACTGCTGTTCCTTTTCTTTATCATTGCTTTGATCTTTGTTAAAGAAGACTTTAAACCGAAAGCCGTTCATAAAACAAAATTTCGCTGGAATTTTATGCAGAGTTTTAACAACAAGCGCCTAATTGGTTGGATATTGATAACCACCGTCTTGGTTCAGATTGGAATCAACGTTGTTTACCCAATCATTACGTTATATATTAAGCAGCTCATGCATAACCACGGTCCTATTGCGATCGTTTCTGGGGTCGTTACCGCAATTCCTGGCATCTTTGACATGACGATGTCGCCGCTTTGTGGCAAATTAGGCGATAAATACGGAACGGGTAAACTGTTAATGATCGGTCTGATCTTATCCGGTTGCTGTTATATCCCGCAAGGTTTAGCCGTGGGTGTCTGGATGCTAGGGTGCGCTCGAGCCATTAACGGAATCGGTGACGCGATCGTATTTCCGTCAATTGATACGTTATTATAAAAAGAGACGTCTGCTAAAAACACCGGGATGGCGTTTAGTCTAAACATGGGTGCTCAAGCGATGGGAAGTAGCATGGTTGCCTTGTTAGGTGGCTTTATTACCAATCTCTTTAATTACAATGGTGCCTTTTATTTTGCCGGGATCATTCTTTTAGTTAACTACGTTTTGCTAAAGTGGCGAGTCCTGGAATTAAATAATGATTAATTTGGGACTTGAATAATAAACATAGTATGCTACACTTATTAATTGTCGAGAGGGTGGTGCCAATTCAAAACAATAATATTGGTTATTTAATCTATATAGCCCACGTTGTTTTAAGTAAATATTTCAACAATTCAATTCATAAAATTCTACCGACACTGACGGGTGTCCAGTTTACGATCCTAATCTATCTGTATTATCATCGTGATAAAATCGTAACCCAGCGCGAAATTACTGATTATTTACACCTTCGTCATCCTACGGTCCGTCACATCATTAAATTGATACTGAAGAAGCATTTGATTGTTTCTGGACCGTTACCAACGGATCATCGGCAGGTCCAACTAATGATTTCTAATAACGGTAATCAGTTAATTAAATCACATCTCCCAGCAATTAATCATGATTATCAGCAGATGAATCAAATCATTACTAATCACATGGATAAATCTTCAGTTCATAATTTAGAAGATTTATTAACACAGTTAATCAAAAATTTTGAAGAATAAAATTAATTTTTAAAATAAAATGTAGCATACTATATGTTTGGAGGTAGACTATGTCAAAAGATATCAACGGTGAAACTTATAGCCAGAAAATCTTGATGGAAATCGTTCTATCAGGAGCATTCGTGGCTTTATTAGCCGAAACTTTTTTAAACAATGGATTAACGACCATTATGAAATCACTTCAGGTCAGCCAAGCAACGGCACAATGGTTAAGTACCGCTTATCAATTAGTGATGGGACTGATGATCCCGTTATCCGCTTGGGTCTTCAATAATTTTAAAACAAAAGATAGTTACAAAGGGATGCTAGCGATCTTTACGTTTGGTTCGTTCGTCTGCTTTATTGCACCCAACTTTGCAATCCTATTAGTAGGGCGAATTATTGAAGCGATCGCCGCCGGTGCTTTAATGCCATTTATTCAAAACATTGTCTTGGCATTATTCCCACCCGAAAAACGTGGCTTAGGTTTAGGAATTACCGGTTTGGTAATTGCCTTTGCTCCAGCTACGGGTCCATCAATTGCTGGACTCTTACTGAAATTCTTTAACTGGCGAATCTTATTCTTGGTTTTAAGTGTATTATCAGGGATCGTCTTTTTAATTTCATTTAGCTATTCCAGAACTTTAAACAAGGTTCATCGTTCTAAGTTAGATTTCTTATCATTACTCTGGTCAACGATTGGTTTTGGTGGCCTGTTATATGCTTTCTCAGCAATTGGTAATTCTGGTCGAATTGACTTAGTTGAAACCATTACCTTTATCGTAGGAATTATCTTCATCGCTCTATTCTGCATTCGTCAGAATCACTTAACGAAACCCGTTGTCAGCATGAAGGTCTTCAAAAACGGGATCTTTAATCTTTCAACGATCTTAAGCACCTTGAGTAACTTTGCAATGTTAGGGATTGAATTAATCATCCCGTTATACCTACAGAACGTTCGTGGCTTATCAGCTTTAGATACTGGATTAATCTTAATTCCAGGTGCCGTATTAACAGGGATTTTTAATCCAGTTGCAGGTGTAATTTTCGATAAAATCGGTGCTCGTAAAGTATCAGTAATCGGTTTCGTATTGCTAACGTTAGGTACGGTTCCAATGTTAACGTTTGGAACTGAAACCAACATTATCTGGATCATGTCCTTGTATGCCTTACGTTTAGTCGGGATTACGTTTATCACGATGAACGACTTTACTGCAGGAATTAATGCATTGAATCCTAGATTAAAAGCTCATGGGAATGCCGCATCGTCTACCGTTAGACAGATTGGTAGTTCATTAGGGACCGCTTTATCAATTACGATGGTTACCCTAGGGATGAACTTCAATCATAACCTTGGCAAAATGAGTTCACTGGTTGTCGGCTACCACTGGGCATTCATGATGATGACGATCGTTGCTATAATCGGTTTAGTATTATCATTCTGGTTACCGAAGAAGGTCCAGAAAGCCACTAAATAGATAGCTTCCTTTTATCACAACAAGTTAGTAAGAGTCCTTACCGCAATGGTAAGGATTTTTATTTTATAATCAAAAGTAATATACTGTGAAATGTATCACAATTCTAGAGGCATCGTTTTTATGAATATTTTAATTGGACTAATCCCCGCGTTATTTTGGGGCTTAATGCCAATCGTCGTTACTAAATTTGGTGGGAAGCCCGTTAGTCAATTAATGGGTACTGTTTACGGCTGTTTGATCGTTGGGCTAATTTCTTATGCGATTATCAGACCAGACATCTCGATAATGACCTTTATCTGGTGCTTTATCGCTGGAGCCGGTTGGTCAATTTACTCAGTACTGTGCTTTTCCGAGGGTTGGGGTCTCGATCACGTTTCCGATGTATACAGGAATGCAACTAATTGGGACCACGATCGTGGGTGCCTTATTTTTCGGCTGTTGGCAAATGGCTGAAGCTAAAATGATTGGGATTATTGCGATTATCTTAATTATTATCGGGGTCTGCATGACTGCGTTTCATGAAAAGACTAATCACATTAGTCCCCATAATTTTAGGGTTGGTGTCTTATTAAGCGTTTTTGGTTCATTTGGCTTTATTGCCTGTAATTCATTGCCTAAAATTCCTAGTGCGTCAGGATGGGAAATGCTGTTACCATTAAGTCTGGGGATGTTATTTTCTGCAGGAGCGATTAGTTTATCGACGTCATCCATTCGTCAGCAACATCCATTTTGGAATGTTACCGTTTTTAGGAATCTATTAACTGGGATTATGTTTGGACTCGCTCAATGCGGATACTTCTTCTCGATGGAAGCAAACGGTTTGTCAACTGGATTCGTCCTTTCCCAGATGTGTGTGATTATATCGACGTTTGGCGGGATTGTTTTCCTACATGAACACAAGACTCATCACGAATTATTGCTGACCATTCTCGGTCTATTTCTGGTCCTGAGTGGCGGGATAATGATTAGTTTTATCTGTTGAAGTTACTACTAAATTAAAATCCTCCATAATTATTAATTTAATAATTATGGAGGATTTTTTTACATGAAAATAAAAGACTTAACTCCAATTAAATCTTGGGATTAAGTTTTCAATATAGTTTAGTTATTTTCGTTAAAATGATGACTGCAGTTAGCAACGCCTCTTGCGACAACAGTTAATGCTGCTACGCAAGCTACTGCTAAGATTGCTGCTGAAGAAAATGACATTCCTAATCACCTCGAACTTATAGAATATTGTTTTGATATCTGTATATTAACATAGTTCTTAATAAATGCAAAATTCGCTTAAAATGACTGGCTAGGCAGTGATAACCGCTTACATGCCTAAAAATAAAAGGATCCTGAAATTGATCAGTATCCTAACTTTATTTATTATTTTAATTTATTTGTTAATTTATTTTAAATAAGTCTTTAAATTCTGTTTCTCTTGATGATGATACCAAAGCCATGCGATTGCACTGAAAAACACGGGGCCGATAGCTGTCCAAAAGGCGGTAACGTAATCATGTTCAATCAATGGTTCCCAGATCGTAAATAGCATCCCAATTACCAACGTTGTTAATACGATCAATGAAATTACGTCAGTCGACCATTTAGTTTTAAAGAAAACAAACGGTCGTGTCAGGAACGTTTTTCGTTTGAAGAATGGGAATGCACCCACTAGAAACAAGTAGGGGAACGCCATTGATAAATTAGTCATGTCCGTTAAGATTAAGTAATACTTTTGGGAATCATGACCACCAAACGAAATCATCATTAAAATGACGATTACGATTCCTGCCTGAATCCACATAGCATTTGCGGGCATTTGGTGCTTATTTAATTTAACCAAGTTATACGGTAGTAAATGCTTTGAAGCTCCCATGATAAAGGATTTTAGTGGTGAATACAGTAATACAAAAAATGATCCACCGTAGCCAAGCCACAAACTTAAACCAGCAAACCGGTCAAAACTATTCCCGATAATTACTGAGGTGCCTGATGTAAGACCTAAACTTTTCCCTAGGGTGTAGCCTAGATTATTAATGATCACGTACAAAACATTACCCAGATTGACGTAGTTATTACCGAGAACCTTGGTCCAATTGGTACTAACTCCGCATAGGAAGATAGTTCCTGCATAGGTAACGGCAATCGCAACGGCACCAATTACGATCCCAAGCGGAAAATTTTGGGCTGGATTTTTTAATTTATCGATCATCCCACCTAACGATTCAATTCCACCGTAGGCAAACATAACGTAGGTGATGAACGAAATAATCGAGATCTTAGTCTGAAAGTTGGGATTCGGTGACTTAGTAAAATCAGTAACATTATGAAGGGGCTCTGCTAGCTGGCCATGATTAATTAGTAACAAAGCTAACGAAGCCAGGCAGAAGACAACGACCACCATTACAATGAACGATCCACCGATTGACGAGATTCGGGTGATGGACTTAATGCCCTTGCTATCACACCAGGTAACTAGTATCATCCATAAGATTGCCAAGACCCCGACGGTTGCAGTCGGACTTAAATCAAATATGTGCCAGGTTTGAGTACTGTCATGACCCGATAGTAACGTCGAAAACGGGATCCAGATTTTGGGCGACATCGAGATCATCCAGACGATCCACGAGGCGTACCAGGTGAATGTCCCGATAAACGCAGTCTTTTCACCAACGGAACCCTTTAACCAAGAGTAGATCCCACCATGTTCGTCTTTGAATGCCGAACCATATTCGGCAAACATCAGTCCACAGGGGAGAAAGAAAATCACGGCCATCAACAGATACCAGATAATACTGGAATAGCCCATCTGACGATAGGCGATCCCGGTATTATTGAAGCCGAAAGTCGAGATTAAAACCATTAAGACAAAGCTGAAAAGCGAAATTTTAGTTGCTTTATTTTTCAAATTAATCCCTCATCATAAATTCAGATCCTGGTGATAGTTTAGCGGTGAATAATCGGCTGCTAAAGCTATCAGATGACCCGTGAGTTTACGGTAGTCTTTGATTGCTAATTTAGCTTCGCCATTACTAACTTTATTAACTAATTTAACGAGCTGATCTGATGATAACTGCTTAGCATTAGCATCAACATCTTTAATGGAGTTTAAGTAATGAATATTCAGTTTAGCCTGAAGAGCTTCTAACTGCGGATTAAATTGTAGGTAATGACTGTCGACCATGATGCCGGCCAATTTAAAGGCCCAGTAAGCAGAATTGTGCTTGTAATCATGGACACCGTAATGGTAAGCGGTTGGTGTTCCGGTAATTCCACTGAAGAACGGGACGTAGGTACTTTGAGCGGCAACGCCCATGGCTAACCAGTGGATCCCAGTGGTTTCCTTTGGCTGATTTGGACGCATCTGCATGATGTGAGATTCTTGAGTCTTAGCTAAGCTGATTGGACGGAACCGTTTTCGATCCTGAGGCTTGCCTTCACCAACTGGATCGTACTTAGTACCTTGATAATGGGATGCTAAGAAGGCTTCAGCATCGTTAATCGATAATTTACGATGACTCTTTCTGATGAATGGCAGGTTCTGACTCTGCGGATCCTGCTGAATTTCAGGATTGAACATCTTTTGACCATACCAAACCCGTGGCGTGTTGTAATAAGTATCAGCTAAGGTATGCGTCCCGAAGATTTGACGGAAATTGAAGTTACCGTGAGTACTTGGGTTAAGGTGATACTTATTGACGAATTCACGAATGTGTGGAGCCCACATAAAGTTATTTGGATCGTTGAAATCAATATCTTGGATTGCGGACTGGTTAGCGATTACTGCGTAGTAATCATCGGGGATCCGTTCAGCGACCCACTGGTGACCACCACCGGTTTCCATGTACCAAGCGGAATTCTTATCAGCAAATAAAATACCGTTGGATTCGTCGGTACCGTACTTCTCGATGATTTTGCCTAATCGTTCGATGCCTTCACGCGGTGTTTTAATGTATGGCAAGACGACCGTAATCATGGCTTCTTCACCAATGCCGTCTTTAACTAACGGATCAACGCCCAAGACGGTTTCGTTACTGTAAGTACTTTCGGTAGCACTCATGGCAACGTTATATTCGTTGATACCGTCTTCTTCAAACAGACCATATTTTTTGGTCCATTCAGGGGTTGCGTCATATTTAAAGCGAACTTTTGGTAACGTTAATTTAAATTTATTATCAGATGATTTAAAAACGGGATTCGATTTTGATTCATGATGCGGATGAACAATATAATGTTTCGGCCAGGCGGCTCTTGCGTCTTCGTTACGACCGATCATTACAGATCCGTCAGTACTAGCCTTTTTACCAATTAAAATACTGGTACATGCAGAATATTTTTGAGCGTCCATATTGTTTCCTTCTTTATTTATATATGTAACCATGCTAGTATTTTACCAGATTTACGTAATCATTGTTAACCAAAGAAGCGGTTAAGTAAATTAAAAAGAGGAATTAACATGAATAAACAACGTTACATCATGGTAATTGATGAGGGGACAACTAGCGCCCGTGCCATCGTTTTTAATCATCAGGGTAATATTGTGTCGATGAGTCAAAAATCAATCAAGCAATACTTCCCACATCCCGGCTGGGTTGAACAGGATCCCGTTGAGATCTGGAAAGATGTTGAAAGTGCACTTATCGAAGCGTTAATTAAAAAGAATATCGAACCATACCAGATTCAATCGCTTGGGATTGCGAATCAACGTGAAACTGCAGTGGTCTGGAATAAAGATACTGGGAAGCCAATCTGCAAAGCAATCGTTTGGCAATCTAAGCAGACCAGTAAAATTTCGGACCAGATTAAAGAGGCTGGTTACTCAAAAATGATCCACCATAAAACTGGCCTGATCATTGATTCCTATTTCTCGGCAACTAAATTAAAATGGATCCTGGATCACGTTCCTAATGCCCGGGAAGATGCCGAAGCTGGTAAGTTATTGTTTGGAACGGTCGACACCTGGCTACTATGGAATTTAACGGGTGGCAAGGTTTTCGCTACGGATTATTCCAACGCTAGTCGAACCATGATGTTTAATATTCATACGCTGAAGTGGGATCCCCAGATATTACGGCTACTGAAGATTCCTTCACAGATGTTACCTAAAGTTTACCCGTCTGATCATTTATACGGTCATACGGGTGATTATACATTTGAAGGCTTAAAGATCCCGATTACTGGGATTATGGGTGATCAGCAGGCTTCTTTATTCGGGCAACTAGCTTTGTCTCCAGGAATGGTCAAAAATACATATGGTACCGGTGCTTTTATCATGATGAATACCGGTGAAAAGCCAATTTTATCCGATAACGGCTTAATCACAACGATTGCCTACGGGTTTGACGGCAAAGTGAATTACGCTTTGGAAGGTAGTATCTTTGTTGCCGGATCCGCAATTCAATGGCTTAAAGATGGGATGCGAATTATTAACGATCCCGGTGAATCCGAAGTTATGGCCAGAGAAGCACCCAATCATTGCGGTGTCTACGTAGTTCCAGCATTCAGTGGATTAGGTGCTCCTTATTGGAACCAGCAGACCCGCGGTGCCGTCTTTGGCTTAACTCGGGGGACAACCCGTGAAGAGTTTGTTAAAGCAACTCTAAATTCCTTAGCTTATCAGACCAAAGACGTTTTAAGAACCATGCAAAAGGATACCCATATCGACTTGAAGAACCTGAACGTCGATGGTGGCGCAACCAAAAATGATTACCTAATGCAGTTCCAAGCTGATCTATTAGGAATTCCAATTCATCGAGCGGTCGTCAGTGAAGTTACGGCTCTTGGGATCGCTTATCTATCGGGTCTTGCTTCTGGATATTGGAAAGACCTTGACGAAGTTAAGCGCTGCGGTGAAAAGCGGGATGAATTTAAGCCCAAGATGAGTGTTAAGGAACGTAATCATTACTACTTAGGCTGGTTGAATGCCGTTAAAGCGGCTCAGGTTTTTAAGGGAATTAAATATTAGAATACAAAAAATGGCCTTGTGATTTAATAATTATCACAAGACCATTTTTAGTCCTTAAAGAATAATATTTAATAAGGTAAACCGAGATAACTCTTTAGGTAACGGGCGACCCCGTCATGATCGTTATCATATTCAGTTACATCATCAGCGACGGCCTTAACATCAGGCAGACCGTTCTTCATGGCGACTCCATGGCCAACGAACTTCAGAGTGTTGTAATCATTATCCTGATCACCAAAGGCGATGATGTCCTTGTTGGCGATGTGATAATACTTAGCTAGTTTCTTGATTCCGGTTACTTTGGTAACGTTCTGCGCTGCGATTTCGATTACGTTTAAACTGCCACCCCAGACGGCCGGTTTAACAATTCCTTTATAATTAGTCCGCAGATATTTAGTAACCAATTGCATACAAAACGGCTGGACTTGAACCGCTAGGCATACCGGGTCGAAGTTGATGTTATCTTGCGTTAAGATCTGACCCGATTTTAAACGTGACGGAAAGTAATCCAGGGTTTCACGGGCTAATTTAGCATTTGAAGGCTTGTTGGCCATTAAATGCGAACGGTCTTCGGCAGCCATTAGATTAAGGCCCAATTCACGCTGGCGTTTAAAAATGGTGTTAACGATGTGACGATCAAAAGTGATTTGGTAGGCTCCTGGCCACTTTTCGCCGGGGATTAAACCTAAACCACCGTTAAAGGTGATTAACGGACTGGTCAAACCAAGTCGCCGGTAAAAGGGCATCGCGATTCGGTACGGTCTGCCGGTGATGATACTAACGATGTTACCGAGGCTGGCCGCTTCTTGAATGATGTATCGAGTGGTATCAGTAATTTTTGAGTCAGAATTTAAAGTCGTTCCATCTAGGTCTAAAATAATTAATTTTCGATTCATCTGTATCATCTCGTTTAATAGAAAGTTTATAATAGCGCTTGTAAAAACATTATCATAAATAATGTTTTCGATTGTGTCAAACATTTAGGAGGGTAACCGTGAAATTACCGAAAGAATTTTGCCAAAAATACCAGAAATTAATGGGCGATCATGCCGAAGCTTTTCTTAAAAGTTTTGATCGAGAACCCACGCAGGGCTTCCGAATTAACCCGTTAAAAGCCCATACACCAATTGAAGAAAAGCTGGATGATCCGATTCCATGGGCCAAATGGGGCTACTACGGAAAGGTTCGTGGCCGAACGGTCGATCATCAGAGTGGTGCTGTTTATGATCAGGAACCAAGCGCCATGTACGTTGGGACGGTCGTTGATCCGAAGCCTGGTGAAAAGGTGTTAGATTTATGTGCTGCACCAGGGAGTAAGACAACGTATTTAGCTAGTTTGATGAATAATCAGGGCTTGCTAGTGGCTAACGAAATCATTCCAAAACGGGCTAAGGTCTTAGCCAGTAATTTAGAACGCTTTGGTGTTACTAACGCTTTGACCTTAAATGAACCTCCGCATAAAATGACGAAATCATTTAAACGGTACTTTGACAAAATTTTGGTAGACGCACCGTGCTCTGGTGAAGGGATGTTCCGTAAAAATCCCGAAGCGATTAAATATTGGTCATTAGATTACCCAAAGAAATGTGCCGAACGGCAACGAAAGATTTTAAACCAGGCCGTTAAGATGTTAAAGCCTGGCGGAACGTTGGTCTATTCAACGTGTACCTTTGCACCTGAAGAAGACGAACAGGTCATTGCGTGGTTACTGGATAATTATGATTTTAAGACGGTGCCCGTTAAGAAGTATCCAGGGATGCTAGGTGGCCAGCCACAGTGGGCTAACCATAATCCTGAATTGAAGAATGCCGTTCGAATCTTTCCTAACCGAGTTAAGGGTGAAGGGCACTTCATTGCCAAGTTACAGAAGGGTACCCAAGGCAGCCCAAAGAAAATAAAAACTCAGCGCAGTAATGTTCCGCACCGAGATCGTGATCTATGGAATCAATTCGCAAAAAAGGATTTAGTTGATTTTCAGCCTAAGAATTTAATTGAATTCGGACGTCAATTATACGCATATAATCCTGACATCCCGAACCTCAAGAAGCTTCAGGTCGTTAGCCCAGGACTTCACTTAGGAACGTTAAAGAAGAACCGCTTTGAACCATCATATGCGTTAGCCTTGGCTTTACATCCGGATCAGGTTAAACATCACGTCACGATTTCCATTGACGAATGGAAAAAGTACGTTCATGGTGACACGTTACCGGTTGATCCGAAGTTACCCAAAGGCTGGTACCAATTAATCTGCTGGAAACAACCAATTGCGTTTGGTAAAGTCGTTCAGGGTACCATCAAGAATTTCTTCCCGAAAGGGCTCCGTTTTCTCGTTCGATAATCAGTATGTTAGATGTCGCTGATGTAAGTAACTAATTAAAGATGGACTTAGTAGTAATCTTTGTTGCTGCAACTGAGCGATATCTTTATATCCTAGCATGGTCATAATGATCTTAAGACCACGCTGCCAATCTTTAATCATTTGAATCGTTTTATCAGGTCCTCGTCTTAGGAGTGAATGCAAGATGACGCCAGCAACGCCGACTGCACTTGCACCTAACGCGAGGGCTTTTGCGATGTCAAGCGGATTTTTAATTCCACCTGAAGCAATGATCTTCATCTCAGGTTCAAACGGACGAGCCTCAAATAATGATTCTGGAGTAGTTAGGCCCCATTTCTCAAGATAAGAAAGATCCTTTTCAGGACGACGGTAGTTTTCAATCTTGGCAAAATTAGTTCCACCGTGGCCACTTACGTTAGCGTATTTAACACCAATTGACTGAAGTTGTTTGAGCGTTTCTTTACTCATTCCGAAGCCGACTTCTTTGATGATCACCGGTTTTTTAACGTTGCTAACGACCGATTTAATATTTTTTAACCAATGAAAAGAGCGGTGGCCTTCGGGCATAATTAATTCTTGTGGCACGTTAAGGTGGATTTCTAACGCATCCGCATCGATTATGTCAATCACTTTTTGAGCATCTTGATATGAATGGGATGCCCCTAAATTAGCAAAAATGATTCCCTTGGGATTAACTTTTCGGACGATCGAAAAAGTCTTGATTAACTTCGGGTCCTGTAAAGCAACACTTTCGGAACCAACAGCCATGGCTAAGTCAGTTGCTTTAGCAATTTTTGCCAATTGGGCGTTTAATTGTCCAGTCTGTCGGCTGCCACCGGTCATGGCCTCAATATAAAAGGGCCATTTTAACGTCAATGGTCCTAATTTAGTCGAAGGATTAATTTGTTGATAATCAGTTTCTGGGAGACTTTGATGGACAAAGCGTAACTGATCAAAGTAATCATGATGATTGGCTCGATTAAAATATTCCGCTAAGGAAACGTGTTCATCCTTACGGTGAGAATGCTGATTAATCATGATGGACAACTCCTGATGATTGTTGGGTAACCTTAAACTTTAACGGCTGAATGTGGTTCTGTTTCCATTCGTCTAAAATCTGCTTAATGGGTGACTGACGATTAACAACTGTGATCCCACAGTCACCACCGCCGGCTCCAGATGATTTTGCGGAACCACCGTAGTGAATTGCAATTCTTGATAATTTCTTTAACTGTGGGGTCTCAATGTCAACCTTGGTAAAATCACCCAATTGATTCAATAATTTTCGGTTAACAGCGATTTCATGCTTGATTAGCTTAAGTGAGCCTTCCCGAAAGCCGTGAATCATTTTAATTAGGCATTTCT
Organism: Acetilactobacillus jinshanensis; assembly: GCF_004359375.1. Lineage (NCBI taxonomy): Bacteria > Bacillati > Bacillota > Bacilli > Lactobacillales > Lactobacillaceae > Acetilactobacillus > Acetilactobacillus jinshanensis. Next base: position 1,138,489 of record NZ_CP034726.1, on the reverse strand, counting down.
TGCTGGCTTTAAGGAATTGGTTATACTTTTCTGGATTATGAGCTCGACCTAATGAAACCTTATCAACTAAGTGCGAGGTTGATGCCGGGGTGCCGGTCCAACCAATCAAAAGTTGAAGACTTTCTGGAACCGTTAATTGTTCAATCTTGAGGTTTGGCCAAGGCATATTAATCAACGTTTTAATGGATGAATTTCGCTGCATGATCTTTAACCATTGATGGTCAAAAGTCCGGAAAGCAATCCAACCACCATAGACACTGGCAGCGATGTCACCTAACGAACCGTTGCCTTGAACTGAGAAGTGGGCGATAGCCGACAGTTTAAAGAGCTGTTCCTTATTGATTGGGATGTGATAAAAGGCGCATAAAGCGTTGATCGTAGCTACGGTAACAGCGGCCGATGAACCTAAGCCGTATTTCTTACCGTCAGGGCTATCAAGTTGGCTATCAATTTTAAGGTGATATAAGCCTAACTTAACGTGTAACGATCTTGCATATTGCTCCGTAATTTTAATGGCCGATAAAATATAGCGAAATGGATTATCTCGATTATCAAAAATCATTTGGTTACCTTCACGGCGCCAATAAATGGTGCTGGCTTGGTACTGTTTAGAAATGATGCTGCCGTATTTATGGCCAGCGGAAATTTCAACCGTTATGTATTGGTTCAACGCCACGACGATTGACGGCATCCCGTCAACAACGGCATATTCACCAGCGATATACAATTTTCCAGGAGCTATTACTTTTATCAAACGATCAGACCTTTTCTTTCTACTATTGATAATCTCTAATTTATTTCTGAATTAAATGGGCGCCTGGGCCAGGCCCCGAAATCACAATTTTATTTGGGTTAAAGAATTTCGATAAATAACGTTTAATCCGTAAACTGTCACAATGCTGACAAATGACCTTAACGTTCGGTCCGGCATCGATCGTGTAGTAACAATTCACACCCTTAGCCTGCAGATCATTAATTAGATCAATAATTTTAATGGTGTCACCGTTGAAATACATGAACGGCGGATCAGCACTCAGTGTTAAGGCGTGCATGCGCATCGCGTTGGTTTCTGCAACATGTCCCAACGTCCTAAAATCATCATTTTGAAGTGCGTTAACCGCCGTCGTTAGATCCTTAGCGGTCGTTTCTTTCCACGCTCCATAATAGGGTGAAGTCTTGACGCTTCGACGCATTCCTTGACGACTGCTAATCTTTTTCGGTGTCTTTTTAATGATAATCGCAATCATATCAACATCATTTAAGGTACTGTCTTTGATTGGAAACGCGTATGACGAATGATTGTCATGGCCACGTTGCCATTCGACCCAGCCACCGAAAATCGAGCGGGATGCCGAACCAGAACCATGACGTGCTAAACGGGACAGATCCTGTTTTGATAAGCGTAACCCGGCAGCATAGCTACTGGCTAACGCTAAAGCTGATAAGCCAGAAGCAGATGACGCTAATCCAGCCGACGTTGGAACGTGATTAACCGAATTAACCACAGCGTGAGCTTTAGTATTAGCTAGTTTACGGACTAGATTTAATACCGCCATGATTTTTTTACTTACGGGAATCCGCTGATGATTAATCCTGATTTGATCCTGCTTTAAATCATTTAAGAATTTAACGGCGGTGTCTGTATAAAATTCCTTTAGCGTTAAGGATAGGCTGCTGCTCTGTGGAATAATGATCTTTTCGTCAGCTTTACCCCAGTATTTAATGACTGCGATGTTCGTATGAGCACGTGCTAAGACTGGCTCTTTACTAAGCATTCTGACCTCCCGAAGCCAAACTAAAAGGCTGAAGCCAGGTATCGACAGCTCCAGCTTTTAGTAACGCTTTCGAAACTTTTTTAGCTTGGGCATCATCTTTAACTAACGCAATCATGCAGCCACCAAGGCCACTGCCGGTTAGTTTAGCACCGTAAGCACCGTTAGCTTTTGCGGTATGGATTAGGTTATCTAACGGATCACAGCTGACCCCTAATTTAGCCAAGTGGTACTGAGCATTACTCATATCCTGGCCTAGTTGAACGATCTGATTATTAGCTAATCGTTGCTTAGCGTCTTTGGCTAATCTCCCAAGACCTTGAATATGAGTTTTACCAAACGTTGGATCGTTAACGACCTTTTCATGGACTGAATTAACGGCAATATCGGTTCGACCTTTAACACCACTATCGGCAATTACCAATTCGCCATCCAAATTAATCGATGTTGATTGAATCGGCTGACCCTTTGTGAACCAAACCGGTTGACTAGCGGCAGTGGTGGCCGCATCCATACCACTCGGATTACCGTGCGTAATCTTTTCTTCAATGTTGGCATCCTTTAATAACTGAGTATGGGTCAACGGTTGCTTGAAGTACTTATATAAAGCTCTGGTGACGGCTACGGCAGTCGCAGCCGATGAACCCATCCCTCGTTCAGACGGAATCGTGCTTTCAATTTGCATTGAAAAGGTGGCGTTAGTTTGATGAAAACGGGTTAATAACGATTGAATCAATCGTTGCGTACCCAGCATATTAGAAGGGGCCTTTTCGATTGAACCAATAAAATATTTACATTGTAAAATTCGATTGTTTAAAGTTGGTTTAATTGTAACGGTCATGCCAACGTTTGAAATCGGTAATACCACAGCAGGTTCACCATAAACGGCACTGTGTTCGCCCATTAAAATGATTTTAGCGTGACTTTTTCCGATCGCTTGGTGTAACAAAAATATCATTCTTTCAATAATTGATAGACATTTTAAATAATATCACATCGTATAACCTAGTGAAACGACTCCCGTATCATTGCACCGCTGGATAATTTGTCCGAATGTTTCTCAAGCTAAAAGAAAGTGTAGTACGATAGGAATAGACGTAATTTTGATAATAGATTGGTGAATGTTTATGAATAAAAAGACTATCTACTCAGTAGTCGACCTTGAAGCGACCGGAACCGACGCATCAGCTGATGACCGCATTATTCAGTTCAGTTGTACGTTTGTTCAAGACCAAAAAATAATTGATTCTTTCTCAACTTTAATCAACCCGCTAAAAGCAATCCCCGAACGAATTACACAATTAACCGGGATTACCAACGCCATGGTGAAAAATGCGCCGAGTTTTCGAGATATTGCGAGCCTTTTGTATCACATGCTACAGAACACCGTATTTGTGGCCCACAACGTCAATTTTGACTTTCCGTTCCTTAATTATGAATTGAAACAAATTGGTTATCCACAGCTAAAGATCAAGGCAATTGATACGGTCACGATGAGCCAGATTCTTTTACCAACGCTGCCCAGTTATCAATTACGTCGAATCAGCAGCTATTTTAATATTATTCATAAACATCCGCATTCCGCCAGCAGTGACGCCTACGCAACGGCTTATTTATTAATTCTTTTAATTAATCGGTTACGAAGTCTCCCGTACGACACCCTAAAGGGCATCATTAAGATTCAGCCTAAGTTGCCACGGAACACGATGGAGATGTTTAAGGACACCCTTCAACAAGTTAAAGATATTCACCGACCGTTATCATCATACTTAAGAGTAAAGCGGGGACTAGTCCTAAGACGTAATAACATTAACCGTCGTCATGACGATAAAACGACCTACAAATTTCCGACGTCTAAGCCTGAAAAACTTCGGTTATACCAAAGTCAATTGGAATGGTATCCTCAGCAGGCCAAGATGATGAACGAAATCTACCGCAACTACACTAAGGATAAAAAGCCAAGTAACTGGATGTTCGAAGTTGCGATGGGGATGGGCCGAAAGATTGGTTACACGTTACCGTTAGCTTACCTAAGTCATAATCAGCACCAGGTCGTTATCATTAGTACGGCTTCCAAACTTCTACGCAAGCAGTTATGGGACCAGACGATTCCAACCCTGAATAATTTATTGCCGTTCCATGTCTCTAAGTTAATCATTAAGGACAGTGCTAATTACATTGATCTAAACCGGTACTTTAATACGCTTCGGGTTCATGAAAAATCTAATCAGACCCAGCTCGTTAAAGCAATGATTTTAGTCTGGTTAACGATTACGACAACCGGTGACTTAAATGAACTCCACATTAACCCAAAGATTCCGTACCTTAATGAAGTGCGTCATTATCAAGATCAGACTCAGCACCGTCACAATCCGTTTTATTACCAGGACTTTATTCGTCAGCATCAAATTGCCGCCCACCGGGTTAATTTCATCATCGTCAGTCATTCATATCTATGTACCCACGCTAAAGAACTCAGTCATTTGAGTAAACATCCGTATCTGGTGATTGATGAAGCTGATAAGTTGCCACAGGCTGAGATTAGCCAGTACCGCTTCAACTTTAATTTGAATCTAATTAATATTGAGACTCGTAAAATTATGGGTGATCTTCACCAGACACATAACCATAATCTTTACGATATTTTACCTAATCACTTTACCGTTAGACGCAAATTAAAGTTAATCCAGGGTGCGTTAGCGGAATTAAGTCGAGCTTATCAAAAGATCATGTACCGGTTCTCAATTACGTTTCTCCAGCGACGGTTATTAACACCTGTCGGTAAACATATGCTAACGATGCCGTCGTTAAAGAAATTTCAAAAATACATTAATAAGGAAAACCCTAATTTTCAGGTTTTGAATCACGATATTAACATCATCAAGAAGATTACCAATTACTTCCAGGACATGAGTGGAAAGCGCAGTTATCGCCGGATTAACCGCCTTGAAATGGATAACTATTACCACCACGTCAGCATGTTAATTAACGCTAAAGATATGTTCAACGCCATCATCGATCAAATCCAGTCTCATCCCGAAAACTGTATCTTTAAAGCCATCACTAACGAGCCTCACAATGTAGCGTCATGTTATTTAAAGGGTGGCCTAATCAGTATCGGCAATCATTTGGAAAAAGACTTGTACCAATACTTCAGACCAATGATTTTTACGGATCATGCGTTGATGGTAAACGGCGCTAAGCTCACTAATTCCAGGATGAAACTACCGTTATCTAATACTCGTCAGAAATCAGATTTAGACAAGATCAGTGAAGCGAAGCCTGCTATTAACGTCTACCAGACTTCGTCATTATTTCATCAGCCGGATCAATATTGTAAAGCTCTAGCAACATTAATATTGGCGAAAGCCAGCAAGAAACCCCAGCGATTATTAGTTGGTTTTTCATCTCTAAAGTTAATGACCGGAACTTTCAACGTTTTGACGGACGTTGATCAAGTCGAAGAACCCGTCTATGCACTTGGAATCAACGGCAGCAAGAAACGGATCTTGAAACGCTTGACCAACGCTCAGAGAGCAATCGTGTTCACTAACTTGACCTGGTTTAACCAGTTAAATTTTAATTACCCCAAGGAATTCGGTGAGTTAATCATTGCGGATTTACCGTTGGATACGAACGAGAACATGTATTACAAAGCTAAGGTCCATCAAATTAAGCAGTCACATCAAGACGTGAAACGTCTGATGCAGTTACCAGAAATAATTTTAATTATTAAACGGAGCTTGAATTATCTGCCGACTCATAAAAACAGGCTCGTAATTTTTGACGGCCGAATTTTGAATCATCCGTACTTTAAGCAGTTTGCCCGAGCATTGCCACAGGGCGTTATAATTAATCAGCGGAAGGTCAAATTTAATGGGTAATTTTAACCCAGATTTGATATAATATTTTTATCGGCACTAAATCATGTTATTTAAGGAAGTTCATCGTGAGAATTATGCAAGCGGAAACGTTGCGTAAACAGCGTGACCGAAAATTATTAAAGTCAATCTCCATCGTTGTTTTAGTCATCATCATCGGCTTAATCATTATGCTGTTTATCGCTCAGCGACCGATGCGTCAAGCTCGGGTCCAATCATTTAATACCGCTCAGAAAACTGAAGGCATTAAACGTGCTAACAGTTTTTACATGAGTGATCTTAATCATACGTATTACACCATTGGTGGACCCAACAAGCGTGATAAAAAGATGTACGTGATTATGAATAAGCACCATAAATTAGTGCGTACCGTTTCAATTAACAGCGGGGTTAGTCGATCAGCAATTATGAATCGAGTTAGGGTTCAGGATCACGCCCGTAAAATCATTAGTGTCGCACCAGCGATCTTTAATGGTAAAACCGTATGGATCGCTAGCTATGAAAATCATAATAAACAACTTTGCTACCATACTTTTAAATACAGCACCGGTAAATCACTACAGCTTATAACTAATGTATAAAGAAAACTTTAGAAATGTTATACTTAAAGCACTAAGTATTGGAGGGAACCCGAATTGAAACAAATTCATATTGCAGACGCTAAAGATCATGTTGGCGAAACCGTCAAAATTGGTGTTTGGCTAACAGATAGAAGATCAAGTGGAAAGATTGTATTCTTACAGTTACGTGATGGAACTGCTTTCTTCCAGGGAGTCGTTAACCAGAAAAACGTTTCCGCTAAATTAATGGACGTTGCTAAACATATCGGTCAAGAAACTAGTATGTGGGTAACGGGTACGATCGATGAAGATAAGAGATCTCACTTCGGTTACGAAATGCAGGTCAAGGACATCGATGTAATTCAAAAGGCTGAAAATTACCCGATCACACCAAAGGATCATGGGATTGACTTCCTTTTGGATCATCGTCATTTATGGATCAGATCCCGTCGTCCATTTGCCGTTTTAAAGATTCGAGACGAAGTTAAACGTGCTACGTATCGTTTCTTCCACAAACACGGCTTTGTTCAATTTGACGCTCCAATCTTTACCGCTAACGCACCTGAAGGTACTACTCATTTATTCCATACTGAATACTTTGATCACGATGCTTACTTATCCCAAAGTGGTCAGTTATATGAAGAAGCCGGCGCTGAAGCATTCGGTCGTGTCTATTCATTTGGCCCGACATTCCGAGCTGAAAAATCAAAGACCCGTCGTCATTTAACTGAATTCTGGATGATCGAACCAGAAATGGCATTTTGTCATCAGGATCAAAGTTTAAAGATTCAAGAACAGTACATCGCATACTTAGTCCAAAGTATCATTGATAACTGTCAGTACGAATTAAAGTTATTAGGTCGTAACGTTGATACTTTAAAGGCTTATACTAAGTTACCTTATCCTCGTATCACCTATAATGAAGCCGTTAAGATGCTTCATAAAGGTGGCTTGGACTTTAAGTGGGGTAATGGTTTTGGTTCTCCAGAAGAATCATTCTTAGCTGATCAATACAAACGACCGGTCTTTGTTATGAACTATCCTAAGTCCGCTAAGCCGTTCTACATGAAGCCTGATCCGGATGATGATAAGTTAGTAATCTGTGCCGACTTATTAGCACCTGAAGGTTATGGTGAAATTATCGGTGGCTCTGAACGTGCTACTGACTATAACTACTTAAAGAAACAGATTAAGAAGTATGGCTTAAACGAAAAGTCTTATGACTGGTATTTAGACTTACGTAAGTACGGCAGTGTTCCGCATTCCGGATTCGGAATGGGCTTAGAACGATTCTTAACCTGGATTACGTTAGAAGACCACGTTCGTGAATGTATTCCATTCCCACGTCTTCTAAATCGTTTACACCCATAAAAATCATTAATTTTATAAAAAAGGGCGGCCGTTTTATAGCTGCTCTTTTTTGTACCCAACATCACGGATGAGAAGGGATTAACATGGATTCATTTGCGCTTAAATTAATTGAGAACGGCCAGACGACCATTTCCAATTATCTACTTTCCAACTTTACGAAACTGAATATGAACCCTAATGAATTAGTAATGTATTTACAGATTAAACGTTACTCCGACGAAGGAATTAAGTTCCCGGACGTCAATTCATTGATTAAGTCCACTGGATTTTCTAAAAATCAGGTTTATGAGATTTTACACAAACTGATCCAAAAGAAGTTAATGACGATCAACACTACTCAAGATGAAGATCATCATGAAACGGATGCCTATGACTTTTCTTTGATGTACCAGAAACTAGATCAATTAAGTCATAGCAATCAGGATAATAATGAAAACTGGTCGCTAAACAATATTAGCCGGACTAACACTAATTCAGTTACCGTTTCCGCCCGAGACCAAGTTTTTAGGACGATTGCTAAAGAATTTGGGCGTGACCTGTCACCGATGGAAGCGCAGACGATCGATGGTTGGATGACTGATGATCATTATTCACCAAAAATGATTGTGTTAGCTTTACGGGAAGCCGTTTTAAGTCAGGTCTATAACCTCCGCTACATTGATCGAATTCTTAACAGTTGGGAAAATCGTAACATTCGGACTCCGCAGGCGTTACAGAACGCTATTAATCAGGAAAAGAATCAGCATCGTCTCAACAATCATCCCACTAATGATCAAAAGGGTCCCGATATTCCAATCTTTAAGATTTAATTTCTATATCAAAGTAAAATAAAATGCCAGCTAACAATTAAGTTAGCTGGCATTTTTTATTATCATTCAACAAATCTTAACTTGGTTGTGACGTGCTAGAAGCATTGCTGTTTTGACTGTTCTTAGCTTGAGGCTGACTTGAATTCTGGGTACTGTTTGTTGAAGCTTTACCCTTCGGTACGTCAGTATCGTTAGACTTACTAGAACTTGATTTATCATTATTTCCAGAACCGTTGTTACCAGAAGAAGTCTTATGGTTTTCAGTTGAACTGGAAGAACTAGAATCAGAGTTTCTAGAATTATCTTTCTTATCTTTGTTAGTATCACTGGTCTTAGCGGCCTTACTAGACGAATCATTAGTCTTAGCTTGAGCATCACCAGGATGACCAACTACATAGTATTCGGTTCGGCCATCACGCTGGATACTGCCAACGTCGCTTGGTTGAGTCCAGTCTTCGTTCGGCTTGTTACGCTGAGCGTATTGCATTGCGTACTTATAGAAGTTTTGGGCAATATTGACTTCCGAACCGCTAACGTAATGACCTGGTTTCATCTGATGATCATAACCGGTCCAGATCGATAGGGCATAGTTCTTGGTATAACCGGTGAACCATGAATCCATTGCGGCATAACCAGGAAGACTGCCATGGAAACTGGATGGGTATTGAGTAGTACCAGTCTTACCAGCTTCGTTTAAGCCATTAATCTTAGCGGCGGTACCAGAACCTTTAGGATCGGTGATGACACCTTTAAGCATATTAGTCATCATAAAGGCGGTTGCTGGTGACATTGCGCGGTGCCCATGACTCTTAAAATGATGAGCCTGACCATCGGGTTCAACAACTTTGTTGATAGTGTATGGACGGTGATAGATTCCACCGTTAGAGAATGCTGAGTAGGCAGCGGCTTCCTGTAATGGTGAAATGTAAGCACCAATCCCGTTTTGTAACTGTAGCTTTTGGTTGAACGTCATCCCTAAGCCTTTTAAGAACTTAGTGGCGTGGCCAATTCCAACGTGATGAAGCGTTCTGATGGCTGGAATGTTACGAGATTCAACTAAGGCTCGGCGCATCGTAATGTTACCTTCGTACTTATCATCAAAGTCCTTTAATTTAATGTCAGTGCCAGGGTACGTATATGGCGTATCTTGAACAGGTTGATAAGTTGGGAAGTAATCATATTGAATTGCAGGGCCATAGTCCATTAACGGCTTCATTGTGGAACCACTGGAACGGTCGGTACGAACGGCACGGTTAAAGCCAAACGGAACGGTCTGCTTACGGCCACCTAACATGGCGTTGATCTTACCGTTCTTGGCGTCAACCATAGCCGCTCCAATCTGGAATGCATTGTTAGGAAAGCCAACTTTACCGCCATTCTTATTGGCTAAATTATAAAGTTTCTTCTGGTCGGCATAGTTCAAATTGGTGTAGACCTTTAAACCGGAATGTAACTTATATTTGTGAGCCTGTAATTCCTGAATGGTCTGCTTTAAGTAGGCATCGATAACTTTTTCATGCTTATCATTGATATTGGCGTTTGGATGAGTCTTAGCTAATCCTTGTTTGATCGGTGTGGCGGCAGCTTGGCGTTCCTGAGTCTTACTGATCTTATGATTATTATACATTGAGATCAAAACTCGGTTACGACGCTGAGTAGCGTACTTTGGATAAACATATGGATTATACAAAGATGGTGACTGTGGCATCCCGGCAAGCAGAGCCGTTTCTGGAAGGTTCAACTTATTAAGCGGTTTGTTGTAGTAGAATTCGGCAGCAGTCTTCATTCCGTAGGCGTTGTTACCCATGTAGACCTTGTTAACGTAGTATTCCATGATCTTATATTTTGGATAACGGTGATCAACCTTTAGGGCTAACCAAGCTTCTTGGGCCTTACGTTTTAACGTTCGGTCTGAAGCGGCAGTTGAGAATACAGATAATTTAACCAACTGCTGAGTTAACGTACTACCACCTTGCAAACCTAACTTTGAACCGGTTAAATCAGCAAAAGCGGCTTTAGCGGTACGAACTGGATCGACACCATGATTTTTATAGAAGTGACGATCTTCAGTTGAAGTAATCGCATCCTTTAACTGTTTAGGAATTTGTTTAGCGGATGCATACTGTCGATTTTGGGCACCTAAGCGTGAAATAATGTGACCGTTGGCGTCGTAAATCTTAGTCGAATTATTACTAGATAGGGCGGCCGTAGTGACTTTAGGTGCGCTTGCAACATAGAAAAAGAACAAACAAGTACCCAGGATCAAGAACAAAACGATGACCGCTAGAATACCCAGAAAGATCTTTTTAAACAGTTTAGGTTTGTGGTCTGACTCTTCAGCCATCTCACGCGCCTGAACTCTCGTTTCAGGTTTCATATAAAATGGATCTCCTTTTTTGTCTGTTTAGACAAATTAGATATGAATAATTTTATTAACACCATCTAAATACGGTATGAGAGGTTCAAGCCGATAGGGGATCTTGTAACCTCGCTGGTCAATCACCTTTTTTGGAATTGATTTTCGGCCGCCATGATATTGGGCGTCCCAATAAGAAAACAAATCAGTTGCTTTAAAGACGTAAATTTCGTTAGTTTTTACGAATTTAATAAGGCCGAAACAAATTCCACCCTGGCGAACACATTCACGCATATGTTCAACCTGATGACGGTGAAAATTGCGGAGCGGAAACGCAGTTTTGTTCTTAGTTTCCTTAGCATCGAAATCAATGTAATGCCCTTTATAGACACCGTTGTAATCAGTTGTTGAAGCCTTACTAAAGTACGCTTCTCGAATAACGGCGGCACTTCGTTTTGGGTAATCAACCTTAACGATCGAAATCGGAGTGGGCTTTTTGTGAACCACGGCGATTCCTTTGGCGAGGTAGTAGGCGTTACTCTTGTTGATTTCATGTTCAAGCGACATCCCACGATCACCAAAGGTCGTCAAACGATGTTTATGATTAAGATGCTGGGGATGATAACGAGAATAACCCATTCCATTCGGATAATTAATTTTCGTTATTGTCATCTTCTTATATGGAGTTTATAAAGGTCTATTTAAAAACATTATACCAAGTGTCCAAATAATATGGAAACTGGTTTATCATTATAATATATGTAGAAAGCTGATGATGATGTGAAAAGATTATGGGTGACTGGATACCGCAGTTATGAATTAGGCGTTTTCAAGGATGACGATCCAAAAGTAAAGATAATCAAATCAGTCCTAAAGGATCAGATCTCACAAGCCGTGATCAATGGTTTCACCTGGTTCATTACGGGTGCTCAACTAGGTGTTGAACAGTGGTTTGTTGACGTTGCTTCAAAATTAAAAAAGAAGTATACGCATGAATACCAGATTGCGGTAATGCTGCCGTTCACCAATTTTGGTCAGCATTGGAACGATCGGAATCAGCTTCGAATGAAGCAAACGATTAAAAGGGCTGACTTTTCGCGTCCAGTCAATAACTCAGATTATTCATCACCACAGCAACTTTTTAATTATCAAAATTTCATGCTGACCCATACCGATGCGGCACTTTTGATCTATGACCCTGAGTATCCTGGGAAGACCAAGTATGACTATGCCCAGATTCAAAGGTATGCTAAGCGGCATAATTATCCTGTGACCACGATTACCATGGATGATTTACAGGACGCTGCGAATGAATATGAGATAGTTTATCGAGAAAATCACAAAAAAGATTTGCAACATAAGCAACATTTGTTATAATAGGCGTTGTTCTAAACGTGTTTGAGTTGAGGTGTAATTAGATATGGGAAAGATTCATTTTACTCCAAAAGATATTCTCCAAAAAGATTTTAAACAAAAAATGAGGGGTTATGATCCTACCGATGTTGATAGCTTCTTGGATATGGTTATTCGTGATTACGAAACTTTTGATAAGACGATTCAACAATTACAAGACGAAAATGATCAATTACGAACTAAGGTTGATCAGTTAACTAAGTCTGGAGCTACCGTTAATAATAACGTAGCTTCCCCTCAAATGGCTCAAACGCGGGATCAAAATCAGGATCGTCAGCCACAGAGTTCTGCGGCTCAGCCTGATAACGCTACTTATATTAATATCTTAAAGCGGTTATCTAATTTAGAAAATCACGTTTTTGGTTCAAACATGAATCAAAATCATAATTCTGACCAATTTTAAGATAAATTAAATTAATACATAGGCATAAATTCTGAGTAATCGCGCCTAGCTTTTGCTGGGTGAGGAAAGTCCACTCTCGCACAAGCTGAGATGCTTGTAGTGTTCGTGATCGGTGAAAAAATAAACCGGTGAATCACTTTTATTAGTGACTACGGCGGAGAAACAAGCTAAGGTTCTGCTATGCTTTAATACTCCTGAAAAGTGCCACAGTGACGAAACATTGGAGAAATCCAATCGAATGGAACGCGGTAAACCCCTCGAGCGGAGAACTCAAATTTTCGGTAGAGGAGCTTCACGCACGGAAAATGAACCAAGCGTGGGGACCGCATCATATTTATGATGCGATAGATAGATGATTACTGCTCATATGATTTGACCTGACATTTCATGTGAGTACGAAACGTGGCTTATAGGAATTTATGTCATCAGGAAAGGGTGAGGGCTTATGCTCTCACCTTTTTTGTTAAGTCGATTAAATATTTAAAAAATTAGATCGTAAGGTGAAAATCGGTGCAAAAATTTCATCTCGTTGCTACAGCAGCTGCTGGAATTGAATCCGTCGTTGGTAAGGAACTTCAGCAATTAGGCTATCAAACTCAAATTCAAAATGGCCGAGTTTTATTTGATGGAACGTTAGATGACGTCGTCAAAACTAATCTATGGTTACGAGCCGCTGATCGAGTCAAAATCTTAATTGGTGAATTTCCAGCTAAGACATTTGATGAATTATTTAATAAAACTTATAGCTTAGCCTGGGATCGTTATCTACCAATGAATGCGACATTCCCGGTTGAAGGAGTTTCTGTTAAATCACAGTTACACAGTACCCCTGACGTTCAGGCGGTAGTTAAAAAGGCCATTGCTAAAAAAATCGGTCATGTCTACCACCGTCGAAGCCGTCTACCAGAAACGGGTCCCGTATACCCGTTAGAAGTATCCGTTCGTAAAAATATGGTTCGTCTGACGTTGGATACCACCGGTCCCAGTCTTTTTAAACGAGGCTATAAGATCTTAAAAGGGCCCGCACCGTTGAAGGAAAACATGGCTGCTGCATTAATTGAATTGACCGACTGGCATTCTAAAACAATGCCGTTCGTTGATCCAATGTGTGGATCCGGAACGATTCCGATTGAAGCTGCGTTAATGGGTAAGCACATGGCCCCAGGATTAAACCGTCATTTCACTTTTGAAAAGTGGGAATGGATTAATCCAAAACGAATTGAAGAAATTCGTGAACAAGCTAAAGCCGCAGCTAAACCTAAGCAGCCTGTTCAAATTTTTGCGTCAGATATTGATCCGAAGATGGTTAACGCCGTCAAAATTAATTCTGCTGAAGCGGGATTATTAGATGACTTACACATTCAGCAACTTGACGTTAAAGATTTTAAGACTGATTTAACCGATGGCGTAGTAGTTTCTAACCCACCATATGGTCAACGAATGGAAACGCCGGCTGAAGTTCATAAGCTATACCGAACCTTAGGGAACGTCTTTAAACCGATGACTAGTTGGTCAAAGTATTTCTTAAGCAGTGACCTTAATTTTGAACATTATTACGGTCAACGAGCCACGAAGCGACGAAAGCTTTATAATGGTTCGTTAAGAACTGATTATTTCCAGTTCTGGAGCACCAACAATTATCACGGTAAGCATTAATTTGAGGAGCTTTTTACATGAAGACTAAAATTGCGATTATCGGCGGTGGCATCGTTGGTTCGACCGTTGCTTATTACTTGAGTCAATTAAAAGGCCATCAGGAAATTGAAGTCACCATGTTTGATGATGGTCATGGTCAGGCCACCAAAGCTGCGGCTGGAATTATCTGCCCATGGTTATCAAAACGACGAAATAAGCAATGGTATCATTTGGCACGGGCTGGCGCTCAGTTGTTACCAAAATTGGCAAAAACAACGGCAATGCCCGCTAACGAATATAATCAGTCCGGTGGCATCATTACGAGAAGTACTGATGATGCTGTTAACGCAGTATATCAATTAGCAATTCAGCGCAAAGTTAATGCGCCAACTATGGGTCAGATCCGAAAGTTAACAGCTCAACAGGTCAAAGATCAAATCCCCGTTTTGGATCATTCTCAGCCTGGTGTAATGGTAACCGGTGGTGCTCGAATAAACGGTCAAAAGTTATCTGAACATCTAATCAAGATTGCTCAAAAACGTAATTTAGCGGTGATTCCAAAAAATGTCCAAATGGTAAATGATCATGAACTGAAGACCACTGATCATGATTATAAATTCAGTAAAATCGTGGTCGCTACCGGGGCTTGGATCAGAAAGACCTTATTACCCTTAGGGATTAAAGCTGACATTCGCCCACAAAAGGGTCAATTGATCAGGGTTCACGTTCGTGATACTCCTGAAAAAGAAAACATGCCGGTATTAATGCCCGAAGGTGAGTATGATTTCTTACCGTTTGGTCATGGTCAATTAGTAATTGGGGCTACTCATGAGGACCAGATGGGCTTTGATTTAAGACCTAACCATACGAACGCACTTAAGTTACTAAGCAGTGCTCAGAAGTTAGTGGACCATGTAACACCTGATGACATTGATCAAGTGCGCACCGGTACTCGTGGTTACACTGGTGATTACGGACCGTTCTTTGGTGCAATTCCACAACATCCTGATCTGTTAACCGGTGGCGGTCTAGGTTCATCCGGATTAACGACCGGTCCTATCATCGGTAAATTCTTGGCTCAAATGATTTTAACCGATCCTGTGATTAATTTTGATTATTATGAAAAACCAATCAAGAAATACTTTCGGTTCAACGATTAAGTTTTTAAAGAAGGATCATTATAATTATGAAACAGCATCATTTTTATTATCAGCCTAGTCCAATCTTCAGCACGATTGACTGGTGCTGGACATTCGTGGTCCTCTTAACGGGGATCATCTTTTGGTTAGAGGTTACTCATGTCCAGTGGATTACGATTACCTTTTTTATCGCTTTCTTTATCATCGCTGGATTAGAATTCCTTAACCGACGCTTAATCATTGCTGGATCAACCATTATTATTAAAAATATGTTTGGTCGTCAGTGGCGTCGATTTAACATTGATCACAATTCGGACCGTGTTTCATTCAGTAAGTACACCATGACAATTGAAAAGAATGGTAAGAAATACCAGTACAGTTTATTTCCTAGAGATCTTAAGAAGATCAATCAAATTATAAAAGCGGTGAACAGATAATTTATGTGGATCTACTACGCAATCATTTTATTTATTGCGATTTTAGGTGCTGATCAGTTTTCAAAATTCTGGATCGTAAATAATATCAAAACTTTAAGTGAACATGAATTTATTCCAGATTTTTTATCAATTACGAACGTTAAAAATACCGGTGCCGCATGGAGTATGTTCACCGGTAGTCGGGGGTTCTTCGTAATCATCGGGATTGTTGCAATTGCTATCGCAGGCTATTATCTATGGAAATGCCGTTACGACTTTGGTTACGAAACGGCCATTACGTTGTTTATCGCCGGCGCTTGCGGTAATTTAATCAGCCGAATCGTTCATGGTTACGTAATTGACATGATCCAGACCGATTTTATCAACTTTCCGATCTTTAACGTTGCCGATTCAGCATTAACGGTTGGTGTAATCCTGTTAATGATCCTGATTGGCTTTAATAAACCCTTAAGGAAACGTGATTAAATGACGATTAAGCACTTAGTAATTACAACTCAACGGGGCCGAATTGATAAAGTCGTTTCCGAAATGATCAGTAAGTTGAGCCGATCCCGAATTAAGAAGTTAATCGACAAGCACCTAGTTTGGGTCAACGGTAAGTTGACCAAACCGAAGTATAAGGTTAAAGCTCATGACAAAATTACCGTGAAGATTCCGGCACCTAAAAAACTAAGTCTGGTTCCCGAAAAGATCCCGTTAGACATTATCTATGAAGATCGCGACGTCTTGGTGGTTAATAAGCCACAGGGGATGGTCGTCCATCCCGCTCCAGGACATCCGGATCATACCTTAGTTAACGCGTTACTATATCACACACCACTATCCAACATTAACGGAACGTATCGACCTGGAATCGTTCACCGAATCGATAAAGATACGTCAGGTTTATTAATGGTGGCTAAAAACAATCTTGCTCATTATTCGTTATCTGATCAGCTTCGTCATAAGACCAACGTCCGTGAATATATTGCCCTAGTGCACGGTAACATTAAAGAAAAGGGTGGCACCGTTGATGCGCCACTGGGACGGTCTAGACGGAATCGTAAAAAACAGGCCGTCGTTAGTGACGGTCGGCATGCCGTAACGCATTATAAAGTTCTGGAACGATTCGGTAAGTACACGTTGATTGCTTGCCGGCTAGAAACTGGTCGGACTCACCAAATCCGAGTTCATATGAAGTACATTGGTCATCCGTTAGTTGGCGACCCGTTATATGGACCTCGCAAAACGATCAAGGGCCATGGTCAGTTTCTTCACGCTTGGAAATTGGGCTTTCATCATCCCCGAACCGGAAAGTTACTAATTTTTACTGTGCAAATGCCAGTAATTTTTCGACAGGTATTAGACAAGTTAAGACGACAGAAGTATTGTGGTAAGCAGAATTATTAATTCTGACGAATTCAATCTAAAAACGGAGGTAGCAGAATGCGGAAATTAATTATGGATAAAATGGCTATGCAACGAGCTTTAACTCGAATTACGTACGAAATTATCGAACGTAATAAAGGGATTAAAGACCTAATGATAATTGGTATCAAGACTCGCGGTGTTTACTTAGCTAAGCGAATCGCCAAGCGTCTTGATCGGCTCGAAAAGGCTAAAGTTCCGGTTACCAGCCTTGACGTCACTAAATATCGTGACGATATTGATCACGATAGCTCCCATAAGGATCCTAACGTCGTCCCTGATAATAAGTCGGTTTCCATCGAAAAGAAGAACGTCGTTTTAGTTGATGACGTTTTATATACCGGCCGAACCGTTAAAGCGGCCTTAAGTGCCTTATCCGAATTGGGCCGGCCCCGAACCGTTCGTTTAGCCGTTCTGGTTGATCGTGGCCATCGTGAATTACCAATCCGTGCTGACTTCGTTGGTAAAAACATTCCTAGTTCCAGAAAAGAACGGATTCGAGTTTCCGTAATGGAAAAGGATCATCGGGATGCCGTTGAAATCATTCATTAATGTAGGTGATCGTTATGATGGGCTATCGATACCTGATTTTAGCTGACGGGACTTCTTATCGTGGCTACGGCTTTGGCTCAGACGCCACGACAACAGGTGAATTGGCCATTAATTCAAACATGCTAGGTTATCAAGAATCAATGACTAACCCGGCTTATTATGGCCAAATTATTGTTTTTACTCAACCGTCAGTTGGTAACACCGGAATTAATGATAAAAGCTACGAGTCGATTCAGCCCCATACCAAAGGGATCATCGTTCGTGAATACGCTAATATTTCCACTAACCGAAACCACCGTTTATCCCTGGATGAATTTATGAAACAAAACAACATTCCTGGGATCTGTGGCTTAGATACTCGTGAAATCACCAAACACATTCAGAAGCACGGTTCAATGATGGCCAGTATCGTTGACGTTAATGATAAACATGCCTTTGACCAACTGCATGCGACCGTTATTAACCATCAGCAGGTCGCCCAAGTTGCAACACCGAAAGCTTACCAAGATCCAGGGACTGGGTATAATATTCTGGTCGTTGACTTTGGTTTAAAGAGTAATTTATTAGGTGCGTTAACTCAGCGACAATGTAACGTCACCGTGGTTCCTTGGGATACTACTGCGCAACAGATTTTTAATTTAGATCCTGACGGAGTGGTTCTATCAACCGGACCTGGTTCACCTGAAAACGTTCCTAGATCAGTATTAAAGATGATTCAGAAAGTCCAGGCCAGAATTCCGTTATTTGCAATTGGTCTTGGCCATGAGTTATTTGCTCGAGCTAACGGGGCGAAGACCTGTCGCATGCCAGCTGGATATTTTGGTAGTAATCATCCCGTTAAACGAATTATTACTGGTCAGGTGGTCCACGTTTCCCAGAATCAGGGTTACCAAATCGCAACGTTGTCGTTAAGACACACCCCGTTATTCGTAACTTACATTGATTTGATTAATCATTCCATTCAGGGCCTTCATCATCAGGATTATCCCGCATTCTCCGTTCAGTTTAATCCGAATGGTGGTCCTGGACCGAAAGACAGTTCCGAATTATACGATGAATTTCTTGAAAACGTTCATTCATTCAGAAGTAAGAGATGACACCAATGAATGCTGCTAATTCGAAAATTTTAATCATTGGTAGTGGCCCCTCGTCCATCGGTAACGAAAATGAATCCGATGCGGCGAGTTTTCAGATTATTACCCAGTTAATTAAGCATCACGTTACACCATTCGTAATTGATGACAACGCATTTTCAGTAACCTTAAGTTTATTAGATAAGTCTCAGGTCTTTATTAATAAAATCACGATTCATAACGTTATCCAGGCCATTAAAAAAGCCCGTCCGGATTCAATCTTACCTACGTTAGGTGGAAAACGAGCCGTTAAAATCACCCAGTTCTTGTTAGCACGTGGCGTTTTAACCAAATATCACGTTAAGATCGTGGGAATTTCTGATGAAGCCCTTAAATTAGTTAGTAATCCGCTCCGTTTTGGCGAAGTGGTTCATGACTGTAATGAACCCACGATCACTTCAACGATTGTATCATCATTTCAGGATGCTGAATTAATTGCTGATAAAATTGGCTATCCCGTCATGATCAAATCGCTCTCACCACGCTATCGAATTCGCCGTCGAATCTGTAAAGATCCCGAAAAGTTAAGGGTTAACCTTAAAAAGTACCTTAATGATTCCGAAATTAATAAATGTATCATCGAACCTGATATCACCGGATACCAGGAATTCAGTATGATCGGTGTTAGAGATGACCAGGGAACCCGGATGATTATTAACAGTATTGAAGACATCGATGCTTTCGGGATTCATCCCGGTGACTCATTAACCATCACACCGATTCAAACCTTAACTGATCCGCAATACCAGCGGTTACGCAACGCAACGTTAAAGATTATGGACACACTAGATATTAACGGATTCTGTGGGGTTCAGTTCGCATTTAACCGCAGTGGAAACTACTATTTCATTACCAAAGTCGTTCCGTATTATACCCGTGCCGTTGCTTTATCATGTAAAGCTTCTGAGTATCCGTTGTTAGAAGTCTATACGGATTTTCTAATGGGACAGAATTTTTCGACGCTTAAGTTATCGAACGAGTATGATCCGAAGACAAAGTGCTTGGAACCATCATTAGATCACGTTTTAGTTAAGATTCCGTTATGGCAATTCAAAGACATCAAGACTTCCGATCAGCATTTAGGAAGTTTAATGCAGTCCGTTGGCTCATCAATTGGGGTTGGTCGGACGATCGAAGAAGCATTACTGAAAGCCTTACGGAGTTCACAGTTCAGTCCAAAAGATGTTCTACCAAACCGGCGTAACATGTCGGATGATGAATTAATTGATCAGTTGATTCACCCGCAAGCCAGTCGAATCTTAGTTTTGATTGAAGCGTTACGTCGTCATTATCCGGTTCATGACCTAGCGGAATTAACTAAGATCCAGCCGTTTTACTTTTATAAGTTAAAACGACTCTTGGCCGTTGAAAAGAACATTCTAAATAAGCCGGGCAATATCGACACCATCAAACGAGCTCACGAAAGTGGCTTTGGTGACGGGATGTTGGCTGAAACCTGGAATCAGTCGCTAGCTCAGATTCGGGATGCTGACCAGAAGGGCGAAACTAGACCCACCTATAAACAGATTGAACCGTCGGCCGGTGAATTTATTCAGCACACCCGGACTTATTACAGTAGCTATGAGCACGAGAATGAATCTGCTCAGTTGTCAGATCGGTCGGCATTGGTCATCGGTCGAGGCGGTAATCAGTTAGGACCAAATACATCGGCTGATTATTACACCGCTGAAACTCTAATTCAGATGCATAAACTCGGCTTCAAGACAATCATTATTAATAACAATCCAAATGCTGTTTCCTTAATCCCACGCATTAGTGATAAGCAATATATCGAGCCCGTTCAGCTTGGTAACATCACCGATATTATTCATCTGGAAAAGCCCCAGTTGATCGTGGTTCCAGGGAACCGTCACTTTTTACTTCGCCAGTTGACCCGGCGTTTCCCAGATCAAGCCATTATTTTACCGCCTGACCAGAAGACCGGTGTCACGATCCCGAAACGAGCTAGTGTCGGCTTAGAC
Source organism: Acetilactobacillus jinshanensis (assembly GCF_004359375.1). Lineage (NCBI taxonomy): Bacteria > Bacillati > Bacillota > Bacilli > Lactobacillales > Lactobacillaceae > Acetilactobacillus > Acetilactobacillus jinshanensis. The sequence continues at coordinate 1,117,639 of NZ_CP034726.1, read as the reverse complement.
TTCTTCGTTTCAACGCACCAGCAACAGTTGATTACACCGATGAAATTAATTAGCCGGTTCCATTCGGAACTTAAATACGTCAACGAGATCAAGCCGTTTCAGATTAACGATGACAAATTGCTCCATACCTTAAAACATCAGGCGATCCACGTCATTAATCAATCGAATTGGAAGGGCTTGGTCCAGGTCTTATTTAAGACCGGTCCAAATGGTTATTCGTTAGTAGGAATTCGACCGTTGCGAACCACTGAAACCGTCTTCTTAAATCAAATTTCTAACGTTAACTGGATCAGAGCTTTGATTCAGTTATATACTCATCAACTAACGCCTGCTCAGTTTGTCAGCATCTTCAAACGACTTAAAGTTTTGCCTGCTAAAATGACCGATACGTTTCCGTTTAAACAATTGTCGGTTGTTAAGCCTCATCTAAAGCCGAAGTTTAATAATAATCATGCCGTGGGTGCAAGATTAACGTTACTTTAATTGAACTAAACTAAAATCCCGTTTTGATATTGATAATCAAAACAGGATTTATTTTTACGGTTATTTAGTTGTTATTTATTCTGCCGTAAGTGTTTAATGACGGATGCTTTCGGCGTTACAAATAGGGTGTGTTGATGACGATAGATTACGAAGCCTGGTTTACCACCGTTTGGCTTTTTAACGTGTTTAACTAAGGTATAGTCAACGGGAACGTTGGATGATTCGCGACCTTTAGAGAAGTACGCAGCTAGTAATGCAGCTTGCGTTAACGTTTTTTGACTGGGTTTGATCGATTGAACAATGACGTGCGAACCATGAATTTGTTTGGTGTGCATCCAGGTGTCACGTTTATCAGCTGATTTAGTTAAATGATCATTTTGAAGGTTGTTTTTACCAACGTAGATTGGGGTGCCATCATCAGAAATGAAGCGTTCAGGTTTGCTGACCTTATGGCGACGTTTCTTAGAATGCCCTTTTTGATTATTTTGGTGATCTTTAAGGTAGCCTTCCTGCTGAAGTTCTAGTTTAATGTCGTCTAAATCACTGGGTTTAGAAAGTTGGATCTGGTCCAGGATATTTTGAAAATAGTTAACGTTAACTTTAGCTTCTTTAGTCTGTTGCTTAGCGTAGACACCGGCATGCTGCTTTTTACGGTATTGCTTGAAGTACCACTGAGCATTTTCGGATGGGGTGCGGTCGTAAGACAATTTAATGTCAACGGTTTTACCGGGATGGTAAAAATCCGGTAATTTAACGTTGCTCATCCCAGTTTTAACCTTATACATATAAGTAGTTAAGATTTCACCTTTATGCTTATATTCGTTGGCGTGTTTACTGGAGTAGTACGTTTTCTTTAATTTCTTTTGTTTGCGTTGATTTTTCTTTAATTCGTTCCGGGCGACTTTAATCAGAACGGCACCTTTTTCACGAACTCGGTCACGTTGAGCCCGGGTCTGATAATAATAGTCCAATAGTTGACTTAAATCAGGAAACTTCTTGATGACTTCCTGGTGGCGGAAAGGATAAACTGAAAAGCTAGTTTTACCCTTAGCGTTTTTAACCAGTACCGGTTCCGGATGATTGAAGTAATTAAAGAACTTCTGAAACTGTGACTTAAGGTCACCTGGTTGATGAAGCCACCAAGCTAGGTCACGAGCTGTGGAACGTCCTAGGCCCTGGATGAAATGCTGAAGATGCTTTGCTAATACATTCTGGTTGGGGTATTTGTCCATCAGAACCTTTAGTTGATCGTATTGATCGAACGTAAAGGGATTAAGAGATGTCTGTTTTGGTGGCTGAACGTATTTAAAGCCTGGTAAAATTTGACGATAACGATCCTTGTTTTTACTGATTCGACGGGATGCATCGATAATCGTCATATCACTGGCGTCCACTAAGATGATATTACTGTTTCGCCCCATGATTTCGTCAATTAAGATCAGGTGTTGTAAATCTCCTAGTTCATTGCGTGACCAGATGTGGAAACGAAGAACCCGGTCGTTAGTCATCTGCTGGATCCGGGTTAGATGACCACTCTGTAAATACTTTCGCAGTGTCATCGTGAACGGTGTTGGAACCGGTGGATTAACGTATGGCACCTGGGTAATCTGAACACGTGAATAGGTTGGGTTAGCTGACAATAATAATGGATAATTGTGATGATTCGTTCGAACCACCATAATTACTTCGTTGGGATACGGCTGATTAATTTTTGAAATTCGGCCACCAACGAGTTCTTTCGTTAATTCCGCAGCCATTGCGTGTGTAAACGCACCGTCAAAGGACATCCAATCACTCCTAACTAAAAGGTTACAGACTAATTATAACAAAATTCGTATAAATCAGATACCATTAAATGTTATAATAATCTTATAATAAGGTTATCAAAGGGGATTTTTGATTAAATGAAAACCGCAATCGTTACCGACAGTTCAGCATATTTATCACGAGCCGAGTGTGATAAGTACCACATTACGGTAATCCCGCTCTTGATCAACATGGACGGTAAAAGTTACCGAGAAGGAATTGACATTGATAATCAAACGTTCTATCGCAAGTTAAAAGCTTCGACGACATTACCAAGCACCTCAGAATCACCAACTGGAATGATTATTAAGACTTATAATAAGTTGGCTGCCGAAGGGTACGATAACGTGATTAGTATTCATTTGGCTAGTACGATTTCGGGGATGTACCGTCAGATTTGTGCCATTGCGCCAACCATCAAGAACATTAAGGTCATCCCTTACGATTCACACATCACCGTTAGATTAATGGGTGATTTAGCAATTGTTGCCGCTAGAATGGCCCATGCTGGTAAATCCGTTAAAGACATTTTAAAACGACTTGACGATTTACGATCCACGATTGACGAAGTCTTCGTTGTGGATGATTTGAAGAACTTGGTAAAGGGTGGTCGTTTATCGAACGCATCCGGATTTATCGGTAGTCTTCTTCGCATTAAACCGTTATTAACCTTTGATAACAAGACCGATAAGATTGTGGCTTTTCAGAAAATTAGATCCCGTAAACGTGCTTTAAAGCGAACCGAACAGATTTTTGCCGAAAAAGTCAAAGCTGCTGATTACCCAATTCGAGCCACCGTTTTTAACGCTAACGACCCACAGGGCGGTAACTTCCGGGCTAAGCATATCCAATCAATGTACCCAGACATGAAAATTGAACAGAGCTTCTTTGGACCCGCCATAGGTACTCATTTGGGTGCTAAAGCCCTTGCCCTCGGGTGGATTAAAGATTTTGACAAGGATTGACACGATCGTTGACTCTTCCCTGCTTATATTTAGTATTGATTATGGAAGCTGAGGTAGGCCTCCAGAGTTAATAGTTTGTTTAAGTTAAGGAGGAATCATTATGAGTAACGATTTAATGGACCCATTTAATGATGATTTTGATGAACCAATGAATAACTTCTTCGGTAACTTAGGCCGAAGCATGGTTGAATCAATGCCAAAGATGGCTAACAACATGCGAACCGATGTTACTGATGATGGTAAAGCTTATCACGTAACCGCTGAATTACCAGGCTTCAAGAAGAGCAGTATTCACATGGATTACCGTAATAATACTTTACGAATTGAAGCTACTCATAACATGCACCGTGAAACTAAGAACAACAAAGGCCGTGTCCTCCGTAAAGAACGTTCTAACAGCAACGTTGCTCGTGCATTTTACTTACCAAACGTTAACTTTAGTAAGATCAGTGCCAAGTATGATGGGGGGTCTATTAAAGGTTAACTTACCAAAGCAAGCCTCTAAGCAAAATGATGGCCACAACATCAACATTAAATAAATTCATTTGCCATAATTAATATTCAAAAAGAGCACCGCCCAAAACGACAGCGCTCTTTTTGTATCCTAAACTAAGAAGGTTTTATAATGCGAAAATCAGTCACACTTCAACTAAGTCGACAGGAAGCGAAGTTATTAATCATCTGGGCAATCCAGGATCAGAAGCAATCTTATGCTAGTAAAGCTTGTAAGATTTTTGATGATCGATTAATTGATAAATTACGTCAAAAATTTAATGAATAAGGGTAAATAAAAAGTCGCTAATAATTTAGCGACTCCATAATTATATTAATAAATGTTTAATAACCAATTAACTTATGATCAAGCGATTTAACTTGATCTTGATACCATAGCAAGCTTGAAATAATGGATTGGGTTCGGGTGTCAAAGACGTGCCATTCATACTTTTTACTTCGTGTAAAGCAGTCACGAAAGGCATTTGCAACATCGTGGACTTGACCAGGTGTTAAGACTTCTGGAAGTTTTGCCATTAACGAATCAATCTGCTGAGGCTTAATCATCTTAAACTTTGGATCCTTTAATTGAATTGTCACTTTAGGATCGGTACAAATTACACCGACTCGTGGTATGACGTTAATATGATGCGGAATTAAATCTTCAACGGCATCGTAGTTAACGTTTAGTTCATTCTTTAAATTAATAACCGATTGTAAATTATGATAGCGTTTTGACTTAATGTCGCCACTGGCAATTTCATCGTTTCGATTAACGATCAATGGGTTGGCAACGTTATCCAATAACGTAAATGCAAAAACACCTTTTGAGTTAATAACCAAGAGATCGATTTGATGAGTAATTCGGTCATGAATTAAACGTTGGTAGGGGAACCGTAAATTTACGTGTAAGAAGACGTTTTTCTTAGCCGGATTTTTAGCACCGTGACTAAAAACATCAGCGATTATCATTTCTTGATTACGAGCTTTTTCTTCAACGTGATATTCATGAAGAATTATATAATATTGATGAATTAGTCGTTTTAATCCGTGCGGGAAGTTAACCTGCATTGGTAAATCTAAATGATAATTAATGTCATCAATTTCAGCTTGAATGACCTGAAGTGATTTTATTAACTGATTAAATTGATTATAATCACTATGCTGACTGACGTATTTATTAATTTTATCAAGCTGGGTCTTTATCGTCTGTAAATATACTTCTGGGGTCGCTTTAAAGTGATCACTAATACCTTTTAGATGAAAATTATTCAGACGATTTCGAGTGGCATAAACATGGTTACTATGATGATGGTGAAATTTACTCATTCGAGAAGTTTTACTTTCGTCAATTAAGTTATGACTGTGAATCGCCATCCAAACATTAATGACGATTACGATGACGACAAATTCAATTTCAGACACCAGGGCTTCATGTGCTACGTTAACACCAACGGCCCAGCACAGTAGGTAAACCAATAAGACCCCACCAATTAAGTTAAGAATTCTTGATAGGCTACAAGTTAGATAATAAAGGACACTTACCAAGATTACTATCGATACATCAATCAGCATATAATTTCTTCTCTCGTTACGTTTTTATTTCCTACTAATATTATATAATATTAATGAATAGTTAAGTAGACCGAATTTTGTTTATAATTTAGAAAGCGGTATATTATGCATCAATCCAGATTAATACGATGGATCATCTTTTTTTATCATCTATGTATACTGGGTATCGTTGCATTATTAATTCTTTTATCACTAGCTTTAGGAATTATGTTAATTAATGACCTAAATATTGTTAGTGTTATCATTATTCTGTTAGTAGCTGTATTAATGGTCTTTTTATTTCGGAAGGTTCATTAATTTTAATTTAACGTGATATAATTATTAATGTAATTACTTTTAACCGAATTTGAAAAACAACAGGGTGATTTTTATTCAGAAATTCTATTCATTAACATACCATGACGCTAATCAATCAACCATGGTCGGAATCATCGAACATAATTCGAAAGCTAATCGTGAATATATTTACATGTTAAGTCCGCAGCCCAGCCTTGATGCTGTCGTTGGTCAAGATTATCTAACTAATTTATACCATTTTGCTTGGATTTTAAACGCGTTAAATGATCATCATCTAACACCGCAAAAGTTTGGGATTACTGATCCGTTAGATTGGTTATCAGCTCATCCAGCAAAGACTGCCAACACGTTATTGGCAATCGATGACCATTTCCGAGTTAGTCCAATGAAGACGACTGATAAAGATAATTTATCGTCATTATATGAAAATAAGGTTTCTCATAAACGTCGTAAGATGTTATCGAACTTTGACGTCAGATAAGTACTAATCAAAAGAAAAGAATGGAAGTAACCAAAATCTATGTCAGCTTTTCTTTCTTTGATGCAATTTGATATTGGAATTATGGATTTATTATGGATCTTTAACGTGATTCGTTACATCACGTACGATATTCATCATGGTTTACGAGCCAAGTTAGACGTTACGTTAACGGTAGGCTTATTTTTAGAATCATTGGGAATTGCGTTTATCCATAATATTTTCTTGTTAATTCCGTTGTTCTTAGTTTTAATTATTTTAACTGCTTGGTGTATCTCATACGTTGTCTATGATCAGATGAAGATATTGGATCGAACGATGAGATAGCATTTAATATATTAGATATAAAAAAATCCTAATTCCATGAATTTGATGTGAATCAGGATTTTTATTTTATTCTTGTCTATAAAAAATATATTAAGACTAGTGATTAACTATATGTTAATCACTAGTCTTTTTATAATTACTAATAGCATAGGAATTATACATGATTTCTAAAATTACGTCCCACATATATCCCACATCAACAACAAAATGATGTTTTGACTATTTAATATGCTTTTCAGCATTATAAATATCGGCAATTTGATTTGGTGCTGACTGAGCATAAATCTTCATCGTAATATCTGGGTTTGCATGACCCAATATTTTAGACACCATAATGATATTTACACCATGCGAAATCAATCGACTTGCAAACATATGACGAAATGAATGCGGTGTAAATCTACCTTTCATTTTACTTAATCCGCATTCATCTAATAATTGCTTCAGTTTAACTGGAACCATATTTGGACGTAATGGCTTACCATGCTTCCCTCGGATAATTAATGGACTATCCAAATGAAAATGTTTTTTGCAATATATGGCGTATTTTTTTAGCAAGTCATTTAACTGCGGATTAATCGCAAACGTTCGAATACTATGACTAGTTTTGGGTCGGCGTAATCCAAAATTATCTCGTGTGTGACGAATTTTAACAATTCGTTTATTAAGATCAACATCGTTCCACGATAACCCCAATAATTCTCCCAATCGCATTCCAGTATGTTCTAACGTTTCAAAAATCACTTGAACTAATAACGAATGATGCTTTATATTTTGATTGAACTTCTTTAATTGCTCATCATTCATAATCATCTTACGCGGTCGTTGATTTCGATTAGATAATATTGCGTGTGCAATTGGATTGATTTTTAGGAACTGATTTTTAACGGCAGAATTAATTACCGTTTGAAAACGTGCGTTAGCATTAACAATCGTTTTGCGAGATAAGCCACGTTGATATAATTTACTAATGCATTGATTTTCATAAGTATTCATTCGTAAGTCAACCAATTTAACGTTACCAACATATGGAATAATGTCTTCGTCTAATAAACGTTTGTAATTATAATACGTTGTTACTTTACGAATTGGTTTAATGGTGATGAGAAATTGTTGACACCATTGAGCAACCGTATAATCATGAGTTGTCATACTTTCAACATATCGATTAGCTTTTCGTTGAGCTTGTAATGCGTCACGACTGGTACTAAAGCCACGTTTACTTTTTTCATGGCGTTTATGATTAGCGTCAAAATAAGTGATTCGGTATCCATAACAGCGTTTCCCATTTTGATGGTAGTAAAAGATGCCTTTATTAGTTTTTAAATAAAAGTACTTCAACTCATGATTCATCTCTAATCATTTCAGTAAATTATGATGCCACTTACACAATTTAACGGTTTGCTGCATCAACATGGCAATCGTCATTGGCCCGACGCCGCCAGGTACCGGTGTGATTTTACCAGCAACTTTTTCAGCATTAGCAAAATTGACGTCACCAACTAACTTACCATTAGCATCATGATTTTCACCAACGTCAATAATGGTACAACCAGGTTTAACGTCTGAGCCATTTAACAAATTAACTTGACCAGTTGCTGAGATAATTATGTCAGCTGATTTAGTATATCTTGCTAAATTTTTGGTAAAAACATTCAATACCGTTACCGATGCATTAGCGTTAATCATCAATCCTAATAACGGTCGGCCAACGATTTGGCTAGCTCCAATAATAACAACATTTTGCCCTTTAAGTCGGACACGATATTCTTTCAATAATCGTATAATACCTAACGGCGTACAAGCAACTGGATAAAATCCAGGTTCATTTAGAAACAATCGACCCATGTTAACGGGATTAAAGCCATCAACATCTTTCTTAGGATCAATCTGGTAATCAATTAATTGTTCGTTAATGTGCTTTGGCAATGGTGATTGAACTAAAATTCCGTTAATCTTAGGATCACGATTATACTTATGAATAATCTGAATTAATTGAACCTGAGTAATCGAATCTGACAAATGATTAACAATTGATTTAATCCCTAATCGTTTTGCCATCCGATCTTTCATGTGAACGTACAATAAATTAGCGGGATTCTCACCAACCATGATTACAGCTAATTCAGGTATGATATCGTGTTGCTTTAACAAATTAACTTGCTTTCGAGTATTTTGGTTAACTTTTCTAGCAAGCTTTCGACCATCAATTAACGTTGCCATCTAATCGCCCTATTAATCGTGAATTGGATGCTGACTGGTTAATTGATGAACTTGTTTTTTAACATTGCTCAAAGCGGAAGCATCGTTAAAATGATGAATTACCGTTAGGATTAACTTGGCGACTTCTGCAGCATCGGCTTCTTTAAAGCCACGAGATGTAATCGCGGGTGTTCCTAAACGTAAGCCACTGGTTTCAACAGGTCCACGTGGGTCATTTGGAATAACTTCCTTATTAGTTGTAATGTTAACGGAGTCTAATTTATTCTGAAGATCGTTACCAGTTAAATTAGTCTTACGAAGATCGAGGATCATTAAATGATTATCTGTACCACCGGAAATGACTCGGACCTGTGAATCATTATTAAAGACTTCGGCCATTGCCTGCGCGTTCTTGATGATCTGCTTACAATACTGCTTGTATTCAGGCTGTAGGTCTTCGTATAACATAGCGGCTTTACCAGCGATAACGTGCTCTAACGGACCGCCCTGGTAACGTGGGAATACAGCATGATTAATCCGTTTAGCATATTTAGCTTGGGATAAGATCATACCACCACGCGGACCACGTAAGGTTTTATGGGTAGTTGTCGTGACAACGTCAGCAATACCGATTGGACTGGGATGTAAGCCGGTGGCAACTAATCCCGCAATATGAGCCATGTCGACCATTAAGTAAGCACCAACAGCATCGGCAATCTTTCTGAATTTCTTCCAATCAATGATTCGACTATAAGCAGAAGCACCCGCAATGATTAACTTTGGTTGGTACTTCTTAGCTAATTTAGCAACTTGATCATAATTAATCCGTTCCGTCTTTGGATCCAAGCCATAAAAATGAACGTCATATAAATGGCCGGCTTGACTAAATGGCGCGCCATGACTGATGTGGCCACCAGCGTTAAGTGACATACTTAAGATCCCGTCACCACGCTTAAGAAACGCAGCATAGGTTTCCAAGTTTGCTTCAGTACCTGAATATGGCTGAACGTTAGCGTATTCGGCATGGAATAATTTCTTGGCACGATCGATTGCTAATTGTTCAACTTGGTCAATATACTGACAACCACCGTAATAACGATGGCCAGGATAACCTTCAGCATACTTATTAGTTAATACCGAGCCTTGTGCGGCACGGACCGCATTTGAAACGATGTTTTCAGACGCAATTAATTCAATAGTGTTCTGTTGACGTTTTTCTTCGTTCGCAATGGCACCCCATAATTTGGGATCAGCCTTCTTATAATCGTATCTCACTTAATAATGACCTCCGTCTTTGTCATTTTATTAATAATTTATAATTAATTATAAATTACAGGATTATTATTGATTCTGTTTTTGCCAAGCGGTAAATTGCTTAGTAATCATTTCATTAACTTGTTTAAGAACGTTTGGTTTACCGGTAACGTCTGGATCACTTAATAAATCAATTTCTTTATCAAAGTTAATCTGAGTCATTTTATTTAACTGTTTCAGTTCAAAGATGGCGTCGCCCGGGTCTAACGTACTAACGTTTTGTAAAATTAATTTGTATAAATCTTCAGCAGGCATTTAATATGCATTCTTTCTTATTAAATATTAATAGTAGGCACTCATAGCTAAGCCTACAATAATAGTTGCTAGAATAACGATTACGATGATTGTGGTTAATACTTTATGGCTATGTTTGGGATGCTTTAAATTATGGTGCGTTTCACCCTTCCAATTGTGGTGGGTAGTGACACCATGATAATTCAAGCCGTTCTTAGCTTCAGTTGAAAGCACAATTATTTCATCCTTTCACAATGATATAGTTTTATTTTACCATAAAGTTAATTTCCCTTACGATGTGACTTAAATAAAGGAGTTAAAAATATGCAGTACCAAGCGATTCTATTTGATATTGACGGAACTTTAATTGATAGCTTTCCGCCCTACGCCAAAGTGATGACGAACGTTTTAGCAATACATAATAAACCGATATCCGTTGAACAACTTAAGAAGACGTTTTCGATGACTTTAGATCGAGCTTTTAAATATCTAAGAATTCCTGAATCACTTCAGGATCAATTTGAAATGGAATACTTAAACGAAAAAGCTCGGCTAAATTTAAAACCAGTTCTTTTTAAGGGGATTTCGCATGTCTTTAAAAGCCTTAACCAAAAAACATTACCAGGAATCGCAATCGTGACTTCTGGTGGTGATCAAGAAGTTAATGAATTATTAAACGCCTATCCATTCATGAAGAAGATTTGGACAGCCGTTACCGCAGACACAATTCCATATCATAAACCAGAGCCAGAACCCTTACTGCATGCTGTCAACCAAATGGGTATCAATCCTAAGCATGCGTTGTACATTGGGGATGCCTTAGTTGATATGAATGCCGCTAAAAACGCAAAAATGGACTTCGGCATCGCCGGCTGGGGCGCTGATCCAAAAGTCCATTTCACTCAATACCGTTACTGCTTTAAGCAGCCACGGGATATTTTAAAATTATTTTAATTACATTTGTGGTAAGTTCCAACCACTATCTGGGTGCTTAACACCATCGAAGAAAATGGTTGGTACAGATGTAACGCCACTGTTCTTAGCTTCAGATTTAATCTTGTCCTTAGCTTTAGAACTAACGATGGGCTTAGCATTGAGCTGAGTCTTTAAAAAGTTAACGACATCTTTATCGTTAGTTAAGTTATCTAAGATGTCTTGATGCTTGTAAACGTTCTTAACGAATAAAGCACCATCATCAGGATTGTTGTAATCAACAAAACCGTTAGCAACGTTACCATTATGTAATGGCTGTTTTGGCTTATTCAAGAACTTTAAATGAGCAGATAACTTGTGTTCCTGAACGTCTTTCATCATGGCAGCCCAGTTATTAACGAACCAGCGCTTGCACCATGGGCAACCTAAATTAGCAAATACAACGACACTATGGTCAGCTGTGGCATCACCTAAATTTAAGGTGGTATTATTATCAAAACTTAAATCCATAGAAAAAGCCTCCTAAAAATAAAATAAAGGACCGCAATGTTATACCACACTGCTGTCCCCTAAGATTAATCAAATGTAATATTAATTACTTATTAACGTTATCCTTTAAGCCTTTGCCAGCTTTAAAGGCGGGTACATTACGTGCAGAAATTTTAATGGCCTTACCGGTTTGTGGGTTACGACCTTTACGGGCGGCTCGATGACGAACGGTAAAACTACCGAAACCGATTAATCGAATGCCCTGGCCCTTAGCTAAGCTGTCTTTAACAGTTGCTACAAAAGCATCTAATGCCTTGGTAGCATCTTTCTTAGTTAAGCCGGTCTTTTTGACCATACTAGAAAGTAATTCGGATTTATTAACCATACTAAAACCTTCCCTTTCATATCAGTAATTGCATTATACCAACCATTATCCTTGATAACAAGCCACTGGTTTCGCTCCAGACTGGAATTTATTGTAGAATGAAAACTAGAAATCAGGCGTTGTTATGATAGAACTTAAAATTAGCTTCAATACGCTCCGTAAAAAGTACCAAGCGATTATTACATCATTGGTACCACGTAAAATGTGGGAAATCTCAATTCCAGCACTTGAACGAACGACCTATGCTCAAACGGGATTAATCCTGAAGAAAGGGCCAAAATTTGATACGCTGACCGACAACGGAACCACTAATAACGGGAATGCCTTTAGCCACCCTGGTGAAATCAGTCGTCAGCTTCATCAACAGATGATTAAATATAACGTGGACGTTTCTGGTAATGAATTCTACACTTGCCAATTCCCGGGCGATAATGCCAAACTATTGGTTCAACGGATTCAAGATATGATTAACTTTCTGACTTCACTAGATCAGATTATGAAACAACACTTATAATTAGAACAGATCAGCCATTGCTTGATTGATTCTTTTATTAACTAAAGCATAGGTAATGTTTTCTGGTGTTAAATGCAGCTGATGCATTACGGCACCATGCTTAAGAAACCAGTCTTTAATGGTAAACTTTTGATTACCCTGTGACGCAATTACGTCATCCAAACCGTTGGATTGATCAACGATGTTATGAGCATCAATTAATTCTTGGATTAATCCACATTCCATAATAATAACCTCTTTTAGAAAGCTTGATTTAATAATGAATAAATTATCACACAGTGAAAAGGAATGGATCTTACGCTGGATGGGCTGTGAAGAAGCTCAGTACCGAAAAGATCCTCATTTAAAAAACAGTGATAAAGACAAACGGGAACTAGCCAAGGAAGAAGCCGAGGTCATCAATGATCTGGATCTCGACACCGTTGATAGCTACGATGACCCGTTACTCTTTTACCGTCGTTACGTTAAAGGTGAAAAATAGCCTTATTTGTTTCGCCATGACGTATTGAATTTAACTTCAACGAATTTCATGTAGGCATGAATGTCTAAATGCTGATATAGCCACCAGCGCATCTGCTGATTGTAGAAACGAAGTCGTTTCCCATTTAAATAGACGTTTTGATGCTCCGGCATATCAGTTACTTTGATGACTTTACCATACTCATGATATTTATCAAGTGGATCATCATGGCCTTTTAAGACTTGTTCAGTATACGGATCAGAAGAGTGATTAACGTCACTCTTTTTTTCTTGTTTCGTAGCAATCTTAATGAAATGATCAATTCCATGTAAATCGTTTTTAATTAAGAAAACCCGATTGGTTCGTGGTAACTGATTGAAGCCGACCAACTGCCACTGATGCGTTTCAACATTCCATTTAGCTCGTTGTAAAAATAGGTACCGATGTTTAGTTTGATTACCCATAATAATCCACTGAAACATCTGCAGAGCATGCACATACTTATCTTTGGATAGAATTGCCATGTGCATCTTCTCTAGATCCTTCATGACAGCATGTTCATCAAATGGTTCTGTGCTGGGATTCTTTCCATGGTATGCCAAATAATTAGCTAATGCCCAATCAGCCACTGCGGGATGACTTAAGTGATTACTGGGTGTCGGTCCCTGCCAACTTCGCAAGGTTGCCCCGTTCGCTTCAGTTAATACGGGTTTATTACCATGTTTTTCTACTTCGACCCGGTTGTTTGTGTCTTTTGAGACGAATCGATACAACGGTGATGGGATGATGTCCAGCATCATGGCTTTAACGTTATCAAATAGTACTTTGTCATTCGTCTTTTTACTAACGTCCATGACGTACATACCATCGGTGTTGGTTGAGGGGACCCGGCCGCCAGCTAAAGTTTCAGCTTCACCAATTCTCCAGGCAAAGAGCTGGCCAATGATCCGCATAGAGATAATAGCATTGTTCATACGTAGATTATTAGTAAATGAACCCGCACCAACACCAGATCCAGCATTTAATAATAATTTACGCAATTTCTGCTGAAGATTGATCTTTTCCCACTGCGGTGAATGTTTAGTGTACTTACGTAACTGATGCTTTAAATGTAATCGTTCGATGTACAAATGCCGGTACATGTCCGTTGGTTGATCATGTGGCCAAAACGAACCCAATCGGGAAATTAGCATTGGGTAATATCCACTAAAATCTTCGTGTTGGCACGAATCGACCGCAATATAAGCGTACCGTTTTCGGATCACATACCGATCTGAATGGGATAACTTTCGCAATAGGTGTGGTGGCTCTAAAGTTCGCCACTGAGCACCATGAATAGTCCCTTTCACGTACGGTCGGGTTGCAATAATCTGACCACGATTTTTAATAATAAACGTGGAACCAATCCTTTCGGCACCCTTTTGGTCAGCACCAAATGACTGTTTCATTAAATCTTGAAGATGTTTCATCTTTTTCCAGTGTCGAACGTCTTCGAGATACTTCTTTTGGTTAAATTCCAGGCCGTGAATTCCACCGATGCTAAAGGTGACCATGCAAGAACTGGGTTTACCATCTTTTTTAATGTATGGCATGTCCATGTTCTTTGACCGTAAATACGGTTTGATCTTCATGTAAGGACTAATCCAGCGCGGAACACCATCAAGATCATTCCTTTTTTCATGTTTACTAATTCCCGTCTTAGGATCACAGAGATCAGGATTGACGTTGTGATATTGCATAATTAGATAAACGACGTACACATGGAAAAAGTTTCTGGCGATGGAACCGCCCGTATGATACTTACGGTCCTGTTCACGAGCCCATCGCATTGTGTTATCAAGGACGTTAACGGGATATTCAGGTAAATATGGATCATGGGGATGTTCTTGATGTAAGATCTTGAGAACTCGTGGGTCCGGGTAAAGATAATTTAACCCAGGAATGTCCTTCATCGCATGATACGGCGCAATTACATTAATGATGAATTGAGCTGAACTAAAATCGGAATTCAGTCGCGTGAAGCGAAGATTATCAGGTGCAATCATTACGTCTTTAGGGGTTGCCTTTTCACGAGTTACTTTCTTCGGATCATAACTATAAATTAAAGCTGGAAACTTCTTTAATAGGATTTCCCGTAACGTTAGCGCATCCTGGTAAACCGGCAACTTGAAGGTTAACCGGGTCGCATACACGTCATTCAAATTATACGAGATAAAGTCAGCCAGTTCATCCACATTCTTAACGCCACGTTTACCCTTTTCAATCTCGGGTAACGATTCATTAATCTGCATGCCCATCGCAGCTTCAATTCGTTTTAACGAAACCCGACGGTTAAGGTCTGAGATGTCTAAGTAACGATTAGTCTGCTTCCAACCTTTATAAATGTACCACGGTACCGTTTCAATTCGTTTGAAATAGGTCTGGCCATCATGCTTAATCAACGCTTGAACCATGTTCTGACGATATTGAGAACTAAATAACAGATTATTGAAATCACGCATAAATTTCGGTTGCAGAATTGCATTTAATTTCTCAGCATCGGCTTTAATCGTTCTTCTTGGCCAATGAACTCTTGACTTTTTACTGTTTTTACGAATTTCATTAAGAACCGCACGAACGACCGGGACCTCAATTAAACTACCCAAGAAATGCGCAATCATTACTAGATCATAATCAGCAGAGTTATAGCCAATCATTTCGCCATGCCCGTAACGAATCGGGTTAAACCCTGGATCAGTTCGCTTAACAGGATAATACTTAAAGTTAATGTTATAGGCGCCGGGGATATCCTTATAAGGATTATCAGCATAAGAAGCCAAATCATCATTGTATTCTTTAATGTTAACGGGCTTGGTATGATGAACGAGATTGATGGAATTCCCACCGTAATAACGCCGAGCGTCATACTGGGACGGTGGTAAGATCTGGCCTTTATTATTCATATATGCTAAAGCCGCGGTTGCATTAGTTGCAACACCATATAATTTAAAGTAGCGCTTTAGATTAGCAACATTTTTTAAATTATAGAAGTTAATCTGCAACGATTTATCCAGGCGTAATTCGGGTAACGTCTGTAAAATTCGGTGACGGATCACATCGGCAATTGATTTTCCGGGCTTAATCTCATGATCAAAGTCTTCAGCGCCTTTCACACCACTTAGATAAAAGATTTCGATCCGATGCTGAGCTACAAAATAATGGGTATCAATAAAAAGATTATTGACGGATTCAATATCAAAAATGTTATCAAAGATGCGGTAATGATAAGCCATAGATTAAGCCCCCTTATTAAATAAGTTTTCATCAGGTTGCTGCGCATGATAAAATTAAAAATAGATCCACAAAGGAGAATAATAGATATATGAAATTGTTTCGCAAAATTAGTACAGGAATTGTAGCGGTCTTATGCCTATTCACGTTAGCCGCTTGTCAAAACAATCAACAGCGTCAGGCTGCCGAACAGAAAAAAGTAAGTAAAGAAGATAACACGTTACCTTCCGGAAATTACTTTTCTGATGATAGTCAGAACACACTTAACAATGAACAACGTAAACGAGCCATTCATAACGTTACTAACCAAATGAATAATAATTATAAGAAGATTGGTAGCGTTAAGAGTACCGGTAATACGATCACCCTATCTTTAAAGGGTAGCCAAATGCAGCAGATGGTTCAATATGCCCAACAGGGCAACGGTCAAGCCAATAAATTCTGGAATGAACTTACTGATGGTATGACAAAAACATCCAAGACCTTATCACATCAGTTAAAGGATAAGTCATTGACCCTGAATATCATGAGCCCAAGTAATAAGTTAATCTACTCCGCTCATAACGGTAGTGTAACCACTAATCAATTTAAGTAATTAAATCGTTTAAGATAAAATTAATCGGGCTAGATTATAAATCCAGCCCGATTTTTTATTATTTTAATAAATTCCGTTGCTTAAGGTCAGCAATCGTTTTGATCTGGGTCATTAATTCCAGAATGCGATGGGTATAGGCTTCAACGCTATTTAATAACGGCATCTGAATGTAGAAGCAAGCCTTTTCTGGATCATAACCAATGCCTAAACGTTGCTGATAAAATTGAATTGGTTTAAAATTCAATAAATCGCCGAAGACTTTGTGGGCGTAACCATGATCAGTTAAGCGATAGCCCTTTTGATTTTTAGTTAAGTCAAAGGTAATGTGTGGGAATTGAGTTCCAATTGAAACTTCTTCTAAAATGTAGAAGCCCAAGCGATAGTATTTGTCCTCGTTATCACGAAATACCTTGACCGGAATGTCGTTACTTAAACGGTAGTCAACGCCTTTAATTTCTTCATCAGTAAACGGTAATTGATTCATTATAAAAACCTTTCTATGAAATAATATCTGTCTTTATTTTACTATGTTATTAGCCGTCTGAAAATTCTTAATATTAATATTTTATGTTATCATAAATAATAAGTAATAGTAGAAAAATAGATCAGAACCAGGATGATTACCATGACTACTATCAGTCTCCTATCACTTGCGCTCATCGCCATAATTGGATTTGCCATAATCAACCTGTTTTTATGGCTTCTAGAATTCCTTGCGGCTACGGCCAAGTGCCTTTTGGCTTACTTATTATCTAAGCCCCACAATTGGAAACAGAGCTATTTCGACATTCGGATGTTATTCACGAGGTTGTTGCTCGTTTTTTCGTTCGCAATGTTATCGCCTGAAACGGTGGTTAAGCACCAGGATTACGTCAGCCACTACCAAGCAAAACAATACAAATTAAAGCATGAAATGCTCCGTAAATTTAATAAAAAGCAGTATAAATAAACTTCAGGAGGAATTTTAATGACTAATCAGGTAATCCTCTACGATCGTTTAGCCAACGTCGTTAAGTTAATTGACGGCATTAAATCCATTTCGTTAAAAAAGGCTCAGCAGATGGGCTTTACCCCTGCATATTTAATGCAGATTGCCTGTAATTTGTTATCACTTGATAACGACAAACAAAGTCAGCAAGCCCTAAAATTAGTTGAAGCAGCTTTACAAAAATGCCCCACCAGTAAATATGATCACGTGGGTTACATCATTTCTTATGATCGCATGAGTGATAAAGTTAAAATCTTTGGCGGTGCAATTACCGTTCCATTTAAGATCGCGTTACATAAAGGAATTACTCCTGAGCACATGATCCAGATGGCGATTCAACTTCTGTCATTACATGATGATTCTAAATCTAAAGTGGCCCTTAGCTCGGCTAAAGAAGCTCAGGAAGCCTGCCATATCGTTCAGGAAACCCAGCCTAAGTATAAAAATAAACGTTATCGCTAATTTAATCATTTGAAGATAAACAAAAGGAACTCAATATTTTGAGTTCCTTTTAATTTTTAATTTTTAGATATCTTTTTATCGTAACGGGTAAAGTAGATTACAGTCATTAAAACTAGAAATACGACTCCGATTGCTAACGGAATCTGAGTAGTCGGATTTAACGCCATAAAGACTAACGTAATTGCCAGAAGTAACAACGCCATGTAATTACTGTACGGCGAAAACGGCATCTTAAACGGATGGTGACTTAATGATTGAGGCTCAATCTGTCGGAACCGCATTTGGCTAATTAAAATTACGGCCCACGGTACCATTCCTGGTAGAACACTTGAACTATAAACCATCACAAAGATCTTGCCACCATTGTTAACGAGCATTGGTAAAATTACGTTTAAGATGACGCCAACGAAGATTCCTAATGAAACGGCGATTACCGCTACGTATGGCACTCCATGTCGATTAAGGTGGCTAAACTTCGGTGATAACTCACCCTTTTTAGCTAAGATGTATGCCATGCGGCTAGTACTATAAATTCCAGAGTTACAACCGGACAATGCCGCCGTTAAAACGACAAAATTAATAATTCCGGCAGCTACGGTGATGCCTAACTTAGCAAACGTTTCAACGAATGGTGAATCCATGGCGTTTAATTTGTTCCATGGATAAATACAGACGATGACAAAGATTGCACCAATGTAAAAGATTAAAATTCGCCAAATCGTGGACTGGATTGCTTTGACAATTGAATGCTGGGGATCCTTAGCCTCACCGGCGGTAATGCCAATAAATTCAATCCCTTGATAGGAAGCTAAGACGATTGAAAAGGCAAAGAAAAAGCCCTTCAAACCACCGGCAAAGAAACCGTATCGCCAAAGGTTGCTAATGCCGATCGGGTGCATGCCGTTGCCAAAGCCAAAAAAGATCATTCCAAATCCGGCAATGATCATCAAGATAATGGTCAGAACTTTAATAAACGAGAACCAGTATTCGAAATCACCGTATGATTTCACCGAAATTAGGTTAATGCTACACAAGAAGGTAATCGCAATTAGTCCTGGAATCCACCCTGGTAAACTTGGCCACCAAAAACGACAGTAACTACCAATCGCAATCACTTCACTCATGCCAATCATAACCCACTCAAAGATGTTGCTCCAAGCGGTAAGATAACCAAAGACCGGGTGCATATACATACTGGCAAAGTCTGAAAACGATCCGGTAACGGGATGAACGTATAGCATTTCACCCATTGCCCGCATAATCAGATACAACGTGAGTCCGGCAATGGCATAGTCAATTAACACCGACGGCCCCGTCCAGTCAATCGTCGAAGCGGAACCCATAAACAGGCCAACCCCGATGGCACCACCTAACGCGATCATCTGCATTTTATTGACGCTAAGGCTTCGTTTCAACTCTGGTTTATTTTTTTTCATCAAATCATTGCTCCCATTGAGTCATTATACTACGAATACTACGACTCCCTAGTCTTAACGCAACTCTCAATATTTTTAGCGATGCAGTAGAAATAATCCAGGTATTCCTCATGTACATTTTTAGGAGCAACCTTGCTTAAATCATCGTGTAATTTTAGATGACCCCGGTCATCGATTATGTAATAATGAAGAATTATACCGTTAGTGTTCAGAACTAAAACAACGTTATTATGGGTATCTAAATCATTAACGATGATAGGATGTTGTCCGGTCCATTTTTGATGACGAACCGTTAAATTGGCAGGACTGACCTGATGATACATCGTAAAAGCTTCGCTAATCTTAATGAGTACAACGGAGACGGATGATTTAGTACCGTCATTCCACTCATTGATTAGGCTTTTTAAATTAGTAAGGCCAGACTTAGCATTTAGATTAATTTTATACATTAAATCACTACTTTAAATAATTCTCGATGAAAATTTTTAGGAAGAAATAAATCATGATTACGAATGAGACATAACGAATGAATAACTCTTCGTAACCGCCGGTTCGATATAATAATGGATTCCAGTGCTTACGACGCTTGTATAGATGACCCATTCGAGAACGCTGAAACTTTTGAAACGGATAGAACCAGCAAATCCCCTGCACCGAAAACATGTCTTCAAATAGATGAAGCAGGTAGCCGACGGCAATCATAATGTACAACAAACGTAGATAATTCATCGGTGCGGCATTAAATGATGCTGGGACCGGTAAAAACATCGCCAGCCCAAACATTATAATCACAGCCCAAATTGAATGCGTCCAGGTGCGGTGCTTGAACATTTTACCAATCATTTTACCAATGAAGCCTAATTTTCGGTTAATCGGGGTTTCGCCAGTGTCAATATCGGGTAACTGGACACCGAACCATGTCCCTAAGACACTGACGATGTCAACTGGCATCGGCTGTTTAGTAATGTATAAACACCCACTGACCAAGGCTTCTGATAAGAAAATATGCGTTGCACGTAAAGCCAATTTGATTTCTCCCTAAATAAAAGCTGCTTTTTAGTATACCATAGGTTATATGGTGGTGATTAGATATGACGAAAATTAAAAAGAATCAGAAACGGAAATTAACCGCTGATCAGGTCTTGCGCAAAATGAAACGCAGCCAAAGTAAATGTACCAATGATAGCCACCATCGTCATTGTTACTGCTACCGAAATCACGTTAAATAAGTATGGTATAATAATTTATGAATTTCAGATCAGAATCGAGTGGATTGTATGGATTTGACTATCAAACAGCTGGCTAGCCAACTTAAGATCAGCCGACCGACTGTCGAAGTAAGAATGAACCACATTCCTGACTTCCGTGATAAGTACACCAAAAAACAAGGCAATAAAATTATGATTAATGATGAGGGATGTAAATTGATCGCTCAGACAAAAGCAGCCCCGCATCACGCCCATCATAGTCAGGTTTCTAACCATCGCGATAAGGCCATCGTTCTAAAAGTCTTTCGTGATCGGGCATTAGAACAAAGCCATATGATCAAGAGTCAGGATCAGACCATTAAAAAACTGACTAAACTGTTGGATCAGCAACAGCAGCTTCAATTATCAACCGAAGCTGAAAACAAGACCTTAAAGCACCGGGTTAAGAAGTTAACCCATGTATCAACTAAGAATACTAAAGATAACGTCTTGGCTTTCAATAACAAGAATTTATCCAGTATTGGTAAAATTACTAAACCCAAAGATGATAAAAAGAAAAAGCCGTCCAAGCAAGCTCAGCAGAAAGCTAAACAGACTCAGGCTAAGAAAACTAAAAAGGCCAAAAAGAAGTCGCGTCATAAGAAATTCTGGCGTCGATTCTTCGGTAAATAGTTTTGAATTTCAAATTAATTTAAACAAACTAAAAAGTCGGATGATTTAAAAATCATTCGACTTTTTAGTTTATGGATTTATCTAATGGTTACTTGTTGTTTTCTTTTTTAAGCTTATCTTCATGAGCTACAGCAACCTGACCTAAGATGTTCATGTAGTTGAATGGAGCATCGAAGTAAGGCTGGAATAGCATATCGACCATTGCCAACTGATCAATTGTGTTGTCATTTTGAATCAAGATTGATAATGCGTTGGCGGCCATTGAAACATCATGTTTACACATGAAGGCACCACCTAAGATCCGACGGGTCTTAGGATCATATACCAATGACATTAAGACTGGTGCAGTCGTTGGCATGAATGATGGACGGTAGTTAGTTTCAGCAACTACCTGGTGAACGTTCATGTGGAACTTCTTAGCCATACCCATGTTCATACCTGAAGCAACGATGGTTCGGTCATAAAGCTTTAAACCAGATGATGCTTGGGTACCCATGTATCGAACGGTTGGTTCAACGATGTTCTTACCAACTAAGAGACCTTGACGGACGGCGTTGGTAGCCAATGGTGCATAGAATAATGATTTAGTTGGGTTATAGTAAATCATTGAACAATCACCGGCAGCAAAGATATTAGGGTCAGATGACTGCATGTAACGGTTGGTAACGATGGTACCACGGATCATCTTAACCTTGCCATCTAATAATTGTGCATTTGGACGGAAGCCAACACAAAGGATTACGATGTCAGACTTAAATTGGCTACCGTCACTAGTGGTTACGATAACGGGCCCGTTACCACTAATCTTCTTAACTTGCTGGTTCATTGCTAAGGTAACGTTATGAGCTTCATAACTCTTGGTAATGATATCAGTAAAGCGCTTGTCAAAGTACTTGCCTAACGGACGAGAACCTTGATCGATTAAGTAGACTTTATTACCTTGGTTAGAGAATGAATCAGCTAATTCAGCACCGATCATTCCACAACCAATCACGGTAATTCGTTTCGTGGTCTTCATCTTGTTAAAGATTCGCTTGGCATCGTTCCAACTCTTACATAGGTAAACGTTTGGATTCTTGACACCTTCGATCGGTGGAATAAACGGTCTGGAACCAGTCGACATAACTAATTTATCGTAGTGGTCTTTAGCAACTTTACCGGTTTTAAGGTTCTTAACGGTAACAACCTTATTCTTAGTATCGATATTTTGAACGTCGTGGTTGATTTCAACTTTAGCGCCCTGTTTTTCTAATTGCTGAGGACTGGAATAGAATAGACCTTTTGGGTTAGCAATCTTTTTATCTAACCATAAAGCAATCCCACATGACAGGAATGATACGGTATCGTTACGTTCATAAATCGTGACTTGAGTACCTGGATGTTCTCTTAAAATTGTACTAGCAGCATACGTACCGGCATGGGTACAACCAACAATGATCACTTTCATAATTATCACACTTCACAAACTCTTATGAATTATCATCCATTTCATCAACCATTTTCATGATAGCGCTTTCTATTCATAAATCATAAGAATTGCTCTTGTAAGATATATCTTTCTAATCACTAATAAATCAACAATTCAGTGTGAAGAATGATTACAACATATTATATCGTGTACAATCGTTTTCATTCTGGTCATTTCACTAAATATCAAGGCCGTTTCACATGCTCAATCCGATTAAAGGTGCTTATTCTGTTCATCTCTGCTATTATTAACTTAGCTAAAACTAGTTATCGATATTGAAGGATGATAATCTAATGAAAACCCGTATTTATTCAACTAATCAAATTGATTTAGCGGCAAAGGATATTCAAAATGGTCAAGTCGTGGCATTTCCTACCGAAACCGTGTATGGTGTCGGTGCTGATGCCACTAATCCGGAAGCCGTTAAAAAGGTCTTTGCTGTTAAGCACCGTCCTCGTAACAACCCGTTAAACGTTACCGTTGATGGATTAGATATGGTCAAAAAGTACACGACTAAGATCTCAGATGCAGCTAAGAAGTTGATTAAACGCTTCTGGCCTGGCCCGTTAACAATTATCCTGCCGTTAAAGCCGGGTACCCTTTCGTCAGTAATTAATGGTGGCTTACGAACGATTGCTTTCCGTGATCCTGACACCAAGATTACCCTGGATTTAATTCGTAAAGCCGGTGTCCCAATTGTTGGACCATCTGGCAATATTTCGGGTAAACCAAGTCCAACATTACCACAACACGTGATGCACGATATGAACGGTAAAATTGCCGGGATTATTGACGGTGGCGAATGTGACATTGGAATTGATTCCACGGTAGTTGATATGACTCGTGACATTCCGTTAGTTTTACGCCCGGGAACCGTTAGTATCCAACAGTTAGAAGACACAATTGGTAGTAAAGTTCAAGATATTACTAAGTTACATCCATCTGTAATTCGTGATACCGACCCCAGTTCTAAGTTACGTCACTACGCAACATCCAGTCCCGTTTTAATCGTTAATAAAAATGAATGGCCAGATGTTGCTAAATGGGCTAACAATCAGGAATTCCGGGTTGGTGTTATGGCGACTGATGATGTCTTGAAGAACGTTAAATTCCCAAGCACCGTTAATCCTTATCGTTTAGGTAAAGGCATTAAGGATGCCGATCGTCGTTTCTTTGGTGGTTTACGTTACTTTGATGAAATTCCAGCTGTTAAATACATTATGGTTCAGGCCTTTCCTGATAAAGGCATCAGTGAAGGTTATATGGACCGCTTAAATAATTCAGCTAACAAGATGTATTTTGAAAAGGTTATTCTCCATAGGTGATTTTTATTCTAAGAAAAGGGAATTCTGACAGGGAAAAGTTTAATAAAATCAATATCTTAGTTAAATCAATTATGATTTTGATTATTCTTGCGATCTTTAATCACTTTGTCCCGATGTCGTTTATTATGAACTTAATGATTTTCATTGGTGCAGATTTACTCGCCATCTTTATTAATAACTAATTCCAGGCCTCCTGTGTCAAAACAGAAGGTCTTTTTTTGTATCTGGTTATACAATCACCATCCCTCACCACCCAAAGCAACATGCATCCCCCTCCAACTTCATCTATCATATAATACTCATGGGAGGTGCATACGATGTTAGCCTTTATCTTACTAATCATCTGCACAATTATATTTGCCTGCTTTATTGTTCATATTGCTTATAATCACAATATCTGGTCTTTTCGCACGGTTGGCCTATTACTAGGCATTGGTATCCTATACGCCATCATGCTGACGATCTGCCACTCATTTTCGTAAAATAAAAAGAGCTTGAAAAATTCAAGCTCCCGAATCATTTACGTTATTAAATTTTAGTTGTTAATATCGTTAACTAAATCTTTATTAATGGCTGCTGGTTTATTGAGTGCTTTCTTACTTCGTAAGTTCTTAATCGATAACATTGCGAATAAGCTAATTACGTATAACACCGATAAGAAGACCACGATAGCCATTAATGAATAATGATCCATTAGGTAACCGATAACGACTGGTGAGAATCCACCAATTGCTTTACCGCAACTCATGATGAAGCTATTAGCAGTGACTCGGATGTTCATTGGGTATAACTTACTAACGATGACACCAAAACCGGTGTAGGTAGCTCCAGCAAAGAAACCAACTAAGGTACTGGCAATCAATAAAGTAATCCCGTTATTGGCCATGACGATGGTGTACATGAAGATTGCGGCACCGACTAAGAAAATGGTGAAGGCCCAGCGTGGTCCCCACTTATCCATGATCTTACTGAAGACGACCATCCCAAGTGAAATTCCCACGATGGTAACGATCATCCAAAGTGATGATTTAGTAATACTAATGTGTAACTTTTGCTGCATGATCGATGGCATCCAGTTTAAGACACCATAGTATCCAGCGGCTTCAACGACCACCATCATAATAATGGCGATTGTCTGCCAAGCAATCTTTGGCGTTGCGAATAATCGACTGAACGGGACCCGTTTCTGATGGGTCTTTTTTAATGCTTTAGCATTATGAACGAACTTTGGATTTTCCTTTAAGTTCAAACGAACGAAGAATGCTAGAACGATTGGGATTAAACCGAATAGGAATAAGACGTGCCAGCTGTAATTAGCTAAGACCATTGATGAAATTACGGCAGCTAATATGGCACCCGTTTCACCAAAGACCTGAACGTATGATAATAACGTGGCAACGTGCTTCCGATGATTAAAGTTTTCCATTACCAACGTAACACCGGTTCCGTATTCACCACCGGTTCCAATTCCGGTTAAGAATCGTAACAGGTAAATAAAGTAAATGTTGTTAGCAAAGTACATTAAACCAGTCGCTAAGGCAACGATTGATAACGTGTAGGTAAACACTCTAACTCGACCAAAAGCGTCAGCTAGCATCCCGAAAATCAGTGCACCAAGCAGCATCCCGATATTAGTAACTGAACTCATCATTCCACCGGCGGCACCACTGATGTGCAACTGGGTAATAATTGGCGTCATTGCGAACGAGATGAACATGACGTCCATTCCTTCTAACGATGAACCTAAAGCAGTGGACGCAACCGTCCACTTTTGATTAGCTGAATATTTGCTTTCCAAAACAAAGTTCCTCCCTGAAGTTGTAATTGCTTCAGGTTGATCAAAAAGTATAAAAAACAAAAAAACACTTGATCCGTGTCTATACAAATCAAGTGTCTTTCAATTTCTTTTGCTTATAGTCCGGACTTATACGGTTCCGGGTAGAAACTGACCAACCACATCTTGGCATTATATAGGCAATTACTATGTGTGTGACTATAGAATACCAATTTTACATGATTACGTCAATAACTGAACAAAAATTTCTTATTATTTATAGAATAACGGTGATAATGCCGCAACGTACGGAAGATTACGGAAACGCTGCTGGTAATCGATCCCGTAGCCAACGATAAAGACGTTTGGAATCTTAAAACCGACGTAGTCAGTATCAACTGATACTTCCCGACGTTGAGGTTTATCCAATAATACACAAATCTGAACTGATTTAGCGCCTAGCTCCATAAAATGATGCTTTAAGAATTTCAACGTGTGGCCACTATCGATCATGTCTTCAACAATCAAAACATCCCGACCTTTAACGGGTGCAGTAGTATCTTTAACCAGTTTTACTTTTCCGGTTGACTGGGTGCCGTTAAAGTAACTAGAGGCGTCAACGAAATCGATTTGAATTGGCAACTTAATCTGACGGATCAGGTCAGTCATAAAGACCATAGCACCCGTTAAGACACCAACGACCAACGGATGTTTACCCTGATAATCACGGGTGATTTGACGACCTAACTGAGCACAGCGCTGCTGTAACTGTTCTGGACGATATAATACTTTTTGAATTGGGTTACTATTCTTTTTTACCATCATACACATTTATTAAGCCTTCTTAACACTTAACGATTAATCCAAGCCAACCCGATGGAAGATGTAGTTGACGTAACGCAAGTGGTAATGATAATCAAACGCATCATCGATATCAGCTTGGGATAACCGTTTTCGAATCACTGGATTATTTTCAACAAGTTTCTTAAACGAAATCCCCTTTGTCCACGACTTGGCCGTTAACGGTTGAACTAAATCGTAGGCCTGTTCACGGGTCATCCCGGTATTAATCAATTTCAATAAGAACCGCTGGCTGTAAATTAAACCATGCGTGATGTTCATGTTCTGTTTCATCCGTTTCGAGAAAACAGTTAGATTACTTAGAATATGATTAAAGCGGTGAAGCATAAAGTCTAACAGGATCGTGGTGTCAGGCATGATGATTCGTTCAACACTTGAATGTGAGATGTCACGTTCATGCCATAACGGAACGTCTTCATAAGCAGAAATGATGTGGCCACGGACCACTCTGGCTAAGCCACAGATGTTTTCATCAGCGACTGGGTTTCGTTTGTGCGGCATGGCACTGGATCCTTTTTGACCTGGGGCAAAGTGTTCTTCAACTTCATGGATTTCGGTTCGCTGCAGACTGCGGATTTCAGTCGCAAAGTCTTCTAACGTCGTGGCAATTAAGCCCAGTGTACTGATGTAATCAGCGTGCAGATCACGAGGTAAAATCTGACTGGTAATTTCCTGAGCCCGTAAACCAAATTTATGGCAAACGTAGGCCTCGACCTGCGGTGGCACGTTAGCAAAGGTACCAACGGCACCGGAAACTTCACCGGCTTCAACTTCCTTTGAAGCAAATTTAAAACGTTTCAAGTTTCGTTTCATCATGGAATACCAACGGGCCAACTTCAAACCGAACGTAATCGGTTCAGCATGAACCCCGTGGGTTCGGCCGATCATCACGGTATTTTTATATTTGAGGGCCTTTTCAGCAATTGTATGCTTCAAGGTTAACAGATCTTTCATTAAGATTTTGTTAGCTTCTTTATAGCGGATCCCGTAAGCTGTATCTTCAATATCGGTGCTAGTGACACCGTAATGGATCCATTTCCGTTCAGGTCCAAGTGATTTTGAAACGTCACGGGTAAAAGCCACCATGTCATGATGGGTAACGGCTTCAATCTTAGCGATTTCTTCATCAGTAAACGATGCGTTCTTCTTAATTTTTTCGACGTCACTTTTCGGAATCTTGCCTAATTTAGCCCAACCTTCGTCAACGGCAATTTCAACCATCAACCAGGTTTGATACTGATGATGTAAAGTCCAAATGGCTCCCATTTCAGGTCTTGTATATCGATCGATCATTATTTATCGGCCTCCTGCCAAACGTTCTTCAAGATATGCGTGTGATCACGGCTAGCACCAACGGCAAACGTATCTAACGGAACACCGACCATCTTTGATACTGATTCTAGATAGTTCCGAGCATTCTTTGGTAATTCAGCAACCGTCGTGCAACAAGTAATGTCTTCATCCCATCCTGGGAAAACTTTATAGATCGGCTGGCATTCTTCCAGGACCCGGTTATTAGCTGGATAATTATCAATTCGCTTGCCATGGTATCGATAACCAACACAAACTTTAATGTCACCGATACCTGATAAGGCATCTAAACAGTTCAATGACAGATCCGTAATCCCTGAGATTCGAACGGCATGTTTCAGAACGACAATGTCTAACCAGCCTAAACGACGTGGACGGCCGGTGACAACGCCATATTCATGAGCCGCATGTCTGATGTGATCAGAGACCTGATTATGCAGTTCCGTTGGGAACGGACCGTCACCAACACGGGATGTATATGCTTTACATACCCCGACAATACGGTTAATGCGATTAGGACCAATTCCAGAACCCACGGCGGCATTACCAGCAACCGTATTCGATGAAGTAACGAATGGATAGGTCCCATGATCAATATCTAGCATTGATCCTTGAGCGCCTTCAAAGAGAACGTGCTTGCCTTCATCTAAGGCATGATTAATTAAGTAAGACGTATCACAGACGAACGGTTTAATGATCTGGCCATAGTGATAATATTCTTTAAACATTGAATCAAAATCAAGCGGCTTACGATTAAACACTTTAGTTAAAATAATGTTTTTAATCTTTAAAGCTTGCTTTAATTTCTGAGCGAAGACTGGTTTATCAATCAAATCAGCCATGCGGATGCCAATTCGTTCTAATTTATCCATATAAGCTGGGCCAATTCCTTTACCGGTCGTCCCGATCTTCTGGCCTTTCAACGATTCCTGTAAATGATCGAATAAGATGTGATATGGCATTAATACCTGGGCTCGGTTAGAGATTCGGAGATTGTGAACCGGGATGCCGTTCTGACGTAAGTAGTGAATCTCGTGCAATAACGACTTGGGATTAATTACCATGCCATTACCGAGGACACCTAATTTATCCGGATATAAAACCCCTGAGGGAATTAATGATAGGTGGATGTGTTTCCCGTTTGTGGCGATGGTGTGGCCGGCATTGTCACCACCCGAAAACCGGGCAATGATGTTGGCTTTTGAACTAAGGAAATCGGTAATTTTACCTTTTCCTTCGTCGCCCCATTGACTACCAATAACTACAATAGATGACATAAATAAAGACCTCTCAATATAAATCACCTACCGAAATTGGTACCTTAAAAAAGCATGAAAAATGGGCTTAATTTCATCTCTAGAAATTAAGCCCTCACACTTAACGAAGTAAGAAATTGTGTAACTTGATACACTAAAGATTGCTTCGAAGTCTCAGCAAACGCCAAGACCTAATTTCGGTAGTTATTTAATTAACAAGTAGATAATAGCATTAATTTGAACGAAATCAATGCTATTTTAATGTTTATTAATGTTTATTTATGATTTGAACTTTAAATAATGAACATTGCAGACCAAATGTGGATCAACAGCCATCATTTTATTACCTGGCAATTTCTTAAAGCCGTTGATAAATAAACGAGTTGCAGTCCGCTGACAAAAATCACACTTTCGATCGACCGGCATTGTAACGTCACACCACGTCATTAAAAATTTACTGGTTGGAATTTCATCATCGGTCCGACCAAGTGTCGCAATGTAATACTGGCATCCCGCAAAAATAATCGGCACCGTCGGATCAATGTCATTAAAAATATCTGTTAATTGAACCAACTGTTGCTTGGATAAAAATTGTGCCCCGTCAACTAAAACGTGATTAACGGGAAATTGTTCCTTAGCCTGTTGTTTAAAGCGGTTTAACGATTTCTGATCCCATTTCTCAGGGACACGTAGAGTTATGTCGCAGACTTCATGACCGTTATTAACTTGGCCTTTGTCTTCACCTGACATCAGGATATCTCGACCGTGATCATGCTTGATAAGTCGTAGAAGTCGAGTCGTTTTACCCGACGTTTGTGGCCCGTATAAAAAAATCTTCTTGCTCATGATTATAATTTACCGTGTTCCTTACATTTATCGTAAAAATCAGCTAATTTTTCAACGATCTTCGAATCCAGCATCCGAACGGAGATTTCGTGATGACGGAGCTTGGAAATTGCTGATTTACGTAAATGACACTGCGTTTTAAATTTCTTGTTGGGAACATTCATATCCCGAATAATTTTTTTAGCTTTTTTCACGGTTTCTATGTCCATTGACGATCATCCTTTTTATCTAGTTCTGCTGTTGCAATTCAGAATACTCGGTACTTCAATACCGAGATAAATAAACGTTAAGCAACAACTTTTTAACGTTTATAGTTAATTAATTGATTGTTAATATATTTCTCAATCATTTTTCTAGACATGTCACCAACGGTACCTGCATAAAATGTAGGTGACCATAAATGACCGCTCCATAGCTTCTTCTTAGTTTCTGGAAATTGCTGAAACCATATCCTAGCGGATAAGCCTTTAAAAGTTTTAATAACAGATGAAATAGCATCAGCTGGTGGAAAACTGACCAATACATGAATATGGTCTGGTAAGACCTCTATCTTTTGAATTACGATGTGATGATTATCAGCAATAAACTTAATAATTCGTTTCATAGCATGCTGTAGGTCTTTAGTAGTAAATACCATCTTACGATATTTGGTGATCCAAACTAAATGGTAATTGAGATTATGCACATTAGTACGATTTTTAACTAACATATACATCAGCTCCTATACACTGGTAATAATAGCATTCTATCTGATATATTAACAGTCATATGTGATATAATATAAGTGCATTAAGGAGGTGAAAATAATGTTAATTACAAAAGGAATTAAAGCAAAGTTGTATCCTAATCAATACCAACAAACGTGGCTAAACCAACAGCTCGGAGACATTCGGTTCATCTGGAACCACTTCTTAGCGATTGAAAAAGCTAAGTGGCTTAGTTATGCTGACAGCCGTTCGCTTCAATGTGAACTAGGCATCTTGTACCAGTCGTATCAGAATCTGTTTCAGCACCGTTCCAAAGCGCCAAAGTTCAAGTCTAAGAAATATTATAAGCAGTCCTATCGGACTACCAGTATTCCCAAACAGATTAATAAGCCACACGTATTAAAATTGGCTAAGTTAGGATATATGAAAGTCCATTTCAATCAACCACTAGTCGGTAAGATTAAACAGGTCACAGTCACACATGACTCCACTGGAGACTACGTCGCAAGTCTTACGGTAGAATACGAGAACCAAGTATCATTGCCGAAGACGAATCAAGCAATTGGAATTGATGTAGGATTAAGCAACCTCGCTATCTTATCTACTGATATGAAATGGAACTTTAAATATTACAATAAAGCAAATGAAGCTAGAAAGCACAAATGGCAAATCCTATCAGCTAGGCGTAGACGTGATGCCATTAAGGATATTCGATATAATCAGCATCTCCAGAAGAAGATGCCTAACCATCACGTCAAAACTTTAGTTGAATATCATAACTATCAGAAAGCAAAGCGTGAAGTAGCTAAAATTAACCGTCATATAAAGAATCAACGGATTAATTATCTACAAATTCTAACCACATGGCTAGTAAAGCATTATGATTTCATAGCAATCGAAGACCTAAAAGTCTCTAATATGCAACATAATCATAGACTAGCTCGGGCGATTGCCTGTGCTTCGTGGTATCACTTTAGGACATTATTAGCCTATAAGTGTGTATGGTATGGTAAGCATCTCGAGCTAGTTAATCCTAAGGATACTAGCCGTATTTGTCATACTTGTGGTAAAAACACGGGCGTAAAGCCACTGGATATTCGTAGCTTCGTTTGCCAGTATTGCCATACTAAACAAGACAGAGATGTGAATGCCAGTATTAATATACTGCATTTAGGCTTGGAACAAGCCATGGCTAACAACTCTACCTCTGTTCAAGATACTTCTCTACAGTTGTGTGTTGAATAAGCACGAGCGTTCCCAAGAACAGGTACGTAAGGTGCTAAGCTAGAAACTCGGTACTTTAGTACCGAGTAGTTCATAATTGACAACAGTAATTATAACATTGGGAGGAAAAGATATGAGTACAAACCTGATTCCGGCAGACGTTGCCATGCTTCATGTTTTGGAATCGTGGCGCGTTAAAGACCTCTTTGGTTATCCCGCCGGATCCCTAAATTCATTAATGAATGCTTTAAATTATGAACATCAACGCATCAACTTCATTCAAGTTCGTCATGAACAAGTCGGTGCCCTGGCGGCTTCAGCTCAGGCTAAATTAACGCATCACATCGGGGTCGCTTTTGGCTCTGCTGGTCCCGGTGCCGTTAATATGCTAAATGGTTTATACGACGCAAAGGAAGATCACGTTCCAGTATTAGCGATCGTTGGCCAGGCCAACAGCGATAATCTCAATTACGATTATTTTCAAGAATTTCCGGAAGCTCCAATCTTCAGTAATGTGGCCTGTTATGACCGGATTGTGATGAACGCTCAGAGTCTTCCCCACGTTGTCGACCGAGCAATCCGGGAAGCTTATCAACATCAAAGTGTCGCTGTAGTGATCATCCCTAACGACTTAGGCTTCGTTAAAATTCCCGACCGTAAATATAGTTCAGCTCCGCATACTATTGTTAAACCAAGTTATCCAAAAATATTTCCGCAAATCATTAATCAATTCTTGAAAATGGTAAAACAAGCGAAGCACCCCGTTTTTCACGTTGGTAAACAAATCGGTGACAGTGGGAAGTTACTGGTTAAATTATCACAACAATTACAGATTCCAATCATGATCGATGGTACGGCAAAAGGATTAATTCCTGGTGAAGTTACTGATCTAGGGACTGGCAACCGAATCACGTCAAAAGTTGCCAATGAGCTAATGGACACGACCGACTTGGTAATCAGTCTTGGAAGTGAATTCGCCCTGTCACATCGCTATTATGATAAGCATCCCTTTAAATTTATTCAGGTTGACCGACGCCAAAACTGTCTCGGTTATCATCATCCGTTAGATTTAGGCATTTGGGCTGATCCAACCGAATTCATCAAGGCTGTCCTTAAGACTAGCGTTCACACTATTCACCAACTCTACTATTCATCCGTAATTAAGGACATTCAAAACGAAAATCAATATCGTCATCATCTAGCCATTAAAAAGACTAACCCAATTTTACCCACACAGGTCTATCATCAGATCAACCGAATCGCGAATGATAAAACGATCTTTTCAGTCGACATTGGTGACAATACCGTCAACAGTTTTCGCTATTTAAAAATGGGCACTAATAATCAGCTCGTCTTTTCAGCGCATTTTGCCACGATGGGATGCAGCATCCCTGGTGCGATCGCCGCTAAACTATCGTATCCGCATCGACAAGTCTTTAGTATTGCTGGTGATGGTGCCTTTTCGATGGTCATGCAGGATTTAGTTACCGAACGCAAATACCATTTACCAATCATTAACGGTGTGACGTCTAATAATTCCACTAGCTACATCAAGAGTCAGCAAGCTGATTTATCGATGAAATATTTTGGTGTTAAATTAACTGGTCAAGATTTTGCAATGATTGCTAAAGGGATGGGTGTTAAAGCAATTACGATAACTCAATTTAGTCAATTAGCTCACACCTTTGATCTTGCTAAACGGGTTACCCAAAATGGTCAGCCAATCCTACTCAACATTGTCATATCTGATCAACGTGCCCTACCGATGAAAAAACTGCATATCCACAAACAAAACGGTAAATTCATCGAAGTCTGTGACAATCAATCTGATTTACATCAATTTTTTGCTAAATATAACGGGAAATCACTGAAATCACTGCCAGAATTACTTGCACAAGTTGCGAAGCAGCGCCATTAGTGAGAAAATATGAATTGGATTATAATCCATTTCCACAAGGAGGGAATTGTATGCAAATTTCTGGTAGCGTGGCTACGTTCTCTAAACCCGAAGTTAAAGTACTTCATCAGGTTATGAAGGTCCAAGATTACGTCAAGAGTAACAGCGCTGGTGACCAAAAGCATTTAGATACCCCTGGTATCACTAATTTAGCCGATATTAACGATGCTATTCAAAAGGACAACAAATTAGACTTAAACAATCGTCAGGATTTAGATACCCCTGATTATGCTCATGCATTAATCAATTACGTTAATACATTTGCTGTATACGCATCATCAATGAACACGTATACTCCACAGATCGACAAAGTATGTAAGAGTATCGTAAGTCAGCTCAAAGACTACTTAAAAAGCGCTAAAAAGTAATCTTTGATTAATCAAGTATTCCGTAATCAAGAATACATAATACTATAAAAAGAGATCCTTAAATGATTAATTATTTAGGGATCTCTTTTTGTTTTATTTCTTATGGTAAAAAGAAAGATGCTTAAAAGCGCCATTCTTTAATCTTTCAGCAAGTAACCAACTTGCCACGGTGATTAACTGTCTTGATGTTCACCTATAGAATAACAGATATTCAATCATCTTTAATTATGATAAGATTATTTTGTTAGGCTACATCTTTTTGTCCCAGCTACTTGATAGCAAAAGAGGTGATAAACATTCATACGTTTATAGTTCTAATTTTCTCTGCAGTCTTGGGCTTAATTTCCAATTTAGCGTATTTTATAATCACTAATTGGATGAAGCGCCATTCCCACCATAAGAATTAACTTAAGGGCGTGGTTAATATCCATGCCCTTTTTTGATAAAAAAACCTGTTACCAATTGGCAACAGGTAAAAAACATTCACACGTTTGTTCTAATCTCTCTGCACTTTTAATATATCGTAAGTATCTAATTATGTCAATCGTATGGTCTATTTAAAAGTTAAATGTTTACCCCACACAATAAAAACGCCCGATGATTAATCGGACGCTCATTAATCGGGGTATAAATTTGTGGAAGATATTTATTTACGCCAAAGCATTATGCTGGCAATGAGAATTGCACAAACAATAATTCAGGACATGGTAAATAACTAGGACGAAGATTTAATGAAGATGACAACTTGTGATTGTTTGCACAATATCTCATCACCAAACATTATAATATATAATTTCGTTATATGTGTTGATTTTGTTTATAATTATTGATTTATAAACATATTTTATATTGTAATACTTAACTTTATAAATTATTTGATAAAACTAAAAAAGAGCGTCGTTTTAGGCGCTCTCTTTGATGGATTAAATGCATAACCAAAGGGACTAACCTTTAATAATGCATTGCTTAAGTTATAACAAAATATGGAGGATATCGGGCTCGAACCAATGACCTCCTGCTTGTAAGGCAGATGCTCTCCCAACTGAGCTAATCCTCCAAGACACACTAATTATAACACACATGACTGACGCATCAAGCCTATTGAAGCTAATAAAAAATTAATAATTAACACGACGATCAATGTTAACCTGAAGCTGGTCAACTAAATCAACGACCTTCTTAGATACTCCACGGTTATCTAAAATCATGGTGGTGTAATCTAACATTCTGTTCATAACAACAACACTGTTACTTACGATAACTTTGATGTTCTTAATAGCGCTCTTCATGGCAGCAACGCTAACCTTGATGTTGCGGATTTCACGTAAGTTAACACTCTTGGAATTATAAACGTAGTTAACAGAGTCAACATCGGCACTGATCATCTTGACGTCGCTTAATACCATATTAACTAAGTTAACACGGACATCATTCATATTAGCGGCAACGTGATCAACGCTAGATAATAACTTAACGCTTACAGCATCAGCTTTGTTAGCAACTACGGCATTTTCAAGAGCACGAACGACCTTAACGGCTACGACGTTCTTAACAACGTCTAAGTTTCTAACAACGTTCATAACATGGACGACGTTAACATCACTAACGTCAATTTTATGCTTGATAGAATTAACGTTGGCGCTAACTACATTCATCTTGTTAGATAGATTCTTGACCAGGTTAACCATGTGCAGCATGGAAGCAACATTGAATTTTGATACATTATTTACGTTTGAGACATTAACCTTTGGGACATAACTTTTGACATATAAAGGTTCCTCTCTGTTCAAAACCAAATAAATATAATCAACATTATAAGATGTCATACGAGGCCTCATATGACTATGTATGTGGATACTTAAAAAGCCTCACAATTCATAACAATCGTGAGGCATTATATACGTAGTTTATTAACGATGATGTGATTCCACACGATTGTTATCACTCGTGCAGAACGATTATGTAAAGATACTTAAATAGGCTGTTGAGCGCACGAGCGTTTTAGAAATAATGTATGCACTAAGACGACAACGTTAACATTGACTCGTTTAAGCATTTTTATCTCCCTTTCGTGATATTGTTTACACTTATAATAATAAACTATTAAATATAAATATCAGATAATTATTTAAAATATATTAATAATATTATGAAATATTAAAATAATGTTTGCAAATTAACGCCATTTTATCAACCAACTAAAAAAGAGCGCCCAACTTACTTGGACGCCCTTTCTTAAATTCTGAACGAGATTAATTATTGAAGTTAAAAACGATTCATAGTAATTCCGTAAAGAATATCCACACATGGTGCGATCGTACTACTTATCACACTTAAATGTTTATTCATTGTAATTGTATAGGAGGCAACTAACTTTCAGGAGTTAGACGGCCCCACCAGCGAGCATCTGTTTGCCGCCGATCAGCAATCGTTCCTTAATGGATGCGTTGCCGAACGCTGACGCAGAAGCTCGTGCTAATGAAGACGTACCGTTTAACAAAGCATTATTCTTTAACATAATACTCAACTCCTTACTGATCAGCCACCCCGCTGTAGCGGACTGGCTTCCGAACACAAAAATCATTACATGAAATTGAACTTAAAATCGCGTCTTTGTCCTTTCGGACGGGCATATGTTCTGTCTTTTGCACTGGAGCCATCTCCTTTATGGATCTCGTAAGTGAAATCTAGTCAACCCCGATTTCAGCTTACGGTTATGTTATATAACTTATTTATAGTTTTGTCAACATAATATATAAAATATTTTAAATTAGTTTAATAAACAGAAAGTATTTAATATAATGATTACTTTTAGTTCCTTTATTCATTAAATACAGTACCAAAAAAGGCACTCGACCAACTATGGGTGAGTGCCTTTTGAACGCCTAACAAACTAAGCAACATAATAATAACAATTACTAATACATGCTTACCTCACCAGACATTATTAACTGTACATGACTTTGGATTCCTAATGATGTTCGTTTCAGCATCTGCGATGTGTTCAAAATTAAGTTAATTAACGACCTTTACTTATTATTTTCACGTAAAGCTTTTTGAGCAACCACGTTCAAGATGTTCCATGGACGGTCAAAGCCTGGCTGGAAGAAGAAGTCACAGTAAGCTAAGTCCATGACGGTTAAGTGCTGCTGAATAGCTAATGAAATGACGTTGATGTCGCCAGTTTCGTTCATCTTGGACATTACCTGGCCACCTAAGACACGCATCGTCTGTGGATCGTAAGTTAACTTGAAGTAAACCTTGGCGTTACCTGCTTTGTTTGGTACGAACTTTGGACGATAAGTATCAACAACGAAAGTTGACTTAGCGTTAATGCCAAAGTGAGCAGCGCTGTCCTGCTTAACACCGGTTGATGCAAATTGGTAACTGAAGACATGTAATGCACTGGAACCAGAAACTGCAGGAACTTTCTTGTGAGCACCTAAAGCGTTCATAACGGCAAAACGGCCACCACGACGAGCGTTAGTGGCTAAAGCAATTCGAGCGGTCTTACCCGTCGGTGCATAACGAACGGTAGTTGCATCACCAACACAGTAGATGTCAGGCTGACTAGTCTGCATGTAATCGTCAACTTTAACTAAGCCACGTGGAGTTAAGTCAACAACACCTTTTAACCACTTGGTATTTGGCTTAATACCAGCGGATTCAATAACTAAGTCAGCTGGGTAAGTACCCATTTCAGATTTAACGGCAGTAACGTGGCCGTTTTTACCGATAAACTTGGCCGCGGATTGTTCCATCTGAACGTTAACGTTATGGGTTTCCATTTCGTCAGTTAACATCCCGGTGTATTCATGATCCAAGTAGTTACCTAAAAGCCGCTTGTTGCGGTCAATCAAGGTAACGTGCATACCAGCCTTAGCGAAGACTTCGGCAGCTTCGATACCAATGTAACCACCACCGATGATGGCAACGTTCTTAATTGCTGGGTTAACGGTTGCTTCTTTAAGCTTAATGGCCCAGTCACGACCACGCATTGCGTAGATACCTTTCAAATTACTACCTGGTACAGGTAACTTGTTAGGATCGGCACCACAGCTTAAGATCAGTTTATCATAAGATTCGTCACGTTCTTTGCCAGTCTTATGATCAACAACGTGAACTTTATGAGCCTTTGGATCAATCTTAGTGATTTCCTGCTGAATGAAGACGTGGACACCGTGTTTTTTGGCCCATTCAGGGGTGGCATAACTAATAGAATTAACGTGCTTAGCAATTCCTTCTAAATAGGTCTGCATCCCACAAGATAGGAATGAAATAAAGTTGGTCTTTTCGTACCATTGAATGTCAGCGTCAGGTTTACTCATTAAAATCTGACGGACTGCTTCGTAACCACCATGTGATGATCCAACAACGATAAATTTCATAACAGTAACCTTCTTTTTGCTTTCTAGATTAAACTCATTCTAACTTCATTATCATTTTAACAAATTCTCGCTCCGTGGATATTATATTTGACTTGATTATTTCGGGAATGATTTAAATTCACCCTCGTTAATACCCATTGAATAATGTTAAAATAACGAATGTTTCAAAATCTGTCGAGAATAAAGGAATGACCTGTTTATAATGAAAAGTAATCGCCTCGGATTAACGGAACTCACCTGTCTGGTGATTGGATCGATCATCGCTGGTGGAATCTTTAATCTAATGCACGATGTCGCAACAGGAGCCGGTGCAGGTGCCGTCTCCATCAGTTGGTTAATCACTGGAATCGGAATGGGCAGTTTAGCCCTGTGCTTTCAGAATCTAGTAACTAAGCGTCCGGATCTAAACGCTGGAATTTATAGCTATGCTGAAGCTGGATTTGGTAAATACATGGGCTTTAATGCCGCTTGGGGGTACTGGCTATCAGCTTGGTTAGGTAACGTTGGTTATATTACTCTATGTATGAGTGCCCTAGGCTATTTCTTACCGGTCTTTGGTAACGGCCAAAATTGGCCGTCGATTATTCTGGGGTCAATTATGCTGTGGGGATGCCATTTTATGATCCTGCACGGGATTAAATCGGCATCCTTCGTTAACATCGTCGTGACAATTGCGAAGATTATTCCAATCATCTTATTCTTGATTATCGTTTTCCTATCGTTCAAACTACATATTTTTGAGCATGATTTCTGGTATACACCTACCGGAAAATTTCAGTTCGGTGATGTCATGCGCCAGGTTAAAAGTACCATGCTAGTCATGGTCTGGACCTTTACCGGAATTGAAGGTGCCGTGATCTTTTCCGGAAGAGCTAAGCACCGAAAAGACGTTGGCTTAGCCACGATCCTAGGCATCAGTTCAATGATCCTACTGTACATGCTTATGACATTGCTATCGTTTGGGGTCATGAGTCGTTTACAGTTATCTCATCTCAGACAACCAGCCATGGCATCGATTCTAAAGCAATTGGTTGGCCCCTGGGGAGCCATCGTCATTAATGCCGGAATTGTGGTCGCCTTAGTGAGTGCCCTGCTAGACTGGACAATGTTTGCCGGTCATGTTCCTTACATTGCTTCGATCCATGGCACTTTCCCAAAACTGTTCAGTAAAACGAATCACCATAACTCACCGATTAATTCGTTAATCATTACCGACGTTTGCGTGGAAATCTTCATGTTTAGCTTCTTAATTACACCACGTGCCTACAATTTCATGTATTCAATTGCGAGTTCAATGGTCATGATTCCGTACACCTTCTCGGCAGTTTATCAGCTTAAATATTCATTGATTGGTGATCACACTAATCACCGAACCCGCAACATCATAATTGGGATTATTGCTTCGACCTATTCCGCATGGATTGTCTACGCAACGGGCCTTACTTATTGGCTATTATCGGCATGGCTATTCGCGTTAGGCATTCCCTGTTACGTGTACTTACAGAAGCATGATAATCATAGACAAAAGGTCTTTAAGACCTGGGAACGCTGGGTCGCAATATTAATCGTAATTACCGCAATCTTTGGTGTATACGCCTTGGTAACGGGGCAAATTGCCATTTCAGGCAACGTCTAGGATTGTGAAAGGATACGCAAATCAGTTATAATTAAAGTATCCAATCTAGAGGAGTGAAACTATAGTATGGAAGCACAACCAACTAGTCCAAAGGGCAGTCAATTCATGCCCATCATCAAGGGTTACTTGGATCAGCATCATCTAGATCCAAAGATCAACCCGTTATTCACCAGTCGTCACATGAACTATGACGTTGGTCTTTACGAAAGTTTAAACGTATTCTTAACCTTGGTCGCAGCTTTAGACGCATCTAAACGTGACCAGATCGTTAAATTCTTAAACAGTGAAGCTATGCAGGCTTTACACAACGAAGAATTCCGCTTAGACAGCGAAAATCCAAGTCGTCAAAAAGCTTTAGACTTCATCAAAAAGATTACTAAATAATTTAATCTTCAAGCAAAACAAAAAATCCAGCTCTAATCCAAAATTAGATTAGAACTGGATTTTTGTTTCATTTATGAACGGGATCAATAATTTCGATAAGTGAACATTTACGATTATCGGATTGGCGGAAAGTCTTACATTTCAAGACTTTAATGAAGCGTCCAGAGACTTTAACGTGGTTGGACCAAGGGGCAAGGCGACTTTATCATTAATTAATCGATTACCAGCAAAGTCGTCAAACATCTTTGGTTTATTCATCATAGATGAACGGAACATAGCAGAGAACTTAGATAAGTTCATCGCACCTTTAGCAAACCACTTCTTAGATAGTTCTAACGTGTTCATCATAATAAAATCTCCTTAGCTATTCGTCATCCCGACTTCTAGACTTCGGGACAACTTCCAAATACAAGATTGACGATCAATAAATAATGAATTTACAATTTCACTCATGCCCACATGGACATGATGAATATGTTTAGTCTTTTGCATTGGAGTAGCCTCCTTCTAAAGAGCTTTTCATATGCATCTATCAACTAGATTCATATTTCTCTTTACAATTATGATTATATACGTTATTCGTTTATTGTCAACATAATTATTAAATTAATTTAATTTGTTTTAATATATCTATACTTTTATCGTTAATTTAGCAAAATATAATGATAAAGTTAATTTATATTGATATAATAAGGCCATATAATTAAAAGACCTTCTGAAAGGATTGATTAATCGTGGAAATTATGCTGGCTGGATTCTTATTACTCATTGTTGTTGCCCTATTTATGATCAAGAAACCGTTCAGCTATATGCTGTCCGCTGAAAATTTGGCAGACGACCTGTTAGGCCTTAGTAATCCTCATAATAAGACAGACAACACAAATCACGTTGAAAAAGTAATCACCAACATTTCAGACTCAATGAACCAGCTATGAAAATTAAATAAAAATAGATAGTTAATCTCTCTATAAAATTTGTTTTTAAGAGAAATTCCGATAAGAGAAGAATAAAAATACTCGATAATCATTAGATTTAACATCCGATAACTATCGAGTATTTTTTACTTACTATTTGATTAAATCACTCCTGGTACTTCATGCGTTCCAATCGTTCGATCCTTTTATCCAACGGTGGATGAGTATCAAAGAGATTGGCGATTGACCAATGATGTTTCGGCTTATGCGGATTAACGATGAATAACGAATTACTGGCAGGGTTAGCCGCTTTCATCGACGGTCGATGCCTTAAAGCTTTTAAAGCTCGAATGATTTCGTCCGGATTACGGGTTAAATCAACACTACCGGCGTCGGCTAAGTATTCTCGGTTTCGAGATAAAGCCATTTGACCTAAGTAACTCAAACCGGAACAGATCCAACTAAGGACGGCCAAACCAAGCCCAATCACGATCAAGACACCATGACTATCATTGTCATCCCGATCGTCATCGTCACCCCAGTCAAACCAGCTGGCATCCCAGGTAATTCGCCAAAGGAAGCCACCTAGAAAAGCAAATAAAGCGGTCAAAGCAACCCCAACCGTTTCAACTTCGGTATCACGGTCTTTAATATGGCTCATTTCGTGGCCGATAACGCCTTCGACTTCGTACTGGTCCATCATATTCAATAGCCCCGTCGTGGCTCCGATTGCCGAATTTTTGGGGCTATTACCGGTCGAAAACGCGTTGGGTGATGGATCCTTAATAATGAAGACCCTTGGCATCGGTAAATTAGCGGCAATTGCCATGTTCGAAACAGCATTCCACAAGACCGGTGCTTGCTTCTCACTCTTGATCTCCTGACCGTGGTTCATCGCCATCACAACGTTAATCGACTGACTCATCATGATGAGAATGTAAATGACGCAAATCACGAATGTCCAAAGGCAAGCCTTAATAATCGTCTGAACGATTCCGGTACTCCCTTCACCAGAGTTAGCACCGACGAACCAGCCAACGAGGCCTCCGAAAAGATCAACGATTAGTAAAAAACAGATCATGATCAAGACGGTCTTACGTTTATTGGATCGAATCTGATCAAATAGCACGATATCACTTCCTAAAAAGAAAAGCCGTAGCCATCACTACGACCTAGTTTTATTCTGTAATTAGTTTAATTCTTGAAGTCACCGAAATGAACGTTCGGAACGGCTTTAGCGCTTTCCGGAGCCTTTAAGTAGTCACGTTTAGTAAATTTACTACCAGCAACTAAGTTGTTCGGGAAAGTCCGGATCATAGCGTTGTAACGAGCAATGACTTGATTGTATAGCTGACGAGCATAAGCAATTTTGTTTTCAGTGTTGGTTAATTCAGCCATTAACTGCTTAAAGTTTTCGTTAGCTTTTAAATCTGGGTAACGTTCACTAACGGCGA
The DNA here is from genome assembly GCF_004359375.1 of Acetilactobacillus jinshanensis. NCBI lineage: Bacteria > Bacillati > Bacillota > Bacilli > Lactobacillales > Lactobacillaceae > Acetilactobacillus > Acetilactobacillus jinshanensis. The sequence goes on along the minus strand of NZ_CP034726.1, from coordinate 1,074,181 downwards.
ATAAACTCTTTAAAGCACCGGTCAACTGATTACTGATGTTCATCATCTGCTGACGAGTAACACCTGATTTACTGCTATTTGGATCGATGTGAACCATCTGACCACGATACTTAATAACCTTTTGTAAGGTATTACTTTCATAATTAGCGTAACCCTTAACGGTGTTGACTAAGTTAGGAATTAAATCGTTACGTCGCTGAAGCTGAACATCGATCTGGCTCCAGGCGTTATCCGTATCGGTCTGAGCATGAACTAATCGGTTATAGATTAGGACCCAGGCTAAAATAATAATTACTACGATGGCAATAATAATTCCAATTACCATGATTAATCACCTCAAAATAAATTATCGATTATAGTCATTTGCTTTATTAACGGCGTCAATGACCGCTCGGCGGAAATTACAGCGTTCCAGCATGTTGACACCTTTAATGGTAGAGCCACCAGGAGAAGTAACCAAGTCCTTTAAATAGGCTGGGCCATGGTTAGACTGATAAAGCATGCTACCACTACCGGCAACCATGCTAGCGATGACCTTATGAGCAATGTGACGGTTCAAGCCGTTTTCAACGGCCGCATCCCCCATGGCATCCATGAAGACATCAACAAATGCCGGACCACAACCACTTAAAGTGCCGATGATCGGCAACTGATATTCGTGAACCGGAATGACGTCACCCAACGAACTGAGTAACTTCACGGTGACTTCCTGCTGTTTTTCGGTTAAATCACTTAGGGTGGCACCAATTGTCCCACGATTAACCGTTACCGGGATATTAGGAATAATCTCAGCGATCGGGTTATTCGGTAATGCCTGTTTAAGCGAAACGATCTTAACACCAGCTGCTGCCGAAATAATAATGGTGTCAGATGATAAATCAGTAAAGTGACTTAAAATCTGAACCGTAATCGGAGCAGGTGTTGTTACGATCAAAACATCCAAATGGTTCTTTTCTAAATCTACATATTGGCTGTATAAATTAAAACCAATCTTAGATTGAAAAGCCGCTACCTTTGGATTAACTGGATTCATTGCGTAGATATCTTTAGCGTCGTACACGTTTTTAAGACCTTCAATGATGGCCTTGCCCATGTTACCGACACCGAGAATACCGATTTTCATAAAAAATTCGACTCCTTAATTCAAGTTGAAATTCTTATCCGATTAAAATTTGTGATAAACACGTACTTAGTATGTTAATATGCATGCATCAATTTATCAAAACATATTACTTAGTTTCGTTTAAATACATTCCCGTAGTGCATACCGCAAAGATGGTGATGACGATGGGTAAAATAATTCCGTTATGACTCTTATAAAGATAAATGAGCCAGAATAATGCGGTTAAAACCCACATTACAAACGCAATTGCTAATAAACTTTGTGAGGTAAATTTTGGATCTTGCATTTAAATCCCTTTCTATTTATTCAGCTACCCTAATAATACTACGAACCCATGAATTTATAAATTGCGGATTGCCCTGATTTGACAAATACTGTAGATGCGGTAAGATAATAAATGTCAACGAGATATCGCTGATAACATTATGGCTGTGTTGGTGAAGTTGGTCAACACACACGGTTGTGGCCCGTGCACGCGTGGGTTCGAGTCCCACACACGGCCCTTTGTTATTGGGCTATAGCCAAGTGGTAAGGCATCGGGTTTTGATCCCGAGATGCGCTGGTTCGAACCCAGCTAGCCCAATTGGTTATTTTAAAGTAAGTCAGTCTTTTGACTGGCTTTTCTTTTTGCCTAATTTTAAGATGTAATACTATTAACGATTAAAGGAGCTTTTATATGTTACGTTTAACCCCCGCTCAATTAAAGCATTACAACGGTAAAGACAAACCTGAAATGTACGTTGCCGTTAATGGCAAGATCTATGACGTCACCCACGTTAAACAATGGGCTACGGGCAGTCACCATGGCCATAAGCCAGGAACGGACTTAAGCGAAGCCATTCAGCACGCCCCGCATAAGACTAAGGTCTTAAAATGGTTAAAGTGCGTTGGCACATTAGTTAAGCCGAATAAATAAGATTAATAATTATTAATAAATGGCTCGCTATTCAATAGCGGGCCTTTTGTAACGACATAAAATTAAATCCCCTATGTTATTTAACTAACGTAAGGGATTTAATAATGATGTTTAGCTGATGGTCAAGAAAATTTCAGGATTATTGATCAGATTACTTCTTTAATGAATCCATGCCCTTCTTAGCAACTTTACGTAAGGTTGCGGCAGACTTCTTCATTAGAGTTTCTTCTTGGTCATTCAAAGGAACCTGAATGACTTTAGCAATTCCTGAAGCGTTAATCACGGTTGGCGAACCAATGTAAACGTCTTTCAAACCGTATTCACCATTCAAAGGTGCATCGGTTGGTAAAATGGTGTTTTCGTTCTTAAGAACGGCTTGACAAATTCGGGTCAAAGCTTCGGCAACACCATAGTAGGTAGCACCTTTGGCATTAATTATGTAGTAGGCCTTGTTACGAACCTTAGCAACTAATTTCGTCAGTTCATCTTTGCTGATGCCGGCTTCTTTGATCATGCTCAATAATGGACGGTTACCAGCGGAAGCTTCGGCTAAGTCAGCGAATTCAGAGTCACCATGTTCACCCATAATGTAGGCGTTAATGCTCTGTGGGTTTAAATGTAACTTCTTACCTAAGGCAACCTGAAGACGGGTGGTATCTAAGGAAGTACCAGTACCAATGACTTTGTTCTTTGGCCAGCCAGATAACTTCTGAACTGCAGCGGTAATAATATCAACCGGGTTAGCGGAAACAACGAAGATTCCTTTGAATCCAGATTGAACAACTGGTTTAACAATCGAAGCTACGATGTGCATGTTACGGCTAACTAAAGCTAAACGGGTTTCACCCTTCTTTTGAGGAGTTCCGGCGGTGATTACAACGATATCAGCATCTTTGCAATCTTTATAGGTGCCGAAATAAACGTGTTTAGGTTCAGTGAAGACCTGGGCATCTTCTAAGTCCATGACATCACCCTTAACTTTGTTTTTGACGATATCAATGATTGGGAATTCTTCACCAAGGCCTCGGTTCATCATTGCGTATGCATATGAAGAACCAACGGCACCATCACCAACTAAGACTACTTTACGTGGCTTAATCATAATATTACTCCTTTCAAACAAATAATATGTATTATTTTTACGATTTCTATATCTATCCGCCTTTCATTCTTAACTATAGTTAACAAGGCGTTAGATATTCTTTTGGTTTCCTACATCGTTTGTGTCTTTTTACTGATTCTATTCAGAGAATTACTACTAACTAATTGGGTTATTGATTTAATTGTGGCTAACACTGTATAATCAACATAATGCTTAATGTTAAAAGGATTGATTAAAATATGACTAATAAACTCAGCTGGCAACGTTTACAGGTCAGCATGAATAACTTTCAAATCAATAAATTAATGAGCTTTACCGATATTAAAAACAAACTTAAGATGGCGATTGCTGGTAAATCCGATCAAAAAGATGCTAATGCTAAACAGATTGCTAAATTAATTAAAGGCTTAGACAGCAAGGACGACTTTATCGTTGATAACAAACATAACCAGTCAACTTTCAAGCAGGTCCAAAAAGCCATGAAACCGTTAGTCGGCTACGCCAAAGTCGCTAATCCAATCACCAATCAGCTTAATAATTTATTTAAGCAGGCTTCAAAAAAGAATCCAGAAGCCATGAAGCAATTCAACATTAGTGCTCACAAGAAAGATCACATGAGTGCCCAGCAAGCGATGCTCAATATCATTGGTGAAGAGACGAAACGTGAACACAATAAAAAGTAAATTACTTTACGATAACGACAAAAAACATCTGATAATCAATTAACGATTATCAGATGTTTTTATATGTGATATTCTTTTTAACTTAATTTATAAAATGCAACCCTGGTAATAAACGGCAGCACTCTTTAAAGCACTCTTGCTTAAGTGCTTTGGAAGCTGTTTGCCCATTGGGTCTGTGTAATTATCTAAAGCGATGATCTGTAAGTAACCTTTTTCGTAATTAGCGTTGTGAGCTAATCTGTGGTTAACCTTAGCATTTAAGGCATCATTGAAGCCCTGGTTATAAACTTTATTCTTTGGGAACTGGTTTAAAGCCTTGTTAACACGAACGTTATAAGCAGCAGCTGCGCCTAAACGCATCCCTTTCGCAACATGTTTATGAGCCCGCTTGTTGTTACGTTTCATAACCCGAACGACTCTAGCGTGATGTACACGGTGAGCACTTACTGAAGCTTCGTTAACAGAAGCTAACGGAATGATCAAAGCCAAGCTGGCTACAACCATTGAAATTTTTTTAATTAAATTCTTTTTCATAAACATATTGTTCACTTCCCGTTTCTCATTACATCTGTAATATTAGTGTTACATCTGTAATAAGTCAAGCGAATTTTAAAATTAATTTAAATTCTTTGTATGTACTACTACATCAATGATTAGAACAATCTAACGTTACTAATAAATTTACGTTCTGTTACAAAGAATGTAACAAAGTAATCTAATCACCATACTATATATAATTTATAACTAATGCCAAATATAGTGTTGTTACACTCTACCTGGACTACCTGTGCTACTACCAAGTTACTATTAAATCAGCTATGATAAAAATACAGAAAGCGGTGTTTTGCATGGAAAATTGGACTAATGATAACGATGTAAAAACTATATATAGTAATGAGCATCAATTACTAACACAATATAATCTCCTGATGGATAAATGTCATCATCAACGGATCGTCTTTCAGGAAGTCGTGCATAACGCCAATTTAAATTTTCTTAATCCTTACGTTCTTGAAGCACTTGAAATCTCACCAAATTCGATTGGCCATAATCGTTATTACTACACGTGGAACGTCATCGGTACTGACCGTTACAACATTAACATTAGTCTGGACACTAGTCGACGTAATCATGCGGATACTTATGTTACGACCCATTACGCTAACGAATGGTTCTTTGACACTTTACAGATGTGCTACGAACAAGCCCGTAAATATCAACTCGGGACCCGTGTCTTCTTAGTCAATTTAGAACTTAATCACTACCGCCAGACCTATCCAAAACGTCATCAAGCTAAAATTAATCACATGAAGAAATGGATCAATAATGGTGACAAAGATGTTGGTCATCAGCCAATTCCAATCTCTGAAGACAATCTACCATTTTAAAAATCAGTAAATGCTAAGATACTTAAAAAACGCCATCATAATTATTCGTCTTTTGATCAACTAATAATTATGATGACGCTTTTTATTTAGGAGACGTGCTTAACTAAACTTAAATCAATCGATTATTTCTGATGATATTTAACAAACTTCTGGATTCGTTTAACGGCGGTCCTGATGTTATCAGTGCTGGTAGCATAAGAGAACCGTAAATGACCTTCCCCACCGGGGCCAAAGGTCGAGCCCGGCATGGCGCCAACTCGAGCTTCCTTAGCTAATTGCTTAGCGAACTGTAAACTGTTCTGGTTGAACTGACTCGGGATTTTAGCGAAGATGTAGAAAGCACCACCAGGTTCTGGACTGGTAAAACCAGCCTTATCTAGACCGGCTCGTAAGATGTCACGGCGCTTCTTGTAAACGTCACGCATCTTTAAGCCATCATCACGGCCGTTCTTAAAGCCTTCAGCTGCGGCGTATTGAGCACAAGTGGTAATTCCATTTGTAAAAAATGAATTCAAGGCGTTCATCTGCCGAATTACCGGAGCGGGACCAAAGACTAAACCAATTCGCCAACCGGTCATGGCGAATGATTTCGAGGCACCGTTCATAACGATGGCCTGATCGGGGATGATGTTGCCCATCGAAACGTGCTTACTATCGTAACTTAATTCACTGTAAATTTCGTCACAAACACAGAAGATGCCGTACTTTTTAATAACTTTAGCTAGACCGGTCAACTGATCTTTACTGTAGACATTGCCAACCGGATTGTTTGGATAGTTCAATACTAAGGCTTTGGCGTGTGGATACTGTTTCAACGTTGCCTCTAATCGTTGTGGTGTTAGGACGAAATTATCTTTAGACGTATCAATTTCAACTACGTGGGCGCCAACGGCTTGAGCATTTGGTTTATAGAATGGATATGCCGGAGTTGGAATGATGACATCATCACCAGGATTAATGATCGACGCAAAGACTGCATGAATAGCTTCAGTAACACCTAAAGTAACTAAGACCTGCGTTTTAGGATCATAACTTAAGCCGTATTTATCGTGCATAAAGTCCGCAGTAGCTTTTCTTAATGCTGGAACCCCCTGAACGTCTGGATAATGACTATGGTTATCTTCAATCGCTTTAATGGCGGCCTTCTTAATGTGTTCGGGCGTGTTAAAGTTTGGTTCGCCAATGGTTAACGTGATCATCCCAGGAATCTTGTTAAATTCTGCCGTCATCGCATCAATTGGATCTTCAGTACTTAATGATTTAGCAAAGTTATTCATTCGTTTAGACATATCCATAATGATTTTCCTTCCTACACAATCATTCAAAGGTCATCCATTATCAAACGGATAATAAATAAAAAGGCATGGCAAAAATTCTTTGCCAATGCCTAAATCTCATTTGATATGGATTCATGACATCGACATCAATCTAATTCTCCTGCTTCATCTTTCAGTTCTAGGATCAAACAGGATTGCCAGTTAATTTCATCCTTTAAATTCATAAAGTTATTAAATAACATCAGCATTTCTCTCGTCCTGTCTATAAATAATCATTTATTTACTTATTAGAAACATATAATTTATATAATATTATTATGTTCACTTTTAATGATAATCATTTGGTTACAAAAAGCAAGTGGTCTTGTGTCTAAAAATGACAAAAATTCCCGTTAATTAGAGAACTATGTCTAATTAACTGGAATTTAATTTAGATTATTCAATTTCACATTTCACAAATGGATTTCAATTTGCTTTAGGTATTTCTTAATGTTCTTAAACGGCACGATACTAGCGTGCTTGATGTTAGCCCAATCAATGCTGGACCAAGCCCGAATAATTTTGTCTAACTGTTGATAATCCTGGTCATTACCAAAGATCTTAACGTTCATGTCGGAAGCAACGCTCGAAATTAATTGTAGGTCTTCTTCTAAATTCATTCGATCGGTCGCTAACGGCTCTGTATACTTATGAACGTGCCAAGCCTTTTCACCAACGCTGGTGGCTCGGTTAATATCCGTTAAATTATTAATGCATCCCTGGGTATTGGACATCGCTCGCTTAATGATCACGTCAAAAATTGCTGCATCCTGTTGCATATCGGCATCTCCTCTAAGTTAACAAATTCAATTTTAAGATATCACGAATATAAATAAAAATTATTAAAATTTATTTCAATTAATTCAAAAAGTCAATTTCACAATAACTAGAAAAAGTCCATTGCACTCGACACTAATTTAATACCAAAATTTCACATACTTTCACTAAAAGCCCAAGTTAGTCAATCCACTCAACAATCCTAAAAATCAACATAGCCGCCAGTTTTAATTTATGCTACATTAAATACCGTCTTAGAATTATGGAAAAGAAGGACTGATACTTATTATCACTAAAGCACAACAACTTAACCAGCTTCTAAGTGAATTAGATAAATCCACACCTAATCTGACACCGCAACAATGGATGCAGAGCTTAGCGTCAATTGTTAAGCATACGCCTACGTATAAATATCATCTCGGTAACGATAATTATATTCTGAGCCGTAACTACGTAAATCGCTTGGATCCAATTGATGCCAGTATCATGGGTGATCAACTCAATCAGTCAATTCCAAAGACCCAACAATTTTTTGTTATTCAGGAACATCATTTGAATCATCAATTGATCGGCCGATCTTATCGGCAGTTAACTTTAGATGACGTAGTACTTACAGCCTTTTTACAACGCTCGTTACTGGGTGAAATTTAATACTAAAAATGGGGATGCTAAATAGCATCCCCATTTTGTTTACTATAATTTTCTGACCTTATAACCACTATTGAGCAGGCCAGCAACCTGTCGAATGGCATCCATAGGTGTCTTAACGGGTGTTAATCTGGGTTGATCCACACCATAATTAAAGTATGATTTATGCGGTAATTGAAATTCGTCCTGGCTCATGAAGCCCCCGTCAACGTAGCTGATGTGAAAATGAACCCCCTTTGTATCGGATTTCGGCCGCAAGTAGACGCTCCACTTGTTTTTACCTTTAGCACGGTTAAACGTTACTTTACCAAATTTGTGAGTTTGCATTAATTCATTAATAATTGGTTGTTTATCGAGTTGCATTTAGATCACGTTTCTATCAATAATTTAAGTATAATGTAGCATGCTTTCTAAGAACATCAAAACTAAAAGGCCATTCCTAATTAGGAATAAACATTTGTAAATCACATAATGTTATTAAATTAGAACACAAAAAAGCTTCAAAATAAATAATTTATTTTGAAGCTTTTTCTGTACAAGTATACAAATATAATATATTACGTTTACGGGCATAGTATGTTATATAACGCCTATACTATATAATATTAATAATTAATCTTCAATACGAAATCAGCATAAAAGCGAATAAAATAATCCACATTTAATTCAAAGGTTAAGAATTATAAATAATCATCCAAGTTGGGACATAATACGCTTCACAAACAAAAAGAACCCGCTTCTTTTCAGAAACGAGTTCTAATCAAATCTTAATTCTTAATTTATTTCATAATCTGAACGAAGTTCTTGTTAGCAGTTACGTATTTGCCATTCGTTAGTAACAGACGAGTTTGTTCAAAACTCTTGCCATGCTTACCAATGAAGATAACCTTCTTGACATGTAATACGGTGCCAACATGAATTGGCTTGATCAATGTCTTCTTGCCATAACGTTGACTTGTGTACATCTCACATTCATGAGTTACACGAACCGCGTGAGCACGTTTAGCATTAAAGTCGCTCTTCTGCCAGTAAGCATTCGGTACGTAGTCATCACGAGCGGTTACCATGTAATAATGATGATTAAGCTTAATCTCATAACGAACGTAGTTAGCTTTCTTAGTATGTGCTACGTAAATCCGGTTAATAAAGATCGTCAATAAGTGATGTGACTTTAAAGCTTGAACAAACTTACGAGTATTACCAATATTAGTCATGTGTAAGTGAGCTAAAGTGTCCTTAGTTATCCAGAAGTAACGGAAATGATTTGGCACACTGACTCTAGCAAACTTATGGCCGTAGTAACTTACAATTTCACCAGGAGCAGCGGCCTTCAAAGCGTTATCTAAACCTCTAGAAGTCCAAACATGCTTAGCAGGCTTATCAAAGTCAATTTGATCAACGGCACGAATCGTATTCGGTGTCATCGTGTGCGGTACAGGTAAACTAGTCGATACGATCTTGCTCTTGTACCGGTAAACTGGTTTGCCATGTCTCTTAACGACTTTGCCACGTTTATTACGTACAGGAACACGAACCTTAACGGTAATCGTACTCATGCCATTAGCATAATGAACTGGATACTGTTTACCTTTATAAGTAACCATATCAGGATCACTACGTGTTCCAGCATTATACTGAACAGGATCACCTAAGTTAGTTTCCGTTCCTTGTGCAACAGGTTTAGTTGTATGAGTTTGCGGAGCTGGAGTAGCTGGGGTAGTTGGTGCAGGAACATACGGTGCTGGCTGTGGAACAGCCTTTACATAGACATCAACCGTTTGCGTACCTTTATTAAACTGATACGTATTATTAATAACTTTACCAGCAAATTCATAACCACTTGGTAAATCTGAACCAGATTCATACTTAGTCACATCAAATGGTGTTGGATATCTGCCAGTTCCATCCGGAGTAAACGTTGATACTGGTGCAATAACAGATGTACGACTTATTACATTACTTGGATCATTAGCATTAACATAAATTATGTTGATGGTTCCCTTACGCATCTGGAATTTGACATAGACTGTATGATTCTGTTCATCAAAATCACTAACAGGCTTATTATTTGGCGTCCAAATAGTATCTACAGGTGTTGTGTAGTAATCACTTGGAATACCATTTAAGAACAATTGTAAATTGAACTTCTGGCCTTTATAACCTTGGTGGAATCCAGCTGGATAAATTGGGAAGCCATTCATACTATCTTCATAATAAACCGTGATTGTAGTGCGTAATGGTACAACTTTAACTTCTTGGGTATCAGTGCCACCCTGTTTTGAGTTAAAGGTAACACTCGCATTGAATCCAGGAGTTAACTGATAATCACTAGGAATACTAGCCATTTCAGTCATATTATCATTTGTTGATAAGTTAGGAAATACCTGATCAGAGCCAACTTGCGCACCAGTATTATTATTAATTAATTTGATAATGCCGGTATAACTAGTGGCATCAGTGGCTTCACTTTGGTTGTATACATTAACAGTTGCCATCGCATTATTTGGTGTAAAACTTACGATAGCTGCTGGATCAACTAAATCATCTCCACTTGGCAAAGTTAATGCACTTGCAGGTTTTGATACATTACCAGATAATCCAGAAATGCTTTGTGTACCAACTTGTGTACCATTATCCATGAAGTCAACAGTCCCAGTATATGTTGAAGGTGTTGTTGACGTACTGGACTTTGATTTTGGTGCAACATGAACCACTGCCGTTGATTGATCAAAGTCAAATTTGACTAATGCCGTAGTACTTGGTGAAGCTAATTGATAATCACTTGGTAACTGTGCCGTTTCTGCAGTTGTTGTTTCCTTACCTGATTTACGACCTTCATATAAATTACCAACTGGTAAGTTAGTAAACGTCTGGTCTGAGCCAACTTGGTTACCAGCATTATCAATTAACTTAATAATTCCTGTGTAGTTAGTAATCTGGTTAACATCAACCGGAATAGTTTTCTTATTTACACTGAAGTTAATAATACTATCAGAGCTATTAGCTAAGGTGTAACCACTTGGTGGGGTAACTAATCTAGTAGATGAATATTTACTGCTCAGTTCACCATAATTATCACTACCAACTTGTGTACCATTATCCATAAATACGATCTTTGCTGGATACGTAGTTGGTGTTGTAGTACTACTTGATGAATTCTTTACAACATTTACAACAACAGGGCTAGTAGTCTTAGCAGTAAAGTTAATTAATGCTGTATTAGGTGCAGTCAATCCTGGATTAGTTGGAGCTAACTGATAACCACTTGGTAATGTAACTGGTTCTGTAGTCGTCCTATCACTTGGTAAATCAGGGAATACTTGATCAGACCCAACTTGCTTATGAGTAGCACTATCAACTAATTTGATAGTTCCAGTATATAGCTTCGTTAAGTTAACAACTTGTGTAGGATTAGATACATTAAGTACCACATGAGCTGAAGAACCTTTAGCAACTTTATAATCACTAGGGATCTGAACAGTTTCAGGTGTATCACTATCACCACTTAAGCCATTAAACGTAAAGTCAGAACCAACTTGCTGACCATTATGCATCAGTTTTATCGTCCCATTATATGGATTATGGTGCACATTAATAACGATTGTCTGATTACTGTTAGTAAAGTACATATTGTTATTGCCATATGTGACTTTCTTACCACTAGGTTCTACATATTCGGTGTTGTCATACGTATAGTCTGGTGAAGCAAGAACATCAGCCATATATGGAGCAATATCAAACTTCTGATCCCATTGATTTTGTGGATCATAAGTGGCAATGTTATTCTTACCATCCATAACCTTAACAAAGATCGTACTACGATAATGATCTAAATTAGTAACTTGTACTTTTACAAGCTGCGGATGTTCAGTATAGTCAAATGTACTATCAGCAGGCTGACTAGAATCAGTATCATTCTTATCAAATGTTACATCTGATCTATTAGTAATGTAATGATCTAATGCATAATGATGAGAATTATAGAATATATCTGACGTGGCATAATTTTTGGGCATAAATGGTGTCAACGTCCCATCAATATCATAAGCATTACCATCTAGTGCATGGCTGGTACCAATAACACCAGTGCTTGAAATGATACCCGTTTTTGGATTAACAGATAAATCAGAACGATTTATATCTGATGGAATAGTAGGTGTTAATACAACATCTGACCCACCATTTTGTGACGGAGTAACAAATTCAAAATTAACAGTACCTAATTTTTCACCATAAATGTTTAATGTTGGCGTTGTTGGAGTACCATTTTTACTTCCAGGTGTAAAATGATTATTTTCTTCAGTTTCAATATTTTCAATGTCAGGAAAGACACCACCAACAGAATTTGGCTGATATGGATTAGGTGTCTTGCCTGTTGGTGATGCAGCATCACTAACATCACTTGGGTAATCATTAGCACTGTCATCGGATCCACCACCAGCGGGTAATAACCATTCTGTCGTTGTCCCGTCAGCATTATGAACAGGGAACTCATAACGCTGATAAGTAGTATAAGTAGTCCCATCTGATTTATTTACATGTGTTACAGCATTTTTTTGCAATTCACTCTTTAGTTGGTCTAAGTTAACACTATCAGATTTAAGTAACTTAGGCTTAAGCTTACCTTGCGAATCAACATCATAATACCAATATTTAACCATGGCTGTATGAACTATAGGATTAACCACAACATATACATTTTGAGTCTTATTTGTATAATAAGTAGGTACTTTACCAACAGTTGGTAATGGGGTGCTTAAATTAGACACATCTAAAGTATATCCAGCTGGAATAAATTCATTATAATTAGCTGAATTTTGTAAATATTTCTTAGTTGCTAGTGGTACTGGATTGTTCACCACTAATAGTACGAGTAGCATAATTAATATCAAATGACGTGCCACTCGGTGTGTTAGGATTATCAGACTTATCTGCTCCATATAGCATACCATTGGATACAATCTTATAATACTTACCATCTGATGATTTAATATACTTACCATCTGATGACTTTGCATCAGATGCAGTTGGTTGACTAACAGATACAGGTACTACAAAGTAAACAGCAATGTCCCCCTTACCAGCAGGTGTTGTAGGATTAACACCAATCTGAACATCGGTTTGCCCATTAACAGTAAATTTACCAGTTACCGGTTTTGTATTACGAACATATGCATTTGGTTTTACAAACTGTAGTAACATGTTTAAATATGGAACAGAATAATTAAAATCTGAGGTCCCTGCATATTTAAACGTCTTGCTAGTAATAAGGGTATTGCCTTGTTTATAATTTATAGTTTCTGATAAAGTAGACTTTGGATTTGATTGATTAGTAAACCAATACATATTTGGAGTATATGATGATCCAGGATAATCTACTTGTACTAGTTGTTGATCTTTAGACACCCATGGATTTGTAGTTGTATAAAAATCTTTATATGTTTTCCATGTATGTGTTATATGAGTTCTTGGATCAGTATAACTTGTTGGTGCCATCTTATCCGAAATAACGTTATAAAATGTTTTGCCTGGATTATATTGATGATTTGCACCACGTAAATCCGTTACTGAAGGATTGGTTATACCAACTTTAATATAACCAGCATGATCTGATGAGAAGAAATCCGTCGTATTAGCTTCAGCCGTACTAAAATTAGGGCCAAATTTAATTGCATTTAGCATGTGTAAATCATTAGATTGCCAAGTAGTACCATTTGGTTCATAGAATACATTCTGCATATTAGTTACATTTTTTGTATTTAAATCAAAGTTTACAGAATTTAAACTTGGGTCATTATAGAACATTTGATGCATATCCGTTAAACCAGTCGTATTTAACCCATTAAATTCTACAGATTGTAAACTTGGATCACTATAAAACATACCAGACATCGTCTTAATATCTGAGGCATCTTTAACATTATCAAATTTAACAGTTTGTAAATCAGAAAAGTTATTAAATGATAGGTCTGAAACGCCATTAAAGGAAACATCTGACTTAAATTCAATTGACTTTAAGAGACTTACAGGGAATGGTGTATTCATATCATGCGACAAAAAGCCATCAGAATTATTATCACTAATCGTACCGTACGGAGTACTTGTAAATACAATAGAATTATTATTCTTATTATAATCGTAAGTCATACCATCCCAGACAGGTGCAACATCTAAATTTACTGTATGGGGTTTGGTTTGGATAGCTTCTGATATAGAAGTAGTAACTGGATGCCCTTGTCCATCAACAATTTGCCAATTGTTATTGCTTATATTGACATCTTTAGATTTACCAATTACACCTGTGAGATGTTGGTCCGATGGTAACGGTGTGGATATACCACTAGGCGTATCAACTCCATCAGAATTACCATAAATATCATTAAAATGAACAGTTGTTACTGGACTAGTAACATAGACGGTTTGATTGTCACTTTGATTTGCAGAAAAGACATAATCACTATTAAAGCTAACGCCACTAGATGGTAATGTGTATCCGTTTAATGCGTTTTTTGTTTGTTGTGACAAATTTGACTTAATCTGATCAGCATTTTCAGTAACATTGCCCTTTAAATTACGGAATTGTTCACTTCCTAAAGTGGTGTCGCTCATGCCATCGCTACCTTGAACTTTAAAAGTAATTTTACCGGTATATGGTAAGGCATGATATGCTTCCACAGGAATAATAACTTGAATTTTACCATAAACGGATTCATCGTTGTTAGATGCTTTTGTTTGTAAATCAGATAAAGTCGTATTAGCTGGCTTTAGGTTTTCAGCTTTAATTTCATATTTATCTGGTAAAATGCCATCACGCTGTAACTTAGCAGATTCGGCTTTCCAATCTGATGGATGTGAAAAGATACTACCAGTATCTCCTAAAAAAGCAGATATTGAGCTAGAGTTCTTTATAGCATTAATTATTTTACTGTCATCAGAATTTGTATTACCTGTTTGATCTGAGATTAATGATCCAACAGTTTTGTTATCTGATGCATCAACAAAATGAATAAAATCAGTTGCAGTGGAAAGTCCTGGCTTTACCTCAATGGTTTGATTTTTGTATTAGAAGTAAAGTTAACGGTTGTTTGATTCTTCTTAGGATTATTCGATAATACATAGCCCTTTGGTAAAGTAACATTTACATTAGTTCCATTACTTGTATCACTTGGTAAATCAGAAAATGTTTGAGTATCACTGGTGCTGCCAGTTAATACCTTGTCATCATTTGTAACATCTTTAAATGTAACAGTGCCTGTATATGTCTTAAATACTGGAATATTCACTTTAATAGAACCGAAGGAAATCGGATTAAGATCTATATAACCTGAGTTACTTATACTCTTGATGTGTAATTTAGAGATAGCATTATTTAAATCACTTGCCGTAGTGGTATAGTTCTTAGGGAAAACGCCTGCATCTTGCAGAGTCTTTATTTCAGAACTAAAAGCAGGTTTAGGATCACTGCTATTAAAAGTGTTCATGTCATCAAGTAAGGTTGCTAATTCGCCATTATTGAAAGCCATTTTTAAGGCAGCATCAGACTTATTTATGGGGCCACCGTCAGATTGTTTATATAATGGCATAATCACATTACCTGATTGATCAACATAGTTAATAAAATCTTTATCTGATGGTACTTTAGTTTTTGGTGGCTTTGGTGCATTATTATACGTTGCTAATGGAATAGTGATATTAAGTTGGCCATAATTATAAGGATAAGTATTACCATCACTCAAATCACCCAAAGCAGATTGAAGATTAGTATTATTTGATTGCTCTTTATTTATAGCATCGCTAGTTACGGTATCACCGGAAGGAAGGAGCTCATTAATATCTGATACCTCTACATTTTCGATAGCCGTTAGTAATGAAATGAATTTATTAGCTCCCTTATCAGGGTCATCAGACGATCCTTTACTATCGTATAATGCGTTATTATTATAATAAGCAGGAACTACCTTACCCTTATAAGTAAGGTAAATAGAATCTGATACTTGTGCCGATAAATTCTGTCTATTCATTACATAGTTCCAAGCCTTATTATTATTTGGAACATTAAATGTATTCATAGTAGCATTAGACTGACTACCGTTCTCTCCAGCATGCTTCTTAACCTGGTTAACTTCAGAACTTAGAACTTCAGCACCAGCTTTACCAGCTGGTGAATTCAAATACTTCTGCATAGCAGCATTAGGCTTATTTGAAACAACGCCCTGTTTTTTCCAGGCTTCATCTTTATTGGTTAAATTATCTGGAGTATTGTCACTATTTGTTGCAGGTTTACCACCATCTGAGACATTATTCGATTTCGTATTAGAAGTACTATCATTCGATGATTTTGCGTATGCACTTGAACTTACACTCTTTGGTGCAGAACTAGAAGCTGAACTCACATTATTTAAAGCACTATTAGATACTGATTGTAATTCTTTATCAGTAGCTGATGCTGGTGCTTTAGCTTGCTGATTAGCTGAATTAGA
Source organism: Acetilactobacillus jinshanensis (assembly GCF_004359375.1). Lineage (NCBI taxonomy): Bacteria > Bacillati > Bacillota > Bacilli > Lactobacillales > Lactobacillaceae > Acetilactobacillus > Acetilactobacillus jinshanensis. The sequence continues at coordinate 1,057,748 of NZ_CP034726.1, read as the reverse complement.
CTGGGAATTAGTAGCATCCGCATGTGCCGCATGAATTTCTAAATTACCTAATAAAGCTTTAGCTTGTTTTTCGATCGATGGCTGAGCTTCGGCCGTTGCCGTTTCAACATGAGAGACTGAGCCCGTATTAATAGCAGCACCTACACCCAACATAGCTAACATAGCAACCGATACGGTTACCCAATGTTTACCAATCTTGTGTAAGACCTTTTTATCATTGGCCTTCCTAAACTGTTTCTTGTTATATAACATTTAAAAACGCCTCTTTAACAAATGCTTTTCTCATACTTATATATATTAAACAGTTAATTTAGTTAACTTAATTACAATTTAATGGATATTTAAAAATGATATTCACAAAATTGTTTTCTTCTCTCCTATATACAGTTACGACCTTATTAAAGCACTAAATTTTAATAATGTAAATACCTTTCTTACTTAATGTAAGCCTTTACTATATTTTTCATAGCGGGATTGATCCGCTTACAATAAAATTTTCATTTATTTCTCTAATTTTTAGCAAAATAAAAGAGCTTACTCCTTTTAGAAGTAAACTCTCACTAAATATTAAATTTAATTATAGCAATGAATTATTAAAAGTACCTTAATCAATTTACTTATTCAACTCTTAAAGTACAATCGGCGAAATCGACAAATTTAAGCTTATTTTAAATTAAATGTGCCATATAATAATTATATACTTTATCTAATTTGCCGTTGCGGGTCAGAATACTCGGTACTTTAGTGCCGAGATGAATGACCGTTAAGCAACGGCTTTTTAACGTTTATAATTGATTAATTGATTATTGATATATTTTTCAATCGTTTTTCTAGACATATCACCAACGGTGCCAGCATAGAATGTGGGCGACCACAAGTGCCCGCCCCATAGCTTTTTCTTAGTCTCTGGAAAATGCTGGAACCATATTCTAGCTGATAAGCCTTTAAAAGTCTTAATCACAGAAGATACAGCGTAAGCTGGCGGAAAACTAACCAGAATATGAATGTGGTCTGGTAGGATTTCCATCTTTTGAATTACGATATGGTGACTGTCAGCAATAAATTGGATAATCCGTTTCATAGCATACCGCAGGTCTTTAGTAGTAAAGACCATTTTACGATATTTAGTAATCCAAACTAAATGATAATTCAGATTATGCACATTGGTACGATTTCTAACTAACATATACATCAGCTACTATATACTATTCATAATAGCATTATAGCCAATACATTTGTAGTCATATGTGGTATAATATAAGTGTATTGAGGAGGTGAAATAATGTTAATCACTAAAGGAATTAAAGCAAAATTATATCCTAACCATGACCAGCGGGCATGGCTTAGTCAGCAGTTCGGTGATATCCGTTTTGTTTGGAATCATTTTCTAGCGATTGAAAAAGGCAAATGGAATAGAGCGAAGCTCTATAAGATGGCTAAGAAAGCGATTCCTAAGCCACTCAAGTTTCCTCGTAAGTATGACTTATACAACCAATTAAAGTCATTAAAAAAGAAATATAAATGGCTCGCATATTCGGACAGCCGTTCACTGCAGTGCGAATTAGGCATTTTGTATCAATCTTATCAGAACCTGTTTCAGCATCGAGCTAAAGCTCCGAAGTTCAAATCTCGGAAATACTTCAAGCAGTCCTATCGGACTACTAGTATCCCTAAGCAGATTGGCAAAAGTCATGTGTTGAAATTAGCTAAATTAGGATATATCAGAGTCCGTTTCAATGAGCCATTAGTCGGTAAAATCAAGCAAGTCACAGTCACGCACGATTCCACGGGAGATTACTCGGCTAGTCTTACGGTTGAGTACGAAAGCCAAGTACAATTACCTAAGACCGACCAAGCAATCGGAATCGATGTAGGACTAGATGACCTAGCTATTTTGTCGAATGGCATGAAATGGAATTTTAAGTATTACAGTAAAGCAAATGAAGCTAAAAAGCATAAGTGGCAAATTAAGTCAGCACGTCGTAGACATGGCGCAATCAAAGATATTAGATATAATAAACATCTCCAAAAGAAGATGCCTAACCATCACGTTAAGACATTAGTTGAATATCATAACTATCAGAAAGCTAAACACGAAGTAGCCAAAATTAATCATCACATTAGAAATCAGCGAGTCAATTACTTACAATTTTTAACCACATGGCTAGTTAAGCACTATGATTTCATAGCAATTGAAGACCTAAAGGTCTCCGATATGCAACATAACCACAAGTTAGCTCGAGCCATCGCTTGTGCTTCATGGTATCGATTTAGGACATTACTGACTTATAAGTGTGCATGGTATGGCAAGCATCTAGAGTTAGTTAATCCTAAGAATACTAGTAGAATTTGTCATACTTGTGGCAAAAATACGGGTGCTAAGCCATTAAACATTCGTAGCTTTGTTTGTCCGTATTGCCATACTAAACAAGACAGAGATGTGAACGCCAGTATTAACATACTGCATTTAGGCTTGGAACAAGCCATGGCAAACAACTCTACCTCTGTTCAATACACTTCGCTACAGTTGTGTACTGAATAAGCACGGGCGTTCCCAAGAACAGACTTAGGGTGCTGAGTTAGAAACTCGGTACTTTAGTGCCGAGTAGTTCATGTAAGTAAATTTAGCGATAAAGCAAAGCTTGTGAAGAATGCTTTTATGAGACATTATTGAAAAATGTGTCTCATGCTAACAATGCACAAAAAAGACGTTGATAAATTAATATCAACGCCTATTTGTATATTATATTATTCAGTTAAATCTACTTAAATTAGTCATCACATCTTGTTTAGCCACTTTAGAACCATGAATCCATTGAATAAATTTGTGGACAGTATCATCATTAAGATTTAGATAATGCTTTAAATCGTTAATCGTTAACGGTTTAATGGTTAACGCTTTCCAGTTGACTTCGTAAATATTTTGAACCCGAGCGTGATTTAAACGTTTTAAACACATTAGAATATGCTGGAGTCCGTATAATTCAATGTTGACGTTCGTATAATCATACAATGTCCGTCTAATCTGGCGTTTCTGGTAATATTTAATGTAACGCTGACAGCCTAGAATTAAGTCGTTAATTGCACCAACCGACGTATCTTGGCAGTCAATTAAATGATCATTTGGGATTCGATCTCTGACAATATTAATTAATTTATTGTAAATTTGAGTTGGCAGATTCAGTTTAGTTGATTCTGGCTTGGGTCTAGCTATCTTAGCTTTTTCTTTTTGCAGTTTACGAAGATAAATCTCATATTCCACTAAATCTTGATGATTGAATTCGTGTAATTCACTGGGCCCGATATGCTCATCATTAAAACTTATCACCCATAAATTAGTGGGATCAGACTTTTTTAATTCATCTACATCTTGTTTTTCACTTGGTAATACTTTGGTTGCGCCATTCCTAAGGCTTGCATCTTTAGAATTACTGAAGAACGCTTCATTCTGAACGTCCCGTTTTAAGATATTCAGAATTTGTTTAGGTGTACCCACTTTAGCGCTGGACATATGATATTTAGCATCCCACGTCATAATCGAGAAGACATAAAATTCTTTTTGCCAGGTATGACTACCGTAAAGTAATTTCTGGGCATTAATTGATTTAAGAAATAATAAGAATAATTTACTTGGTTCGTTCATGGATATTAAGACCTTTTATTTCAAAATAACTCATTAGTGTTTTCATTATATTTAAGAATTATCCTGAATGGTAGCAACTTGCCCAGGAACTATTCCGCAATAAATTACCAAGCACTTCATTATAAATAACAGACTTAGATTGTATTTTGTATACAAAAAAGGCGTTGATACATTAATATCAACGCTCATCACTAGATATAGCTTATTTCATAAACGATTATTTATTAACAGCGTTCTTTAAGCCCATGCCAGCCTTAAATGCTGGAACGTCACGTGCTGGAATCTGTAATGGCTTACCAGTTTGTGGGTTACGACCCTTACGAGCAGCACGATGGTTAACCTTGAATGAACCAAAGCCGATTAAACGAACACCCTGCTTCTTAGCTAAGGCATCGGAAACGGTGCTAACGAAAGCACTTAATGCGGCAGTGGCATCTTTCTTAGTTAAACCAGTTTTCTTAACCATACTGTCAACAACGGCAGTCTTATTTAAATATTTCATTATTAAACCCTCCTGAGTGGTTATAATAGCAACCTATTTGGCAGAATTCAAATCTTAGTTCCTATTCGATGGGCATATTTACGTTTCGAAGCACTCTATTTTGGTTGTGAAATCTCGAACGATATACTGGAAACTGAATTAATTTTGAGGAGTGTTAACGTGGACATCAATAAGATCAATCAAGTTAGATCCAGTTGGGAAAAGACGGAAGACGCCAATAACGAAGGCTTAGATAAGCATCCCAAAGGAATCATCCGTTATGACAACCTATTATATGGGACTAACACGAAATATAATTTGCTGGACGTTTACCGACCGACTAAGGACATGAATAAAACGATCCCGTTAATCATTAATATTCACGGTGGTGCCTGTATCTATTCGTGTAAAGAACACTACCAGTACTATTGTATGAAATTTGCTCAAAAAGGCTTTGCCGTAGTCAACTTTGATTATCGGCTAGCTCCTGAATATCCGTATCCGTCAGCGTGGGATGACATTATGACGGTGATCAGATGGTGCATCTTACACCATCAGCAATATGGCTTTGATTTAAGTCGCGTCTTCATTATTGGTGATAGTTCGGGTGCTACTTTAGCTGAACAGTTACTTGTTTTATACAGTAATCCAGAATTTGCTCGGAAGTGTAATTTTAAATTATCAGGAATTAATATCCTGGGCGGCATTTGGCATTCAGGTGTTTACTTTCCTAAGGATACCACCGGACTAATTGATGATTTAATGAGTACCTATTATTTACCTGACGTTATGAAGTTACATGAACCGCTAATGAATGCGTATAAATATATCACTAATGACTTACCACCCGTTTTCATTACGTCTGCTAACCAAGATTGGATGTTGGGTCAAAACCAAAAGATGAATCAGCTCTTAAATAAACGTCACGTTAAGCATGAATACAAAGAATACGGTGATAAAGATCATCAATTACCGCATGATTTTCAGATTTTCACCTTTAAGCAACAGGTTAGCCAGGATTGTATCCAGACGGCAATTAAGTTTTTGAAGAATCTGTTGCAATAACGTTTATACAAAAAAGAAGTCGTGATGTATAAAAGCATCACGACTTCTTTTTCTATTTATGAGATTAAGGAAATCTAATTGATTAACGAATTAATTAGTACCAGTGATGAGCCTGCCAGAACTTTTTGGCGTTGACCCAAGAACCGTAACGGGACTTAGCATATGCATCAGCAACTTTAACCTGATGTTTATGATTTAAATTAACGTGACCATGACGCTTACCTAAGTAAGCAGGATCCATTTGGAAGTAACCAATACAACGGCCACCGTAACTTAAAACGTTCCATTCGTCTCGGCTTTCGTGCCAAGCAACCCAGGCACGAGCCTTTAAGTTACGTTTACTTAAGCCATCATTGAACCAGTTATTAGCCTTTTTATTGGCCTTAGCTTTATGAGTGGTCTTCTGGATTAATTCAGTCTTATTCTGGTTTTTGTACTGAGTATTACTAGCCTGATGACTAGTGGCGGTATCGGCATGAATATTACCAGACACACCGATGAATAATAGACCGGTAATTAAGACGGTATAAACTAAATAGAAGACGAATGATTTACTAGATTTTTTATTAAGTAAAGAACTCATAAAGTAATTCCTTTCTGAATAACGATTGCTTTCAATTTGTTGACCTCTCGATCAACCTGACAATTGTTATATTAGAGGACGGATATTAAAGAGTGATTATGAGAGTGTTACAGAAGCATGACGCTATATTAAATGAACGTAATAATAAGCCAAAAAAGTGGATAATCCCTATTAACATGGTGCTCGTCAAATGGTATATTTTAGGTGAAATATTCATAAGGAAGGCAAAATTAATGAATAAAACATTGAAAAGAATCTTAACGGGATCCGTTGCTGCACTTATGTTAGCCAGCGTGGGTGTTGCTTCAAGTAATAATAACGTCGTTAACGCTCGACACCGACGTACGCATCGTGTCTATCACGCTAGTTACCGTGGTATCCCTGCCGCAATCAGAGGTCATTACGCTTCCTATAAATACATCCGTGGCCACATTCGTCATGACGAAAGAAACTTAGTTAACCTAAATCGTTCATCGGCAACGTTAATGCCAAAAGGTGGCTCAGACCCGTTTGGATTAAGTAACGTTAGAACTAGAAAACTTAATGAAAATACCTATCTAATTACTGGACACGTTATAAGCGTTGCTGGACAAGGTCATGGTAGTATCACCGTATACAAGCATGGCCGCCGTACTTACATGAAATTCTCCAGTAATTTAGGCCGCCGTTTAATGAATGATAATTACTCTCGTAAAGGCTATTCTTACAACTTTAAAGTAATAAATAGCGAATTTTAATTGATTATTAAATAACTTTTAAAAGGATAGTGATATATTAATCACTGTCCTTTTAATTTTACTTATCAATCGAGGCTCAAAAATGAACTACATTAATGGACACTTAATAATATTTATGCTCCTGGCCTTAGTAATCATGCCCTTGGTTACTGCTGAAATTCTCAGACTGCTAGGTAATTACACTAAGCAACGGCTAGTCGATAATTTTGGTAATAATAGTCAGATCGTGATTGGCGGATTAGGCGTCATCATTCATGAACTTGCCCACCTAATTACAGCTTGTATTTTTCTGCATTGCATCGGAAAATTTAGTCTACTGGAACCTAGAGCTTACCAATATACTGGTAACCTAGGCTACGTTAATCATTATTGGCACGCTGGTAATTTGTACGAATCATTAGGCAACTTCTTCACCGGTTTAGCGCCCTGTTTTGTGTGTTCCGAAGTGTTATGGATGATTCATGGCTTCCTATTTAGTACTCCTACGTACAACTACAGCGGTGCTTACAATTTATCAGGTGCATTTAAGCTTGCTTTAACTAACGTAATGTATCCCTTCGGAAATTTTAGCTGGCAGCTAATCATTTATCTGATTTTAATTGTCATGATTTCCAGCACCGGATACGGATTATCAAGCGACGATATGCGAAACGTGTACTCAGGATTACCCTACTGGATCGGTCTATTAATCATCATCTATATATTGGTAGCGTTCTTAGGACTATCATCGGGATTGATCACGCTATTATGGAAAGCAACGGTGATGTGGTTAACGTTCTTGGGCCTAGGTTTAATTTATATCGTGACATCATTAATAGTTATCGATTTCGTGGCCTTTTGTAAGAACATATAATATCTAAAGTCATAATCCCCACTAACACAATTAGTGAGGATTTTTATTTACGCTAAAAAATTGGAATTACGTATTTTTAATGCTACGATATAAACATATATTGCAGTAATAACAAACATATATTCAATAAATATACATAATGTTTATAAAGTGGTGATTATCAATGAATAAAAAGATTACTAAAGGAATTTTGTTAGCCATCTTGGCTTCCTTTTTATGTGGTGCCGCTGATACGTTACTTCAATTTGTTTCGCAGAATGAAGCGGTCCCGGCAAAGTGGTTCTTATCGATTCGACCCTTGTTTGCGGGGATCATTCTACTGTTAATCTGTTTAATGCTTTACGGCAAAAAGATATTTAGCGTCTTTAAAGATTTCAGGTCCATCGTGTGTATCGTCTGTTACGGAATTTTTGGGATGAGCTTCAATTTCTTAGCTTCATACCTTTGTATTCAAGATGGCGGTAATGCAGCGATGATGTCAATCTTGCAATACCTATCACCACTTTTTGTTTTAATTGGAACGATTATCTTTCAAAGATCTCGGCCGTTATTTGGTGATGTCATTGTTTTTATCCTTGCTATGATTGGAATTACATTAGTCCTTACGAAAGGTGATTTATCAGAATTATCCATCAGCAAGATATCCCTGATGTGGGGCATCGGAGCCGGATTAGCTCAGGCCTTATACTTAACGCTACCCAGACCGTTAATCAAACAGCACTATTCACCAATCCTGATCGTAGGCTGGGGAGCTTTCATCAGTGGCCTTGCTTTTAATATTGACCGACCATTTTGGATCGATACCCCTAAGATCACACCGACACTAGTTATTAGTATGAGTGGCATCATTTTATTAGGAACGATTTTATCATTTATGATCTTCTTGATGGCATCGAAATTTGCCCCATCAGAAGTCGTTAGTCTAACGGATGCCGTTGAACCAATTACTGCGTTTGTCCTAGGCATTATCTTCTTCAGTATGAGTGTTAACGTGATTGAGATTATCGGTGCCGTTATGGTAATTGCTGCGATCACATTCTTGCAGTGGTTCCATGTAAAAGCAGTTAAATGAATCCCGTTTTTCAGTTAAAATAAACATCAAGCATCTATTCTTTAATCTCTGGTATAATGTGTTATTCTAAAGATGTTAAAAGCATTTGTTATATATTTTGTCTTTTACCGACCTGGCTATTTTTAATAGTTAGGTCGCTTTTTCGTCTCGGAACTAATGGTTTTTAACAAGGAATGAATAACATGTATAAGGCCGTTGTCTTTTTCGACTTAGATAATACCCTTTTAGATTCAAACAAAAAGTTCAAGCCAGTACACTGAAAGCTTTGAATCAGTTACGTAAAAATAACGTTTTACCCGTTATTTCCACCGGTCGAAACACATCGATGATTAAATCAATCATCAAAGTGACCGGCATTCAAACTTTAATCTGTAATAATGGTGGATATCTTCAATACCAGGGCAAACCATTAAATACGATCGCAATTCCTACACCTGTATTGGAGAACTTAGTTAACATGGCGTCAAAGTATCATAATGCTTTAGATTTTCAGGATCCATACCAAATCGTTCTTAGCCAAGCTAATGCATTAACAACTGACTTTTATGCACACCGAATTACTCTGAATCCCCCGGTCAACAAGAAATTTTACCAAAGTCATCCCATTGTTTTCGTCCACGTATTCACACATAAAGAGGATGGCCACGACTTAGATTACATTAATCATTTCAAAGGTCAGTTACACATCTTAAGAAATAATCCTTATACGCTTGACGTTACTAAAGTCGGCGTCAGTAAGAAGCTTGGAATCCAAATCTTGCTAAAGAAATTACACCTACAGAATATCCCCACCTACGCCTTTGGTGATGGTGCCAATGACATTGAGATGCTTGATCAGGTTGATTATGGTATTGCCATGGGTAACGGAGTGAAAGCATGTAAAGACAATGCATCCTTCGTAACGGATACCGATGATCGAGATGGGATTGCGAAAGGATTAAAGCATTATCATTTAATCTAAATATTCAAAATCATAATAAATCAAAAATGCACTATTTTTTTAAAAAGTAGTGCATTTATTTTACAGAGATTATTAATCTATTCATCATCGCTATGGTGTGCTTTAACCACCCTGATACATATATAGACACAAACGTAAATAAATAACGCACCAACGATGCCAATCACGATCGGAATTCCTTCTGAGCCCATTAGCGCAAGAATAACGATTGCAAAAATGGACGCACCAGCGGTGGATAAGCAACCGACGCGCTTGTTGTGATTACCGTTATCAGTATTATTGTTGTTTTGATAAAAACTATTCGATGCCATATTAAGACCCCATTTTCAGTTTTTATTTTAGGCATCCTCTGGCAACTTCTGCTTGGCAATTCCCACGTTTTAAAATGTTGATTTTTACCATTAGAGTCGTTGTAGACAAAAAAGCCAACTGGAAATAATTATCCAGCTGGCTTTTTCATGCTATATAACAAAAATCAATTAAGACTATTTACAGTATATAATATTTTGAGGTGATGTACATTAATTTAGCACTGAATTCGCAAAATTAAATGTTACAATTGTCAAAAAAGTATTACCAATTTAAGATTAATTGGTTATTATTATAAATGTAAACATTCGATTGAACTATGCAATTAAAGGTGTGAATATCTATAAATAATTAACGAGGCAGATGTGGAAATGATGATCAGGGAATGGATTTTGCATCGTATATTTGAAGAATTAGTTGTATTGGGCTTAATTTTATGCTTTGGATTTACGACTAACGCATGTTCAGCTAGTCGAGTTCATAGTTACCACTATCGAGTCAGTCGTGGAATCAGTCGCAAATCACCCCAAAAGCGGAGCCATAAAGTCAGTGTAACTGAACGGAACTGCTACGAACTTTATAAGCAAGCCATCGCTGACGTTAATCGGGACCGTCGACATTATAAGTTACCCAATTTAAGTGTGAATCAACGCTTATCCTATGTCGGTAACGTCCGCAGCCATCAGATCCAGACCCATTTTTCACACTATAGCCGGAAGCACCATATCGAATGCCAGTATTTAATCAACCGCAATCACATCAGGTGTCATTATTTTGGTGAAAATCTTGCGAGCAGCCCAATCGGTTCAGTTAACACCTTAGCGGTTGGTCAATGCGTAACCAATCTAAGACCGTGTGCTGCAAACTATGCACCTAAAAATGGCTATCAATTAGCAAATGCCTTTAATAACGCATCCATGTATCATGATGCTGATGATTACGATGGTCACCGTGACAACATCCTATCAAGAAATTTCCGGCAGATCGGAATTGGCACTTCCTATGATCATCATGATCAGAATTACTACATCGCCATGGAGTTCGTTGGTTAAATTAAATTAAAAATCAATCAAAATAAAATGAGTCATTTAAATAAATGGCTCATTTTTAGCTGCTCTTAACAAACCCAAAGGCAACGATCACGACGATTAGAATCGCACCGGCAACCAACAACGCTTTTGAACCGAGGATCCCCATGACAATCAGGATAATCGCAGCGGCTCCTGCAAAGCCTAGGCATCCCCACTTTTTACTATTTGTATTTGAATTATCATCATCATTATTTTCGTTATATTCATAGTCAGTAAAATTATTTCGCTTCATAACAGCACCACCCCATTTATTAAAATAAAGCCATTAAGTCGCTTAGGTATGCTTATTTATAATGATCATTATGTGTAATTCCCGTTGTTTCTAATTGATGGGTCTAACCACTTGAATTAAACAGTCCCTTTCTAGGATTACGGCAATTTATGAAAGCGCTTTCGAGTTATTCTAAATCATGAAGTAGTGAGCTTCTGAATATAATATTTAGGAAGGTGTTGCATTATGGATTTATTAGGTGATTTAAGAAAAGTTTACCGTAACGAAGGTAAGATTACTGAAATCTCAATGAGCCGAGACAACCGAAACGCCATCGACCACTACGCACTTATGGACCAAAGCCTTGTGCTGAACTTAATCAACGCCATTGAAAAACAGCCAAACCCTCAGATGAAGCAGTAAATTTTGTAAGTGTGCCAAATTACAAAAAAGACTGCCCCAAATCAGCAGTCTTTTTTGATTGAGATTGGTTTAATTATCGAATTAGACGTATATACATAAGCAACTAGAATCAAGGGACCAATTATGTTTATGTCAAAATATAAGTACATTATCTACGCAAAGGGTTGCGTTAACCATGCAACCCGTAAAACCATCGGTAAATCCTCTTCAGCTTATGTTTATCAAATCTTTAGAATGAACGTCTTTACGAAAAAACGAAAACTATATCATAAGGGTTCACGTAAACTATATGAATGCCCAAGTAACGCTTTGGACCAGCTCGCGTTTGTTGAAGCCATGAAATATTTGGTCTATCAGTCACCCAAACGTTACGTGGAAACGCCCTGCACCATTAAGACGTCAAAGCTAAACATCTGGGCCTGGCTTAAGCACTTTCACCAGGTCCTGCTCTTTAATAATACGTTAGAAGATGAATTAAGCCAGTTATTCCTTGGCTTCGCTAAGATTCAGTTAGATGAACCCACGTCACGAGTTGACTCGATTACTGTTCATAAAACATTGATGATGGCTCGGAAACTGGCTCATAACAGTAAGCAGTACAATATTATGACGTATTACAAACACATGAAGCTCCTTAAATCCAACGATAATAACCGGAAATGGGTCATCAATGCCTCTAAAGATCTCTGGTCACGTGAATGGATCAACTTAATCACTAGATCCTGGATTAAATATTTTAAACACACCCACAAATTCCCGAAATCACACCATCGATTATTGATCCTTAGTCATGATTGCAACTACACAGTCAAGACCGACTTCCCAAAGGATCGAAATAAATTGAGGTTCCTGGCGCTGCCGAGCAGTAGCACCGGCGATACATTAGTCTTAGTTAATAAAAAGACGACCGATGCTAACAGCGTCCCAATCTATCGACTCGAAAAATTCTTTAAAAAAGCAATCGGCAAAAACATTGGGTATTTGAAGCATAATTACTTCAGGATCATTAACGTCAATATGGATCTATTCAGATGAAACTCAATCATCAAAAAATGTCCCATTATCGTTGACTTTTAAACGATAATGAGACACTTTATTTTTAAATTGATTTAATTCTATTTCTTACTGTCTTGATACTTTTGGACTAACTGTTTCAAATCTTTAATTACGGATTTAACCTGATCCATATTAGCAACTTTAGCACCACTGGCTAACGGATGACCACCACCGTTGTACTTAGCGGCTAAATGATCAATTGAAGGTTTATGAGAACGTAGACTGACCTTAAAACTACCGTCACTCTGTTCGGTAAAGACGGCCCAGGCGACAATTCCCTTTACGTTACCAGGCAAATTCTTGGAGATGAATTCATTATCGTTAACGTGATACTTCTTCATCATCTTTTGAGTAATGATGTAATAAGCCGTCCCGTTATCGAAGACCGGCATATGTTCCTGCAAATCACCGTAAAGCCGTTCAATCGGTAAACTGACGACACATTCGTTCTGGTTGACCTGGTTCATAGAGAATTTATACTGGGCTAATTTAGCGACCACGTTAAAGGTGTGACTAGTGGTACACGGAAACATAAAGCGGCCAGTATCACCGATGATGCCGGCGTACAGTAATTCAGCAGCTTTATCGTTCATCTTTAACTTACCGTGAGACGCCGCACAGATGTCATAAATCATTTCAGAAGCACTGGATGCTTCAGGCTTTACCCAAGAAAGCTTTCCGTAGTGGTCAACATCTGGATGGTGGTCAATCTTGATCAGCATCTTACCCCGGTTATAGCGTTGATCGTCAACCCGTGGCCGGTTAGCCGTATCGGTAACGATAACTAATGCGTCTTTATAGACGTCATCCTTAATCTTGTCGGTCTTACCTAACCAGCTCAGGCCTAGATCATCTTTTCCAACGCAGTACACATGCTTTCCGGGAAACGTATGCTTAATAATCTCTCCGAGGCCCATCTGCGAACCGTATGCATCCGGGTCAGGGTCAGTATGGCGGTGTAAGATAATCGTTGAATAGCTTTGAATTGCTTTAATAATTTTTTGAATGGTTTGTTCAGTAGTCATGATTAGTAATCCTTTTTATAATTGATTTATATTCATTATAACCGATTTCATTTGCTAAGACGCTTGTTTTATAATCGCCAATAGTGTGTTTATTAATCAACCGGTTGATATGACTTCTTCTTATGGACGGCCCGTGAATCCTTCTTGATGTCACTGGTGCTCATGCCCGATTTATCGATGTCTTTTTTATTAACCTTGGTTGATTTCTTAGACTTTTTCGTTTTTGGCTTGGCGGCCTTGTGGCTCATGTGATGATGATGAACTTTCTTAACGGCCGTCGTCTTGGGATGAGAACCGTGATGATGAATCGGCTTTGATCCACATCCCGTCAGCATCAATCCCGCAGCCATTAAGCTTACGAATAACGTTAGACCTTTTTTCACGATAAAGATCCTTTCATATATAATGGATAATCAATTAACATAATACCACGCAATCCCAACGAGAGGAGTTTGTTTTATGAAATATAATTCTAAATGTCCGTTCTGCACTAAGCCCAACGATGAAATTATCGTCCAGAACCACTACGCCAAAGCGTTCTTTGATACTAAACCTGCTAATCCAGGCCATGTTCTGGTGGTTCCCAAGGAACACGTCCGGACGATCTTTAACTGTTCAGCAATTCAGATCTTAGCCATCCGTAAACTAGTTCTAAAAGTTAAGCACTTCTTGGACAAGAACTTTCACCCCGGTGGCTACCAGATCGGCATGAATTGTTACCCGGTCGGTGGCCAATCTGTTCTGCACGCTCACGTGCACATCATCCCGCGTTACCGGGGCCAGAAGCGTCGTCAGATCTTCCCAACTGATAAATCTAAACTATGGAAAAACGCTGATGAGTATAATAACCCTGACGTCTGGAAAAATGGCAACACGGTTAAAGAAGCCTGGCAAAAAGAATTCAAGGTCATGGATAAACTTCGTGCTAAGGGAGAAAAAGTTACCTACATGTCCCATTACTTCCATACTTTTCGTTAGTGAATTTGTATTTACTTGGCACCCTATTCTATAATGGGACTACACTTTTACTAAGGAGTGACTGAATGCCCGATCGACATAAGAATAAAAAGTTAAAGAAATCCAGAATCCGCAAATCACGCATCAAGAAATTAATGTCGCAGCGTGCCAAATTCACGAAATCGCACTTTACGAAGTCCCATTACTTCGCTAAATCTCATTACAACAATGGTGGAAAAGTTATTCATACTGGAACTACCAAGCATGACGCTAATATGGACCCAATCCAAAAGGACGTCGAAAAGGAAATCGCCAAACTCCGGGTCAGCTTTATCGCGGCTGACGCCGTCTTCATCGGCATCATTTCCTATATTATCTTCCGGAATTAATCAAATTAGACAAAATTAAAAGCCTGACAATCTATCAATGATTATCAGGCTTTTAATTTTTAAAAGAGGCGTTCAACATTATCTAAGAAATTTCCTTTTCAATAGCGACGTGGCAACGGGTTCTTACATAATCTGGCAGAATTCGATGGCTTCGTGGTTAGGACCTTGGATCTTGAAGAATTTGATACCGTTGTTCCAGTAACTAGGAATGGATTCAATATGGTCATCTAACATGTGGTAACCTTCAGCTTTAGCTTCTTTGAAGGCATCTTTAACATCGGTACAGTTAACGGCCATGTGGTTAATAGCACCATCTTTGTTAGCACAAGGATCGCCATCCCAGGTTTCGATCATTAAGGTACCGTACTTCATGAAAGCACAGTTACTTGAGCCGTTCTTAAATTTGCCGGCTACTTTGAAACCTAATGATTTGTAGAACTTGATGGTCTGGTCTAAGTTGTTTGCAGGAACACCAACATGCTGAATACCAGTAAAGTACTTACTTAACATAATAAGATCTCCTTTGGATCTAAAATTAATAAACTAACAACAACTAGATTAATAACTCGCTAATCTCTACTGAAGAGATCAATGGGTCGGCATTGCCCGCCGATTGCGATGCCGAATACGATATTGATTCGGTGACATCTTCAGTAAGTTATGAAAGACCTTGTAGAAATAGGACGGATCTTCGTAGCCCACACGATAGGCAATTTGATCAATTGGCAGCTTGGTCTGAGTTAAGTATCGAGCTGCCACGTTAATCCGCTGCAAATGCAGCAATTTAATGAACGATAACCCAGTGTGATTCTTTAGATATGATGACAGGTAGTTCGGATTTACCCGCAGGTGCATTGCCATCGATCCTAACGTTACCGTAGCGTAATGACGTTCGATATAAAGCAGGATCGTTAGTAATGAACCCGGTGCGCTTCGGTTAGTTTTGACTGTCGATTTACTCTTGGCACAGTCATTAACCAACTGAACTAGCAGCATCATAATCCAGAGGTGCATCATCTGAAAGGCTTCGACGCCCATCTTGCGGTGGCAACGAACGATCTTCATAACCGTTCCAATGATGTCTTGATAATGATGAAAATTGAACAGTATGTAATTATTATCATGCGGATTACTGTCAGTCAGTAATCTGTATAATTCATTCGAGACCTGGCTTTGTTGATTCCAAATCGTATCTAATTCGTTTAAGGAAAAGAGTGAATTTGAAATCAATAAGTTCAGAACTAAGGCATGATCATCAACGTGGTTGGTCTGATGGATCATATGGCGTCCACACACCATGAGGTTCCCCGGTTTTAAGTGAAGTGACTCGTTAACAGTTTGGACATCACAGCTTCCGGCTAGCGGAATCTTGATTTCCACCTGATCACAGTAATGAAGCGGAATGTATGTATCCTGTGGCTGCATGAATATTTTGATATCCGGCTGGTCAGCATCATAGATATCAAAATTGATCGGGCCAGCTTTATATACAGTGGCGGATCCTAGTTTTAACACCGGATGCAAATTCCGTTTACAGTATTCACGATTCTCACTATTAGGAATCGCTTTATTCTTTAATAGCATTAACAAATCTTCATCCATAAAAGTCACTCCTTAATCCATCCACTAATCGGGTGGATTGATTTAATGTTAGTTACACGTTATTTGCCTCAGTCCTTGTCTTAAAATGAATTATTAATGTCAAGTTGAGTGTCAATCAATATGTATAGCTATAGTCCTTTTAAAAGGGCTATAGCTGAACGATCGTTTCACAACGATCGTTAAATATGTCAATCTAAATTAGTTGGCTAATTATTTAGTGCTTACAACACACTTACCAACACGCTTGTCTTTACCACCAAGAACGTCGGCGACTTCGTCCAACTTAAGAACGTTCTTAACGATAGGTGCAACCTTAACTTTACCAGTTGAAAGTAATGCTAAGGAGTCAACGAATGCGTTAGGGTTGATAAATGAGCCATGAACAGTTAATTCTTTCTGATATACCTTGTAGGTATTCATGGAGAAGTGCTGGTTTGGTTTGCCGACACCAAATAGAATTACCTGTGCACCTTTAACGGTTGCGTTTACGGCAGCTTCTTGAGTCTGTGGTAAACCAACGGCATCAACGGTTACATCGTACTTAGCAGGGATCTTTTCCTTGGTTGCGTTGATTACGCGGTCAGCGCCAACGGCTTTCTTTTCTTCAGCTAACTTGTCGTCATGACGACCAACTAAGGTAACTGAACGAACACCGTAAGCCTTTAAGATCTGGCAGAAGAGTAAGCCTTCGAAACCATCACCAATTACTAATGCACGTTGGTATGGTGATGTATGAATTAACTTAACACCATGTAAAGCACATGATACTGGTTCAGTCGTAGCAGCATCCTTTAACGGAACGTTAGCTGGAACGTGGTATACGTTAGTAGCTGGAGCAGTGAAGTACTGTTCTAAACCACCGTTACGGGTAACACCAACGGCTGATAAGTTATCACACATTTCAGGGATACCAATGTGGCAGTAACGGCAGTGACCACAGTAACAGTTAGGATCCATTGTTACACGGTCACCCTTCTTGAAGCCTTTAACGTTCTTACCAACTTTGGCAACAACACCGGCAGCTTCATGTCCTAATACGATTGGTGGAACAGCTGGAGCTGAACCCGGAAGTCCATTGTATAAACCAAAGTCAGTACCACAAATACCAGCGTAGTATGAATGAATTAATACTTCGTTGTCCTTAGTTTTCGGAACTGGAATATCTTCAACTTTTAACTGCTTTACGCCTGTTAATACTAATGCCTTCATCATAAGCACTCCTTTTCACAAACAAGTGCTGGAAGCGGTTTCATTTATGTGAAAAATTATAGATCCGCATTCCATCACTAAACATCATCAGTATGTATGACCGTGGCATTTCGCCACAGCCAGAAAGCGGTTCATTAATTGTTGATCAGGGGCAATCTCACAAACCGTAAGTACTCTCGGATAGCTCCATCTCACTATCCGGGTCTTACAGTAGACCATGTCGATAACTCATTAGTTGTTGTTTTACACAACGAGTATGTCGATTTCGTAGGTCGCTCTAGATCGGTGATTCAGCATAATAATGCTTCTTAGCCAGTGACAGGTTACCGATAATCGCTAACTTGCTGCTGGAAAGATCTGGCATCTGAATGTACTTGTCTAAATTCCCAACTGGAACGTAGTTGTTTAATAGTTTCTTGAATTGCACTTTGATCTTGCGAAGTTCAATTGGGTTCATAATGGCACCGCCGAAGATTATCTGCTGTGGACGGATGAATAACGTAGCCTGAACAGCACATTGTGCAATGTAATAAGCTACGATATCCCAGATTGGGCAAAACATTGAGATTTCCTTAAAGCTCTTGTGGAAACGAGCTTCAAATGCTTTGCTGGAAACCAGTCCTTCAAGACAGTCACCCTGGTATGGGCAGACACCCTTGAATGTCATGTCCTTTGGGTTACGCTTTGGAATGATATGGCCAATTTCGGGGTTGCCTTGGTCACCAATGAATTGACCTTGGTTAACGATACCAACTCCGACACCTTTACCAATCGTGACGTAAGCCAATGAACGAATCGGGTGATTGTCTAGAACCGAGTGAATATATTCACCATAGGCAGAGCTGTTGACGTCAGTTGTCCAGGACATCGGAATGTTATTGAGATAATGCTTCATCGTCCCAACAACGTTGGTGTTCTTCCATCCCTTTCGTGACGTATCAGTAATGTAACCATACTTAGGTGAATAACTTCGAAGCTCGATTGGACCGAATGATGAGATTCCCAAAGCCTTTAAGTTCGTGAAGTGACGGAAGTAAGTGATTACTTCTTTAAAGGACTTCTGTGGCGTAGTGCGCGGAACTTCGATCTTATCCAAGATCTTACCGTGACCATCACCGACCGCACAGGTCAAGTTCTTATCACGAGCTTCTAAACTACCTAAAAGCATTTAGATCACCTTCTTTAGTCGTTTTTGTGTGCTTCGATTTCTTTACGTAAGTTTTCGTATCCAGGTTTACCTAATAGAGCAAACATGTTGTTCTTGTAGTCTTCAACACCTGGCTGGTTAAATGGATTGATACCATTCAAGTAACCGGAAACGGCGATGGCGAATTCGAAGTAGTAGATCAGGTAACCTAAGGTAAATGGTGTCTGATCTTTAATGTCAACGATCATGTCCGGAACACCACCATTGGTATGAGCAATTACAACAGCCTGAAGAGCTTTCTTGTTGGCAAAGTTCATGGTGTGGCCTTGTAAGTAGCCCAATTCATCTAAGTTACTCTTTTCGCTTGGAACGGTTTCGTTGTATGGTGCGTTTTCAACCTTTACAACGGTTTCCATTAAGTTACGCATTCCTTGCTGGATGTACTGGCCTAATGAATGTAAGTCAGTGCTTAAGCATGCTGATGTTGGGTAAATACCTTTGTTGTCCTTACCTTCGGTTTCACCAGCTAATTGTTTCCACCATTCAGCTAAGTAACGCATGTTTGGTTCGTAGCTTTCGAAGATTTCGTTGGTGTAGCCCTTACGGTAAAGGATGTTACGGTAAGCAGCGTACTTTAATGCATCGTTATCAGCAATCTTCTTGTGGCTGGTTAAGTCGCTTTCAGCTTGAGCAGCGCCACCCATTAACTTGTCGATATCAACACCGGATACGGCGATTGGTAAGAGACCTACTGGGCAAAGTACTGAGTAACGGCCACCAATGCCATCAGGAATTACGTAAGAATGGTAACCCTTGGCTTTAACTTCTTGACGAAGTGCACCGTGTTTAGCATCGGTTGATACGTAGATCCGGTCTGCGGCTTCCTTTGCACCGTACTTCTTAACTAATAACTTACGGAAGATGCGGAATGCAATGGTTGGTTCAGTAGTCGTACCTGACTTGGATACAACGTTAACTGAGAAGTCACGGTCACCGATCATGTCGATTAAACTATGAACATATGATGCACTTAATGAATTCCCGGCAAAGATTACTTGTGGATCTTTACGACGACTGTCAGGCATGTAGTTGAAGAAGCTATCATGTAAGAAATCAATCGCCATACGGGCACCTAAGTAGGAACCACCGATACCAATGACAACTAAGATCTTGGAGTCGCTGCGAATCTTTTTAGCAGCTTGTTTAATTGCTTCAAATTCTTTACGGTCATAATTCTTTGGTAAGTCGAGCCACTGACGCATTTCACTGCCAACACCAGTACCGTTCATTAATTCACTTTCGGCGGTGTCAATCATTGGTTCGATTTCCTTTAATTCACTTGGCTTAACGTATTTCTTTAAGCCAACGTTATTGAAAGAAACTGCGGTCATGTTAATCAACTCCTCTAATTAATTAGTCGACCTTAACGATGTTTTCTTTGTAGTACTGACGAAGTGCTAATGCAAAGTCACCAACTGTAGCAGAACCATTGTGTGGGCACTGTGGCATGGTGATGTAATCATTTAAGTCACCAACGTCTAAGTAGTTGTTGAATAACTTCTTAAAGTGTTTACGTACCATCTTTAAGAATGGTTCACTAACAACACCACCACCGAAGATGATGCGCTGTGGACGAATGAATAACGTAGCTTGAACAGCAGCTTGTGCTGTGTAGTAAGCCATGATGTCCCATGCAGGATCGCTTAATGGAACTGTCGGACCTGGTTTGCCACAACGTTTTTCAAATGTAGGACCAGATACTAGACCTTCTAAACAGTCACCATGGTATGGGCAAATTCCTTTGAATGGTTTGCCATCAACAGTAGTATCGTTCTTAGCACGCTTTAAACGAACATGGCCTAATTCAGTATGACCCATGTATCCGATGAAGTGGCCTTTATATACGATACCACCACCAACACCAGTACCGATGGTATAGTAAACCAAGGTACTTAGCGGACGATGTCTCATAATTGAGGTGATGTATTCACCATATGCAGAACCATTAACATCAGTGGTCCAGAACATTGGAATATGAAGTGCTTTCTTCATCGTTCCTAAGAAATTAGTGTTTGCCCAATGTGGCTTTGGGGTATCTGTAATATAACCATACTTAGGAGCGTTTCTACGGATTTCGATTGGTCCGAAGGATGCAATTCCCATAGCATCTAAATTCTTAAACTTCTTAAAATACTTGATGCAACGACCTAACGTTTCTTTAGGTGTTGTAGTTGGAATATGAACACTGTCTAAAATCTGATATTTTTCATTACCAACTGCACATACAAACTTAGTTCCGCCGGCTTCAATGCTACCAAAGAGCATTTTAAGACCTCCTTCTGTTCACAAGTCATACTTAAAGCAGTAGAGACAATCTTTATTAGTTTCTTTCGGGAAACGAGATGCTTTAAATATGATCTCTCGCGATGTTTATTTCTTACATCCATCTCTCGACACTTTTAATATAACGCCTCGTGAAAGCGGTTTCACGTAATAAAATTGTAACATTGGTTCAACTATGCCGAACGTTCGGGAATGTAAACAGTTGCAAAACAGTGTCGAAAAAATTTTCGCGAGTCATTTTCTTTTACATCACCAGAACTTTTGCGTAATATGGACATGATTAATTGGAAGCGGTATCATAAGTTGATATCAGGAAGATTAATTTCTTTATATATAAAGGAAGTTTTAATAATGAATGACCAAGAATACTTAAATAAACTCATTCAAAACGAGCGTGAGAGTGTTCAGCTATTCCGTCATCGTAACCAGAAGCTGAACAGCGAAATGGCCGGTGGCTTAAAAAAGATGCCGAACTTAGTTAACCAACGCTTAAAGGACTTCGGTGTCAACGTTAACGGTGGCGCCGGCAGTACTTGGGCTGAAAACGGTATCTTTAGTGACGATGATTCATTAAGCTTCGTTGTCAACTATGATACCGGTAAGGAAACGTTAGCTCGTTCCATTAGAGTCATGGTGATCTCTAAAGACATTGGTAAGAGTTATAAGGTTAACGCCAGTCCAATTAAGAAGATCGATCTAAAGAACGTTTATCAAGTCGAATTCTTAGAACGGTTACTTAATCACCTTAATAAGGTTCACCATGTTTATATTGAATACCGTAAAGATCTGCATGAAATCCGAATTCAAGGTCGTCGTCAGGTTCATAAGGAAAACTATGGTAAGATCAACTTCACTAAAGACGGTAACGATCAGTTAGCTATGAAGAAAGCCTTTGATGAAGTCGCTGACGAAATCAGCGTCATGGTCTTAGCATGGATTGCAACCATTCAATTCAAATGATCTAAAGTGATTAGTCATCCTTTAACATTAATAAAACGAGCTGATTTATTAGAATCAGCTCGTTTTTTTCATGTCTTGATTAAAGGATTAATCTTGCGCTTTTTTAAAACTAGCGTGGATCATAATCAAAGCAATGATCACTAAGGCAAACAGAACACCGAAGCACCACTGGCCCCCAATGAACATGGCGTGAACTTTGGTCGCTGCTGGATTAAACGTTCCAGCTAACGAAATGATTAACGATAGTAAGCAGGTCCCAACGGCACCACCATAAATCTGAACGGCGTTAAAGATGGCGTTACCGTCACCCCGTTGCTTAATCGGTAAGGTCTGCAGGCCACTCGTCAAAACGTTACTAAAGCAGATTGCCTGACCGAGGTTATAGACGATATACGCAAATAGGATTGTTCCTGGGCCTAATGACTTCGCAATCACCGTCATTACGAGGAAGTACCCTGCCATCAGACTTAAACCAATGTAAATCGGTAGTCTAGGACCGTAATGATCCAGCATGGCACCACCGAACGGCATACTGATGATGCGAAAAATGTTCCCTGGCAGCAGGATCAATCCGGAGACCAAAGCGGTAACCCCTAACGCAACCTGTGAGAAGTTTGGGATCAAGAGTCCCGACAAGCCAATGTTGGTTAACTGAATCAGGAAATACGTGATGACGGCTAACGTAAAACGATGGTTACTGAAAACTCGAGTATGTAAAATAGCCTTTTCCTGATGACCATGCTTAACGAACCATACTAATGCGATAATCCCAATGATGAACATGATCCAGGTCCAAACTGACGCTTGACTTAATGAATTTAACCCGATCGCGATCACGCTGAAAGCGACGGTAATCAAGGCCAAGCCTTTCCAATCTAGCGACAGGTTATGATGAATCGGCAGGTGATTAACGATTGCGTAAAAACCAATCAGCATTACCACCAGAATAACTGGAATTACAACGACGAAAATCATTCGCCAGTTAAAATATGTATTGATGAAGCCACCATAAGTTGGCCCTAACGATGGTCCGGTCGCAACCACGGTTGCCCCTAACGCCATGTAGAAGCCAATCTTGGATTTCGGCACCAGCTTCGGGATCACGTTGAACATCAAAGGTGTACAACTACCAATGCTGACACCGTCAAGAAGGCGACCAAACAGAAACAGCCAGTAATTAGTCGCAAACGTACATATAATTAGACTTAATAATAACGATCCGGTCGCAACGAAAAAAACGGTCCGGTCATTAAAACGCTGATCAGCATATGCTGAACAGATCATCGTGATTGCGGAAACAATCATAGCTCCGGTCGAGAACCATTGCACACTCGATAATGGGACTTTAAAGTAATTAACTAACATCGGAAAGTTAACGTTCACTCCGGTGGTCATCAAGATCCCGACAAACGAAACCAGTGCAATGCTGAAGATTTCAGTTAGATCTTTAGTTGTCGGTTGTCGATTCAAATTATCATCTTCCTTTCAAAAAAATAAAGCATCACTGAAACTAATCAGTGATGATTTCTATTTATTATAAGAGCCAGCCCTTTTGTGGGCTATCGTGAGCATGAGCATTTATTCTAAATTTTAATCTTCATTATTGTCCCAACTGGCGTGGAACTTCGTGGCGATCATCTCAACGTAAGCGTCCATATCCAATTTCTGGGCAATCTGTTTTGATCTTGCCAACGAAATTTCGTTCAGGGCGTGATCTTCGATCAAAACATTCTGGTGGACCGGCATGCTTGGTAGCTTGGCAATACTGCCTTTGTAATTATAACTACTGTAGCCGCTACCAGCGTTATCGGATAATGATCGGTCACCCCAGTTATCGAAAATTGCGATGACATCAGGATCATTCTTAAGCTGATCCAACTTACCTTTATCCTGCAATTTTCTAAAGGTCGCTTCCTGAACTTTTTGACGAGAAGCCAGGAACAAGGAATTACTGATTAATTGACCCTTCTTATTCTTTGGGTGCTTCATTAAGAATAAACGATTAGTATGCGGAATCGCGATGGCGGTCTTTTTCAGATCATCATCCGATTTCCAGACATACGGCTCACGTTCTTCCTTTTTGGTACTCAACGGATTATAGACCGGATTCTCAACCTGCTTTTCACAACGAATGTATGGGTAACGATGTTTATCCGGATTACTGGCGATGACCCACTGGAAGAAGGTCATCCCGTCCTGACGCACTGCAGGATCCTTGCTCAATAATTCCTGACGCTTCTTTTCGATCAATTTGTAGATCACGTCAGTCTTAAACTTTGAGTTACATGGATCCGGCTGATAAGCCAAGTAATGAGCCAAAGCGTAATCAATGATGGCCGGATGACTAATGGTTGCCGTGACGGACGGTCCCATCCAACCGTTTAGGGTCGCACCCTTCGCTTCGGCTAGCACTGGTTTCGGTTGCTGTTCAGTCCCATGATTTTCAACTTCGGCACGGTTGTTTGCATCTTTAGATACGAAACGAACTAACGGTACTGGGCTGATGAACAGCGTTAATGGCGCAACGGTTTCCTGTAACGTCTTATCGTTAACAGGACCTGGAATGTTCTGCAAATATTCACCATCGGTGTTGGTGGACGTTACTTTGGCGTTCATCCCGGCCAGACATTCGGCCTGACCCATTCGCCAGGTAAACAGCTGCCCCATCATGCGCATGGAGATAATTTTATTATTCATTCGGATCGAATTAAAGAATTTTGCATCGCCGGCACCGGAAGCGGAGTTCAGCAGCAACTTACGTAACAGTTGCTTAATGTTGATCACGTTCCACGGGTGACTGTTCTTGGTGTACTTCTTTAATTGATGCTTCAAATGAAGACGTTCAACGTAGATCTGATGATAGGTATCCTTTGGTTCGTCATGTGGCCACATAATACCTTCACGAGAAATCAGCATTGGGTAATACCCACTGAAATCTTCGTGTCGAACGGCACCAACGGATACGTAGTCGTAGTCGTCATTCAGGATGTAACTGCTGCCACTGGGGTGCTTATATAATAACGGTTTATCATTTTTCCATTTAGCGTTCTTACCGGAACCCTTAACGAAATCCTTCGGGTTCAACGGTGTGCCGTGGTAATTAATGAACGGTCGCTGCTTAGCTAACTGTGGGGTCAACTTCAAAGTGTTGCGGAAGTAATCGATTTGCTTCTGTTTCTTAACGTACTTTTTATAATCGTTGATGTACTTATGAAGTTTAAATTCGACCCCATGAATACCACCGTAACTAAAGGTCGCGATAGTCCCGGTTTCATTACCGTCACGGTGTAAATACGGAATGTTGGCGTTGGTATGGTGAAGCAGATCCGTCATGTCTAAACTTGGACCAACCGTTTCTAATTTACCCAAGACGTTATACAGTTTCTTTTTACTACCTTTTAAGGTGTCATTGGCGTTATGGCCTTCAACTTCACGGTATAGATCATAGATCGGCTGAAAAGTCTTAGCTAAACTATGACCATCATGTAAGATGGTGTCTTCGTTAGCCGGTGGTAAATCACTCAAACCGTACTTTTTATCGACCTTTTTGGCCCAGTTCATGGTGTCATCAAGGACGTCGAACGGTTTCTTAGGTAAAATATCGAGCATTTCGGGATGTTTAGCCCGGAAGATCTTTAAAGCACGTGGATCTGGGAACCAGAATTCGATATCTGGCCAGTCTTCCATCGAATGATAAGGTGCAATTACGTTACTTATCAATTTAGCGGAAGTTGCATCATCGGTCAACGGACTAAAGCGCAGGTTATCCGGACGCGGATCGGCATCCTGCGGATCAGCTGCACTGCGGGCTTTTTGATAATACTTGTACATTTTAGATGACTTATTGCTGTGGATTGCTTCCTTAATCCCGCTGATCTTGTTCTTGGCGTTGATCTTTTCAACGGGATTGAGGTTACCCTTATCGATATGCTTGATGGTTCGCTTGTAATAGCGAGTCAGTGCGGGCTTTAACTTAAAGTTGTACGTTAACTGCGGGAATTTTTTCAGCATAATTCGACGTAAAGTTAACGCATCTTGGTATTGAGCCAGTTCAAAGACCTGTTTAGTAACTTGGACATCCGAATTGTTATATCCGATTAAATCGGCAATCTGGACGATTCCGTGGATTTCGGTCGTGTTGGCGGTAACGTTTTTTGATTCTAAGATTTGCCAACCTTCCATAGCGGCAATTCGTTTCAACGGAACAAACTTCATGTGTTCATTCAAGTTAGCAACATCTAAATAACGGTTGCTGGTCATCCAGCCTTTATAGATGTAGTAAGCCGGATTATCAATCTGTTTGAAGAAACTCTTGCTGTCGGCTTCGTCACGAGGCTGTAAATCAGGCTGGTGTTGGAGCAATTGCGGCATTGATCGTTTATAAGTCGTGAATAATTCGTTGTTAAAATGACGGAAGAATTCGGGGCTTAAGATCGGGTAACCCGTTAAATTCTTGGGATCCTTTTCCTTTTGACCATCTAATAATAATGTTCGGTCATGATTTAAGCGACTGTCACTTGGGTATGACCATTCGTCCTTGGCTAACTGCGAATTCTTGTTACACAGTTCGTTAATATAGTTTCGGGCGTAGGTATTATGGACAACATGACCCAGAAATGCGGCGATCATGGTCAAATCATAATTATCGGAGTTAAATCCCATCGTGATGCCGTACTTCTTTTTGTCGTACTTCGGATCGGTTCGTTTAACCGTGTAATACGGTGTGACCATGTTGCATGAATTAGCCCCACTATATTCTTTACCGCTTAGTAAAGCGTTATTATAAGCATTTTCTGAGACCCACTTGGCATGCGGTCTTGAGTTATGTTTGCGAGCATAATTCAATGATCGGTCGGTGACCGGGTGAATCTGTCCCTTCGCGTTCATGTAATTCAGTGATGAATTTCTGGTTGGCGTTAAGCCCCAGAAATGACAATATTTAGCCAGGTTCATCGGTCGCCGTAAGTTACGGAACCGAATCCCCAACGGATTATCTTTATCCTTAGCTAGCTCACGGAGACTTTTGTTACATTGCAAAATCTTTTTAGAGATCTCCAAGCTAATCGATTGGTGTGTCTTCGGATCAGCCTTGTCAAAGTCATGATAACCTTCAACATCACTTAAATAGTAAATGATGGCTAAATTCTGAGCCGGATAATAATGGGTATCGACGTACAAATTTGTCATCGATTCAATATCAAAGATATTATCATGCGGCTGATAATCATATGCCATTTTTTGAGCCCGCCTTTCGTTTAATAAGAAGTAAGCAATTATTATTATAGTCTGATTTAAGAAACAGAAAAACTGCTGAAAGCAGATTAATAAAATCAATAAAATTGCATTATTCCGCTTGTGAAGTATAATACAAAGTAATACAGGATATGTAAACGATCACATCACTTTTGGTATGCAATGTTTTTAAATATTAGATAATTAGGATTGGATTGATAAATTAATCTTAGTGATTTACTAGTCGCCTTATCCACCATTGTGAAGTGTAATGTATGAATACCTAAATATGTAAACGATCACACGGACATAACCGTTATGACGGTTCAAAATAACGAAAACATCACATCATAACGGAGTTTAGAACAGGTTTATTTTAGTTAATCTAATTAATATTTAATTGGAGGCGCTTATTATGAGTTTTAAACGGGTTATTAAAAGCTTACTAATTTTTGTCTCCGTCATCGTGATGTTAGTGGGTTTTGGTGCTTTCGCCAAATCTATTAACGTCAACGCTAATCACACCCGAACAAGTGTGATTATTAGTCATAAACATCGCGTTCGTCATAGCACTAAATCACTTAACCAACGCCAATACTATCGATTACTGGTTCTTTTTCACGACTATAACGATTCATGTGATCATCAACAGCTCAGGACTGATCAAAAACGAATTAATGTCCTGTTGGCTCATAACTGGTGTCGCTTATCCAGTTTCCAGTTTGAACATCTGATCTTGAATTACGACGTCAGAGCCGTTTTAACGTCTAAATACAATCGACGTCAGTTCAACCTCAAGATTAGACACATCAAATCCCGTTTACAGGCCACGAACCAAGTCCATCGCTTAAAAAATCAGGGCTCAACCCTTAATAACGCTATTCGCACCAATTTAATTAAAGACATCAATTCGACCCGGAAACGACATGGGCTTCGTCCGTTAATTATCGATAACGCCATGCAAAGCACGGCCAACTACCGTAACCGTCATCTTCAGTACGCTTACGAAAATCCTGACGAGAGCATTAAATATGAGCATTTAACTAAGGTTCAATTCAATGTATCCCAAGGCTACACCGAAAACTGGATTCACGGCTTTGACAACCATACCGACGGTGAAAGCTTCCTGCTTAAACATCATTACGGCTTTAACGGCTGGGGCGAAAACGCTAGCGACTGGTTCGTTACCAACTATCATGATTACTATAGCGACGGTACGCTTGATAAATATATCGACAATACACCGTATAACATCGCTTACGACGCCAACGATGACATTATGAACCACGACAGTCTGTCTAATAATGGTCATCGTGAAAACGAACTGGACCCCGACTGGAGATACCTTGGCGTCGGCATTAGCTATGATAAGATCCGCAACTTAGGAACGTTAAATGAACAATTCGCAGACTAACTCCATAAGACCCAAAATACCCAGTAGATATCAAATCTGCTGGGTATTTATTTGGGCTTGATGCAACTGAAAGAAGATTTAAGTTTTAGAAATGATGAAATGTTTGAATGTTGGGACACTGTATTGTTTATAAATAATCGCTCCTTTAATAAGTCAAGTGCGGGATTAAGGCAACTTAAGTTTCAATACTTCATCGGTGTCATCCTCCTTCGATCACTTTAAATTATAAGAAATCTAGAAGTGATGACAATAAATGGTGCATTAATTCATATCTTAAGATTACTATGCACACGGCTATTAAATGTTCTTATAAAATAAAATTAAATTAATATGTAATCGTTTCCGCTAACTATTGCTATACAAAGCGAAACATTAAATTAAACGGCTAAATTTATGGTAAGTCTTGGTTAGCCAATGAGCCACCTGATGCCACCATGTTATCCGGTGTGGAGCTTTTAAGTGGATCTTTAAATTGGGCTTATCAACATCGGCACTGCTTCGTGGATTCCGGCTACCGAAGTCTTCAGCTAAATAAAACTGGTGTTTACGTTGACTATATGCGACACCGACGCCAATTAACGTGTTATCACTACTCAAAATGTTCTTACGATGGCCATTATTTTCCAACGAATCATAATTCATCATGGCATCGTTACTCATGTTTGCCATTTCAATTCCGTTATGATTATGGTAAACTTTCGGATCACCAATCACGGTACAGTTGCCTAGCCCGGCACTGGCAATATTTTCGGAAGCTTGAAAGCCATGCGGTAAATCCACTCGATTAGCATCAAGCGTCGTCATTGGTCGATGATTTTTATCATAATGGCTAAAATGTTGGGCAATCTGGTGAGCGCGAATGGTGGCCAAGCGATTCAATTTATGATTGGGTTTAATTGATGTTGAGATGTGTTCCGCCCGTTCAACATCAATATCATGAAGAGTCTGCCGTTTAAACTGACGGAGATCAGCGTTAATCTGAGCCTGATTCAGATAATCATAGGTTGGTTCCTTATTTTCAATTTTATAAATAGTATTACCAAAGTGGAACGTCTGTTCATGAGCATCTGACTTGATACTGGCTGACATCAATAAAATTGCTGTCAACGTAACGATTAATAAGCCCTTTCGCACTCTATCACGACCCAAACAAAAAAGCCCTCAATAACGGGCACCGTTACCAAGAGTTATCTAAGCAAATTATTAGTTATTTATTATCCATGTGATCAATGTGACGTTTGTTGTAACGATCAATTCGTTTCTTTAACCATTTCTGGACGTACTTACGATCGAAATCAGTTAATTCAGCAGGTTCATAGTGAGCCTTTTCAGCAATAATTGCGATTGAAGGATTGGTTTCAATGCCCTGCTTTAATAATTCCTTGTTCCTTTTTCTGATTTCATGAATATTCTGTTCATTATCTTCTACCATTGGTGCGGTTCCACCCACTTGTTATTATAGTATCTTCACCATTAGTTTACTAAAAATTATCCATCATCATCAATCAAAAACACGAATTTTATCGAATTAATTAATGAATAAAGCCAGTCATGACTCCACCGATCACAGTCAGAATTAAGCCCGCAATCGTGTAAATCAAAGCTTTTCGAGTCTTATGTTCATGCAGAATAAATAAACCACCTAAGGTCCCAACGACGATCGACATTTGGGATAACGTAAAGGCCGTTGATACACCGTTGATCATTAACGATACTAAGTAACCAAACGTACCTAAACCGGTGTTGAATCCAGTCAGCATGTTCTTGAACGTATGTTTACTAAAGAGTAATTTCTTGCCACGGTACTGCTTAAGAATTAACGATAGTAAGACTGCCGTGACGATCATCCCAACGGCCTGCGGTGGAAATGCCGACCAGCCGTTAGTTCCCGGAATCTTTGGTAAAGTCGAACAACAACCGTAACCAAATAAACTACCAAAGATTAATTCAATTACGTATTTAGCAGAATTATTCCGTTGCTTAGGGGTACTTTGCTGATCAGTCTTAGTAGTTAAGTAAACACCCAACATTACCAAGACGACTGCCGCAAAGCCAATTACTTTGGCCATCGGTGATTTCCAGCTCCCAAAGAACATGACGCCGGCTAGGTTAACTCCGACCAGCTGTGTTCCAGCAGAAATTGGTGTAGTCGTAGCAGCACCTAATTTAATGAAACCTTCGAATTGGGTCAACTGACCAACTGACCATCCGACACCGGCTAAGAAGCACCACAGAAAATCCCAGGCGGTAATCGTTGGTTGTTTAAAGATAAAGATTAATAAGCCGATAATAAAGGCACCATAAGTAGCACCTAACAGCTGCTCAATAGACTCACCACCACAAAAGTGTGCCCAAAGTGGGTTACAGCCCCATAGAATTGCGGGTGATAAGGCGATTAAAATATTCAATTTAAATTCTTTTCCTTTCATGAATTAACGTTTACACCAACTATTATAGTGGTTTTACGAACATTTCTTAAGGTCAATTTGACATTGCTCGAGAACATGGTATTCTTAAAGCGTTAATTCAATTGACCGAAATTAGGGCCTCATATTGATGGGCCTTGGAGCAATCTTTGATGCATTCAGTTGCATATTTTCTTACTCCAATCTGGTATGCCGACCTAGTTTCTGAATGAAATTAGGCCTTTTTTACTCGCTCGGGACCTCGATTTCGGTCGTAAATATCCAACCGAAAGGAGATCTCGACATTGAGATCAATGATTGCTAAATACTTCCATTTCAAGGAGTTAGGCACTAACTTGAAAACGGAAACCCTAGCCGGAATTACTACTTTTACGGCGATGGCTTACATCTTGTTCGTCAACCCAAACGTCTTGGGAGCCGCGGGTATGAATAAAGGTGCCGTCTTTACAGCGACTGCCCTAGCTAGTGCACTGGGCTGTTTTATCATGGGGATCGTTGCAAACTACCCAATTGCCCTTTCATCTAGTCTAGGGATCAACGCCTTCTTTGCTTATTCGGTCTGTGTCGGGATGCACATCCCTTGGCAAACCGCTCTAGCTGGTGTTTTTGCAGCTTCAATCATCTTCGTCATCTTAACTGCATTTAAGATCCGTGAACTGATCATCAACGCCATTCCTGCTGACTTCAAGCGAGCCATCAGTGGCGGAATTGGTCTGTTCATTGCGTTCATCGGTTTTCAGAACGGTGGTTTGATCGTTGCTAATAAGAGTAACTTGGTTGGCCTAGGTTCACTTCACGTCGGGACCACCTGGTTGACCGTTTTTGGTCTAGTATTAACCATCGTTTTATTCACAATGCGGATCCCTGCCGCCATTTTCATTGGCATGATTTGTACCACAATCTTAGGGATTTCCACTAAGTTAATTCCGTTACCAACTAAAATCGTTTCTGGAATGCCAAGTTTAAAGCCAACCTTCTTAGTCGCTTTAAAGAATTTAGATAAAATTAATACATTACAATTAGCGGTTGTCGTTCTAACGTTCCTACTGGTTACCTTCTTTGATACTGCTGGTACGTTAGTTGGTTTGTGTGAACAAGCCGGTTTAATTAAAAATAACCACATTCCAAGGATTGGTAGAACTTTAGTCGCCGATTCGTCAGACATGGTCATCGGTTCACTATTAGGGACTTCCCCAATGGGTGCCTTCGTTGAATCATCCACCGGGATTTCCATGGGTGGTCGTTCAGGCTTCACCGTTGTCGTTACTGGATTACTGTTCATCATCGGTGGTTTCTTCTCACCGTTACTAAGTGTCATCACCGATCAGGTTACCGCTCCGGCTTTAATCATCGTTGGGATTTTAATGGCCCAATCCTTAGCTAAGATCAACTGGAAAGACTTTGCCATTGCTACCCCAGCTTTCTTAATCATGATTGGAATTCCGTTGACCTACAGTGTTTCTGATGGAATTGCATTAGGCTTCATCATGTACCCAATCACGATGCTTGCTACGAAGCGTGCTAAACACGTTAATATCATCATGTATTCATTAGCCATCGTGTTCCTGTTCTTCATGTGGATCTTGAATGAAAATTAATGATTGATAATTTGCACATATAATTCTATCAAGTCCGTTTGGGTCAATCCCAACGGGCTTTTTAGTTTGCGAAGATCTTGAATAAACGTTATCCTGTAAACAATTAGGAAGTGAAAATATGCTAGGAATGATTGGAATTACTGTCATGACGGTGATAATCGTTTTATTATTAATCATCGGGATCATCACGGTAACTTACGTGATTGCTGGCCATCATGATCTAGCCAAACGAGCAATGGCTGCAATCAGTTACATCCTTTACTTTATGGTTAGTTTCTTCGTTGGTGGCCTGATCAGTAATGCAACCATCCCGCCAGTTGCTGAATATCCAACCACAACGGAAGTCGTGAAATTATCAGTGTGGTCACTGATTGCCTTTATTATTATCGGTTTGATCTTTGGCTTTGTTTTTCATAAATTGTGGGAAATGAAAGATCATAACGTCAGCTATCCAAAGAAGTTTATTAAAGGTCTAAACATTACCTATCTGATTGACATCATTGTGTTTTCCCTAACGATTGTTTATTCAATCACAGAACATGATATTATCTGGATCGACGTAATCGCATTGCTTGCAACGGTAATTGCCGTAATTTTAGGTTTTGTATTCTTCTTTATGGTGGTTAAAACGTTGAAATTACGCTGGTATTTATATGGCTTATCACTGCAGGGACTCTTTATTATTTTAGTATTGATTGGTTTTTCGGAATCGTGTATGTAATAGATACAAAAAAGTTACGTAATACTTAATGTGTTACGTAGCCTTTTTAGTTATGATTAAAATTTACGTACGATTATTTATTCAAGGCCCTCAATTTAACCTTCCATGACAGCTTCGCGAGCTTCTTTAGATTCTAAAAATTTTTTACTAAAGTGCAAACTTTGAGCAAACTTAATTTCTTTATCAGTAAACATAATATGACGGCCCTTTCCATATTATATTTTTGATTTAATTATATCACAATGTTCAAAGAAAACTTTTGTTCGTTTACCAATATCATAACACGAATCATTTACATTACGATTTAAGAAAACATAAAGCAACTTATTTAATATCTCATACTCTTGCTTTAAAAGCGTCCGTGAACTATATCAGCATATTCACATCAATCCTTTTAAATTTAACGTTAACTGACCATGAGCTTATCTTAAATTCTAAAATTGTTTAGAACGGTCAAATAAAAAATAAAACCCATCATAAATTGCTTTACAATGGCATTGTCCAAAAAACACATAGAAAGGCAATTTATAATGAGCAATGTCAGTATAACATTATCGCAGCGCGGAAGCATTTATGCTTATCTTCAGGAAGGTTTGTCCTACGGACAAATTGCATTACGGTTACATCATTCTAAATCAGTTATCTGGAATGAAGTTCATCGTTTAACGTATTATAATCCTGATAAAGCTCAAGCAGATGAGAAAAAGAAGCGTAGTCATTGTGGACGTCACCCAATTCTAAACGGGTATACCGAAAGTATTATTTATAATGATTTAAAGCTTAAGTATCCACCTGAGATAATCGCACATGAGCTGCATATTGCGGCTAGTTCTATTTATAACTGGATATACAAGCATCGAATAACTGGCGTAACTTTAAGCTTATTGCCAGAGCATGGCCTAAGACGCAAAAGAAAACGTGACCGTCGTGGGCACTTCCCTATTAAAAGGCTGATTAATGAACGTCCTGCTGACGTTAATAATCGATCATTGTTCGGTAATTGGGAAGCTGACACAATCATGTCACCGCGAGGTAAAGCAAAGCCTTGTCTGGTAACTTTCATTGAACGTAAAACACGACTTTTATGGTCGATGATCATACCGAATCGAACTCATAAGTCATTTGCGGTGGCCATGAAAATATTCATGAGCCACTTTAAGCCTTACGTTAAGTCCATAACTACGGATCATGGTCGTGAGTTTTCTCATAATTATATCCAAGCCATGGTATATCATCTTCGCTTTTACTTCTGTCACCCATATTCGCCATGGGAACGTGGCACAAACGAAAGGATGAACCGTAAGTTACGTGGTTATTTCCCGAAGGGAACTAACTTCAATAATGTAAGCCAAGATGAAGTCTTTGATGCCGTACGTCAAATAGACACCAGGCCTATGGAAGCTCTTAATTACAGGACAGCTATTCAAGCTTTTCGTGATGAGATTAATAAATTACCAAATCGTTCTAAACAAAGTTGAAATCTAGCCGACAAAAAACTAATCTTGAAACAATTTATTAAAGTTTTAGACAAAAAGCCACACAACAAAATCAATTGCCATGTGGCTTTCTAACTCATTGGAATATGATAATTTTAACATAAACTTGTTATTTGATTAATTAAAGTCATTTTGAGTGATGAATCAGATATAGGCTTCCACCTATACCTATTAAAGCAACTATTAATCTGGTAGCTCCCCAGCCACCAAACGTATTAATCCACATAGTTATCAATTGTGGCCAATAATACGGTATAAAAAATGCGGCTGATGTACAAACACACCCAAAAAAATTGTAAACTTAATTGAAATCTCAGATTCTTAATTAAATATTTTGGTAACACATCAAATAAAAATAACACTAAGCCTATCAAAATAATATAGCAAATACTATTTAAATTGTAGATCATATAATTTTACTCCTTTATTATTAAATATCTATTATCTCTCACCTAATAACTAATGCGTATAAATATTCTTTCTATGTATGAAAAAGGCGCATTAATAAATACGCCTTCAAAAAATTATTAATTTAATATAATTTCATATACCTCTTAAGTCCAGTTATAAATCCACCATTATTCAATACAAAGCGTGTCATATTACCAATACGAACTATACGTTTCACATTTAACATTATACTGGGGTGCAAAGACTTAACAGCATTCCCTTTCGTAAAATTCTTACTACTGTGAACCATGCATGGTTTCTTAACCAGAGTATAACTCCCGTAACGAACTTTTCTTACGGGATAGTACTCACTGCTTAACTTAGTTTTCTTATAGGTACCACATTTAACAAAGATTCTCTTCGTTACCTTAGCATAGATCACACCATGCATAATATGCTTCATATGCTTAAATGCAACGTGATATGTAACATTACTACCTTTACGAGCAGCAGATATTATTTTCACATTCCTAGTAGCAACACGAGCAATTTGATCATTGCTGATTTGAACCTTAACATGCTTACGGTTCATAAATGATGGCTTTATATTCTTAATGTAGCCATAAATATGACCGATTAACTTGCCAATCTTAACGGTGTACTGAATCTTATGACTTTTAAGATATGCTGATAATACTTTAGTATTCTTAGCAGCTTTACGAGTAATTTTAACGGCATGGCCATGTACGTAGAAATGATTACGCCTAGTAACATCCGTTAATGCAATAAAGTTATTTGGTACAGTGGCGTAATGACCATTAGATCCTTTACCTGATTGTTCTTTATTACTTACAACATTACTAACTTTTAGACTAGTACGAGTAACAATGGAATTATTTGATGGTACATTTGTTGCATTCGGTGTAATTATAGTGGATGGTACATTCGCAGTGTTATTAGAATTAGTTGATGAATCAGGTACTGGTTCATTCTGATTATTATCATTAGTACTGGCACTAATTTCATGGCTCGGTTGTACATTTGTTGTATCTTCAGGAACTATAGTGTCATCTTTAAATTGATAACTAGTAATACCAGCGTTACTCGGTATACCTGTTACTTTGTATGGCATGTTACGAGTATCATCATAATCTAATACAGTGTACATCTGACTAACATCTGGTAAGTAAGCTTCAATAGTAT
Source organism: Acetilactobacillus jinshanensis (assembly GCF_004359375.1). Classification (NCBI taxonomy): domain Bacteria; kingdom Bacillati; phylum Bacillota; class Bacilli; order Lactobacillales; family Lactobacillaceae; genus Acetilactobacillus; species Acetilactobacillus jinshanensis. Next base: position 1,021,151 of record NZ_CP034726.1, on the reverse strand, counting down.
CATTATCTAAATAAAACTGGACATTAGATAATTTATTAATAGTTAAATTAACAAAATTATCGTCATTTAAATCAGTAACCCCATTAGCGCTACCTTGTCGAGTAACTGTGAATTTACCATTATTGAATTTGAATTCAACATTATTACGAGCATTATTAATACGAGAAAATGTTATGTCAAAATTATTTGTTGGTTGATTAAATTTAATACTGACCTTGCCATTCACTTTAAAATTCCCATTATTATCTCTATCTGACAAGTTATTTATAATTGGTTCAATGGGAGTCGAATTTAAAGTATTAGTAGAGTTATTCCAACTAATGTAACGTGGTAATGTAAATCCTCCGGCATGTTTTCCATTAAAATAGGCCCAACTGTTTGACCAACCAATAAATACTAATTCATTATCATTTAATTGAGCGAAATTACCAGCATAAACATCATGACCTAAATCAACTCTTCCTATGTGAGAATTCGGTGATAATTGAAAGATACCGTTATTTAAAGAACCGGTTGCGTAAATAATACCTTCAGTATCTTTATCACTAGTGTCTTGTTCACTCATAAATAGTATTGGTGTGCCATTTAAAATTGCTACATATGGTGTTTCAGCACTATTTATATTATGAGAATCATTATTATTAAGTGTATAATTTAATAATTTATGAACATTAATGGAAGAAGCTAATACCCAATTAACAGCATCGCTACTAGACAATACATAAATTTTTTGATCTGTTCCTCCAGCACAATATGCTAATAACTGATTGTGATTTTCCGGATTAATAATCACGTATGGATCTCGAGTATTACCAAGCGCAGCGCCAGAAGTCTTTGTTGTAAAAACATTTTGCTCACTATATGGCCTGAATTGTTTATAGCCGACGATTGTTCCATTACTATAAATTGGGTTAGCATATGCTAAATAACAATCATCGTTATTCCCATAATTAGCAAAGTAAGCCAATCTGGCATTCTGATCAATTGGGTTTCCAGTAATAACATCATGAGTTAACCATTGACCATTCCCATGCTTATTTGGAATAACAGATCCACCAGCGACTTGATGCCATGGGATTCGAATAGATACTGGAATGTCTGATGAATTTACTTCAATCCTATTTTGACCATTAATTTCATATTCAGGATTAGGAATAGCAACATTTTTTAATGATACTGGATTATTAATATCTACAGGATAAAATTGTTTAAAATCAGGTGTTGCTCGTGCCCAGCCCCATTCATCATAGGCACTTTGCCCAGGATTACCAGGATCAGGGTTCCACAAATAATAGACATCCCAATAATCAATCTCCCCATTATCATCTTTATGAGGAATAATAGATTCAATATCATTATTTTGCCCTTCTGGATTATTAAAATGATAATTCTGATTCCACTGATTATCAGTTAACGTGGGATAAGTTTTGGCTAAAGTGTCATTTGGATTAGTAATTGGAAATGCTATATAACCCGCTACAAATGTACCTATGTTTCCATAAAGAAAATTGTTTGGTGTGTCTGAATAGGTATTATTTGATAATTGCTTATACATATTTATTGGCGTAGAAAAAGCTTCGCTATTAAATTTAGTACCATTAGATTTAATAGTCAACTGATTTAATGCTGAAGAATTAAGCATACCATCCATATTTACTACATTACTTGTGTTGAATAATGGTGAAAATATTATTTTTTGTAAAGAACCTGCTCCCCAGAACATACTAGCCATTGATGTGACGCTATTAGTATTAAAGCCCTCGGGAAATTCTAATGATTTTAATGCACCATCATCACAAAACATCCAACCTAAATCAGTCAAGTCACTGCTAGTCTTAAGTGATGATAAGTCTAGGTCTGACAGACTAAAGTCACTCTCAAACATACTATGCATTGTAGTCACTTTATTACCGTTAAACGTACTCGGTAGATTAAGTGATTTTAGATTATAGTTATTATTAAACATCCCACTCATGTTTGTTACATTACTAGTGTCAAATGATTCTGGTAATGTTAAAGACTGTAGCGAATGATCGTTCCAGAACATACTGTCCATCGATGTAACGTTACTAGTGTGAAATGTATTAGGTATGTTAACCGACTTTAAATTAAAATCACTACAGAACATCCAACCCGTATCAGTTAAATCACTAGTTGTATTAAATGATGATAAATTTAAATCGGATAAATTTTCATCACTCTCAAACATGCTATGCATTGTAGTCACTTTATTAGCGCTAAATATGCTTGGAAAAGTGAGTGATTTGATATTAGTATCACGAGTAAACATATTAGCCATGTCAGTAACGTTACCAGTATTAAAGCTATTTAAATTTAAGTCTACTAAACTAGGGTCATTATTGAACATGCTATTCATGTTGGTTACGTTGCTGGTATTAAAATTATCACCAAAATTAAGGTACCTTAGATTAGTGTTGCCTTGAAATGCAGCTTGCATATTGGTTACATTTTGAGTATTAAAGTTGGGGCCTAAATCTAATGAGTATACGGAACCATTACCACCAAATAGATTTCTTAATGATGTTAGATTCGATGTGTCAACAGCACTGTCAAATTTAAGGGATTTGGCATTTCTAATAGTGGGATTCTGAATATTATAGCCAAACGGACCATCTACCGTAGCATTTGCAACATCGCTGTCTAATTTACCACTAGTAAATTCAACGGCATTTGCTTTTTGGCTATATTGCCAATTTAAGCCATAATATGCAGCCTGACTTAATTCAGCATTAGTTTTCCAATCATTAAATTGGGTATCACTAGCGTATTGCTGAGTACTATTATCATAAATCCAATGACTATCGCTAGCCTTATTTTCTTCGTTATGCTGTGACGGAGTAGATCCTAACTCTACGCCAAAATTAGCTTTCTTAACATTATTCTGAGAACTTGCAGTGGTTTTATTTATCTGACTATTATCAGAATTCACCTTAGGTGTAGTAGCTACCTTGGCACTATTATTTTCTTTACTACCTAAATTATTAAGCTTTGCTAAATTAGATGGATTAGCATTCTGATTATTGTTTTGGGTACTAGTGGATTTTAATTCAGCAGTATTATTTGGTTTAGTAGCTGCATTAGCTACGATATTATTTAATAAGTTATTTGCTTTTTTAGTAATTACCTTGTTAGAATTCACGGGCTGCTGTGTAGTATTGGCATTAGCTGATGCGTTAACAGCAAAAGCACCCAACAAGGCAAAAAATAAAGCGCTAGTAATTAGCCATCCCTTTTTTGAATGGAATAACTTCGTTCTATTAAAGGTATGACTCATTAAAAAGGCTTTATTTCGTAACATTTTCTTATTCAAAATTGAGCACTTCCTATAAAGTATACATTTAATTTATAACATTACATTATATTTATCAAATTCAAATTAAATATAATTATAGGAAAAAATATGTATAAAAAAAGAGTACTAAAATTGATTAGTACACTTTTTTAGAACATAAATTGTGCCAATTTAAACTATTTATTGGCAGATTTTTTAGCAGCTTTATGTGCTTTATGACCTTTTACAGCCTTTTTAGCTGATTTCCTTGCATGCTTTTTGGAAGCTTTCTTGCCACGCTTCTTAGTGACTTTCTTAGAATGCTTCTTTGCATGTTTCTTGGAAGCTTTCTTGTTAGAATTCTTAACAGCCTTTAAACTCTTCTGAGCTTTGCTTAATTTAGCCTGAGCTTTCTTTAATGCTTTGTAAGCAGCTCGCTTAGCTTTCTTACCCTTAGCATTCTTGAATGCAGCTTTCGCTTTAGCAACGCCTTTCTTAGCAGACTTTACTGACTTAGTAGCAGCCTTGTAATTAGTGTCGAAAACAACTTCAGCTTTAGCTGCTTTAGCTGCTTTTACAGACTTAGTATATTTAGCCTGAGCTTTCTTTAATGCTTTGTAAGCAGCTCGCTTAGCTTTCTTACCTTTAGCATTCTTTAAAGTAACTTTAGCTTTAGCAACACCCTTCTTAGCAGACTTTACTGATTTTGCAGCAACATTTGCTTTATGTACAAGAGTTGCGTGAGTAGCAACTACAGGTGCCGTAGTACTTTCACCACTATGATAAGTTGCACCTAAATGTAATTCGGGTGTGTTATTATTAGCTTGTGCGAATGAAGCACCGCTAACAGCTCCAAGAGCTAAAACGGATAATCCACAAATTAGAACTTTTTTCAAATTCATCTTTATTGCATCCACCTTTCTATGAGGTATAATAACTTTTTTATAGCTTAATGTCTATACTTTTTTCTATAAATTTCGTAAATAAAGTAAATAATTCCAATTAATGATAATAAATAGTAAACATAATACATTCGATTAGGCTGAATTTTAACTTTTATTAACTTAGAGCCTTTTGATAATCTATTTAACGTTAATAAGCATGTATTATTCTTATAACTTGGTACAAGATGATGATCATCATATACTTGATATTTAACACCATTATAATCTACAAATGGTAATGCAAAATTATGAATTGTTCTATGATTCTTATGGAGCAATTTAAAAGTTCCATTATGCAGTGGCTTTAATTTCTTAGTATGAAGTCCATAAGACCCTAAATCTTCAGATAAATTTTCACGTTCAATAAAAGACTGCTTCGGGTAATAATCTGGATAATCATTTACAGGAAATGGCGTGTCCAAGGCATTTTTCAGATCAGAATCTTTTGATATCTTATAATTTAAAAATGGCTCATTAAATTTAGAATTATAATGCTTATTATAAGTATCATTCTTAAACATCGGTCTACTAAGTTCATAACAATCACTACGACTAGCTAACGTAATAACCTGTTGTTGACAGGATAACTGACAAACGATCGAAGTAACCAATACAATTGGGACATAAAAATAAACTAATTTTGGTTGGATATATTTAGTAATACATGTAGAAAGAATATAAATGAAGAATAATTGAGGGACCATATCTAATCGCCACGGAAATTGAATAATACTCAGTGGTGTTTTAGATAATGATTGTTCCCAAGGAAACATCCCTGTTGAAAAAATAGCAAATCCGAATGAAACCCAATACGCTTTTTTAATAAACGGACTGAATTTTCTATAAAAAATAAGTGGAGCAATTACAAGACCAATCACGGCAAATAGACTGAATCCCCAAGACATCGTAATGTTATTGGTTACCGATGTATAAATCAATGAGAGTAAATCCAGGCTACTGGGCATTCCAAAATTAATGGGCTTTTTAATTGTATTTGTCATTAAAAAGACAACTGCTGGAATCCATAAAAATGAAGTTGTGAGTACGATTACTAATACAGATTTACCAATATTCTTTATTCTGGTTTTGTTTTTAAGTGTAGCCTTTAAGTCAGTCAATAGCCACACAAATACAAAAGATGCGACTAATAAGACACTTAAAACATGCGTAAAAATAAGCAAAATTACACCAATTGTCATTTCAGTCCAATGATTATCACGCATTAAATGGATAAAACCAAAAATAACTAAGGGCATATACGTAAACGATAATAAAGCCCCAATATCCATGTTAGTAAACGAGAACGTCATAAATATTGCAGATGTGCAATAAAGAATCGCAAAAACATATGATGTTAGAATATTTTTACTTATACTTTTACTACTATAAAAACTAATTAATAATCCAATAAAATAAATAACAGAAAAGAATATATAAAATAATGTAATTGTAAATTTAAAGAAAGATAAAACAATAACAAATGGAAGCAACGTTATGTAAGGATACAAAAGCATAATAGCTGTCCCATTCTGGCTCATCGTATTTACATTAAAATGTGGCAAAAACACATGATCATGAAAAGATTCAACTAATTCATATATTCGTCCCCAATGAAACGGTAAATCCCATGCTCCATCAATAACGTGAGCTTTTAAAAGCAAAGACACATTTAATATCGCAATTATTGCAAAAGTAAATATAATTATGCTATTATTTAATAATTTTTTATTTTGTTTATTAATCACTTAAACGGCCTTCTTTTCTGTAATCCAACTCAGCCATGACAAAATAAGCAATGAATATTAGAAATCCTAAAATGGTTAAATATTTAGATGCATTAATAATATGCGGATATATTACCTTAATGTGTAATTTATAGTACCCATGATGCAATACCTTAGTAACTAACAAATGATCTTTACCATAACTACTATGAATTCGCTTATTCCCAAGATATATTTGATACCTTATCCCGTTGTATTTAACAATTGGTAAATTTAAATTATAAATAGCATTGGGTTTAACGTGAATGTTATAATATCCGTTATTTAATGATCTAAAATGAACTGTCTTAACACCAAGATATGACCCATTAGATTCTGAGATAAATAAATTCATTGGTTGCGAAGCCGCAGGATAATAATCAGGGATTGTTGAGGCAGATGTACGAGATCGTAAAACGTACTTTAACTGACTATCTCTATTAATGTAATATCGATTTTTCGAGTATTTTATACGGTCCCGATGAAAAATATAACGATTAATTGGTAATACATTAGCTCCCTTAGCACTATTAAGTACTTGAAATTGATTATTAATCTGCAAGATAACAGCTAATATAATTACTGCAGGTACAACTAATTTACGAATATTTAAATATTTAACTAGACATACTGAAGCAATATACATTAAGCATAATTCTGGAATAACATCTAAGCGCCAACAAAACTGTAAAATAGCAAGTGGTGTACGCGCAAGGATAATCCACGGAGCAACTCCTAGCTGAGACCATGGAAGAATTCCCGTTGTTAGAATTAATGTTGTAATGGACACAAAAGCTAATCCTTTTGTATCGTCATCAAGCTTCTTCCAAAACACTAATGATAAAATTAATCCAATTACAGCAAAGAAACTGATCATATCTGACATTTGGATATTATCGTGTAAGCCAACCGTTATCAAATGAACAATATCAGTAGCGCCAACTAAATCAAAATTTCTGGGATATCTTAAATTATTTTTCATCATTAAATACAGACATGGTAGCCACCATATAGCAGTACATAATACTGTAATGACAAATATTTTTGCGACACTAATAATCTTTGCAACATCAAACTTTTTATAATCACATAATGCCCAAATGAGTAAAGTAACAATGAGAAGTAGTGATGTTAATACATGCGAGAAAATCAATAGAATCAAACCTATTGTTAATTCCATCCAAGAACCATCATGTAACAAGTTTAAAAAGCCAAAAATCGCTAATGGTAGAAATAGCATTGCCATTAGTACACCTAGATCAATAGCTTCCAAGGCATAGAACATTATCATTGATGATGTGCAGTATAAAATGGCAAACGTATAACTAATCAATTTATTATGACTAATACTTTTGCTACTGTAATAGCTAATTATGAGACCTACGAATACAAGTATCATGAATGCAAAATAGATACTAGATATTGTAGGTCTAAATAAAATAAAAAAGATGGCAATCGGATACAACGTAATATAAGGATAGAATTGCATTACTGCATTACCATTACTACTCATCGCATTAAATGTTAATCGGGGCAATAAATGTCCAGATTGGATTGCTCGAGATAAATCTTCAACTCTTTGGAAATGGAACATCATATCATAACCACCATCAATTCCATTTCCACCATAAATTATATGAGAATGCAGTAAACATATAATACTGACAAATGATATTAATAAAAATGAAATAATTATTGATAAATTAAATAGGTATTTATTATGAGTCACTTTTTGATAGTAACTGTTAAATATATGCATTATGTCGCCAACCCTAATATCCTAAATACTTAACATTAAATTATTAATTTAAAAATACATTTTAATTATAGAATACATTAAAATCTTAATTAAGCCCTAAATTATAAATTTCAATTAAATAACCAAAAATGTCCCACAACCACTCTCATGATTGTGAGACATTTTTAACTCATAACTTGTACCCTATTAATAAGTACCTTATATTAAACAAATAACGATTCTGCTAGAACAGCTAACAGACCAACAACGGAAATCACGGTCGTTAGAACGGTCCATGATGCAAAGGTCTGCTTCAATGACAAGCCAAAGAATTCTTTGACCATCCAGAAACCGGCATCGTTAACGTGATCACAGAAGATCGATCCGGCACCGATAGCAAGGACCATTAATGCAGGGTTGATACCACTGGAAACCATTAACGGGCCAACTAATCCGGCAGATGTTAACGAAGCAACGGTGGATGATCCTAAACTAACACGGATGATGGCAGTGATTAACCAAGCGGCGATCAACGGTGACATGCTGGTGTGAGCAAACATCGTTGAAATGTACTTGGCAACCCCACCGGAGACTAGTACTTGTTTAAAAGCACCACTTCCGGCAATGATCATCATCATCATGGCGATCTGTTTGATGGCCTTTTCCATTGACTGGCCAACCTGTTTCATCTTACGGCCCTGGGCAATGCCCATTGTGAAGATGGCGATGATTAATGAAATCAGCATTGCGACATCGGGTGAACCGATGAACTGAATGGCTTGACTAACTGCCCATTTCTTTGGCAAAGCGTAGTTAAAGATGGTCCCTAAAGCAATTAAGATAACTGGCATAACGGCAGTGATAACACTGACACCAAAGCTAGGGGTATCTTTTAAGTTAAACTTTTTAACTTTACCTAAAGCAGGGATCACAATGTGCTTCTTGTAAATACTTGGGTAAACTTTTCTTAAGACATGGTTGAATACCGGACCTGCAATAATGATGGTTGGGATTGCGGCAATTAAGCCTAAGATAATAACCTGACCCAACGGAGCTTTCAATGAAGCAGCAACGGCAGTCGCAGCCGGATGCGGTGGTAAGAAACCATGCATGATGTTCAAAGTAGCAGCCATTGGAAAACCTAACATGGCAAGTGGCATGTCAGCTTCATTAGCGATGACATAAATAATAGGTAGTAATACAACTAAGCCAACTTCAAAGAACAGAGCCAAGCCGACGATGAACGATGTCAAGATTACCGCGATCTCGATGTAACGACGGCCAAATTTCTGGATCAAAGTATGGGCAATTCGGTAACCACCACCGGAATCGGACAGTAGTTTACCAAGCATGGCCCCAAATCCAAAGACAATGGCGATGGTCCCGAATTGGCCACCTAAACCTTTTTCAATCAGCGTCGGCAGCTGTGCAACAGGCAACCTCAGCATTAAAGCAACTATAAATGATGTAATGATTAGTGAGACGAACGTGTTCATCTTGAATAACGTGATTAACAGGATGAGCAGAACGACTCCAGCAGCAACAATAACTAAGGGCGTATGAAATCTTCCCTTTCAACAGTGATTTTCCAAACTAACAGATTTATTAGTAAGGTAAGCGCTTACATATCTTTTTACGGTTACTATATTAAAGGATTGGTGTCCATCTCTGGTGCTCATATCGTAGCCTAACTATGTCCATTTCACAGATTTGTGAATTATGGATAGCTAATTAGTGATATTAACCATGTTGGAATGTGAAATTAGATAAAAGAAAAGACCTGCCTTAACGGCAGATTTGTTTATCTGATAAACTTAATTAATTTTCACCAACACCACTTCACAAGACCTAGTAGGGTGCAATCTCCACACCCACATGATATGATAATAATTACTAGGTATAACAAGCTAATCAAAGGAGCTTCTTTCATGAAAATTCCAGTTTACTATGTTTCTATCGAAGGTAATACTAAGCACTTTTTAACCAAGATGAGCCAGATTTTTCATAACGTTGATTTACACCAGGTCGATAACCAGACCGATCTCTTTAAGATCAACCATCCCTACTTCGTCTTCGTACCGGCCTACGCCACCTATGAAGATCACCAAAAGAAGTGCGTGGAATTACCACAGACTTTCCCGATGACCGAAGAACTTGCCTGGCAAAAGAACTACAAGTACTGCTTAGGTTCCGTTGGTAGCGGTAACCGTAACTTTAGTCAAGATCAATGGATCTGGACCGCTAAATTATACCGTAAGATGTTTAACATCCCAATCATCGCATCCTACGAACTCCGCGGTAACATGTACGAAGAAAACGTTATTAACCAACGAATGGTTCGCATTTGGAACCAGAATACCAAGCCCAACCAGCACGTTAAAGAAGTAAACGTTCATCACGTCAACCCGCGTTTAGCAAAACTTGAAAAGAAATACGGTCGTAATCTCCAAGGAGAACGGATGTAATTAATCCTGATTATCCAATTAATTCGCTTAATCCTTCGCAAATCATCGCGTTACCGGGCTGAAATAAGTTATAATTAACTCAGTCCGAACGAAACGAAAGGATGATTCTATGGAAATCAACTTAAAATGTAATAACGGTTCTGCTAAATTAGTAATGCCAAAAGCAGGTAACGACGTTAAATCACCGTACGTACCCGCTAAGATCGTGGTGGACTTAACTAACAGTGACCTTCAACAGAAGATTGCGATTCGTTGCGTCGCCCAACCGAAAGTATTAGGTTCTGACAGTAAAGATGCCTTGGTTATGAGTCATGGCAACTTCATCGACGTTATGATGACTAACACCACTTCGAAACTAAAAAAACTGGGGATTAACGTTAAGATTAACTCCAGCATTATTAAGTAATTAATTTAATTTTTCATAATTTATGCATTGCTTGATCGGAAAAGATCGGTCAATGTATTTTTTTGTACCCTATTTACCACTCTGTAGACACTGAACTAACTTTTCCTCTTCAGTCTTCAGAAACCACATCGTATCATGATCGATTTTATGATGTGGCTTGCGACGAACGATCTTCAAGGCTGATTTAAGTTGAAAGGCAATTTGATAAGGTTCACTGGGGTATTTAACTCTAGCTAAGATATGGGTCGTAATGCGATCGGCTTTTGTCGCGTCATCACTCACGATGGCCCGAGCTAAACGATTAATTAATTCTTGCATCTGGACACGCTCCTTTAAACAGGTTCTATTTTAGCAAATTTTCCAAAAGAAAAAGAACCCGAATTCACAATTTTCGAGCTCTAGATTAATTATCAAAATTACTTTTCGTATTTATTCTTGTGGCCGTTGCATAACTCGTAAAGATCGTCCATTTCTTCATCAGTTGTGTAATAACCGTGGGTATCGTTTTCGCTGGCTAAAATCTTTTTAGCTTTTTGAATGTCCATCTTATACCCCTCTTTACTTTGAATTTACAAATTAATACTACCCTATCAGTTGATAATTAATCAAATTACGTGATTTTCGGGTCATATCACTAAACATGCTATAATATAAGTAACGATAGTCATTTAAGGAGTTAATATTATTAATCCAATTCAAATCATTCTGGACGGGATCTTACAGCGTCAGATCGACGTTAATTATCGACCGCACCTGAAGCCTGAACATGACGGTGATCCAATCGATCCACCTAGTCCACGTGAATACCAAATTAATAACATTAAAAAGATCATCGACAGTGGTGACGTGCTGACCGTCAAGCGCAAAAGCACCCTTGGTAAAGCCATCGTTGCCTACTATAAAACTCCTTACGGAAAACGATTGATTCATCACTGGTTACTTTCCAAAGCGATGATCAAGCAACCACATAAAAAGCCGAAGATCATGATGGTCATGTTATTTGCCAACGGGATTTTCAAGGATTCGTTAGCCCCCGAAAACTTTATCATGTGGCTAATTACTGACTACGGAATTAAATAACTTTAACTAAATCTAAAAAGCAGCGTTATTTTTTAATCAATAACGCTGTTTTATTTATTTTTTAGCTTTTTTAATCAATTCTGAAATGGTTGGATTATTCTTGATATCCTTTTGACTAGCGCTCTTAATGCGAATCTTACGAGAATGATGACGCTTACGGTGATAGATAAAGGTCTGCTTCTGATCATAATCGTAATTGGCGGCATATTGATTAGCTAAATCACGACCGGGCGCAATCTTTGAATTAGCTTTACTAGGATCGTAATCCGGAGCGCTGACCAAATACCATTTATGAGCCGGATCATGATTACCGACCCCATCGTTAATGGCTTGCTCGATGGCGTCCATAAAGTACCGATCGGTACCGGACCATTCTGGTGTACTGTAAATAATCCGAATGTTAGCTAAATTAAGCAAGAACGGTTTCGTGTGTTTACTAATGACCATTAAAAATTGTCCTTTCTGAAGCAGCGGATATCGTCCAATCATTACTACTTCAATTATATCACGCCTTGTGAAGTGAATTCTTCACGAACTTCATTAGCTTATACAAGCCATAGCATAGCATCAGTAGCCAACCCACAATGCTTAACGTACTCATAACTTTAAAGAACTCGCCAGGCTGGTATTGAATACTGAGATGATTAGTTACACCACGCTTTAAACGGAGCTGAATAGCACCCACAAGTGACTTTTTAGGATCGATCCGGTGACCATTCAAGCGAACGATCGAGTGTCGGTAATCAGTGACCGGTACCAAGATCCGTTTACGAGTCATCCCAATCTGGCCTAGATTATTCAAATTAGCCTTTCCTGGTAAGCGCCAGCTTAGATTAATCTGATGACTTTTAACTTGCTTCTTAAAATGAATTGGGTTATTAATGTAGGCTTTCGCATAGTCACGATATATTGGTGAGCTATAATAACCCTTCTGTGTCATCTGATGCGGAGTTGGTAAATAATCCGTCGTAATCTTATTAACGATCGTTAGGCCCCGGTGAAGATTATGGCTTCGGTAAGCTGATCTTAATAATGGACCGTCGAAGCGATGCTTAGAAATTCCACCGTTGAAATGAACGACGTAGTTACGGTTCCAAACGGTTGAAGACGCCCATTTAATGTAACTCATATTAGGTACTAACGTTACGATGAAGATGACGATCATAAAGAGACTTAGGACGCTGCGATTAATACTCGGCCAAGGTCTAATTACGGCCCGTTCCCAAACGTTAGTAATAATTCGGCCCAGTAACAGGAGTAATAATAATAGTGCGACGGGCAAGAAACGAGCCGGAAACTGAATGATACTGGAAATCTTGGGCCAGATTGGCCATAAATGATCCCACGGGAAATAAGCCGATGATAGCCATAGAAAACCTAGTCCATCAACCAAGATCGTCCAATCCAAGATGCGCAGGTGTTTCCACTGAAAAATTGCGTAAAGCAGAATTACGATCAGTAAAAATTCACCGGCCGGAATTTCAATGTGGTTAGAATGAAGCATTAACGCATTTTCCATCGACTGCATATGAAAGACTGGGTACGTCGGGATCAACTGGTTGGATGAATAAATATCGTAGATCGTCCCCAGAACGTTACCACTTAAAAGTGCCGTGATAATTACGGCAACGGTGCCGTTAATCAGCATTTTAATCGTATGATGAGTAAGAACGATCCCAACGAGAACGAAAGGAACCAGTGCCAATACGGCAATTAGGCTCGTCATGAGGTGAATCTGCAGGATCACCGCCATTGGCAAAGCTAGGTACAGGATCCGAATCCGACGACGCTGAACAATGTCAACACCGGCCATGATGATGAATGGTAAAAACGCGGCACCGAGGCCCATAAATTCGGAATTCCCGAACCAACTTGAGATGATTGGGTGAGTCAACATGTACATAAACGCTATGAAGATTGCGACAACGTGATTGACGTGACATTTTTTGGTCAACAGATACATCGCAACTCCGCTTAACGTTATCGTGATGAATAATAGCCAAAGTTGGAAATGAACCCAGCTATGGGTTGCCAAAAGCAACAGCCCACCTAAGTAGTTAAAGACCGGACCATATAACGCGTTTACGACTCGCCCACTCTGACCAAAGCCATACAGCGACATAAAATAACTGTAGTGACCAGTCGCAATCTGACGAGCGGCCTCGTAAAAACTGTTCATGTGAAAATGAGTATCAAGGCCACCGATAAACGATTGGCTACGAATTCCATATGATAACAGAACCAGCGTAAATGCCATGATCAATAAATATGGAATACCGTTAATTCCAATTCGTTTCCATTTTTTCAACATCATTACTACCCATCGATATATTTAGTGTCGTAATAATTATACATTATCCGGACTGTTGATAACATTGCCTGCATAGTATAGGTAGTAATAAAAAATGCCCCAGCTAAAAGGAGCTGAGACATCAACGATTGTTACAATATTTGATGATCTAATTATCGAACTGATCTAACGGTATATGCTTCTTAACGGCATCCCAATAATTTGGCACGAACTTCTGTTTCTTAAGCATCTTAATCTCATACGGATGTGGTGAAACAGATTTACCGTTAATGTCCTTAATAGACGGCGTTTCCAAAATCTTGGGAACGTTAGCTAGTTGTGGATGGTGGGCCACGTAATTCAAAGCTTTAAAACCGATGTGGCCCATGCCGATGTCTTGATGACGGTCCTTATGAGCACCACGTGGGTTCTTGGAATCATTCAGGTGAACGACCTTTAATCGATCCAGGCCGATGACATGATCGAATTTATTAAGGACGCCATCAAAATCGTCTTTGATGTGATAACCAGCATCACTGGTGTGGCAAGTGTCAAAACAAACAGCCAGCTTATCGTTATTCTGAACACCACTGATCATTTCAGCAATCTGTTCAAAATTACGGCCAACTTCGGTCCCCTTGCCGGCCATGGTTTCAATCGCAATCTGGCAGGTTTGATGCGGATCAATCACGTCGTTCAAGCCCTTAATGACGGACTTGATACCCTTTTCAGCACCGGCACCAACGTGAGCGCCCGGATGCCAGACGACTTCCTTAGCACCTAACGCTTCGGAACGTTTAACTTCGGTCCTTAACATCTGGACACCAAAGCCAAAGGTTCGCGGTCGTTTGGTGTTTGCTAGATTAATGATGTATGGTGCATGGACCACAACAGGCTCCATCTGATGATCTTTCATAAACGCCTTAGCTTCAGGAATATGAAGCTTAGATAACGGGGTTCGCTTTGAACTATATGGAGTTCCCGTAAAGACCATGAAGCTATTTTCACCGTAATCATAGGCCTGTTTAACGGATCCTAAGAATTGATCCTTGCCTTTCATACCAACGTGTGAACCGATTAAAAATCTACTCAATGATTTCACCTTCGAATTCGTT
Organism: Acetilactobacillus jinshanensis; assembly: GCF_004359375.1. Classification (NCBI taxonomy): domain Bacteria; kingdom Bacillati; phylum Bacillota; class Bacilli; order Lactobacillales; family Lactobacillaceae; genus Acetilactobacillus; species Acetilactobacillus jinshanensis. Next base: position 1,006,058 of record NZ_CP034726.1, on the reverse strand, counting down.
CAATTAATTGTTCTAATTCAGGTAAATTGTACCATATACAATACAGATCCTCGTTAATCAGCCCCTAAACTAAAGAGTCTTAGCTAAATATAATTAGCCAAGACTCCTTAATCGAGCGTTATTATAACTTCTAACGGATGATTAGTCCTTAGTCTTCATATAGGATAAATAATTATTGATTTGATTATCAATCGATTAATTAGGTCAATCATGTTGATTTTTACGAATACGTTCAAATCAATTGTCTTTGGTGATTTTTCGCCTTATATTGGAAAGTAAACTCATAAAGGGGTCAATCGAATGTATAAAGCAGTTGTATTTTTTGATTTAGATGGAACATTGTTAGATTCAACTAAGCATGTCCAGGCCAGTACCTTAAATGCCCTGACTTCATTACGGGATAACCATGTCTTACCAGTCATCTCTACCGGTCGCAATCTACTGATGATTTCTGACATTATGCGGGTCACCGGTGTTAAGACGGTTATCTGCAGTAACGGCAGTTACATTCAGTACCATCATAAGGTCTTAAATACAATTACGATCCCGAATGCGATTCTTCAAAAGTTAAGCTTGATGACCATCAAGCACCAGGACGCTATTTCATTTCAGACTCAGCATCAGGTCGTTCTTAACCAGTCAACACCTTTAACGGTCGCCAATTATGAGCATTTCAACGTTGACCCACCGATTCAGGCCAACTTCTACCAGAATCACCCGATTAATTTCGTTAATCTTTTCACCGATAAACTAGATCGATATTACATTAATCAATTTAAAGGTGAACTGCATATCGTTCGGAACAGTCCCTACTGCCTTGATGTTATGAAATCAGGTGTCAGTAAACAGTTGGGCGTTCAGATTTTGCTTAAAAAATTACACTTAGAAAACGTCCCTACCTATGCATTTGGTGACGGTATGAATGACATTAACATGTTTAATGAAGTTGACTATTCTGTTGCCATGGGCAACGCTTTAGCACCGTGTAAAGCTAACGGATCATTCATCACCGATACTAATAACCGTAACGGGATCGCTAAAGGCTTAAAACACTATGCCTTAATCTAAAAATCTAATAACGCAAAAGAGCTAGCTTCTCAGCTAGCTCTTTTTACGACAGTAGAAATGTTTTACACGATAGTGAATAGGACTTGAAGTATTCCAGAGGGGCATACTGTGGCATACCGACAACTGAATGGGGACAAAAACCTATGTATTATTTCTACCTGTCATTCCTATGTCTCAGCTTTAATATTAAATATTTACGCACGCTTTCCTGTGGCAATTTACGAGGACTAGCGTGTTTATTTTATGGTATTCATGTAATTTATAATTAATTATAAATTACAATTCTAAATCATGCTCACACACCGAAAAGTGAAGTAAAATTATTCACAAATTAAATATTTATGAATAAAAGTGAACATAGTGTTGACTGTTTTATTAAAATGTTTATTATTAAAGTTGTAGATAAGAAAAAGCGTATGCCAATATGAATATTGATCCTTACAATTTATTAAATAATTGTAAGGATTTTGAGTACCAAAATCTTTTAAGAGGTGGATGAATTATGACTCATACTAAAGGTCATAAGATTAACGCTTTAGAAGCTTTTGCATTGTCACTAGCCACCATGGCTCCAACTGGATCCATGGCCGGGAACACCGGTCCAGGTGCTAAATTCGCCGGTGTCAACCTACCGCTTTCATTCTTAATCGCCGCCATCGCGATGCTACTAGTTGCGACCGGCTTCTACGAAATGTCAAAACGAGTGGCTGCTGATGGATCAATTTATGCCTACAACAGAGTTGCATTAGGTGAACACTGGGGCTTTGTCTCAGGCTGGATTATCATGTTAAGCTATACTGTATTAAGTGTTGCTATGGCTGGTCAAGCTGGGATGTATGCTTCATTAGTACTTAAGAATATTGGGATTCAACTATCATCTGCAATGTGTGGTTTCATTATCTTGATCATCATGCTACTAATCCTTAGTCATGGGATTAAGTTAACCAGTAACATTTCCCTAGTTACTGAAGCACTTGCCGTTACCTTCCTATTGGTAATGAGTATCATCATTATCGCTAAAGGTGGGGATCAAGGTATCACGATCAAACCTTTCATTCCATCCACTAGTTTCTCTGGCATCGGTCAAGGTGTTGTTTACACCGTTCTTTGCTTCGTTGGTTTCGAAGTTGTTTGTACCGTTGCTACCCGTTGTAAAGAACCAAAGAAAGCCGTTCCGCATGCATTACTAGCTACAATTTTCGGTGGCATGGCAATCTTCGTATTCGTTAGTTATGCCGTTGTTATTGGCTATGGTACTGGTCACATTGGCACATTAGCTGCTTCTCAGACCCCATTAAACTCCTTAGCCGTTAGATTCATGGGACCTGAAATGGCATTCGTCGTTGATTTAGCCATTTTCATCAGTTGTTTTGGTGCCGACCTTTGTGTTACGAATGCCGCTATCTACATGTACTACGCCTTAGGTGAACACCACTACTTACCAAAGAGCTTAGGTGTATTTAATACTAAACACAACGCACCTAGTCATGCTGTATATACCGTATTAGCAATTTCCATCGTATTATACGCACTAGTTGCCTTTAAGTTCGGTGCCGTTAATGATTATCTGTACTACGTTACTTTAGGTGCCCTTTGCATGATCGTCATCTACATGCTTTCTTGTGTTGGTTCATTTGTATTCTTCAGAAAGCACAAGGACATCAAGCATTCATTCATCAAGCATGATTTTGCACCAATCGTTGGTTTTGTTGTTTTGGTATTTCCGCTAATTTCTAACATCTATCCAGTACCACAGTTCCCATTGAACTTAATGCCATATGCCGTTCTGGTATGGGGCGTAATTGGATACTTCATGAGTGTTCATCATACCAAGAGTTCATATAAGTCAATTTCCAGTAAGTAAATTCCAACCCTAAAATCAATTAAAAGCATCACGATTAATTCGTGATGCTTTTTTATTTGTCTCTATGATGACCATGATGATAATGTTTTGGCGGTAAGATAAACCAGATGATCAGCATGATTAACGCTATAAAGATGATCAACGCGCCTAGTCCGAACATCCCGGCAAAGATGTAACCGAGCCAGGTCTCCCAATTCTGCGGCATTTTATCGCTTCCACTTCTTGTAAATAATTACACCCACCAGGGCAACAACTAACCAGGTCAACGCTTCGGCAATTGGGTATGGAAGCCCCAGTGTATCCGAAAAGATCTTTTCGGTCACGAAATGTAAAAATTTCATAATAAACCGTGCGGCAACAACACCGCCATGAACCAAGATGTCCATCAATAATCACCCTATCGTTAGATATATTCTATCTGAAATCGCCTTAATGTTAAAATATAGGCAGTCTAAAACAAGGATCGATAAACATGAACACCGGAATCTTTAAAATTAAATACAATCATCACATCATTATGACAACCTTAATCGAAGGCTGCATCTACCTACGGGTCAGCGACGTGGACCACTTTTTTGCCTTTGATGATATTGAAATGATCAAGAACGAAGACGTAATGGGCCTCGGCAACGTCGCCGTCATCAATAACGATCGTTACGCAGACGTAACGGCCATGATGACGTTATTGTTCAACGAACTCACTAATGAAGACATTCAGAACACCCATTACGCAACGAACATGCGTAATTTCTGCCGTTGGCTGGTGAGTCCCGAATTCAATCAACAGGTCATGGAATACGTCTCCGGCTGGTGCCTAACTTGGGATACGTCTGATCATACACATTTCCTAAAGTACAGTGATCGGGATCGCAAAGTTGCCAATCTAGGCGGGATTTGTAACAACTACGTGCGATCAAATCAAAATTATAACATCCCATTCGATAACAAACCCCTAGAAGAAATCCTTGGTGAAACCTTAGAAGCCGTTGAAAACCAAAAGGAATCCATCATGGAAAAAGCACCGAAGACGCCGTTCTACTGGGGTAACATTCGTTGTCAACAGTTACCCGCGAGTGTTATTCACGGTAAGAGCCGTCTCTTGCGTAATGGCTTTTGGACGTATAATCATCGCTTGTTAGTTGTTTATCAACAGTATCTAGCATTATAAAAAGAAACATTTAATCACATATTTAAGTAATTAATTTAAAAAGATTAAATCTCACCCGTTAGTAGCCTATTATTAAGGCTGGGAGGTTAATATTTATGAAATACGCAATTTTAGGCGCTGGCGCAATGGGATTACGGTTCGGTGTCCTACTTCAACAAGCTGGCTATCCGGTTGATTTCGTCGATACGTGGAAACCACAGGTCGGCACGATCCGTAAGCAACACGGTGTTTATATTTCCAGAGATGGCAAGGGCCGACATTTAGTCAAGGTCAACATTTATTCACCCGAAGAATACCAGGATCATCCCGACATCGTCATGTTTGAACCCAAACAGATGGGTTTAGACGAAATGTTAAAGCGCTGCAAGCACTTTTTTAATGACAAGCAATATGCCATTACCTTTATGAACGGCATGGGTCACATCCCGAAAATCGATAAATACTTTGATAAGAGTCATGTTATCGGTGGAACCGCAATGATCGCAACCGTTCTTAACAAGGCGGGTGACGATAACTTCATCGGCAAACCCGGTAGCGGATCCTGTCATATTTGTAAGCAGGATGGTAAACCTGGCAAGGTCACCAAAGAATTAATTAAGGAATTCCAGAAAGCTAATTTAAACCCGCATTACACCACGAACTTCATTGGGATGTTCCTAAACAAACTTCTATTGAACTCCGTGGGTAATACCCTATGTACCGCATTCCAGTGCAACATGGGTCAGTTCATCAGTTCACCCGCATCAAAGCCGTTATCAATTAGCTTGATCAACGAAGCCTACGACGTTTGTGAACGTGCCGGAATTCACTTACTCAACGACCGTCAAACAGAATGGCAGAATATGTACCACGCCGCAAAGTACGCCATGCCAGAACATTACCCGTCAATGTGCCAGGATATGTTCAAGAATCGACCAACCGAAGTCGACTACATCAACGGCTACATTTACCGCTTAGGCCTCAAATATCATTATGTAGCCCATAACCAAAAAATGGCAATTGACTTAGTTCACCTGGCTGAATCTCTACATAAAATTAAAAAATAAGCCATTATATCAATAAATAAAAAGGCATCTGATTAATTAATCAGGTGCCTTTTTGGACGGGAGATTACTTTAATTGTAATTACAGAGGCTTACGAACGAACGGATTAGAACTGAAGCCCTTGCTTAAAATGGCTTTGATCCATTCCTTAGCACAGAAAAGTGAATGGTCACGATAATTACCACAACTGTATTTAGTGTGAGCGGGAACGTCAGACCAAGTAAACTTATCTTCAATTTCTTTAAGGGCCGACGTCAAAGCTTTGCCAACTTCGTTAACACTGTGGTGACCCAAGAGAATTAAGTGAAAACCGGTTCGGCTAGCAAACGGTGAATTATCAATGTAGCCGGTTAAACGATCCCTTAATAAACTAGCTAATGAATGTTCAATCGTATGAAGGCCACCGGTTGGGATGACGTTACCGCAGTTCGGCTGAACGAAACGACAGTCAAAATGTTTAATCTGGTCACCCTTCGGACCCTTTTGAGTCTGTGCTAAATAAACGTAAGGTGCTTTAACTTTAGCTAAATCAAAATCTAATTTTTCACTCATTTTGAAAATCTCCTTTAATCTCGCACGATTTCACATCTATCTACATCAACTAAAAATCATTAAATCGGTTTGCGAACGTATGGGTCAGTACTGATCTTTTCGTTCAGAATTCGTTTAGCCCACCACTTAACTGAAAACAGTGAAAGGTCATTAACGTTGGCACAATTATGTTCGTTGACTCTTGGAATATCTTTCCAGGTGACCTTATTTGCGATTAATTCCAGGATCTTCTTTTCAGCTTTCGCAACTTCAGTGGTTGAATGTTCACCCCAGAGAATTAAGTGAAAACCGGTCCCACAGCCAAAGGTTGAACAGGCAACGTAACCCTTTAAGTACTTAGGGAAATACTTTGCGAATAAATGTTCTAAAGTATGAAAACCAGCGGTTGGTAAGTAAGCTTTATTTGGTTGAGAAACTCGAACGTCAAAATTGGAAATTACGTCGCCCTTTGGTCCATTAGAAGTATCAATTAAACGAACGTACGGTGCCTTAACTTTAGTATGATCCAATGAAAAACTTTCAACTTTAGCCATAATCAAGATCTCCTTTTTAATAATTAAGCATTAAATGCTGGATAACTAACGTCTTTATATAAACGATGAATAACTTTGATGACTGCCGGGGTGTGGTAAGCACGCACGATTTCTTTATAAATCAGATTATTTCGTTGTGATTTCTTAGTAATGATAATATTGATCCAAGGTTTGTTAACCTTTAACTTCGGGTTCGGGTTAATTCGATAAATTGAATCCGTGACGGGATTCTTATGGTTAGCCTGAACGAAGTTACTGTTGGTAATGCCTGCCGAGAAGTCAGGTAATAATTTCATGATCGCTCCGGCATCAACCTCTTCAATCTTCAAATGCTTAGGATTTGAAATAATATCCTGTGGTGTCGGCATGATCCCTTTCTTTGGATTAAGTTTAATTAAACCGGCATGTTGTAAAACATCTAGAGCTCGCCCGGCATTCGTTGAATCGTTCGGGATTGCGATTGAACCATGATCTTTAATGTGGTGAATATTCTTGAGATGCTTTGAATAAATGTTTAACGGTTGAATATAAGTCTGACCAACCGAAACCAGATGAAAGCCATCCGACTTGTTTTCGTTATTCATGAAAGCGTAGTGTTGACAGGCATTTAGATTTAATTGCCCATCATTAGTTGCCCGATCGACCTGAATTCCGTTGGCAAACGGAATGGTCTTCACGTAAATGTGCTTTTTTGCCAACTTATGATTAACGGCGTTCCAAATCGGGTTATCATTCGTTCCGATAACACCCACTTTGATGATCTTGTCGTTGGCAATGCTGTGGTTATAAGCGATCCCCTGGAAACATAAGAGCCCTAGCACTAGCACTGCTATGATCAGGAACCAGCTCCTGAAGCTGTGAATTTTAAATTTCATGGCATCACTTCCAGTTAATTAAGCGTTAAATCAATGAGTGGTCTTGTTGCTCAGGAACGTTCCCGAGAGCTGAATTACTGATACCATCAACAGTAATACGATAATACAGGCGATCGTAACGTCGAATTCGTTCTGCTGGTAGCCATATTGGATGGCATAGTTACCAATGCCACCACCACCAACGACACCGACGATTGCGGTCAAACCAACTAGATTAACTAACGTCGTGGTGGTCATCCGAATGATGTCCGGCAGGCTCTGTCGTAAGTAAATTGCTTTAATGATCTCAAACGGCGATAAACCAATTGCCTGCCCCGTTTCGATTAAACCTGGGCTAACCGAAGCCAGAGCGGATTCAATCTGACGGGTAAAGAACGGTGTGATACCAACGATCAAGGGAAACAAGCTACCTTTAACCCCAATCGCGGTTCCGCTGATCAAGTTCGTCAGCGGAATCAAAGCCACGATCAGAATGATGAACGGGATTGAACGAAACAGGTTAATTAATTTATCTAACGTGTTCCAGATCACCAAATTCTGTAAGATTCCCTTTTGTTTGGTAACCGTTAAGATTACACCAAGGATAATACTTAAGATAAATGAAATAATACCAGTGATAATGATCATCTCAATCGTTTGAACGATTGAAATCGTGAAATCACTGTAGTTAGTTGTAACGTTTGGGAACCAATGTGCAAGAAAACTAATCATTGTCGATCACCTTCAAACCGATACTCTTAATTTGCTTTAGATAAGCTAACGTATGACTGATATTTTGGGAATCACCGGATAGCGCTACTAATAACCCACCAAATGGTGAACCCTGGAGAATATCAACGTCGCCTAAAATGATGTTGACGTCGACGTTGAACTTTCGGGAAATAATCGAGATTAACGGGACGTTAGTAGTACCCTTCTTATAAAGGATTTTGATTAACTTACTGTGTTCCGGTAATTTGATCGCATCTAGTGATTTCCGATCAATACTCAGATGAATGACCGTGTTGACAAAGTTCTGGGTCAACGATTTCTGCGGATTAGAAAAGGTCGAATAAACACTACCCTTTTCAATGATCTTGCCATCATGCAATACGGCAACGTAATCACACAAGTCTTCGATTACTTTCATCTCATGGGTGACAACCACTAATGTGATCCCTTCCTGTTGGTTCAACTTCTTTAGTAGTTTAATAATCGATCCGGTAATTTCAGGATCCAGAGCACTTGTCGCTTCATCACATAAAATGATTTTCGGCTGACTAATTAAAGCTCGAGCAATTGCGGCCCGTTGCTTTTGACCGCCGGATAACGAAGACGGATAATCATTGGCTTTATTCAACAAGCCAACTAACGAAAGGACCTTGGTTACTTTTTTGTGAACCAAGTTTCGATCCAGATGTAAATATTTAATGGGTAACGCAACGTTTTCGGCGATTGTATATAGCGGTAATAAATTAAACTGCTGGAAGATCATCCCAATCTCAGACCGGATCTTCAGCATCTGATGATTATCTAACTTATTGACCTGATGACCTTTAAAGATCACGTTACCGCTGGTCGGTTTTTCAAGACCATTGATACAGCGAAGTAACGTTGATTTACCAGCACCACTGTGACCAATGATGCCAAAGACGCTGCCCTGCGGGATGTTTAGGTTGACCCCATCAAGGACCGTTTGAATCCCGTCCGAATGACGGTAATTTTTCTTAACGTTCTGCAAACTAATGATTGATTCACTCATAATTTAGATCCTCCTTCCGATATGGGGACGAAAAAACGCCCCTGAATTATACGGTCGATTAAGAAATTAATCGCATAATTCAGGGGCGCTACTTTATGTATTACGAGTATCGCTGTGCCACCCATATGTTCAACGGCCCAATTACTCAGGTCGTCCTTAATGAGCACACTTCTTAAAAGAAGTAAGCTCAGATATTGATAATGAATATCGACTCATAAACAGTTTGCCGATCAGCTCGCTGTTCATCGCTCCTAGACCATTTTCGTTAAACATCGGTAACTTGCCTCTCACCAAACGCAATTCGCTGTACCAACTGATGAATAATTACTTATCTATTCATTGCGATTAATCTATATTTAATTCAACTTTCACTTAACAATGATAAACATATTTTTGATTTTGTCAAGAATATAAATAACATTTTACATTTTAATCAGTCTAATCATCTAATTTAATCAGATCATAATTAATTCATATTAATAAAAAGTTAACTATTTAATTAAATCTAGACAAAATGGCGTCTAATAACGCACTTACAATTGTCGGAACCAGATTGTCGCTAAAATAACTGACTACTAAACCGATTAACAGGATTAAAAATAATCCAATACTGATTGAATAAAATTTAGCGTTCGTTGTCATATTAATCACCCATCTTCGAAATCTCTAATCATTATCTTCACCATGATCAATGCATGGTCATTCCACCAGTAATGTTGATTGCTTGACCGGTCATGTAATCAGATAAGTGACTGCCTAAGAACAAGGCGATGTTGGCAACGTCCTGTGGCTGACCGGTGCGACCAAGCGGAACCTGGCTAATGTCTTCTTTCTTGATGGCTTCAGGTGTCGTGTGTCTGATCCGAGCGGCGTCACGACGTTCACGGTGCTTCATAGCCGTTTCGATAATTCCTGGGCAAATGGCGTTGACGTTGATGTGGTACTTAGCAATTTCTAAGGCCAGAACCCTTAAGATCCCTAAGATTGCGTGCTTAGAACCACAGTAAGAAGCTTCAAAGCGGTAACCATTCTTACCGGATTGTGAATCAACAACGATGATCTTGCCAGGGATATGATGCTTAACTAATAAGCGACCAAAGTATTTCGCAACGAAGTAAAAGCCACAGGTATTGGTATCAAAGTTTCGGTAAAAGTCACTGGTCTTACTTTCTAACATATAATCCAAAGTTGAAATCCCAGCGACGTGAATCACGATTTCTGGAACGATATGGTGAGCGTCCATATACTTAGCTAAATCGATAATTTCCTTTTCGTTTCGAACGTCGACATGAATTCGGTAATAATGATCATTGATCTTGGTTAACTTTGGATATTTTTTAGCGTCGAAACGAATATCAGCGGCATAGACAATCGAGCCTTCGTTTAAATAATTATCGACGATCGATTTACCAATACCACGATAACTGCCAACTACTAAAACACGTTTATTCTTTAATTCTTTAAACATCTAATCAATCCTTTCTAAATTATCAAATTACTTGGGTACGAAAAAACGCCCCTGAACTATACGATCGATCAAAATTAATTAATCGCATAATTCAGGGGCGCTAATACTAATATGTATGCGCTGTGCCACCCATATGTTCAATGACCCGATTACTCGAGTCATCCTTAATAAGCACACTTCTTAAACGAAGTAAGCTCAGATACTAATAATGAGTATCGACTCATAAACAGCTTGCCATTTAACTCACTGTTCATCGCTCCTAGACCATTTTCGTTAAACATCAGTAGTTTGCCTTTCACCTGACGCAACTCGCTGTGTCAACTGATGAATAATTACTTATCTACTCATCGCGATTGATTTATGCTGATTTGAATTTTCATTTAAATATCTTAGACCCTAATTTAAATCTGTCAAGGGTAAAATTAACTTTTATTTAATAAAATTATTTAATTACCTATATATTCAAAATAAAAATTAATTTATTTTAGAAATAAGTTTATTATTTATTTGACATGGCCATTTTTAAGTTTTACGGTACTTCATGAAATTTGAATTAAGCAATTATTTGATTACGTCGAATGAATAAGTAGTTAAATCATTGATTCTAAAGAGAACTGGGCTTGATGAGATCCAGGAATTAAATGGTTAACGAAATGGTTCAAGAGTAATTTAGCCGCGAACTTTTAAGCTAGCGGCTAACGTTCAACGTTCGTTATTACGTTCTGATATTCAATTATGAGTATCCAGTAAAGGGTAACCCGTTATGGATTACTGAATTAGGAGTGGCACAGCGCTTCATACATAATAACAACGCCTCTGAGATTTACGTAAATGATACGTAAATTTTGGAGGTGTTTTTTTGTTTATCAATTTAAATTCGCAGCAAGGAGGATCAATAATTTATGCCTAAATACAATCATCAATATTTACATTATGATATCGTCGGTAGTTTCTTAAGACCGAAGCCGTTAAAGTCAGCTCGACAGGCCTATCGTGAACATCGCATCACTCACGAAGACTTGACGCAGGTTGAAGACGCTGAAATCGCTAAACTGGTTAGGAAAGAAATCAATTCTGGATTAAAGATCGTCACGGACGGTGAATTCAGACGCAATAATTGTTTCTTGGATACCGTTGCTGGTTTCAACGGGATTGAAAAGACCGGTCAATACAACGTGATCCCGTTCAAAAACGATCCGTTAAAGGTTCCAGCCATTAAGGTTACCGGAAAAATCTCGTTTAACCCAAATCATCCCGACTTGAAAGCCTTTAAATATCTCCATGAACTAACGGCTGACGAACCGGTAATTCCACGGCAAAGTATCCCAGCTCCAGCCCAGTTCTATAGCATGCTGGCCCTGGATAAAAAATGCTTTGCATCACTAAAGCAATATTATTCTGACATCCGCTCGTTCATTAATGATCTAGGCAAAGCCTATCATGATCTGATCATGGTTTTATATCATGCCGGATGTCGGGACCTTAAGTTAGATGATTGTACCTGGGCAGCGCTATGCAGTTCGACCTTTTGGAAAATCATCGGTAAAGGTCGCAGTCGTAAAGCGACGAAACGCTTAACGTTAAAGCTCGATAATGCCGCATTGAAAGATTTACCGAAAGACTTAAACCTTTCCACCCACGTCTGTCGTGGTAACTTCGCATCCCACTGGATGACTTCCGGTGGTTATGAATACGTAGCACCCTGTTTATTCAATCGTGAAAAATTAAACCAGTTCTTCCTGGAATTCGACGATGACCGTTCGGGTGGCTTTGAACCGTTAAAACACGCTAACAACAACGACCAGATCATTTTGGGATTAATCACCAGCAAACGTCCACAGTTGGAAAATTCCGATCATTTGATTGACCGGATTCATCAAGCATCAAAATATGTCCCAATTCAAAATCTAGGCCTAAGTCCGCAGTGTGGTTTTGCGTCAACCGAAGAAGGCAATCACCTTACCGAGCAGCAACAATGGGCCAAGATCAGATTAATGGTCAATACCGCTCAGAAAGTTTGGAACTAAAGATTTATGAAAAGAAAGTGTGATTAAAATGACTGAATTCGTTCATTATGATACCGTTGGCAGTTTCTTAAGACCAAAGGATTTAAAAGAAGCTCGTAAAAATTATTTTGATAACCATTCAATTTCTAAAGACCAATATTTAGCAATTTTACATAAGGATATTGATGCGGTCGTTAAAAAACAAAAGGATCTAGGTTTGAAAATCGTTACCGATGGTGAATTTAGCCGAACGGACTTTGCGGACAGCACCATCAGTAGCTTCTCGGGCGTTGATGTTCCGAGAAATCAGCATTCCATCGTACCATTCCATCACCAGCGCCGTAAATTACCGGCCCTTCGCTTAGTTGGTAAGATTGCTTTTAATCCAGCAGAATCGAAGGATTTACGGGATTTTAATTATCTCAAGAAAGTCGCTAAAAAATATCACGTTACACCTCGTCAAAGTGTTTCAGCACCTGTTAATACCTTCTGTTTCCTGTTCAGTCAGCCTGCCAACAGAAAGGCTTTAAAGAAGTATTACCCTAATTTTGACGACTTTATTCACGATTTCTGTTCTGCCTATCATCAACTGTTCTTATCATTATACAAGGCTGGCTGCCGAGACATTAAAATCGATGACCCCGCATTTACAGGATTAAACGATGTTCACGCCTGGCCGTTCATCACTGGTGGTCTATTTGGTCGAGACCAAGCTAAACGTGTCTTTATCACCCTAACAAACGGTGCTTTAAAGGATCTGCCGTCAGACTTAAGATTATCCACCCATCTATGTCGAGGCAATAACGGCTCCGACTGGCTATACTCTGGTGGATATGACTACATTGCGGATGCCGTCTTCGCTAAGGAAAACGTGGGTTCATTCTTCCTGGAATACGATGACAAGCGCTCCGGTGGCTTTGAGCCCTTAAAGTACGTGCCAAAAGGTAAGAAAGTCGTTCTAGGTTTAGTTACCAGTAAACGACCTGAATTAGAGAAGCCCGCGGATCTAATTAAACGCATTCACGAAGCATCTAAATACGTCCCGCTAAAGGACCTAGCTTTAAGTCCACAGTGTGGCTTCGCCTCCACCGAACAAGGTAATCACCTCACTGAACAGCAGCAGTGGGCCAAGATTAAGTTAGTTATCGATACCGCTAAAAAAGTTTGGGGTTAACCCATTTTATAAATAAATAATTTAAATTAAAGGAGGACAATTCTTATGCCTAAGTTTAAGAACCAAGATTTACATTATGATATTGTTGGAAGTTTCTTACGTCCCAAGAATTTAAAGCGAGCTCGTCTAAATTATCATCTGGGAAATATCTCTCGGAATGATTTAACCCAAATCGAAGACGCGGACATCGCTAAATTAGTTCAAAAAGAAAAGCAAAACGGCTTAAAGATCGTCACCGATGGTGAATTTCGCCGTAGTTGGTGGCATTTAGATACTTTCTGGGGCTTTAACGGGATCGCCCACGTCAAAGATAAACACGGTTATCAATTCCATGGTGAAGAAACCAGAAAGGATTCCGCTAGAGTAAGCGGTAAGATCTCCTTTAATCCGGGTCATCCCGACTTAAAGGCCTATCGCTATCTTCATAACCTAATCAGTGATGATCCCGATATCGTTGCTCGGCAAAGTATTCCGTCGCCAGCTCAATTGTTTAACGAATTGATCCGCGGTCCTGAAAATATTAAGGCCTTGGAGAAATACTACTCCAATCTCAAAGACCTAATTCATGACGTCGGCAAAGCTTATCATGATCTAATTATCGCTTTATATAATTCTGGCTGTCGTGACGTTAAGCTAGATGACTGTACCTGGGCGACGCTTTGTGACCCAAGTTTCCATTCGCTAATTGATAAGTTAGCCAAGAAGTCGTCCCTTAAGATCGATTGGCCAAAACTAATCAAACTGAACTTAGTCTTTAATAACGAAGCCATTAAAGACTTACCGAAAGATTTAGTAGTCAACACCCATAGCTGTCGTGGTAATTATGACTCCCATTGGGCTGCTCAAGGTGGCTATGAACCCGTTGCCAAAGAATTATTTGGCAAAGAAAATGTCGATAACTACTACCTAGAATACGATACCAAACGTAGCGGTGACTTTAAGCCGTTGCAATACGTCAATGGTAATAAGGGCGTCGTCTTAGGCTTAGTTACCACCAAGAAACCTGAATTAGAAAGCCAGCAACATCTAATCCACCGTATTCATGAAGCCACTAAATACGTTCCATTGGATCGGTTATCAATCAGTCCGCAATGTGGCTTTTCATCAACTGAAGAAGGCAACCATCTAACAGAAGCGCAACAGTGGGCCAAGATTAGGTTAGTTGTTGATACGGCTAAGAAAGTCTGGAATTAATTATCAACATCATTGATAACAAAAAATCCTCTAACTGCTAGGCCTAAAGCTTAGTAATTAGAGGACTTTTCAGTTCACAGATTAATTTAGTTTTTAGTATTTAGTAACCAATTTCTTATTCGAAGTAAACAGGTCTAAGTGACCATGGTGAATACCAACGGCTTTAGTCATGTAACCAGTACGCTTGTGATAAACGGTAATGTATTTAACGACCGTTAAAACCACGTTGGGGTTAACGTGACCGATAAATTTACCCTTCAAGGTATAAAGGTTGATGCCGTGACGGCCGGTTACCTGTAATAAATGAACTCGCTTGGAACGGTAATAGTTCGGGTTATAGGTGATCTTGGCACGGGATCTACGATTATTACGACGATAATTCGTCTTAACAACCTGTTTCTTGATTACTTTCCGAGCGGAACGAGTTCGACGAATCTTTGGCTGGGCGTTTGAATCAGACGCAATCTGCATCTTAGCCTGACGTTTAGTAACGTTTTTACCAGTCCAGAATGACATTGGTTTATTAGCACCATCTGGAAAGACGGAAGCATCAACTCGTTCTCTCAAAGCCGGACTGTAATGGGAATCAGTGTATTGCCATAAATCATAATGGTAAGGCAAGTTTGGTTCTGGACCGTATTGAGCGACCCATAAGCCATCATAAGCATTTCTGGTTTGCGGCGTCGTGTGAGTATTCATAAAGTATGATCCACTGTATAAGATTGCTGGTTTAGTGGTGATCTGATGAATTTCGTTGGCCCAAGCCTGGGTTGAAGCGTTGTACTGACTGCCAGCAAGATTTTCTTCGGAATCATTGACGTAGAAGTTAGCCTGTGGAGCACGCTGGTATAATGCTTTAGCTTCGGCAGATGCCTGAGCGGGATTGGCGTAGACACTGTAATCATAAGCACCATACGGAATGTTGTTCTTCTGCATTTCGTAGGCGTTGTGATTGAACTGATTATCAGTTACTAGGCCACCTTGTTCAGCCTTTAAAATCATAAAATTAACCTCATGTTTTAACTGGCCAGCCTGCTGATTATTAATGTAGCCTTGCCAGCCCGAAATATCATAGGCGTTCGCAGCGTTAACTGAAGTCGTGTTTGACAAGTTAGCGCCACCGATAAACAAAGCAAGCACAAGACCGATCGTTAGGACGACTGGCCATAAAATAGTTTTCAACAATTTATGATCTTTAACCATAGAAAAATTTCCTTTTACCAATTAAAGATTTAACAGAAGTTCCTTTAACTTTCATTTAATATATTAACGGCTCATGATTACGTAACCGTTACAAAAACTTAACTTTTTTAATATACCAACTGATCTTCGTAAAATAAAGGGCCTGATGCTTATTGCATCAGGCCTTTTTGAATTATTATATTTAATATTTATTATTAATTAATTTTAACTAATTTATCAAAATCACCCTTCAGACTCTGGTACAAGTCTTTATAGAGCTGATAGTACTTATTGTAAATCTGATGATTCTTCGGGTTTGGTTTAACCGGCTGACCTAAGACCTGCCACTGCTTGACTTGGGATAATTTCAATTGATGAGTAGTTAGGCCAGCCATAATGGCGTCACCCAATCCAGCTTCCGCGTTGTTCTTCGGAATTCGAACTGGATAACCTGTTACATCAGCAAACATCTGAACCCACTGCGGTGAATGGGTTACTCCACCAGCAATAATGATATAGTCGCCAAGGTTGGTGCCAATCTGTTCCATACTATTCCGTAATGCATAACAGACCGCTTCTTCAAAAGCGTGGAATAAATCATACTTGCTGTGGCTTAGTGACAAGCCAAAAATCACACCACGGGCGTTTGAATTCCAGATCGGAGCTCGTTCACCCATGAAGTACGGCAGGGCCACGATCCCATTACTACCGGGTTTAACGTTTTTAGATTTTTGATCCAATACTTTATAGGTATTTGGTCCACCATGTTTTTCAGCGGTAAACTCTTTCTGAGCCATTTCGTTCCGGAACCACTTAACGATTGCACCAGCTGTGGCGGCACCCGAGAAGTTATAGGTCAGGTGCTTAGAATTAAACGGGTACGGCCATGTAATCAATCGTTTAGCTTTAATTGGCTTTTCTGTGACCAATGAAGCGTTCATCGATGAACCGATGTCAGCGACATAATGACCGGGTTTAAAGGCACCCATCCCGACACCGGTAGCACCAACGTCAACACCACCGGAGATGATTGGGATATCAGGCTTTAAAGCCATCTTCTTGGCAAACCAGTTATTCAGATAACCGACAACGGTCGTGCCATCAACCATCCGTTGTGGCATCATTTGCATTGGAATGCCCATGGCTTTCATCATTTCTTTTGACCAGCAATGCTTATTAATGTTATAGATTCCGCCGATGTTACCAGCTGCCGAATGATTGATCGCAATCTCACCAGTAAACTTATAGATAATGTAATCAGCTGGTGGCATAAAGAGTTTAATCTTTTTCCAATTCTGCGGCTCGTGGTTCTTAATCCAAAGAATCTTGGTGTAACCATAATAAGGGTCAACGACATCATCACCAGTGATTTCGGCTAAGCGCTTGGTGTCAACATGCTTCTTGACCCATTCACATTCCTTTTGAGCGCGACGGTCCATCCAAATCAATGCGGGCCGAACTGGTAACATACTTTTATCCAACGGAATCCCGGAGCCACCGTACAAGCCACTGATGCCAATCCCTTTAATCTGGTTAACGTTAACTTTCGACCGTTTGACAACGTTACGAATTGTATCCTGAACGGCCTTTAACCAAACATTCGGCCACTCTTCAGCCCACAATGGCTTGGACGTTAATAAATTATATTCTTCTAGATCCTGAGCGATGATCTTACCAGTCGTATCGATCATGATACTTTTGGTACTTGAAGTTCCGATATCAGTTCCAATCAAATAATTCATAAAGATGGCCCCCTAAAACAGCTGATGGTTTAATAATGCTGTTTGTTTATAAATCTGATGGTAGACCGGATATAGATGATTATAAATTTTGACGTTATTATAGCGAGGTCGATAAACTTCACCAAAGTGAACGAATTTCTTAGCGCATTTTTGAAAATCAGGGAACCAGCCGAGACCAACGGCAGCGATCATTGCGGCACCAATGCCAGGCCCTTGTTCATTGATTAATTTATAGACGTTGGTATTAAGCATATCTGCTTCGATTTGTGGCCAGAGTGGGCTGCGGGAGCCACCGCCGATTGCGACAACTGATTTAACGTGGGTCCCCCGCTTCCGATAGATATTTGCTAGATCACGAAAACTAAAGCCGACACCTTCCATGACGGCCCTGACAAAATCACCGACGTTATCAGTGGCATCGACACCGATAAAACTGCCCCGAATTCGGGTATCAGCATACGGTGCTCGTTCACCGACTAAGTACGGGGTGAATAGTAGTCGATTTGATCCTACGGGTGCTTTCATAGCTAGTTTGTCCAGATCTTTCATGGGTTCATGTTTCAAAAATGTATTCCGGAACCAACGGAGTGATTCACCAGCTGACAACGTAACACCCATTGAGTAGTAAGTCTTAGGAATGGCACCGTCTTCGCACTGGAGTTGACCCTGATAATTAACGTTCTTGTCAGGTTCATACTTTAAGACCACGCCAGAGGTACCTAAACTAGTTGACATCATCCCAGGCTTAATAATCCCGGAACCAACGGCACCCGCTGCGTTATCTGCAGCGCCAGCGAAGACCTTAGCCTTAGTAGACAGGCCCGTTAATTTAGCACAGGCTTCACTCACGTTACCTACATAGCTAGTTGAGTCAACTAACGGCGGGCACATCGATCGTGAGATATGGAACGTCTTCAAGATTTTTGGGTCCCACTGCTGAGTCCGCATGTTTAGCATTATGGTTCCCGTAGCGTCGGAGTAATCAACATTTAATTGATCGGTCATTTTCAAACGAACGTAATCTTTAGGCTGGCAAATGTAAGCAACCCTTTGCCAGAGTTTCGGTTGATTTTCCTGCACCCACATAATTTTTGGTAACGTAAAGCCGGCTAACGGCTGATTATGGGTGATCTTGATAAATGATTGCCCCATCTTATCCATAATTTCATGACATTGTTGAGTAGTCCGAGTGTCGTTCCAGAGGATTGCCGAACGTAACGGCTGATAATTTCGGTCTAGTAAGACTAGGCCATGCATTTGACCAGAATAGCTGAGACCCTGAATTGATTCAGGCTGTAACTGACTATTTTTCATTAAATAATGGATCGCGGCCTCGGTACCTTTGACCCAATCATCAGGATTTTGCTCATTATAACCCGGTTTGGGCTGAATTAACGGATAATGACGGATTGCTTGAGCCGCTAAACGACCCACGTGGTCGACCGCCGAGACTTTAACCGCACTGGTCCCTAAATCGATTCCTAAAACATACTTTTGCATCTGGATCACCCTTGTCTATAATAATGATACCGCTTTCATTATTGGGGTAAAAACAAAAGGTCTGGTGATTTCCACCAAACCTTTCTCAATATTAATATTCATATTTAATTTATTCTGTCTGATGTAACTTGGTTTGGATCTGATAGCGATCGGCATCACCGCTTTTATCACTACCGTGGTTCAAAATGCAAAGTAAAGTTAATAAACTAAGTGTGCCAAGTTTGTGATGAGAACTCTTAAGGGAATCCTGAAGAGACTTCAAGAACATCATGACAGATAATACCTTTCTATTGAATCAATCAATTCAACATAATTACTACACAATTCGTTATCTGTTGTAGCATGTTCATATCATCTGTTAAGGGGTTTGCACAAAAAATTTAAAAAAGTTTATTTGTAACATCGCAGATGCTGATGAGCGAATTTTTTATCGTACGCAATAATCTGTCGATATCTGTAGCAGCCCACCACGTGGTCATTTATTACCCCGGCACCCTGAAGATACGAATACAAAATCTTCGGACCGATGAATTTAAAATGATATTTCTTGAATAGCGGTAAGTATAAATGCACGAAATGCTTGGTCGGTAACGCATAATTATGGTGCTTACGGTGAGTAACCGGATGGTATTTAACCGGTAGCCACGTCAATCGGGACAATGACTGATGATGCTTATGCATCTTGATTAAAACCCGAGCATTATTGATCGTTGCTTTGATCTTCATTTTATTGCGAATGATTTTTGGGTCGTTCATAATCCTTTTCAACCGACCGGATCGCATGTGACCGATCTTGATCCAGTCGAAATGTTGAAAAGCACGTTCAAACGCCGGTCGTTTCTTCAAAATCAATTTCCAGGTTAATCCCGCTTGAAACGTTTCTAGCGTCAACATCTCAAATAATTGGCGTTCGTCAGTCTTAGGAACGCACCAAATGTGGTCATGAAAATATTTGCTTTGTGGACTCTCATTAGCGAACGGACACGTTTGCAAACTATCGCCCCGTTTTATTTACTTAATCGATGCCTTAGCAGCCGCCTCATAACAAGCTTTGATCAAACGGTCAAAAGCCGTATGAATCTCCTGATTAGTGGATAGATTAACGTCACCAGACGGCGTTTCCTGGTAGATGCATTTGGCATCCTTAATCTCCGAGATCTGTTTAGCAGCGTCCCGAATCATCGGGTTAATCTCGTTTTTACCGTCGATATTGGACGGTAATTCGCTGTATAAATAGCTATATAGTTCTTCACCGGTACTTAACCGATTACTCTCCATGATGTTTAATAACGAGACCCCAGTTGTCCCCAGTTTACTTTCAAAGTGGGTACATTTATCCATGGCAATCGAGAAGAACTGATAACGCTTTTCAACGTCGTCAGATTTTAAATGGGTTAATCGATCTTCAATTTTCGATAAATATTTCGCTAATGATTTAGCTTCAGATGGTAAATTCATATAATCATCCCTAAATTATGTTTGGGTTAATCAAAATTGCCTGCATTCGTTTCTGACCGTACTTTTTAACGCTCAGAACACCGTACTTCATTACGTCAGTGTCGACTGAATCACCTGGATGCAGCTGATTAGTCGCGCTGGGGTAATAACGAAAATGAATCGGTGTCATCGCGATGTTTTCTAAATATCCCTTAACAAGATGTTTAGTAGTATTATCATACAAGTGAGCCGAATGAAAACGCACGTTTATCAATTCCTTTAATTCGAATCTTACGCCCTTATTATAGCAAATTATGTTTTTGAGCCAACTTTTAACGTTTGAGTAATCCCGTAACGAATGGGATTAAACGGCTTTCTTAATTAATAATTAAACATGTCTGTAGAATGATGTATAATTAATTTATCCCAATCAGAAAGGTGGTTTAAATCATGGCAGAACAGAAAGCTGAGAAGCTGATCGACATCATTAGCCGTCAGATCCTTAATTACAAGAAAAATAACGGTTATGACTCGAATTTAAGGAATGTCTTAAAAGCCACCATCAAGAACTTTAAGCACGTCACTTCCGAAGGTAAGGTCAATCTGAAGGAAGATTGTTACGTGTCGCTTGATAAACACGGTATCATTATTTTCCATCTAGCTAAGGATCCTAAGAAAGGGATTGCTGATGTCTCGATCATTAACAAGGTTCACATCGATCGGATCAAAATCGGTCATATCTTAGGTCCTAGTTTAATCGTATTCCTTAAGGATCAAGTCCTGAATCCGTTCAACAAGAAGTTACGTTTCAAGATTCAGACGACTAGCGATGACAAGTCATTCTTAAACCGTAACGCCAAGCGTTTACCAAAGATTTTAGATTCTGAACACTACGTATATGACGATTAAGAACTAATTGATATTAAAATAATTGGTTCTTTTTGTTTTACGATCACGCAAAAATCCGCCCTGAATTTAATTCAGGACGGATTATTTTTTTATCGTATTCAGATTAGCGCTTATTTATTAAGTTGGTCCTTAACTGATTTACCGTTGATCACGTCATAAATATCATTCAACGAAATCTCGACCATGTTCTTGACCGAGTTATCGGTGTCATAAGCGACATGCGGTGTAATTAAGACGTTTGGCATGTTAATTAACTGTTTGATGTACTGATTCGGAATCGTGCCTTTGTTGTCACGGTTAAAAGTATTGCCTTCGTCTTCGATGGTATCTAAACCAGCAGCCGCGATTTCGTGGTCCTTTAAAGCGTCAATCAAAGCATTGGTGTCAACAACGGCGCCACGGGAAACGTTAACGAAGATGACTGAGTTCTTCATTAACTTAAATTCTTTAGCACCGATCATGTGACGGGTCGATTTCAATAACGGTGTATGAAGAACAATTACGTCAGCAGTCTGCAATAAGGTCTTTAACGGGACGTAAGTTAAAGTGGACTTTAACTGCGGATTCGGGTAAGGATCACTGCCCAAGACTTTGGCACCTAAGGCCTTATAAATCTTAGCGGAAGTTCCACCGATCTTACCAGTTCCGATGACACCGACGGTCAGGTTATGGATCTCACGGGCTTCATCCCCTGCCCATAAGAAATCACCTTTGGCTTCGCGCTGACGAATGTCACCAATGTGACGTAATAGGTACATTACGTGGGTTAATGCCATTTCAGCAACTGAACGTGGCGAGTAACCAGGGACGTTAGTAACGACCAGATGATTCTTCTTAGCAGCGTCCAAATCAACTTCGTTATAACCGGTCTGACGAACCCCGATGATCTTGACACCGAACTTATGTAAACTTGAGTAAAGGCTCTTTTCCGGTGAATTAAAGTGGATCGAGATCCCGTCAGCACCCTTTGCTAGGCCAACGTTCTTAGAAGTCAACTTATCTGGCGTTCCAGCAAACGTAACGTCCGGATGCTGTGCAGCAAAGTGCTTGACGAACGGCTTTTCCATATTCAGTAAGTTGTACATAAATATTTTTTTCATAATAAGTTATTAATCCTACCCCTAAAATTTATGTTTTTTGCAATTGACATCTTCATAATAACCGTTAAATGATATACTTTAAACAGAATATTGATTTGGAGGAATCGTTTTTATGACGTTTGGTCAAAAATTAGCGGAAGTTAACAGTACTATTTCACTCTGGAACTGGATCACCATTGCGATTGCCGTTCTATTCGTTGTCGCGTTAGTTACCGCGATCGTATTAACCGTTAAGAATAAGCCAAAGGGTTTCTTTGTCTGGTCGACCTTTGCCTTAATCTTAATTTTGGCTATTTCCTGTGGAATTAACTTCGGTGAACGCAATCGCTACAAGAACTACGAAAATCAAGCCAATTACTTTTATTTAAAGACCCAGATTACGCCCCACGCCGTCCAGAAGGTTAAATTCAACACCTTTGAAAAGGCCGTTCATAATCTGCATAAGCGTGATCAGATCATCGATAAAAAGATGCAGGGCCAACAATAATTGTTAATTCAGTCATATCTTTAGCCATTAAGTCAATTCTTAATGGCTTTTTATTGTCTCGCCATGTGAATAATCGACACCATTGTTATGTAAAACGAGCACCTATTTTAGCCACATCAACCCTATCGTAAGAGTTGGAAAGAGCCTGAAAGGGCTTACAATACTATTGCAAAGAAGGCTTTAATATGGCTGCTAAGAAACAAAAGCAATACACTAACATTTTAGTACCAGTCGATGGTTCTCATAATTCTAAATTAGCCTTATTACGAGCTTTAGATATGGCAGAAAGACATCCTGACACCACTAAGCTCCACATTGCTCATGTAATCAACGAAGTAACTAACTTCGCCGGCGCCAGTGATCAGTTTATTTTAAAGATGACTAATAATGACCGAAAGATGCTTAATAAGTACCTGAAAGTTGCTAAAGAACATCACGTCAAGGCCGACATTAAGATTATGTACGGTTCGCCAAAAGCTACGATCGCTCATGACTTAACGGACTTATACCACCCAGACTTAATCGTAATGGGCGCCATCGGTCTTAGTAAGATCGAACGAGTTCTATTAGGATCGGTCGCCGTCTACGTTTCACGTGAAGCTCCATGTGACGTATTACTAGTCAAGGAAGATCATCAATCTAAAGCTAAAGCAAAGAAATAAGGAGGCCATCGATATGACGAAAGCTAAAACCACTTATTATAACAACATCATCGTACCTTTAGATGGTTCTCATAACGCCAAACTAGCGTTTCAGCGAGCTTTAGTCATGGCTGAGCACCATCCGAAGACAACGAAGCTGCATTTAGTCCACGCCATTAGCGAAGCCGCTGACTTAACTACCGCTGATGACGCTTTTGTTCACACGGTTACTAAAATTGATACCAAGAAGATTAAAAAGTACCAGGCCGTTGCTAAGAAGCACCACGTTAAAGCTGACTACTTAATCGCATGTGGCCCGCCAAAAGTCTTAATCGCACACAATTTCGTTGACCATTTCCATGCCAACTTAATCGTAATGGGATCAAACGGATTAACACCCATTGAAAGAGTTCTGATGGGTTCCGTCGCCGTTTACGTCGCTCGTGAAGCACCTTGTGACGTACTCTTGGTTAAAGATCCTTTAAATCATAGATAAATCTACTACCTCTTAACAAAAAACGACCCTGAAAAATCAGGATCGTTTTTAAATTTGCCTAAAATAAGTTATTTAATACAAGCGTAGGCGTGTTTTACGTCGTGCAGATCCGATTTACCATCATACTTTACGACGGTGGCTAATGCTGTCGTGATTCCTTTAACGTCCTGGGCTAGAGTCAAACTCGGCAACTTACTGAATTTACCAATCGTTTGACTGGGTAAAAACGGGATGTGAATGAAGCCGGCCTTAAGATGTGGAAATTCCTTGTCACGCATGTACTGAACCGAGTACATAATGTGATTACAAACGTAGGTCCCGGCGGTAGTTGATAACCCGCTTGGGATCCCGATTTTACGGATGGCTTTAACAATTGCCTTGACTGGTAACTGAACGAAGTAAGCCGCTTGACCGTCTTTTGCGATTTGTTGGTCAACGGAATTATCTCCAATGTTGTCCGGAGCGCCGTCATCGAGGTTAATAGCAACTCGTTCGGGTGTAATTCCCTTTCGACCACCGGCTTGGCCGATGTCAATTACGTAATCGGGATGATCCTTTTCAATTGCCTCATGAACAACTTTAGCCGAACGTTTAAATTCAGTTGGTATTTCTAGCTTAATAATTTGTGCACCAGCAATCTGATTGGGTAACCTTTTAACGACTTCAATCGCAGGATTGACCTTTTGTTTACCAAATGGATTGAAGCCCGTAACTAAAATTTTCAAGCTAATTTTCCTTTTATTTCTTAATTAATCCATGAACTAATAAGTAATGTCGAGCCACTTTGCCAGCACTTTCGTGCTTGATCGTGACTAAGTAATTCATTTCTTGCATCTGCCTATCAGTGATGTGACCCGATAACTTCTCTAAAGCCTTTTTAATGGAACGGTGTCGACTCAAGAACGACTGTTTCATTAACGGCGCACCCTGATATGGCGGGAAGAACTTATGGTTATCTCGTAATGGTTGTAGATGATATTGCCGAATCTGCGGATCAGTTGTGTAACCATCAACAATGTTGACCCGGTCGTTAGCGATTGCCTTATATCGAATCGCTGGCGACATCGTCTTGTACTTGAACTTCAAATCGTAGTTCTTACTAACACCAGGATAACCATCCCGTTGTTTAGCAAAATCCGGATCAAAGCCGGCGTGCAACTTTGGTGCAATCCGTTTTAAATCTGAAATCGTGTGCAAATGATACTTTTCGGCAAAGCTCTTACGAACCGCTAAGGTGTAACCATTCTGGTAATGCATCGGTTTTAGGTAGCTCATGTCAAAATCACGTTTCAAACCATCTCGAGCGATTCGATAAGTTACTTTCGGATCACGATTAATCAACTGGGGTTGCTTCGTTATCGATTCCAAGACAGTCCCCGTGAATTCAGGATAGATATTGATTCGGTTTGACTTCAACGAATTAATGAGGAATTCGGTCGTCCCAAAGTTTGGCTTCACAGTAATCTTTTGGTGGGGATCCTGCTGATGGATTAAATCTTTGTACATGTGAATCAAGATATCAGGTTCACTGCCCAATTTACCAGCGATCACCACGTTTTTAGCCTGTTGAGCACTACTGTAGGCATGATAACCAAGGCCACCACAGATGATTACTAATAGCGTAATCAACGCAATTACCATCTTTTTTAGCGACAGCTTGGAAATCAATTTAATCACACCACTGAAGACCAACGCTAACAATGCTGAAAGTACGGCACCAATGATCAGTAAACTATTATTATTGGTTTCAATTCCCAGTAGAATGTAGGTCCCTAAGCCACCGGCACCGATCAAGGCGGCTAAGGTTGCGGTCCCAATAACTAGAACGGTCGCAATTCTGATCCCAGAGACAATCATTGGCATCGCCAACGGTAATTCATAGATCCATAGTCGTTGCCAGTAACTTAAACCAAAAGCGTGGCCAGCTTCTTCTAAAGAATTATCAATTGACGTTAATCCAGAATAAGCGTCCTGAAAAATCGGCATGATGGCATAGACAACTAACGCAATAATGGACGGTGTGGTCCCAATCCCAACGAACGGAATTAAAAGGCCTAACAAAGCTAAACTCGGAATCGTCTGGAAGATCCCGGTGATCTGCAAGCAGAATTCGGCAAGGTGTTTATGACGACGTAAAACAATCGCCAACGGCACGGCAATCACGATTGCAATTAGAATTGAGATTAATGATAAAGCAACGTGTTGACCTAATGCAGAAACGACCTGCTGACGCTGCTTAATTAAAACTGAAATGACGTTATGCATGACTACCGAGCCCCTTACTAATGAACCGCAACAGATCTTTGACGGTGATCCGCCAAAAACGATGTTGATACTTGACCTTCACGGGTGATTTCTGAAGCCGTGAGGCTAAAGTGGCTAAGGAAGCGTTCGGTGAAATTAAAGCTTCATCGGTCGATTCGTTAACTGGTGTCGCTAGCCCCTGTTGAATCAAATCATAAACGTGCTGTTGATCATTTGGCTTAAATAGCTTCCTGACGATTTGGTTTCGCGGATGCTGCAAGATTTCTTGTCCGGAACCAATCTGTTGAATCCGACCGTGGTATAAAACCGCAATTTGCTGACCCATCTTTAACGCTTCGTGCATATCATGGGTAATGAAGACAATCGTGTTATTTAATTCATGATGTAACTTCAGTACTAGATTCTGTAACTTCCGTCGAATGATCGGGTCTAAGGCACTGAACGGTTCATCCATTAAAATAATTCGAGGATTAACGGCTAAGGCTCTGATAATGCCAATCCGCTGCTGTTCACCACCCGAAAGTTCATCTGGATACCGTGAGCCATATTTATCGGGATCCATCCCGACTTTTGCCAATAACTTTTGGGCAATTTTAATTCGATCTTTTTTCGGTTTCTTTTCAGCTCGTAATTGAACGCCGACGTTCTGTTCGATCGTTAAATTCGGGAACAATGCAATGCTTTGCAACACGTAGCTCATTTTTAAACGGAGTTGCCGTAACGGATAATCACCAATCGATTTATGGTTAATAATAACCTTGCCACCCGTCGGCTCAATTAATCGGTTGATCATTTTTAACATGGTGGTCTTACCGCTGCCACTGGGACCGACGATAACGAAGATGGAATGAGCAGGGATCGTTAGATTGACGTGATCGAGCGCCACTGTCTTGCCATACCTTTTACTAACGTTTTTAAAACGAATCATTAAATCGCGACTTTTCACAATTAGCTCTTCACAATCAGGTTATAATTCAATATTATCACTAAATAATAGTAAGCTGTGCCCTATTCATGTTGAATATTTGATATAATTCACATGTATCAACATAAAGATAAGGAAGTAATATCATTACTCTAGCTGAAATCATGAAGTTATTAGCGTTTTTCCCGGTTGGCCTGATTTCCGGTATTTTGGGCGCTGTCGTGGGCATTGCCTCTTTGGCATCGTACCCAGCACTGATCATGTTCGGTCTGCCACCGATCACTGCAAACGTCACTAATCTAACTTCACAAGGCCTATTGTGCATTGGATCATTTTATTCATCACTTCGTGATATCGTGGGTCACGGTAAACAGACCTTGATCTATACGATATTATTGCTAGTTGGTTCCATTATCGGAACCATTATCGTTCTACATGAATCGAGTGCTTCGTTCGCTAAAATTGTCCCATTCTTCGTGTTAGCTGCCACCCTTCTGATCTTAAAACCCAAAACTAAGGCAGCAAATAAGACCGATAAAAAGAAACTCTGGGTCCGATACTTAACGATGTTCATCCTGTTCTTGTTAGGAATTTACTGTGCCTACTTCGGCGCCGGATCTGGAATTGTTTATCTAGCTTTAATGGCAACCGTTAGTACAGCACCGTTCAAGGTCTATAATTCGATCCGGAATGTGTCAATGGTCGGGCCAGCCGTTGTATCAACAATCGTGTACGCAACGTTGGCACCGGTTAATTGGCTAGTGGTAGTTCCATTAGGCTTAGGCATGCTAATTGGTGGTTATCTTGGCCCGATTATCGTTCGTCACGTTAACGAAAAATATATTAAGAGCTTCGTTTCAATATGTGGAATCGTATTAACGATCTATCTATTTATGAAAGCTTATTAATCACATTAGAGAGCAAAACAACCCGTTAAGCTAATCGCTTAACGGGTTGTTTCTTTTTTTTGGACAAAATAAAAAGACTTGCATCTCAGCAAGTCCACGTTGAAATATGTAATATAACAAGCATCAATTCATAAAACAAATGATAAAAAAGAATTACCACGCTTTTAATAGTAACATGTTTCCTAACAATGACAAGTTTTTTGACGAAAAAAGTTAGCCTTATTTAAAGTTTTCTTTGAAACGGCTAAAAGTCATCGAATTCCTCTCGACCAATACCGCTGACGCATCGTATTATACCAGTGTTGACACTGGAGTGGCGACCAGTGATGATAGTACGTTCGATGATAATAATTACCATTGTTATAATTGGAATAATTGCGGTAACCGTAATTTCGGTAGCCATAGTTATTGTAGTTATTGTAGTTATTGTAGTTATTGTAGTTATTGTAGTTATTGTAGTTATTATAGTTATTCCAGTAATTACGGTGATAGTACGGATTATTATTGTAATTATAAGTATTACTATAGCCAGAGTAATTATTATTACCGTATCCATAGCTATTCTGACGGTGATAATAGTCGTTAACGTAATTCTGACGGGTTGTAACACCGGTGATTACCGAACGACCGATTCGATAATCAAACTTTACACCAGGCTGCTTATTGTATAAGTAGACGTTAAAATCTAAACTACCGTCAGTTGAACGAGCCTGCATGTGAACGCCACTGGCCATTTCATTGTCACCATGAAAGACCGGTGTGACCTGATAAATAACTTTTTCGCCACTTTCCAACGATTGACGGACTTCTGATTCAAAGATCGTCTGGATCTGCTGGTTACTGTAAGCGGTCTGGGTAAATAAATTCTTCGGATTGTTCTGATCACCAGCTTGATCATGACCGTTGTAGTGGCCATCTTCGTCAATCCCGCGGGACAACGAATAAGCGATTTCGTGACCACGATTAATGATCCAGTCACCATTAACTCGTTTCTGGTGCCAGCCGGTCGGATCAACGTCCTGTTCTTGGCGTAAAGCGTCGTTAGTTAAATTTTTACTTTCTAAGTATGCGGTGTCTTTACCCGATCGGCCTTCACTATCTAAATCAGCGTAATGAACGTGATCATATTTCCAACGTTTCGATAACGTACTCTGGTCGTTATTAACGTCTTTATAATAGCCAATGTCGTTAGTATCCGCATTTGCCATTGGTGCCATCGACGTTGACGCAATGACGATCCCGAAAGAAGCGGAGATTGCTAAGATCATTCGTAATAACTTTGTACTCTTCATACCTTTACCCCTAATCTCAAAATGCGGGTGTAGTATCACACAGAATGCTTAACACATCAAGTATTTATCCCTGTAAGTACTTGTGGGGATGAATAAGCATCTGGAAATGAGAACTTATCACCATTAAAATTACGAGATAAACAATGCCAATATTCGGGATAAACATAATCAAGGCGAACCACTTATTGACCCCAATATCATGATTACGACGAGCAACTAAACAAAAGCTCAAAATCTTGACGATCAGGTTATACGGAAGATAGAAATATAGCAAATAGTAGCCGGTCACACGAACGACTTGCGGGTTTTGTTTTTCAACCAGTAATCCCGCTAAGGTTAAAAATAAAAGAATGCTTAACAAGATTGGAATAATAACGCACATGTACTTTGCACGGCCGGTCTTTCCTTTGGCCTTAAACATTAATCTGAAAAACTGTCCCCAGGCTGACGTAAAACCCTTCCACATGTTCTTAATTGCTTTCACTGAACGATCGCTCCCTAATTAATCAATTAGGTAAATTTTAGCACGCAAAAAGGCGCTTATCACATTTCGTAACAAGCGCCATTTAACCTATTTCAAATGATAATTTTTTCGTTTCTCGATCTGTTTCTTAAGTTCTTGATTTCGCTTTTCGGTCTTCGCCAACCGTTGTTTTAATTCACGCAATTTACGATAGTGTTCATTTTTTTCACGGGTGATCTGAACCTGCGACTTCAGATGATTAATCTGCCGCAACTTAGCATCGGCTTCCTTAAACGACTGCTTGATCTCAGCAATCCTTTTTGGGTCCGAATAATGGGCTTCATCACCCGTCGAAGCCACGTTAACGTGCTTCTCAAAATACTCGATTAGATGGATCATACTGTCTTTTGATGATAAACGAGCACCGATCACGTCGGCCGCGGTTTCTTCGTTTTCCGTGTTGATTCGTTTAGCATGAATAATACTGTGGGCCACTTCATGAGCTAATAAAGCTTTTAATTCTGACTTATTCAGCTTTTCAATCGCACCCGACGAGACATCGATCTCAATTCCAGGTGACGTTGAAGCCCCAATCTTATCGGTGTTGAACTGAACCACCGACATCATCGAGATCCCGGCTTTCTTACATAACCGATGAATTTCGTTGGTAATGAACGAATGGTTCTTCTCATCATACGGAATCTTTTTGCGGGTCTCACCAATTTCAGCATTAAAACGGTTCTTAATTTCACTAATTGGTAAGTTAAAGAAATGGTTCGGATCCATATTCGATAATGGATCACCGTTCGCTTGATCAGGATCATACAGAGTCTTACGTAACGTAAAGTCACCCCAGTTGATCCCGTCTTCATGAAACGTTAGCACGTGAATCACCTTATTCGTTATTTTCGGTCCGTTTGAAACCTTGGTCAAGATCGTCAAGTGAAATCGTGTTGATGTCACCCAACGTTAACTTGTGAATATCTTTCGCATGGGTCGCAATTCGATATTCATGACAACTAATTACCATGTGCAGTAAGTTTCGCATCAGGCGGGCGTTACTGTTTTCATGGTGTTTCTTGGAATACTTGATGAAGTAGCTGAGTTTACTCTTCAGAAAGTCCTTTTCCTTTGGGCCTAAGATACAGTGCGTCTTCTTAGCGTGATACATGAAGATCTGGTACATTTCATGATTACTGTAGTCCGGAAACAGGACCTTGTGGTTAAACCGTGAACGTAAGCCTTCGTTCGACTTATTGATTAATTCTTCCATCTTATCCTGATAACCAGCTAAGATAACAACCGTATCATGACGGTGATTTTCAGCCATTCTTAATAGTTCACTGACGGCGTCGTTCTTGGTACTATTTTCAGCATCTCCCTGGTCGCCAGTCGGTGCTAAAACGTAGGCTTCATCAATGAATAGCACACCACCGCGGGCACGCTGCATCAGTTTATGAGTCTTTAATAAGGCTCCACCAACTAACGTACTCATTAGGTCACGGGCACTGCACTCTAGAAAGAGCGGTTTTTTAACAATGTGCTTCTGGAACAGGATCTTACCAACAATTCGGGCAACTTCGGTTTTACCGGTTCCTGGATTACCCATAAAGATCATGTTAAGTGAAGCCATCTTGTTGTCCTGGCCCAGTTCACGGGCCCGCTGATCAATCTCGGCACTAGCGATGTAATGCTTGATCAAATCTTTAACGGATTTAAGGCCAATCATCCCATCTAACTGTTTAACACCGTCTTCAGTCGGGTCGATCGTATCCTGATACTTAATGTGATACTTCTTAGCTAATGCACTCCGGGTCTTACTGGGGCCCTCGTACTGACTGCTATCCGACGTTGGTTTATGATCCTGGGGCTTGCCTTCACTTAGCTTAGCCTCATAGTTACTCTGTAGATCATGTTCGCGTCGGAGTTCTTTCTGTAAATCACTAATTTTTTGATCGAAATGCTTATCTTGAAAAGCTGACACGTAATTCATCTCGGTTATCTAATGCTTGTTATATTTATAATCCATTATATCATTGCTTTTCTAGATATTAATTAATGAGAGTTCACAATCTCGGAAATGGATTAATTAGATAAAACGCTGATCCCTACAACAAGATCAACGTTTTATATCAATAATGATAGTGGCATGACTCAATGATAAAGTCATCTGAACTATATAAATAAACCAATCGGTTAGCCTTATCAATCCGTCTAGACCAGATATCAGCACCAAGATATTTCAATGGCTCCGGCTTCCCAATTCCATTTTGTGGACCATTCCTCAATATGTCACTGATTAATCGATTAATTCTTCTTAAATGTTTCTTATCTTGAAATTCCCAATATTTATATTCATTCCAAGCGTCTTGATCAAAACTAATGTTCATAGTCTAAATGATGCTTTTTGTTGGATGTTTTACTATTCATAATTCGTTTTTTTAAGTCATTAGTTGAAGTTGGCTTCCCGTATTTAGCGTAAGGATTCCTAGGAAGCGCTGTCGAATATGGTAACCGTTGTTGCATCGCAATTTGATTAATGCACATATTTAAAGCTGTTGATAATGACAAGCCTAATTTATTAGTAACCTTAGTGGCCATATCCTTTGCTTCAGGTGTGGTGGTTACTGAAATTTGGATTTTTTTCAAAATATCACTTCCTTTACATGATTATATCATATTTATACATTAATGTAGTGTAATTATAGTTAATATACATTTATAAATAGTTTATCTAAAGCACCACAATCTCCCTTCACTATACATTACGTAACAATTCACATTATTAACTAATTTTCCACCTCTAATTATTAATAAATTTCGAAACTATATTTTAGTAAGCACCCATCATATTAATAAGGTTGCCTATTTTATACAATTATTCAAAAATAATTTAATAAAGTTTCCTAATCTCCTTGACATCCCATAGAATTCTTCTACACTTAAGAAACGTAAAGGAAAACATATCGATTGAAAGAAGGTATTTTGATGCGACGATCGTGCCTGAGTATGTTTAATA
The DNA here is from genome assembly GCF_004359375.1 of Acetilactobacillus jinshanensis. Taxonomy (NCBI): domain Bacteria; kingdom Bacillati; phylum Bacillota; class Bacilli; order Lactobacillales; family Lactobacillaceae; genus Acetilactobacillus; species Acetilactobacillus jinshanensis. The sequence goes on along the minus strand of NZ_CP034726.1, from coordinate 973,005 downwards.
CTTTGACAGATTCTCAAATTATTACAGTCATTGCGATTTTAGTGATTATGGTCTTAGTCTTAGTCATTATTATTCATTGACTGTGTGGGTATTTGAGAATTCATTTTGTCGCATCAAATAGTATTCACACAGGGATAAAATCTAAACTGTGTGGATGCTTCTTTTAACACTGAAATTAATACTTAAAAGATAAAGTCCTCATGGTTTGGGTAATAAATCATGAGGACTTTTTTCATCGGTAAATAATGTTTAGGAGGAATCAATATGGCAGAAAAATTTCACCATAAGTTGTACGTTATGAATACATATCTACGGAAAGACTTAGATAACGCTCATCAGCACGCTAACACCGCAACCGGCGTTACCAACACAGCGGTTGATACGTTAGGTCATCAGTTAGAAGACATGAAGAAAGCTAACAAGATGCGTCATTTAGTCAACTCCGTTCGGAATTTCTATCAGCAGAGTTCAAAGGAATACAGCTTAAAGGTCGCTATCTTCGTCAGCCGTCACAAGGTCTTGGATAACGGCGACTACGCTAAGTTACAAGACGCTTTAACTAGCAAGAATTAATATTGATTAATAAATTGGGGAGATAATAAAGATGTCTAAGAGTAAATCCAAGAAACGATATATGTCCGTTGCGGGCATGGTTTTAGCGATTATCGCTACCGACTTCGGTTTCGGTAATTCAATTACTGGTTATAACCAAATGGGTTACGCCGGGATTCCATGGTATATTATCTGTGGTTTTGTTTATTTACTTCCACTAGCCATCATCTTTTCTGAATATAGTGGTGCCATCAGAGTCGATCATGGTGGCTTCTATAGTTGGTTACTTAATTCCGTTGGTGAAAAATGGGCCTTCATCGGAACCTTTATGTGGATCGGCCTCTGGGTCATCAGCATGCTTCAAATCGTTTCCGGCTTAGGAATTCACTTCTCTGGCCTGTTCTTAGGTTACGATACCTCACTGAACTGGCACTTGGGCTTCCTCACCAGTAATGATATCGAAGCTTTGATCGGTGCTGCATTCATGGTCTTCTCCATCTTCTTAGTAACTCGTGGTTTTCATCAGGTTGCTATGATTGCCATGATCAGTGGTGCTATTTCATTAGGTGTTATCGCTTTATTCGCCATCATTTCCGTTATCATTTTCTTCGCTAACCACGGTCAGTTAGCACAGCCAATCACCGGAGTTAGTTCATTTGTTAAATCACCGAACGTTCAGTTCCAGTCACCAATTGCTATCATGTCATTCGCCGTTTACGCAATGTTCGCTTATGGTGGATTAGAAGCCACCAGTGGTTTCTTAGACCGTATGAAACACCCGCGTAAGCAATTCCCAAAGGCTATGATGATCACTGCTGCTTCCATGGTTTGCCTTTACGTATTTGGTATCTTTATCTGTGGTTTAGCTACTAACTGGGCTCACGTATTCAAGAACCCAAAGGTTGATCTTTATAACAATGCCTTTTACATGATGGCCAACGCTGGTGACAGTTTAGCCAAAGCATTGGGCTGGTCCCCTGCTACCGGTGCTATGATTGGTCGTAGTTTAGTTCGTCTTCTATCAATCGGTGCTTTGATTCCTACTTTAGGCTTAGTTGCCGTTGTATCTTACTCACCAATCAAAGGTTTGATCGCTGGTTCTTCTAAGGACCTATGGCCAAAGAAGATTTCTACATTTAACAAGCATGATATGCCATCCGTTGCCCTATGGATCGAATGTGCAGTTATCGCTGGTGCTTTAGTATTAGTTGCTTTAACTGGTAAGACTGGTCAAGAATTCTACCAGATCATCGTTGATATGAACAACATCGCCGTTATCGCACCATACACCTTCATTGCCATCGCATTCGTTGCCTTTAAGAAGCGTAAGGATATCGAACGTCCAATCGAATTCTTACACAGCATGAAGTCAGTTTACTTTACCGTTGGTGTATTAGTTGTTGCCATGGCATTAGCTACGTTATTCAACTTAATCTTACCAATCACTCAGCATCAGTACGCTGTCGCATTCTGGACCTTCGCCGGACCGGTACTATTCTTCATCATTTCAACTATCATGTACCACTTAGGTATCATGCACCGTGCCCGTCGAATGGTTGCCGATAACGTTCACTACGAAAAGCACCATGACGTTAACTTATAATTAACTCAAGAGATGAGAATATGCATAAGCCATTATCATGTACATCAATTTTAGTCGGTAAGGACGCCACGATCGACGGATCAACCATCATCGCCCGAAACGGTGATTGGTACAACACGTGCGGACCCAAGAAATTAGTCGTAAGACCAGCTCGTAATAAGCCGGATAATCTGTACGTGTCGCCGCTGACCCACGTCAGGATTCCATTACCGTCACGTTCCTACCGCTACATCTGCGAACCCAGTACCTGTGTTGAAAAACAGCTTCACTTACCGCCGTCCAAGTACCCGGTCTATGAAGAAGCCGGGGTCAACGAAAAGGACGTTGCCATGAGCGCCACCGAAACGACCTACACGAACCAGCGCTTTCTGGGTTGTGATCCCTACGTTAAACACGGGGTCAACGAAGAAAGTATGGTTACGATCGTTTTGCCGTTCGTTAATACCGCCCGTGAAGGTGTCCGTCGTCTGGGTGATTTAATCCAGAAGTACGGCACCGGTCAGAGCAACGGAATTGCTTTTTCCGATCACGACGAAGTCTGGTACTTAGAAACGGTTGGTGGTCACCACTGGGCGGCGGTTCGCATCCCTGATGACGCTTATGCCATCGCACCAAACGAGACCAGTATTGAACAGATCGACTTTAATGATCCTGATCATTACATGTATTCACCAGATCTAAAGTCGTTCGTCGAGCAGAATCATCTCAATCCCGATCAAAAAGGATTCAACTTTCGTAAGATCGCCGGGACTGCCGGTGAATACGCGGACTGGGATAATCAGCTCGACATCAAATACAATACTTCGCGTGCCTGGTACGGTCACCTATTATTCTCACCGCATGAGATGAAGTCACTTGGCTTAACTGATCAGCCAACTAGTCAGAAGATCCCCTTCATCATGAAACCGGAACAGAAACTGACGGTGGAAGATTGCGAATATTTCCTGTCTTCTCACTACCAGCAGACCCCCTACGACCCGGTGAAGTTGAAGAAGCCGATCTTTCGGCCGGTCGCCCTTGACCGAAATCAGTTGTCACACGTGATTCAGCTACGGAATGACGTGCCGAAAAAGTACTCCGCATTGATGTGGGTCGCCATGGGACTATTTGCTTTCAGTCCTTACGTCCCCTTCTACGCGAATATCACCAGGACACCCAAGAATTACGCTACTGCTACCAGTAACGTATCACTCGACAGCGCCTTCTGGTTATACAAGACCTTATCCGCACTGGTTAATCCTCACTATCATCAGTTTGTCAACACCGTCAACCTCTACAAAAAGAAGTGCCAAGCGTATGACATTAGTCGGATTAAGCAGACGGATCGTAAGGCATCTAAACTAGATGATAATCAGCTTCAAACCCTGCTGACTAAGTCGTCATGCCAAACTGCTGATCATATTACGAACATTACTAAGCAATTAATTGATAAGATTATCAAAAATTCATTGAATTCACCTAATTTGTACTATTAATGTTATTATTAACGTATACGAGTTAAATTTAGGGAGATTTTACAATGACTCATTTAGAACAATTGCAAAAATGGACAAAGGATCATCATCTGGACTTTACCTACTTAAGTAATCCCAAGACGATCCAATATCTAACCGGATATTATAATAACCCTTACGAACGTGTCATGGGCTTAGTCGTCTTCCCTGACGACGAACCGTTCATGTTCGCACCGGATTTACAAGTTGAAGAAATTCAAAAGAGTACCTTTAACGGCCCAGTATATGGCTATGCCGATGCTGAAGATCCCTGGAGTAAGATCGCAAAACACGTCGAAAAGCGCGTTAGTGATCCGCACCACGTCGGCTTTGAAGCCACTAACTTAGTCTATTCACGTGTAATGGCCTTACAAGGTGCTTTCGAACACGCCAGTTTTGATCACGACGTTTCTGAATTAGTTAAGCAGATGCGAATGGTCAAGACCCCTGAAGAAATCAAGAAGTTAGCGGGTGCCGGTCGTGAAGCCGACTTCTGCTTCAAAGTTGGTTTCCATGCCGTTAAGGTTGGTGCCACCGAAGATCAGATTTCCGCTGAAATCAAGTATGCTTTAATGAAGCGTGGCATTATGTTTAACAGCTTCCCGACCTTAGTCCAAGCTGGTGCCCATGCTTCCGAACCGCATAACTTTACCAGTGAAAACCGGGTCAAGAATAACGAACTAGTATTGTTCGACTTAGGTACCGTTCACGATGGCTACATGTCCGACTCCTCCCGTACGGTCGCAGTTGGTCACCCTGACCAAAAGAAGTTAGACATTTATAAGACCGTTCGTGAAGCTCAGCAGATGGCCATGGACTACGCTAAGCCTGGTGTTACCGCTGAATCTATCGATAAAGTCGCTCGTGACCACATCACTAAAGCTGGCTATGGTAAATACTTCTTACACCGTTTAGGCCATGGCATTGGCCTTAGTACCCACGAATTCCCAACCATTCGTGGCGGCAACAAGACCATCATCAAGCCTGGCATGTGCTTCTCCATCGAACCCGGAATTTACGTCCCCGGCGTTGCCGGTGTTCGAATTGAAGACTGTGTCCATGTAACTGAAACGGGTGTTGAACCATTCACCCACACACCGAAACACTTAATTTATGTTGACTAATTTATAGGGTTCCGCCCCCTTAAACTAGTACCTTCTATCATTTATTATCCATCATTAAAAGACGGTTCATTGATCTGCGTGATTAATGAGCCGCCTTTTTAGTTTACGGAATTGTACACCATTAAAGCGATAAATGGACACAAAATAATATTGATAAGCTAGTAGACTATCAAATGAATGGTGATTAATAAGCTTTATCCACTTTTGGACGTTTAATTCAAAGGAAACCATTATGCATGAAAAAAAGATGAATGTCTTTCAGCTTACCGTTGTCACCATCATCAATATGATGGGATCCGGAATTGTTTTGTTGCCCGCTAACTTAGCGGAAGTCGGTACCATTTCTGTACTGTCATGGGTCATCACCTTTGCAGGTGCGATGGCCCTCGCCTACGCATTTTCCAAGGCCGGACTGTACACTACCAACCAGGATGGAATGGGTGGTTACGCCCAATACGCCTACGGCAAAAGTGGTGCGTTCCTGGCTAACTATACATATGGGATTTCGCTGCTAATCGCTGATGCCGCTATCGCGATCTCAGTCATGGGATACATAGCCGTGCTATTCAACTGGCACCTTGATCCGTTACAGATTGCCTTAGGAACGATTGCCCTGCTCTGGTTTGGGACCGTCCTGAATTTTGGTGGTGCCCGAATGACCGGTGATCTAAGTATCTTCAATATCTTAGGAATCATCGTGCCGATCGTGGTCCTATCAATCGTCGGTTGGTTCTACTTCAGCAGTGCTCGGTTCATTGGTGCCTGGGATCCCCATAATTACAGCATCTTTAAAGGTGTCAGTAAATCCATTCCAATCACCCTTTGGGGCTTCATGGGCTTAGAAACGGCGCCCGCCAACATGAACGTCGCAAAACACCCGAAGCATGATGTTCCGATTGCCGTCGTCTGCGGGACGATAGGTTCAGCTATCTTATATGTAGCTTCAACTAACGTCATTATGGGCATTACTCCACTTGGTAAATTAGCCAACTCGAACGCCCCATTCGGTTTAGTCTTCAGTGAAATGTTCTCACCGATCGTTGGTAAAATCGTTATGGCCGTCATGATTATTTCCTGTTTTGGTTCATTACTAGATGGTCAATGTACGATCGCCGATGTCTTTAAAGCATCGTCGTATGCCGGATACTTCCCGAAGATCTTTAGAGAAACGATTCGTAATGGTTCACCGATCATCGGGATGTTCATCACGACCGGACTCCAAACTTTACTAGCCTTAATGACGATCAGTCCAACCCTATCCAGACAATTCTCAATCCTGGTTAACTTAGCCGTCGTTACAAACGTGGTTCCATATATTCTGTCAATGGGGACCTTGAATTCGATGCAGATCATCGAACGAGCGCCGATCCGGAAACGGACCTTTACTAACGCGATTGCGTTTATCGCGTCAATGTACTGTCTGTACGCACTGTACACTACCGGTCCAGTAGCACTAATGTGTGGTGCCCTAGTAACGTTTGCCGGCTGGCCACTGTATGGTCTAATCTCACATCGATTCGTTAACTTATATTGATATAAACTAACAGCAACTGGAAAAGCGTTGATTTCAACTCAATGAAATCAACGCTTTATTTTTATTTATGATAAATGCTTCAAATAATCACTCTTACTCAACTTTCGTCGAGGCTTACACGGCACGCCATAAGCAACCACACCGGACGGAATATCATGGGTAACTACACTACCAGCACCGATAATCGTGTGAGCACCAATCGTGACACCGCCTAAAATCGTGGAATGAATGCCAATAAAGGCACCATTCCCGATCTTAATTGGCTTACTGATCATCGTTCCGCCTAATCGTTGCCGGTAAATCAACGGATGACTGGTACAACTAATGCACACCTTCGGTCCAATAAAGACGTTGTTACCGATGTCGACCGGTGAAGAATCCTGGATCATACATCCCGAATTAATGTACACCGTCCCGTGCGCACGAATGTTAAAGCCCAAGTCGCAATTGAACGGTGGAACGATTCCCAATTTATCTTCTGACGTCTGATTGGGTTGTAACAACTTTCTACGCAGCACATCTAACTGCTTCGTATCATCCAGCGGTGTATTATTGTACGCCCAGCATAAATTACGAGCCCGATCCTGCAAATGATTAGGTAAATTCTGCCAATTGGTAACGTATCCCTGATGTGAACGCATTAATTTATAATAGTCGATAGTATCATCCGATTCCTAGATTTATTCTCATGTACCCTATTATAAGCCAAAAAGAAAGGGCATTAGCCTCGTTATAATGAGGTTAACGCCCTTTTAATTTATCAAATTTTACTTATTATTTAATCCACTTTACATAGTTCTTATTAGACGTGACGTAATCACCGTTCGTCAATTCAAAACGAGTCTGACGATGGTACTTATTGCCAATGAAGAATACCCTCTTGACTCTAAGCGTCGTCCCGCTATGAAGCGTTCTGACTTGATTCTTCTGAGTGTAATGCGGTGAACGATATTCGATCGCTTCACGAACCAACTTGATCCAGTGCGTCTGGTGACGGTTCAGATCAACCGGCTGCCAATATGAGTTCCGAACATAGTATGGATGACCAGTTACGTAGTAATCATGACCACCATAACTTACGACATAACGAATTCGTTTCGTGCCGTGGTATTGAATCGTGAAGATCCACTTGATGGCCATCGTTAAGCCTTGGCTTGGTTTCAAGACTTTGACTGCGTTCCGTTGACTGAAGACTGGATCAGTGTGGAGCTGAATCCCATTAATAAGCCATAAGTATTTGTAATGGTGTTTATTAGACTCTCTGGTTACAGTTCTACCTTTGTAAATCCCGGTCTGGCCAACGTTAAGAACTTTGACATCCTTTACACTGTGAACGGATGTTGGCAACGTATGACGTCGAGCAATTGGCATCGAACCACGGTGGGATGGTGTCAATGCTTGTTTGGTTTCAAGTGAATTAACCACTGCATTCAATTTGTCAATCTCAGCAGTGTTGTCATTAACCTGAGCCGTATTGTCATTACCAATTACCGTTGGCGTCGTGTTCTGTGGAATCTTGTTCATCTCAGAACTTACGCTGGATTTGTCGGCTTTTGCAGCGTCCAAACTAGTTGCAGCTTTAGAATTATTACTGATGCCAGTACTTGCAGAACTACTCAAATTAGAAACGTCCACTCGCATTGCACCTAAGCCTTTAGACAGACTAGAAATATTACCAGAATTAGTACTTACAGAACTACTCAAGTTATTAATACTAGTTTCTAAAGCACCGATAGATGTACCACTGATTGATCCAGATAAGTTAGCTATATCAGATAAATTACTATTGATGCTTGAGGCATTATTATTAATACTGTTACTCAAACTATTAACGCTAGACTTATCAGCTTTCTTATTATCTAAGCTAGATGCTGCATTACTTGCAGAAATACTTAGTGAACTAGTTATACTGTCAACATAGTATTTAGCATAACTAGATGCATTGCTGTAAGCACTTGAAGCACTTACAGATGCTCTAGAACTAGCAGCATAAATACTGGAACTTACAGAACCAGCTAAACTAGCAACACTTGAACTGGCACTAGCCGATTGACTATTAGCGTAACTTGAAGCATATTTAGATGCATTTGAATAAGCACTAGAAGCACTTGCTGACGCAACAGAACTAAGAGCTGCAATGCTGGAACTAGCAGAAGTGCTCAAACTAGTGATGTTCGAAGCATTATTACTAATACCAGAACTTACTGAGACACTTAAGGCGTTAATACTGGAACTAGCGGAATTACTCAAACTAATAATGCTTGAACTAGTGTAACTCGATGCATAACTGTATGCACTCGATGCGCTGGCGGAAGCTCTGGAACTGGCAGCACTGATGCTGGAGCTTACGGAACTTGCCAAGCTGGATACACTGGCACTGGCACTTGAGGACTGGCTGTTTGCATAACTAGATGCGTAACTTTCAGCATTACTCTGAGCATTCGATGCACTTGCAGAAGCATCCTTGCTGTTAGCAGTGAACTGAGCATTCACGCTACTCTTGTCAGCTTTAGCACTGTTCAAACTACTAATACTCTTAGAGTTAGCAGTGATATTACCAGTGTTCGTAGCGATACTAGTGGCATTAGCAGCAATCTTATTAGCATTAGTCTTAATGGCTGTACTATTCGTAGCAGCACTCTTCAATGCATTGGATGCACTGTCGGATACACTACTCAAACCAGCTTCGTCGTTACTCATCCTAGTGTCAGCAGAATTACTCATCGAGCTCACACTGGTCTTGTCAGCTTTAACACTGTTCAAGCTACTAATGTTGCTGGAGTTAGATACAACACTACCTGAGTTAGCAACTACCCAACTATCAGCACTTTGTGCACTTGCTGAATTAGCAGATACCCAAGCATTGGTTGAGCTTACGGAATTAATAACACTAGTCAGACTAGTCTGATCAGCTTTCGTGTTAATGGCATTAGCTGCCGAAGTACTCAAACTACTCAAGCTAGACTTATCAGCTTTCTTGCTGTCTAAGCTTGATGCGTAACTTAATACACTGGCACTTACAGTACTAATGTTCTGACTATTAGTAACAATACTCTTGGCATTATTACTAATACCTGTACTAGTTGATGAACTCAAACTGGTAATATTACTACTATTATCAGAAATTCCAGTACTAGCGGAACTACTAATGGTAGTAACAGAATTACTTACAGCACTTAACTGCGTAGCATCTGTACTTGCTTGAGTTGAACCATTCTTAGCATTATTCGATACAGAATCAAAGTTAGTTTCAATCGAGCTTACACTCGTTGAATTGTTCTGTACCCATGTCTCAGCAGATTTAGCACTTGCAGAAGCACTGCTCAAATTTGCGGAATTGGATGCGATCCATCCCTTATTAGACGTAGTCTGAGTCGACGTACTACTGATGTTCGCGGAGTTAGCTGAAACATAACTGAATGCATTACTAGCATTATTGGATACCGATAAGTAATTAGTTTCAATTGTGTTGACACTACCAGAATTACTACTGATCCAGCTAGTGTTATCACTAATACTACTGTCGGCTTTCTTCATTCTACTGTCAGCAGAACTGAATCTAGTATCGGCAGAACTACTCAAGCTGGTAACATCAGTCTTGTCAGCCTTATGAGTATTCAAGCTACTGATACTACTAGAATTAGAGGCAATCTGATTACTATTAGCTTTAACAGATCCACTTAACGTAGAAATGTTCTGACTATTAGTACTAATACTGTTACTCAAGCTGTTTACACTACTGCTCAAGCTGGTGATATCACTACTGTTATCATAGATTCCGGTACTAGCGGAACTACTAATGGTAGTAACACGATCACTTAAACTATTAACGCTACTACTTGCGTAACTTTCAGCATTCTTTTGTGCATTTGCGGCACTAGTAGATGCATTAGCACTGTTAGTATTAATAGTAGTCTCATCAGTACCAACACGACTGTTCAAACTGCTAATACTGTTGGAATTAGAACTAATGCTAGATGAATTACTCTTAATACTATTTTCATCGGTACTGATTTTACCAGCGTTTACGCTGGCTTGACTTGAGCCACTGTAAGCATTGTTAGAAACGGTATCGAAGCCACTTACAACTGAACTTACGTTAGCTGAGTTAGCAGATACCCAACTATCGGTCGAGCTTACTGAGTTAACTACACTAGTTAGACTAGTTTCGTTAGCCTTATGTGCGCCTAAGCTACCGATACTTGATGAGTTGGAAGCAATGCTGTTGGCATTATTCTTAATACTAGTTTCGTCAGTTGATACGGATCCACTTAACGTAGAAATGTTCTGACTATTAGTACTAATACTATTGCTCAAGCTGTTTACACTACTCTTATCAGCCTTAGCAGCATCCAAACTACTGATATGACTTGTCACACTAGTAGAATTAGAAGCTACCCACTTATCAGCATCTTCAGCACTGGATGAATTCTTAGCGACCCAACTATCAGCACTTTGTGCACTAGCAGAATTACTGTTAAGCCACTTCATGTTGTTAGTAGCATCAGTGTAAGCCGTGTTCAAACTACTCTGATGAGTGCTGATCCAGTTACTGTTAGAACTAGCCTGGGTGACGGCACTTTCAAAGGCACTTGAACTGCTGGACAAGAACTTACTAGTAGCATTAGCTTCATTAGATACGTTACTGATGTTAGTTTCGTTACTAATAATCCGGTTGGAATTACTAGTAATATTTGCTTCATCACTGGTGAACTTAGTATTAACACTAGTTTCGTCAGTGCCGGCACGACTATTCAAGCTACTAATACTATTAGAGTTGGAAGCAATACTGTTGGCGTTGGCAACAATGCTATTCTTCGCTGAAGTACTTAAACTGCCAATACTGCTACTTGCATAACTTATAGCATTACTCTGAGCATTCGATGCTGAAGCCGCTGCATTAGCACTATCCGTACTAATATCCGTTGAATTGGTACTAATATTAGTTTCATCAGCACTCATCCGTGCATTAGCAGACTCAGATGCTGACGATGCCAAGCTACTTGCATAAGTTGATGCACTAGTGTATGCACTAGATGCATCCTTTGCGGCTTGATCCTCAGCATTACTTTGGGCCTGGCTAGCAAATGAACTTGCGGACGAAACAGCACTATTGTACGAATCCTGAATGTGATCATTCAATGACTTAACGGTACTACTGATTGACGTCTGTGCCGAACCCATCAAGCTATTAGCATAACTAGATGCACTGTTGTAAGCACTGCTCTTAGCATCGCTTGCGAATGAGCTAGCTGAAGCAACCGCACTAGCATAGGATGAGTTAATGTGACTATCAGCTGACGTACTCAAACTAGTAATGTTACTACTATTAATACTTGCGCTCGTTAGGGCACTAACTGCACTGCTAGAAACATTACTTATGTTAGTTTCGTTAGCACTCATCCGTGCATTAGCGGAACTACTCATGGAAGCAGCACTGGTCTTGTCTTCCTTCTTATCATCTAAGCTACCTGCATAACTCTTGATGTTAGAATCAGCCGACGTACTCAAACTACCAATACTGGAGCTTGCGTAACTTTCAGCACTTATCTTTGCATCACTTGCAGCACTAACGGCACTACTGTATGAACTATTAATGTGAGAATCAATTGAGGTCACAGTTGAACTCATCGAAGTATTGATCGAATTCGATGCAGATGTCGTTAAACTCTTAGCATAACTTGAAGCATTACTATAAGCACTTGCTGCTTGTGAATCAGCATAATTTTGAGCCAACTTCTGAGCATTATCTGCATCAGTCTGAGCCTGGCTTAAAGCACTGCTGTAAGAACTATCAATATGACTATTTAATGAACTTACCGTTGAACTTACAGAAGCTTTGATTGATAACGATGCAGCCTTTGACAAACTATCTGCATAACTCGATGCACTAATAAATGCGTTCGATGCACTTGCTGTAGCACTTGCTGATGCTGAAGCAATACTACTGTTAATTGATGTGATTCTTGCTTCAATTGAATTCGATGCCGAACTAGATAACATATTAGCGTAACTAGATGCACTGCTATATGCACTCACAGAATCACTTGCAGCGACAATAACAGCATTTGAATAAGCTGTACTAGCATAATTGCTAGCTGAATTAACTGCACTGGTGTAGGCACTAGCAATACTAGATGCAGCAGACAAGCTTAATGCACTAATACTGGAACTAGCTGATGTACTTAATGCTTGAATGCTAGAACTGGCAGAAGTAGTTAATGCCGCAATGCTTGAAGTATTATTACTAATGCTAAGACTCAAGCTATCAACACTAGACTTATCGGCTTTCTTAGTATCTAAGCTACTTGCGTAACTGGAAGCATAACTCAAAGCTGTGGATGCACTCTTGGAAGCATTCTGACTATCAGTAATAATATTATTACTATTATTATTAACAGACTTAGTTAAACTAGTAAGACTTGTTTCATTATCATTAATACCCTTGGATGCAGAATTACTCAATGATGTAATATCGGCACTAACACTAGTCTTGTCGGCTTTTGATGCAATATTTGTACTATTAGTAGAAATATTTTGAGCATTAGTACTAATATTCTGACTTAAACGGTTAGCATAACTTAATACACTGCTGGATGCACTAGCTGATACACTGTCAACATGACTGCTCAAACTAATAATACTTAAGGAATTGGAATTAATACTAGAGGTATTAGCCTTAATACTATTTTCATCAGTACCTGCACGGCTGCTTAAGGAACTAATGTTCAAACTATTAGAACTAGCACTTGTTAATGCATTTGAAGCGTTATTGGAAACAGAACTGTAATTATTTTCCATAATGCTGACACTGTTGGAATTACTACTAATCCAGCTTTCGTCAGCACCTACAACAGATGAGTTTTCAGATTCCCACTTATCCGCACTTTCTGCACTAGCAGAATTAGAAGCAACCCAACTATTAGTAGATTTTACAGAATCAATTACACTATTAATGTTTTTACTATTAGTGGTTGCTTGATTAGATCCACTCAAAGCATTAGCTGAGGCCGTGCTCAAATCATTGGAATTATCATGAATCCACTGTGAATTAGATGAAGCCTGAGTAACAGCACTTTCAAAAGCTTGAGAACTACCGGCTAAGAATTTACTGGTAGCATCAGCCTCTTTAGATACATTACTCAAATGGCCTTCATCAGAAGCTATCGTAGCGTCTTCAGCAATAAATTTGTTACTAGTTGAAGTGTTCAAGCTACTAATATTATCAGCGTTAGTCTTAACACTGCCTGAATTACTATTAATCCAGCTCTCGTCAGTACTTACACTGCTAGAGTTAGCTTGTACCCAAGAATCAGCATCAGTTGCACTATTATATGCACTAATGAAACTATTAGAATTCTTAGTTACCCAACTACTAGCACTCTGAGCATTATTAGAAATCGTATTAATACTATTTTCAATATTATTAATACTAGTCTTATTACTGTTAATCCACGTAGTATTAGAATCAGCTTCACTAGATACTTTACTACCATAACTACTTACCCAATTATTAGCACTTTGAGCGTTATTGGATATGTTACTGTAATTATTTTCAATCGTAGTAATATTATTCTGATTATTGTTGATCCATTTACTATTAGCAGTAGCCTGGATAGACGTACTAGTAATGTTTGCAGAATTAGAATTAATGTAACTAATGGCATTACTTGCATTGGTATAAACCGAATCAAAACTACTCTTATGTGAATCAACCCAATTACCAGTAGACTGAGCTTCACTCAATGCATTCGAAGCACTAGAACTAACGTTACTTAAACTAGCTGAATTATTAGCGACCCAATTATTGATAATCTGAGTAACACTGGAATTCTTTTGAACCCAATTATTATCATTAGTAATATTGGTCTGATTATCCTTAATCCAGTTACTGTTATTTGATGCATTTGTGTATGCACTAGCTAAACTAGAAGAATTATTAGTAATCCATTTCGAATTAGAAGTAGCTTGACTGGATGCGCTCTCTAAACTACTGGAGTTAGCGTATACCCAACTATCAGCATTTGAGGCACTGCTTCCGTTACTATTAATCCATTTTTCATCAGCAGATACACTACCTTTATTATCGTTAATCCACTGAGAATTATTAGTAATGGTGGTTTCATCATTAGTCATTCTACTTTCATTAGAAGTAAATCGACTATCAACACTGCTTTTAGCACTATCTAAACTACTAATGTGCTGAGAATTAAGAGATACACTACTGGAGTTACTATTTACCCAGTTATAAGCGATTTGGGCGTTGTTACCGTTCTTGGATACCCAACTATTAGCAGTTGATGCATTATTGGATACAGTATCGTAATTGCCTTCAATGCTGTCAATCTTACTATCATTATTAGCTACCCAACTGTCGGCATTTTCAGCCTTAGCTGAATTGCTATTTACCCAATTATAAGCAGTATTTACACTACCAGAATAATTAGCAATCCATACTGAATTAGACGATGCATAAGTAGATACACTACTACCGTACTTAGTTACCCAACTATTAGTATTAGATGCATTACTGGAAACAGTACTGCTATTAGCGTATACCCAACTGTCAGCACTGCTTGCACTAGATGAATTAAGGTGTACCCAGCTATCAACATCGCTGGCACTAGATGAATTACTAGCAAGCCAATTTTCATCAGCACTAATACTAGTCTTATTACTGTTAATCCAAGTAGTGTCTGAACTCAATTCAGTAGAATGAGAACTGATCCAGTTACTATTAGATGATGCATTAGTATAAGCCGTGCTTAAAATACCCGCATTATTTGTAATCCAGGTTTCATTAGATAAAGCTTGTGCAGATCCTTCAGATGCATTAGTAGATGCTTGATTATATTTAGTTTCATCCGTATCGGCACGCTTACTTAAGCTAGTAATACCTTTGGAATTAGAAGAAACAACTGCTGAATTAGCAGCTACCCAACTATTAGTCGACGTTACTGAATTAACTACACTATTAATGCTTGAACTAGCATAATTTACAGCGTGATTATAGGCACTAGTAGCACTATTAGACGCAGTCTGACTATAAGCCGTTACAGATCCAGTCAAACTATTAAGACTAGCTGTATTAGCTTTAATACCTTGATCGGCGGAACCACTCAGGGTATTAACACCTTTACTTAAATTACTAACGTTAGTTTCATCAGTATCAGCACGTTTGCTTAAACTAGTAATATTAGTAGAATTAGATGAAACAAAGTGCGAATTATTGGTAACCCAATCATATGCACTCTGAGCACTATTAGATACAGAATCATAGTTACTTTCAGTACTATCCACAAAGCCGGAATTCTGAGATACCCAGCTATTAGTACTTTGAGTAACTTTTGAATTATTAGTAACCCATGTGTTTGCATTCTGAGCATTACTAGATACTGTACTGTAGTTACCTTCCATACTACTAAGCGACTGAGAATTAGACTGTACCCAACTATTAGCTGATGATACTGAATTAGAAAGACTAACAATACTGTTACTAGTAGCCGTAGACAAACTAGCCACACTTGAACTGGCACTAGATGATAACTGATTTGCATATCTTGATGCATTACTATAAGCACTTGCCGCACTAATACTTGCATAGGATGATGCAACCGCTTCAGCACTTGTTGCATCAGTCTTGGCTTTATTAATTGCATCACTATACGAACTATTAATGTGACTGTCAATTGAAGCAACAGTACCGGCAATCGATGACGATGCAGACGTTGCCAAACTATTAGCATAATTGGATGCACTACTAAATGCACTAGACGCACTTAAAGAAGCACTGGAACTCTCTGCTGCAATTTGTGCATTAGTGTAACTGGAAGCAGATGAGTAAGCATTCTTTTGAGCCGCAGCTGCAGAAGCAGTGGCATTAGAACTGTCATTTTTAATATTGGTTGAGTTTGTAGTAATATTACCAGCATTAGTACTGATAGCTTTTGAATTATTAGTAATGTTGGTTTGATTACTAGTAATGTAACCTTTATTAGTACTAATTGCTGATGAATTAGCAGCAATATTATTTTTATTTGCAAGAATGCTGGTATTCGCAATACCTAATGAAAGTGTTAAATTATTAACCTCAGCAATAAGCGAAGCCAATTCAGACGATACCGCAGATGAACTATTGTAAACCCAACTATCAGCATTCTGTGCACTAGTTGAATTAGCAGCAACCCAGCTATCAGTACTATTTACGCTACTAGCATTATTATTAATCCATGTAGCATTACTACTAGCCTGACTAGAACCTTTTGCTGCTTCACTTGAAGCCGAGCTTAAACTAGCTGAATTATTTTTAATCCAGGTGGAATTACCACTAATGTTAGTTTGGTTACTAGTAATATTACTAGCATTGGAAGTAATATGTTGATTAATAATATCTTCAGCACTTTGGACAGCCTTAGAAGCAGCAATAGAGGCATCATTTAAACTAGTAATCTTTCCTGCATTACTTGTAATATTAGAAGCATTATTACTAATACCATTACTAGCAGAATTGCTTAGGCTTGTAATATGGGATGCATTACTACTAATACCAGTACTTGCCGAACTACTCAATGCACTAACACTGGAACTAGCCACAGCACTTACACTAGCGTTAGCTGAGGCATTTGCACCTTCACCAACTAAAGTCATAGCATTACTGTATGCCATGTAAGCAGATGAATCCTGGCTCAAGGCGTTATATACTTCACTATTTTTGTCACTTATCGTAGCTTCATAACTAGTAACCGCAGTTGATGCACTATTGTATATCTTCGTGTCATCACTAAGCATCGTTGTGGTATTAGGCGATATACTAACTTTAGGATTCGATTGAATCTTAAAGCCATTAAACAATGCATCAATACTACTAATGGAAGAGCCATAAGCACTCATCGACGAATTAATATTATTGTAAGCATCACTAATTAATCCAACTTCGATATATTGCGTGCCTTTTAACGTAATCGTCTTATCTGGATTAATAAAGTAATAATTTTTACTTAAAGACGTATACCCATTAGCTTCACTAGTTGGCAAAGGTAAACTTCTAATCTGCTTAGTGTAACCAATATCAGACGGGGGAATCTGTTTAACAGCAACATCATTATTATTTGGATCAATATAAATGATATTATTCTGATTAGCATTAGGTGTTTTTACAAAGATACCTTGGTTATCAGTTGTATTCCCACTGAACGGATGCTGATCAGGTTCTGTAAACCATGTATTTGAGTATGGATCTTGCTTAGTTTGCTTATACAGGCCAATTGAAGTTGGCGTTGTACCAACCATGAAGACCGGTGAATCGATTTCTAATTTAGTAAACGGATCACCACTAAATATCTTATTCATATCAGTATTTGTAGTTACGGTAGTACCTGGATCAAATGTAATTGAATTAGCATGCTCAACGGCATAATTATTTGAGAAGTTACTTAAATCACCGATAGCATTACCGTTAACAAATTCAAGATTACCTGTATTCTTATCATACTTATAGGTTAATCCATCATTCACCGGAGCGACATCGACTGTTTGGTTAGTACCGTTGGTACCATACTTAAACTGTTCGCTACCATTAATTAAGGTACCGTCGGGGTTAACTAAAGCCCATCCAGCGGGCAATGATGATGGCGATACTAAATAATTATCAGAAGGTAGACCCGATGATGCAAAACCTGCTGGCGCATTCATACCGTCAATATCTCCATAAATATCTTTAAAGCTAACCGTGTTGCTAATGGACTTTGGTGCAACGGTAACACTATAATTTCCGTTCGGCTGATATAATACGTTATCTCCTTTTGTAACACGATACTTATAAGGCACAGAAGGTACATCATTATCAATAGCTGTTTGAGCGCTAGTGTTGTATGGGCCACTAATTGTTGCACGGCCAATGCGCTTACCATTAGCATCTGAATAATTAACGGTACCACTTACAGTATCTGGTTCGACATTGACATAATAAGTTTGACCATCAAACATGAAGGTGTCGCTACCCATCACATGGTAGTGTGGTGAAATACCTGGGGCGTTAGTGTTAGAAATCGTAAATGTAACAGGATTTCTTCCTGACAGATAATCATTACCTGTAAGTACATCACTACCCCTAAATTCATGCGCACTTAAAGTGGTACCATTTAATTTATAAATAATGGTATCGTGTAATTGTTTTGGCGTTACGTATACTTTCAGTGAATGATTTAATGATGTACTCCCATCTTTATTTGTTACCATTGATGTGTAGTTTTGCTTGTCAGTTTCATTTAATACCGTATAACCCTTAGGAACACCCTTTATCAATATCGCTTTTCGCACTAGCATCATATGAGCCATTAATCGTTACTAGACCAACCTGTTGCGGATTAGCATCAGAACCATACTCATAATAAACGGTACTGGTTTCATCATCAGGTTTTATAGGCACATTATGTGTCTGGCCATCATAATTAAATCGATAAGATCTAGGAACCTTGGGGTTCATATTCGTTCTCGTTATATGATAATATCTAGGAATACCAGGGTCGTTAACACTATTAACGATGAATGTGCCATTTACCCCAGTAAGGTAATTATTACCCGTAAATTTATGACTAGCTTGAGTCGTTCCGTCATATTGATAATTAATGGTGTCAGTTACCTGCTGTGGTCTTATCTGAATATGATATGAGCCATCTGATACAATGACACCGTCGATATCCTTATTCTTTAATACATAACCATTAGGGACATGGGATTTTTCTTGAGATGTATTCCCAGTATCTGAAAGTTGAAGAGTATAGATATCTGTTTTACCAGCAGGATAGTCAGAATCAGAATAAATAACCAGACCCTTCGTATTATTTGGCAGAACTTCTACGTCATACGTCCCACCATTATCAACTACTGTAATATCATTCTGATTGTTTAGATGATAATTAGCTGGTACATTTTTACTTATATCAACCTGAAATTCACCATTAGTTGGATCCATAAGTCCCGTTAATTGAACAGGGTTACCAACCTGTTTATTGTTATTATCTTTATCCTGATAAATAATCGTGTCAGGCTTTAATATAGCAGGCTTTACAAACGTGCCTAAATTACCTTTAGTAAAATCATTAGGTTTTGCTGATGTATAAAAATCACCTTGACTATTTTTATCAGATGATTGTTGATACAAATAAGGTAATTTCGTTTTAGCATTGCTTGCTAACGTAGTCTTAGGAGAATTTATCGTTAAACTCTTAATTGATGTATCTGAAAACATATTATTAAAATCAGTAACTTTACCAGTATCAAAGGCATTAGACAAAGTTAGTGCCTGTAATTTATGGTCATTTTCAAACATATCTGACATGTTAGTAACATGGCTAGTATCAAATGAATTACCGAAATTAATTGTATTTAGATCAGAATCACCCTTAAACATGCCAGACATGTTAGTAACTTTACTGGTGTTGATACCATTATCGAACGTAATGGATCTAGCACCTTTAACAAGAGAATTATTTGAAGAAAAGTTACTTAAATCATTAGTATTTATTGTCCCGTTAATGAATTCAATGCTGTTATTATTTTTATCATATTTATAAGTTAAGCCATCGTAGACCGGAGCAACGTCCACTGTCTGGTTAGTGCCATAATTAAACTTTTCGTTACCATTAACTAAAGTCCCATTTGGGTTAACTAAAACCCATTTGCTGTTTGGTGCTGATACAGAATAATCACTAGTTGGTAAATCAGATTTCGTTTTATAGTCTAATAAATTTAACTGTGCACTTAAGCCATCAATATTCCCATAAATATCATTAAATTTAACGGTATTACTAACAGGATTCATTGCAACTTTCACATTATAAGATGCATTTGGCTGATATGATACCTTATCACCACTTACAACATGATATTTATAAGGATTGAAAGGCGCATTATTATCAATAGCTGTTTTAGCACTAGTGTCATACGGGCCATTAATCGTGGCACTACCAATATGATTGCCATTGGCATCTGAATAATTAACAGTACTATTTACAGTATTAGGCGCAATAGCAACATTATGCGGTTGGCCATCATACTCAAAAGTATTATTAGTATCACTGGCTACATGATAGTAAGTCGGGATATCTGGATCATTAGTATTAGAAATAGTAACTGTAGTTGATTTTACTCCTGACCGATAGTCATTACCTCTGAACACATGTGAACTTAAAGTTTTACCATTTAACTGATAATTAATGGTGTCAGATACTTGAGATGGTGTTACCTGAACATAAAATGCTCCTTTTGGCGTATAAATCCCCGTCGTATGTTTTTTATTATCTAAGGTAAAACCTATTGGTACGTTCTTCGGATTATTAATGGCTGATGTTGCATCACTACCATAATTACCTTTAATAACCTGAACACTTTTAAGAGGCTTTTTAATGTCAGAATAGTAATAATAAACCATATCAGGCTCAACATTAGGTGAAACAGCAACGTCATGAGTTTTACCATCTTCTAGCACTGTATCACTAGCAGCCAAATGATAATCCGATGGCACATTTTCACTTACGTTTACCTTATATATCCAGTCGTTACTATCTAAGTAACCTTTGATTGTCAATGGCTTACCAATATTAGTAGTCTTATTTGTTTTCTTATTATTATACTGATATTGGATCGTGTCAGACGTCGGGTTATTAGCCTTATAGAACGTTCCCTTTAATGATGCAGATGCATTTGGACCATTTGTACCATTCATAAAATTATGTGGAGTTGGCAAAGTATAATAATTACCTTTGGGATCTTTCTCATTTGATTGGAGATACATGCCATATGGTAAGTTATTTCTGCCATTAAACTTACTGTCACTTGACGTGACCGTAATCGATTGTAAGTCATTATCATTGGCAAATAATTTAGTGGCATTTTCGCCATTGATGATATTACCTAAAATAATATTTTTAAGATTTTTGTAATCACCAATAAAATCAGATGGTGGTGTAGCTTTAAAGTTAATCGTTGTATTGCTCAAATCGATAGTGCCAATATCACTACTCCATGGATTCCTATTCTTATGAGTCTTCTGATCTATATCACTACCTTTAAGGGTTGCTAAAGCTTTGTTGTTATCAACAATAAACGTTACAGGTTTTGTAAATTTCAATGTCCATTGGACTGGTTGTTGAGCTGGTGCTTTTATACGAGTAATTGTAAAATCACCTGAGTTATATCTACGTGTAACATTACCAAAACGATCAACAGTATAATACTTTGTCTCTGTACCATCTTTTTTAATCTTAGACTCTGGAGGAATTTTATTAATGTGTACATGTACGAAGTCTTCGAGTAATGGACGTTTAAGAAAGTCAAGGCTGGCAACATCATTTTGAGTATTATCAGAGATGGTAATTGTGTTATCACTATTAATTGTTACGAGTAATTCAACCCCGTTATCCAGAATGTAATCTTGATCATCGTTTAAATTATCCGCAATTGGGAACAGTACGTGAGACTTAAAGACGTTAGCAAGGCTTTTGGTATCAGAAAATGGATATACTTGATAATTTGATGGGTCAACTAAGAATATATTCGTACTAACACGACTACCACCTGGAAGTTTTGGATTAGGAATGGTGGTACCAATAAATTTCACATTAGATGGAAACGGGTGCGTTAATTGAGTATCCGTAACACTAGAACCAATAAGGTTCCATATAATAGCTTTAACATTCTTCATATTAGAGGGCGCTGACAAGTCTGTACCAGTAAATACGTAAGTAGCATTAATGACTTTCTTACTCTTAATATTAGCAATAACCGTTGTAAAGTTATTGGGCTTAATATTAGCTAAATAAACTGAACGATAATAATTCAAAAATGTTACAGCTTTAACCTTCGAAGCATCCATGTTGAAAGTCAACGTACCATACATTTTAGTGACATCAATATTGTTCTTAGTTAAAGCGTTATTAATATATTTTGGTATCTCGCTAATATACTCTTCATTATATGTTGTAGCCTTATTCTGATCAAACGTTAACGTTAAATCACTATCATTATAATAGCCGGTCCCAAAGTGAGGGATAGTAAACGGCTTCATCGGCTGGACAGTCGAGTTCTGTACATTTGGTTGACTCGGTTGAACACTAGTCTTATTTGCATTATTTTGCGTATCTAATAACTGTGCACCAAGAACTGGGGTCTGTTGCTGATTACTACCCTTATTAGCGGTCTGATCTTCAGTAGTTAATAAGTGCATATCAGTCTTACCTAATGCGGAATTTTGGCCAGTATATCCCTGACCGTGATTATTACCAGATGACTGCTGAGAAGATAAAGACTGATTTAATGATGAATTCTGTGAGCTATTTGTGGTATTTGTAGATTGGTCCGGTCCAGAATCAGCGGCTAAACGCATCAAGTTACGGTGCATCGTCTTTGAAGTGGCCATGATCGCGTCACTATTAGTGGTCGTATTATGACTGCCAGATGCTGCTGAGCCACCAGAAGCCTGGTTTGAGACTTGGCTTTCAGCTACCGGGTTATTAGTGTGGTTAGCCTCTTCTTCGGCTCGAGCGTTAACGGTAGTGGTAGCACCTGCAGCGCCCAATGCCATCAGAAGAAACGCCGAGATAACGACCCATTTCTTGCCAATCTTATGAAGTAACTTTTTATCATTTTTAATTGAATACTTATGCTTGTTAATCATAATGTGGCACCTTCTTTGTCTGATTCATAATATGAACTGACACTTTTAATTTCATAATTTTGATAAACAACACGACAACAAATAATTACGATCGATCCTTCCACGACTAGATTTCAATTATATAGTTGTGATGTATCCTGTATCACATAAAGATACACTAGTCCAGTATTATGTTTTTAATCTATTTTATTATAGCAGATAAATAGTGTGGAATGTATGCTAATCTTGAAATTTTACTAATTAATTTCACAAAGTTTATTTATTTGGCTACTTAATCGTTTACAAAAATGGACTGTGATGAAAAAAGGTTCGAATTCTATTGATGTAATAAAATTCAAACCTTTCGCATATTATAGCCATTTTACATAATTTCTATTAGACGTTACATAATCACCATTCGTTAATTCAAATCTGGTCAATCCATGATGTTTAGAACCCATGAAGATAATCTTCTTGATACTTAACGTCATCCCCGGACGCAACGTTCTTACATGAGCTGATTTTTGATAGCTTTTCGAACTATATTCATAGCAAGCATGCTCAACCCTAATTCGTCCTGAACGATGAACCAAATCACTTGGTTGCCAGTACGAATTACCGTGGTAACGCTTATCACCGGTTATGAAGTAGTCATGGTCATGATAGCTAACCATGTAACGAAGCCGGTCTTTTCCATCATAATGAATCTTGTAGATTCGTTTGATTGCCAACGTTAAATGCATAGACGGCGATAAACACTTAACAGCACTCTTTCCATAGCGTTTATTAAAGAACGGACTGGTGTGCAACCCGAGTCCCTTGATAATCCGTAAGTATTTGAAGTGATGCTTAGTCGATAATCTAGCAATGGTCTTGCCATGGTAAACACCGCTATCACCCACGTTAAGCTCATTTAGGTGCTTAATAGTATGAGTAGCGACTGGGAATGCCTGTTGTCTCGATGGTAAATCATTAATTATTCGATACAGGTCATTGATGCGATCGGTATTACTATCGACCTGGTATTGATCGGCACCACCGATGATGTTCTGAGGGATCCTCTTAACAGTGTCTGTGATGTCGGCACTTTCATGGGTCTTGTCTTCTTTATTGGAGTCAAGACTCGAGATGGCATTACTATTATGACTGGTGGACGTGCTTAGACTAGCAATGTGAGTGGCGTTGGTGTTGGCTTGATTGGAACCGTGTTGGGCATCGTTGGAGACGGTGTTGTAGGTGCGCTCGATGGTTCCTAAGTTGGATGAATTAGAAGCAATCCAGGCGGTGTTGTGGCTAACATTAGTGGTTACGGCATTACTTAAATTAGAAAGGTTAGTCTCCAAGTCACCAACGGAGGTATTGCCAAATGAAACATGTAAGTTACTGATGTCAGCGGAATTGCTGCTGATGTTCTTTTTATTGGCGGCAATGCTGGCGGCATTTGTGCTGATAGTAGATGCATTACTGGTAATATTACTTTCGTCATTACTCATTCTAGTATTAGCAGAATTACTCATGGCAGTAATGTTGGCCTTGTCGGCTTTATTATTGTCTAGGCTACTAATATTGGAAGAATTGGTAACAACATCATTCCTATTAGTACTAATCTGATTACTATTAGCCTTTACTAAACCACTTACAGCACTTAATTGGGTAGCGTCCATATCAGCTTTAGCGGACCCGTTCCTAGCATTATTCGATACAGTGTCGAAGTTGGTCTCAATCGAGTTTACACTCGTTGAATTATTGTGTACCCAAGTATCAGCATCACTGACACTAGAATATGCCTTGCTCAAACTCTTGGAATTAGATGTGATCCATCCCTCATTAGAAGTAGTTTGAGTAGATGTACTGCTAATGTTTGCGGAATTAGCCGATACATAACTAAATGCCCCACTAGCGTTGTTGGATACCGATGAGTAATTGGTTTCCATCATCTTGACACTACCAGAATTACTACTAATCCAACTAATGTTATCACCGATACTACTATCAGCTTTATTCATTCTGCTGTCAGCGGAAGTACTTAAACTAGTAATATCTGTCTTGTCAGCCTTATGGGTGTTCAAACTACTAATATTACTAGAATTAGTAGATGCGACACCCCTCAGCGTATTCAATTCAGTAGAATTACTACTGATATGATTCTCATCAGTGGATATATTACCACTTAAAGTATCAAAGTCACTTATATTAACTTTAGACTTGAGAGCGTTGCTGTTAGCATTGATACTATTTTCATCATTTATGAATTTAGTATTAGCAGAGCTACTCAAACTAGTTAGACCAACTTCATCGGCTTTAGCACTGTTTAGACTACTGATTCTGGAAGAATTAGTAGCAATTCGACCTTGATTTGTATTGGCTAAACTACCTAATCTACTGATGTTACCGGAGTTTGTAGCAGTACTAGTAGCATTATTCTTAATACTAGTTTCATCACCACTTATGCGAGTTTCGTTACTACTAATGTTTCCTGTATTAGCAGCAATGCTGGAAGCGTTAGTACTGATAGATGATGCATTACTGGCAATCTTACTTTCATCATTGCCCATACGAGTATTAGTGGAATTGCTCATTGAAGTAATACTGGTCTTGTCAGTGCCTAATTCGGCAGCATTACTTTGGATATTGCTGTTAATTGTACTAAAGGTTGTGGCAATAGAATTAGAAGCTGAAACTTTTAAGCTATTAGCAAGACTTAAAGCATGGGCGTACGCACTTGATGCACTAGAACTAGCAAAGGATTCAGCATTGGACTTAGCCGTGTCAGCATATAAACTTGCAAATGATTTTGCTTTATCGGCATCCAGACTAGCTTGATCAATGGCACTCTGGTAAGAGTTACTAATGTCTGTACTAATTGAATTAATTTCTGCACTAATTGAATTAGATGCAGATACTGAAACACTATTAGCATAACTCGATGCGTAACTTATAGCAGAATTGTATGCACTCGATGCACTATTTGATGCAATCTTTTCTGCAATAGCTACCGTACTATTAGCATACGAACTAGCCCATGAAGTTGCACTTGCATATGCATTGGTAATACTAGTACTAGTAGATAGACTCAAAGCACTGATGCTCACACTAGCAGAAGTGCTCAAGCTAGTAATGTTACTAGCGTTAGTACTTACTGAACCGGTTACTTTACTCAACTCAGAAGCATTACTCTTAATACTGGTTTCATTATTAGTAACTTTGCCACTTAAGGTGCTGATGCTTTGACTATTGGCCGATACAGACCCTTTAAGTGATGTTAATTCAGTGGAATTACTACCAATGTTCTTTTCATCCAGTGATTTAGCAGAATTTAAACTACTAATTTCACTAGAATTGGTTACAACACTACTAGAATTAGCAACTACCCAACTATTAGTACTCTGGACACTTGCTGAATTAGATGACACCCAAGCATTAATCGAACTTATTGAGCTAACTACGCTGATTAAACTAGTTTGGTTAGCTTTAGTACTGTTCAAACTAGTAATACTGTTTACGTTCTTGCTAATATTTGATTCATTACTACTGATATGACTCTCATCAGTATCAAAGCGACTATTAATACTAGTATCATCAAATTCAGTATTATTTAAACTACTGATGGAACTTGAGTCGGAGGCAATACTCTTTTCATCTCCACTAATCCGAGATTCATTACTACTAATACCACTAGTGTTGGTAGCAAATATTTTGAGCATTCTTAGTAATGTTACTAGTATTATCAGAAATGCTCTTTTCATCTTTGGTAAACCTAGTATTAATGCTACTCTTATCAGCTTTATCATTATTCAAGATAGTAATACTTTGGGCATTAGTATCAGTACTATTTAATGCATTTGAAGCATTATTGGATACAGTACTTCCATAGCTAGTTACCCAATTATTAGCATTCTGAGCATTGCTAGAAACATTGTCGATGTTATTTTCAATTGTACTTATACTAGATGAATTCGTGTGAATCCATGTCTGATTATCGCCAGCTAATTGACTTGCCTCACTAGCAATACTTGACGCTATAACAATATTTCCGCTTAACGTGTTGTGATCATTAGTTACCGTTGACGTATCAGCTTTAGTATTAATAGCAGAATTTAAAGCTGAACTATCAGCCGTAATCTTACTATTAATACTCGACCATTCACTACTCAAAGATAATACACTAGCTGAATTAGTAGAAATCCATCCCTTATTAGTTGTAGCCTGTGTTGACGCACTAGTAATATTACTGGAGTTAGCAGTAATGTAATTAAATGCGTTATTAGCGTTGGCGGAAATTGCATTGTAATTTGATTCTATAGTACTTACACTAGTCGAATTAGCATGTATCCAATTATCAGCATCAGTGGTACTATTAAATGCACTAGTCAAACGGGATGAATTGCTTGCAATCCACCCGGAGTTTGAAGTTGTCTGGATCATAGTACTGGTAATACTTCCAGAATTGACGGATACATAACTAATGGCATTACTAGCATTATTTGATACAGTATTACCATTAGAAGACACCCAGGTATTAGCGTTCCGGGCATTGCTAGATACAGTACTATAATTACTTTCCATTGAATTAACAGTAGAATAATTCGTGGAAATCCAACTATTATTCGAACTTATGGCATTAGAAAGATTAGCAATACTATTACTAGCAGATTTACTCAAACTACTAACTAAATTAGAAGCCTGTGAATATGCACTCGATGCACTAGAACTAGCAAAACTTTCAGCTGATGTTATGGCATTAGATGCATCTGTGTTTGCTTGACTAATAGCCTTGTCATAAGCATCACTAATACTAGTATTAATTGAATTGATAGAATGGGCAATAGAATTCGATGCTGCAGATGATAAACTATTTGCGTAACTTGAAGCGTTACTGTAGGCGCTTACTGCGGAAGCAGACGCATTGGCACTAGTAGTTTGAATGTTAGTTCTATTAGTAGAAATTGAAGTTGCGTTATTACTAATATTCTTTTTGTTAGTAATAATGCTCTTATAATTATCATTAATAAAACTATTATTATCTTTAATTGCTTCCACAGCATTAGCAATAGCTTTACTATTAGCATTCGCACTCGTTAATGCATTCCTAATCCCAGTACTTGCTGAACTACTCAAGCTACCAATATTTGAAGCATTATATTCCTCACCTTTTAGCGTCATAGCGTTACTGTAGGCCATATAGGCTTGAGACATTTGACTCATTGCATTATAAACTTGATCAGAAGCACTTCTATAACCACTTACGGCAGCTGAAGCACTACTAAACATGGTGCTATCAATTGCCCACATAGCATCGATCGTTGGATCGTGACTAATTTGAGAATTACTATTAAATGCATTACTAAGACTAGTCATTTCCGATGTATAACTACTAATGTTGTTATTAACATCGCTATAAGCATCACTAATTGGCTCAATATCAACAGTAACATCACTATTGCTATGTAAAGAAATAGTTTTATTAGGATCAACAAAAACATAGCTAACATTCTTATCACTAGTCGTTCGATTAGGAATTGGAAGGTTCTTAATCTGAACCGTATAACCATCATCTGCTGACGAAATTTGTCGAGAATTAATCTGTTTGCCATCATAATTATAGATAATAAAGCCATTCCTTATATTCGGACTAGGTTTAGGCGCAAATGTCTTACTAAGAAATGTACCTATATTACCTTTACTAAAATCATTAGGCGTTGGAGAAATTATCTGACCATTATTACTTTCATACAGGTCTGGTACATCAGAAGAATTTTTAAAAGTAGTGTCGCTTGATTGAATTGTAATGCTATTTAAAGATGTGTCGCCTTTGAACATGTCACTCTTATCACTAATATCTGATGTTTTAAATGACGGGCCGAAATCAAGTGATTGTAAGTTAGTATCACCCTTAAACATACCATCCATATTTTTAACGTATTTTAAATTAATACCTGGATCAAATGTAATATGGTTAGCTCTCTTAACGTATGGATTATCCAAAAAATCGCTTAAATCGCTATGAGCTAACCCACTAACAAATTCAATACTATTATTACTTTGATCATATTTATACGTCAGGCCATCATCATTAGGAGCAATTAAGACGGATTTACCGTTGTTACTGTTACTAGCCATAACTAATTTTGGAAAACGTGTTGTACCAATGAGTTGAGTACTAATATTACCGTATTGATCAACAAAATTCCAATCTGAAGGCAGCGTAATTGGGCCCTTTTTATGCGAACTACCAGGATTTTTCTGTTGATATTGTGGTGTTGGTATACCACCATCAATATCACTATAAAGATCCTTGTATGTAACTCTATGTAGGTCTCTAGATATTACTATTTCACCGTTATTTTGGTCAGATACATCAAATAGACTATCTCCGAAAGTATCAGATTTAGGATTATAATCTAATAAATCTTGGTAGCAATTAGTTAATGGCTCCGTTGCATTCCTTGCTTTCCTCCCTGTAATTACTAAAGGGATTATTGTGCCTTTGGGCAATGTAATTGAATTAATATTAGTTGGAATTAAATTAGGATATATTTCAACTGTAGGGAATGTCGGATGTGTATTACTACTATATTTAGGATCTTGAGGCGTAAGATTTAATGTTATATTCATATCACTTGATGGTAATTTAAAAGAATGTTTTGGATTAGGAATCATTATCCCTGCAGATGGGATTTGCGCATCAATAACTAATGTTTTAGCCGTAGGGTGCTGAAGATCACTGAGTAAGTCGCTAACATTGCTTTTGTTAAGAGATCCCATATTTATCATCTGGACATCAGATTTATTAACTGATATCTTAGGGGAGCTCTGAATTTTTGATTCAGCCAGATTACGAACTGTTCCAAACATTAAAGACTTGTTATGATTATCACCGCTTGATGCTACTTGATTAGATGGTACATTCTGAGAATTATTAAGCATTTCATTCTCAGATGACCGATCAGAATTATTAACTAAGTTGCTATGCATAATTTCTGATGCATTCATAATCTGTGAGGTTTGTGTATTAGCACCCTTATTATTACTAGAGGATGTAGCTTGGGATGCAACTTGACTTGTAGCAACTGAATTAGTACTCTGATTATCTTGTACAGTAGCATGCACATTGGTAGTAGTCGTTGTTCCTGCAGCACCCAATGCCATCAGGAGAAAGGCCGAAATTACGACCCACTGCTTACCGATCTTATGAAGTAATTTTTTATCATTATGGATAAATAACTTACGTTTATTAATCATAATATTAAGGCCATCTTTTTATAAAATCGACACTTTATTTGTTATATACAATTATTATACTAGCTTTATTCAAGTTATATCGTCAATATCAGATTAAAATGTAGACTCTTTATTAATTTCAAAAAGAAAAAGCTTCGTTTAATTGAGTTTATCAACTAAACGAAGCCTTTATATCTATAATCTGATTTAATCATTTACTAGCGCGATCGATGTTTTCCTTATCTTCATCGAAGACTTCACTATCGTTAGAGATGTCTGGATCACTAACGTCGTTCTTCATCTGCTTCATGGTGTGGATAAAAAGATCGTCCTTGTCGAGTTCTTTATCCTGAGTGTCAGAATCTTTATGAGCAGCCTTAGCTTTGTCTAAACTCTTGGCTTCGCTGACGTCCTTCTTGTATTGACCCTGTTCCTTGTTAAAAAGATCTTCGATGTCTTTTTTGGTTAATACCATCATATCAGTTCCTTTCCCGTGTCTATTCGCCCCTATTATAGCAAGTTGTGAGATGAGGCGCTACTGGAAAATAACTTTTGGTATACCTAAACACTATAAGATAAAGTACACCACTTATAAGGAAACTTTTGATATACTTATATCTGTCATCTCAAAATGAGGAGGTGATAGCCTTGTGGCAGTTATGTCTAGAATTTCTCAATGCCGAATTAAGCGTAATTGCTACAGTTACAGCTTATCTAATAATTCACTGGATAAACCACCATTGGTTTAATTCATAAGTTATTAACATTTTACTGTTGTAGTATTCGTTTAGGTCGTCCTTAACTGGACGGCCTTTTTATATACAAAAAAAAAGCCTACTTTTCAGTAGACTTTTTTAAAACCTTGAGACAATTAAGTCTAGATTTCTCAATGCATCTTCAGAATATCGTATTATCCATAAATATTCAAATATTTACATGAGTTATTTAAATAAAAATAAAGGCACTTCAAACTGAAGTGCCAATTATATTGCATCTCGGGTTATCGTCCCGCGACATCCTATAACTATTTGTTACTCACATTCGTACTTATATAATATCATAAATCCATCAAAGCAAACACAAAAAGTCCACTTTTCAGTAGACTCTCTGTAAATCTTGAAACCATTGCGTGTCAAAATTCCTTAACGCAACTTTAAAATATCGTATTTTCTATGAATATTCAAATTATTTATCAGGGTAAAAGAAAAGCGCTATTTGAAGCGCCATTCCTTTGAATAAGTAATCCAATTGATCGCCCTAGCTATTCTTACCATAATTTATATTATCATTAATAAATTAAGATAGAAACCTAAGGCGCTACTTGGTATTCATCACTGTAACTATAGAATATCACATCTTAGCTAATTACTTACCAAACTTATCCGATATAAACGCCCTGGCAACTTCAGCCAAATGAGGTAAGTCTTTATAGCCAACTAGCCTGCCACCGGTGCCACGCTTAGTTTCATGACCATGGTAATACAAGCCCTTTTGGTCCACATAATAGATCTTGGCCTGGTCAAAGTACTTCTGAATATTTTTTGGGATTGGTGGATTGATCGCACCACCCGGCTTATGCTGGGCTTTTGCTAATTGGGTTTCGAACGTCTTCGTCTGCTCAGGTGATAGTTCCATGATGACGTTTTCGATCGTCTTCATGAAGGTATCCAGACTGATGGCACCGTGCTTATTTTCGTCCAGAATCTTTTTAAAGACCTTATCGATTCGATCACTCGTGATTGCAGCCAAAGTAATCACCTCTACTTAGTCTGTAAAGCTTTAACGATTGCTGGTTCCATCTTCTTCGGCATTACCGGTGTAGCGTAACGATGGATTAACTTACCATTTCGGCCAATCAAGAATTTGGTGTAGTTCCATTTGATGAAGCCGTGGCCGGATTCTTTCTTCAGATACTTAAAGATCGGTGCAGCATCTTTACCGTTGACTTTGACCATTGTGGTCATCGGGAATGTAACACCGTAGTGCATCTTACAGTATTGACTAGCCTTTTTACTGGAGCTTAATTCCTGACGGAACTGATTACTTGGGAAGCCGACGACTTCTAGACCGTCCTGATGATACTCCTTGTATAAAGCTTCCAAGCCCTTTAATTCCTTGGCAAAGCCACACTTACTAGCGGTGTTGACGACGATAATTACTTTACCCTTATAATCACTGAAATCGATCGGCTGGCCGCTGACTTCGGTGGCTTTAAAATCATAAATATTCATTATTTTCATCCTTAATACTTTTGACTTGTTTTCCTATTATAGATACTGGATTACGAACATCAGGATCGGGATCACAACGATGAACATGACGGTCGAGATCGATACGACGTTAGCCGAGAACTTAACGTCACCATGGGCGTTATGAACCAAGATCGGTAAGACCGCGATGGCTGGTACTGCTGACTGGATGACCATAGTCTGGGTCAGTAACTTTGGCAGAGTTGCGAATTTCATGGCAACTAACAATACCCCGATCATGATGGCTGGGACACAGACGAAACGGCCGATCATGACCATGACGGTATCAAGGTCAAAGCGCATGTTCTTTAGTCCGGCGTTGGCCAAAATGATCCCGATGTAGATTAATGACAACGGTGTGACTAGACTACCGATGTAGGTCAATGATGACTTAACGAAGGTAATCTTGAGGATTGGGATATTGAACAGTAGGACTACGATCGCGATGATAAAAGCCAGTAACGGAACCGGTAATATCTTGTGCCAGTCCAAGTAGGTCTTCTTGTTCTTAGTGGTTGGATCATCACTGTTGACGATAAACAGTCCGGCAGTCCAGGTCGAGAAGACATCCAGCACGTAGTAGACCAGGAAGTAAGTTAAACTCTGGTTACCAAAAAGTGCAACGTTCAACGGCAAACCAATGAAGACGGTATTAGGGTTCGTAATCCCGTTGATAAAGGTCCCGATTCGACCGGTGCCGACGTGGGCCACTCTTGCCCAGACGATTGACAGAACGTAACTGATGGCAAAGGCAATTACACCGAGTAACAAGTATCCGGAGAAACTTGCTAATTCGCCACGGTTCAGCTTTTCTAACACGGTAACGAAGATCGCAGCTGGTAACGAGATGTTCAGAATCAGTCGCGCAATATCGTTACCAAAACTATCCGATAGCCACTTCTCTTTTCGTAATACGTAACCAAGTGCCATGATCAGAACGATGACCAGGACGCTTTGAATGGAATTCCATAGAACTAGCATGTTAAACGCTTCCTATAATAATGCTCTTTTATTAGTTGAGTCCATTATAATACGAAGTGGACATTATTTAAGAGGAAAGCGAACACCATGGACGCGAATATCATTAATTTGTTTAAGATTTCAAAGCACATCGTCTTTTTAACGGGTGCCGGAGTGTCGACACCGTCGGGAATTCCTGATTACCGATCCAAAAATGGTTTATATCACCGCAGGAAAAAGCAGAAACGATCAGCGGAATGGTACTTAAGTCATGACTGCTTAATGCACCATCCCAAAACGTTTCATAAGTTCATGGTCAAGTATATGTATCATCCCCAGGCTAAACCGAACGTCATTCACAATGTCCAGGCTAAACTAACCCGGATGGGGAAAGCCACCATTATTACTCAGAACGTGGATAATCTGTATCACTTAGCTCATGCTGATCCGCAACGGCTAATTGAATTTCACGGTAACATTTACGACTGCGAATGCATGAAGTGTCACCGGAAAGTTGATTGGCGACAGTACGTTAAGTCCCCTGTTCATCAAGCGGACGGCGGATTGATTCGACCCAACTTAGTTTTATATGGTGAAAGTATCAATCAGAAGAAATTTAAACGTAGTATGAACGTGATGCTGAACGCCGACTTAATTGTAATCGTTAGTACAGCTATGAAAGTTGAACCGTTCGCAGATCTAATCAAGTATCATCAGCCAAACGTCCCAATCATCGCGATCAATAAGCAGCCGTTACACTTTTCGTACAACGTGGGCTTAATCATGATTAGGGAAGATGCTGTGAAGTTCTTTAGCCAGTTAGCACTATTAAATTAGGTAACAAAAATGCCTCAATTATAGCGGAGGCATAATGAGGCATATACGAAGCGAACGAATTTGTCTGGTGAAAGTTAGGATTCGTGAACGCGAATGCTGTCGGCTAACTTGTTCAGTTCAGCCTGGTGAGCGTTGTGTTTAAATGATAAGTCATCATATTCGCTCATCAAACGAGCTAAAGTTTGTGGACTCTTACTAGATGAATTCTGGTAAGCTTTAACACCTTTTTTAAAAGCACCTAATGTTACTTCCATCATTTTGATCACTTCCTATAATCTATTTAATCCCCCTGCTGCCAAGATTGCCATTATAAAGTATCTGTTTATTCTTGTAGTTATTGCGGTCATTCTCAAGGGTTTGAAAAACGCCACAGCGCTAATTAAATTTAGCCAGTAAAAATGAACTAACCCTGAGATGAGCGAGAGCTCAGGGACCTTAGTGGTTTTATACCAAATTCAACTAATTATTATTAATCATTAGCGAATTGCACATCCCGCCATATCAAGATTATCCGTCTATTTACGTCATAAACGACTAAATCCTAGCTATATCATCAAAATAGCTTTTAAATAATAAATAAAAGGGACGAAATAAATCAAAAGGTTCGTTAATGATTAAGACGTACATTCAGTAACCCTGCTGACCGTACTTTAATTGATTCATTGAGAAAGGAGCTGTTTTCTATGAAGAGTAGTGAAGTCCTCAATAAATATGTTGACA
This sequence comes from Acetilactobacillus jinshanensis, assembly GCF_004359375.1. Lineage (NCBI taxonomy): Bacteria > Bacillati > Bacillota > Bacilli > Lactobacillales > Lactobacillaceae > Acetilactobacillus > Acetilactobacillus jinshanensis. Next base: position 938,058 of record NZ_CP034726.1, on the reverse strand, counting down.
GCAGAAAGCCAAAGAATAAGTGGGTGTTAAACGTTAGCCAGGTCCTGTATAAATTCTTTAAGCGTAATCCGCACATGGCGGTCACCCATGATAAACTTAACGTCCACTATCTGACCGTCCGCAACGCTAAGAAATACGTTACTAACCAGTATAAGCATGGTGATAACTTAGGTACTCTAAGCACCTACATGGCTTACTTAAAGAAACTTAACAAGAAGTTCATGGTCAGCGTCTTCTATAAGCCAAAGTCCACTGGTAACGCCAGCACTGATGAAGCCGATGACTCCATTAACAATCCTGATACACCAGGCTGGAAGATTATGCTACCAAACCCAATCAAGTTATTAGAACGTGTCGACAAGAATAACCATTCGAAAGCCAGTGAATTACAGGCTCAGTTAAGCAATGCTTTATAAATAAGTTCTCCTTTGAATTATTAAACTTATGGCCACCAATTAAATTGGTGGCCTTTTTATTTCACCATTTGGCCGGCTAATTAAGCTAATCTAAAATAATGTTAACTAAATCAACACCTTTTTTATAAATAATCACAAGGTAATGAACTCAAATCGTCTCTATAATAATCATACTTAGTTGATAATATCCCTAGATTTACATTAAGAAAGGTGGTTGTTACATGGAATACCTGAAATTAATTGGGATTGTTCTAATTATTATTGGTTTTGCGTTGAAAATTGATTCTTCGGCCGTCGTTGTAATCGCGGCAGTCGCGACCGCAGCCGTTTCTGGATTAGATATCAATCAAATCCTGACCATCATGGGCAAAGGATTTATGGAAAACCGCATGATTTCCCTATTCTTCCTAACTTTACCAATGATCGGTATCATGGAACGGCATGGTTTACGGGTCGAAGCCGCTCGTTTGGTCAAAAAGCTGAAGTCACTGACACCTGGTAAGATTTGTGATGCTTATACCTTCATTCGTGAAATTGGCTGTGCTGCCGGAATTCAGTTACAAGGTCAAGTTCAGTTCATTCGGCCTTTAGTCTGCCCGATGGCAATTGCAGCCGCTAAGGTAAAACAACATAAGATTACCCGAAAACAATCCGATGGAATTAAATCATTAGCAGCCGCCGATGAAAACTTAAGTAACTTCTTTAGTCAGGATTTAAGTATTGTTGCCGGCGGTTCATTACTGATAGCAAGTTCAATGAAGTCCATTGGTTATCCAATCGACATTACCAAGACGTTAGTCTATTCCATTCCATCAGCGATCATCATCCTTATTCTCGTTGTAATTTATAACTACATCTTCGATAAGCGTTTACAGAAATAGGTGAATACTGATGGTTAATATTTTAATGACGACGTTCTACATGCTGTTAGGCGTAATGTTCCTAACGGCATCGATTCAAACGCTACTTGATAAGACGAATCCGGTTCGGTTTGGAACTTCATTATTTTGGTTAATTAACGCCGTTATCTTCTCGATTGGTCAATGGCTCGGTTATGAAATTGTCGGCATTTTAGTTGTCATTACCGGACTCTTATTACTATGTAAACAAGTCAAGGTCGGCCACATTAAACCGCTGAATAAAGTGATTGCATCTAAATCCGCAGATAAACTCGGCGCCTGGATCTTCGTACCCAGCTTTATCCTGGCCATTTTAGCAATCGTAATTACGAAAGTTGGCCACTTTGGTAATAACGGTAGTCAGATTGGAATCGGAATTGCCGCAATCATTTCATTAATCTTCGCAATGGTCATGGCAAAGTCTGGCCCGAAGACCCTTTATGAAGATACTCAGAGAATGGTTCGACAGGTTGGTTCAGCCGGAATTCAGCCCCAGTTATTAGCGATGTTAGGTGTTATCTTCACCGCTTCAGGTGTCGGCAAAATCGTTTCGCAGACAATGGCTGGTGTCTTCCCGCCTGGTAATCATTTATTGGGCGTCACGGTTTACTGTGTTGCCATGGCTCTATTTACATTCGTCATGGGTGATGCCTTCGCTGCGTTTGCCGTCATCACCACTGCGATCGGGGTCCCGTTTGTAATTGCGCAAGGTGGTTCACCCGTTGTGGTTGCTTCGATCGGAATGATCGCTGGATATTGTGGAACGTTATTGACGCCAATGTCAGCCGCCTTTAATTCATTACCGGTTGGCCTATTAAAAATTCACGATTCATACGGTGTTATTAAGAAACAGATTTTAATTGCGTTAATTATGCTCTTAGTTCAGATTATTACGATGTACTTCTTAGCATTTTAATTTACATACATAGAAAGGCCTGTTACTTATGAAAATTTTAGTTACGGGATTTGATCCTTTTGAAAATGAACCGATTAACCCAGCCATTGAAGTTGTTAAACGGTTACCTGATACCATCGATGGTGCTCAGATTATTAAACTAGAAATTCCAACTGAATTTAAGCGCTCTGGTGAAAAAGTCCATGAAGCCATTAAAAAATATCAGCCAGATTATGTTTTAGACGTTGGTCAAGCTGGTGGTCAAATTGGTCTAACCCCTGAAAAAGTTGCCGTCAATATCGATGATGGTTCAGTCCCTGATAACGCCGGCTACCGACCAATGGACAAGCCGATTGCTAAAGATGGTGAAACGGCATACCTTTCACAATTACCGGTTAAGGCAATGGTCAAAGCAATCCGAGATGCTGGATTACCAGCCTGTTTATCAATGACAGCGGGAACATATGTTTGTAACCATGTCATGTACGCTGTTCAATACATGCGTGATAAGGAATTTCCACATCTTAAGGCCGGTTTCATTCACATCCCGTACATCCCAAGCCAAACTAAGAACAAACCTAAGGGAACTCCGAGTTTGACGTTACAACAGAACGTTAAGGGCGTAACTGCCGCAATCAAAGCAATCGTGAAATTCGATGGCAAACCTGACCTTAAGGATATTGGGAATGCTTACCATTATAATAAAGTAAATAAATAACCCTTTCTGAATTACATTTTTAACGGCCTTTGATAATTTCGAGATTATCAAAGGTTTTTATAATAATGATACGTTTTGCAGAATGTGTAATTTCCAGTTGTTTCCTATTATGTCGGGGTTAAGCGTGGTTTTTCATTATTCTTAAATTATCGAAAGACCATTAGTTTAACGATTCTCGTATAATGCTCATCGTTAGGAGAGATTTATATTGAGCACAACTAAACTTAATCATGTAATTCAGATTGCCGTCATGGCTGCGATTATGCTGGCATTATCATACATTCCGGGAATTCCGTTAGGACCAACCCCAATCGTTCTGGAAAACTTAGGTGTCATGTTAGCGGGCCTGTTGTTAGGCAGTAAACGTGGAACGATTGCCGTTCTACTGTTCATCTTGTTAAAAGTGATCGGTTTATCCGGTACCGGTGGCTTGACGTTATTATTAGGCCCGACCTGCGGTTACGTTTACGGCTGGATCTTCGTTCCGTTCTTCATGTGCTGGTTCATGAAGATGTGCAGGAAGCACATGAATCTATTGGTGTTATTCTTAATTGTCGCAATCGTCAACATCATCGTGGTTGACGAAATTGGTGGCAGCCTTGGTCTAATGGCTACGGTCCACTTCCCGATGATGAAAGCTGTCGTTTATAACTTACTGTTTGCCCCTGGTGACATCATTAAAGCATTGGTTGCTGCATTAGTGTACTGGGAAGTAAGAAAATCCAGTCATATGCGTGAATTGTTAAAATAGATTATTTGAAAATTAGCCAAAATAAAAAGGTCCACATCAATTTGTGGGCCTTTTATAGAAGGTTTCATAACAGCAGAAAATAACGTTAAAATTATATTTATTGAATTCTTGGTTATTTCCCCGCCTAAAATGGCGGCCAAGAGTGAGTATCAATAAGCCAGCATCTCCAACATTAGCCACTGCGTTGCGATTGCTAGAGATATACACTCTGTTAATATAATACCACAGTTCTGAATTGGTTATTAATACTTTTGAAATATAAAAATTTTCTAGAAAATCTCGTTGGGGTTTTATTTAATGGGTAAAAACGGTTATAATAAGCATTGAAGCTTCTCGACGAGTAAATATTTTTGTCGAGGAAAGTAAAATATTTTTATAGGAGGCCTATCATATGGCAGTAAAACAGTATATCCGTAAAAAGCCACATGTAAATATTGGTACGATTGGCCATATTGATCATGGTAAAACAACATTAACTTCAGCCATTACTAAAGTCTTATCTGAACAGGGCTTAGCTAAGGATGAAGATTACAAGCAAATTGATAAAGCACCAGAAGAACAGCAACGTGGTATCACGATTAACAACGCCCACTTAGAATATCAGACGCCTTACCGTGACTATGCCCATGTTGATGCCCCTGGACATGCCGATTACATCAAGAACATGATCACCGGTGCCGCTCAGATGGATGCCGCCATCTTAGTTGTTGCCGCTGATGATGGTCCGATGCCACAAACTCGTGAACATATCCTGTTAGCACGTCAGACTGGTGTTAAGTACATCGTTGTCTTCATCAACAAAGTCGACAAAGTTAAAGATAAAGAATTAATCGACTTAGTTGAAATGGAAACTCGTGACTTATTATCCGAATACCATTACGAAGGTAAAGATGTTCCAGTTGTACGTGGTTCAGCTTTGAAAGCATTACAGGGTGATAAGAAGGCTCAGGAACAAGTTAAGAAGTTAATGGAAATCATTGATGAATACGTTCCTACTCCAACTCGTGCTTACAACAAGCCATTCTTAATGCCAATCGAAGATGTATTCACCATCACTGGTCGTGGTACCGTTGTTACTGGTCGTATCTCTCGTGGTACTATCAAGATCCAAGATCCTGTACAGATTGTTGGTTTAACTAAACAGAAGACTGATACTGTATGTACTGGTTTACAGACATTCCGTAAGAACTTGGATGTCGGTGAAGCCGGTGATAACGTTGGTATCTTACTCCGTGGTGTTAAGCGTACAGGCGTTGTTCGTGGCCAAGTATTATCTAAACCTAATACCGTTGACGTTCACACTAAGTTCAGTGCCCACGTTTATGTATTAACCAAGAAAGAAGGAGGACGTCATAGTCCATTCTTTACTGGTTACCAGCCACAATTCTACTTCTACACCAGTGATGTAACTGGTAAGGTTACCTTACCAAAAGGTACTAAGATGGTAATGCCTGGTGATAATGTAAGTTCATTAGATGTTGAATTACAGAAGCCAGTTGCCATGGAACCTAAGACCCGCTTCACTTTCCGTGAAGGTGGCCATACCATTGGTGCCGGAGTTGTTACTAAGTTATTAAACTAAATACGACTTATTAAATTAATAATTAATTTTAAGAGCCTTGCTTTTGCAAGGCTCTTTTTTGTTACTCAAATTAACTAGATAAACAAAAAACCGTACTTTTTTCAAAGTACGGTTTTCCGCTATATGCTATATAACAAAAATCAATTCAAGAAAATTAATTTACTTGTTAACGGCTTTCTTTAAGCCCTGGCCAGCTTTGAATGCAGGAACGTCGCGTGCAGCGATCTTTAATGGCTTACCAGTCTGTGGGTTACGGCCTTTACGAGCTTTACGATGGTTAACCTTAAAGGAACCGAAGCCGATTAAACGAACACCCTGCTTCTTAGCTAATGCAGCGGAAACAGTGTCAACAAATGCGCTTAATGCAGCAGTTGCGTCTTTCTTAGTTAAGCCGGTCTTCTTGACCATGCTTGAAACAACAGCAGATTTATTTAAGTATTTCATAGTACTTACTCCTTTTTATGGTTATATTATACCTAAGTTATGAGCCAACAACAATGCTAAGCCCCGTTAAATTAGGTATTAACCAACCTTTTTCATGGTTAATGATACATTAACGACTTTCCCGATTCAACTTTTTTGCCATGAAAATCCCTAAGGCATTAGGATTCGACCTACTTTCGTGATCGTTTATCTAATATCCAATCTCTAGTACAATGGAGATGTAAATGAAGATGAATTAAAAAGCTAAAAAACGTAAGAAGGTAACAATATGGATCCTAAGATTCAAAAATTATTCGATAAATCGAAACACATTGTCTTTCTGACCGGTGCCGGAGTTTCTACCGCATCCGGAATCCCGGATTACCGTTCCAAAGGTGGCCTATATACCCAGAACAAGGCTAATAACAAGCCTGCCGAATGGTACTTAAGCCATGATTGCTTAATGAACTACCCAAAGACTTTCTACAAGTTCATGAAGGCTAAGATGTACTATCCAGACGCTAAACCCAACGCTATCCATGAAGCTCAGGCTAAGCTGACCCGTGAAGGCCGTGCCAGCATCATTACCCAGAACGTCGATAACCTGTATAATAAGGCTCACGCCAAGAAAGACCGCTTAGTTGAATTCCATGGTAACATTTACCATTGCCACTGCCTAAAGTGTGGTAAATCCATTCCTTGGCAACAGTATTTAAAGAGTCCCATTCATAAAGAAGATGGCGGTCAGATCCGACCGAACCTAGTTCTTTATGGTGAAGGCATGAAATACAGTAGCATTATCCGTGCCTTACAGATGATGCGAGAAGCTGATTTAGTCGTGATCGTTGGGACTGCTATGGCAGTTGCTCCGTTCAACATGCTTAACCAGTACAAGAGCCCAAGCGCACCGGTCATCATGATCAACGAACAGAAGATCAACCGCATCCCGTTCGTTCCACATTTCACGATGCTTCAGATGGACGCCACCAAGTTCTTTAAGGAATTACACGTTTAATCAATTAGAAATTAATTAATCTAAAGTCCCGTTCAATCGGGGCTCTTTTTTGTTACCCACTCCGATCGTTAATGGTATACACTGTAAGGGCAGAATATTTAGCAAAGAAGTCGATCATAATGCGTGAATTCACGATGCGTAAACATGAAAAGCGCTCAATTTTTAAAAACTCAATCTTAGTCTTTTTACTACAAGTCCTATTAACCTTCATCGTGTTGGCTTTAGGACTTAGTTTTACCACCTGGTCCACTGATCAGGGCCAACACCCTAAACTCAACCGGGTCAAAATCATCAATCAGCACCAAAACGCCCTAACGTCTTACATTAAGTTGGGTAATTTTCATTTCGTCAATAACCGGGACTACGCAGAGCCCAATAATTACAGCCTACATTACAATCAAACCTTCAACCCCTACCGACACTTGAATTTTGCGGGTGGTAACCAGCGAATGAATTTTAAACCCTACGCTCGCCTAAAGAATCTCGATAGTGAACACAATCCACAGAGTATCGCCATTACCAATCACGGCACCCTTTACGTAACTCACCGAGTCGATAACCGTGGTGAAATTCAGATTATTCGTTATCACATTACCGAAAAGCGTCATCATTTACAATTTACGAATTATGCCGCTGGTCCGGTCTTTAAAGGTGGCCATGGCCAAAGTTTAGCTTATAATCCCAAGACGCATAAATTATGGATGTTGACTAACGAAGAAGGTGCGTCCTTCATGACCAGCATTCAGGAAATCGGTAAAAAGAGTCTGAACCCGATCAAACAAATCAACTTCATCATGTATCCATATCCGATGGGTGACGTCCTGACCTTCGATAAGCATGGTAATGCCTACACTTGTACGAGAACCTTTAACCCGCGTGGTGGCGCTAATATGGGTAGCCTTAAGCTATATAAAGGTAAGATCAGTCATAACCAGGTCCAGTTCCACATGGTCCAGGGAATTCGAAACGCCCCCGGATTGATCATGCAGAACATGGGCTACGATCCTAAACATAACCGCATCTACTTCGTAACCGATGGTGAACTGATGTCGGCACCGACTAAGTACTTCAATCATTTAAGACCGAATGACATCAAGGCCACCAAGTTGACCGGTCACTATGAATTCGAAGACATCGCCTTTTATCATGGTCACGGGTACTTATTACTGCATTATCCATCTGAATTATTAATTAATTAGGGTAAACAAAACGACCGCATAATAGTGTGGTCGTTTTTAAGTTGACTACTAATTATCTATCGCTATATTTTATTTGGTTGTTAAATCATGACCAAAGTACTTAATCGATAATTTCTTGAGGGTACCATCTTTTCTTAATTCTTGAATGGCCTTACTGATCTTCTTCTGTAACTGCGGTGACTTCTTATTAAGTAACGGTGCTACCAAATCCGGTTTCTGTTCACTGGTTGGTACTTTAACCATCTTCAAGCCCTTAACGTTCTGGTACTTTTTATCACCATACCAGTTAGGAACCGAGGCAATGGTTGCCTTAGCACGACCTTCACGAAGGAACGGTAAAATCTCGCTACCGTCAACGGGCATGAATTTAGCGTGCCACTTTTCAGCAATTAGTGAGTTATCGGTCCCACCTTGATCAGCAACCTTCTGGCCACGTAACTGCTTCAAGTCTTTGATGTGTTCATCCTTAGGCTCCACGATATCGGTATATGAATACATGTACGGAGTCGCAAAGCGGAAGTTCTTCTTCCGTTGTCTAGTAACCGAGATGTTATTGAATACGGCATCGTATTTACCGGTTCCTAGACCAGAAATTAATCCGGCCCATTTGGTAACGACAAACTTTGGCTTTAAGCCCATCTTATGGGCAATGTCCTTACTCAAATCAACTTCAAATCCCGTTAGATGACCATTAGAATTGCGCCCGGCATACGGAAACGTCTGAGCAGACATCCCGATCGTTAAGTAATGCGGGTGAACTAATTCAGACTTTGCCGTGTTACTGGCTCCACAAGCTGTTAAAATGGCACCTGTGCTGACAACAGTAATCAGCACTAACATATATTTGACAAGCTTCTTCAACAATTGCATTTCTACATTATCCCCTTTTATAAGTAGATTTGACGTCTTTTAATTTTGATCTTAAATTAACTGCTGATTAATTAACGATTACTCAAGATTCGGTTGATCATGACTAGCGTTAGCGTTAACTAAACAACAGCAACAATTCATTAAACTAATCATGATTAACTTCATCCCTTTCTAGATCAGTTACTTCAAATTTCAATTTCTACTTTAGCACTTAATTTTAGTAAGTCAATATTGATGTGGTTTTTTGATATTTTTACCAATAAATAGCCATATTAACGAATAACGTATTTTAAATGATCTGCCGGAGTAACTTTCCGGTAAGCTCGGCACGGTGTCCCAAAGGCCACCACGTTAGCTGGAATATCTTTGGTAACGACACTCCCGGCGCCAATGACTGAATGATCGCCGATCGTTACGCCACCCTTTACGAAGGTATTGGCACCTATCCAGACGTCCTTGCCGATCGTAATCGGAGCACTGGTCATCACACCTTCATGACGTTGATGATAATCGACCGAATGACCGGCGCATGCTAAGCAAACGTTAGGCGCAAGCAAGGTTCCATCACCAATCGTAACGGGCGAGGTATCCAGAATAACGTCACCGTAATTTAGAAAAGCTCTTCCCTTCACGTGAATATTAAAACCATAGTCACAGTGAAACGGCGGGTTAATCCCAATTTGGACATCCTTACCAAAGAGTTGTTTTAAGATCCGTTGACGTTTCTTTTGATCATTCGGATCACAGATGTTGTACATCCAGCAGAGATGATAAGCCTGTTTCTGTAACTGGTCAGGCATCTTGGTGAAGACGATTGAGTACGGTTGTTGTGATTTAATTAATTTTAAAATGTCCATTAAACTATCCCTCGATATTCTGAATCAATATTACCACGTCCCAAATGCCTGATAAATTCGGCATTCCGCTCGTCAAAATGCTAAAATGGAATTAACTCGTCATTAAAGAGGTTATTCTAAATTGACATTGCTAATTACGTTACTTCCGGCATTACTCTGGGGTTTCACGCCAGTTTTCGTTCATTTTCTGGGTGGTAAACCCATCGAGCAATTGTTAGGAACGACATATGGTGGATTAGTTATCGGTCTAATTATTTTTCTAATTAAAAGGCCAACCATCACTTTCTGGGACTTCTTCTGGTGCTGCATCGGTGGCGCTTTTTGGTCTGTCGGTCAACTAGCTCAGTACCACGCTTACAATCGATTAAGTGTATCGACCACCAGCCCGATTAATTCCGGGGTCCAGCTAGTCGGTGTCAACATCGTCGGGGTCCTGTTTTTTGGCAGCTGGGCCAGTCCATTAGCTAAGATCATTGGTTTTTCAGCCGTGGCTTTCATCATCTTCGGGGTTTACGTCAGTACCCGTGGTGGTAAAAAGACACCGCTTAAATCAACGTACATTCAGAAGAAACAGTTTGCGGCTAACGTTACTAAGTTGATCCTAGGTGCCGGGATTGGTTATACGATCTGTTCAACGTTCCCGAGAATTCCAGATGCTTCCGGCTGGGTTACGTTTCCGTCTCAGACGGTCGGGATGTTCTTAGGTGCCGTCATCTTGGCATTGATGTCCAAGAAAGACCGTCATTGGAACGTCTTCTTTAATAAATCAGCTTTCCTGAATATTATTGAAGGCTTTAACTCCAGTCTAGGAACGTTCTTCTATCAGACCGCAATGATGTTAACCAGCGTCTCAACGGCATTTACTCTATCTCAGATGACACCGGTAATTTCCACGATCTGTGGACTAACGATCCTGCACGAACGCAAGCACGGCAAGACCTTATTCTACACGCTAAGTGGAGTTTCCGTTATCGTTGTCGGCGGGATCATGACAAGTTTCTTACGTTAATTAGAACTTAAATGAGATACAAAAAAAGCCCGTTAGGATAATTCCTAACGAACTTTTTTCTAACTTTGACGGCACAAATTCTTGTTTAAAAACGGTGGAAACAGAATTGTGATAAGTCAAAAACAGAAGCCATCGCAGTTAGATAATGCAATCTATCGATACCTTACATCTAGGTACCAACCTTTCAATTACATCTCCTGCAGTGTGTTTTGCTAGTTTAACTTAATCATTATTGGTTTAATTGTTCGTTATTTCGCATACAAGTAACATTCGATTTACCAAAGGTTTAAGAAATTTAATTATTGGCCTTTCTGGCAGCTTTGTCTAAAGCGTGGATTTTAGCATCCTTAGCTTCATAAGCGAAGCTAATGCCTTTAACTAAGGCATAACTTAGTGGCAAAGTAATAGCAATAATTAAAAATGCTAAAACACTAAGAGACATAAGCATTTCCTCCTTCTCAAACTTTTAATAGATTCGACCATTAAAGGTCTCAGAAGAAAGACATACGATTATATCAATCGACGTGTATTAGTATATCATATTCATGATTATATTCAAAAATTAACTAAAGATTAATTTAAGGCCATAATGGATAAGAAACGATGATCGCAGCCACGATTTCTGACATCAAGAAGACCACGACACGCTGAAAGCTACTGTTTTTACGCCAAGCATGAATCATGCTAAATAATACGATAAAAATGAAGAACCAAATTAATTCTGTTGAAATAATCTTTGCGATCATGTGAATCTCTTTCCCTTTAAAGTGCCCTTGTAGCACCTTTTACTTTCGTCACAATAGACTATAGCACCACTCGAGCGACATTGGTATAATGTATCACAATTATGTGGATTATTTCAAGAACGTATCGACTTCATGCATCGCTTGACGGAAACCGTGTTTATAGAAGCAGTGATCACCATGCGGAATCGGTACTAATTTAGCGTTTGAATAAACCTTGGCGGCAGTCTGAGAATATTTAAAATTAACCAGATAATCAGCGGTGCCATGACAAATCAGCACGGGTCCATGATAATTCTTAATCTGTTTCCACGGGTCCAACTTTTGACCGTCCACGACGTAACGAGCACCAATTCGGGCACCGTCGTAGCTCAAGATTGGGTGGCCACTCTTCATGTTATCCGGAATGCTAAAGCCGGGATAAAACAGGATCATTTTATCAATTAACTTTGGGTAGTCATTGGCAACTAATGCTGACACTAGGCCACCCTGTGAGCATCCCATCAAGATTAAACGTTTGGGATGGAAATTCTTTTCCATATCCTTGATTACGGTAATCAAATCGACCTTTTCGGTCAAGACACTGGCGTCTAATTCATCAAAATCACGACTTCGACTGGATCCGTATCCGCCAAAATCAAACAGGCAAATTGCATAACCTGTTTTGATCAATGGGTTAACGTAGCGAAACGTCGACTCCATCGTGGCGCTATAACCATGACTCACGATAATGATTCCTTTAGGTTTAACGTTCTCTGGAATATACATCTCACAAGATAATTGGTAATGAAAGACCTGTGGTTTACCTCGCCATGACGTTAACGAATTACTGGCGGGAATCCTGAATTTTCTAAGTAACACACTATTTACTCCCTAATTTAGCCAAAATAAAATCTCTATAACACGGAAACGTTATAGAGATTATTTTAATCAAATCAATTAGTTATTATTTCTGACTATTGTTCGACTGCGCATTGTTATTTGATTGAGTACCAGTGTTGGTCTGACTGGACTTAGACGTTGTCTGAGTAGTCTGACGACTGTACTGACGTTTTGGCGTGGTCGCCTGACGATAAGTAGTAGCTGCACCATTGTTACGGTTGCCACCACGATTACGACGAGCGGCTTTACGGGCAGCTTTTCGTTCGGCAGCTAACTTCTTTTGAGCTAACTTTTTAGCACGACGAACCTTCTTAGCACGCTGGCGAATGGTTTTTTCTTTGCTACTTTCCTTAGTGGCGTGCTTCTTGGACTTTTTGGCCTTATGATACGTTGGCTTTTTAGCAACCTTGGTAACTCTCGTATGGTGACTCGGCTGTGATTTAGTCGAATGATGACTACCGTAAATATTTGCACCAAAAATAAATAATACGATGACAACGACGATGCCAAGAACGATGTACCAGAATTTGCGGTGGTGATTATTGCCGGACGGCATGAAACCATCACTACCCTTGGTCTGCCTGGATAGGCCGATCAAGAAATTTCGTTCACCTGATGGATTGACTTTCTTAGACATGGTTGACCTCCCCCTCTAAAAGTAATTTTAAAACAAACTCGACGAAGTCCCTAATATTTCAACTTAACGGAGTTATTTGAAGACTCTAAACCGCTTTTCGTCACTAATAAAGGTCTTCGGGTGGGCTGACTTTTCAATCGAGCCAAAGACCATTTCAGTCCGTAACCACCAGTTACTTGGAATCTTGAACTGTTTAGCGATATTGTCAGAAACGGTCGTCCCTAATAGCGATGCATAATGATGAATGCTGGCACCAATCTTCTGTTCAGCTAAAGCATCCCAAACGGCACTCTGGGCATTGCCCTGGGCCTGTTCAGCCCATTCGGAGAAGTTAATGGCCGGAAAGCCAGCAAACTGTTTGGCACTTTGTTTAACAACGTTGACATCGGTGTAGAACATAACTGTTCCATAACCTGCTTTAAAGCTGGTAACCTTTGGAGCAAAGGCCTTTTGATACTTATCTTCACCAACGACCGATTTAACGGAATCTCTAATAACGTCCCATAACTTATCCTGAGCCTGACCTGTAACGATCACGGCTCGAACGGACTGGTTATTGAACGGTGTCGGTGCTAGCTTGACGGCATTTTCAATTAAATCAATCACTTCATCCTGACTTAATTTAACGTCACGGCCCAGATGATAAATACTGCGGCGCATTTTAGCGATTTTTAACATGTTGGATTGCATTCTGTCGGATCCTTTCACGTATAATGACTTTCATAGTTAACTTTACCAAAATGAGAATAAAAAGAAAAGCGCCGTTCTTTTCGAACGACGCTTCGCTTAAAATCGAAGGGATCCATATGCAGACCAATCACTACTGATTTGCTTTCATGATCTCAGGCAATGATTTCAGGCCCTGACCATGATACTGGTTAAAGAATTGACGTAAGGTGTAGTGACCACCGTTGGCCTTGTCTTGGCGGTATGTTGGTGCAACGGTTTCACTGACTTTACCATTGACCGAGTGGATTTGGAGGTCTTCAACCGGAAGAGCTCGTTCATCAACAACCTTGGCGTCAATTAGAAATGGGTGGCCCTGTTTCATCGTTTCTTCAGCTTCATCTAAAGCTTTAGGAATTTGTTCAGGTTTAGTAATCGTTACGGCTTTAACACCCATGGCTTCAGCAACCTTAGCGAAGCTTAAGTCCTGTAAGTGTAAACCGAAGAACTTCATCGGGGCATCTTCTTGTTCACCCATGATGAAGCCTAAGTCACGGTTCGAAGTAACGATGTTCAAGACTGGTAAGTCATATTTATGCAAGGTTACTAAGTCTTGGATGACCATCGTCATGGCACCATCACCACATAAGTCGATGACCTGACGGTGCGGGTAGTCTAACTGAGCGGCAATGGATGCTGGTAAACCGTAACCCATGGTTGCGAATAATGCCGATAATGACCATTTATGATGATATAGATTTAAGTAACGGAAGCTATCAATGGTATTATTACCGGTATCGATTGAGTAGATGGCGTCTGAATCGGCCTTCTTGTTCAACCAGTAATAAATCTGTTGGGTGTGAATGTATTTCTTTGGCATGGTCTGAATGTGATGAATATAGTCGTCCCAGTTATGCTTATCAACGACCATGTCATCGAAGAACTTGGATGATCCGGCATCGTGACTGGCTCTTAAGGCTTTAGTCAAGAAGTCACCGGCATCGGCCCAGATACCTAAGTCTAATGAGTGGTGCTTACCTAATTCGCTACGGTCGTTATCGACTTGAACGTACTTAAATGGATGTGATGCGTAGTAAGTCTGAGCGAATGAGAAGTCACCACCGATTGCGATTACTAAGTCAGCTGACGAAATAGCTTCATCGGCTGGTTTAGTAGCCGCACGGTTAGCTGATCCCATGTAACCTTCGTAATGGGAATCAATCAAGCCACGGGCTAAGCCATCGACACAAACTGGAATCCGAAGTTTCTTGGATAAACGAACGACCAAGTCACCATTGCCATGAATACCACGGCCAACGTGCATTACTGGGCGCTTGGCTTCTTTGACCATCTTTAAGAATTCAATAATCTCACGATGGGTTGCCTTTGGTTGTGGCGTAGCCTTTTCCATTGATTTGGAAGCACTGGTGTAGTTACTGTCTGGGATCTTTACATAACCAAAGTTGTTTGGTACGACAACGACCGAGACACCTTTGTTCTTGTATGCTTGCTGAACGGCTTCATTAATAACATGTGGTAAGCTTTCTGGTGTCATTACAATGCGGTCGTACTGAGCAATGTTAGCGAACATTGGAGATTCCGGAAATTCTTGGAAGAAGTCATAGTTCATTAACTTATTAGATGTCTGACCGATTAATGCCAAAACTGGAGCATGATCGTCTTTCGCATCATACAGACCGTTAATCAGGTTAGCGGCACCTGGACCAGCTGAACCAAAGCAGACACCGATCTTGCCAGTTAATTTAGCATGGGCACTAGCAGCTAGCGC
Organism: Acetilactobacillus jinshanensis; assembly: GCF_004359375.1. Lineage (NCBI taxonomy): Bacteria > Bacillati > Bacillota > Bacilli > Lactobacillales > Lactobacillaceae > Acetilactobacillus > Acetilactobacillus jinshanensis. The sequence continues at coordinate 922,707 of NZ_CP034726.1, read as the reverse complement.
AGCTACTTGTTCATGACGGACCTGGATGTATTTAACGTTATCCTGTTCTTGATCCAATGCATTAAGCAGAGAATTAACAGAACCTGCTGGATAACCAAACATATCTTTAACTCCATATGATTCTAGAACCTTCAATCCAGCAACATATGCTTCGATATCTTTAGTCATTGAAAAGATCTCCTTAATCTTTCATTTATTAATCAATCATTAATCCCATCAGCTAATCAGTCAAAGTATTCCTGATAGCGTTCCTTATTCCGTAAGTAGCGAGCGAAGTTCTTTTCATCGCTGTTACGTGTTTCATAACCCAAGCTAATTAACTTTACTAAAGCATAGCTTAAAGGTAATGCGATTAAGATAATTAATGCAGCTAATACGGAAATGGTCATTGTATTACTTCCTTTACAAACAGCCACTTGATAAGTTCACACTTATGCAAGCGCTTACATTTTCTTGGCCAATCAGCTTTATGATTTCTCACATCATTCACCTCCTATCATATGGATTTGGATCATCATAATCATGGCTCAAACCCACTCAATAGGTGTTGATTTCACACATTCAACATTCCACTTTCACAAGCTAACTTAGGTATCTTAAGTAGTCTCTAGAGTAATGGTGACTCTTCTTAAGGTGCATCCACTTAAAGTGATTCATAAACCACTTTTTATTGATCAAGCGCCATTTATTATGTCTGATGATGTAGATAAACGTAAAGGTTGCTAAGAAGATGACACCGATCAACAGCGGAATCTGAGTATCAGGGTTAAACATCATCACGATCAAGGTTGCGAACAGGATCGCTAACGCACCATAGTTACTGAATGGTGACCACGGCATCTTGAACGGATGATTATGTAATGACTGAGGTTCAATCTTTCTGAACCGCATCTGACTAATCAGAATGACGATCCAAGGGACCATGCCTGGCAGAATCCCGGCACTGTAAACCATGACGAAGATCTTGCCACTGCTCTTGATGAAGAACGGCAAGATAATGTTCAATACTAGTCCTAGGAAGATCCCGATCGAAACGGCAAGTACGGCAATGTACGGTACCCCGTTATGGTTGATCTTCGTGAAGCTTTTCGGTAATTCATGCTTACTAGCTAAGTTAAAGGTCATTCGACTGGTACTGTAAATCCCGGAGTTACAACCAGATAATGCAGCAGTTAAAACAACGAAGTTAATGACACCGGCAGCAATCGTAATCCCAATCTTTGAGAAGGTTTCAACGAACGGTGATTGTTGAGCATCCAACTGATTCCACGGAAAGATACTGACAATTACGAAAATGGAACCAACGTAAAAGATCATGATTCGCCAAATGGTCGACTGAACGGCTTTCACAATCGAATGCTGCGGGTCTTCAGCTTCACCGGCGGTAATCCCGATGAATTCAACACCTTGGTATGAAGCAATGACAACCGCAAAGGCAAATAGGAAGCCTTTCAAGCCATGACCAAAGAAGCCGTGTGACCAAAGGTTACTAACACCAACGGGATGCATGCCGTTACCAAAACCAAAGATGATGACACCGAGTCCGGCAATAATCATCAGGATAATGGTGACAACTTTAATCATTGAGAACCAGTATTCGAAGTTACCATATGACTTAACAGAAATCATGTTGACACTGCATAGGAACACGATGGCAATTAATCCTGGTACCCAACGCGGTAAACTAGGCCACCAGTAATGACAATATGTACCCATCGCAATGACTTCACTGGTACCGGTGATAATCCACTCAAAGATATTACTCCAGGCGGTGAGATACCCGAAAATCGGGTGCATATAATAATTGGCAAAGTCGGCGAACGAACCAGTAACCGGGTGAACATACAGCATTTCACCTAGGGCTCGCATAACCAGATAGATAACAAATCCGGCAATTGCGTAGTCCAGTAAGACTGATGGACCGGTCCACTGAATGGTGGATGCTGAACCCATGAACAGTCCAACACCGATGGCACCACCTAAGGCGATCATCTGCATTTTAGCTGGCGTTAGCGTTCGCTTTAACTTTACTTTTGGTCCGCCATGTGACGCTTGCATAAATGTCAGCTCCCTTCTAAATATAGAAAGAAAAGCCCTACTAATTAACTAATCAGCAGAGCCCTCCCTCAGATAAAATATTTGATTGTTTTATAGGACAACATGACTATGCTTGCCAAGTGGAAAGCTCTTTCTGGTTAAGAAACGAACCTGCTTGGTGTTGAGCATTCTAGTCGTTTGCGGTACGTAAACGGGAGTGCTTTTAAGTTCTAATTCAATGTTTTCATGTAATTCATACATAATCACATCTCCCATCCATTTCTAACGATAGACCCACTGTCTACTCAACAGGGTGTTTAGTCTTCATGTCCTTTCTGGCTATTTACTTTAAGGACCTGAACTTGATATAATAAATCTGTCGGGGTTATCAAGGCTCCGATATAATTACGACAACACTAAAAAACGGCGTTACTTCTTTTTGAAGCAACGTCGTTTTTTCTGTCTTATTAACTTGATTAATTAACGTAAGCCCTTGCTTGGATGACCATGACCATCGGTTAAATTACCGGGATCCTTGCTGACGTCAACGGGTTCGACCTTGAATTCACCGATGCTGTCTTCTTTGTTATAGTGCAATAACTTCACGATCTTATACTTTTCCTGAAGCTTTTTATCTGGCATGTTGTTCCATACTGTTACGGTCTGGCCGGGCTTGTATTCGTCTTTACTCTTAATCATAAAAGTTCTGGTCATTGTAATACCTCCGATAATTTCCAAATTACATGTCTAATTATAAAACATTCATGTAAATTAATCAGGGGCGACTTTCAAATTATCAAAACTTCAGTTCATTCCGGACCTGACGACTCATCTTGAAGAACGCGTCACTGTTTCGATCGCGTGGGAACTTCAAGTTATTTTGAATGACGTCCTTGATCCGACCGGGACGTGGCGTCATGATCACGATTCGGCTACTAAGGTAGACCGCTTCGTTAATATCATGGGTAACCAAAATCATGGTCATCTTAGATTTATGCCAGATCCGGTAAATCACACCTTGAATATCAGCTCGGGTAAAGGCATCTAAGGCGCCCATTGGTTCATCTAGTAACAATAATTCGGGTTTCATGATGATCGAACGGGCTAATGCAGCTCTTTGTGCCATCCCACCAGATATTTGGTGCGGATAAGCGTTCGCGAAACGACTTAAGCCCATTAACTGTAAATACTTGTCAACTAACGAGCGATCATAATCATTACCATGAACCGCTTTTAAACCGGAGCCAATGTTCTGTTTGATCGTCTCCCAGGGAAATAAACTGCCGTGCTGGAAGACGTAACCGATGTGAACACCAGGCTTAGTGACTTCGTGATCCTTTAGAACTACTCGTCCAGTCTTAGGCTTCGCTAATCCGGAAATAATTCGAAGCATGGTAGTCTTACCACATCCGGAAGGTCCGATAATTGCGACTAACTCACCAGGATTAACGTCTAAGTTAATGTCCTTTAAAGCGTGAACCAGTCGGCCCTGGTTATCAACGAACTGCTGAGAAACGTTTTTAAGCGATAATAATGACATATTAGGACTCCTATTCATTCGAATCGTTCCATGATAAGACCCGATCATGAAGCTTGTTGACTAACGCAAAAATCACCGAGAACAGAATCGCCATGATCACGATTGCGGCATAGACCTGCGGATAGTTACCAACGCTTTTGGCGTAGTTAATGTACCAGCCTAAGCCGATCTTGGCGCCCATCATTTCAGAGATGACTAACATCGTAAACGACAGGCCCATCGAAGTGTACATCCCGTTAAAGATACTTGGCATCGATCCCGGGATAATGACTTTCCGAATAATCTGGCCTTCACTAAAGCCCAACGTCTTAGCGGATTCAAAGTAATGGGATGAAATCCCCTGAACACCGTTAATCGTCATGAAAGCAACCGGGAACCAAACCGCGAATACAATCAGAAAGATCTCGGCTAGATAATTAGTTGGAAATACAACTAATACAATTGGCATTAAGGCAACGGGTGGAATAATGCCGATAACCTTTAGAAACGGAAAGGCCCAATAGTTAAACCGTTTATAGTGACCCATCATGATCCCAAGGAATACGCCTAGTAACGTGCCGACCACGAAACTGATCAGCCAGAGACCGAATGATGATAACGTTGATTCCCACAGGATTTGGACGTCAGCCCGCATCTGATCCAGGATCTGAGCAAAACTTACGAAGAACGGTAAGTGTAATAACTGAAGTTTTTCAGTCACCAAATCCTGGAAAATCAAAACGATACCTAAAACGGTGTTTAACGGTGCAAAATGACCAGCATAGTAATGTAAATGGATATGACTACGCTTGAAAGCACCGAAACCGTAAACAATTAATAAATAAATTAGATAAATCCACAAGAACCATTGGTATGCCGTATTGTTGACGGGTTCTGTCGTCTTTACGAAGCGATTCTCTAAAATTGCAATTATCAAAACAGCAATGTTAACGATATTCCACGTTGGTTTCCAGCCTCGCCAGTATTTACGTTTCAATAAATAATCCTGGCGACGCTGCTTTTCAATTCGATTCAAACTTGTTCATCCCCAACTTATTTCGATTCTGAATTCCAATAAGCATACTTTAATAACTGGTTAACGTTGGTATCTTTCTTCAAGTAACCAGCACGCTTTAACTGAACGATGTAATTCTTAAAATCAGCCTTGCCATGATTAGCGCTGAAGTGAAATTTTTCACTGCTCAAAATGTTGGTCAGGTGTTTCATGTTGGTATATTTCGTACGTGAAACGAAATGATCCTTTAATTCAATCTCAGCAGTCTTCTTCGGGTGCCGGTTGATCCAGTTAGCGGCTTCATGATAAGAACGAACGATTGCACGGGCCTTAGCCGGATCTTTACGGATCAAACGGCTAGATAGATACAAATAGCAGCATGAGCCGTGTTTCCGCATGCCCATCTTGGCCATGTGATTATTACCATAACGATTATTGTTATTAACTAAGACCCGAAAACCGTCCTCGTGTTGATATTGAGACGCAAACGGGTCAACGACGCCGATGGCTTGAACTTGACCCTTCTGGGCAGCTTTGCCTAATAAATTATTCGGGTAGCTCCGCCACTTAACACCGTTCTTAGGACTAACTCCCGAGTGTTCCAAAGCCATTGAAGTGACGAACATCGGTGTCGAGCCGGGTGCTGGAACCCCGATGTTTTTATTCTTCAACTGCTTAACACTGTGAATCTTGGAGTTCTTAGGAACCAGAACCTTTACACAACCTTGATGAAGACCGGCAACGGCTTTAATCGGTGCCCCGTTTTGAATTGCGGGTAAGTATTGAAAGTCCCCGTTATTAACGTCGTACTTGCCACTGGCAAAACCTGCTTCTAAGACGCTAATGTCCTTGGGACTGGCTCGCAGATCCGGTTTCAAGCCGTTCTTTTTGAAGAAGCCCTCTTTGTCAGCGATATAATTTGGGGCGTTACAGATTGAACCGTCTTTAGCCGGAGCCACCACGGTTCCATATCGATAGCCAGGTTCTTTTGCGGCATGGCTAGCACAGCCACTTAACAAACCAACGACCGTTAAACTACTTAATAAAAGTACGATTGCTTTCTTAATTTTCATTATTTTTCATCTCTCTTTTGCTTAAAAATATTTGTCTAAGTTAAACATCACGATACCATCAGAACTCGCTGATCAGTTACCTCAACTCCTTTAATCAACTAAAGAAAAAACGCCCTTTGAAATTTAATTCAAAGGACGATCATATAAACCGCGGTCCCACCTTAATTGTGTGCTAGGCACACCGGTAACTTGATTGGATCGATAACGAGATCGACCGAACCGTTAGCGTTCACTAACGTTGCCGAACCAAAACATTTTGAATTAATTAAGAAACCCATAGAACGAAAAAAGCCGTCCTTTGAATTTAATCAAAGGACGACTTTCGCCGCGGTTCCACCTTTTATTGTGCGTGTTGCACCGTAATTTCTTAATTAATTCATAACGCGATTGACGGACGATTAGCTTCCACTAACCATTGATCTAGCCAGTGCAACTTCGTTAAAGGCTTGTTACGCCCTTCGCATCGGTTTTAGTGGCGCTCGCTAAAGCAAGTTCCCTTTAACTACTATCTGGTTTTAATCATTTTATTACTTACTTATAATTAGTTATTTCTAAGTTCATAAACAATTATAGTGCTGATTTATGATGACATCAAGATAATATCAACATAAAATCAAATTTATTTGATAATCTTTTCTGGACAAACACAGACGCCTTCCGGAACGCGGAAATCCTTCTGGACCATCTTTAATTTACCGGTCATTGAATCCCGTGTGTACAAAGTGGCGTTGTTAGTATTCTGATTAAGAACGATCATCATACTCTGATCATGATTGAAGTTGAAGTCCCGTGGAAAATCGCCGGCAACCGGAGCTTGCTGGATCAAGGTTAACTTGCCACTTGGATCCGACTTAAAGACGGCGATCGTGTTGTAACCACGATTGGAAATGTAAATGTATTTTCGGTCGTTAGACATTCGAATGGCGGCAGCACCGTTGTGCTTAGTCCAGGTATCAGGAATTGTCGAAATCACCTGTTTAAGGGTAAATTTGCCGGCCTGCTGATCATAATTCATGACGGCAACGTTACTGCTAAGTTCGGCAGAAACGTAAGCAACGCCCTTTTTCGGATCAAAGACGATGTGTCGAGGACCGAAGCCTGGTTTGAACTGGAAATGGCTAACGGGTGTTAATTTACCAGCGTCACTTAAGTCGTATAAGTACAACCGGTCCTGACCTAAATCAACGACGACTAAACGACGGTCAGGCGTTAAGTCAGCAAAGTGCGGGTGAGCACCGTCCTGCTGTTCAGGACGCGGACCGGTGTGACCCTTATCCTGAACACGGTCGGTTTCCTTCAGTGAACCGTCGGCCTGGATCTTATAGACGATTACGACACCGGTATGATAATTAGCGGTAAAAGCCATCTGATCCTTTTCGTCAATGTCGACGTATGCCGGTGAAGTACCTGGGTTCAAATTATAACTAAGGGCCATTGCTGGACGTGAACTGTTGTCTAAGACGGCAATGCCACCACGTAACTTAGCGTCTTCTTCACCCCAGTTATGATCCCAGACTTTATCAATGGCGTAAAGCCGGTTCTTCTTGGATAAAGCTAAGTACGTCGGGTTACCAGCGGCAGCCACAAAACGTAGGTTCTGTAAACGTTTAGTATCATCATTCAGTTCTAATTCATAAATCCCATGACTCGGTTTTAAGTCAAACGAATAAGTTCCGATTAAAAATTTTTCGATCATTAGAATCGCTCCTCTATATCTACGCTTTGAACATAACATACGATCCTAAATTATGTAAGCGTTTACACTTATGAGAATAAAAAAGAGCTACGCCAATTGACGTAACCCGATCAGTAATTAATTAATTAAATTCACTGTTCAAAGTATGGATCTTTTTCGGCTTCAAGGGTAGCCTGCTTATCAGCGTTAGCTAAGTTGATGACCGTACTAGCCTTCATGGTTCGTAAGTCTTCCATCGTAAATTCACTAACGTAGCGTTCTAAGTAAGCCTGAGCCTTTGCTTTAGTTGTAAAGTATTTCTTCATCATATTAATCACCTTATTTTAATTCAGTGTTCACTAATATAATAACATGATTGATCGGCCCTTTTAATCATCAGGTCGTTCGAGCTTCGATAATTTATAATTAATTATTTATTATTTATCTAAAATTTAGCTAGGAGCTGATCAATGCCGGACTTTTTACCAACGTTATTAAACGTGATGGCATCATTCAGGACGTAATTAAATTGATACCACCACATCCGATGTTCAAAGCCCGGTTTGCTTGGGTAAACATTGTTGTAGCCCCTGTAGAATTCAGCATTAAAGTTACCGTAAGAACTTGGCATCTTGGTCAGCGATAAATCCAATTCACGATCACCAAAGATCACGTTGGGATCGATCAGCATCGGTTTCCCATCGGTTGTAAATTCACAATTCCCGGACCACAGGTCACCATGCAGAAGACTTGGTATGACCTTGTTCTTAGGATCTGCATAGTAATCAATAAAGGCTTGCCGCATCTTACGATAGTGTCTTTCACGAAAATCGCTCCAGCCACCGTGTTGCTTTAAATATTTAACACTAGGATCCAGACGTTGTTTAACGTAAAACGTGCTCCAGCTGGTCTGCCAATGGTTGTCTTTCGGAATATCACCCAAATGAAAGCCATAGTTAAAGCCGAATCGTTTGGCATGAATCTGATGCATTTTAGCAACCATTTTGCCTAATTCATATTGATTACCTTGATCGAACTTCATAAATTTCTGCCACTTTAGGATCAGATAGCCATCTGATCCGACCTGACCGTAAGTAACCAGTTTCGGTACCGTAGCCGCTTGACTAACTAATTTCAGGCCATCGACTTCGTATTGGAAAAATCGTTTGCCTTTCCCAGGTTGCATCTTCATAAAGTACTTTTGGTGATCATCTGTCTGTAAGCAGTAAGCAGCGTTCATAAAACCACCTGAAACGGGCGTCACGAATTTAATGTTTTTAATCGGCAACTGAGCAATCCAGTGTTTATCAATTAACACTTTTAATCACTCCTAATAAATAGAAACAATTTAAATAATTTACTTACTTAATGTTATTAGATATACGTTATATATACTTTAGCATATCCATAATTAGATTAAAATTCGTTAATCAATAAATTCAGCCAAATAAAAAGGCCCACGGAATTAATCCGTGAACCTTTTATGGAATGAATGATAAATGGGTTAGAGCTAAAGTTTTACTTTAAGCTTGATGAGTTCAAACCTAACTTGCCCCAGAAGTTATTATCAGCTGGTGAGTAACTGAAGCCAGTTACACGGTGGTTAACTGGTGACCAGTCTAAGCTGAATGTATCTGGGCCATATGCGGCAACTTTGTTCATGTACTTCTGCCACTTCTTGAAGATCTTGACACGGTACTTCAAGTTGAATGACTTCTTACTGTTCATTTCGTTAAGTAACTTAGTATTTTCTTTGGAAGCGAAGTGGCCCATGTTGAATGGGGATTCAATACCGAAGAAATCAGTTGGTGTTGGTTCGGAGTTAGTACTGAATGCACCTAAGAATACATCCATGCTGGACTGCTTAGGCTTTTCTAAGTTGGAGTAGAAGCTGTTTATTTCGATCGGCTTACCATTCGTGTACTTAGCATCAATGCCTAACTTACGCCACTGCTGCATCATGTACTGGTACTGAGCATCAGCAGTTGCGGAACCGGACATTGCACCTAAGTGAACAACTAGCTTCTTACCGTTTGGCTGGGATACGTACTTACTGCCATGACGTTTCTTGTAACCAGCAGCCTTCAATAAACTCTTAGCTTTGCTCATGTTGTAGTTAAATCCAGGAGTAGACTTGTAAGAACTGTGGTACTGCTTGAATACAGGTGGAATCAAGGTATTGGCACGGTAATCAATGCCATGACCAAACTTCTTGGCTAATTCGTTCAAGTTAACGGCATAAAGCATTGCACGACGTAAGTTCTGGTTATCCATCTTCATGTGCTTACCCATGACTTGCTTACCAGACTTAGTAGCATGACCAACGTTGAAGCCAAAGTAACTGAATTCTAAGCCTGGGTGAGCGACATCAGAGTAGTCCTTTAAGGTCTTAACACGTGGGTACTGAGTAGATGGTGCACCAAATACGAAGTCGTACTTCTTAGTCTTCATAGCTTCAGTGAAGTTATCGGTGGATACGACCTGGATATTGATATGCTTAATCTTTGGCTTTGGACCCCAGTAGTGTTTGTTAGGTACCCAGCTAGTTGATTCACCGGAGACCTGCTTCTTTAACTTGTAAGGACCAGTGAAGATTGGGTGCTTACGAACCTGAGGAGCTGACATTAACTTACTGATCGGTACGTTCTTCATGTATTCGTAAGGTTCAACGGCACCCCACATGAAGTCGTTACCATTGTACTTTAAGGCAGGTGTTAAGTGATTGTAGTGAATTACGGTAACACGGCCCTTAGGACCATCTGGGAAGGTAATCCCAGAAATCTTGCTTGCTTTACCAGCATGGTAAGCCTTCATACCATTGATGTCGTTCATATCAGTGGTGTACTGCTGAGACTTACTGTTCTTGTTGGCAATGATTTCGTATGGATATTCAACATCCTTAGCGGTAACTTTCATCCCGTTAGACCATTTGGCACCCTTACGTAAAGTAATGGTTGCGGTGTTATTCTTTTTATTTAACTTTAAGTTAGCTAAACCGCCTTTGGTGATTTCGTAGTTCTTGTTCTGGTTGAACAAACCACCTTCACCACCGGGTGAATAAACATCACTATCTTCACCGTTACTCTGTAATGATGGATACGGAATCCCAGCGAATGGTGCATCATTAATTTCAGCAACTTTTAACGTACTCTTGTTACCGGCCTTAGTAGCTGGTTTAGAAGAACTATAACTTTCTGACATGTGTACCGGCTTATTACCGTTGGCACCTTTTGAACAGGCAGCTAAGCCCATTGCAGAGAGAGCAGCAATACTTAGTACTACCCACTTTTTAGATTTTCTCCCAAACATTGATTGTTTACCTCCTGTGATTAAATAAACAATTTAAAACACTAAATTACTTATAGTTAACCTTCACCTCTAAAAAAATGAGATTAAATATTAATTAAAAACAACTAACTAAATTTAACGGTTGCCACGACGCTGCTGAGCATTGACTGAACGACGTAAGACTTGACCAACGTAACTGATTGCCAGGCATAAGATAATGATTTCTAATGCGGCTGGTAACCAAGTCCACCAGTACTGGGTAATGTTGGTTGGATCTTGGGCGTTGGCGATTAAAGTACCTAATGACGGGGTACCATCTGGTAGACCAAAGCCTAAGTAAGATAGTCCAGTTTCAACACCAATGTTTGATGCGAATGACAATGTAGTATCAACGATGATCAATGAAGAAATATTTGGCATAACTTCACTAAAGATGATATGGAAATCACTACAACCAGCCATCCGTGCGGCTAAGACATAATCCTTGTTGGATTCAGCAAGTGTTTCAGAACGAATCAAACGTGAAGTACCCATCCAATAGAATAGTGACATGATTAAAGTCAAAGTAATGGCATTGTAGTTATGAATGATAGTAACTAATACAATGATGAACATCATCATCGGAATAATCATGAAGAAATCATACATACGTTGCATTACCAAATCAACGAAGCCTCCGTAGTATCCGGAGATTAAGCCCCAGACAATCCCAAAGGTTGAGGAAATTACGGTTAAGCCGATCGCAATTCCGATGGAATTACGAGAACCAACGATCATTTGACCGGCAATCGAACGGCCGGCTGAATCGGCACCAAATAGGTAACCTTGCGAAAACGGTCGAGCATAGTAACCCATGATATGAGTCTGCATCATATTTGGTACGTTGATAAAGAACGATGCAATGATAACGAATGCAATTAATGCGATGATAAATCCGGCCGACCATAGTGCTGCTTTATTGGTCTTGAATTCATCCCAGATGACCTGAGCATTCGAAGCAACAATCTTGGTCGGCTTAGTAGATTTAGTTTGTTTCTTACTTGCGGTAGCCTGTTTATCCATTCTTGTTCACTCCTTATTTAATCCTGATCCGTGGATCAATGACACTGGTGATGATATCTGATAGTAACGTCCCCATCAGGTTCAAGAATCCATAAAGTAGTACCAATACGATGATTACGGTGTAATCACGGTAGTTAATGGCGTTCAGGAATAGTAATCCCATGCCAGAATATGAGAAAATCATTTCAACGAATAATGATCCATCTAGTAATCCGGTAATGGAATAACCAGCGAACGCAGCGATTGGTAAGAGTGAATTTCTGAAGATATGGTGACGGTAAACATTTCTGACGCTGACACCTTTTGAACGGGCGGTCTGAACGTAACCGGAATGTTTAGCATCGATAACTTCACTACGTAAGTATTGAACAACGAACGTGGTTCCGAAGACGGCACTTAGAATTCCTGGCAACAGGATATGGCCAAGCCTCGATATCATGGTGCTGCCTAAACCAGTTGCGGATGATGATACCGAGCCACTGGTTGGGAACCAGCCAAGTCCATAACCGAAGATCCAAATCCCAATAACCAGGATAACGAAGAACGGAATTGACATGGTTACGTAACTGAAGATTCTGATCAAGGTATCTGACCATTTACCTTCATGACGTCCGGCGATAATACCTAAAGGCAAGCTAATGATATAGGTTAATACCATTGAAAATGCTTCTAACCATAAGGTATTAGCACCACGTTCTTTAACCAAGGTAACAACGGGTTCTTGATATTCGTAACTTTCACCCAAGTTACCATGGAACAGATGGACAACCCAGTTCCAGTACTGCTGGTACCAGGGATCATACAAGCCATCAATCTTCATTAAATGATGAATTTGTGAAGCACTTAAACGCGGGTTGATCTTTCCAGTGAATGGATCACCAGGCATTGCTTTAGCTAACAGAAAGACGATGAGGCTTAGAATGATCAATTCTGGAATCATGATCAGGACTCTTCGTAAAATTGTTTTCCACATAGTACTAAGCCTCCCCTTTCAATTTCTGCTCTAGCTTGGCAACCCGATCTTTTGGTAATGCAACCCAATGCGTAGGTGAAACTTTAGTCATTGGGAACGGATCACCATTTTTCTGATAATAGAAATCTTTATCATCCTGGAATTCTTTTTCAACCTTCAAACGGTGCTGACGATGTTCTTCACGGTGAAGAACGTCAATTTCAGGAATTGCCGATAGTAATCGACGTGTGTAAATATGTAACGGACGATTATAAATATCGTCACGGGTTCCGATTTCTAACAAATGTCCATGATTCATGATGGCGATATTATCACACATATGACGAATAACACCTAAATCATGTGAAATGAATAAGTAAGAAATGTTAAACCGTTTTTGAATTTTCTTCATGAAGTTCAAGACTTGGGCTTGAACGGATAAGTCTAATGCTGATACTGGTTCATCAGCAACGATCAACTTCGGATGCGTAATAATAGCACGCGCAATATCAATACGTTGACGTTGACCACCAGAGAACTGGAACGGATATTTATACATATCAGATGCATGTAAACCAACGATCTTTAAAATGTTACCGATATGTTGATGGATCTGTTCTTTATTTAAATTAGTAAAGTTAATTAACGGCTGATCAATGATATCCTTAATCCGTTTCTGAGGGTTCAAACTAGAAGCGGCATCTTGGAAAATCATTTGAACATCATGATTATACTTAAGGGCTTTGCGCTCATGCTTAGTCGTAACGTCATGACCTTTATAATAAACTTTACCCGAGGTGATCTTCTGTAAGCCAACGATTGCTCGGCCCAAAGTGGATTTCCCAGAACCAGATTCACCAACTAAGCCATAGGTCTCACCAGTGTTAATCGAAAAGCTGATGTCATTAACAGCCTTGACATACTTGACGACGCGGTTCCAAAATCCACCCCTGATCGGGTAGAATACTTTCAAATGTTTGAGTTGAATTATTTTGCTCATTCTAAATCACGCGTCCTTTTCTTCTTTTTCATGTGGAAAGTAAAAGTGTTTGTAACAAGTGCACCGAACCCAATGTCCATCACCTAAGTCGTGCATCTTAGGATTAGCTTCATGGGCTGAAGCCGGAATCCAAGGGATTCGAGCTGCGAACCGATCGCCATGGGTTGGCATTGCGGTAAGCGGAGGAACCGTCCCGTGAATAACGTATAAGTTCTTGCCAACTTCGTCTCGTTGTGGAACTGACCGTAATAATGAACGAGTGTACGGATGCTTAGGATCCAAGAAAATCTGTTTAGCACTGCCTAATTCAACGATCTGGCCAGCATACATAACGGCAACTCGATCAGCGATTTGAGCAACGACGCCCAAATCATGGGTAATCAAGATAATCCCGGCATGACTGATCTTTTGAATCTTACGGAGCAGATCCAAAATCTGAGCTTGAATCGTAACATCCAACGCGGTGGTAGGTTCATCAGCAATAATTAACTTCGGATGACAAATAATCGCTAAGGCAATCATTACTCTTTGTCGCATCCCACCAGATAACTGGTAAGGAAATTCGTTAGCAACCAATTCTGGATTAGGTAAACCAACTTCACCCAAGATCTTAACGACTCGCTTGTAACGGGCATCATGATCTAACTTGGTGTGGTAATAAAGTGATTCACCAACCTGTTTACCAACTTTCTTTAACGGGTTCAATGCTGAAAGTGAATCTTGGAAGATCATTCCAATCTGTCCACCACGGATCTGGTTGTATTCATTTTCACTGATCTTAAGCAGATTTTTCTTACTACCATTGAAATAAATTTGGCCACTGGCTTTAGCATCTTCATCTTCTAAGCCCATAACGGTCTTAGCTAAGGTACTTTTACCACAGCCAGATTCACCAACCAGAGCCAGGATTTCATCACTATGAACGTCCAGATTAATATCTGAAACGGCGTTGTAATAATGACCGTTGATCTTATATGCGGTATTCATATTTCTAATCTTTAACAGTGGCTCTTGACTTTCAGACATTGACATCATCCTCATAAATTGATTTAACGAATCCTTGATATAAACAGAAACAATAAATTTACTTCTTATAAGCAAAGTTCACTTATTATAATACCACGAATTTTATAAATCGCAACCTAATTTTTAAACAAATTTTAAAGGTTCGTAAATCTCCTGCTGTTAATTTTATTAGATTTAAGAACGACCGACCATTTAAGAACTTATAAAAACAAAAAAGAACTGGGATTAAATATCCCAGTCCTTCCAAGAGGTTTGTTTATTTGTGTTGGCAATTTTAAGCACTCTGATCTAGTTTTTTAACGCCTTGGGGAACGATCTTAACAAGAATTAAATTATGAAAGTAGGCCCGAAGTAATAACTTCGGGTTATTTAAATCAATGTTATACGACTTTAAGCATGCGGCTGATTTGAACATCACCACAAAATTACGAGCATTGGAATCTAGACACTCATTGATGTTATCACCCAATGGACTTACGTCTTCATGCTGATATTCAGGCAGAATTTCTGCTAACCATTCCACAAAATTCCGATTGACCTTCATTGTCTTAAACATATAACTTCACCAGGTTTTAATAATTTTAACACTATCCATTTATCATTTAATACTAGCAACTTGAAACGGGCTTTTTAGACCGAAATAATGACTAAAATTCGAAGAAGAAGCACGATCATAACCATGAATAACAACGTTTTAAAATGATACCGTTTATTAGTTAACATAATTAATCCCTCTTTTTGAATTTTAGTCATTAATTAATTCCAAATTTCTTTGTTAGCAACTTAATAGTCTATCAATTAATCACCAATGTCAAGCTATTATTTAATAAATATTAACTAATTTATTATTATTTTATATAATGTTTATATTTTTTTGATAGAGAAAATAAAAAAGGCCCAACTCCCTTAGAGTTAGACCTCAAATATTAATTAAATTAATCTAATTTAAGCTTCAGTCTCACGACGCATGTGCCAGTCATAGAATAACCAAGCACCACCACCGAAGATTACTGGTCCTAAGAAGGTCCAGAAATCAGTCATGTATTGATGAGCCAATAATGGCTGAACGAAATTGAAACCAATTCCGAAGGCTAAGACGAATAGCACCAGGATCGTGATGACCCACGTCGTCTTCATACTATGGTAGACAACGAACGGTCGATCCAGGTTAGCAAGTTTCTTAAAGAACGGGAATGCTAATACGATCAAGATGTACTGGAAAGCAGTCGAAACGTTGTTCATATCGGTCAAGATCTGGAATAAGGCCTTGGCATCGTTACCACCAAAGGTCAGGAAGAACAGAACAGCGACTAAGAAGCCACCCTGGACCCACATGACGTTGCCAGGCATGCCATCACGGTTCAGACGTAAGCTCCACTTTGGCCATAACTTCTTGTTGGAGCCGAACATGAATGACTTGATTGGTGAATAAGCTAATACCAAGAAGCCACCAGCACCGCCCCAGAGGTTAGCAAAACCAGTGTAACGAGCTAAGAAATGACCTAGAGCCAACGTACCAGACGGACTTAAGTCTAAGCCGTGGCCTAAACTAAATCCTAAGTTACCCATTAATACGTACATTACATTACCTAAGGTAACTCCGTTTTGACCCATTACGGCTTTCCAGTTAACAACGAATCCACAAAGGATGATCGATACCGTGTAAAGAACGAAAACTAAGGCGGTCGCGATCATAACACCATGTGGGAACGTTTTAGCTGGGTTCTTTAAATGGTTAATGACCCCACATAGGGATTCAATTCCGGCATACGCAAAGATTGCATAAACCACGAAAGAAATCGTGGAAACTGGCGTCTGAAAACTTGGGTTCGGCGAAACGATAAAGCTCTTGAAACCGGTAATGGGCTGAGCCAAATGGCCATGGTTCAAGAAAATCAAAATTACGGATAAGATACAGAAAACAAAAGCGATTGAAGTTGCTAAGAAACCACCGATCGAGGCGATCCAGGTAATATTACCTAGGCCCTTTACGGAGATCCAGGTTGCCGCAATGACAAAGAGAATCGATAACAGGCCTAAAGTTTCAGTACTGTTAAAATGCAGGAACGTCCAACTCTGGGTCGTATCATGACCGTAAATCATAACTGATAATGAAACCCATAGGTTTGGAACCCCGAACAGCATCGTGATGACCCAGGCACTTAACCAGGTGAAGCCACCGATAAAGGCCCAACGTTCACCTAGTCCGGATTTAATCCAGGAATAAATCCCACCGGCGGAATCCTTTAATGCTGAACCATATTCAGCAAACATAAACGACGTGGGCAGGAAGAATGCCAATGCACCCACAATGTACCAAATGATACTAGCATATCCCATCTGATCAAAGGCCGTTGGCACGTTAATAAAGCCAAAGGTCGTTGATAAAATCATTAGGACTAAGCTAGTAAGTGAAATTCGCTTAGCTGTCATAAAATAAAAACCTCTAATCTTAAGATTTCGAAGAGGATTAGCGGCACATGATGAATCACAGTCTGAATAAAGAAAAAAGTCCTTTATCTGGCGCTTAGTCAAATAAAGGAATCCAATTACTAACTGAGATTCGATTCTTGTTTGAATAAAGCGCTCCACGGGTGGGTCCGTGACAGTCCGCAGCATATTAAGCTACGTCCCAGAACACTGTTAACCGTCAATAACAGCACTTCGGCGACGTCCCCTTTTAGTTAACTTCAATATCATAACGGTGACTCGGTCAACTTACTAATGTCAGTCGCAACCTCTTCGATTTTTACATTTACATTACAAAGTATACCACAATTTATGGTCATTTATCGGCCAATTGCGGCAAAAATCAACCCAATCACCATAATAAACATGGGTACGGGGCCAATTAACCAACTAAGTAGATCTTGATGTTGATTTAACACATTTATCACTCCAACACGACCATTGTAAAAAGAAAGGCCCGTGATGTGAAATTCACGAGCTTTTGTTAATAATTATCAATTATTTACTTGCGATGAGTAATTCGTCCGGTCAAATTGCCTTCATCATGATTACGATGATGTTTACCAAACAACTGACGGAATAGATGATGCTTATGATCGTTAGACTGACCATTACCTAAGAAGTCACCACCGAAGTCGTTACCTAGATTACCAAAGGCTTGGTCCATTTGTTTGAAGCTTCGATTCATGTCTTCGTTCATTTTCTTCATCTGGTTCATGGCATCTCTCGGATTGACCTTGTGGCCGTTCTTTGAAAAGTGACGCTTTACATGGCCGTTAACGTTACTATAAGTCGCGCTAAAGCTGTGAACGCCATTGTGATTGCCATGACCAAAATGTTTAAAGAAATCATTATCATTATTATGATTATTGTGGTTAAAATCATCGTTATGATCATTAGATCCCATTACGTGCGGATGAATGCGATGTACGACTTTACTCATATTCTCACCTTCAAAAAGTTATTTTAGAAAAGCTACGATAACATTAGTGATGAGAGTGATTATCAAAAGAATGGTGCAGATCAATTCACCAATTGGTGAATTGACGGCGGCAGTTACAAAGCCACCCAATGTCAATAATAATAAAGCAAAGTAGGAATATAAAAAGATTTGATTACCTTTTGGTAAATCTTTGAATTTAGTGTGGTTATTAGCCATTAAAATCACCTTAAATATCGATTAATTAGTTCACCGTCAAGTATATCACAGGTAGTCAAAGCACTTTACTACCTATATGTAAGGGCCTTATTATTATCCATAGGAGATGAGATCGATGATGTTTTTAGACTTCTGGTTATGGATCCTTGTTGGCTTAGTTACCGCAGGAATTATGGCATTGATCTTTAAATACTTAGACAAATGCGTTAAATCCATTAAGAAGACCGGTAACAAGGTCTGGTTCACCTGCATCATTACCGTTGCTTTATGGGTTGCCTTGGCACTCGTCGTTTGCCCATTTAAATAAAAAGAAATGCTTCATCAAAAATAAATTGATGAGGCATTTTTTACGCTCAATTTTAATTATTTTTCGTAGCCGTTTGGATGCTTTCGCGTCCACTTCCAGGCGCTGCTAATAATCTTATGAATATCATCATACTTTGGCTTCCAGCCTAAGATTTTCCGGGCTTTCGACGAATCCGCAATCAACGTACTTGGATCACCGGGACGGCGCGGTGCCATACTGGCGGAAATTGGCTGACCCGTTACGTCACGAGCTGCCTGCAACATCTGAAGATTAGAAAAACCGGTCGACGAACCTAGATTAAAGATGTCAGAATGGCCACCCCTTAGTAGCCACTTCATAGCTAAGATGTGGGCGTTAGCCAAATCTAAAACGTGGACGTAATCACGGACGTTGGTCCCGTCTTTAGTAGGATAATCATCCCCGAAGATCTGGAGCTGATTTCGTTGGCCCAGAGCAACCTGTAAAATAATCGGGATTAAATGGGTCTCCGGATTATGATCTTCACCGATACTGCCATCTAACTTAGCACCACCAACGTTAAAGTAACGTAAGGCGATGAAGTGAATCCCGTAGGCAACGTCCGCCCAGTTCATCATTCGTTCCATCATTAATTTAGTTTCACCGTATGGATTTGTTGGAACCTTTGGATCGCTTTCCTTAATCGGCATTCGCTTTGGATCTCCATAGACCGAAGCGGACGAAGAAAAGACGATTCGTTTAACGTTATGGTCACGCATCGCTTCCAATAACGTGATGGTCCCTTCAACGTTATCATCAAAATAATGTAAGGGATCCCGCATTGATTCGGGAACAATCGATACCGAAGCAAAGTGAATGACACCGTCAATGTGTTCACGGTCAAAAACGTGACTTAAGAAATTAGCGTCACGAACGTCACCCTTATAAAAACGAGCTTTCGGATTAACGGCCTGCCGATGACCGGTTACCAGGTTATCCACCACAACGACATCGAAGCCACGGCGAATTAAACAGTCAACAGTATGCGAACCAATATAGCCGGCGCCACCGGTTACGAGAATTGTCATAAACTTTACTCCCTATATATAACGTCTATTAATAATCGATTCCTAGGTGTTCTACTTTAATAGGTAGACAACATGTAAAAGCATAAGATATATTGGATCTAATGTTTATACTTTAGGCGAATTTGTAACAAATCTTAATAATTAAAACGCCTTAACTTTTTATAGCTAAGACGCAATAATCTAATTATTTTTCTAAAAATTAATCTTCATCAGTAACGCTACTACGATCGCCCTTATCCTTTACATAAGAAACGATCAGACCAATTACTACCCAGATAATGATAATATATGGATACAAGTTACCAGGGAACTTTGGAACTGGATAGATATTGCTCAAGAACGGTAAGATCAAAACGGCAACCCCAACTAACGGGATCAAGAAGTGACGGAACCACGAGAAATGAACGTCAGACCGACGAGCAAAGTAAATTCCGCTACCAATACAAACCATCATGTACACGATCAATAGTCCCATGACGCCTAACGTTGAAGCGTTAGAATACACAACTTGATAGCCATACGGTACACCGAAAATGGCGTAGGCAATGGCACACATGATCATCGTAACGTCAACTGCATTCTTAGGACTATTTAAATTTTCATCAAACTTACCAAGAAAACCCGGTAAATAATGGTTGGCACCTAATGCATACATCATGTAAGCACAGGCGTTAGCACATCCTAAAACGGAAGCTAAACCACTTAACAGAATCGCGAGGTCCATTACCATCGCCATGGCGTTACCTAAATAAGTTGATGACAATGCATCCAATGGGGACGGTGAATTGGCGAACGCCGCAATGTTCTTAATGCCAAAGCCATTAACTTCAACAAAAGTAACGGTCAAGTAGAATGCGGCAATCAAAATTACGGTCCAGATCAAAGTTCTCGGAACGGTGTGCTTTGGATTCTTGGCCCGGAACGACACGGTACTGATCTCTTCAAAACCAGCGTAAGAAAGGATCGCAAAGATCATTCCCTGACCAATTCCACCGTAGTTATTATGCGGAATAAACGGTTTTGGATCAATTGTTCCAGACATACCGGCCTTAATCAGGATAATGGCCGATAAAATAATCAAAATCAATAACGATACACCTTCGGTAATGAAGGCAATCTTACTGGTAACCTTAATTCCAAATAACGAGATGATCCACATGGACACGATGATGATAAAAGTCATCCAGTTAATCGACCATGTGATTCCGAAATGATGCAAAAAGACGTTGACGTAATTAGCAGTCAATCCCGGCTGAGATATCAGCAATACAAAATAGGCAAAGACCATTACCCAGCCGGTGATAAAGCCACCCTTTTCACCAAAGGCCGCTTTGTTATAAGCGTAAGCTGAGCCAGCACCTGCAATGTGCTTGGCCATGGCCGCAAAACATAATGCAACGCATAAAATCCCGAGACCACCAAGCAGGAAGGACAACGGAACATTATATCCAGCAACTCGAGCGGTTGCTGTAGTACTGTAGGCCATTGAACCGGTGGGCGCAATCCCGGAGATTGCTAAGGCAAACAGGCCAAGGACGGACAGTTTGCCCCGATTATTTCTATTTTCTTCCATATAAACATTCATCCTATCTAACAGATATAATTATACCTTTCAGACTAGGGATAGGTCCAGGGTACAAGAAAAATCCCCGCAAAAAGTTAATTTTTGCGAGGAAATTTAATTTTATATATCGTTTAAGATTTAATTCCGAAGTAATTTTGAATATTTATATGCATAACGCATTAATTTAGCGCTGTCATGCCACTGATGATCATCATGTAGTACTACGGTAATAATGCGATGATGTCCAGGCATTTGGGCAGTACCAACAAAACAGTATCCAGCTCTTGGTGTCCAACCGGTTTTTAACCCATCAACATGGAGACCTTTAACTAAGTATGGATAGTCCCGATCTGGTAAGAATTCGTTGTAATTATATAAATTCTGACCATCTTCATGCATATCGTTAATCTTAGAATACTTCAGAAACCATGGTTCGTCTTTAATGATATGATACGCGATAACGGCTAAGTCTTTAGCGGAGATTTCGTTACCGGCAGCGTTACCATATCCTTTAACACCATAGCCCCATGGCTTTAAATCACCATTTTCTAGACCGGAAGCTGAAATAAAGTGATCATGTAAGTGCCATAAACGATCCTGCTTATTTTCCATGTACAAGAAGTGGTGGTTGGTGTAGCCAACCCATTGGCCTAGGGCAATTGCTGCATTATTTGATGACGCGATAATTCCAGCCTTCATTAAATTACCAACGTTATAATGATGACCATTAATAAAGTGGTAACCACCATCATTACCGTCATAACTCATCCGGCGAAGACCATTGTTAACGGCAACGTTTTGATTCCAAGCACCTGGCGTATTGTTAATCTTACGACCAGCTAAGTATAAGGTCATTAATTTACCAGTAGACGCAATTAAACGGCGCTGATTATCATTCTTTTGGTAAACAATCTGACCAGTTTGTGCATCCATTGCGACCGCTGCACTAGCGTGTGGTAAATATAGCTTATGCCGATTGTTGATTAAATCGTTACTACCAACCTGCTGGTTATTATCATAACTGTAAACGGTTGAAGCGTTAATCTGATGCCCAGCTAAACTCCCCACCGTTATTAAACAAGCTAACGCAAGGCTTGCTATCAAAATGTGCTTAAAATAATATGACACATTATGTAGCCAATTATTTTGATGCATTTAAATTAACTCCTCTTAATATGTAATAATACGATAATTATACAAAATTTAAGCTAGATTTGTTAATATAATTTATATATTATTACTTACAATATTAACAAATTCTGTTAAAAATATTATTATAACTCTAGATTATTCTAATCAATTTAAGGAGCTTTTCATGAATAAATTCAAACGAATCGCTTTCGGTTTAGTAACAGGCCTTGCCGGTGCTTTACTGACGGTATCCATCGCAAGTGCCTCAACTAACCAGGATCAAAATAACAATGACGATAATGTTCAGGACACAATCACCCGCCAGGTTAGCCACATGAGCTGGCGTCAAAAGATTAGCCAGATGATAGTTGGTGCCAACCTATCCAATAATCCTAGTCAAGCTGCCAAAGAAGTCCGTCGTTACCAATTAGGAGGAGTCCTGTTAAATGGTAACATCACCCGTGATAAACGGCTTGACTACAGCATGCAACGGGCATCCCATAATTCTCTATTGATCGGTACTGATCAAGAAGGCGGTGAAGTTTCCCGACTCAGTTATAATCCAAGCCGTTATCCGTCACCACGTGCTGCTTATCGTCGTGGTGGATGGCGTGGAATCACTAAAGCTTACAGTTATTCAGCTTGGAAACTTCGTAAATTAGGCATCAACTGGAACTACGCCCCGGATGCTGACGTTGCCACTAGTGGCTACATGAATCAATACCAACGTTCTTTTGGTAAGGGTCCCAAGATGACCGCCAAATACATTAGTTATGCCGTTCCAGCCATTCAACATCAGCACGTCGCCGCAACTTTGAAGCACTTCCCAGGTTACGGCAACGCCAATAAAGATACTGATTTTGCATCCGTCATAAGTAACCGTTCCATTGCTTATTTAAAACGCAATGACTTCTTACCATTCAAAGCCGGAATCAATAAAGATGTCGATTCTGTAATGATCACCAACATCATCTTAAACAAGGTTCAACGTGGCGTTCCTGCTACTTTATCTCGTAAAGACATCAGTCTTTTAAGAAATGATTTACACTTCAACGGTGTCATCGTTACCGATAGTTTAGATGCTAAATCCATTTCTAGTTATGCGTACCGTCATCATGTTTCACCTGCTTTCTTAGCTATGAAAGCTGGCAACGATATGATCATGACGAGTGGTTCCAGAAAGTACACTCCTCAGTTAACCTGGGCTGTTAAACACGGTAAGCTTTCTAAGAAACAGATTAACGCTTCCGTTCGTAGAATTTTAACCATGAAAGCTAAGTTAGGTTTAAACTACTAAATAATTTAATTTAAATCCCCGCCAATCAACGAGGATTTATTTTTATCCTATTTATAATAAATAATTAATTATAAATTATTTAATCCACATAATTCCCTGAAAATCCTTAACCTAATCACGCTTCTCAATTGTAAGACGACGGGATTATGTACTATTATTTAAGTAGTCAATCCAAATTTGATTAAGAATTCGAAATAAATTAAAGGAGCGTATACCATGAAAAAAGATTTAGCTTGTACCGCGATTTTAATTGGTAAGGACGCTACCGTCGACGGCTCTACCATTGTCGCTCGTAACGAAGATGGTTACGGCCCGGTCGGCCCTAAACGTTTTATTGTTCGACCAGCTCGCGACAAGCACCATAATATGTATGTATCACACGAAACGGGTGCTAAAATCCCGCTTCCGGTTCATGCTTACCGTTACACGACTGAACCAAGTGAACCATCTACTCACCCGACCTACGAAGAAGCCGGCATCAATGAAAAGAACGTTGCCATGAGTTCGACCGAAACGACCTACTCTAACCAGCGTTTCTTAGGTTGTGATCCACTCGTTAAACACGGCAGCGTCAACGAAGGCTGCATGTTAACGGTCGTCTTACCTTACATCAACAGTGCCCGTGAAGGCGTTAAACGTTTAGGTAAGTTAATTGAAACTTATGGTACCGGTCAGAGTAACGGGATTGCATTTTCTGATCATAACGAAGTCTGGTACATGGAAACCGCTGGTGGTCATCACTGGGTTGCCGTCCGCATTCCTGACGATTCATACGCCATTGCCCCGAACCAGATCAATATTCAGGACATCGATTTTCACGATCCTAAGAACTACATGTTCTCCAATGATTTACCGGAATTCGTTCGTAAGAATCATTTGAACTTAAGTTCCGACCCAAAGGAATTCAACTTCCGTAACATCGCTGGTACTCATACCGAAGCGGATGCTCATTACAACACGCCTCGTGCATGGTACGGTCACTTATTGTTCTCACCAAAGCAAATGCAGAAGCTCGGTTTAGCTGACAAACCAACTAGCCAGAACATCCCGTTCATCATGAAACCTGAACACAAGATGACCGTTGACGACGTTGAATACTTCCTGTCATCTCACTACCAGCAGACTCCTTACGATCCATTCACCCACAAGAACGAACTTAAGAAACAGACCTTCCGTTCAATTGCTTTAGATCGTAACCAGATCTCACACATTTTACAGATCCGCAACGGGATTAATCCACAGTACGCCGCCATCGAATGGATTGCCTTGGGCTTCTTTGCTTACAGTCCATACGTTCCATTCTACGCCAACATTCTTAAGACGCCCGAAAACTACGCAACTGCCGGCAATCACGTTTCCATGCGCAGTGCCTACTGGATGTACAAGATCTTGTCGGTAATCGTTGAACCTCACTATCATCACTTTATTAATGAAATCAATACTTACCGAAAGGCTTGCCAGGCTCACGCAATTCACCGTATCAAAGTCACGGATTCCAAAGTTAAGAATAAATCATTAAATGGTAAGAAATTAACCGAATTCTTAACCAAGGCTTCTGATAAGACTGCTGATCAGATTACCCATCAGACTAAAGAAGTTATGGGCAGCTTAGTTAAGCAGGCTTTGAACCTATCTGATCTTCACTTTGAATCCGGAGATAATCTATAGATCTAAATTTACTGATAACAAAAACGGTTCTGAATTTTAAATATTCAGAACCGTTTTCTTTTACGCTAATTGAATTAATTTCTAATTATTTACTCATTTCACGGGTAACTTTACGAACCTTACTGATGCTTTGTAGACCGGTCATTAAGTCCTTCAATTGTTTAAGGTTATGAACTTCGACCTTCAGATGCATCGTAACGTCAGTCTGCGTATCGTAACCACCTGAGAACGAGATAATCTGGCCAGCTTTTTCACTGCCGACCTGAATAATATCTTTAACCAGGTTGCCACGATCATAAGCATCAATCGATAACTTAGTAGCGTAATACGTACTGGTTTGATTACTGTTAGACCAATGGGCAACCACTAACCGCTGCTGAGACTTGTCGTCAGCGATGTGCGGACAATCACGACGGTGAATCGAAATCCCGTTGCCATGGGTAATGTACCCAACGATTGGATCCCCAGGCACTGGATAACAACAGTGACTTAATCGAACTAGAACGTTATTAATGCCACCGATGACAATCCCCTGGAACGACTTCTTAGTGGTGTCGGCTGGTTCCAACTGATGTGGACGTTGAGATAAAACAACTTTCTTATTAGATGAATTAGCAGCGTTTTGAATCCGCTTTTCTTCATCCAACCGATCCTGTTTAGCCCGTTGTTCCTTTACGTAACGACCAAGGTTGTTCACGATTGAGTTAACGCCCACGGCACCGTAGCCAACGGCAGCTAACAAATCTTCCGTTGAATTAAAGTTACGGCGGTTAGCAATCTCTTCGATCTGATCCGAGTTAATCAGGTTAGCCGGATACTTGTGGTCACGAAGCGAGCGCAGAACTTGGTTGCGACCTTCAGCAACGTTTTCGTCATGATCATGCTGCTTGAAGTACTGACGAATCTTACGTTTGGCGTTCCGACTCTTAATGATTCGGTACCAATCACGGCTCGGCGTTGCTTTCGTCGACGTCATGATGGCAACGGTATCACCATTATGTAAATGACAATCCAGCGGAACGATCTTACCATTGACCTTCGCACCCATGGCATGGTTACCAACTTCGGTATGAATTTGGTAAGCGACGTCTAATGGTCCGGCACCCTTAGGTAATTCAAGAACATCACCGTTAGGGGTAAAGACGTAGACGTGGTTACTGAACAGATCACTCTTCAGGTTATAAACCGGCTGATTAGCCTTGCTTTCCTGAACGGCGATCATGCGTTTGAACCAGTTCAATTGAGAATTGTTGTTGTTAGTATGAACCTTGCCTTTAATGCCGGCTTTATAAGCCCAGTGCGCAGCAACACCATATTCAGCGATGTGGTGCATCTTACGGGTTCTGATTTGAATTTCGAACGGCCGTTTCTTAGGTCCAATGACGGTGATATGTAATGAACGGTAACCATTGGGCTTGGGGTTAGCAATGTAATCCTTGAATCGACCGGGCATCGGTAGCCAGTGGGTTTCGATAGCACTTAAAACGGCATAACATTGACTGACCTTGTCGACGATTACACGCATTGCCAAGAAATCAAAAATCTGGTCAAACGACTTATGACGAACGGTTATTTTGTGGTAGATCGAGTAAATATGCTTCGGGCGTCCATATAATAACGGATGGTGGAGATGCAGATTCTTGATGAAGCCACGGACCTGCTTAATTGCCGAATTAATATACTCGTTACGTTGGGTACGCTTAAAACTCAGGTGACTGGCGATCTTATGGTATGCCTCAGGTTTCAGATACTTAAGGCACAGATCCTGTAACCGCCACTTGATCGCACCGATCCCGAGTCGGTCAGCTAACGGCGCGTAGACGTCAAACGTTTCCCGTGATGTCGTCTTTTGTTTAGCTGCTGGTAAATAACGAAGAGTTTCCATATTATGCAGCCGGTCCGCTAGTTTAACGATCATCGATCGAATATCTGGACAAATTGCCAATAAGAGCCGACGGAAATTAATCGTCAGTTTCTTGTTCTTGTGCGGATGATATTTGATTTTATCTAATTTGGTAACTCCATAAACGATTAGAGCAATGGTGTCACCAAATTTGGCCTTAACCTGTTTCAGAGTCACGGGAGTATCCTGGACAACGTCATGTAGAAAGCCGGAACAAACCGTTTCTTCATCCATCTTTAATCCCGCTAAAATGTAAGCAACTTGAGTTGGATGCGAAATGTACTTATCACCAGACTTACGGTACTGCCCTCTGTGGGCCTTGTTAGCAAATTGGTAAGCTAACTCTACCTTGCTAACTTCGGCAGGACTCATGTAAGTCTGAGCTTTCTTCATGACGTCCTTTGGCGTCCATATTCGTGGCTTGGTCATCAAGTTTCATCTCCCTAATCTTCTTATTGTTTAACACCATTATAGTTACCTTAACCCTGTTACGTCAAAGCATAAATCGTATATACACACCATTAAGATATTAATTCAACATAATGTTTGTTTATTTATGAAGTATCATGGTGTTTATTTAGTATATTTTTCGTTTTATTAATCTTGAACGTGTCATTCACACCCAAATTCCGAAGAAAATTAATAAAATTACCAATTATTTTCTAATTAGTATTAGAATAATGTTGTAACTACCAACGTTAACGAAGGAATGAGAATTTATGACTAACAACGGTTTTCAGCAGTCCGGTAAAATTGCTCGTCGAATTGCTCAGATGCCAAGCACGACCGGATCACTGAAAAATATGCACGATAAAGAAATCGAAAAACGAGATCACGCAATCAAGATTCCATATCGAATCTCTGACACCAGTCGCAGTTTAAAAGAGATTAATAATAAGATGCAGCCTGATTACAATTGGATCGTAACTACAACCGAACCGCAAGTTGGTGCTGAAATGATCATGGCCAAGGACTTAAAGCATAAATTAACCCCTGAAGCCATCGGTCATATGTACGATACCGGTGAAGCAATCACCTTTCACGTTAAAAGCGCTGACGAATACGTAACCTGGGTCAAGAAATAACGAAAGGAAGATTGGATGTCGAAAGCACTTCGACCGGAACGAGCTATTAAGCCCGGTACAATCAAAACGATTAATTCGTTCATGAAGTTAAAACATGAAACTGTCAAAATTCCGTACACCAACCGATTAGCTGGTCGTGACACGATCTTACACGCCCCTGACGTCGCTGGTGTAGTCATCGCCAAAAAAGACGGCAAACCACAAATAATCTTAGAAAAGCAGTGGCGACAATCGGTTAATGAATTTACGCTAGAAACTCCAGCTGGGAAGCTTGATCCACGAGATGCTGATCATCCCCATCATGCTTTTATGCGTGAAATGAACGAAGAACTTCGGGTCGTTCCACAGACCGTAAAACTGTTAACACCCAAAGCATTATACGGAAGTCCAGGCTGCACTGATGAAGCCACCTACTTCTATTACGCCACGGATTTAAAACCCGTTGATAAGGATCTGCCACGTGATTTAGGTGAATACATGAAGCTTGAATACTACACGATGCCACAAGCCCTTAAGTTAATGACCTCTGGTAAGGTCCGTGACATGAAGACTAATCTGGCAATTCTATATTGGTTAAAGATTGCGAACGAAAAATAATCAATCTAAACATTAATAATGGTAATGAGCCGACCAAGTTAATCTTGATTGGCTCTTTTTTGTGCTAAAACCTGTGAAATAAATACTTCAGATATCCTTTTTAACAACCTTTTTTCTTTCGTAATTTTATATTATGTAAATGTAGGTAAAGATTAAGGTAGAAAGGAAATCTAACATGACCAAAATTGCGTTAATCACCGGTGGCAGTCAAGGTATCGGTAAATCCATTGCCAAAACTTTAAGTGAAGATGGCTTTGCAATTTCAATCGTCGCTCGAGACAAAGAAAAGATTAAGCGCTCCGTTGATTACATAAATAATCATAACGGTGACGCAGCAGGTTTCGTCGCGGATGTTACCAAGCCTGAAGACGTTAACCGAGCTGTTGAAAACACCGTTGAAAGATTTGGTGGCTTAAGCGTCTTCGTTAACAACGCCGGAGTTTCATACATCAAACCATTACTTAGAATTAGTCCTAAAGAAATGAAGAAAGTCTTGGACGTTAACGTAATGGGTACGTTCTATGGTATTCAGGCAGCCGCTAACCAGTTCATCGCTCAGAATACACCAGGTAAAATTATTAATGCTGGCTCATTCTGTGGCCAAACTGGTACCGTTAACTTAGCTGCTGATTCAACATCTAAATTCGCCGTTAGAGGTTTAACTCAGGTTGCCGCTAAGGAATTAGCTAAGTACCACATCACTGTTAACGCTTACTGCCCAGGTATCATTATGACACCAATGGCAGAAAAGGATGACTTCATGATGGACCGTACCAACCACGTCAACAAAGGTGTTGAATTACACCGTGCCGTCGATCAATCAGCATTGAAACGAGCTGGAAAGCCTCAGGACGTTGCCAACTTAGTTTCATTCTTAGCTAGCCACAAGTCAGATTACGTAACCGGTCAGTCTTACGTTGTCGATGGAGGTATTACCTATCATTAATCCATTCCAACTACCTACGATCACAATATTTTAAAGATCTTCATCAAACGATCTGGTTCTGATGAAGATCTTTTTGTATCGTGCCACTTTGCCTACTGAGTAACCACCACGGTAAACCGATAAAATCAAAAGGGTTATTGTTGACGGGATTTGTTACCTTATAGATGAAGACCAAATATAGTCCATATAATAGTAACCATTTCCCTTGAAAGAGTCCCAGAGTTAGAAAACTGAGGCCCTTTCTTTTTATTACGGAGGCGAGAGTCATGCTTAGTTATCTCAGAAATCTTCATGATATTCATAAACAACGTCGGAGACTTCGTAAGCGAATCCGGCTGCAGAAAAAACGTGATTTTTGGACACGGATAAGTTAAGTCCAAGGCCATTAAGTTAAAAAGACTGCTAATGAAAGCAGCCTTTTTAATTTTATAAAAATGAACTAACATTAAAGAAAAAGAAATGAGGGATTATTTAAATGAATAATCTAAATTCATGGAACAATACCCCTAGGCCCAGGCAGAATGACTTCAGTAATCAATTCAAACCATCGAGCCAAAAACCTAACCGTCAACTTAATCACAACCATAAACTTATTACCCTAGTATTTTTCGTCATTATTGTAATTGTCTTCGTTGGTATCTGTTATCTAATCTTTACAAAATTAACTGGCTATTCATTTATCCCAAATTAAAAATAATAAAAAGAACAGTGCCCGATTTTACAGTGATTGTGGTGATAAATCGGATTTATTAAATTAATAATTGTTGGTGCAACGGCACGTTGGACAATGTCTCAGACAACAAACCATACATTCAATGTAAAAAGACCGCACTGTCCATTTTGTTTTCGGTGCCTATAACCACAGTAATCATGCTATTCTCAGGATTGATGAGATTTAGGCTTTCCTTAGAAAGGGCTGGTTATATGTACATTGCATTAATTGTGTTCCTAGTACTTATTATCATTGTATTGTTCAGCATTCGGAAACCGTCACGTCGAATGCTTTCGGCAGAAAACTTGGCAGATGACCTGTTAGGAACGAGTAACAATTCTCAATCTAGTCCAAGAATGGGTGTATCCAACAAAGAGATCAACTTTGCTAATGTACTGGCAGCCATTTCAGCATCGATCAAACTGGCGATGAGAGATAAAGGCCGAACCAATAAAGATTTAGCTGATGATCGTGAACAGATTAAAGATATGATTCAGAATATTGAAAAAGAGAATACTAAATAATTAATCTAAAATCTAAAAAGGCGCACGTTTAATATTATCCTGTGACAAAGATAATCCAAACGTGGGCCTTTTATTTACATTCCTACAAAATAGACAGTGACCAATAACTAGCAACCAGCCTTAGAACCCAGTATAATAATGTACTTCATGAATGAGGAAGACTTACAATGCGTTATTCAAATTACGGTAAAAAGACACCTAAATCTGAAGTTGATTCACCGAATAATTGTCAACCGAAAGTCCGTTGGGCTGACAAGCATTCAACAGGCAAAATAATATTAGCTGTAGTAATCCTACTTGCCCTAGTACTCGTGCTGGTTTTTGGATTAACCAGACCTAGACATTCCCTTTCTCATCCTGCACATCACGTCAGCATGGAACGGGTGTTGCAGCAAAACAATTGGCATCCCTCGATCAGAAGTTCATCCTCACGGAAATACAACCTAGGTGAAACGAACCGGAACGAATTATCTGGTTTAACCTGGAAATTTAAGAAAAATGGTACTTTGAATTCGAATGATCAACACCCGAACGATTTCAAATACAAAGCAACTAAAAATACGTTAACGATCACCTGTAAAAATTACAATAAGAGCAAGAGCGTCGGTACATACATGCTAAGCGGTGCCAAATATAAATTAGTTGAGAAAGACGGCCATGAATACATATTTAAGCCAATTAAATACTTTGGCAACACCCCACAGCCCCAAGCTAAGCTTGGGATAAAATATCTAAAACTAATTTTGACTAAAGCTAAACATTAATACAATTGTATATAAAAACGCCCGATGATTAATCGGACGCTTTTTTGTATTGATCAACAGTCAAATGACACTCACCCATGATACTAATCACAAGGCCTGAGGTCATTTCACCATGTACAATAATCATACCGGGAATTATCGTTGTATTTATGGTCATTTGGACATGTTTCCTGTGGTCAAAAATAGCCCCAGCTGCTTAACTGGGGTTATGGACTAAACTTTATGAAAATTTGTTAATGCACCTGATTAAATAAATCATCTAGTAATCAATCCACTAAATAAATTATTTAATCAGACATTATTAATCATAGCCATATTTAGAGTTCCTATACTTTTGATAGTAAATATTTGTTATGTCGATTTCACATGTTGATTTTTACTAAATTAGACTAAAAATGACAATATCAATTTATAGATGCCATTCTTTATAGTGTTTATCCCAGATCTTATTAATCAGCATGGTATATTTACCGACGTTCTTCATATCGCCCATGTTAGCAGCATGATTTAACTTCAATTGATAGTCTTCCATTTTTAACTGAAACTTGGGGTAAGCCTGTTTCTTCGCTCTAATCTTATTCATCCGCTTGGAATCCATGAATATCTCTCCCTACTTGTCCAAGTGATATTATACATTAAGTTTAGGTTAACCTAAACTTATGTTTTATCGTACCTAAATCATGCTATAATAAAAATGCAGTTAGAAAGAGTGTTGATTAACCAGAAAATGCTTATGAAAGGAAGACTTTCGGATGATTAAATTAGATAATGTTGGCCAGCAGGCCGTTTATTTTACGTCACCTTATTTCTCTAACATTGATTTAACGGGTGCTTATGTCAAAGCCGTTAAATGGGACAAATCAGGTAACGAAGGCGTTATGATCGTTGACAAAAATAACACCTACTTCAAGATTGGTTTATTCCCTAAACTTTATCATGGCCAGGGCGATTTAGAACGCAAGACACTGCATGATGTGCATGGCACCGCTCGTAAGATCACTGCCAACCTTACTCGAGTGGGCACTCCTCATTTTAAGTTAGGCTTCATTTATAATTTAAAGCAATTGTCTTAAATGTGTTTTCCTTTCCACATTTGTTTAATCTAAACATATTCAACCTAGGCAAGGTCATCAAGATCTTGCCTATACATACTGAAAGGTAAATTCTATGGATAAGACTATACATCTGATTAATAAATTATATGGTAATCATCATTACGTTCTTGATAACGTTGCTGATGTCATGGGCTCCAAAACTGATAATCAACAGGAATTAAATCGAATCGAAGCTCACGGATATCAACCAGTAAAAGCTGCGGAGGAAGATAGTCATCGCTTTAGCTATGATAATTTAGGCTATCCAGAAGATGCCATTAATAATGCTAAACGAGACATCCAAGATATTGAACACAGTAAAACCGCTCAAACTTCGCGTGATTTTCAAGCTGAAATTGATTTTGATAAAAGACAGATTGATCGTGACGAAAAGGTCCCTGCTCATGAATTAGTCATGATCAGCAGATTAAATAACGGTAAGATCACTCACCTTTCTAAACCGATGGACATTGAAATGATTTATCACAACACTCATTCCAGTATGAACGAGATCATCAATCGTCATCCAAATACACTAGCTTATACTGCTCAAGATGCAAAATTAGATGCTAAAAGAGACTTAGAATAAATTATAACTACGACTCACAAAACATATAAGGCACGTTACTAACAAAATAACGTGCCTTTTGATAACAAAAAAAGCCGTCAAAATTACATTGACGACCGGGTTGACAATAGTCATACAGCAGAAAGAAATGTGAAGTTAGTGCTTATTAATCACTAAAAATAAGGGTAATATTCATAAGCATTAATTTAGACTCACAAAACATTTTTATTATATCACTAAAACATCACTGAACCATTATGTTTTTTATCAATGAAAATACCAAAAAACGCCCGACTAAAAATTGGGCGTCTATTATTTTGCATATAAAAAGGACGCCATAATGGCGCCCTAGTGGATTGACAAAAGAATTATTCAATAATTCTTTCACTTGTAAGTTTATCATACTCACTGGGTACTAAAAAAGGGGGTGTCATCACTGACATCCCTTTTTCAATTACAAAGTAATATACTCACGATTATCATTATACCAGTAACATCCAATTTATAACCAAAAATTAGACAAAAACAAAAAGGCCTAGTTTCTAAGCTAGCTCAAACACACAACAGACACAAACGCTTTTACACGATAACTTGGACTTGCCATGCGCCAGACGAACACACTGTGGCATCCGACAACTAACATAGGACATAGAAACCTTTTTGCAATTCTTATATTAAACACCATTGCAAGTTTACTTCGTGGTAATTTCCAAGGTATTACATGTCGATTTTTAGTAAACAAAAAGAACGTCTCGAAAAGACGTTCTCATCTCTTAGTGTTTATTCAGGTTATTATCCTGAACAACGTTATTTTAACATTTTTAACATTGCTTAAACATTAATTTAGGTTGAGCGAACAATTTTCCAAAAATAAATATGTAAATTAGCGAACGATCATTACCGGAATGTTTGCATACTTAGCCATATATGCGGCTTGACTACCGAAGCGCTTAGCAATCCCTTTCTTAGATTTTGATCCAATGATCAGTAAATCGGGTTCAACATGCGGAATAACGTCCTTAATGATGACTTCACCAGCGGATTCACCTTCATCAAGAACTAATTTAACGTGCTTAACGCCCTGCTTTTCAGCAAATTTCTTATATTTATTGAGATACTTGACGGCATCGTCACTTTCACCGTAAACGAAGCTTGGTTCGAGGCTTTGGAATACGTTTTCGTGCCGTTCACTCATTACGGTACATAAAATTAATAGATCGTCAGTGTTTTTGACTCGGCTGACTGCATAACGAAATGCCAATACGGAATCGGAGGAACCATCCATTCCGACCATAATCCGCTTAAATCTGAAGTCATTTTCTGATTTACTCATGGGGCACATCTCCTAAACAAAACACATATCCATTATTTACTTTCCACTTGAATAGTACCCCTTTAATAATGCGATGTAGATTATAAAGCTCATGGTGTCGGAGATTATTCAAACGAAATTTATCTAATGTAGGATTATCCTCTTATCATATATAGAAACCTTATCTTAAAAATATAAATTAATTTATAAAATATAGTTTACATTAGAATTAATAATGCTATATTAGGTTGTGAAAAGAGATGTAATCAATATGTTATTAATTAGACAGTTCAATTTATTACTAACATCCTCCACAGATTCTCAAAGCACGAGTTCTTCATCTTCTAGCTTTGAAAACCTGCGGGAATAATTAATAACGTATTGATTGTTATTAAGCTACGCAGGAGGATAATTCTGGACTGCGTAGCTTAACGAGCCAAGTAATCGAACCTGATCAAATTAAAAATTTAAGCCACGCGGTTCAGAAACTTGCGTGGCTTTTTAGTTATCTAATTTGAAAGGGGTTGTAATTATGGTTCGACATGCTAGACATCTTCAACGTGAGTTAACACCGCGAAAAATTCAGATGATCGCCCTTGGTGGAGCGATTGGTGTTGGTTTGTTTATGGGCTCGGCTTCCACGATTGACTGGACCGGACCTTCAGTTTTAATTGACTATGCTATAGCTGGACTCGTTATGTATCTGATTATGCGAGCTCTAGGTGAAATGTTATACATCAAGCCCGTCACGGGATCATTTGCCGATTTTGCTACTAAATATATGCACCCGGTATTCGGTTACCTGTCAGCTTGGAGTAACATCTTCGAATGGGTCATGGTCGGCATGAGTGAAGTTGTCGCCATGGGTGTCTACTGCAGTTTCTGGTGGCCAAACCTACCGAAATGGATCCCAAGTTTAATCGCAATCGTCTTCTTAGAAAGCATTAATCTAGTTTCGGTCAGATCATTCGGGACTCTTGAATACTGGTTTTCGTTTATTAAGGTCTTCACCATTATTCTAATGATCATCGCTGGATTTGGTGTGATCCTCTTTGGCTTCGGTAACGGGATGCATCCCACTGGCATCAGTAACCTTTGGACCCACGGCTTCTTTGCCGGCGGCGTAAAAGGTTTCTTCTTCGCCTTTGCGATCGTTTTAGCTTCATATCAAGGCATCGTTGAATTCATGGGTACGACCGCTGGTGAAGCTAAGAACCCAAAGCGGTCGATCATTAAAGCTACTCAGTCGACCATTTATCGAATCTTAATCTTTTACATTGGTTCTATTTTCGTAATCATCAGTATTTACCCTTGGAACGAATTAAAGACCATCGGTTCGCCATTTGTTGAAATTTTCGTTAAGTTAGGCATTACAGTGGCTGCCGGAATCATTAATTTTGTTGTTTTGACCGCAGCCTTCTCAGGTTGTAATTCAGGAATCTATAACATCAGTCGCATGGCTTACGCACTAGCTAAGAAGCACGAATTACCGAAGAGCTTCGCTAAATTGAACCGACGCGGTGTTCCATACATCGCGGTTCTTGCCGTTGCGATTGGTCTGTTATTAGGTGTCGTTCTAAGCATCGTTCTACCAATGGTTCTTAACGATGGCAGCAAAGTCTTCGTTATGATTTACAGTTCAAGTGTTCTACCTGGCATGGTACCGTGGTTCGTAATTTTGGTCAGCCAGCTGAAATTCAGAAAACAAGAAAGTCCGGCAATTATTCAAAAACATCCATTCAAGATGCCGTTCTCACCAACCAGTAATTACTTCGTCTTTATCATGTTAGGATTGACCGTTATCTTTATGGCTTTAAACCCTGATACCCAGATTCCGTTACTGTTAGGTGTCGTCTTCTTAATCATTATGACGATTATCTACTACGCTAAATATAACAAACAGGTAACGAAGTAATAGTTAATAAAAAAGGCGCTATTTCAAGCGCAGCAGGCGTTACTATCGATTTAGTAACGTCCTTTTTATTGTAAAATTAACATCTTAGCACCTTATTTATCAACACACATTCACCCCTAGACTTATTTACCATGAATGTAATGCATAAATGAGGAGACCATACCATGTCATTTTTGATTTTAATTATCAGTACCCTAGTTTTCATTGGGTTAATTATGTATATCTGCTACGTGCGATCCATTACCTGGAGTACGGTACTTATGCTTTTGGGAACGATCGTCGTCTATGCCGTAATTATCTATTGGGTTCACTAAAATTTCATGTGATACCGTTTAATTAACTGCTCACCCAAGAACGGCCGTTTGAATTCGTAAGTGATCAACCATTGATTACGCAATGGATTTAACAGGTTTCTAAAGTTAACCAAATCACGGTCCAAATATTTTAACGAATGCATAATCTCGTCCATTGACTGCGGTTTAGCGTGTTTAAAGAACCGGTTAATGACTTGAGTGGTATATTTGCTGCTCTCCTGTTCCTTTTTGGTTGAATGCCGCAAGTAAAACTCAAGTGGTACCCAGACGTCAAAGGTAAGCGTTCGAACCTGCTGAATATATCGGGAAATATTCTTTAAATAATGCCAAGTGTACCAACTTTGCTTGGTATTCATCCTGACGTGGCACATATTAAGGTTAAGATCGTTTAAATAATTGAATAAATGATAATACATATTAAGCAATAAGGGCTCTAAATGTCGAACATCCTGATAGACCAACCGATGATGATCCTTATCAGTTATCAATCTTTGATAAATTCGACGGATCATTGCGTTTTTGACCCCGTGCAACGCCGCAATGCTTCGGTTAATTCGGTGAATTCTAAGGTCATACATATCACCACTGTTATTAATGTAGACACTAACTAACGCAATAATCAACGGTGCGTACACTGTCCAAAAAATCGTCTCTTGGGGTGACACATTACCATCTCCGATCAATAATGTTCAACAAAATCAGATCCAATCATCGTCTACTTTTGCTGATTCAGTTTCTTTAGTAATTGTTCAATCCTAGCTAAATGTTGATTGATCTTTGGCAAGTACTTAGTGATGGCTTCATCAGCGTCTTCGTGCGGATCAGACGTTGATCCAGGCGTATCGTTTTCCTTGATGGCCTGGTAATCAGGTGACTCCATCCATTTATTCAACCGAACCTTATCTTTAGATGATGGATTATGAGTTCGATTAGCTAATTCCTTGATCTGAAACATCGACATGTGAGCCATCTTTTGTCTGAATTTCTTCTTTTCTTCAGCATTCATGTTATTACCTCGATTCTTACTCAATCTATAACGAATTTTAGCAGATTACACGATAAAATGACTTGTGTTATTCACTATTACAGTGGTCGTTTTTTAGCTTCTACCAATGAGCTTACGGCACCACCGTATTTAATGTGCATATCATGGCATTCACACTCGACCACGACCGAGATGTGCTTGACGGCTTCCGGATTAACTTCGTAATTAATGACCAGGTCGATCTTTTTACCATAAAACGGGTTGGGCAGATGGTTAACCAAGATTTCACTCATTCGATCGATAAACGTTTTCAGATATCCTGACATATCAAGGCAGTATACTGGCGTTCCTAATATAACCACGTCAGCCTTTTTAACGTCCTGACAGATTTTCGCGAAATCATCCTGATGACTACCCTGCTGGCCAATCTGTTTGATGTTCTTATCAATTAAGTTCACCGTGATATCAGGCATTCCACCAATCAAAGTATGTGCCATTTTAGCCACGTGACCGTGTCGATGGATACTAGCGTTAATAAATAATGTTTTCACGAATAATACCCTCCAAAATAAAAAAATCCCGCCAAACGGGATTCCAAATTGATTAATTAATTTTGACTATTTATTCTGGTTCATCTTAGCAACTACCTTATCATAAATCGTTGATAAGTAATTAGCGTAGGAATTTAAGAGTTGATAAGCGTGCTTCTTGGTTTCTTCGCTGTAGTCACTACTTAAAAGTGATGAAGCATTGGTAACGCCAAAGCTGGTCACCGTAACGTAAAACCGATGATCATACTTGTGGCCGACAACAGCTTTCCAGGTCCAGTCTAAATCTTTGTCACGATTTGGTTCGAAGTAGCGATCTAGACTAACCCGGCAGTAGAAGTCGTCTGCATTATCATTCATAATTCGTGCTAATTCGTTGAATAACGTTTGTGTATCAATCACAATAATTCATCCTTTAGCGGGTTTAATATCTGATTTTATCTCGGCTGTCATTAATGACCTTTAAATCACCAGGAATGTTCTTGAACTGGTAATTAGTAAAGTCATTGCGTAATGAACTTACCACGTTGCAAGGCGGGAATAGGTATGTGGCCTGAAAAGCAGCGTCGTAATACTTAGCGGCTGCTTTGTGATCACCCTGCTTAACAGCTTTTTGGCAAGCTTCAAAATTCTTCTTAACATCTTCTAGACCCTTTGGTGTATTAAACGATTGTGTATTTTTCATAAATTGAACCTCCGTTTAAAAATCACTCAATAAGTCACTCGCCTGTGATGGGAACAAGCGAACCATGTTTTCGATTTGTTCATTGGTGGCGTGTAATGAAATCAGGATAGCGAGCATACTAATGGCATCATCGGCACGGCCACTGATTTCTTCAGCACCAACTAATCGGTTAAAACGGTTAAAGACTAATGCTCGAGCGGCAACGTGTGTCTGGCCGGTAGCTTTGTACCACATGTGATTTCGTAGATCTTTGGTAACAATCTTAAAGTTGCCGGGATGCTTCTGGTTACCTGCTTTAGCCTGATCCACATCGACTCCAACTTTCGCAATTCGTGGTGACGAGTAGACGGCCGTCGGTACAGCAGGCATTGCCATTGGTTTATTGGTTTCACCCGTCAATAAGCGAGTTAAATACTTGGTTTCGTAAGTAGCGGTTGGTGACAGCTTTTCAATCTTGCTGTCGATCGCATCCCCAGTAGCGTAAACATTTGGTACGCTGGTCTGCATGTAGCCGTTAACTTCAATTCCATGACGGTTGTATTTAACGTTGGTATTTTCTAAGCCTAAATGTTTAAGGTTTGGTACTCGGCCACTGGCGTCTAAGACATAGTCAGTAGCTAATTCCTGATGATCACCGTATTCAACAACTAAGTGGTTACCCGACTTCTTGAAGCCAGCAACTTTAGCACTCTTAACGAAGTGCATCCCCTGTTTTTCTAGGCTCTTAACCAATTGATCAGCAAATGGTTCATAGAAGCCACGTAACGGGCGATCATGGTGCATCATGACGGTGACGTCAGCACCACCAGCATTCGCAACGGTTGCCAATTCGATCCCAACGTAACCGGTACCGATCACAACCATCCGTTTCGGTAAATCATCTAATGATAGGAAGTTCCGGCTATCATGAGTTAGTTCAGTTCCGGGAACGTTTAAATGGTGCGGTGTCATCCCTGGGACCAAGACTAATTTATCAGCGGTAATCTTTTGATCATCGACCTTAACGGTATGGTTATCCAATAAGGTCCCGTGAGTCATATAAGTCTTAATCCCGGCGGCTTTGATCCGGTGTTCCATTCCGGTGGCCGGACCACTATCAATATTGCGGTGCTTACGTGCCATGTCACGTTTCCAGTTAACGTGTAGTATATTGCCACCGTAGATATGTGAGAACTGGTTAGCTCGGTAAGCTAACTGAGCGGGCGCATCTAAAGTATATTTAGCTGTACAGCCCCAGTTCGGACAAGTACCACCGATAGCTTGCGATTCAACGATCGCAACCTTGTAGCCACGGTTGGCCAACGGTACGGCACCGTTGACTGATCCAACACCAGCGCCGATGTAAATTACGTCATAGTCATATTTTTTACTCATTAAATATACGCCCTCTTCTTTTAAATTGTCACTTACTTAAGATTACTACTAATCAGTAAGGAGTACAAAGGGTTTACTTTTCTGCCACCTGAAATTAACGAACATTTTCATAATGAGCTATTATAAAAATGTGGTCTTAATCCGAGGTGAAATTCATGAAAAAATTAGGTAAGAAATTGATGACTGGTTTATTATCCATAATTTCATCTAAATCGAGCAAAATCCGCAAAGATACTCGGTAATTTATTGCCGAGAGGCATTGCGTAGATTTTGCTCTTCACTTCCTTTCAAGTTGTAGTCAAAATGCTTGTGGTAATAGGGATTATCTAATATACTGCACTTCGTAGAAAAGTGGTGAACTCCTTATTAAACAAGCAATCGTATTAAAAACTAGGTTATATCCTAGTCAGCAACAAGGCTTACTATTCTCACAAGTCTGTGAGCAATATCGTAAAGCCTGTAATTATGCTTCAAGAGTTTACTTTAAGCATAACTGTAACCTTTCGGTTACGGCATTCCATTGTTTAACATACCGAACGATACGAGCTAAATACGGACTTAAATCTCAATTAGCAGTATCAGTCCCAAGAACGATTAAAGCCCGATACCAAAGTGTAGATACGCAACTTCGGCACAAGTCTTATTCGTTTCAAAATCAGAACACTAAACAGTGGTATCACGGTTATAAGAATATTGGTTGGCTGTGGAACCCGATTAAATTTAATCGACCTCAAGCTGACTTAGTAGCTAACCGTGACTGGAGTTTGACTGATAACTGTAATCATTTATCAGTCAATACCCTTAAAAAGCGTGCTGTCCTTGATTACTATTTACCAAAATATTTTAAGAAATATCTCGGTATGACACATAAGTTAGGCACAGCTAAGTTGCTTAACAGACAAGGACACTGGTACTTGCATATTGCATGTACTGTTGATACCCCAGATTTCGATTATCATAAGCAAACTGAGAATACCGTAGGTATTGACCGTGGATTAAGATTTTTAGCGTATACTTATGATAATCATAGGCACTCATTGAGCTTTAACGGCTTGAAGATTAGACGTAAACGGTGTCATTTCTTAAAGCACCGTGCAGTCCTACAAGCTAAGGGAACTAAATCAGCAAAACGTAAATTAAAATCAATAAGTGGACGAGAAAACCGTTGGATGACCAATGTAAACCACCGTGTCAGTAAGGCACTCGTCAGACATTATGGCAAACGAACTACGTTCGTTTTAGAAGATTTACGTGGCGTTAGATTTAGCACTGAACAGGTATCTAAGAAATACCGTTACTCGCAAGTAACTTGGACGTTCTACCAATTAGAACAGTTTCTTAAATACAAAGCAAAACTCAACCAGTCAATCGTGATTAAAATTAATCCTAAATACACTAGTCAGCGTTGCCCGCATTGCGGACGAGTTCTAGCTCAAAATCGTCAGCACCATATCCATAAGTATATCTGTGAATACTGTGAATATAGCTCGAATGACGACCGTATCGGAGCAATGAACATTAGATGGCTCGGTCAGCAAAAAGTGCAATCAATCAAGAAGCACTTCAAGCCAACGATTAATCCTAATCTGATTATCAAAGATAACGGGCAACTCGCCTTGTTTTAAACGTTAAGTCACGTAACCAACCGTGATAACTATTGGAGTATATCTCTAGTAGTTAGGGCTACTTATCAACTAGCCCAACGACCTACCACTGAATACTGATAGGTCAATGTAACCGCTTTGCCGTGGAAGCATACCGTTAGGTATGCACTAACTACCACAGGTATGACGACTATTGAACATTAGTCGCCATGTGAGTTACAAGCTCGGTACTTTAGTGCCGAGTTGTTGACTACTCACCTTTTCAGCTACGAACGTTAAATCCAATCATTCCGCTCACGCTAAAAGTAATCAGCAAAGCGCCATGATGACGCATCAACGTAAAATGAACAATAAAAAGAAGCGTTGGCACCGTAAGAAACGTGGCCACAATCTTAATTCGACCAAACCGTCCGTTACTACTCATCAGGGCGTCAGAAACACTAAGCAACAGGTCAAAGGTCAGCAAAAACCTAAACTTGCTAAACACGTCCGGAAACAAGCTAGCCAGAAACCAACTAAAAACGACTGGTTCCGTGATGGCTTAAGTAACTCTGAACTCAGCGCC
Source organism: Acetilactobacillus jinshanensis (assembly GCF_004359375.1). Classification (NCBI taxonomy): domain Bacteria; kingdom Bacillati; phylum Bacillota; class Bacilli; order Lactobacillales; family Lactobacillaceae; genus Acetilactobacillus; species Acetilactobacillus jinshanensis. The sequence goes on along the minus strand of NZ_CP034726.1, from coordinate 879,924 downwards.
AGAAACTGGATCTCGTTCCATGAATCAGGTCATCGATGGAACATCCTTAGCTACGGTGGCCGCTGTATCGGCTATTTCCAGCTGGATCCGTCCTACTTAGGTCGTAAGAACGGTCACATTAATCTAAATCATCAGCATCAGGTTAAGGTGGCTGATGCCTACGTCCATTCTCGATATGGATCTTGGCAAAACGCTAAACGGTTCTGGCAAGCTCATCACTGGTATTAAATAAAGTCTTTAAATTTTCGAACGTAAAATACATTAGTCGTCAAATTATTTGGCGGCTATTTTTTATCGCTAGCACAACTGACCTTTAAAGGCATTCGGTTTAACATGATTAAAGTCATAATCAACCAAAGGTTTAATACTATTAAAGGACGCGTCGGCACTGGCACCGATCATTAGATTAGTTTTACTGCGATCGGTCCGTAACGCAATCACCGGTTTGCCTAAAGCTTTAGCTTGACCAATCTCATAAGAAGTGCCGCTATCAATATCATGGCCATCGAAGTCCAGAATGGCCACCACGACATCACTCGACTTCAAACCGTTCATGTCACGATGATAAATTTCTTTACCCCACTGCAAACTACCAGGTTCGGAGTTGGTTCCTTGTTCTAAACGAGCCGAGTAAAAACTATCGACCGTGGGATTCTTCTTCAAAGCCCATTCTAAAGTCTTAACTTTATTAACTTGATTATCGCTGAAAAACGGTGCGCTGATAAATACTCTTACCATGATGTTTTCATCCCTTCGAATTATAATTTATCAATTCTTTGTTAATGTCTTCACTATATTGCAAAATAAATGTACCATATCTATGAGCATATTCAAAATGATATACTATATCTTGTATTATGGCTTGTTTTCAAGCCGGTTTCGTGGTAACTTGTTAATCGTTGAACAAATGATACGGAAAGGGATGTTATCTCATCTTGATCACATTAGCAGGCGTTATCGGAGCTGGAAAGACTAGTCTAACCGAAAAGCTGTCAAAACACCTCGGCTCCAAACCGTTTTATGAACCCGTGAAAAATAACCCCGTTTTACCGCTATTCTATCGTGGTAATAAATTAGTTGCTGAAGGTAAATGGAAGACCAATCCATACACCTTCTTACTGCAGATTTATTTCTTAAACATCCGTTTTAAGATGATTAAAGAAGCCATGCAGGAAGACAACAACGTCTTAGATCGCTCCATTTATGAAGATCGTCTTTTTATGAAGATGAATTATGAAATGGGCAACGCCACCAAACCAGAATGGGATATTTACCAGAGCCTACTGGCCAACATGATGGAAGAACTACCGTACGCAGCTCATAAAAAGTCGCCTGACTTGATGATCCTCATCAAGGTCAATTACCATACGATGCTTCACCGAATCGAAAAGCGTGACCGTCCGTACGAACAACCCAGCCAAAATCCGGCATTGACGAAGTACTACAAGAATTTACTTAAGTACTATGCCGTCTGGGCTAAACAGTACGATGCATCCCCACTCTTAATTATCGATGGTGACAAATATGACTTTGTAAGCAGCCATCGTGACCTAGAGATCGTTCTCAATAAAATCGATAAGGCTTTAAAGAAAGTCCACGCTAAATAATAAATAAGCATTCAATTAAAAGGTGATAATTAATTATGGATCAAGTCTATTTAGCAGCCCCGTTTTTCAGTCCGCTTCAGATCAAACGGGTCCACGCAGTCGAAAACGCGTTGAAAAAGAACCCGACCGTTCACAGCTTTTATTCCCCACTCCACTACCAAAAGGCTGACTATCCACAGAATACCGTTCAGTGGGGCCGGCAAATCTATAATCTGGACGTTCAAAGAGTTCACGGCTGTAAAACGGTCGTTGCCATCATCGACATGGACGGTGGCGACGTTGACAGTGGAACGTCATTCGAATTAGGCATGGCTAGACAAGCCGGTAAAAAGATCGTCGTCGTTAAGTTCGATCCAAAAGAACACACCAACTTGATGATTGGCATGTGCTGTGATGCCTACTTAACCAGTGCTGATGAACTTGCTAAGTATGATTTTAAATCATGTCCAACTAAGCCTTTCGAAGGTAAAGTCTTTTAAATTTAGTCAATCCTTAATCATTATCCACATATTTAATCAACTATTTAATCCCATCAAAAAATGCCCGGATTTCAGAAAATCCGGGCATTTTACTGTCTTATGTATTTTTTAATAGGTCTTACGTAATTCATGATCAAACATCAACAATGCCACAACAAGGATTACCAGACTAATCAGTAAAACTCGTTGATTAAACATGAATATCATAAAGAAGACACTAAGATCACCAATCATGGCGACAAACGATGCCCAGTTCGGCAATCGATTGACTCTGTTTTGATGAATCTGAAAACAAATTGCGATGAATCCGAAAAGACTAAGGATTACGGTTACAAACGTTCCAACGTTATTGATGTAGAACGGTCGAATCAAGCCTTGAACACCCAGGAAGAACAACGTTCCTGCATCTAAAACGTTAAGGATCAAAGCAATCCAGTCTAAGCCAGTCAATTTAGCTTTCGAATACTTCAGGACGTTATGAGTACGCTGACCTTCGTTTTGATCAGGGTCGGTATAACTATGATTTGAATGTTCATCTCGTGAAATCCGAGATTGCTGGTAGCCACAGTACGGGCAAATTACAGCATCAGATTTAATTAACTGACCACAATGTGGACAAGTTTTCATAGAGGAACACCTCCTAGAAATTATGCTTCAAGCTCGGCCAGATCCACTTATCACTGTATTTGATAACCGGTCCGGTCAGGAAGAAGTAGCAGACGGTAGCGATGCTGACGGCATAAACATGCCACAGCATTAGTGAACAGACGATGATCGCGATCACGGGTAACGTTAAATCAAGCACCTGTGACCAGACGGCGCTGCCGTGTAAATAATCAAAACGTAAAATGTTAGACATATCATCGTTTGGATGCATTAATAAATTAGCCCGCTGGTAGATCGAGATTGAGACCCCAATTAAGGTAACTCCGATCAACGAAATAATCGTTCGAAATAACCAACTGCACTGGGGTAAGCCCAGCCAGTTTAAACCGTGGGTAAATATATCGATAAAATAACTGAAGAAAAAGGTATAGAAAATTCCTTTACAGAAACGCATTACGTCAACGTGCCGAATCAGAAACTGGTTAATAATGGCGTTCAGTAAGCCCCATCCAAAGATGTAGATACTGATGCCGATCCCAGTCAATTCATACAAATCGACTGATGCAGCGGTATAGACTGCTGACCCGGTGTTCGACGAAACGGTCAAAGCATTACCAAACGCATTTAGCGCCAAACCAACTAATAAGGCTAGCACACGGGTTCGCATTCGATTTGGATCCTGTCGAGTTAACTTTACTTTCATCATTTTGGACTGACCTTCAAAGTTGAATCCAGAGCGTTTTCAACCATCCATAGCATCGAGTTACCGTGGTACTTAGCCAGGTATTCCTGGTTAACGGTCTTGTTTACGAACGAAGACCGATCGACCGGTGCGAACTTAACGCTTAACTGATGGCCGTCTAATTCGGCTTGTCCAGTCCCCTGTTTAACAGCAGACTGATACCATTTTGACCTAGGACCGCGATACGCTCGAACGTACAGATCATTACCGACCCTGACGAACCAGACGATGATCGGTGTTAAAGCTCGATGGTCTGCATAATCAGGGGCTACCTTGATCGTCTGTTCGTTCGTTAACGATTTCAATAGTTGTGGATCCCATTGCTTTGCCAAAAAATTACCTTCTTTATGTATTAATTATATCATTATCCGTTAAGAATAGGTGTAAAATAGATCTAGATGAGAGAATGGAAGGTCCTTATCATCACACCTGATAATCAAGCTAATGAATTCAACGTGCCGCGAAAGATGTATCATTATGCTCAGCATCACCTGCCGTTAACGCAGGTTCAGCTAATGATCGTCCATCCACCCCACAAGATCACGCCATTATTCAACGTGGTGGGCTGCATGCACGGCATTCAGATCATCGGTAAATTCAACCAGTTTCAGAAATTTGTCGGTTGGTTTATTCATATGCATAAGCGGCCGTCAAACAAGTTTAAGTTTACACTTCGGCAGGCTCATCTGCATTACTTTGCGGGAGTTAATAAAGATAATCGTTACCTTTATGCCAAAGTTAAGCGCAATAATTATAAATCACTAGAAAACAGCCTCTTTCGTCTGTTCGAAGTTGCGACCTTTATCGAGCCTAAGAACCCGACTCAGCCACAGCTCGTCAAGACGATCAATAAGGAATTGAGCAAATGCAACCAGAAACAATTAATGGTGGTTCAGAAATTCCTTAAAGACCTCCTGGCTCGGCAAAAGAAACTGGCTAAAAGCCGTTTTAAAGACCGTTTAAATTAAAAATCAATGCTGCGCATCACGTTAATTCGTGATGCATTTATTTTCCGTTGGTAATTAAAAAAATAGAAACATTAACAATAATATCGAATCAAATTTATGTGCTTTCTTGACTATGATTTTGATTATATTATCCTTATAGTTAATGAAAGGAAATTAAATCCTCACGATTCCTAAAAGAATTGTGGGGCCTTTTTTAATTATGAATGGAAAATAGGAAGTGCATATTCATGGACTTGTCGAACAAAATTAATAACTATGTCAAAACGATGCAGCCCGATGCGATCATCGGTTTTGATCAAAAGATTTCAAAATTTCCTGATCTCATTAAGCTTACGTTAGGTGAACCTGATTTCAACACCCCGGAACACATCAAAAAAGCTGCGATTAAAGCGATTGAAGATAATCACAGTCATTACACCGATCCACGCGGGATTTTACCGCTTCGTAAAAGCGATCTCTAAATTTTTAGATGATAAATATAATACTTACTATAATCCGGATTCTCAGATTGTCGTTACCGCAGGTGTATCAGAAGGAATTCGGGATGTCTTTAGCACCATTCTTAATCCAGGTGACGAAGTCATCGTTCCCACCCCAATCTTTTCACTATACGTTCCAAGTATTTTAGCCATGGATGCTAAGCCGGTCTACGTTAATCTATCCAAGAGTAACTTCCTTTTAACTCCTGATAAATTAGAATCCACGTTAGAAGCTCATCCAAAGACCAAGGCAATCGTCTTGAACTATCCAAATAATCCAGTTGGCAATACCTATAACCGTAATCAATTAGAAGCCTTAGCTAAAGTGATTAAGAAGCATCAGATCTTTTGCGTCAGTGATGAGATTTACAGCGAATTAACCTATGTTCATCATCATACATCAATGGGTGAACTACTTCCTGACCAGGCAATCGTTATGAATGGCGCTTCAAAGACCTTCGCAATGACCGGCTGGCGAATTGGTTTCGTCTGCGGAGCTCCTAAGATTATTACTAAAATCAATTCTGTCCATACTGCTAATATCACGTCAGCCACGACGTGTGCACAATACGCCGCAACCGAAGCTTTTAAGAATGGTTACGATGATGGTCTCAAGATGCGCGATGTTTATAAGAAACGTCGTGATCTTTTACGAGATGGTCTAGCTAAAGCTGGCTTCACGAGTCCTGAACCAAGCGGTGCTTTCTATATCTTTGCCAAAATCCCCAGTAAATATACTCAGGACAGCTTTAAATTCGGTTATCAACTAGCTAAAGAAGCTCACGTTGGTGTTATTCCGGGTGCCGTCTTTGGCCCCGGCGGTGACGGTTACTTACGGATTAGTTACGCCGCTAGCACTGACAAGTTAAAGGCAGCCGTTCGACGAATTCAGAAGTTCGCTAATGAACATTAGATTTTGAACCGAATTAAAGGAGATTATAAAGATGCCACGAAAAATTGGTGTAATCGGGATGGGCAACGTTGGTACCATGGTTGTTCAATATCTTTTAACTAGTGGAATCGTTGATGATTTAGTAATCTTTGATAAAAATAAAGCCAAAGCTCACGCCAACGCTTTAGACATTCGTGATGGCTTACCTAATTTACCCGATCACGTTAATATTCAAGAAAATGATTACTCAGCTTTAAAGGATGCCGACGTCGTTATCTCAACGTTAGGTGATTTAGGTGCTGAATTACATCCGAAAGACCCCAAGCGCTTTGGTGACCGGATGATTGAATTTCCATTGAACACGCCTGAAGTTAAATCAGTTGCTAAGCACATTAAAGTATCTGGCTTTCATGGGATTTTAATAGTCGTTACTAACCCGTGTGATGTCATGACTTATTTATATCAGAAGATCACTGGCTTACCGAAAAATCAGGTTATTGGGACTGGGACTTTATTAGATTCCGCCAGAATGAAACGACACGTTAGTGAAGCCTTTCATGTTGACCCACGTTCTGTACAGGGATTTACCTTAGGTGAACACGGAGGTTCTCAGTTCATTGCCTGGTCAACCGTCCGGGTGCTCAGTCAACCAATCATTCCGTTAGCCAAAAAGATGCATGTTGACCTAAATTCCATTGAACAGTCAGCTCGCAAAGAAAGTTTCGTCGTTTTCCGTGATAAGCAATGCACCCAGTACGGGATTGCGGCTGCAGCCGTAAGGTTAGCTCGAATCATTATGAGCGATGCCCGAACAGAAATTCCGGTATGTAACTATCGGGATGAATACCAGACTTACCTTTCCTATCCTGTAATCGTTGGCCAAAAAGGTGTTGTAAGGCATGTTCATCTGAATTTAACTAATGAAGAGAAGAAAAAGTTAACTCATTCAGCTGACTGTATTAAAAAAGACATTAATTCAATGAATTAATTGAAGATTATTAATTAAAGATAAATAAAAATCCTGATTCTGGCATTTACTTGGAATCAGGATTTTTTATTGTTCAATTTTACAAAGGCTCCGTATCTTATCTGTCGCCTTATTTATAATAATCATTGATACAATAGAAAAATCACATTTACCAAGACAGATTAATTAGTACGGTGTCTTTTTAGTGTAATTCTCATGAACCCTTACAAATATGTTCCGGAAGTTATACCCATCATTACAAGGGTTGTTTTAAGTCATTTACCGAAAAGTTATATTTCAGTTACAGTAAATTTATGGCGGTACACTTTCTGGGGTTGGATCAGTGACTGTCATTTTGACAGTCTCTTTATTTTCGTTTCTAAAAATGGTAAAAAGAAAAGCGCTAATTAAAGCGCCCTACTTTAATCGTTCAGCAAGTAACCGACTTGCTACGGTGATTGACCGCTCTACAATTTCAACTCTAGAATAACAGATATTACCGGATTGTCAATTATGATATGATAATTAACGTATGCTTAAGCTTAACCCGCTTAATTTATAGCATACAAGGCGGTGAATAAAATGGCCGCTCTACAGTTTTTGGTAATTCTCGCTTTATATCTAAGTGTGATTGCTGTCGATCTGTCAAAATTTTCGACGATGCTCGATGCCTGTCGATCAGTAGTTAATTCTATTAAACGATTATGGCATTCTATTCATCATCGAGATGAATAGATGGTCGAGAAAAGGATGATGCCCTAGAGGGTCGCCCTTTTCTTCATAGTTTGCTTGATAATCATATTACATTGCATTAATTATTTATTAGAGTTACATTCCGTAGAGTTAAAAGTTATGCTTTACTAACGTTCTTTAACTTCCGGAAGTTCGGCAACGTCAGCATAATCACAAAGCTGAACAGATACATTGCCGACAGGATCATGATGACCATCGTTAATGAATAGTTATCCATTAATAATCCGATGATTGCCGGTGAAAAGCCACCGACAGCTTTACCAACGTTCATAATGAAGTTATTTGCGGTGGCTCTAACGTTCATTGGATATAACCGGCTAACGACGGCACCATAACCGCTGTACATCCCGTTAGTAAAGAAACCGACGACCGTACATGCGAATAGTAGTGTTCCCGCATTAAAGGCAACGGTGATCAGGAATACCGCAGCTGCTGCAGCGATTAAGAAGATCCCGTAAGAGAACCGTGGGCTAAATCGATCCATTAGATAACCAAATGCCCACATACCTAGACTCATACCGATGATGGTAACGATCATCCAGAGTGATGACTTTGAAACGCTGATGTGCAGATGCTTCTGCATGATCGATGGTAACCAATTCATTAAGCCATAGTAACCGGCAACCTGAACAACGACCATTAAGATTAAACCGATCGTTTGCCAGACCATCTTTGGTGTGTTAAACAACTGTTTAATTGAAACCTTTTTCTCATAATTCTTCGTGTGTGAACGCATCTTGAATTGATGATTTTCTTTTAGATGACGCCTAACAAAGAACGCGAAGATTGCTGGTGCTAATCCAACCAGAAACAAGGCATGCCAGCCAAATGCCGGAATAACTACGGAAGCTAGACCAGCAGTGATAATGGCACCGACCTGGCCACCAATTGATGCATATGACGTCAAACGCCCGATCTCACGGCTGGGAAAGTTTTCAGCCAGTAACGCAACACCGACACCATATTCTCCACCTTCGGCAAAACCACCGAAGAAACGGAGGATATAGATGATATCGATGTTGTTGGCAAAGTACATCAGACCGGTTGCTAACGCAAACAGGAAAATGGTGTACGAGAAGATTTTAACTCTGCCAAAACGATCTGCTAATAGACCGAATAACACACCACCGAACAACATTCCGACGTTGGTAACCGACGGAATTAAGCCACCTGCAGCCGCACTAATCCCTAGCGTTGCAATCATTGATGACATCGTAAACGACACGATGTTATAATCAATGTTCTCTAAAGCAAAACCAGCTGTGGTGGAAGCCAGCGTCAATCGCTGATTATGCGACATAGCCGACTTAGAATTGACATGTTCCATTGTGTAGACCTCCAAAATGAATGCTCACAGACATTCGTTATTTTAAGGGTGCTGATACTCAAAAGGCCTACTTACTTTTAGGCAAGCAGACCCCTCATAATTTTAATGATTGATTTCATTGCAAAATTATTTGGTATCTTGCTAGCCTCACAGGACTAGGATTAAAGACCCTTATTAATTCATGTTGAGTATAACGCGGATTCTGTGATTTCGCAACATGGTCTTAAATCATGTGTTTTAGATAATAATGAACACGAGCCTTGAATTCATGACCAATAGCCATTTGATGCTGTGGTGTATAACTCGTGTACGCAGTGCTATCTAATGGTTGACCGTTATCATCGGTCTGAGCATGAAAATAACTCGTTGGGAAGACTGAGCAATGGTTAATTAATTGCTTATCATCCTGTGGTGCCAAGGCGTACTTTAGGAAGTGAGCTGAAGTAATGTAAGGCTGATCATTCAAACGACTTTCTAAATCGTTCCGTTTAGCAATTCGGTTAACGAAGTCTAACGTTTCGGTCACATTTTTATCCATTGGTTTGGCAGCCCAGATTGGGTTAGCACTAATGGCACCCGGACGTGAAAGACCGATGAATGATTGTCGGTGCATCAACGGATCCAGTGACTTAAACATTCGGGTGTGGACGTTCAAGTACACACCACCCATTTGACGTAAAGCCATTAAGCGAACGTAGTCACTGATTGCTGACCAGTTTTGCTGTTTGGCCGCACGACGGGTAAATAATTTTTTATTAACGTTAAAGTTTTTCGGTGTCCAGCAAATTAATTTGTACTTAGGGCAGCATCTCTTCCAGGATTGGATGTTATCTTTAACGTCCTGGGGCATGGCACCCTTTTCAAACCAGCTGTAATGAATAACGTTTGGAATTTCGTTCATATGATTAATCTTTCCTTGTATTTTAATGTTGTATTGTTAATTTTAACATATCAAAGGCTTTCCGAGCCCCGATTTCTAAAAATCCTGTTAGAATTAAGGGTGAAATTATCCATAGAATCGAAGTGTTCACTACCCCAACTCTAAAAGATAAATTAGATCAGTTCTTTGCCCATCGTTCACCGGCCGCCATTGCTAAAGACTTAATCGGCCGCACGATGTACTATCATGGTTCTCAAGGAACCTTAGCCGGCTATATCGTCGAAGACGAAGCCTACGGTGGCGCTAATGATTCAACATCATATGCGTATAAAAATCACGTCACCAAATCAAGCAAACCGTTATACGGTCTTCCGGGAACCATGTATATCTATAAAATTCACGCTAGGGAAGTCTTCGGAATCGTTGATCAACCGAAAGGTCAACCCAGTGGAATCATGATCCGGGCTATCGAGCCCGCTCGGGGCAAATACTTTATGGTGCGAAACCGTAAACAACGTGGCGTCAATATTACTAACGGCCCAGCTAAATTAATGCAGGCCTTTGGGATCACTAATAATCGTTATAGCTTGACACTTTGTAACAACGGCCCGTTGGGAATCGACCTTGACCATAAGCGAACTGCTAAACGGATTATTCGCAGCGCTCGAATTGGCGTCAGCAAGGGACCTAACCAGGGAGATCAGCTTCGATTTTACGTTCAGGGTAATCCTTACGTTTCACAGATGAGTAAACGTGACGTTTTACCCAATAACGGCTGGAAAATAAATTAAAAAATTAAATTAGACAATAAAAAATCTCGATTCACCAAAGCTATGAACCGAGATTTTTTATTATTGCTTGATAATCTTCTGCAATGCAAATTTAGAGCTCTTTAACGATCTTAATAACGTCCTGACGATTAACGGGACGGTGCTGAACAGCATTATAAAACATTGGCTGCTGAGACTGGATTATTTTCTTATCAATATCGTTCATTTTCAGATGCTGATAATTACAATGGTGTAGCCAGTCACACGGATCAATGATGTCATGGAGATTTAATGAGTAATGATAATCACTCATAATGTTACCCAACACCACGTCAGGACTTTCGTAGGTCAACTCATCTAGGTACTTCTGTTTACCCAACGTACTTGATGTAGTCACCATAACCGTCCTTTTTCATGTCAGATAGCGGAATGAACTTCAGCGATGCTGAATTAATGCAGTAACGGAGGCCACCCTTGTCAACTGGACCGTCATCAAAAACGTGACCTAGATGCGAATGGGACTTCTTACTGCGAACTTCATTTCGAACCATCCCAGCACGGGTGTCAACGTCAGAAGTCAAAGCACCTGGAATGGCCGTGGTAAATGCTGGCCAGCCACAACCGGAATCATACTTGTCGGCTGAACTAAACAGTGGTTCACCGCTGACCAAATCAACGTAGATGCCCTTTTTATAGAAATCATTGTACTTACCAGTAAAGGCCCACTCGGTCCCCCGCTGCTGAGTACATTTATATTGTTCAGGAGTTAATTTTTTGATGTTTGCTTCGTACTTACTGTTTTTCATGCAACGGCCTCCAAAAATTAGTTAAGCGTGTTTAGCTAATACGGCTTTCAACTGATCTTCGCTGTGAACACCGGTGACCCGGTCAACGATCTTACCGTCCTTTTTGACGACCATGGTTGGAATTCCCATGATCCCTAATGCACGGGCGGTCTTTGGGTTAGCATCGACGTCCATTTTGTAGACGTTAACTTTATTACCCAAGTCTTTTGCTAATTTAGCGATGATCGGTGCTTCCATGTGGCAAGGACCGCACCAGCTAGCACCGAAATCCGTTAAACTCAAACCTTTAGCAGTATCTTGATCAAATTTTTGATCGCTAGTTTCATTAACCATGAGAATTCCTCCTGTCTCTCTAAACAGTGTATCCTAAATAAACTTTATGGTTTATCTTCATTTACAATTATCATTATAGGCATATTTATATCGTATACAACCCTTTTGTGCAAGATGTATATATAAAAATAAAAGAGATGCCAAAAAATCGGCATCTCTTTTATATGAGAAAGGCATACGAGTATCTTAAATTAGAGATTCATCCAGGCGTCACTAGCGATCGACGGGAACAAGTAGACAAGCCGACCAATCTGCTGCTTGTTAAGCTTCAGTTCAGCAGCAGGTAATAACGTATCAATCGCGTCGTCGGCTTTATCACTGACTTCGGTAGCACCTACTAACTGATGATGTTTGTTAAATACAAGGGAGACATCAGCAACGGGCTCCTGATCGACCTGACGATACCAGTCCGCTGTCAAGTCGTGATGAACGACCTGGTACTGATCGCTCTTTTCGGCTTCGGCAACTGGCACACCCATTTCAGCGATACGAGGAGAAGTAAAGACGACCGTAGGGATAATTGGAAAATCGATCGGAGCTTTGGTTTGACCAGAGAAAAGCTTCATCAAATAGGTGCTTTCAAAGACAGCGGTTGGCGTTAATTTCGGTTCTTTACTGTCGATGACGTCTCCGGAAGCATAAATATTACTTACACTAGTCCGTAAATGATCATCAACGGCAATTCCTTTCCGAACGTCATACTTAACACCGACTTTATCCAAACCGATGTTTTCGACGTTCGGAATTCGACCGCTGGCGTCTAGGATGTAATCCACGTTTAATTGTTTGCTATGACCGTACTTAACGACTAAGTGATCACCGCTCTTGGCGAAACCGGCAACGTTAGCGTTCGGAACGAACTTAACGCCCTGCTTCTTCATTTCAGCCATTACTTTTTTAACGTAAGGCTGGTAGAAACGACGAAGGGCCTGGCCATGATGCATCAGGACGGTTACCTGGGCACCACTGACGCTGGCGATCGTGGCAAATTCCATGGCAACGTAACCGGCACCGACGATCGCAATCTGTTTTGGTAACTTGCTCAGATTAAGGAAGTCCTTACTATCATGAGCGAGTTGCTTACCAGGAACATCTAACCGATGCGGACGTAACCCAGTTGAGATCACGATGTTCTTGGCGGTCTTAGTCTTATCACCAATCTTGACCGTGTGTTTATCAACTAAAGCTGCGTGGCCATGTAAAATATCGATATCATCACTCTTCAACATGCCACCGATGGCCTTTGGTAAGCCATCGATCACCTGATGTTTGTGTTTCATATTCTTTGACCAGTCAATTGAAGTATGACCGTTTAAAATATTTTTAAGATTTTCTTGTTCACGAGTTAATTTAACGGGAGCATCCAAAGTAATCTTGGCGTTACAGCCCCAATTTGGGCAAGTCCCACCAATTCGATCTTCTTCAGCGACGCCGACCTTAACACCCTGTTTAGCTAACGGTGCGGCACCGTCAAACGTGCCATGTCCGGCACCAATGTACAAAACGTCGTAGTCATATTTATTCATAACTTGTCAGCTCCTTTCACGTTTTTAAGATTATCACGATAATGTGTAGTACACAAATATAAAGTACACGATATTTCAAAATAATACAAAACGTGATCATATTTAATGTGATCTTAATATTTGTTATTCTTTCTTAAAATTGATTAATCTGAACGTAATGTAAAAGTTGCTATGATAGTAATTAGTGTGGGTAATATTACTGAATTTAATCTTATGTAACGGTCCTGTAATATTCTCATAATCTCCCGTTAACATTCCGAGCGTACTATATAAAATGTCGAGTTGGCCAGAGAGCCAGCAAATCTATTTAATCTATTTATCGAAATTAGGGATGTTATTTATGAAGTTAAGTCGGAAAGTTTATTTAGCGCTGTTCTCATTAATGATGTTTGTTGGTGTTGGTGCTAGTATTAATCAGCAATCTGCACAGGCTAGTCAGGTTAACACCACTGCCATTAGTAAGAAGAACGTTCGAAAGCAGCAAACTGCTCAAAATAAACCTAACTTAATGAATAAAGTAAATAACAAAGCCCAAACTAGTCATAAGAATAACTGGTTCCGTGACGGTTTAAGTAAACAGGAATTAGCAGCTGGTTACTTAGGCTACAAGAACGGTCACGTTAACTTAAACCATAAGCATCAGGTTAAAGTCGGTGATACTTATGCTAAGACCCGTTACGGTTCCTGGGTTCACGCCAAACGTTTTTGGATGAGCCATGGCTGGTACTAAATTTAAAACTAACTTAACACACATACCTAAAAGATAGACACAAAAAAGACGTTCAATTAATTTGAACGTCTTTTTTGTATTCTCAATTAAATTACTATTTCGATTTCAAGAGCAGTTTTCTGATGTAATCAACGGGCATTCGTTTCCCGGTCCAAAGCTTAAATGAAGCGGCGCCCTGTTCTAAGAGCATCCCTAGTCCATTGTAAACATGTTTGACATGAGCCTTTTTAGCAACGTCCATAAGACAGGTTTCTAACGGTGCATAGACCGTATCATAAACTACCATATCCGGATGGAACCACGATGGATCAGTAACTACACTTTGATCCTTTAATTTACCAAAGCCCACACTAGTGGCGTCACAGAAAATATCACAATCATGAAGTGCCGCTTTTAATTTTGCCCGATCATTTAAATCAAAGACTTTTGCTAAACCGGGATGACTCTTGTTAATCAACTTGGCATTTCGTTCAGCGTTCCTAAAGCTATGCCCATTTTTACGGTTGAAGATTAATAACTGCTTAGGCTGTTCTTCCGCCGTCTGCATTGAGATTGGAGTTGCGGCGCCACCAGCACCGACAATGATCACGTTCTTGCCCTTGATCCCAATTCCACGGTTTAACAGTGAGTTAACGAAACCGATCCCGTCGGTCGTGTAACCCGTTAAGACACCGTGATCATTGACGACGGTATTAACTGCATGAGCTAATTTTGCGGTCTCATCCAGGTGATCCATGTAAGGCATAATGGCTTGCTTATAAGGCATGGAAACGTTAATCCCACGCATGTCTAGCGCTCTAATTGCTCGAACGGCATCCGAGAACTGGTTCTTCAGAGCATCAAAAGCTAAGTAAACATAATTAAGGTGCAGCTTCGCAAACGAATTATTGTGCATCAACGGTGATTTAGAATGTCGAATCGGGTGGGCTAGAACCCCCGTTAAAATCGTGTGTCCATCAATATTAACCATTGGTGACCATCCCTAACTTATCTACTAACCGGTCGGCGTTGAAGACCGGATTTTCGTTATTAACGTTAATGATTCGATCAGCTAAACGTTCGTAAGTCAACTGACGACGGTGTTTTAGCTGCATCATGCCGTCCATGCCAAGTTTCTGGAATAACGGTCGACTACTAGCACCATCATGAATTAAACGCTGCTGAATGGTTTGATCGGAAGCGTTTAAAAAGACGACCGGAGCTGACTGATTTTGAATTGCGTCGAAGTTAACTTCGCGCATCGGGGTGCCACCACCGGTAGATAAGATCCCGGTCTGCTTTAGAGCCATCCCTAAAGTATCCGTTTCTAAAGCTCTGAAGTGAGCTTCATCGTATTTTTTAAAGTATTCCGGAATCGACATTCCAGCATTCTGCTGAACCATCTGATCTAAATCATGACTTGGTAACTGCCATTTCTGACTTAAAATTTTTGCCATAGTACTTTTGCCGCTAGCCATGAAACCGATAATAATTAACTTCATTTTGACTTATCCTTTCCCATTGATTTACGAACATGATTATCTTGATCAATATCTTTTTCCATTTTATTAACGTCATGATGTTCAATAATCTTTTTAAAATCATTGAGTTTCTGTTCAAATCGATTGATCTGATCAGTAATTAATTTTGAATTGCTGTTAAAGATTGAAGCCCACACTTTGGGATCACCCATCGCAATTCGGGTCGTATCACGAATTCCGCCAGCACCAATTGCCGGCTTAATCCCCATCTTGCGAAGTTGTGGAGCAATTGTGTCAATCAAACTAAACGCAACCACGTGCGGTAAATGACTCATAAAGCTCAATAACTGATCGTGATGTTCAGCACTAATCATCTTGAAGATGGCATCTGATCCGTTCATTAACCACTCAAACAACTTCACGTCTTTTTCAGTTGCGTTACCTTTAACCAAGAAATAAGCGCGCTGCTGAAACAAATTTAAACGACTATTCTCACTTCCAGTTAAATGCGATCCAGAAAATGGATGACCGCCCAGGAAATGGACGCCTTTTTTCATTAATTGCTGAGCGTTTTTAAGAATCAGCTGCTTACTGCTACCAACATCAGTAACCAGGACGCTGGGCTTTAAATGAATTAAAGTTAACTGATGCAAATTCTTAATAATTACGTTGACCGGCGTAGCTAAGATAATGACGTCCGCTTGGGATGCCGCCTTCATAAATGGCTCAGCATGGTCAATCAAATGCTTTTTAAGTAAATAATATAAATTAGCTTTGTTAACATCTGATCCAATGATATTAAGTTGAGGATGTGCTTTTCGCATGTTACGGATTACAGAGCCACCGATCAAACCAGTTCCGTTAACTAAAACTTTCATTTGTTATCACTGCTTTATTCTTTCATCTAAACAAAAAAGTCGTCTCAATTACTGAATTATCAGCAATTGGGACGACTTTTACTCAAAACCGCGGTACCACCCATTTTAGTAGGTAACTACTCACTTATATCGAAAATAAAGGCTCGATTTTCCTGAACATTATCTGCTCAATGTATTTTGAACGATTACCCTGCCCGGTTCACAGCAAACCACCGGTTCTCTGACGTTCAAGTAATCATTCTACTCGTTATTTATTATGCAGAATTAATTAGCTTATTTATTAACTTACAATTAACATTATAACTATATAAAAGTAAAAATCAACTTAATATGAACATAATTTATAATTTTATTAGATTTGTTCTGATAATATGTAAAATATGAACTTTATTAATGGTGTAAGTGCTCTGATATAAATTTAATAACTTTATTAATAAATTTCATAAATATGTTTACATATGACTTAAACGCGATATAATTGTTAATGAAACCAATTTTAGAGAAAGAATGTTTAACGATGTTAATGCCAAATCACTTAAGCTCATATGTATCAACACTTTTTATGGGTGCGTTTCTGTTTTTCTTTCAAAGCGCATCCGTGTGAATCATTCATCGTTAGATATTAAGTAATTCGAATCCACACGGACAAAAATAGATTGCCGTGTGGATTTTTATCTTAAAAGGATAAAAAATTAATAAGACCCAAAAAGGCCATGCGGTTAAATTAATCGCATGGCCTTTTTATTTATGTCGTTTAGTTAAAGGAGCTATATTATGAAGATTCTAGTTATCGGTTCAAATCAATTAAGTCAATCAATTATAAACGCTATTTACAGATCTCATCCTGACGTTACGATCGTCAATATTAAGAGTAGCGATCAAATCACGCCTGCAATCCAATATAAATCAATCATCATCTTAACGGGACTAACGGATAATGTTGTTAATGACCTTCATCGATTATCATCAATCCGTCTTAATCCAAAGGCTCTTATTATCAACACCTGTAAAAATCAACAAGACACCTTATCAACCGCAGAGCCCTTAATCAAACGAGGCATTCATGTCTTATGCGGACATCCCTTACTTACTAAACAACATTCAATTTCTTATTTATTAGTCAATAATGATGCCGATTTAAATGACATCCAGATCCTTAAGCAATTATTCAAGAAGGATCAGCCGCGCCTTAAACTCGTCAGTCCGCAGATTAACGACGATCTTTCTGATCTCATCGACAGCCTGCCAAGCATCATCTCGTTAAATTTAAATCAAACCATTAAGCACGACATCCAACCCAATTTAAAAGCCAACACCAAAGATGATCAACAGGACTTAGCTCTCCAAAAATTTATTCAATCCAACCCAAAGATCATTATTAAGCAAATTAATCAGTTCAAGCATCGACTGAACGCCTTCAGACGAGCCATTAATAATCATGATACGAAAGCCCTACAGAAAACCATTTCGGAAACTAATCAAAATTATAAATATCTCACCCAGAACGACTACAATGATTCAAAAAATGAAGCCCCCAAAGAACAGCCAACGAACAACCCAGATCACTGGCTAAATCATTTCACTAAACACGTTCCAGCAAACCAAATCTATAATTTCTCCCAACGAATTAAAAACATCCCACACCTGATTAAATTAACAATTGGCGAACCGGACGTCCCGACACCGGGCCACATTAAGAAAGCTGCGATCCAGGCAATCGAGCACAATCACAGCCACTATACCAACGCCAAGGGAATCCTGCCGTTACGCCAGAACGCCGCTAAATATCTAAAAAATAAGTACGGCTTAAACTATGATCCCAAAACGCAAATCATCGTAACGACCGGAGTTACCGAAGGCCTTCAAGCCACGTTTGGCGCCATTCTAGAAGCCGGTGACGAAGTTGCCATCCCAACACCGACGTTTCCAGTGTACACAACGGACGTTCTTCAGCAGCACGCCAAACCGGTCTATATCAACACTGCTGACAATCACTTTATTTTATCAGCACATAAATTGGATACAGTGCTAAAAAGTCATCCCCAGATTAAAGTGCTAGTCCTAAATTATCCGAACAATCCCGTTGGCAATACCTATTCAAGTTCGCAGTTAGAAGCACTTGCCCGAGTTATCAAGAAACACCATATCCTATGCATCTGTGATGAAATTTATAGTGAATTGACTTATGAACATCCCCACGTTTTGTTAGGCACGATTCTACCTAACCAGACAATCATCCTGAACGGTGTCTCAAAGGCTTTCGCAATGACCGGTTGGCGAATTGGCCTAGTCTGCGGCCCCGCTGTATTAATTAAGGGCATTAATAATATTCACGTTAACAACATCGTTTCGGCTACCGAATGTGCTCAATATGCGGCTAACGAAGCTTTCAAACATGGTTATCACGACGGACCTCGAATGAGAGACATCTACCGTAAACGGCAAATTATTTTAAGACGTGGCCTTCTCCAAGCTGGATTTACTTGTCCAAAACCAACTGGTGCATTCTACATCTTCGCTAAAATTCCTAAATACTTTCACCAAACTAGTGTTCAATTTGCGTACCGTTTAGCTAAACAAGCCCACGTAGGCGTAATTCCAGGAAGTATTTTTGGTCCCGGCGGTGAAGGTTATTTGAGAATCAGTTATGCCAACACGAGTTTAAAGGACATTCGGGTTGCGATTCAAAGAATTCAAGACTTTATGAAAACCAACGTTTACGAAAATTAATCATCAATCATAACTAAAAAAGATCCCTAATCATTAAAGATTAGGGATCTTTTACGTATAATTTATAAATTATTTATTTTCTAATTTTTTCAAATCTTTAAAGAAGGTTGGGTATGAAATCCGAATACTGTCGGCATGATGAATCTTAACGGGTTCTTTAGCAATCAATGCCGCTACAGCTAGCATCATAGCAATTCGGTGATCATTATGACTGTCCAGATCATCCGTCTTCGATTGCCAAGGCTGACTGCCGTCGATCACGAAGCCATCAGGTAATTCTTTGATCTTAACGCCCATTTTCTGTAGTTCTTCAGTCGTGGTTGCTAGACGATTGGATTCCTTATATCGTAACTCCTGAGCGCCAGTAACTTTAGTAACACCGTCAGCACAGGCACCTAACAAGGCCACTAACGGAACTTCATCAATCAAAGCCGGAATAATATCACCAGTTATGTGACACGGATGCAACTTCGAACTTTTAACGATGATATCCGCAGCGGGTTCAGAGTCCCGGTTATGGAGATTCTTGAGCTGAATATTAGCGCCCATCTGCTTCATGACTTTAATTAATCCGGTTCGGGTTGGGTTAACACCGACGTTCTTCAGACAGATTTCTGAATCGGGAACGATGGCACCGGCCACCATGAAGTAAGCGGCTGATGATATATCACCAGGAACGTCAATCGTTTGGCTAGTAAAAGCTTGATGAGGCGTAATTACGATGTCATGACCGTTTCGCTTAATACTATTTGGGCTGAATTTCTTTAGCATTCGTTCCGTATGATCACGGGAAAAAATTGGTTCGGTAATCTTGGTCGGTGTCGAAGCCTGAATTGCGGCTAAGATAATCGAGCTCTTGACCTGGGCACTGGCAACAGGCATCACATAATTAATGCCGTGCAGCTTTTGACCACCGTTGATTTCCAGTGGTAATGTCCCCTGTCGAGTCGTTTTGACTTTGGCGCCCATCTTATTTAACGGAACCGAAATTCGTTTCATGGGTCGTTTTGACAGCGAAGCATCTCCAACTAACGTGGTATTAAACGGCTGTCCTGAAAGTAAGCCCGTGATTAAACGGGTCGTCGTCCCAGAATTACCCATCTGTAACTTAGTCTTAGGAGCGTGCAGATGATCAATGCCCTGACTGTTGATCACGACCTGATCACCATGACTAGCAATCTTGACCCCCATCTGCTGAAAGGCCTTGATCGTACACAGACAATCCGCTGACTTTAAAAAGTGGTTAATTACGGTTTTACCCTTACTGATCGAACCGAAGATTACGGAACAGTGAGAAATACTTTTATCACCGGGGATTGTTAACGATCCATGTAAGCCATTGGCCCGGCCAATTACTACTGAAGTCATAATTCATTCACTTCCTTAGAAGTTCTTTAATTCTTTACGGTAATCACTAAATTGCTTCTTCAAGCGTTTCATGTTGCTACCATCAAAGGTTTCGGTAATTACTTTTGCTAATTCAATCGCAACCACGTTTTCAACCACGATCGAAGCCGGAACGATTGCCGTCACATCAGAACGTTCAATATTAGCCTTTTTAATGACCTTGGTATTGATGTCAACGCTCTTTAACGGCTTGTATAAAGTCGGGATCGGCTTCATAGCGGCTTTAATAATCAATGGCATCCCGTTGGTCATGCCACCTTCAAAACCACCTAAATGATCGGAATCACGGAAGAAACCTTTGTCTTTCTTCCAGTCGATCGGATCCATGACCTGACTGCCAAAACGGTGAGCTGCTTTGAAACCGTCACCAATTTCAACGCCCTTCATGGCATTAACACCCATTACGGCAAAGGCCATCTTGGCGTCAAGTTTCGTGTCCCAGCTAATGTAACTGCCTAAGCCAGCTGGAACACCATTGGCAACGACTCGAATGACACCGCCTAAGGTATCACCGGCCCAACGAGTCTTATAGATCATCTTGTGTAACGGTTCGACCTTATCGGCATCGATGACCCGCATGTCATTTTTGATCAAACCACGAATTTCCTTAACGTTTAACGGCATTTTGGAGTCAGCCTGGATCTTACCAACTGACTGAACATAGCCGACGACCGTAATTCCTAAGGCCTTAAGCAATTGTTCACAGATATTACCAATGGCGACTCGCATTGCCGTTTCACGAGCTGACGAACGTTCCAGTACGTTTCGCATGTCACGGTGATTATATTTCATGGCACCGGCTAGATCGGCATGACCCGGTCGTGGTCGCGTTACTCGACGTAGGGTATTAAATGAATTGGCTGGCGTATTGGGATCCATGATGTATGACCAGTGTTTATGATCTATATTCTTAATCCGTAAGGCAATTGGTGAACCGATCGTCATCTGATGACGAACCCCACCAGTGATAATGACTTTATCATGTTCGATCTTCTGACGGTTACCACGGCCATAACCGCCCTGTCGTGAACGCAGGGCTCGATTAATTTCGTCAACGTCGATATGCAGACCGGACGGAATACCTTCAATAATCCCGGTTAATTCCGGACCGTGTGATTCTCCAGCGGTAATAAAATTCATCGTAATTTCCTTTCAATTAATTACTTATTGTTTTTATTCTTTTTCAAGAAATCTTCGTACTTCTTGGAATTATTCATAATGTTCTGAACGATCGCTTGATTATATGGGCTGATGGCCTGCGGTTTACTCATCTTGCCGATTCCTTTCAGGACCTGAGCTTCACGACCTTTATCTTCAGTGGCAAGGTGCTGCTGCTTTTTCAGCTGGCCAACAAAGTGAACGGTAGCAAACCGTTTATTTAATAACTTCGTTAGGCGATTGTCAATTGAATTGATTTCTAAGCGGGCCTGATTAAGTGACGAGGTCTTTGGGAATAACAGGAAGACAATGATTGCTGAGATAATTCCAAGTAAGCCCATGATGACGTCACCATCTAAAATGTTCTGGGTACCGAGGCCGATGAACTTACCGGTAATAATCGGGACGGTAAACGAAGCAATACTACCGAAGATAAAGTAAATGGCGGTAAAGATTCCCTTATGCTTTGGGAAGATTGATAACAGAATGTTTAAGGCGATCTGCATCAAACCACCGGCAACACTGAAACCAAAGACGATTGAGGCAACCATGGAAATGGCTGGGATTCGACTAATGATAACGATGATCAAAGCAACCGTCCCAATCAGGTTAGATAACAGGAACCAACCGTTTCGAACGTTAAAGTGACGCATTACTAAGAACGTCGTGATGACACCAACGATCGAACCAACACTGTAAGCTGATAACAGGAAATGTGATACCCAATCACTGAACTGGATCTTTTTAGCGAAGATCGTGATCCACTGGGTGAACCAAATCATAATCCCCATTGACGTGTAACCGTAGACCAGTAAAGCTGCGGTTACTAAAGTTTTACTGAACTTATTTAATTTAACACTGCTCTTACTCTGAACCTGTTCGGTCTTTTTAACGTTAGGAAACTTCAACGTAATGATGTTAAAGATGTTGAATACTAAGAAGACGGTTGGGAATAAGAATGAAAGACCGAACCATAACTGATGAGCGTTCAGGAAAATAATCAGTAACGGTAAGGAAAATTCACCGACTGACATAAAGGCTTTGATCAGGATGTTATCAGAACTGCTCTTGGAGCCCAATTCAGTAAATAACGGGTAAGTAGCAGAATCCAAAGCGGAATTAGCGATCCCGGCTAGAATTGCCAAGCCATAGGCAATTACCAAACTATGGTTAAGCGGTGTTACCACGAAGAAGATCAGGTAAGTGAACATCCCGATCATCAGCGTTAATTTACGGCTGAACTTATCGGAAATGTAGCCCATGATCAAGTAAGCTAAAATTCGGCCAATCCCTAAGCCGGACAGAATAAATGAAGCTGTGGCTAAAGTACTGTGCCAGTTCTTAGCCAAACTATCCAGATTTTGGGTTAAGATGATCAGGCCACAACCATGGACCAAGTAGTTAAGGAATAAACCTAATTTCAATCGGAAATTTTTCGTTTTCATAAATCAAATACTCCTATTAATTAAATTCAAATCAAACTAAAATACCTCACAACTTTCTCAGCTGCGAGGCACCCCTAATTAATTGACTTGAATTAATTATCAAGTGATGAAATTCCACACAGCCGAGTTGTCCCCTGTGTGAAATTCCGCATTCAATAATGCTTCTCATTCGCACAGGCATGTACCAAAATAAAAATAATAATAAAATCGATACAAGCCTGAATAATAAGTATGTGAAGACCGCTGTAACAGCGGACGCATTAAACTAAGCATTATCAAATTTCACTCCTTTAAATTAATTATGAATATAAACAAAAAAGTCGTCTCAATTATCTCTTTTCAAAATAATTGGGACGACTTTTAATCTTAAAAACCGCGGTACCACCCATTTTAGTAGGTAACTACTCACTTAGATTGATGATAACGGTTCAATTAATTCCGAAACATTATTGTGTCACCGTATTTTGAATTATGACCCTGCCCGGTTCACAACAGACCACCGGTTCTCTGACTTACAAGTCATAACTTTACTGAAATGACACTTAACGATCAATATCAATTTACACTTAATAATATAATCGTCTAGGTATGGCTTGTCAACACTTTAATGAAAATTATTATTAAATCAAAGTAAATTGTTTCTTTTTTATTTACTAAATAATTTCAATACTTTTCGTAACGTCGGAACCGAAATCTGACCAGGTGCCGAACCAATATGAGTGTTCATACTACCAAAGGTGATTACCGAGCCGGTCAACGATCCAGCAATTCGGGTCAGCTTGCCGAGGTCACCCATCGCCATTGTGACGATGGGGATGTCTAAGCACTGATCAGCTTTCAGTGACGTTTGCATGAACCGCATCACGTCGGTCTTACTCTGTGGCATCACCGCTACTTTAGCGATGTCTGCATATAACTTCTGCATGCGATGCATTCGATCAAGGATTGCTAAATTGGCGGGTACTTTTTTAAAGTCGTGGTTACTCATGATGATTTTAATTCCATGCTGATGGGCTCGCTTCACAATCGATGAGACTCGTTTTTGATCGTGATGAAGTTCAACGTCCAGGATATTAATTAATGGATTGACCGACAGAATTCTTAATAATTTAAAATACTGATCCTCACTAGCGCGCATGTTTCCACCATCACCTGGCGTTCTAAAGGTGGCAATTAATGGCATGGGTGTAATTTGTTCATGAATCTTTTTCAACCACGTTTGAACTGTATCCTGATCTGGCATTTGAGTTAAGGAATCAATCCGCCATTCCACCAAATCCGGCTTTACAACCGAAATTTGTTGTAATTGTTGAGTAAGACTTTTTAAATCTTTAGCGACGATCGACACCGCAATCTTGGGTGCGGAGCTGCTCAGGGTTAAATTGTTAACTTGAAGCGATTTCATAACTAATACACGTCCGGATGAGCCTTAACTAAGCCCTGTATACTCTGGTTGATTTGACTAATCGATAAGGCTTTGATAACGGGATGACCAAAGTCCTTTAGGTAGATTACGTTCATGTAACCATCACGGTTCTTCTTATCGTTCTTGATCTTGTCAATCAGGTGCGGACTGGCAACTAACTTGGAGTGAATTGGTAAACCAACGACGGATAAACGGTGTTTGATCTGATCAGTCATCCCTTTTAGTGAAAGCTGATGACTTTCAAAAATTCGGCAGATCGCAACTAAACCGATACTAACGGCTTCACCATGGCGTAACTTACCGTGAGCCAAGGCTTCAACTCCGTGACCAATCGTGTGGCCCAAGTTCAAAATCTGCCGTTCACCGGATTCCTTTTCATCATGACTAACGACAATTGCTTTAAACTTAATGGCAAATTCAATTAATTGACTAGCGTACTTTAATAGGTCACTTGGCTGATTAACTTTCTGGACGAATTTCCAGAAGGCACCACCGTTCAAAGCGGCGACCTTCAACGTTTCACCATAGCCTTCGACTAGATCACGTTTAGGTAATGTCTTTAAATCATTAGGGTCAATGATGACCAAATCAGGTTGGTGAAAACTGCCGATCAAATTTTTCACGTCATCTAAATCGATCGCGGTCTTACCACCGACGGAACTATCAACCTGAGCCAAGAAGGACGTTGGAATCTGAATTAAATCAATGCCACGCATGTAAGTGGCGGATACAAAGCCGGCCAAATCACCGACGACACCGCCACCAAGGGCAATGACACCATCACTGCGGTTAAAGCGATCGTGAGCCATCCCCTTAATGATCTTAGCAAGTTCAGCTAAACACTTAGACTGTTCACCATGAGGAACCACGAACGTAAAGACTTTAAAGTCATGGGCTTCCAATTGTTTTTTCACGTCGGCCATGTACAGTGGCGCAACGTTATCATCGGAAATCAACGCAATCTTACGTTTCTTCCAGCGTTCACTAACTAATTCACCGACTTTTAACAGTAAACCATGATGAATCAAAATATTGTAATCGCCATCCGGCGTTTTAACGTTCAAAATCTTCATACTTGCGCACCCTCAATTATTTAACAATGTCATGAATTTCAACGGCATTCTTAGCAACTTCTTTAAATTGACTCGGTAATAATGCTTGAGGACCATCTGATAAAGCGTGCTTCGGATCATCATGAACTTCGATCATTAGACCGTCAGCACCGATCGCAGCTCCGGCCATTGCTTCATGCATTACGATATCCGTATGTCCAGCGGCATGACTTGGATCTAAGATGACTGGGTAATGAGTTAATTTCTTTAAGACCGGAATTGCGCCTACATCTAGGGTATTACGCGTGTATTTATTATCAAAAGTTCTGATCCCACGTTCACATAACATGATCTGATGGTTACCACCGGCGGCAATGTATTCAGAAGCGTTCAATAAATCATCGATCGTTGAGCACATCCCACGCTTTAGCATGACCGGTTTACGAGTTTTACCAACGGCACGTAATAACGAGAAGTTCTGCATGTTACGGGCACCGATTTGGAAGATATCAGTGTATTTGCCGACCATTGGGACGTGTTCCGGATCCATAACTTCGGTGATGACGTCCATGTGGTTCTTATCAGCGGCTTCACGTAAGTACTTCAAACCGGTTTCACCCATGCCTTGAAATGAGTATGGTGAAGTCCGCGGCTTAAAAGCACCACCACGTAAAACGGTCGCACCGGCAGCATGCGTAGCCTTAGCTAAACGTAAGGTTCGAGCGTGGTCATCAACTGAACACGGACCAGCCATTAAGGTAAAAGTGCTGTCACTGATAATGCTGTTTTTGGTCTTGATGACAGTATCTTCGGGATGGAATAAGCGACTGCCTTGAATGGCACGAGGATGGTTCATAATGACTTTCTTAGCTGCGCCCTTTTCGGTATCGGTTAAATCACCTGGTTGAACGCCAACTAAACCAACGTTGTTCTTATGGACGAAAACCTGGGTCTTGCCAGCAAAATGTTTCTTAACTTCAGCAATCATTTTTTCTTGATTAGGTTTAAATTGAATAATCATAAATGTTACCTCCAAAAATAATTTTTAATAATCTTTAACTTCAAAATATGTATTGTGTAGCTCTGGATCCTAACCAGAACTACACAGAACGAGGTGATTAATTATATGTGGTTCCCGCAGTTGGTGATTCACTGCGGGAATGGGAAACAAAAAGCTCACAACTATTACCGAATAGCTGTGAGCATCGTCTTCATTAAATCCTGTTTAACGTCAAGTTCACACAGCCGGGTCTGCCCCTGTGTGAACCATTAAAACTTCAATTCACACAGGCATATATCGTATTCGTATAATATCGATACAGATATACGCCCTGATAAAGTGTCAAACTCAAATTCTTAAACATGATTAAAATCCTTTCGTTATTCAGACAAACAAAAAAGTCGTCTCAATTATTTCTTTTTGAAATAACTGGGACGACTTTTACTTTCAAAACCGCGGTACCACCCATTTTAGTAGGTAAATGCTCACTTAAATTGATGATAACGGTTCAATTAATTCCGAAACATTATTGTGTCACCGTATTTTGAATTACGACCCTGCCCGGTTCACAGCAACCACCGGTTCTCTGACGTTCAAGCCGTAACTCTACTGAAATGACGTTTAACGATCAATATCAATTTACACTTAATAACTTAATCATCATGAGACGAGATGTCAAGACATTTGGAAATAAATTTAATATTTTATTAAATAAGGTTTCTATTTTATTTTATAAAGGCATTAAAAAAACTCCACCAACATTAGCCGTCAGCGGAGCTGATAATTTATAAATTCAAATTAACTATTCGGATATTTTTTGTATAAATGCTGCTTAGCTTTTAGTTCGTGCATCGATTCCATGACGTTGGTGTAGATATTATCAATGAATTCCAAAAGCACTTCGTTATCATCATTATCGTTTTCGTTTTTAATGTTTTGTTCGGCTAAATATAGTTTACTAGAGGCTCTGGATAAATCATCGATACTCTGATCTAAATAGTCTAAAGATTGTTTATCAACCATTGCAATGCCTCCCAATTCACGATATATTGTCAAAGTAACACACACCCGATCCAGTTTTCAAATGATAACTTTTTCGGGCAAAATCTTATTCAAATGTTACATTTGTATTATATTATGAACGTGTACAAAGAATAAGAAAACAAATTAAAGGATGGCGATATTCCATGTTAAGAGTAATTCCAAAAGACGTTGTGATTGCATATCTTCGTAATTTGTTAGCTAACGAACAGCATAATCATCGAATCATTGACATGCTGAACGTCGTTGAAAATTCTCGTCAGTATTACTGGAAGAAGGCTTGGCGTGGAATTAAGCCAGGTTATCAGTTCATGCCAGTCGTTCAAAAATCTGATAAGAAAGCAATTTAATCCATTTTTAGTGTTATATGAAAAGCGCTCTGATTAATTTCAGGGCGCTTTTTGGTTATTAGGACAAAAGAAAAAGTCTGATGAAAAATCAGACTTCTCATAAATATCAATTTCATAAATTACTTTTTAGCAGGTTGACTTGCATTTACAGGTGTTACAGCCATACTGCGAAGACTCTGATTAGCCTTTAAAGCATTTTTATAATATTTCATATTATGAGTCTTCTTAAACTGAATCATATTTGCATTAACCGCGTTTCGAGCAGCTAAGAATGGCTTAGTATATTTCTTGGCATAAGCTTTCATAGTGCCAACGTACTTAGCGGTTCTTGGGACAACCTGTCCAATTTTACCATTAGAAATAATTTCAGCAGTGTAAACCTTGTTATTCAAAACAATGTGAGTACGATACGTTGTTACTTTGGGTTGTTGCTTGGCAGTATTTTTCTTTACATTTTTAGCATGCTTTACACGACGATTATTCTTTTTAATGCCCTTTTTAGCTCTCTTATTCCGTCTTACAGACTTCTTTGATCGTTTACCCTTCTTATTAGATTTCGGGCTTAAACGAGCAATTTCCCGCTTAACTTGTTTAAGCTGAGAATTATCACGATTAAATTGTGCTTTATCATGATTTACCTGGCGAACTAAACGATTTTCATGGATGCGTAAGCTACTCATTCGAACGATTCGACGACTAGCGTGAACTGATGTACCAGCATTAGTAGCGGATGCGCCAACACCAGCTAGCATCAAAGCGGCTGCTGATACGGTAACCATTTTTCTTAAATTTAATTTCATAAAAACAAAACTCCTTAAAAATCGGATTGGTTGCATTTTAACAAACGCGTTAGGATTCTCGCAAGTCCAAAAAAGAGTCGATTTTAAAAAATCGACTCTTTTTATAATTATTTTTAATTTCAAAATTAATGTACACCAGCGAACTGTGAGTTGTACAGCCTGTAGTAAAAGCCATGCTTCTTCAACAGTTCGTTATGAGTCCCAGTTTCAACGATGTGACCATGGTTCATAACGATAATGTCATCGGCATTTTGAATCGTTGACAATCGATGGGCAATGACGAAGCTGGTTCGGTTCTGAACCAAGCGTTCCATAGCTTCTTGGATCATGGATTCAGTCTTGGTATCAACGGAACTGGTGGCTTCATCCAGAATCATGATCTTCGGATTAGCGATAAATGCTCGGGCAATCGTCAACAACTGTCGCTGACCTTGGGAAATATTGGTCGCATTCTCATTTAACTCGGTTTGATAACCATCTGGTAAGCGACTGATGAAATCGTCAGCATGACTCAATTTTGCGGCTTTATAGACGTCCTGCTTTGTAGCATGTAAATTACCGTACTTAATGTTGTCAAAAACGGTGCCCTTAAAGAGCCAGGTTGCCTGTAAAACCATCGCCATGTTTTTACGAAGCTGTGGCCGGGTCATGTTACGGGTATCAACACCGTTAATCCGAATGTGTCCCGAATCAACGTCATAAAAGTGCTCTAAGAGGTTAATCATGGTTGACTTACCAGCGCCAGTCGGACCAACGATTGCAATCGTACTGCCCGGTTTTACCGCCAAATTAAAGTTATGAATTAGCGGTCGGTCAGGTAAGTACCTGAAGTTAACGTGCTGGAAATCAACGACATCCCCGGTCTTATCATCCGGAATGTCACGCTGTTTTGTCGACATTTCAGGTTCATCTAAAATCTGAAAGATACGTTCGGCTGACGCAATGGTGTACTGAATTGTACTGGTCAGGTTAGCTAACTGAGTGATCGGTTCAGAAAACATATTGGTGTATTGAAGAAAGGCCTGGACGTTACCAATTGGCAACGAACCGTTGATAACTTCAATCCCACCGATAATGGCAACGAAAACGTAATCCAAGTTCTTGATGAAGATCGTAATCGGGAACATAAAGATCGAATAGAATTGAGCACGCCATGCGGATTGGTAGTAGCGCTCATTTTCTTTCTTAAAGTGATTAACAACGGTATCTTCACGGTTGAACGTCTTGATGACGTCATGACCAGCAAAGTTTTCTTCGACCTGGTTATTCAGAAGACCCAAGTGATACTGCTGATTAATGAAGTATTGCTGGGACTTCGGAACGACGATCCAAACCACGATTCCGCTAAGTGGGATCGTGCATAATGCAACTAGTGTCAGGGTAAAACTGACCTTGAACATCATAAACAGAACCCCGACGAACATGATGATACTGATCAGAAACTGGGTAACGTTACTCTGAATCATCGTTGAAATATCATCCATATCGTTGATGGCACGGGACATAATGTCCCCGTTGTCATGGGTATCGTAGAACGAGACCGGTAAGTACTCCAACTTGCGTTTAAAGTCACGGCGTAAACTGTAAACGGCCTTTTGGGATACATAATTAATAATAATCTGTTCAATGATACTGTTCAGGACCGCAATTGCGTACATCACCGCCACAATCATTAGGATATGACCAACTTTGGTGTAGTCAATCGGCAACGTCGGAACGGAGTGACCAAGCATTCTAAGATGATGGCCCTTCTTGATCCCACTATAAATAACCGTCGTGGCATCCCCTAAGATACTGGGGGCAATAATCTGTAAGAACATCGAAACCATAATCGCGAATGCGGCTAATGCCATTGGCCACTTCCACGGTGCCATATATTTCGTTAATCGCCAGGTAGTCCGCCAGAAATGCGTAGCCCGGCGTTGACGTCTTGGTTTAGTCATTATTTAGCGGCCCCCTTTTTGATCTGCGAATTGTAAATTGAACGATAGAACTTATTATTCTTCATTAATTCTTTATGGTTACCCTTGCCAACGATCTGGCCATGATGGAGAACCAGAATTAGATCAGCATCCATAATGGTCGAAACACGCTGGGCAACGATAACGGTAACGGCACGTTGAATCCGCGGATCACGATAAAGATTTTCACGGACCTTAGCATCGGTCGCAAAATCCAGTGCCGAGAACGAATCATCAAAGATGTAAACATCAGCCGGTTTCAGCACGGTTCGAGCAATTGACAACCGTTGTTTCTGACCACCGGAGAAGTTATCACCGTTTTGAGCAACTTTAGCGTCCAGACCACCAGCTCGTTTAACGAAATCAGCGGCTTGGGCAACCTTTAAAGCATCCCAAATTTGATCATCAGTTGCGTGTTCGTTACCAAACTTCATGTTGCTACGAATATTTCCGGTAAATAGAACCGCTTTTTGCATCGTGATTGCAAAACGCTGATGCAAAGTTGATTGTGGTAACTGGTTAACTGGGATGCCATCCAACAGAACGTTACCGTTGACCGGGTCATATAATCGAGAAATCAAATTAACGATGCTGGATTTTCCTGATCCAGTGTCACCAATGATGGCAACGGTCTGTCCTGCTTCGGCAGAAAAGTCAATATTATTTAAGACCGGCTTCTGACCAGACTTATATCTCAAATCAACGTGATCAAAAGTCAAACTAGCGGGTCGATCCTTAGGGATGACGGTAGCCTGCTTAGGATCACGAACGGTATTCTTGGTATCCAAGACGTGATCAATTCGTTGTGCTGAAACTTCAGCACGCGGAACGAAAACGAAAAGCATTGCCAACATCATGAAACTAAATAAAATCATGGTTGAATACGTCATGAAGGCAACTAAATTACCAACTTGTAGTTCATAGTGCGCAATTAAAAAGCTACCAAGACTAACGATTCCAATATTAGTAATATTCAAAATGAACGTCATAATCGGGAACATTAAAGCGGCTAACGTATAGGCCTGAATTCCGGTTTTAGCATAACGTCGGTTGGCTTTATCAAATCGATTCTGTTCATACGGGTCTCGATTAAAGGCTCGAATAACACGGACCCCGGTTAAGCCTTCACGGAAGATCAAGTTAATGCTATCGGTCTGTCTTTGCAGACTTTTAAATTTCGGTACCGCATACTTCATAATTAATACGATTACGATTGCTAATAATGCAAGTGCAACCACGAAAGTCGAAGTCAGTTTGGGACTTTGAATGAACGCTAAAATAATGGCACCAATTAACATTAATGGTGACATGATCATCATTCGTAAAACGTTAATCATCAAATTCTGGATCTGAACAACATCGTTTGTGGCTCGGGTGATCAATGAAGCTTCACCAAAATGATCCAGATTCTGATTAGAAAAATCAATTACTTTTCGGTAGATAGCGAGCCGAATTTTTTTACCCATTCCTTGTGACTGGGTAGAAGCAAAATAAATATTTCCGGCAGCACCTAATAATCCGACAAGCGTAACCACTAACATCTTAATTCCCTGTTGCCAAATGAACGGCAAGTCATCGTGGACAATTCCTTTATCAACGATACTTACGGTCACGGTCGGTAGATACAAATCACACGCAACCTGGACAACAAGAAAAAGGACGGCAGCGATTACAGCCTTCCAATTAAGGTACTTCTTAATTAAGGACTGCAAAGCTTCACCTTCTTAACAGTTATTTATAGTAAGTAAGCATATAAAGTTTAACATAACTAATACGCTTCAAACAATAGTTAATTTTATTTAAATAAAAAGCGCTCATATAAATGGTGAACGTTCTTAAATATTTAGTAAATTTACATTATACAAATAAAGTTAACTAAATTAGTTATTAATATATGAAATGTTTCCAATATTTTATGAACATCAAGTACATAATTTTTAGCGAACAACGATCTGTTATTTAATTATTTGATGTGCTTCGTTCAAAAATTAATTTATAACTTAACGTAATTTCAGTATAACTTTTAAATTAATTTGACACAATTTATAAACAGAGAGTTGAACTTTAATTTCAAATTTTGATTTCGACCTAATTCAATTTCTCTTATATCTCTTTTATATGTATTATATGAATATTTATTGGAATCATGTTTAATTTGCCTATTTATTGTTGTATCTATTTAGTATTTATATATTATTTATTTAGTATTTAGTTGGTTTTGAGACTAAACGTTACTTAGAGTTGTTATGCTAACGGTTGTTAATGATTATTAGCATCAATTAATATAACAGACAGCTAACGTAATCTAACGGATAACTAACTGAAGTATAACAAAGCACTAACGAAATATAACAGAGCGCTAACGTTGCTCATACATTTACCTAACGGAACTATAACTAACCGCTAACGATAATATAACAGAGCGCTAACGTCGGAATTCTGAAACCTAACAGATGTCTAACGCTTAATATAACAAATCGCTAACGCCTAATCTAACAGATGTCTAACGGAAAAATAACAGATACCTAACGCTTAATATAACGGATTGCTAACGGTAAATATAACAAATATCTAACGGCGAACTATAACAAATCGCTAACGGTAAATATAACAAATATCTAACGTTTAATATAACGGATACCTAACGCTGTGTAGACCTATTGGATTAGGCCTGATAAAAGTGGCACGGCTTTGATGTTCATCCTAAATATAACGGATTTAATCGCTGGGCTTGTCACGATTTCGTCAAATTTTGGAATTCTAACTATAACAAATACCTAACGTTCTGAATTCCGCGAAAAATCACTCAAAAATTGAATTAACTATAACAGATGACTAACGGTTAAAATTTTTATTTTTGCGAACTATAACAAATATCTAACGCTGTTATATCTTGATGTGATAACGAAAACTCACGATATGTCGAAATTTTCAGATTTTAAACTATAACAGATACCTAACGCTGTGTTATAAAAAACTAGAAATTAGTGGATTTATTAATATCTAGTGGCTTACAATGCAGGCGTGGGAGGATTTTAAATATGCCTAAAGTTCCGAAAAAACTTAAAGGTGGTTCCGAAGTATTACACGAATTCAAAGTTCGTAATTACCCGGTTGTTAAACGTAACGATCTGATTCAAAACACTCGTTACTCTTTGACTACTAATGAGCAGAAAATTATTCTGCATTTAATTCAGCAGATTAATTCCGATACTAAGAACCTAACCTTTACATTTAATATTAAAGAATACGCTCGTTTTATGGGATTAAAGCAAAATCGTTTTAATGTTCATAAGATTAAACAGGATTTAAAGCGGTTAGCCGATAAATCATTCTGGCTTCGGAAGTCACATAACCGTGAAACGTTGGTCCGTTGGTTCTCGCAAGTTGAAGTCAACCATAACACCAACACGTTTACGGTTCGATTTGATGATCGACTGAAACCATTCCTGCTGAAGACCAAGCAATTCTTTACCCAATATAACTACTACTACATCATGACGATGCAAAGTTCTTATAGTATTCGGCTTTATGAATTGTTCGTATCGTATTACTCAATGCAGAATTCACGCAAAGGGTTCAACTACTCATTGGGTGAACTTCGTGAAGCATTGGACCTTCGGAACAAATATCCGCAGTTCGCTAACTTCAAAGCTCGGGTTTTAGCCCCGGCCAAACGTGAGATTAACGAACTTACCGACATGAACATTCGGATCAAACCTTACAAACACGGCCGGAAAGTCGTTGGCATCAACGTTCTTTTACATAAAAAGAGTCGTCGCCAGTTATACCAGACCGAAAATAAGGTTCAGGAACGACTAGAATCGCATAAAAACGGTTAGAATTATATAAATAATTTAGGTGATTTTCATGAAAGTTAATCGAAAGTATTTAAAACGGTTCCGCGAAGATACTAAGCGAACTAATAAAAACGCCGTCAAAATCCTCGCGATTGAAGATCAATCCTTTAATCGGCGTGCCGCCATGGGACTGAACGAAGACGATCACGTTAAAAGTGCAGGTAAATTGTTATATTTATACATGCTAAAGCACCACGCGATTCAGTCGCACAGTGATTTTCAGGAATTCACCGGTTTAAATAAAGATCAGTTGAAGAATTTCTGTAACAAGTATCATTTAAATGATGCTTCGTTAGATGAAAGTCTGAAACAGATCAACCGTTTGCAATAGGTTAGATTTAAATTTTAATAAGATCAAAAAAAGTGATCCGTTATATTATGTAACGAATCACTTTTTTGTTTACAAAATGGATAATCTTATTTCATTATTTACGGATTTATTATTTCTCTGGGATTGCCTGTAGAAAGGCCGTTAGCAATATCATCAGTGCACCGACTACTTCGATCCACGTCATTCGAGTGCCAAGAAACATTACCGATAAGATCGTAGCGGTTAACGGTTCGAAGCAATCCAGCATCCCCGTAACGGTAGGTCGGAGATACTTCAAACTAATTAAGTAGAACAGATAACCAATTACGGTGCCACCAAAAATGATGACGGCCAACGCGATTAGTACAATTGGCGTTAATTTATACATTGGCAAGGGATGGATCTGTGGAACTAAGGGGAAGCTGCCTAGCAGCATTGCCCAGCCAAGAATTAATTCTGAGTTATATTTATGAAGTAGTTTTCCAGGAATCAACGTATAGGTGGCTTGAGTAACACCGGTCATAACTCCCCAGAACACGCCAAGTGGTGCCAACGCTAATTTAGTTAGCTGACCATTCGTTACCATCAGGATTAATCCAGTCATTGAAATAATGATTGAGATGACATCGATCCGTCGCGGCCAGCGGAATTTAATCCCGG
This sequence comes from Acetilactobacillus jinshanensis, assembly GCF_004359375.1. Classification (NCBI taxonomy): domain Bacteria; kingdom Bacillati; phylum Bacillota; class Bacilli; order Lactobacillales; family Lactobacillaceae; genus Acetilactobacillus; species Acetilactobacillus jinshanensis. Next base: position 844,521 of record NZ_CP034726.1, on the reverse strand, counting down.
CCATTGCTAGAATAATGAAGACCGGTCCGGTAAATTGTAAAACGGTAGCCGTCGGGGCGTTGCTATATTTAATGGCCAGAAAATAAGTTACTTGCCACGGTAGCATCCCCAAAAAAGTGAACGCCAATAACGTTAACCAGTCATGAGTGTTGTGCCAAATGGAAGTCAACGAACCGTGTTCAAAGATTTTGTAGGCGCTCAAGATCACGATTCCAGCAATCAATGCTCTGACACCTGCGATCCACCAGACGGATACGACGTGATTTTCAAATAAATACTGACTAAAGGTCCCTGAGACACCCCAGCAGATACAGCCGATGATGTCTAAGGTGAGTCCCCTGCTCTTGTTACTCATATTTCAGATCCTGTTCTGTGAAAGATGATAAAAAAGGACTTCTAAAAACAGAAGTCCGGTTGATGAATTATTTTTAACTTAGATTATAAAGTGTGACCTAGATATTTACCCCAGTTGACACAAGTGTACATTAATGCCGCAGTACCAACAACGATGCCAATAATGGCGGTGAACCAGTTAAGCATCTGTAACGGGCTGTACTTACCAAGTAAGAATAATGTAATTCCTAAAACAAGTAAGCCGATAATGATTTGAACCCAATCTTTCATAAGATCACTTTCCTCTCTAGCGTTTAGCTCTAAATTAAGTTTATCACTAAGTTATAAAAATGTTGAATTAATTAATGGTAATTCGTTATCATAATAATGAAGCCTTTGGGATGTATATTAGTAAGAAAGGAAGCTCTTATGGATCAATCTCAATCAAGTGTCGCTAGTCAGACCGACCAGACCGAAGCCGAAGCTAAACCTGTCGACTGGCACGCCAAATACGAAAAAGAACACGATCGAAAAAAGATGTTAAACAAGAAAAAGAAAAAAGCCTTTAAACGAGTTAAGAAGCTGACTAAAGAAAATCAAGCTTTAAAACAGCAACTTACTCAGCTTAAGGCTAAGAGTTTTATTCGCGAACACGATTATTTTTAAGTTAATTAATAAAAGACGATCATTTTGATCGTCTTTTATTTTACCCTAATTAAATTAAATTAAAGTGATGTAAGGCGTGAGCGATACCGTTGTCGTTATTGGAATCGGTCACGTATTCGGCCTCTTGCTTACATTCATCATCAGCATTAGCCATGGCGATGGAATGCTTAACCTTCTTGAACATCGGAACGTCGTTAGCGGCATCCCCGAAGCAATACGTTGGTAAATGGGTCCAATGAAAATCATTTAGAACGTCCTGGATTCCGGTAGCCTTACTAACACCGTAACGATTGATGTCTAAAACGTGCGGATCATTATGGGTGATTGATAATTTGCCGGCAAACGCATTCCGGTACTGTTGAACGTCGCTACCATCAGTAAAGACGTTCAAAAAATTAATTGGTGACTTTAAATAAAAGTAAGGATCAACTTTAGCCCATTTGAAGTAGCCACCGTAACACTTACGGGTGTATTTATTGATTTTAGTAACGGCAACGTTAATGGCGTTACGGAAACCTACGGCGTCGCCGAGTTTATTAGCCATATCAACTAATTCTTTAATGACCTTTTTACGAATATTTTCAATTCGAATCGTTTGATGATGTTTAATGTAGCTGCCATTTTCGGTAATCAACGTATCGATGCCCGTAATTTCGATAATGCTCTGAATTTCTTTCATGTTGCGGCCGGTACAGATGACCGGAACGATGTGATTTGCTTGAAGCGTATGAATTGCAGACACGCTAGAAGGTAGAATCTGCTGGTCATCGGTTAACAACGTTCCGTCTAAATCAAAAAAAAACGATTGCTTTATTACACATTTAAAAATCACTTCAGTCCTAACCCAAGATAACAATTTTGTAGCTATTATATCATTTTAGCGCAAATTTCGTTAAATCGTGCGAAAATCTATCGAGATCGATTTAAAACATACCCAAAATATAATAAAATGAAGCTATTATTTAGAAAATTTTGAATCGAGGTTGAGCTATGCAAATCGCCATTCTGATCTTGGGAATCCTGCTTCTGCTGTTCCTGATCGTGAAATTGAAATTAAATACGTTTGTCTCCTTGATCGTGACCGCGATCTTGGTTGCGTTAGGTTTAGGGATGAATCCGGTGCAAATTGGGAACTCCATTAAGAACGGGATCGGTAGTGCCCTAGGAGAGCTAGTCATTATCTTTGGTTTCGGTGCCGTAATTGGCCGACTGGTGTCCGATGCCGGTGGATCCTACCGAATTGCCCAAACGTTGATCGGTAAATTTGGCCGAAAACGACTTCAGTGGGCCATCGCCGCGGCATCGTTTATTATTGGGATGTCATTGTTCTTTGAAGTCGGCTTGGTCCTTTTAACACCGATTGTCTTTGCGATCGCTTTAGAAGCTAAAATTCCGTTTTCCTATCTTGGGATCCCGATGGCAGCGGCGTTATCCGCGACCCAAGGCTTCTTACCTCCACAACCGGCACCAACTGCCGTTGCGGCAACTTTAAACGCTAACATGGGTAAAACTCTACTGTTAGGGATTATCGTTGCGATTCCCTGTGCGATTATTGCGGGTCCGTTATTCTCGAAATTGGCCCGAAAATACATCCCTGACGCCTTTACTGTTAAGCATTCGTTACCCGCAATCGGTAAGATGCACCACTTCAAGTTAGACGAAACGCCTAAGTTTGGGATTTCTGCCTTAACTTCGTTATTCCCGGTCATCTTCATGGCCATCGCTACGATCTATCAGATGATTTTTAACGGTGGTGAAGCACCCAAAGACCCGCACGGTTTAGACGCCCTCTTCACGGCACTGGGTAACCCAATTTTGGTAATGGTGATCTCCCTACTCTTCGCGATCTGGTCGATGGGCTTTCACCGTGGTAAAACGATGTCTGACATCTCACAGACCATTAAGAAAGCAGTTAATTCAATCGCAATGCTGTTGTTTATCATTGGTGGTGGTGCCGCTTTTAAGCAGGTCTTAATCGATGGTGGTGTCGGGACCGCCATTCAGCACCTGGTGATGCACGCTAACTTGTCACCGTTAATTTTGGGCTGGATGATTGCCGTGATTCTTCGAGTATCATTGGGTTCTGCCATGGTCTCTGGAATGACTGCCGCCGGTCTAGTTACCCCGATCATGCATGCTTCCAGCGTTGACCCAGTTTTGATGGTCTTAGCCATCGGTGCCGGTTCCTTAGCTGCATCCCACGTTAACGATACCGGTTTCTGGATGTTCCAAGAATACTTTGATTTAACGGTTGGTCAAACGTTAAAGACCTGGACCGTCCTGGAAACGGTAATCTCCGTGGTCGGTTTATTAATGGTCCTGTTACTGAACGTGATCGTTGGTTAATTGACCCTAATTAAACAAAAATAAAAACGGCTTGAAAATTTCAAACCGTTTTTTGTTATCTAATTTCAATTATTTATTAAGTCGTTTTCGCATTTTCTGAATCCCGTTCAGGTGGCAGGTTCGGGTATAAACTGGTGAATCGGGATTTTCATCCAATACGGAATCAATTCGGTTTCCGTAAATCTGATGAAGCTGTTTAATTAATTTTAATTTGCGCTGATTCATCGTGGCACCCTCTCTTTAAAAATGATATCGGTGACCGTCATCTAAAGTCACGTAGCCCTCTTGTAAAGCTATCTGATCCTCTAAAAGATGGATTACGGTCTTGGCGAAAGTCTCCGGTGACAATCGCTGAGCGATCACGATTTGGTGATCACGGACCGTTAAACGAGCGTTAGGCAGAAAACATCGGTTGATCTGGTGGATCTGATCCAATTTCATCTGCATCTGGGCTAGGCTAAGGTGCCGAACGTTCATAAAGTCCGCCACCATATGGTCATCACGATAGGATAAGACGTGACCAAAAATGAATTGGTTAACCACACGTGAACCGTTCATAATGGTGAGTAAACACGGTGAACCAATGCATTCAAAGCCGAGTCTTTCCACTGAATCGGGAGTAATTCCTGAGATGACGAAAGACGGCTTAGGATAACCAAATTTTTGATGCAGAACCTGACCCACCGTTTGGCTAGCACGATAGATTCTGTATCGTTTTTTCATTTTATAGATTACGCTTTTGGCCTGATTAGCCGTCAGGTAATGTTTCATTTTTTGCGTAATTGATTCATCTGGCATTGAGCAGTCTTCCTTTAGTCAAAGATAGTCAAAAAATAAGTGACAAAATTTATTCTAGCGTATTTATCAGCTATTACCAAAGGATTTTGATTATTTATCGCTAATTTATTGATTGTCCTTTCGATAATTTCTGATCTTATGTAAAACCGATCGGATCTTAGTGGTTAACAGATCGATGGCCACGTGATTATGACCACCTTCGGGGATGATGACGTCGGCATACCGTTTAGTTGGTTCAATGAACTGATGGAACATCGGTCGGACCGTTTCAAGGTATTGTTGAATAATGCTATCCAATGAACGGTCCCGTTCTTTAACATCACGTTTAAGCCGGCGAATCAATCGAATATCGTCATCTGCATCAACGTAGACCTTGATATCCATCAGGTCCCGAATTCGTTTATCATACAGGGTCAAGATTCCTTCTAGAATGATAACGTCCTTCGGTTCTTGATGTTTGGTCTTTTTACTGCGGTTATGACTCTTATAATCATAGATCGGTTCATCAACGGCATGGTGATGAATAAGTTCTTTCAGTTGATGTAGCAGCAGATCATTATCAAATGCTAAGGGATGGTCATAATTAGTCTTTTTTCGCTCTTCCGGCGTCTTATCGGATTGATCCTTATAATATGAGTCTTCATGAATAATCATCAATGATTTATCCATTAAATTATGAAAGATCAATCGACTAACGGTAGTCTTGCCGCTGCAAGAGCCACCGGCGACCCCAATAATAATCGGCCGCTGTTTATCAATGTGACGCTTAAGTTGATGACTGATATGTGACATGTTATACCTCCGAATATCCCGATTCTGTTTAACCTTTCGTACATATGTTACACCGATAAATAAATGAAGGAAAGACGAATTAAGGGGCTAAATGAAATTTTTTCTCGATTGCTTTTTGGGGTCTCTAAAGTATGATATACTGAAATTATACGAGGAGATGTCGGTATGACAACGAGTGAACGGATTAAATTTGATGCCTTAATTAATATGCATAATAAATACATTGATACCTTTACCATAAATGCCGTTACCGGTCATTTATATGATGTATTCGATGACGAAGATGCCGTCAAGAACGAATTAATCAAAATGGACGCTAAACACGAAGGCGACATCGCCGGTGTTTTAACTTCTGATGACTATGATGATATTACTGTTAAGCCAGTTAAAGGTGCTAAGCGTGTTTTAACTGACAAAGGTGAAAAAGACTTAGTTAAATTAACTAAAGTCGATAAACACGAAATCGAAGTTAATAGTAGTAAATAATTAGTTCGATATTTTAGATAATAAAAAAGAGCTTCGGAAATCTGAAGTTCTTTTTTATTATTCTGTTAATCAATCAAACGGTTATGAACCATTCATCAACATCATGTTCGTTGACGTAATCCTTGTTACCATCAAAATCTTTAATTAGTAAATGACCATGGCCATCACCATATTTTTGATCATATTTCTTCAAGATCTTTAATTGACTAGCGTTTAGTTTACGATATTCTGGATTATTCATATTGAATTACTCCCTTCAGAAGTGATGGAATATGAATAATATCATGAATTGAACGTTAGTTCAAATCGTTAACTTAGTGTAAAATCCAGTCTAAGGCCTGTTTCTTCAAGGCATCTGACGGAACGACCTTATTGATCAACGTGATCATCTTGTCGATCTTTTCTTGATTCTGCTGGTTTTGACCTTCATAGAATTTAATGGCTTGTGCCTGGTCATTTTCGGTGACGTCTAAGCGGTTCATTTCGTTTTCTAATTCGTTAACCTTGGGCTGCTGACTCGGCTGTGGCTGTTGTGGTTTAGTATTCTTATTATTCGTCGTCTTACTGTTGTTAACGTTCTTAGTTGAACTGTTATAGGTCGTGGACGGGTTACTAGCTTGATTATCACCATATAGGTAATGATCGGCAGCGAACCAACCAAGACCTAAGCAAAGAATGACGATCAGGATCCATATGAACACATGATGACGAGGTCGCGGTTGATAGTACGGTGCCTGTTGCTGCGGAGCGTAATTATTATAGGTAGCCCCTTGTCTTGGCTGTTCCGGATTACGGTGATCATTTTGACGGTAATTTTCTCTAGAATTATCATCTGGCCGATAATAATCTTCACGTCTCATTTGATAATTAACCCCTTTTAATTATTGATGATTATATTTTAACATCAATCTGACGCCTTTGCGCTAACTATCGGTAAACGGTATAATTAAACATGAATTAAGGAATTAAAGATAAAGGAAGTAACCCAAGATGTCCGAAATGAAAGTCAATGGCGACTTATTTAAGAAAGCTAACGCCATTCTAAAAAATAATCACACCACATTTGGTGATCAGTTCAATAAACTAATGGACCAAGGGGTCAAGCTCGACCAGGTTCCATTTGGCTTAGAAGAATACGATACCAAGGACAAAAACGATTACTCAATTGATTTAGACAAGTTAAACGTTAACACGGAACACAGCTTTATTGACATGTTAAAGTCCATGGACATTCCCATGCCTTACGTTGTTAATGGTTATTGCCGTCGGGTAATTTTGAAGAAGGGCGTTCCTGTTTTTCACCCTAACTTTAAGCCTTATAAATAATTAGATTAATAGTTTAAATGATTTCCTATGGGCTCCCTTTTGGGAGACTTTTTTTGAACTTTAAGAAAGGAACTTAAAGGATGCTTAAGCACCAGTCATTTAATATGACCTGGTTAAAGCGGTATTTTACCTGGGTGACCCAAACGATCGCCGGCCGTTCTAATCGTCCCCATTCCACTAAATATTACGGCTTGACGTCGTTTATTATCGCAATTGTGGTCCTTGCATTATCGTTTAAGAACCTTTTTGACACGATTTTACAGTTTCTGTTTAACATGTTTGACGATGCCCCATCGGGAACCAGCTTAGAGGAATTTGGCTCGAATACCGTTGATTACCTGGGTTCGTTTCGTCATGAAGGCTTTATTTCAGGCTTATTTCTGGTCACGATCGGCTTTTTGATCGTCGTTGGCTTAAGTTACTGGGCCTGCCGCTGGATCAGTCATGAAGACATTAATCCGTGGAGCTACATGAACCGTTTAGCGGCGCTAACTAATGCGGCATTACCTTTAGAACTCGTGGGCCTCTTTCTGTCATTGATTGGCCACGGCTTTAAACTGGTTGTCTTTCTCGATTTAATTGCCGTTATTTTGTACAAATTAGGTACAGTCGACAATCTCTGGCAGCAACATTACGCCAGTCATCAGAGTCGTTTATACGTAACCTGTGCCCTATGGATCTTATATCCTCTGTGCTTCCTGATCGTTCTTTATCTATTAATTTTAGCTAGTCATTAGATTTATAATTTAAAAATAAACAAAATAAAAAGGCGTTAGGTTATTTAACCTAACGCCTTTTTGAGTATTAACTGATTTCTAACGAATTAATTATACATCTAAGTAATGCTTACGTTCCCAGTCAGATACTAAGCACTGGTATGCAAGAACGTCTTGCCTCTTTAAGCTGACGTAAGCTTTAAGTAAGTGAGAACCAAGGGCGTCCTTTAATACGGAATCTTTTTCTAAGTCCTTTAAAGCATCACCCAAATTGCTTGGTAAGTTATCGATATGAGCAGCTTTACGGTCCTTAGCATTCATCTTGAAGATGTTACGTTCTTCCTGTGGTTCAGCCTGTAAATCATTCTTGATTCCATCTAAACCAGCAGCAAGGGCACCGGTTAATGCCATGTAAGGGTTAGATGACAGGTCAGCACTACGTAATTCTAAACGAGTAGCGATTCCACGGTCACTTGGAACACGAACTAAAGCAGTTCGGTTATGAGGAGACCAGGCAATGTAAACTGGAGCTTCGAAGCCTGGAATCAAACGCTTGTAAGAGTTGACGGTGGCGTTACCTAAAGCGGTAAAGCCTTTAGCGTGTTTCAAAATTCCACCGATGAATTTGTATGCATCACTGGATAACTGAAGCTTGTCTTTTGGATCATAGAAGTCATTCTTACCGTTCTTTAACAGGGACATGTTGATGTGCATCCCAGAACCGTTGACGGAGTTTAACGGCTTTGGCATAAAGGTTGCGTAAAAGCCGTGCTTCTTAGCGAAGTGCTTGGCAACTTCCTTGAATAATTCAATGTTATCAGCAGTGTTAACGGCATCGGAGAAGCGGAAGTCAATTTCATCTTGACCTGGAGCAACTTCATGGTGGGCGGCTTCAATATGAATGCCAACCTTGATTAAGTTACGGGCGATGTCACGACGGCACTTAGCACCTTCATCACTTGGGCTGATGTCGAAGTAACTGATCTTATCGTTTGGCTTTAAGGTTGGTTTGCCGTTTTCATCACGTTTGAATAAGAAGAATTCTGGTTCTAAACCAACGTTAAACGTGTTGTAGCCATCCTTTTTGACCTTGGACATTTCATGCTTTAAGACGTTTCGTGGATCACCCATGAACGGTGTACCATCAGTCTTGTAAACGTCACAGATTAAACGTGCAACTTTGTCATCAGGATCACTCCACGGGATGACCATCCAAGTGGATAGATCCGGATGTAAGTACAGATCACTAGCTTCGATCGGTACGTAACCAGCGATTGAAGAACCATCAAACATCGTCTTGTTTTCCAAGACGTTGTCTAACTGGTATGCCGGTACTTCAACACGCTTCATCTTGCCAAGGGTACTAATGAAGTCCAGACGAATCCACTTAACGTCTTCGTCTTTAGCCATTTGCTTAATGTTAGCCTTGGTATATTTATGTTCAGTAGCCATACTAACTTCTCCTCACATAAGTCAAGATAGATTTTCTTACATTCAATACTTTATTTAAAAGTTCAAACGGGATAGTTATGATGATCCGGAAAATCAGATTGCAGATGACCAATGTTTAAAAGCTCGTTCTTTAAAAGCTGACGAGCTTCGTTATCAGAAATCTGACCTGACATCCGATGATTTTGCTTTGCCGCCTGTTTGCGCTTTTTATCATAGATGTGCTTAATTTCCGCAATCTTAAGACCGGCGTTAAGGTAATCCTTAATGTCTAGGATGCGGTCAACATCGTTTAATGAATACAAACGACGGTTGCCCTTGCTGCGTTTAGGAGCAAGGAGGTTCTTTTGTTCGTAATATCGAATCTGTCGTGCTGACAAGCCCGTTAACTTCATAACGGTACCGATGGGCAGAACCGACAGTGAGCGGCGTAATTCCTTTTCCTTCATAACTACAATCTCCTCTGAACAAACTTAATATTAAGTAGTTGATGTCAGAAAGTCAATAATATATGTTAAGAAACATTACATATGGTTAATGATGGTCGTTAATCCTGATGTTTTGGGCAATAATTAGTGATCGCATGTTTGATCATTTTGATCAATATCGGTCGGCCCCAGAGTTCTACATTAAAAAATTTGTGGGCCCGAACCGCTTCACGGGAGAACCGAGTGTTAGTCATCACGACAGCCTTTTGAGTGCCATAGAAATGAGCCCCGTCGGCGGTATGTTTAATCGTTTTTCGACCGATTCGCCGGTTTTTGTAATGCTTACATTGGATCCCGTAAGCAATGTGATCTTTGTAAGCTAACACGTCCAGACCATAGTCGTGATCTTTTCCTGTCTGTTTAATACCAATAAAGCCGTTTCTTTTCAGTAGCCAGGCCGTATAGTCTTCAAATTCGTAGCCGTTTAACCGGTCCATGTAACGAATTTCTCGGGTTAAATTATCGGGGTTATGGTTATAGATGCTATTTTTCTGCAGCGGTGTATCAACTTCGGGCCGCTTTTCAATTTTAAATTTAAAGAGACACGTCCCAATAATAAGTGCTACCGTAATGCCAACTAAGATCCAGATTTCGATCATCGTGTTCTCCCCTTTGTGTGCACAATAATTTTAGCATGGCTATTTAATAGAATTAAATGACGTGAATTTCTGATTTATGAACATAATTTGTTGACTTTTCGCCCCACAAGCGATATTCTTTTTAATGTTGATTACTAATTATTTGTAAGTAAACACTAAAATTTTTAGTTATCGCGATGAAGAGAAAGTAATCAGTTGATTATTAATTGTAGCGACTGTCGTCTTGATGAAATGGGCAGACTAATCAGCTGGTGAATTGCACTCGGAGCGTAATCACTGGTTAGCGCTGGTGATTCGGTTTAGGCCCGATACACCGTGCCTAGTCTTGTTAAGAGATATCGAGGCATCGTAACGTGAGTTATGATGTAAATAAAGGTGGAAAAACGGTGAAGAATCGTCCTTTGAGTAAAATCATGGGACGATTTTTTATTACCTAGATAGAAATGAACGAAATAGTGTTAATCATTCAGGAGATGATATAGATGTGGCATATTGTTGCTAAAGCCACTCCACAGTTAGTTGTGAAGGGCCTTGAAGTTACGATTCCGTTAGCTTTAGTATCGTTTGCGATTGGCTTGATAATTGCGACGTTTACCGCTTTGATCTTAATTTCGAAAAAGCGTGGCTGGTTTAGAATTATAAAAGCAATCTTTGGTTTTTACGTTTGGTTGTTCCGAAGTACGCCGATGTTAGTTCAATTGTTTATTACGTACTTCGGGCTTCCCTATTTAACGATTCCAGGGATTCTACCAAACGGAATTAAGATGTCGTCAGCTACGGCGGCATTAATCGTCTTTTCGCTTAACGAAGGTGCCTACTGCTCGGAAACAATTCGAAGCTCTGTCCTGTCAATCCCGGAAGGTCAATGGGAAGCCGCTTATTCATTAGGGATGACCAAACGCCAGGTCTTAAAGAAAGTTATCTTTCCGCAGGCCCTAAGAGTTGCCATCCCCCCGTTGTCCAATAGTTTTATTAGTACCGTTAAGGGGACTTCGTTAGTCTACACGATTTCAGTCGTTGATATGTTTGGTTTAGCACAGCAGATTGCTGCCCAAAACTATCAACCGATGATCATGTACACGTTAACCGCTGCATTATACGCAGTTGCATGCACAATCTTAACGATCTTGCAGAAGTACCTTGAAAAGACTTCATCTAAGTATGTCGCTAGATAGAATCGAGGGATAAAATGATTAGTTTTCACAACGTTACCAAAACTTATGGTACCCATAAGGCGTTAGATCACGTTTCAGTTAGTTTTCCAGATCATAAGACGACCGTTATCATCGGTCCATCTGGAGCCGGTAAATCAACGCTATTAAGATCACTCAATCTGTTGGAACATCCTGAATCAGGAATTTACGATTTCAACGGTAAAAAGATCGATTTCAGTAAGAATATTTCTGCTAAAACAACGCTAGATATTCGGCGTCGAACCGAAATGGTCTTCCAGAGTTATAATCTGTTTCCACATCTGACCGTCGTTAAAAACGTTATGATCGGACAGACGCAGGTCCTACACATCGATAAAGCTACCGCAAAAAAGAACGCTTTAAAGATCCTTGACCGGGTTGGCTTAAAGAACAAGGCTAACCAGTATCCTTCGGCCCTATCAGGTGGTCAAGCCCAACGAGTTGCGATTGCCAGATCGTTAGCCATGAAGCCGGAATACATGCTACTGGATGAACCAACTAGTGCCTTGGATCCTCAAATCGGCTTAGGGATTCTGCGGATTTTAGCCCACGTCGCTAAACGGGAACAGTCCATGATCATGATCACCCATAACCTGAATTTTGCTCGGAAGATCGCTGATAAGATCGTCTTTGTTGATGACGGCAAGATTTTATTTGATGGACCAACTGCTGAATTCTTTAAAAAGGGTCAAAAACGTGATCCACGAATCAATAAATTCATGGAAGCAATGACCTTGAGTGATTTATAAAAATAGATAATTAAACCGATAAAAAAGCGCTTAGGTTTTACCTAAACGCTTTTATTTTGATATTATAAATCACTTTTAAGTGCCTGGATCTTATCATGAATATAATGAAAGACCTGGTATCCGTTATTAATTGGAATGATGATTGCGTCAAGAATAATTAAAATTAAGGAAACGCCGAACTGGTGATTACAGAAATAGGTAAACGCAAAAATGGATAAGAACATAATTACAACGTCTAAGATTCGGTTCGTAATGACCAGTGCGGTATCTAGTTCGATTTGACGCTTTCGTTTCTCGCTGTTCATACGCAGACCCCTTTATAAGAAAAAATGAGTTTACGCAGTTATTATATCTCGCTTGAGCAGAAAATCACAATTATTATTAAATCAGCCAGAAATTATGATAAAATTTATTTGAAAAGAATTTTCGAAACACCCAGAAAGGAAATGCACTATTATAGTTACTGATTTTATGAAGGAATCGTTAAATAAGACTCGAGACGCTAAACTTTCAAGTTCCGATAAGATTACTAATTTCCGTGAAGCTTTAGAATCATACGGATTACAGGATCAGTTAAAAGGTTATTACACCGCTAAACAGATTATGGATAACTTCAAAGCCGATTTAAGTTCTGATCAAGTTCAGAAGATGCAGAAATTAGCTAACCCAAGACCGTTAGACGGTGCAAATCTTTTCGTTGTAACTTCGGATCATAAGGTTCGCCCTGTTAATGACGATGATGTTAAAGCCGCTTTAAATTCAACTTTACAGATCTTAAAGAAATCTGATAAATAACACTGAGGTCTGATCATTTTGAGAGTATCTTTTTATCGTAACGTAACCTGGTTGATCGGCATTTTGGTCGCCATTGAAATTATGCTAAAAGTTGGTCTGCGGAAAGGCTTGTTCATGCTGATTGCTGATTTGGCCGTGGTGTTATTATTAATGATCCTGTTCCACCGAATGCGCCGTAACGGTTACGATGAAACTGCTGAACGGTTGGCTGCTGAAAATTCAGCTAATGACCGAAAAGCCGAAACTGAATGGCAGAAAAAGCATGATCAATGGTGGCAAGCTCATCAAGGACTAAAAACCACGTCGACGTCAAATCAAAATGAGTCACGTTCAGCTGAGTCAGCTACACCCGGTTCAGCCGTAGGTCTTAGTCAGCTTGAACGATCCAACCATATTTTAAAGAATCGGATCAACCAGCTTAACCGTAAGATCTCGATCTTACAAAATGGTAAAAAGAATGATTCGTATCAGAAGAGCGACTGGTATCGTCAAATCGTTAAGATGAGGAAACAGATCGCTAAATTAAAATCTGAATATAAATGAATCGATTTTATTTAATAAAAGTAACCTTATTTTAGTAAATAGAATAAATGTTTGCTAAAATGGGGCTGTTTTTGTATATGTGTGATATTATTAAAGTTAAAAGCAAACAAAGGCGACAAAAGCGCAACGCCAAAAGGCGTGATACCGTTGGGAAGGCTAAATTATCTGGAATAACTTGTTTATTAGCAGCTTCAGCTATCTGGGGCGGGATGTTCGTTGCCGTTAAAGGTGTCGTTGGTATCATTCCACCGATGGAATTAGTCTGGCTGCGATATTTAATTGCGACGATCTGCCTATTAGCTTACGCATGGTATCACCATGTTAAATGGCATTGGAACACCAAGCAGCTCCTGCTATGCGTTCTGGTGGGTCTTTTTGGCTACAACATTTCGCTAGTTACGCAAGAAACCGGGACCATGTTATCAAACGCCCAAATGGGTGCCGTAGTAACGACTTCGATGCCGTTATTTACTGTTGCCCTAGCATGGATCTTTTTACGTGAGAAGATTCGCTGGCAACAAATGTTAGCCGTTCTAATGGCGACGGCTGGAGTTTTAATTATTGTTGGTAACAACATGGCTCAGCACCAGTCGCTGAACGGGATCATTATGCTTTTGATTTCGTCATTGGCCTGGGCAATTGCCTCGTTAATCTTTGAAAAGATGTCAGGATTTTACAGTAATCTACAGGTTACTATTATCTGCTGTTTTCTGACGTTCCTAGCGTTGACCCCATGGACCGCTGAACATTGGTCCGTTTTTCACGGTGTTAATTTTCTCAGTCCTAAAATTTTCCTGAGTCTGTTATTCATTGGTGCAATTACCACGGCTTTAGCATGTTTACTATGGAATAAAGGCATTCTGATCATGGGTGCTGATACTGCCGGCATTTTCTATTTAACGCAGCCGATTGTCGGAACATTATTGGGCTGGCTCTGTTTAGGTGAACAGGTATCAATGGCGTTTGGCATTGGGACCGTCGTCATCATCAGTAGTATCCTAATGTACCTTAAAAAATAAAGCTAATCGTATTTTAACGAATTTAGTTTTCTTTTCTAGAAATTAAATTAGACTATATACACTCTTATGTTGATATAATGATAAACAATATCTAAAATAAAGTTTGGATTTAACTTATTTTAACAAATATTGATCAAGGCGAGGCATCTTGAAACATTATTTCACACATTGGATTGTGCCAACTTTAATTTTAATGACGGTTCTAAGCACGCTACTGTTAAGTACGATTTCTGATAAACAGAGCACTTCAGCAATTGCGTCATATAATAATTTTATTGCACCTAAAATCAGGATTACTCGACAGTACGATCCCAAAGATGCGAATCGGTTCCATTTAAATCCTGATCAATACATAAAAACTAGGTACGTGACCTATCGCCGTCGCGTTACATATCGAACTAAGCCTGATCAGTTAACGACTAAATTACATATGGCTAAAAATATTTTAAACCAAGTCAGGGATCGGAAGCGTGCCTCTGACCGCGCTCGAATTACGACTAACCGCTTATTACCTAATAAAGCGATGCTAAATGAAGTCCAGACGGCTCAACGGCAGGTTAAGCGGTTGCAGAATAAAATCGCTCATACGCCTGACGTCTACAGGAAACGAGTTGTAAAAGCTCGGCATAAGGTCGTTGTCAGCGACATTACTTATCAGGTTAAGCCGATTGCTAACCATAAGATTGTTTATCTCCACCCGAATTATCCAATCTGGTATCATCCGTACCGGCCGCACGTGGGCTTAGCTTCGACGACTAACCTCTTGGCAAAAGATAATCAGGCCATGAACATAATTGGTAAAGCTCAGGCTAAGAACCATACGTTCTATGAAGTTAAATCCGGTGGCTATACATACGGCTGGGTTCCTAAACAAGCCGTTAAAGTAGCTCATTCGTACCAGATTCCGTTTCACTATTACAGTCAGATGAAGCCGTTAAAAGCTCCCGATGCCTGCGAGGCCGTATCACTATGGATGGCATTGAGTTCTAAGGGTTACGATCCGCGGATTTCAATGCGAGACTTTATTAACCGTATCCCACGGAGCAAGGATCCTAACAAGGGTTACACCGCTAATCCATATCACTATGGTGACGATGCCTCGATTTATCCCAAGGCCCTTGCTAAATACGGCCGGCGTTATGATCCGCACGTCTACGCAATGAAGGATGTTTCATTACCCCACCTGGTTAAAGAGATCGAGGAAGGCAATCCCGTTGTGTACGAAGGCTCTTACCGGATGGAAAACATTGATTCAGAGCACGTTCTGGTGTTAGTTGGCTACAGCAACGGTGACCTAGAGTTTGCGGACCCATTCTGCCGTAAAAGTGACGAGATCAACAATAAACCGATCAGTTGGGTATCACTGAAGAAATTCGCTCATCTATTTCATCAGCGTGGTGCCCGTGCCGTCGTTATTAAGTAAAAGATAAAAAATAAAGCCGTGAATTTTAACTTTGAAAATTCACGGCTTTATTTTTACGCTTAATTTTAATTTAGTTAACTGAACCGTCATCACTGATACCTTTATGAGGATCGAATGGTGGGTTAACGCTCTTCCATAAGGTTCTCATGTAACCGTTGGTAGCTTTAACGATCTTTTGCTGGTCAGGCTTTTCTAACTTAGTCCGTAAGTACTTCATATTGATGGATACCAAGAACTTGGTGTCGTAATTGATGTTAACGATCACCTTGACCTTGGGCTTCTGACCAATTCCGATCGTGGTGTTATGACGATAATGATGGATATAGATGTCTTCAGGTTTGATGCCGGCCTTTTTAGTTAATTCCGTCACGATCGTTTTCTTAAATTCAGGGTATTGAACGCTCGACATTTGAATTCTTCTTTCCACTAAATGATTACGCCGCTTGATAGTGGCTGATCCGTGTTCTTTAGAGTTCATTAGTTATAATATCGTATTCTTCGTGATAATAAAAGCGTCAGTGTCATAAATCACTGTTGAATTCAACGAATTTTAACCGATTGAACGGGATTTGGTATCCAATGGCTAAGTTACCCGAGTTCCTTGAAATCACGGGCAGTCCATTATATTATTATCGATGTAAGGAAAGATAGATGGATCTTGTCTATCTGGTTTCTGTGAATTGCACAGAGAGGAGCTCTTTATATGCGTTTAAATGAAGTTTATATCGATCGAGTAAAGGGCCGCGAAGTTTTTGATTCTCGTGGTAACCCAACTGTCGAAGCTGATGTTATTTTAACTGATGGTACTATGGGCCGTGCCGAAGTTCCATCTGGTGCCTCTACTGGTGAACGTGAAGCCGTTGAATTACGTGATGGCGGTACTCGTTTAATGGGTAAAGGTGTATTAAAGGCCGTTAATAACATTAACACCAAGATCAGCAAAGCCTTACATGGTGTAAGTCCATTTGACCAGCGTAATGTTGATAGCATTATGATCAAGTTAGATGGTACTCCTAACAAAGCCAAGTTAGGTGCTAACGCTATCTTAGGTGTATCCATGGCTAACTGCCGTGCAGCTGCTGACTATTATAACGAACCATTATACCGTTACTTAGGTGGTATCGATAACGAATTACCGCAACCATTCCATAACGTTATTAATGGTGGTGAACATGCCAACAACCACATTGATACCCAAGAATTCATGATTACACCATTAAAGCGTAAGTCATTCCGTGATGGTATCAACAAGATTGCTGATGTTTACCATACCTTAAAGAACGTCATCAATGACGCCGGCTTTTCTACTGGTGTTGGTGATGAAGGTGGTTTTGCCCCTGACTTCCATCACACTGAAGAAGCCATTGAAATGTTATACAAAGCCATCAAAGATGCCGGCTACAAGCCTGGTGTTGATGTTGGTATCGCAATGGACTTTGCCGCTTCTGGCTTATATGACCACAAGACTGGTAATTATAAGTTCGAAGGTAAGACCTATACTCCAGACCAGTTCGGTGCTTACCAGAAGAACTTAGTTAAGAAGTACCCTGCTATCATTTCCATTGAAGATCCAATGGGTGAAGATGACTGGGATAACTTCGCTAAGTTTACTAAAGAAGTTAACTCTGACGCCTTTGCTAAAGAAGTTGGCCATAAGTTACAGGTTGTTGATGATGACTTAATCGTTACCAACCCTAAGTACATCCGTAAGGCCATCAAGTTAGGTGCCGGTAACTGCTTATTAATTAAGTTAAACCAAATCGGTACTGTATCCGAAACCTTAGAAGCTATTCGTTTAGCTCGTAAGAACAACTACAACACCATGATGAGCCACCGTTCTGGTGAAACTGGTGATACCTTTGTTGCTGACTTTGCCGTTGCTACTAACTCCGGTGAATTAAAGGCCGGTGCTATGGCACGTTCTGAACGTGTTGAAAAGTACAATGACATCTTACGCATTGAAGAACAGAACCATGGCAAGATGCCATTAGCTCATTTTCCAAATAACGTTGATTTAGATTAATTTTGAGTTAACCTAATAAAATATTAAAGAGCTGCTGATTATTCAGCAGCTCTTTTTTGTCCCTAAATTAAAAGGAGTGACGAATATTTTCGTTACTCCTTTTGTTTGATAGATCTAATTTAAATTTCGAACCAATTAAGCGAAATCGTTCTCAAAATTCCGTCTTAATTGCGCTTAGCAGAATGTTTAGCGAACGCCTTAGCATATACGTTAATTAAGAATAAACTGCCAAATAAGATGAATAATAAGGCAATAATGGCACCAATGATAAACGTCATATTAATTTCCCCTCTTATTAATTAGATTATTAACCCACAATTTTGGAGATTAATTTCTGAAAATCTAAATGCATAACTTTAGCGTACTTCTGAATCAAAGTTACGTTGTCATCAGGAGTCATACCGTTGGTTTCCCAACGCTTTAAGGTGATTTGGTCGATTCCAGTCAGTAGACTGATTTGAGGGATGGACATGTTTAGTTGCTTACGACGAGCAGCTAAACCAGTAGCTTCCTTCTGGTCAGACGCATATTTAGCTTTGCTATTTTTATCGGAATCCTGTTTAAGTTTTTTGAGTTGTTGCTTTTTAAGTAAGTCTTCAATTTCCAACCGCATTACCTTCTTTGTTTCACTCACATTATACGTTAAGATATTCGCAATTTCTATAGGGAATTGGCGAAAAACTGGCGGGTTTAATAAGTTTAGGTACATCAAACTTTTTATTCCATAGTACCTTAAATGTGATATCATAAAAAATGAACAGGTTGAACAAATGTTACCCAGAAGTGAATGTGGAAAGGAAAATTGGATGATCAAATTAAACCGTCTGGCACAGACAAGTGTTTACTTAACGTCTCCATATTGGTCTCATATCGATTTAACCGGTGCTTATATCAAGTCCGTTAAATGGGATGGCGACGAAGGCGTTATGGTTGCCGTTAAGAATAATCAGCCTTATAAACTTGGTCTCTTCCCCAAGTTATACAAAGGTGACGGTGATTTAAAGCAAAAGACGGAAAAGGATCTTCATCATACCGCCCGCAAAATCACGGCCGATCTTGATAAAGTTGGAACCCGTCGTTTTGGCTTGGGTTACATTTATAATCTCAAACAGTTCGAATGAATAGTTAAATAATACTAAAAAAGCCAGCTTTTAAAGCTGGCTTTTTTATTTATGAGTGGACATGGATTTGGACCACAGTCTCCCTGGTAAAGAACCAGGGGCTCTACAAATTGAGCTACCCACTCAAAAGATATCTTGTTGACACCTTTTATTATATATAACGATTATACGAAATACGAATTATTTATCTGAGTCTTTGTCCAAGATAACTTTCTTGTAGATGTTAGCAATCCAGTTATTCTTGATGCCATAGTTATGGAAACTGATGACTGGCTGATACTGCATAGCTTTCTTTTGTTCAGCAGGATCATCAATCGTCTTGATGTCATGAATAATTAGTAATGACTTATCACGCTTGGTAAGAACACTGGCACTACAACCGGCCTTCATCCATTCAAAGTGATTAGTTAAGTTGGTGACTTTGAAATTGTAAGGCTTAGTTGTATTGACGAACGGCTTCTTGTGCTGAATGCCGTAATGGTAACCACGGATGACGATCATCTGATGGTCCATCTTTGGCATTGGTAAATGTTCTTTAGCCATGTATGACTTGAACTGCTTGATAATCACTGGATCCATCAAGTGTTCCTGAGTTCCGGCATATACCGACTTGATTCGGGAATGGAATGCTAAACTCTTAGGATGATCAGTAACGACAACTAAACTACGAAGACCGTAACGGGTTCGAATCTTAACGATGTCACCTGGTTGCGGTAACGTCTTCATAATTTTATCCGTGCCAATCAGTTTTAAATTTGGCCGAGCCATTAAATTAAAGACATTACGAGTGTCTAAAACGGCTTGACGACCACGTTTCTTGATTAATAAACCTTTAATAATGGTAGTGGATTTAGATAGATCCATTCAAAAATCCCCTCATATAGACTCGTTATTTTTATCATATGATATTATGCTTGATAATTCAACCTATAGCGCGTTATTCACGCAGATAAACGTAGACGCTGCCGATGATTAGAGCGGCCCCGATAACGAAGCCTGCGGAAATGCTTTCGCCAAGGACTAACCAGCCTAGAATTGCACCTACGACCGGTTGAATTAGGTAGAACATTCCAGAATTGTCAGCGCCTAATAATTCAACGCCTTTATCCCACATCATGAACGCGGAAGCTGTCGAAATGCAGCCTAAGTAAAGAATACAGAAAATCGTCTTAAGACTGGTGTAATGAATGCTGGTCATCGTCCCCATATGGGTGAAAATCCACGGCAACAGCATTACCACCGCCACGATACTCGAGATCAAAGTGATCTGCATGGTGTTATAAGTACCATGAAGCTTCTTAAGTAAGATTGATGCAAGTGCCCAGGCACACGACGATACTAATAACGACAGGATCCCTAACAACAAATGGGCGCCACCGGTGTTAATCCCGACGATCGTAATCACACCCATCATGGCCATGATGACCGAACAGAGCTTTGCCCAGGTCAGTTTCTGGTGTAAGATCAGCCAGGCAAAAATGATCATGAAGATTGGGGTCGACGTCGTAATCACCGCCCCAATCTGGGCATTGGATAACCAGGTCCCGGTTTCTTGCGTAACCAGTGAGATTGTGTTACCCAGGATGCCAATGACGATAATTAACTTTAGGTCATGAGCATTATATTTCCAGTGACTTTTCATGAAGTACGAAAAAATAAGCAAGCAGAGTACCGCCGTTGCGTATCTTAGCCATACTAATTCGATCGGTGGGATCTCGTTGACGATGGATTTGACCACCACGAACATCCCACCCCAGATACACGCGGCCGTTGTTAACAGTGTTGATCCCAAGACGTTTTTGGATTTCAAGAGCGGCATTTCCTTTCTGAACTAAAAAGATTGTCAGAAAATTATTGTAACAAAAAAGACCAGCTTTTTTAAGCTGATCTTTTTCTCGGAATATTTATGAGTGGGCATGGAATTGGACCACAATCTCCCTGGTAAAGAACCAGGGGCTCTACAAATTGAGCTACCCACTCATGACTGATGAACAACAGTTGTTAATATACCGAATTTAAGTCGTGATGTCAAATCTCTTGATTTAATCGCCGTAAATTCAACGATTCAGTCATTAAACTGACATTTGCGGATTTTCTGGCTTCTCGCCCGTACAGATTCGAACGAGATTACTTATTAGCGCAACGTCTAAAAGATCCTTAGACGTCTTGATTCGGCCGTTATGAAAGATGGTGAAGCTGGCGTGCTGAGTTTTGGATTTATAAGACATCGAAGTCTTGCTCTGCTTCCAGAAAACGTATTCTTTAGACAGGTATGGCTTGAACTTGTCAAAGGATTTCTGATTGAAAGTCATAACCTTTGCTCCCGCTGCCGTCATCTTTTTTTGAATGTCCGGTCTGTCCAGCGCCTTTTCGGTAAACGCCTTCTGCGGTTTATTCGGGTGTTCATCCAACACGATCACGTGCTGACCAATTCCAAAGCAGTCTAGATTATGCTGGAGTAAGACATCTACTAAGGCTTGTTTCTTAGCGACACTATCTGAATAGAGGTAAATAATTTGAAAAATTTTCATAATTAACCTTCTAGTTATTAGTTAAATTATTGTTAATCAAGCGAGCTTCCTTGGCCTTTTCATGAGGTGAGATAACTTCGAAGTCCTGGCCTTCGAGCATTTCCGTATGGCCCTGTAAATGACTGGAAACGTGGTGACGGTTAGCTTTTCGGTAGAATAAGGCTAACGTCATGAGATCCTTGACGGATAAATTAGTCTTCATGTTATCACTCAGAGAATTGGCAATTGACGGGTGTAAGGCCAAGTTATGGATCTGGCATAATTTATCGAATAACTGGAAAAGAACCTGACGCTGGCGAATTTGCCGGCCATAGTCGCCTAACGGATCCTGATGACGCATTCGACAGTAGTCCAAAGCTTGCATGCCGCTTAAGTTGACCTTTTGGTGCTTTTTAACATTGGCAGCACCGTACTTAAAGGTCAATGGTGGATCGACAGTGACCCCGCCGACCTTATCGATAATTTTATCCAGGCCACCCATGTTAATGATCATGTAGTAATTGATCGGGATTCCTAGCCAGGTCTGAACATAGTGAGCGGCCTGATTAGCACCACCTAGGGTGTAGACGGAATTAATTTTAGTCAGCATGTTGTTGTAATGAGCCGGCGCATCACGCGGAATACTGGTTAAGGACATCGTTTGTTTGGCTGGATTAATCGAATTAATAATCATGGTATCGGTTCGGCCCCTAGCGTGACGGCCTAAAGCACCGGTATCGGTTCCCATCATTAGGACGGAGATCGGCTGATGGTTGTCAATCTGAGATTGAGCCGTCGTGGATTGATTTTGCGGGGTATAGCTTTCACGATTAAATGTTTTGGCGCTGTCGATTCCTTCAACTAAATAAAAGGCACAGACGGCGATAATGATGATTAGAACTAAATACCAAATTTTAGAATGATGCGATCGATGGAAATAATGTGGTGGTCGTTGCGGAGTCTGATTAGGCTGCTGAAACGGCTGCCGGTCATGGGAATGATACTCTTCACGGGTTAACATTCAATCACCCTTTCTGATTTACATTATATTATATCAGAGACCGAACCAAAAAGGACCTTCCGTTTAGCGAAAGGTCCTTTCCAGGTTGATATGATATAGAGTGATTGATTACTTTTGAATTTCGTCTCGAATCTTCATGGCAGTTACAAAGTCATTAGTAAAGATTCCTCGAACGTGGCGCTTAAAGAGTTTCTTCATAGTTTGCGGATTATCAATCGTGTAAATTCGTTCCATGTCTTCAATACCCTTGGCATAATAACCAGGATGTAAAGCGCTCAAATGTTCTTTCTTAATGAATGCCTTTGGATCCTTGAATCGTTTATCGGTTAAGAAGCAATAAATCTGACTAGGATCAAGTTTCTGAGCGATCTTTAAACTCTGTAAATAGAATGACGAGTAAATTACTGGATATCTCAGATTATGATCATTCACCATGTCCATGACGATTTTTTCAATTCCCTTGTAATGGATCTGGTTAGTCTTGAATTCAAGGTTCAAATGAATCTTATGATGACCGACCAGGTTCAGGAAGTCCTTTAGTAACGGAATCGTTTCACCGTTAGCTAAAGGATACTTCTTCAATTGTTCATAGGTAAAGTCATGAATCTTGCCGTGGCCCTTAGTAGTTCGGTCGATCTTTTCATCATGCATAATGACTGGAACGTCATCTTTGGTTAAGTGGACATCGAATTCTAAACCATCAGCACCGTGATCGATCGCATACTTAAAGCCCTGCAATGAATTTTCAGGAAACTTAACTGGATAGCCACGATGGGCAAAAATCTGTGTCTTCATAAAGATCCTCCTAGTAATTTACCATTACTTTTAGTAGATACATAGTTCTCATTTCGAACCTTATAGTAAGACACTCGTGGGTGGGTGTAAATTAGGACCACCCAAAAATTACGATTAATTACCCATTCTTGGTACACGGTTATGAACAACCTTGACGTAGGCCTGATAAGCGGTCATCGTGATTACGAGGATCAAGCTGATAATGCTCATTACTAAGAAGGCATGACGGATGATGCCAACTAACGAAGTGGTTGGGTTCAGGAAGATCCCGAAGTAATGGATCCCAATCGGTACTAAGAATGAACCGATGTTGGACCCGGTGATTAGGAACGCAATGGCTGCGGTTTCGTAACGAACCGGGATGACTTTACCAACTAGGGCGTATGAATAAGTCCCGAACATTGGGAATGCCATGCCTGATAGGATGGCACCTAACGTCAACATCCAGACGTTAGCACTAATGGATTCAACGAAGGTTCCTAACGTGATCATAATGATACCCATTACAATCGTATAACGATGAAGGTATGAAAAGATTCGGCCAAACGATGCGTTCGCAAAGAATGCGAAGATGGTGTTTAAACCAATGATGACACCGGCGGTTCCTGGGGTTCCTAGATGTAAGTAATGCATCAGGTTGGGAACTTCAACGAAGACGCTGGCGTTAGCCATGACGATAAAGATCATCAAAACGAATAAACCGAGGACAACGTTGACCATGCGAACGATATAACGGGTTGGTAACAGAATGCTAATCGATGGCGTTTTATGGTTACGCTTAATAGCTTCGTTATTAGTGCTTGGGAAGCATTTCCAGAAGTAAATTAGGATGATAAAGATTAAGCCGTAAGCTAGGAATGATACCTGCCAGTTAATCATTACCAATAGACCCATCAGGATATCTAGCACACACTGGCCTAACGGTTCCATTGCGGTTCGATAGCCTGACATTCTGATACGAAGATTTTCACGGTGCCTGAAGAAGATATTAATGGCATCGATTGCTAACGAGTTAAGTAGGCCTAAACCAATACCCCAAGCGAATCGTGATAACAGGATAAACATAAAGCTATGACTGAATGCCGGCATGATACCACAGACCGCGGTTATGAAAATCCCGATCCCGATCGTTTTCTTCATGCTGATCTTTCTAGCAATCCAAATGGATAGGAACAGCGTAATCAATGCTGAAAGTTGCTGAACGGTACTGATCATGTCAAACATGGTAATCGGAACGTTCGGGAACGACTTCATCATTGACGGCAACGCTGGCGTGATTGCTTTACCAGAAGAGACAATTAATGATGGCGCTAGTATCGCGCCGTACATTAACATTCGCTCTTTATGTGTATTTTTAATCATATTCATAATCCTCCCAGAATAATTTTTAAGCTAATTAGTCTGGAGACGGCTCGTGAAACGAACCCAATGTCTATTCTAATTAGTAAGAAACAGAATCCATAGCGATATGGATTGGGCTAAGATTGCATTGATTTTTAACAAGTTTTGTAAATTAATGAAACCGCTTTCATTAGTCCATAGTATCCTACTAAATGGAAAAGTAAACAGATATGTTTTAATAAATAATAAAAAACTCTCGAAATCACGATAGATTCAGGAGTTAATGAACATAAATTTATTTTTAAATTTCTTGAAATTATTTACGAATCGTTAAATATTTTGGCGGAACGTAATCAACGAGCCAAATTCCACTTGCAGTTGGATAGAAAGTTAAACCGTCCTTTGAAGCCTGACGAGCGTGAACGTTGAAGATGACCGGATGCGGATCACGTCTAGCACCGACCTGATGAGCCATGCTAGTGGTTGAAGATAGGTGGACGAAATCACGGTCCATCTTTTTGATGCCTTCCGTTTGGATCAAGCGAGCGGCATGATGGGTGGTACCGTGAAACAGAATTTTGGGCGGCGTTGTCGGTGACGATAACGGTTTAATACCTGGAACACTGTGACCATATAAAGCTCTGATTGTACCGTTATCAATGGCAAGTCGTTTCTTATCACTATTCTTCATAATCTTTACGATTAACGGCACGCTGATTGGACTTCGACGATAATAATGGTTGAACTTCGTGATAAATAATTTGAGGTCAACTCGACCGTACGTATCTAGATGGATCCCAATTTGTTCAGGATGGTGTCGTAAGATGTAGGAAATACGTTTACTGATTTTAGTTAATTTGTAATTCACTGTGACACCCTCTTTAGATAATTGGTTAATTTATTTTTTAATTGATCATCACGTTTTGGGTTAAACCAATACTTAGGTTCTAGCCAATATTTTTTACTGTATAGCCAAACCGGAAGCTTTTTTCTGATTAGCGGTTCCTTTTTGTATCTAGGAAAAATATGGGCATGCAGATAATTACTGGTGTTACCCAGGATCTCATAATTAATTCGGTATGCCTGGGTACAATGTAATAAGGCATCACCCACAATGCTCATATCTTTTAAGTAAGCAACACGTTCTTTAAGATCAAGGTCGTTTAGTGTTGGCGTAACGTGTTTCGGTAGTAAGATGCAGTAGCCTGGCAAGAACTGGGTATGGCCCATGATGACGTTACCGCCTCTTAATTGAGCTACCAAATTATCACCTTTACCTTGACTGGCTAAAATCGTGGCTTTCTTAATGGCATCCAATTTTTTCGCTCCCCAATTATTTTACGATTTTTACGAACGTAAAGAATAATTTCGGTTGCTGGCCCTTTTGGGTTTCAACTTTGATGTAACCTTTTTTCTTGAAATCATTAAAAGCCTTTTGAAGTTTTGGCCAGGAATCTTTTTCGCTGGTGACCCCGGACTTTGGTTAAGTAATAATCCTTAGCTTTGGTGTCGTAACGGCTGTGTTTCATCATCTTGGTGATTAAGCTCATCATTAAACCTAATTCGAACGGTGTTAAATTTAATTTCTGTAATAGCGTGAAACATTTTTAAAACTAGCGCTCTTTTTCAATTCGGTTCTTTTCATGTTTTGATAACTCCTCATAAATTGCGAGAATTAATTTTGCTTAGTCTATTTTATCGAAAATTGAATAACTTTTAAATTAAAGTTAGTAACTGTGGTAATTAATAATCACTTATAAATTATTGATAACTAATAATAGATTATTAATATTTAATAATAAGTAATTTATTACATATTATTAAAATCACTTTAACCATCTAATTGTTCTGAATTCGTTGATCATATGATTGTTTCTTTAAATGATGCCGAATTTGCTGCTCATTAATATGATTAAAGCGTGCTTTTAATTTTCCCTTCGAAGAAAATCGATACCACGAGGTGTAATTAAATACTTTGGCTTATCCAAATTAGTTTTGTGATGAACATGATAACTGGACGCTACCAGGATAAAATCATTCTTACGTTTGGGCGTTCTGATTGACGATAATTTTAATCGTCTTGAGTAAGGTTGGGTACGGAATGTTTAATAATTTACTCAAGGTTTCACTATCAATTGCAAGCCGACTGTTGTGCAATACGATCTCGTTATCCAAGAAAAACGGGTTACCGATGTTAATGTTCATAATGAGCGCTCCCTGTTGAATACATAGTGCTAATGACTATATTATGATAAACTAAAGTATAAAGGAAGTAATAGATTGTTAAAGAACCAACTCGAGATCTTAAGCGATTTCTAAATGTTACGAACCTTCGGTGATTTACTGGGTCGTAGTAATCCCGAATATAAGGTTATGAAATACTTATTAGATCATTTTTACCAGAACGAAATCTTAAAAGCTAGCGCTGATCAGATTGCTAGTCAGTTAAACTTGGACTCAAAGGTCGTCAGTGACTTTATGAGCCGCTTGGTTAAATCAGGTAAGTTAATTCATAATGGCGGGATGTACTTCTTAAATACTGATTTGGTCTTGAACCGTTGATTGCATGGATATTTTAAATATTCTATTCCGATTTATCGTGATCGGCTTTTTGGCTTGCTGGGTTTTACTAATCTGCTGGTTTTACGTGATGTAATGATTGATTTAACTCAGCATCACCAGTTCGGTCATTTTACGACGTGGACCCAGCGAGTCTTAGAAGCTTTTCTACATCAATATCTAAGTCATCGTCATTCGATGTATGAAAATTTGATGCCGACCGTTCTATCATTAATTTTGATTGTTATTTTTTACCTTTCTGGTAATTTGATTATGACCGACATCTTAGTCGCGATTTTGATTTTTGACGATGCACAATTAATTCGTGATCAGATTGAACATCGACCGCCGTTAGCTGTTCGGGGCAGCATTTATTGCAAAAGCTCATCCTGAACAGAAAGCCCATGAATCATGGGTGTACTTATCTGACGTATGTTTACAGACGGTCGTTTCGTTATTATTTACAATTTTACCGTATATTTATGTTTTTGATTACTAAATAAAGGAGGCATCTGAGATGGATGCTGCATTAAAAAAGCGATTCTTATAATCATCAGGGAATCGCAAACGCACGTCAGGGTAAAAATCGAGCTGCGTTAAGTTGCTTTAATGCTGCTATTAAAGCTTATCCTGAATTACCGTTGAGTAATTCACATGATTTAAAGTACCGAATCTACAGTAACGTGGTTTAACTAAGGAACATTTACGTGATTTTAAAGGCGCCTTAGCTGATTATAATAAGACTTTGAGCTTAGATCCTAAATATGCCGTGGGCTATTGTAACCGTGGCGGTGTGAAGTACAACATGAAAAAGTATCAGGATGCAATTGCTGATTTTAAGACCGCCATTAAACTGAATTCTGGTTTCGAAAAGGCCTATTTTTTCTTAGGTGCTGCTTACATGCGTGCTAACAAAACCAGGACGCTGTTAACGCCTTTACCAAATTAATTAAAATGAACGATCACTTTTTCTT
Organism: Acetilactobacillus jinshanensis; assembly: GCF_004359375.1. Classification (NCBI taxonomy): domain Bacteria; kingdom Bacillati; phylum Bacillota; class Bacilli; order Lactobacillales; family Lactobacillaceae; genus Acetilactobacillus; species Acetilactobacillus jinshanensis. The sequence goes on along the minus strand of NZ_CP034726.1, from coordinate 816,456 downwards.
ACCGTTCTTTGAACGGGGCTGTGCTAAATTAGCCTTGAATAATTATCGTTCGGCAATCAGTGATTTTAAGCAGGCAACACATATGGCTCCGCCGAACAGTGCCGCTAACGTTGCGATCTTAAATAACATGGGAATGGCTGAAAATAATCTGCATCATTATTCAGATGCCGTTAAAGTTTTAAAAAAGGCTTTGATGATTATCCCTGGTAATCATTACGCATTAAGTAATTTAAAGATTGCCAAACGTGGTCTTGATAAAAATAAGTAACCTTTAATAAGGAGGGTTATATCATGCCCTATTCATATGAATTTTTAAATAAATTAACGATCGACCTTAAAAAAGCTAATCCAAAGCATAATAATTACTTTATCGTAATGCCACATAACGATGGCGAAACGATTACAATCAATTGTCATATCAGTAGTAATTCATTAATTGCTTTACCGACGATTGATAATCATCCATTTTTCTGGCTAAAGCTCAGAATAGTAAGAAGTGGTGTAGATCACTACGTAGTTACTGATGATCATTATGTTTATAACCATATTTCTTCTAACTGGGGCTTAGTTAAAGCATTGGTTAAGAAGTTACCAAATAAGATTCAGTTAGCCGCTGAAGCACATGGATATAATGCTCGACAGCCTGCCGTTAAAACGTTATATAGTGATCACACTTTGAAGTTAAACGCTACCGGCTTTAAAGAGTTGGTAAACGGGATTAACTGGTTATTGACATTAGTTAAGTCGATCTTTGCTTATCAGATTGCTGCGGATAATCATTATTACATCGCAATTTAAATTTAAAATTAAATAAATTGATTGGAAGTCATTGTGAGTAAGTTTGCAATGGCTTTTTATTTACTGATTAATGTAATTAATTATTAATAATCTATTATAAGTATTAAGTAATATATAATTAGTAACTAGTAACTAAAAATTAATAATAAATTATATATAAAGTAAACAAAAACGCCCACGGAATAATAGCCATAGACGTTAGAATTAATTATTAAACTTTAATTTAATAAAGATCTTGAAATGCTTTACTTAAAATCGTGTTACTTAAATGATGCATAGTGAATTTAAGTAATGCACGAGATGGTTTAGCGTGTTTCTTAGCTGACATTGACGTGTGTAAACCAGCTTTATATGCAGCTAGACCAACTTGATGAGCCATGGCTTTAGCTTCGTTAGAAGCATCACCACCATTAACATCGTTGAAGCCCATGAAGAACCAGTAGTAATAACCATGCTTGTTGTTTTCAACTAAGTTGCTATTTAACCACTTGTGGGATTCATGATGCTTCTTAGCATAACTCTTAGTTGAGTTAACACCAGCGAACTGACCATAATCGTTTAATCCATCTTTAACACCGGTTGGAACACCACCTAATTGATCTTGGGCACCGATAATTAAGTATGGATGGTTAAGGGCATAAAGATATTCTTTTTCGTAGTTGGTCTTGTTGAATGGATCACCGGCATCAATTGCTTTATCGGCTTTCATGGTTGCACGACCCGTAGCAGTAGCATTACCAACTTTTACGGAATAGTTAAATTTCTTGTTAGCTAAGGCTTTTTCCATTGAATTGTAGTTCTTTAATGATGGGTACTTACTCTTAAATACTTTATTACCAGCATGATGGCCATGACGTGCTGTTGGCTTATTAGCAGTAACATGAGCATAATGTGGCTTGCCCATTAATACTAAAGCACACTTCTTGTTAGAACCGTTAAAGTGAGCGTATTCTTGGGCAAACATTGGTAATGAGTACCAGAAACGAGCACCACGGTCAAAACGCATGTTACGACCCTGAGTACCAGGTGCACCATATTCACTGAAGTAAAGTGGATCGTAAACTAAGAATGCGTTCTTCTTGGCGTTATAAGCTGTAATTACTTTACAGTGGTTACGGTTTGGATCACCCGGTAATTGGTAAGAAGAGTAACCATAATATAAGACTGGATGACCACTCTGAACGTACATCTTGATGTCGTTTACTGAAGCACCAGAGATGTTCTTGATGTTCTTATCGAAACGACGACCATAACGAGCTAACGCATAAGGCTTAATAACATGTCTGAATCCAGAAGTACCATATGCATTACCAGCTTGACCACCTTTTGTATTATAAGCTTGCGGTAAGTGATTATAGAGATAACGTAAGCTTACACCATGATGATCCGTTCGAAGTAACATTTCTAATGAAGCTTCAGCACAACCTTCAGGAGCACTAATTGGACGCCACTGACTGACGTATGGAACGCTTAAGTAAGCAGTCTTATTAGTGTTAACTAAAGCATTGACGTTAGTATAAGTACCGTTCTTTAAACGATAGTAAGTGTTTTTACCATTTTGCATTTGGCCGGTAACATTGAATGTTTTATGAAATGCTTTCGATGTATTGCCAGTTTTTTGCCAGTCATCCGTATATACAGGATATTTATTGGCGACAAACATTTTACCGGAAGCATGCTTCCAAGTTACTTGGCTCTGTGAGTTGTTAGCCTGATTGTTATTCATCTGACTAACAACGGGAGCCTGATTTGCAGTTGAATCAGCGTTAGCTGTCATTCCTGCAGCAGAGCCTAAACCAAGTAAACAAAGGACAACGACTGAAACGGTTATCCAATTTTTACCAGATTTATGTAATACTTTCTTAGTATTACGAATCCGAGATTGATTTTTGTTAACCAACAAAATTCCTTCTTTTTATAATTTTCATGATTATTATACCAAAAGAGCAAACATTATTCACAATCTTTTTGGGAATTTGCAGAATTTATTTATTATAAATTACTAATTAGATATTACTAATAATTTATAATAAATTTTAAATAAAAATAATTCATATATTCGTGTGAAGAAATCTGATTTTTTGATCTAATTAAAATTGACAAAATAAATTTATTATTGGTATTACTCGTTTGGCTAGTTCAGTATTTTTAATTTTAATAATGTATCAACTAATAATGCTTGTTCCAATCTTGTTTGGAAACCACTAAGAGACCGCCCAGTATTATGCTCAATGTGAAATGATTGATTAAGCCTCGAGAATACCGTTTCAATGTGACGACGTAGTCGCCTTAGTAAACTATCATCGTAGGAATACTGTTTCATGTTTGATTGTAGCGGTGTCCAGAACCAGACCCCATGTTTAGCTAAATCTGCTTTTAAAGCTTTACTAATGTATCCTTCATCAGCCAGAATATGCTGGCATGGAAATTCATCAACTAATGTTCTAACCATTTTAATATCGTGAATGGATGCTTTAGTAATGGTGTATGCAAGAACTATACCGGAATCAGACACTTCAAAGCTACCTTTAAGCCCGTAGTAATACATCTTTTTAGTAGATTTGAAGCAAATATTCGCATAACGATTTAAGAGCGTAGCTCTTGTATTGCGAACGTACTTGCATAATGGGATTGGCAAACTGTCAATTATTGAGTACTTTGGATGCACGCGTCGTACAATGAGTTCCCAACGAATAATTTGAAGAATGATGCCGTCTCGATTACAGATTCGATTAAAGCGTGATTCTTCAGGCATTCTATAAGGACTTATTACACCGTTATTAAGTATAAAATGATAAAATCGGAGTCTAGCATTTATGCCTAATAATGCTTGCAAGCATAATAAAGCGATTACTTCCACATCCGTTAATTTTGAATGATTAACATTTCGCCTTCGGCGAAAGTTCTTAGAAATAAAGGCTTTATACAGTGGCTTAATGGTATGAATGCAAGACTAAAATTGTATTAACGAGTGATTATTAGTATACTGAACTTGGTCGAACATAAGCTATACTTCCTATTATTTGAACTACTTTTAGTATAGCCGACATGTTCGGCTTTTTTAATATTATCTCCAACTAGCCAAACGAGTAGTTACTAATACAAATGGCATATATTTATAGGGTGTCGCGGGACGATAACCTATGACGTAAAAGATGAACGCTTTAAATAGCGTCTTTCTTTTTGTCTTAATAAAATTTTCATAGTGTTTATCATCAAATCGAGACCGTAACTCGGTAAAGTGAATTAGAGAAAAACGTTGCCAACAATTTGGCAACGTTTTTTGACAAATTTTTTAAGAATTTACATAATTTCTTTATTATAAATTATTAGTAATATCTAATTAGTAATTTATAATTAGTTAGCAATAAAAATGCACGTAAACATAAATTCACGTGCAAAATATCAGGAAGGATTTTAATTAGTTATTCCCATTCGATTGTAGACGGTGGCTTACTAGTCACATCATATACAACTCGGTTAACGCCGTTGACTTTATCGCAGATTTCGGTTGAGATCTTTGACATAACGTCCCATGGAATTCGGGCAAAATCAGCCGTCATGCCGTCAATGGAAGTGATGGCACGAATAGCGATGGTATAATCATAAGTTCGTTGATCGCCCATAACACCAACGCTCTTAAAGCCCGGTAAAACGGTGAAATATTGCCAGATTTTACGATTTAAACCAGCTTGCTTAATCATTTTGCGTAAGATGGCGTCACTGTCACGGACGATCCGCAACTTATCTGGTGTAACCGCACCGATGACACGGATTGCCAAGCCAGGGCCAGGGAACGGCTGACGCCAGACAAGTTCATCTGGAATGCCCAGTTTAGTTCCGACGGCACGAACTTCGTCTTTAAATAAATATTTGAGTGGTTCAATTAATTTCAGGTGCATCTTTTTCGGTAAACCACCAACGTTATGGTGGGACTTAATTTTTGCAGCAACACCCAAACCACTTTCGATTCGGTCAGGATAAATTGTTCCTTGAGCCAAGAAGGCCACATCTTTGATTTTATGAGCTTCACGGTCAAAGACTTTAATGAATTGATGACCGATAATTTTACGCTTGGTTTCCGGATCGGCAACGCCCTTTAAACGATCTAAGAATTCTTTTTGGGCATTGACCCGAACGATATTTAAGCCTAAGTCGTCATGAAGACTGCTCATGACCTGGTCAGCTTCATTTTTTCGAAGTAAGCCGTGGTCAACAAAGATGCAGGTTAATTGATGGCCAATTGCGCGGTGAAGCAACACTGCAACCACGCTGGAATCAACACCACCGGATAGGGCTAAAATAACCTTTTTATCACCGACTTTATGACGAATCTGTTCAATCTGCATGTCGATGAAGTCAGTCATGCTCCAGTTAGCTTTAGCGTGGCAAACGTTTAACACGAAACGTTTTAAAATGTCTTTACCGTACTTAGTGTTGTTAACTTCAGCATGGAATTGAATTCCGTAGAAATGTTTAGCGTTGTTCTGCATGGCGGCAATCGGGCAGTTTGGACTAGTGGCAACATCTGTGAAGCCATCCGGGACCTTGGATACTAAGTCACTGTGACTCATCCAAACGGGTTCCTGTTTTGGTAGGTTGTGGAATAACGTAGCTTGATCAGTCGTAACCTTAATTTGAGCGTGACCATATTGACTCTTGGCTGATTTAACTTGACCACCTAAGTCATAGGCCATTAACTGCATTCCGTAACAAATCCCCAGAATTGGGATCCCAAGTTTAAAGATTTTCGGATCGACTTTGAGCGCTTTTTTATCGTAAACACTATCGGGTCCACCCGAAAAGATGATGCCTTTGGGATGCATGGCCTTTAACTTAGCAATGGAGATCGTGCATGGTAATAATTCGGAATAAACACCGAGTTCACGGACTCGACGAGCAATTAACTGATTATATTGACTACCGAAGTCCAGGACAACGATTTTATCAAATGATTTTGAATTCATGATTTAACCCTCTTGGTAATTATCGGTGGTAGTTAGGAGCCTGACGGGTAATTTGAACGTTATGCGGATGGGATTCGATTAAACCAGCGTTAGAGATCCGAACGAATTGAGCGTTATTGATCAATGTTGGGATGTCTTTAGCACCGGTATAACCCATTCCGGAACGTAAACCACCGGTCATTTCATAGATGATCCGGCGAACACTGCCTTTGTAAGCAACTCGGGCTTCAACACCTTCAGGAACTAATTTCTTGGCTTCGTTAACTTCACCCTGGAAGTAACGGTCGGCAGAACCATGTTCCATGGCACCGATACTGCCCATGCCACGGTAGGCTTTGTACTTGCGGCCGTGATCTTCGTAAACTTTACCAGGGGCTTCTTTAGTTCCGGCAAGCATGCCACCCATTATAACGGCGTTACCACCAGCAGCCAATGCTTTAACGGCATCACCGGTCTGTTTAATTCCACCATCGGCAATGATTGGACGATGCCATTTACGGGCAACGGTTGCGGAATCGTAAACAGCGGTTAACTGGGGAACACCAACACCGGCAACGATACGGGTGGTACAGATGGATCCAGGTCCGATACCTACTTTAACAATGTCAACACCGGCTTTGAATAGATCGTTAGTAGCAGCACCGGTGGCAACATTCCCGGCAATCAAAGTCTTACCAGGAAATGCTTCGCGGATCTGGTGAACCTTTCGGATGACACCCATTGAATGACCGTGAGCAGTATCGATAATTACTGCATCGGCACCGGCATTAAATAATGCTTCAGCACGTTCCTTAGTATCACTGGTGACACCAACAGCGGCCGCAGCTAATAAATGACCTTTGGCATCGACTGCGGCATGTGGATATTTCTTTTTATCCGGAACGATAGCTTTAACCTTGCTAACTTCTTTAGCCTGCTGATCGATCAGCATGTTTTTATGAATAACACCGAGGCCACCACATTCAGCCATGGCGATTGCCATCGGTGATTCGGTGACGGTATCCATGCTGGCACTCATGAACGGAACGTTAAGTTTAATGTTCTTAGCTAATCGAGTGCTCGTGTCGACTTGATTTGGTAAAACGTTACTTTTGGCGGGGATTAATAATACGTCGTCGAACGTTAATCCTTGTTTAGAAAATTTAGTATCCCAATTACTCATAATATTTACTCCTTAAGTCATGAATAATTACTTATAGGGATGCCAAATGGGTAAGGAAAAAGCTTCTGTACCTATATTCAGTAACAGGAGCTTTTAGTTCCGTTGCTTATAGTCCGAACTTTTACGGGTTCGGGTAGAAACTGACCAACCTCATCTTGGCATTATATAGGCAATTAAATTATTTGCATATTTAAGTGACTTAAGAATAACACGTGATTTTAAATAATTCAATTCATTATTTATTATTAATTTTAAATAACTAGTTATTAATAATATATAACTAATTTTAAGTAATAAATTATAAATAACCAAAAATTTTTTAAATCAAAACCTTAAAAGAATAAGCCACTGGCCGTTGCTAAGCCCATGATAATAATTAAAGCAATGATGATCGTAGCGACTCTTTTGTGGGCTAATTCTTTAAAAACGTTCTGTTGGCAGCAATCAATAAAGATGGTGGCTGCAATACAAACGCTACTCCATAATAAACGGAAGAAATTTAAACTGGCGTTAAAGTAATCGAAGCCGTCGACGATTAAAATAATTGCGGCAACGATATTCAGTATCATGACTTCGTGCTTATAAAAGTGAATTCGAATTGCCTTGATCGCTTTAATATTCATAAAATTTTCACTTCTTAAATCCGATAATCCATAGCCATTTTACCACGCAAAACGAAAAGGAGCCGCTTAAATCGCAAGCTCCGATTCTAATTAATTTCTTAATATTATTATTTAGTACCGAAAAGACGGTCTCCGGCATCACCTAATCCAGGGACGATGTAATTATTCTTGGTTAAGTAATCATCTTCGGCAGCGGTATAGATCTTTAAGTCTGGGAATTTCTTATAAACGGCTTTGATCCCTTCAGGAACACAGACCAAGTTGATGAAGGTCATATTCTTAACGGGTACGCCACGCTTAACTAGAGCGGCTACAGCATCAATACAGGAGCCACCGGTAGCAATCATCGGATCAATTAAAATCACCCGACGCTTATTAATGTCTTCTGGGCATTTAACGAAGTATTCGTGCGGAATGCTGGTTTCTGGATCACGATACATCCCAATGCAAGCAACTTTAGCCGACGGGATTAAGTCTAGCATTCCGTCTAACATACCTAGTCCAGCTCGTAAAATCGGGGCAATCGCTAATTTCTTACCGGTTAACTGTTTACAGTTGGCCATAGCGATCGGTGTCTGAATTTTGACGTTCTTTAATGGTAAATCGCGAGTGGCTTCGAAACCAAGTAGACGGGATAGTTCATTAACGACTTCTCGGAATTCTTTGGTTCCACAGTTTTTGTTACGAATAATCGATAATTTGTGCTGAATTAATGGGTGCTTAACAATGTGGAAATTTGGATTTTGCATATTATAAACCGTCCTTACAAAAAAACTGCCCACCTGGTCCGGAGATGTGCAGATTATCAACTGAAAAATTCATGTTAACGTTCAGTTACGGAATTTTTCGTCTTGCCAGCCTCACCGGACCAAGCTTAAAGACTACTGTTTATCAAGTTCATGTATAGTATATTGTTAATAACACGATGTTGCAACATCATTGACCGCATCATTGTGTTATATTGCAAATTATTAATTTTAGCGAAAACAAAAAGCCTCATGTAGTGACCCCATTTTATTGGACAATTAAATTTGTTCAATAAAGTGAGGTCATTTTTTATGTATAGTTTTGACTTTGACACTAAAGCAAATGCAGTTAAAGCCTATTTGTCGGGAATAGGTTCAACTACGTTGAACCATACCTATGGGATTAAAAGTAGTGCAACGATATTGGGTTGGGTCGCCAAATATAAGAAATATGGTTCTAAGGGCCTAGTTGTAAGCCATACCAAGAGCGTGTATCCTTTTAAATATAAATTAAAAGTGCTGAACTGGATGGTACTTCACCACAAGTCTTATCCAGAGACAGCACTTCACTTTAATATTGCGTTCCCAGCAACAATCTTTTATTGGGAACGTAAATTAGAAAATGGAGATCTACGCCCAATGAAATCTAAGTATAAATCCCATAAGATGAATGATGACATAGACTCGTTAATAAATCAATTAAAATCTTGTCGAAAACAAAATTTGGAACTTAGAATCCAATGTCGGTACAGTAATTTGACTAAAGACTATGACCAAATAGACAGTATTCATAGGATAATTAAGGAATATTCTCAAGTCCCGATAAGTCGTATCTTAAAGATACTTGATATTCCCCGAAGTAGCTATTATTACAAGAAGAAAGCGTCGCTTTCTCATCGTGACGCATATAATTTAAAATTAGCTCATACAATTTACAAAATAAGAGAAATATCTAACTATAAATTTGGGTACCGTACAATTACAGGCATTTTAAGAAACACTGTCCATATAAATCATAAGCGGGTCCAAAGAATTATTCAGATGTATGGCTGGCAATGTACGGCTTTCAGCAAGAAAAAGCGTAAATATAATTCATATCATGGTCAGGTTGGCAAGATAGCTCCTAACGTACTTGGTGGGAACTTTAAAACTAAATTATTTGGACGCAAGACAACGACTGATGTAAGCGAGTGTAGATACGGGAATCAAGATATTCATCATCGCATCTATATATCGCCATATATGGATTTAGCGACCGATGAAATTATCGCATTCAATATCAGTAATCATCCAACCGTAGGTTTCACCTTAAAGCCATTAATTAGGGGCCTGAATACATTAAAGAAACTTCATTTACCATATAAAACGATTGTCCATAGCGATCAGGGAATTCAATACCAAAGCCACGTTTGGCAAGACACTCTAAAGAATTATGGTGCAATTCAATCGATGTCTCGTAAAGGTCGCTGTCATGACAACGCCCAAATGGAGTCATTCTTTCATCTGATGAAGGTTGGAGTAATGGATAAACATTATCAGACCGAAGGTCAGTTAATTAAGGCACTTAAGTATTGGATATGGTACTATAACAATATTCGCCCAAAGAAAAAACTAGGTTATAAATCTCCGGTTGAGTACCGAAAATTTCTTATAGCCTAGTTAAATAACATTAATAAATTGTCCAATTTTATGGGTGCAGATCATCAGTTTGGCTAAGGCTTGTTGGAAAACATCGCGATATTAGAGGAAATCAATTATCGTAATCGCACCATTGTTCAGCAGGAGTTAGGTGTTTCAACTCCACAATTAAATAAAAAAATATTTCTTCAGGATAATTATGGCTGATTACCAAGTTTAACTATGGTTATTAAATCTTAGCCAAAAACAAAGGGCCTAATTTTTGAATTAGGTCCTTCGTAGATTTTAATAGTATAATGCTTTATTTATTATCGAGGATTAACATTTATGATTACAGAATTGGCGGTAGGGTCTTACATTTCAAGGCCTTAACGAGAAGCGTCCAGCGATTCTAAAATGGTTGGACCGGTAAGCAAGCTGACCATGTCGTCCATTAACTTGCTTGCGTCCATAAACATACTAGACAATTTAGGCTTGTTCATCATTGATGAACGTTCCATCGCACGAAACTTAGATAAGTTCGCCATGGAATCCAAAGCTTCATTTCTAGCTAACGTTTCATCCATAATAAAACCTCCTTAACTTTTTGTCATCCCGCCTTCCATAGTTCGGAATGGCTTCATAATGTACAATCGACGCTTAACAAATGAATACTTAATCTGTCCTTTGACGGGGACATTGCTAATCGCGTTCATATCTAACCACTCCTTTAAAATCATAGTTTAGCAAGCCGATTAATGAGACAACTGCGTATAACCATTTCAACTAATTCAACTGCTCATTTCAGCTTGCAACTATGTTATATAGCTAAATTAATGATATGTCAACTTAATTATTACATTTATTTAATTAGTTTCTGTATATATTCACAATCGCTTAGATAATGGCAATTATTAATGATTAAGTTAGTAAATAACACAAGAAGTTTGCTAATAAATAAAATTAGTAACAAAAAATCCGTCCAATTTTTTTTCTAAACTGGACGGAATAATTTTAAGATATAAAGCCGATTTAATACCCGTGACCATGATGCTTATTTTCTTCAGCCACGTATAAAATAATTCTAAAGAGTTCAAAGAGTAATGACGAAACTTCCAGAATCCCGGTAATCAATAATGCTAGCCATAATGAAGCTAATGCGATTGAAATCGGGGATGTATCCTGAATCTTAAATGATAGCGAGAGTAATGACGTTACCGAAATACTGAAGTAGATCGTGATCGTAATTAAGATTTGGTGCATGATCACAATGTCGGTCTGTAAATCCTGCATCGCGTGCATGAATTTGGAATTACTCTGCATCGGTAGATAGGCCAAACCGATAAACATTAGGCAGGTAATAAACGATGCGAACGAAATCGTATCACTCATGATGCTGCCGTAGTTCGGTAGTTTAGCCGGCGAGAACCTTCGCCATATACATATGAAGAAAACGATAATTCCGAAGATTCCCAAATATGAGTTTCGGTTGAAATGATTGCGCAACTAATCACCTTTGAAAAATAAGAAATGTCTTACGATTATTATAACAAAATTTATTTTTGATTAAGCCGGACTTCAATAATTTGTATGATTTTTTTGATAATTTTGATTAATCGGTTTGCGTTGAGCTGATTTTCAATTAAGGTTCCGTGTGATAAATCCGCTAATAACCAATAGGTAGTCTTCTTAATGGGTGCGTATTTTAGAACGAAGTACGTGATACTTTTACCGAAGACGATCCGGTACGGGAAGGGCAACTTAGTGATTAGGTGGTGACTCATGTAATTAGCTAACAATTGACGTTTTTGTTGTGCTAAAGCGGGATTAATACTGTTAATAATATCAAGTTGCCTCTGCCAATGATTGGCATTATCAGGATTATGTCTGATCGAAGTTCGAAGCCACTTGCATAACCGGCGTTTAATCAGCCGGCCGTACTTTTGATATGCAGAAGGGTACTTACGTTGCATATCTTTAAGAAATTTATAAAAGGCTTTCGATCTTTCCTGTACTGGGTGGTCATAGTAGATTTGGTGAGAGTACCACTCAAAGTCACCAAAGCACCGGAAGAGTTCAACTCGTTGCTTAGTATCTTTTAGATTCAGGAAATTAAAGATTGCGTAATTTTCAATGAAGCTTCTGATCAACGTAATTTTATCGATTAGGTCGACATTTGGGTTCTGAATTAAATTAATTTGATTGTGTAAGTGTTTGATTAACGAAGCTAGCATATAAATCCCTTCAATGCCCATGATACTACAGTTTAATATAAAATTAATTATCAATTACTTATTATAGATTATCAATAATTAATTATAAGTAATCAATAATTTATTATTGTAAGCGCTTTAAATAAATCGTTCGTTTTCTTTAGGTCCATGAAAACGTTTTCCATGGAAATATGGGGTAATGAAATCGATTTCACATGTCCATTTTGGGTGATTGATTCGTGCTTTAAATTTACAAGTTTCTCTTCTCTACATTATTAGTGCCTGTGAAATAGCCATAAATGCGATTGGGATAAAGCATGTTCTAATTTTAAACATTTATGTCCTTTAGCGAATGTAACCGCTTGCAGATTTTTCTAAATGCGATATAACTGAAACTGGAACGTGGTTGTGAAGGAATGTTCAATCAGGTTCCAGTAATTTTGATGTTTATTTCAGATTATTAGATATTTAACTTTATCTAATGATTAGGGGGTAAAAGTTATGAGTAAAAAAGAAATTACTGCAGCTGTTGTCGAAAAACGTAATGCTCCATTCAAATTGGAACACGTTTATATCGATGACCAGCCAGATGCTAATGAAGTTCTAGTACATATTGTTGCAACTGGAATTTGCCATACTGATGAAACCGTACGTAACGGTGATGTCGATGGCCAAACCGGTGTATTCCCATACCCAGCAATCGCTGGACATGAAGGTGCCGGTATCGTTGAAAAAGTTGGTAGTGATGTTAAGAACATCAAGCCAGGCGACCACGTTGTATTAAGTTATGCATACGATGGTACCTGTAAGAACTGCTTGAATGGTCATCCAGCTAGCTGCCTTAACTGGGGTAAGTTAAACGCCATGGGTGTTCGTGCTAACGGCAAGCACGCATTCTTCAAGAAAGATGGCACTCCGATTTCTAACTTCTTTGACCAGTCAAGTTTCGCTACTGAAACCATGGTCAATGACCGTAACGTAATCAAAGTACCAAAGAGCGTTGACTTAACTAAAGTTGGTCCTCTAGGCTGTGGTTTCGTTACTGGTTCTGGTACTGTATTCAATGCTTTAAAGCCAGAACAAGGTTCTAGCTTCGTTGTCATGGGCACTGGTGCCGTTGGTTTAGCTGCTATGATGGCTGCTGAAATCAAAGGTTGTGACCCAATCATCGCTGTTAACCACCATGACGGTCGTTTAAAGGTTGCTAAGAAGTTAGGTGCTACCTATACTATTAACAACGATAAAGTCGACTGGGTAAAAGAAGTCAAGAAGTTAACTAATGGTGAAGGCGCTAACTACGTTGTTGATACCACTGGTTTAACTAAGTTACAGGAACAGTGTGTTGCCGCATTAGCTTCAGGCGGTCACTTCGCACCATTAGCTGTAACCCGTCATTCAATGACATTCAACCCATGGACTGATTTAGAAGCTACTCAGAAACATGTTGATGGTGTTCTTATGGGTAACTCAGTACCACAGGAAGCTATTCCACAGTTGATCAAGTTCTGGCAGTCAGGCAAATTCCCATTCACCGGCTTAGAACACTACTACAACTTCGATCAGATCAACGAAGCTAACAAGGCCTCTGGTAATGGTTCTGTTGTTAAGCCAGTTATGATCTTGGATCACAGCTACAAGCCTGGCAAATAATCGACCAGTTATATAAATAAGTTCATTAATATTATTCAATTTTTGCGGAGTTTAAATGAAGTTTGTTAATTAATTATTGGATCTATTGATTCAAATGAATAAAAGAAGGCAATCATTATGGCATACGCAAGTATTTATCCATACACTGGAAAAACTTTAAAGACATATAACGTAATTAGTGATGACGATTTAACTGCAAAGTTAAACCAAGCAGAAAAAGTATTTCAGGAATTCGGCAAAGAATCCGTTAAAGACCGTGCACCAATCTTAGCTAACGTTGCTAAGACCATGCGTCAGGACGAAGATCAGTTAGCTAAGTACATTACCCATGACATGGGCAAGCTTTTAACTGAAGCTAAGGCCGAAGTTGAATTAAGTGCTAACATCGCTCAGTACTATGCTGACAACGGTGCTGACTTCTTAAGAGACAAGCCTTTACGTACCATGGCCGGCAATTCCTGGATGGAATATGATGCCACTGGTATCGTAATGTGTGTTGAACCATGGAACTTCCCATACTACCAATTAATGCGTGTATTCGCTACTAACTTCATGCTAGGTAACCCAGTAATGGTTAAGCATGCTAGTAACGTTCCTCAGTGTGCCGAAGCATTCGAAAAAGTAATCGAAAAAGCCGGTGCTCCTAAAGGTGCTTACACTAATTTATTCGTAAACTACAAGCAGGTTGGCCGTATCATCGCTGATCCACGTGTTCAGGGTGTTGCTTTAACTGGTTCCGAAAAAGCCGGTGCTATTATCTCAGCTGAAGCTGGTAAGAACTTAAAGAAGTGCACCATGGAATTAGGTGGTAACGATGTTATGTACATCCGTGGTGACGTTAACGTTAAGAAAGCCGCTAAATTAGCTGCTTACGCTCGTCTTTGGAACGCTGGTCAAGTATGTGTATCTGCTAAGCGTTACATCGTTGCTAAGAGCATTTACCCAGAATTCATGAAAGACTTAAAGGCTGAATTTGCTAAGTACAAGCCTGGTGACCCAATGAAAGCCAGTACTAACTTAGCTCCATTATCCAGCAAGAAAGCACAGTTAAACTTACAGAAACAAGTTAAGAACGCTGTTGCTAACGGTGCCAAGATGGTATTCGGTGGCGGAATTCCGAAAGGTACTAACGGTTTCTTCTACAACCCAACCATCTTAACTAACATTACTAAGAAGAACCCTGCATTCTACCAGGAATTCTTCGGCCCAGTTGCTCAGGTATACGTTGCTAAAGACGATGCTGAAGCAATTAAGATCGCTAATGATTCTAATTACGGCTTAGGTGGTGCTATCGTATCCAAGGATACTCACAAGGCTGCCCAGGTTGCTTCTAAGATGAACACTGGTATGATTTACATCAACGATATTTGTAACGTAATTTACCCAGAATTACCATTCGGTGGTGTTAAACATGCTGGCTTCGGTCGTGAATTAGGTCCTTATGCCGTCAAGACATTCGCTAATGCTAAATTAGTTAGCATTAAAGCTTAACTCATAACTTGCCCTTTAATATTAAAAGAGTACAATTTGCGATCGAAGTTAGATTGCCACATTAAGCATTAAGACTCGCCATTAATTTGGCGGGTCTTTTTATTTATCAGATTTAGGTATAAATATAAACAAATCTATAAAAAGATTTGATTAAGGCTTTACTTATAAAAACATAAGTTTAGAATAATAACTGTAAGTTGCTTAAAGGAGATCTATCAAATGTTGAAATCTATCGAGTTTGATCATTTGAATAACGTTATGACCCAAGCCTGGTGGTGGCTTTCTGCATTCTTTTACACGTCTGTACGGAACACAGAAAGTCAATTATTGAACGTCTGAAGATTTCACTCCGCACAGATTCATAGCAGCTGTGTGGAGAGCTCATCGCGGTTTAATATTTTGAAAGAACGATCCTCACGGTTGCTAAAAACTGTGAGGATTTTTTGTTGTCGTGGTTGTTGTTATAATTAGAACTATTGGTTTTAATTCGAAGGGTGAAAAATATGAAATCACGATTAAAAAAGATGTCGCTGCTTAACACGTTAGCAATTTCGTTTACGGCGATTGCCCCGACGTGTGCGATGGCGTTTAACACTACGGCCGTTGCTAAATTTGCCGGAATTCACATGCCACTGTCTTTTATCTTTGGCGGGATTGCAATTCTCTTAGTAGGTGCCTGTTTTGCCATTATGGCTAGCCAGACGTCTGGTGTCGGCTCTGTATATGCGTATAATAAACTAGCGTTAGGTGAACGTGCTGGCTTTATTACCGGCTGGATCTTAACGCTGGTTTACGTTGTCGGTGGTGCCGGTGCAATTGCGATGTCGACTAATTTCCTTCAGGTCCTGTTAATGCGCTTTGGGGTTAAAGCTTCAGCGGTTCTAATTGCGTTGAGTATGCTAGTGATCCTGTATTTAATTAACCTCCTCGGAATTAAGATGGCCAGTGATATTTCACTGATTATCGAAGTCATTGCGATCATGATCTTAGCCGTTGTTTGTGGTGCGGTCATGATGCACGGCGGGATGAGCGGAATTAATCTTCAACCGTTTGCGCTGCACGCTAAGAATTTACCTGGCATTGGCCAAGGGATTATTTACGTTATCATTTGTTTTGCTGGTTTTGAAGAATCGACCACGATGGCAGTTAGAACCAAAAATCCGAAGCGAACGATTCCGTTAACAATTATTTCTACCATTATATTAGTCGCACTGATTTTTATCGCTGTCAGTTACGTTCAGGTAATTGGCTATGGTGAATCACACGTTAACGGGTTAATTAATTCGAAAGCACCGTTGAATTACTTAGCTCAAACCTACGCTGGTGGCAGTATGGCGACTTTAATTGACGTTGCCACCACCATTAGTTCCGTGGCTTCGTTCATGGGTATCATGAACGCGGGTGCCTATATGCTATACGCATTAGGTAAGGAACACTACTTACCAAAGGCTCTAGGTCGTTTTAATAAGCATTTAGCAACACCATTCATAGCTTTAACCACAATCCTAGTATTATACGCAATTGAATACGTTGGCTTAGGTATTCCATTCGGTAATAACATGGCCTATTCCATGTACATGGGCGTTGCCGGTTTAAGTTTCTTAGCCGTTTACATTCTAGTTTGTATCGGTATTATGGCTTATCTTCACCGTAAGCAAGCCACTGTTAAACACGTTTTGTTGAAGGGTGTTGTTATCCCAGTCTTAGCGATCGTTGCTTTGTGCTTCCCGTTGATCAGTAATCTGTATCCAATCCCACCGTTTCCGATGAATATCGTGCCGTATCTGATCGTTGTATATATCGTGATCGGGTGCGTGGTGCATGCGGTAGAAAATAGTAATAATCATTGATTAAATTTAATGATTAAGATATTCTAAAAGTGCGCTAAGGAGAACTAGTGTGGTTGAGTCCATGCTGTTAAGCTCATTAAACATTAAATGTTTAATGAGCTTTTTTATATATAAAAATGAAAGCTAATTGTACCTGAAAAATGACCAGTCATGTTAGACTAGACTCAAATCAGATCGATGGGAGTGATCATATGTTACCTGAAGTTAAAAAGTTGTTCGCAATCTGTGTTAACCCATTAATCTTTCTGATTATTGGGGTTAATTTAACGATCGGGTTCTTTATCTTCACCCATTTCGCCATTCCATCAATTGCTTATACATATACAATCGTGATTATGATGTTGCGATATGATACGGATCGACATACGTCCAAAAAGATCGACTGGTTCGATAAAATCGATTTTAATAATCATCATTGGCAAGCTAAAATGGACCGATTATTTATGCAGTTTATGATCATGAGTGTGCTATTTTATATTTTTCTGTGGTTCATGAATCGTTAAGATCATGGCTTATTTTATTAAAAATCTAAATTATTTATTATCAATAATTTATAATTAATTATATAAGGTGCTATAATTTACTTTAATTGTAATTAATAAGTAAATGTTATTGATTTAGGGAACTATCACCGATACTATATAAATGTAAGTTTATATTATCGAGATTAAAGGTGATTATGGATGTATCAATTAAATGCTAAAGATATTGATGATTTTAACAATGACCTTAAGAAACAGCCTGAACACGATGTTATTTCGCACGCGATTCAAAACAATGGTCTTTTGAAGACTGCTGAAGATCCGCAGGAAGTCAGCAAGTTACAGCCAACATTTTCCGTTGAAATCCCAACGGGTAAGGTTTCCAACCAGAAGATGAGTGGCCGTTGCTGGTTATTTTCATTTCTGAATGAATTAAAGCAGCACGTTGCTAAACGAATCGGTGTTAAAGATTTTCAGTTATCACAGAAGTACGAATTCTTCTGGGACAAAATTGAACGTGCCAATATCTTCTATGGTCGAATCATTGATACCGCTAAGAAGCCACTCCGTGACCGAATGGTAACTTCGATCATGGCATCAGCCGGTGACGAAGGTGGTATCTGGGCCAAGGACGTTGCCATCGTTGAAAAGTACGGCATTATCCCACAGTCTATTTATCCTGACAATGTCGTCACTAATAACACGATGCGCTTTGGCCGGGTCTTAGCTATGAAGTTACGTCGGGATGCGATTCGTTTACGTCAGATGGTTCAAAACGGTGATACTAAAGAAGAATTGGTTGACACTCAGCGTCACATGCTAAGTGAAGACTACCGGATCGTTGCTTACTGTTTTGGTGTTCCACCGAAGAAGTTCGATTTTGAATACAAAGATGACAATGGTAAATATCATATTGACAAGGGTTTAACACCCAAAAAATTCTACAAGAAGTACGTCAAAATTGATTTAGATCAATACGTAGTTGCCTTGAATTCACCAGACCAAAAGATGAACCAGAAGTACGTTTTACCAACTGATGATAACGTCGTTGGTGGTAAAAAGAACGTCTTCCTTAACATGCCGATGAAGTATTTGAAGCAGGCTGCCATTAAACAGTTAAAGCATGGCGATCCCGTTTGGTTCGGCAATGATGTCATTACTCAGTCCGACCGTAAGAAAGGTTTATTAGACGGTAAGTTATATCGTTACGACAAGCTCTTTAACTTAAACTTAAGTACTACCAAAGCCCAGCGTTTGAATTATCGGATGGGCTGCTCATCACATGATATGGCATTGACCGGTGTCGATTTAGTTCATGGTAAACCAACCCGTTGGAAAGTTCAGAACAGTTGGGGTTCGAAAGTTGGCCATAAGGGTTACTTCGTGATGTCAGATGACTGGATGGACAAGTACGTTTATAGCGTTGCCGTTAAGCTCCAGTACTTACCGAAAGCTCAACAGGCCATTAATAAGCAGAAGGCTAAGGTTCTGAAACCTTGGGATCCAATCGCTACGTTCTTTGAAATTTAAGGGATGATTAATAATGATCTTAGCAAAAGACATTACCAAGGATGGTAATCCCGTTTTACGACGTAAATCACACCCGATTAAATTTCCGTTAAATCAACAACAACAAAAATTAGCCCATGATTTGATGCAGTACCTTGTGATCGGTCAAGATCCGGTTCAGGCAAAAAAGTACAACATCATGGGCGGTGTTGGAATCGCAGCACCACAAGTTGGTCTGAATGAAATGATGGTTGCCGTTCTGGTTCCGGATAAAATGCATCCACAAGCTACGAAACCAGCGTTAAAAGCCGTGATGGTCAATCCGGTAATTACTTCTCGGTCCAAACAGGATTGTGCACTGATTACCGGTGAAGGTTGTCTGTCAGTAGATCGTGATATTCCTGGATTGGTTCACCGTTCCAAGAAAGTCACCATTAATTACCAAGACGTTCACGGTAAACATCACCTTTTACATCTAGTTGGTTATCCAGCAATCGTTTGTCAGCATGAGATCGACCACCTTCATGGCCATCTATTTTATGACCACATCAATCAGGCTGATCGATATGCAGAAATACCGCATGAAATGGTGTTGGACTTCGCTAAGAATACTGATAAAGAATTTGGCTCTAAAGATCACGATGCCTCTACCGATTCTTATCGAGCCGTCCGAATTCGCAGTTACATCAAGAACGAAGCTAAAACCAAACAGAACGTTTTGAAAGATAATCATTAACGATTGACTTTGGTTCAGGCACCATTATGGCGCCTTTTTCTTTACGGTTTTGTTCCTATTATTAGGGATTTTTGTTATTATGTAGTTAAAAAGAAGGGAAATTATCATGAACCCAGAAGATAAAGTTACATACATTGCCCTGAAATCATTGAAGGGCGTTACTAAAGATAACGTTAAGGCTTACCAAGACATGGTTAAAAAAGCTAACCAAGTCGATCCACAAAGTACCCACTTGGTTGCTGATACATTAAGATTAGATGATTTTAATCATAATCAGTTCTTGAATTGCCAAATCAACCTTAAGGATAATATTCATCCAGAACCTGATACCAAAAAAGGTAAAGGCAACGAATGGGTTACTCCAATTGGTAAGCTTGAATTAAAGCGATTGGAATACGATTACGAAAAATAGCGTTAAATAACGAGGGAGCTTTTGTTAAATGGACCCGAAAGATTTAACCAAATTAGATGAACAGGAACACTTTATGCTGGATGCTGGGATCTACCTGGTCTTTTTACACGCTAACGATTTAGATAATTTAGCTCGCATTAAGGTTGATCCGGTTAACCATGACATTGATTGGCAGTTAACCACCGGTCAAAACATTCAGTACCAGGTAACGTATAATCATAACCATACCTTAACCAGTATGATGAACACGTTCGTTGCTGAAAGCATCGATAAGGATAAGAAGCTAGTCCCGAAGAATGATCAGTATGTTTACTTTACTAATCTGTCGTTCCCGCTCGGTCAGAGCTATCGCAATCCCGAACAGTTTAAGAAGGGCGCTCAGATCACTCTGTATTCAAAAGATATGAACGATGATCAAAAGAAGACCGTTTTCAAGCAGTTTAAAAAGAGCCCGTTAAATCCACGCACCAAGGAATTCAAGAAGTTTTTTGACTACTTCTGGAAACGGTTTGTGATTGAACAGCCGCAGTTTAACGAAGCTGATGACATTTCCAGAAATAACGAACTGATGTCCAGATTATTGAAGACTTTACAGAATAAGTACATCGTTAGTGATAATGATTTACTGGTCCTCGCTAAGTTATTAAAACCTGTTCGTCAGATTTTGAACTGTAATCTGTGGGCCAACAATTTTGACTATCAGCACCATGTTTACGTTCCTGGCAGTCGTATTCAAGCGGTTCTAGAACCTAGCCTTAGTAAGTTGAAGCCGAAACAGTAAATTGAAATTAGGAGATTTGTGATCAACAATGATTAAGAATTCAGTCTTGTATTATGGGATGCCGCAGACCGGTAAGTCCACGATGCTATTACGAATCTTTTTACACGATCATCAACAGCACCAGCGTGACCTGTGTATCAACATGTGGACGTTCTTGCATAAGGATCCGAAGCATGCACGTTACGCTACGTTAGGTTCCATTGATTCACCCAACGGTCGCTTTGCCGCTATGCGGTTACCGTATGATCCTAACCAGTGGATTCCGACCGTTAGTGCGTTTCATCAGCGTTTCCCGCATATCCGACGGGTAATGATCGATGAAGCCCAGTGTATTAACTCGGTTTATCTGGTTACCCTGATCATGGTAATCCGGGATTTCTATCCGAACGTACCGGTGATCTTCACGTGTATTGACTATGATTCATGGCATCACAAGTTGCCCCAAATCAACGCCTTGATTAAGTTAGTGCCAAAGAGTCATCATTTGCATCACCGATGCATCTTCTGTCATCGAGTTGCGAACCGTCGTCTTCACGTGATCAATAATCACCCAGCATATAACGAAAAGAAGTATGATTATGCTTTAGAACACCATCTATATAAGAAAGATGGTCGACCGAATATGTACTCCGTATGCTTACGGCACTACAATCATCCACCGAAGAATTTAATGGAAGCCGTCCGCAAGAACGATGCTAAGTACATGCCGCATAACCGTTTGCAGCAGGCTGAACAGATCCGTAAGAATTTGGGCTTAAATAAAAACGTCAAGATTCGGTTTGGTCGTCCTCGTCAAATGATTCGTCGAAAACCACAGGTGAATCCGCAAGCTAATACTAGCCGACCTGATTTAGCGGTCAACACTAGTCGAGTCAAACCAAAGAAATCGGATCAATCAAATAAGAAATAAAATTAAATCATGAATGAGATCTGATTCCAATCTTTAATTGAGGTCAGGTCTTTTTTATTTATACTAAAAGCCGATTACGTTTGCTATCTATCATTAGTCTAGATTGCTATAATTTCCGATGAAAAGGGAATTTTAATATGTTACATGATATAAAACATTTAAAATTAATAACTTATTATGCCAAAGTAAAATCATGTGTGCGGCGTGGTAATCCATTAACGTTTAGTATTATGTTCGGCCTAATGCTATTCGCGTTTGGACTTGCTGTACTATACATTATTTGTGCGATCATCAATGGGATTGTCGGATCGTATGCTAAAGCCGTTATTCAGATTATATATTCGGTCTTTCTGTTGATCCTAGTGTTCGGTGTTTTATTCGGTCCATTCTTTTATAACGTTTATAATTCGGCGACCTATATTATTGGTAATATAAAATATAATCACAATAGTATCAAAGTAAATGGTGTTAATTACTACATCATCAGTGAATTAAGAAATACTGGCCACAACAATGAATACCTGGTTCAGACTAAGGAACAGATTAAAGCCTCGAGAAAATTCCCGGTGATCTACAGTATCTATTCGGTAAGGAAACATCAGATTATTTCTGGTATCACGTGCTCCTGTGCTGAAGATATTCCTAGTAACACCAAAAAGTACTGTCGTCACTTCGGGTGGCGAATCCTTGCTGTGATCGGTTCGGTAATGGTGTTATTCATTTTGTTCTTCGTATCGTTCCATAATTTGATTAGCGTGCCGAACGTGATTAGATTTTTGAGGTGGGCGACGAGAATTTAAATATAATTTAAATCAAAAAAGACAATTTAGATGTTTTCAAAACAGGAATTAGAATTTTTCATAAAATTGTCTCCGACATAAAGTTTTTAGAATCGGATAAGGGTATTAAAGCTACGATAAAGTAACCAAAGAAGCCGATAAATACTGATTAAATACTCAAATTGAGTTAGTAACTATAAAAGGTGGGCTTATTATGCTAACAGATAAAGATATTCGTTATATTCAACATTTAAAAATAACTAAAAAGTTTTTAAATTCTAAAGAAGCTCGAGAGGCCGCTGATGAGGGTCAAATCGAAGGCTTAGAATAAAGAAATCGTAGATTAATTTAATAATCATTATAAAAAGCCACACAAAAAAATTTTATTTTGTGTTGTAGTGACCCCATTTTATTGGACAATTAAATTTGTTCAATAAAGTGAGGTCATTTTTTATGTATAGTTTTGACTTTGACACTAAAGCAAATGCAGTTAAAGCCTATTTGTCGGGAATAGGTTCAACTACGTTGAACCATACCTATGGGATTAAAAGTAGTGCAACGATATTGGGTTGGGTCGCCAAATATAAGAAATATGGTTCTAAGGGCCTAGTTGTAAGCCATACCAAGAGCGTGTATCCTTTTAAATATAAATTAAAAGTGCTGAACTGGATGGTACTTCACCACAAGTCTTATCCAGAGACAGCACTTCACTTTAATATTGCGTTCCCAGCAACAATCTTTTATTGGGAACGTAAATTAGAAAATGGAGATCTACGCCCAATGAAATCTAAGTATAAATCCCATAAGATGAATGATGACATAGACTCGTTAATAAATCAATTAAAATCTTGTCGAAAACAAAATTTGGAACTTAGAATCCAATGTCGGTACAGTAATTTGACTAAAGACTATGACCAAATAGACAGTATTCATAGGATAATTAAGGAATATTCTCAAGTCCCGATAAGTCGTATCTTAAAGATACTTGATATTCCCCGAAGTAGCTATTATTACAAGAAGAAAGCGTCGCTTTCTCATCGTGACGCATATAATTTAAAATTAGCTCATACAATTTACAAAATAAGAGAAATATCTAACTATAAATTTGGGTACCGTACAATTACAGGCATTTTAAGAAACACTGTCCATATAAATCATAAGCGGGTCCAAAGAATTATTCAGATGTATGGCTGGCAATGTACGGCTTTCAGCAAGAAAAAGCGTAAATATAATTCATATCATGGTCAGGTTGGCAAGATAGCTCCTAACGTACTTGGTGGGAACTTTAAAACTAAATTATTTGGACGCAAGACAACGACTGATGTAAGCGAGTGTAGATACGGGAATCAAGATATTCATCATCGCATCTATATATCGCCATATATGGATTTAGCGACCGATGAAATTATCGCATTCAATATCAGTAATCATCCAACCGTAGGTTTCACCTTAAAGCCATTAATTAGGGGCCTGAATACATTAAAGAAACTTCATTTACCATATAAAACGATTGTCCATAGCGATCAGGGAATTCAATACCAAAGCCACGTTTGGCAAGACACTCTAAAGAATTATGGTGCAATTCAATCGATGTCTCGTAAAGGTCGCTGTCATGACAACGCCCAAATGGAGTCATTCTTTCATCTGATGAAGGTTGGAGTAATGGATAAACATTATCAGACCGAAGGTCAGTTAATTAAGGCACTTAAGTATTGGATATGGTACTATAACAATATTCGCCCAAAGAAAAAACTAGGTTATAAATCTCCGGTTGAGTACCGAAAATTTCTTATAGCCTAGTTAAATAACATTAATAAATTGTCCAATTTTATGGGTGCAGATCATGTGGCTTTTCTTATATGTATGAATAAGCCGTCGCATCTACATTAGAAAATGCAGAGAACAGCTTGTTCAGGATGGTGCTTTTACACTACCTC
The DNA here is from genome assembly GCF_004359375.1 of Acetilactobacillus jinshanensis. Lineage (NCBI taxonomy): Bacteria > Bacillati > Bacillota > Bacilli > Lactobacillales > Lactobacillaceae > Acetilactobacillus > Acetilactobacillus jinshanensis. The sequence continues at coordinate 791,793 of NZ_CP034726.1, read as the reverse complement.
AATTAGCACTTACAACGGTAATAACTTTTTAAACGGATGTCAAATCTTAAAATTAATTTGATGTAATTTCTTAAAGGCATCTTGACCAAAGGCTTTGTCAAAATTACTTTCACCTTCATGATTTAAAAATGATAATAAAATATCATGTAGTTGATGTTGTTCAGCATAGATATATTTTACGTTGATTCCTAATTTATATTGATAGAAGCTAGTTAACGTAAAGTAGTCAACGATACTATTAAAAGTAACGGGTTGTTTCATATGAAATTTTCTCCGTAATTGATATTTCACAGCTTCACTAGAATTAGCGGATCTAAATCGACAGTCAAAAATGATTTTATTATGCGCAACGGCATCTCTTAAATCATTCAATAAAAATAAATGGGTACAAATAAATGTGTATTTTTTATAGGTATCATCATGAGAATAGTTATCCATCATTTTAAGGTCTTGATTATCAATAATCCCGATCGATTCTTCCAATTTTTTACGGATGTCTAAATTTAAAAGATCCACAAAATAGCCAAACGTTCCTAACGTTATAAATTCAAAAATCGCCCAAATCGGGACCTCTTGATTTCTTTTAACGTAATAATTAATCGTGTCATTACCTATATTTCTAGACATTGCGTTATATAATTTTCCCTCGATCCGATATTTATTTTTAATTCGATCTCTGCGTTTACGTCTTAATTTACTGTTATGTGGAATAATATCTTTGTAACCATTTAAGCAATTGGCAAAAATATCATGCAAATAACAGTGATGATTACTTGCAAGAATATCAATGATCCGACTCTTTAAAGCCGTTTCTAATTGCATAATGATCGGATAAAAAAGTAGTTTGAGTTGATCGTTCACATTGTAAATGTTACGAATTTGCGAAAATCGTTTTATATTTAGTGAATTATGGGGTGAATCTGTACGCACAAAACGGCATGCTTGATACCCATGGAAATATCCCATTAAAGAAAGATACTTTTCATCAGAATCTTTTATCGATATTTTATCCACCTTTCGGATGTGATTTATCAATTTCTTAAGTGTGTCACCAGGGAGTGAATTGTTCTTATTTGTTAATCTAGTCTTCATTCTTTACGACGCCTCGTTACCTAGATGACACATGATTTACAACAATCTTCATCTTTATAGTATCAAAATAATTTAACATTTTGAATAAATCATGCCTTTTGGAAATATTTTAGCTGTAATTTACGTAATTAATAATGAAGAAAGGGATGAGTACATGTGGATAATATCTAAATCCATTGTTAAGAAATTACTGGATATGCTTAATGGAAATTTCGCTAATATAGAGAAGCAATTAACGTTGAATCGTGAAGTGAGGGTGCATACAGCAAGACGATTAATTTCTCTAAGGAAAAATCTTGAATCATATAATAAACAAGTGCATCAAGAATATGAGTTATTATGTAGTACAAATAATGAAAATAGCCGATTAAGCCGATTACATCTAATTACATCTATATAAAGACATTAAGCGAACGGAAATAAGTTTAATTACCTATATAAGTACATGGAGCATAAATGTTAAACAAAACGTTGTAAAAGTGTCGACCGTTAAGAAATGCTTAGGCCCAGTGTTATATCAAGAAGCTATCCTTTTAGATGCTGTATTAAATGACTTACTGATTAGAAAGCATTCTAATTATGTAGATGCATTAAATTGTCAATGGATGTTTAAGAACTGTGCTACACTGATAGGCAAAGGAGGTAATTAATATGTTCTCCAAAAAAGAAATTGAATTATTTCATAAAATTATCCCTGATCAAAAATTTCTTCAATCGAAAGACGGCTTAGATGTAGCCCAAAAAGGCTATGATGAAGCCGCTAAAGAAGCCGACAAATATTGATTAGAAAATCGTAAATTAAGTTAATAATAATTATGAGGCCACGCAAAGATTTAATTTGTGTGGCTTTTCATGTACATTCAACAGTCCCTTCTTAGAAATTGACAATAGATATCATTGATCATGCTTATCTATACTAATAGTCAGAAGAAGGCTTGATCTTGTTGCTAAGAAAAAATGCGTTAATCAAAAAATATAGTTATGGACCCACTAGTAGTTGGTTTTATGCTCGTTTGGGCGTCAATCCCAAAGTATATAATTTAAAGGTGCCTAATCCTCATTACAACGATAATTATCCATATATTAGTTTGAAGGATGAACTAGGTGTATCCCATAAGGTTTTAAATAGTGACGTACATATCTTACCTAGAGTTTAGATTTCCTTTGTGACGAGACCATTGCGGGTGATTCTGTGATGGTCTTTTTGTGTAACTTCTTGATATTTGATATACTAGCATCAATTTATAATTAAGGACATGATTAATCCATCTCTAAAATAAACATGCACGAAATCGAATTAATGAGTCAAGGCTTTGGCAAAGGTATTATTAGTCTTAACGTTCGTTATAATCGACAAATTCTTTTGTCAGCATTTATCTTTGATAAAGATTACCACCAAGCTGTGTAGCATTATCAAAAACGTTTTTACTTTGCTGATCTCTTTAGTCAGAAAAATTATCCACTATTCACCGATGTCGTTAGCGAATTACGCAAATATAAGGTGAATCGTGATGATGCTTACATTAGTTGGCTAGCATCAAAAATAATAAGAAATACGCGCACATTCCTCATAGTGGGGAGACTAATGCCATGTACAACATGGTCGTTAATTATACTAGAGTCATGGGTAATTTCTTTAAAGCTTCTCAGACTAAAGAGTGTGCTGCTGTTACTTGTGGATTAGCTAAGATGGCAGATTATCAGATTAATGATGAAGCACTTCGAATCGAGCAGGAAAAAGAGTGGCAACAACATCAACAGAAATTAGCCGAAGCGAAAGCTAACGCTAGGAAACGCCAAGAAAGTATTATTAATGATGTTCAGTGTGATTTGCTAAAAACGATGATTAATCGTTATATAACTCATCCGCCGAAAGAATTTAAAGATGTTACCGATAGTGATGCTCGTCATCACATATCTGACGTTAAAAAGATAGTAAAATCTTTGAAGCCAGGCATTCGTTTTGACACTTTTAATCAGGATCAATTAGATATAATGATGATGATTTTTCTAATGGAATCTGAACAATTAAAGGGCACTTAGCGCAACTTCAGCAAACGCAGTTAATTGAATTATTTGGTAGTCTTTATGATCGATGTGATATGCAGGATTTGTTTTAAGTAATTTATCTTGAAGCGAACTCATTAAATAGACCTAAACAAATTATACGTAAAAAGGAGCTTCATTCTAATTATTAGAACGAAGCTCCTTTTTATAACGTAGATTCTATAATTAATGTAAATAATTAATGTAAATTTAATTGTGATTATAGTAGTTATAAGGTCACTTAAAGAGGAGCATGCTTCATTACAAAGCGTGTTTTCTTTTACATCTAAAAGTTATAAATTATTTATAATAAAATTTTCATAATTTGTTCTTTATTATTAATTATGGAAATGATATGATAATAGGTGTGTTAGGAGGATCAGAACATGGGCAAGACATTACTCCACAGTGCTTTTAAAGGTGGTTGTGGGAAAACCGCAATTACGGTCATCACAGCTTATCTACTTCGCCACATGGGCAAACGGGTGCTATTAATCGATTTGGATCCGCAAGCTAATTCGAGCGAGATCATGAGCTATACTTATAATAATCATCAGAAGCCTGCCGTAAGTCTATATAATGGCTTGCTTCATTTTGATTTAACGCACAGCATCGTTCACCTCGACCCAAAGATGGACATTATTCCATCGGACTGGTCATTGAGTTTATGGCCTGAAAAGATTGAGAAGTACAACATGCACGATCGAAATTTGATTTTAAAGCACGTTTTAGCACCTTTAAAACCAAAGTATGATTTTATTCTGATCGACGTTCCGCCGACGTTATCAGCCTTCACTAATAACGCTTTGTTAGCTAGTGATTACGTATCATTAGTTCTACAGACTCAGCGTCAGTCATACACTTCCGTCTTAAAGACCGCTCAATATATGTACCAGCTCAAACAGAGTTATCCTAAAGAGGCCAAATACAGTTTATTAGGTGTTATCCTTTATTTAGTGAAGAAACACGCCAAGACTGATCGGGAAATTTCAAACGAAGCTAAAAAATCGTTTGGCAGCGCCGTTTATAAGCACCCGATTTGGCAGCAGGAACGCATCAAAGTCTTTGGTGACGAGGGAATCCATAACAAGGATTACTGGGATCGTCGAGCTTTGAAGATGTACAGAGGTACCGTGAACGAAGAATTAAGTCGAATGAAAGGGGCAAAGTGATGAGTGACGACTTCTTGAAAAAGATGAATCAACAAGCTGATCATCAGATTGGTCATGCAAAGAGTCCCTTTAATCAGAAGAGCGAAGGTAGCCATCCCGTTCAGATCCGGGACAGCATCTATCGTGAAATCAAAAAACGGGCATTTTTCAGTGATCAGAAGATGATCGACGTCGTTGACGCAATGCTGGAATATGCTATTAATTCTAAGCACTTCAAATAAACAAATTTAACCTTCTTAGAGGTTAAAAAAGTCATCGATTTTTGATATACTAGAATGGTAATTAAGTTTGTATTAAACTTAATCCATTGTCGCCGTCGTAAGGCAGCGGCACCAATTAAATAATCCTTCCACAAAGAGAGTTAAGAACTGCGATACATTCTTAACTCTTTTAATTTACCTAAATTAGCTTCAAAAATGTGTGTTTTTGGAGCCGATAAGCCTTAAAATAACAGTGAAAGGGCGGTGACGTGTACTTTGAAAAAGAATTGGAACGGTCGTCAGGTCCGTCACGTTTTAAAGGCGTGGTACAACTTAGATCATCACTTTGATCGATTGACACTGAACGGCCTCAAGTACATGGAACAGTTTTACTTTCGGATGTCCTATCTTTCACCCAAAGAGCAGGCTCTATTGGCTGAACTCTTTTACCATCCGATGGAACAGCAGCCTCGGCTTACGGAAGTCGTTAAAGCTAAGGACCTGGATTATCTAAAGTTTAACTACGCCGTCCATAAGTTGGAAAGAAAACTCATGAAGTATCGCCAATCACCGAACTTATCGAAGTCGATGGTGGGCACCCTGCAGTTTCGGCAGCTCGCTGATGCGTTTCACAGCATCATTAACGTTCTGCAAAAGAAGTTCACGAAGTATCCGCAAATCAAGCGCTTGGATCAAGCTGATGACGAAGACTTTGGGATGTACAAAGAATGGTCTCGCAATAAAGTTGAACGGGTCCTCAGTAGTTGGTGCCGAGTCGTTAAACGACCACCGAAACACCAACAGTGCCAGATTTCATTAGTTCGTCAGCTAATTTTCCGTTTAAGTTACTTGCCAAAGGTCAATTACATGATCTTACGGCAGTATTATTATTATCCAACTCGTCAGCAACAGCGCGCCATTCGCAGCGAGCACTTGGCTCAGGACGATAATATTTATCTGGGAACCTTATTACTTCATCGGCTCCATGGGTTAGAAGCGCTTCGTCAGCCACGTTATTTACCGAAAATGAGTTTTACTGACGATGAACGCTGGCAAATTCATAATGATCGGCAGACGATTCGCGCAATTTTGGACCGCGCTTTCCAACGTTAAAACCTCTAGGTAATCGAATCTAATTTAAGGAGTTATAAATGATGATCAAATTTTTAATCATTGTCTTAATCATCGCTCTAGCCATCTTTTTCGGCTATAAATACTGGTCTAAGATCGAAAAGTTCTTGCGCAAGTACAAATGGGGCGACGCTTTTTTAAGCTGGCTTCACGGTGTGATTTTTGACTTTAAGATGGAAAACCCGGATCGGGTTCCAGAACAGATCACGTGGGTCTTCGTTGCCATTATTATCATTATTGGGGTCGTAACAATCCTGATTGCGAAGAGCTATCAATAACTAATAAAAAATCCCGGTAGTTAATTAATAACTATCGGGATAAAATTAATTTGAATATCTTTAATTCTTATTTAAAGTACTCCTGCACCTTAGCTGAGTTGAACAGGATAATGTTATTCAACTTCTTGCCAGGGATGTACAGATGCTGAGACGTACCCGGCTTAGCGTTACGGTTAAAGGCCTGAACTAGCATGTAGCTCCAGATGACGATTCGGTGATTATGCTTGATTAATTTAACAACGGCAGGATCGCTGCGGTTCGGTCGGCATGGTTTTAAACCGATGATGTCGGGATGAGCCTGATCCTGATAGAAACGAACGGCATCGTACTTCTTAAGGAGTTCGAAGAATTTAGAACCTTTTAAGGTGATTTCGTCGTTGCCATTAACGAACGGGTTGGCTTCACTGTCCTTATCACCACGTTTGAAAATTAATTCGTATGGATAGATTGGTGAATGAACGTTTAACGGGACTAAATCGTTAAGGTTGATCCGGTTGGTCCCGATCATAATTGAACTTTTCTGGCTACGGGCATGATTATAATTTGGATCGACGTGCTTAGCTAAGTGGCGGCCCTTAGGTGTTAAGATCATAATGCGTTTGGAGCCGGTACCAGAATTACGGATCAAGTGTTTCTTACGTAGAACGGCTAACGTAGCGGTCGTACTTGAGTACTTAACGTGAAGCTTCTGTGAAATCTGCTTGTTAGTAAGATGGCAGATTAGATCTTTACCCTGATCCGGTTTCTTCATGTTATGGAAAATTAGAGAGAAGACTTTAGACTGAAGCTTCGGCAACTTATTGGCCATCTGCTGTAACTTGTGACCGTTATCCTTCAGGATTTGAAGCATCTTGTAACCCATCGGAGCTAAAAAGATGATTCGGTTTTCAGTGAAGCCAGCGGTCTTGATGAAACCGGCTTTTTTAAGTCGACCCACGGCAGCGCTAGCGTAGGTATGACTAACCTTTGACTGTCGAGCTAAATCACCGTTACTTAAACGGGTCACGTGGCGATCATCATCGTCATTACTCGATGTATCACTAGCGATGTTACTGAAGATCTTTTGTTGAGCTTTCGGCATTTGGTTCCATATCTTCATAATGTCTGGAGCTTTATGTTTAGGTTGAACTGGTTTAACAATTTTTGGTGCTTTCGGCTTCTTAACTAACGTTGGCTTTGATTTAGTAACTAGCGGCTTAGCTTTATCAGTTAAGGTAATGGCACGGTTACTGGTTTTGCCCTTAACGTTAATTAAACCATGTTTGAAGAGTTTATTAATGGTCTGACTGGCGTAACCAGAAGCCACACCGATCTTATTATGTATATCCTTATTCGTACCTCTAAAGCTGTGGTGGGTTGCCTGCGCTTCAGCGATTAAGTTAACGACTTTTTGTTGAGTTTTTGATAATTTAATGGTTGATTTAGCTTTTTTAGCCTTATGATCAGGATTCTGGGGCTGTTGGTCAACCTGGGAATTGTGTCTCATTAAGGCCTCGTTCATGCTTTTAATGTCCATAAAGTGAATTTCCTTTGTATATTCGATATAAGATTATTTTAAATCTTAATAGCTATGTAATAATTACCACGTAAAAGTGGCTTCAATAGGGATTATATTAGGAATAATGCTTAACTGTCAAGCTATATAGCTCTATCGGTTAATTATAGAGTGGATCACAAACCATCAAAGATTAAATATATCGAGGCTGATCGTCTGTTATAATAATGGTTAGCTAATGAATTAAGGGGTTTTGATTTTATATGAATAAGCATAAAGGACTGGCACGTGGCCTAAAGTCGCGTCACGTTGAATTAATGGCCTTAGGCGGCGCCATCGGTACCGGTCTCTTCTTGGGAGCCGGTCAGTCAATCCATTTTGCTGGACCTTCGTTGATTGTAGCTTATCTGATCGCCGGTCTGGCGTTCTTTTTTCTAATGCGAGCTTTGGGTGAACTATTAATGTCCGATCCCAACTGCAGTTCGTACATCGAATTTATCGGTAAATATCTAGGGCACCGCACCGGTTTTGTTGCTGGCTGGGTCTACTGGTTCTGCTGGATCACGATGGCAATGGCCGATGTAACGGCAACTGGACTGTATATGCAGTTCTGGTTTCCGGGCTTGCCAGCGTGGGTAACCGGATTAATCGTTCTAGCGATTTTATTTTTAATTAATACATCTGACGTTTCAATTTTCGGTGAAGCTGAATTCTGGTTTGCGTTGATTAAGATTGTGGCAATCGTGATTTTGATCATTACTGGGATCGTCTTGGTTCTGTTTGACGTTAAGACCAATGCTGGTCATGCCACACCGATGAATTTAGTTAATCATGGCTTCTTTGCTCATGGGATCAAAGGCTTTATCATGTCATTTCAGATGCTGACATTTAGTTTTACTGGGATCGAAATGATTGGGATGACCGCTTCGGAGACCCAAAATCCAGAGAAAGAATTACCGAAATGCATCAACAGTGTCCCAACCCGTATCCTATTATTTTATGTGGGTTCGTTATTAGCTTTGATGTGCATTTATCCATGGAACCGAATTTCAGCATCGACCAGTCCGTTCGTTCAGGTCTTTTCTAATCTGGGTATTCGTTCTGCTGCGGCCATTATTAACTTCGTGGTCTTAACCGCTGCATTATCATCATGCAACAGTGGGATTTATACAACCAGTCGAATGGTTTTCTCGCTGACTAACCGTAAAACCAAACTCGGCCGCTTCTTTGATTCGTTATCTAAGCATCACGTGCCGATGCATGCTGTGATTTTATCGATCATTGGGATTGCGGCCGCCATTCCGTTGAATTTAATGATTTCAAAGGGTGCCTTTACCTTGATTACCGGGATGTCGACGACTTGTTTCCTATTGATCTGGATCTTGATCGTATTAACTCATCTCCGTTATCGAAAAACTAATTATAAGTTAGGCTCGTTTCGAATTCCGTGGTACCCATTTTCTGATTACTACACGTTAGCATTTATGTTATTCGTGGTTATTGTTTTACTGTTACAGAAGAGCACGTTAATGGCGTTGATGGATTCGTTAATCCTATTAGCGATTTTATACGCTGGTAAATATATTTCGGATTATCTTAAAAATAAGAAGGTGGATTAAATGCTAAGACCATTGGCTTATCGGATGCGACCCCGTAAAATTGAAGACGTGATTGGTCAGCCGCAGTTGATCGGTCCCGGAAAAATTATTACCCGGATGGTGAAGTCACGAGTTTTGTCTAGCATGATCTTATATGGTCCACCGGGTACCGGTAAAACCAGTATTGCGGAAGCGATTGCCGGAAGTACTAAGTACCCGTTTCGCAGTCTAAATGCTGCGAACGATACTAAAAAAGATTTAGAAGCAATGGCCAAATATGCCCATAAGGTTGGCACGATCGTTTTATTTATTGACGAAATTCATCGGATGAATAAATCTGATCAGGACTATTTATTATCATTAACTGAAGATGGTCACGTGATTTTAATCGGTGCCACGACCGAAAATCCGTACCTTAACATTAACCCAGCTATCCGGAGCCGGGTCCAGATCTTTCAGGTCCACCCGTTAACCGCAAAGGATATTAAGGTTGCTGTAGACCGAGCTTTAAAGGATCAGCAGAACGGCCTGGGTAAATATCCGGTTAAGATGGATTCGGATGCGGAAGATTTTCTGTGCCAGCGAGCCAATGGTGACGCTCGGGTGGCTTTAAACGCTTTGGAATTAGCTGTGAAGTCAACCGATAAGGATAAAAATGGTAAAATTCACGTTAAGTTATCCGATATGGAGGAATGTTTGCAGCAGAAAGCTTTTACCGTTGATAAGGGTGGCGATGCCCATTATGATTTGATTTCAGCGATGCAGAAATCGATTCGTGGTAGTGACGTTGACGCAGCTTTGTATTATGTTGCCCGTTTGATCAACGGCGGTGATTTGGATTCAATCTGCCGGCGGTTAAGCGTGATCCCGTATGAAGATATCGGTTTGGCTAATCCTGAAGCTTGCATTTTTACGACCGAAGCGATTCGAGCCGCTTTACACTTAGGTTTACCGGAAGGGCGAATTCCGATTGCTGATGCCGTTATTATCCTGTGTTTATCACAGAAATCGAATAGCGGGATGAACGCTTTAGATCACGCCATTACTAGCATTCGAAAGGGTCATTTGGGACACATTCCGGAAGACTTAAAAGACACCCATTATAAAGGCGCCCACCAATTAGGTCACGGTTTGCATTATAAATATCCCCATGATTATCCGCATGACTGGGTTAAGCAGCAATATTTGCCAACACAGTTAACGAATGAACAGTTTTACCGACCAAAAGCTAATGGTGACGAAGCTAACTTCAAGAAACAGTATTATCGGCTATTGATTGCGGAAGGTAAAACACCGAAGGATAAGACGTGGAAAAAGTGGTTGTTTTAGTCAAATGAAAATAATCAAGATGCAATATATGGTGTAATTTATTAAGTTAACGAAAAAGAGACGTGGTTAATTACTAGTCGCGTCCCTTCGACCTATTCTACTTATGCCAATGATGGATAGAATACACTAATCGTTTAGCAGAATTAACTACTGAACGACAGGCGTCTAAAAACTTTGACAGCATTAATAGATCTGTGGCAACGGCACCCATAAATAGAGCAACCGTTACTAAAAATTCAATAGCGGATAGTCACCGTGGTAAGCCGATTACTTACTGAATGATTAAAGTAGGGCGCTTTAATTAGCGCTTTTCTTTTTGCCATTTTTAAGAAATGAAGAAAATAACATAGCGAAATAAAAAATCCACAGATTTTTACATCTGTGGATTTTTTATTTTTGTTTTGATATTTTTAGGAGTTGATTACCTTAAATTAAAGGGTGTCGATATGAGCTTCCCACTTGATCTGTTCATCAGCAGGTGCAGTTGCGGGACCGTTTTTCTTGAAATCATTGTACCAAGTCTTGCCGCTGTTAATGGTCTTCTTAGTAACTTTACCATCGATCGTTGCGGCATCGGCAACCAAGTATCCGTATTCATACTGTTTATTGTTAACTAAGTTACGATGCTGAGTGTTCTTTAAGGCATCATTGAAGCCAACTTTGAAAGCGTATGATTTGTGACCAAAGTACTTATGGTCTAATTTCTTAATACCTTCATGGTTAGTAGCCATGTCTCTTAAGGCTTTTCGATATTCTTTTTTATTGTAGGCAAATTTGTAATAGTGGTGACCCTTAACGTTGCCGTGATCATCCATGTGTTCACCCACCCATTCGGAGTTCGACTTATGAGCATGATGAGATTTCTTGATTACACGAACAGTCTGTTTTTGATTAACTTTCTTAGCACTTGCTGAGTTACCAACTGATGCTAATGGTAAGATCAATGCTAAGCTTGCGATTACAATTGCGAATTTTTTCATTGCGTTATTCTTAAACATATTATCGATCTCCTTGTGTCACTCGATTACAGTTGTAATAATACTATTACATTTGTAATAAGGCAAGGGGATTTTGAAAAATTTTTAAAATTTGTGAACCCGCCTTGATGGCAAGGCTATAGCCAATACTTTAATGTTAATTGATTAATTTGTAACATTAATCAAATGTCACATTTTGTAATATAGATGTAAAGTAGCTATCCATATGGTAAGTAATTATTTGATTTTGTCGTTGTAGGTTAACTCGGTACTTCAGTACCGAGATGAATAACCGTTAAGTAACGGCTCTTTTCATCAATAATTTAGCACAATAAAACTAGTCTAATTGCTGATATATCAATAAGTATAGACATAATTATGGTATAATATAAATGTAGAAAGAAGGTGTAAAAATGTTAATAATTAAAGGAATTAAAGCTAAATTATATCCTAATCAAAATCAACGGACATGGCTTAATCAACAATTTGGGGATATACGATTTGTATGGAACTATTTCTTGGATATTGAAATACGTAAATGGAACCGAGCTAAGCTCTATAAGATAGCTAAAAAAGCTATTCCAGAGCCGTTAAAATTTCCTCGTAAATATGACTTATACAATCAATTAAAATCATTAAAGAAGAAATATAAATGGCTTACCTATGCAGATAGCCGATCACTTCAATGCGAACTAGGCATCTTATATCAAGCCTATCAGAACTTATTTCAGCATCGTGCTAAAGCGCCAAAATTTAAATCCAAGAACTATTTTAAGCAGTCCTATCGGACTACCAGCATTCCAAAGCAGATTGATAAATATCATGTCCTAAAATTAGCTAAATTAGGATATGTCAAGGTTCGTTTTAATGAGCCATTAGTTGGTGCGATCAAACAGGTTACAGTCACACGTGATTCCACGGGAGATTACTTTGCTAGTTTGACAGTTGAGTATGAAAGCCAAGTACAATTACCGAAGACAAATCGAGCAATCGGAATCGATGTAGGCTTAGATGATCTAGCAATTTTATCGAATGGCATGAAATGGAACTCTAAGTATTACAGCAAAGCGAGCGAAGCTATAAAACATAAATGGCAAATCTTATCGGCGAGGCGTAGACGTGATGCTATTAAGGATATTCGCTATAATCAGCACCTTCAAAAGGAGATGCCTAATCATCATGTTAAGACTCTAGCTGAATATCACAATTACCAAAAAGCCAAGCATGAAGTAGCTAAAATTAACCGTCATATTAAAAATCAACGAGTCAATTACTTACAGTTTTTAACGACATGGATAGTTAGGCATTATGATTTTATAGCAATCGAAGACCTAAAGGTCTCCAATATGCAGCATAATCATAAGTTAGCCAGGGCGGTTGCTTGTGCTTCATGGTATCGGTTTAGAACATTACTGACTTATAAATGTGCCTGGTGTGGCAAATATTTAGAGTTAGTTGATCCAAAGAACACCAGTAGAATTTGCCATACTTGTGGTAAAAATACTGGTGTTAAACCGTTAAATATTCGGAGCTTCATTTGCCCGTATTGTTATACCAAACAAGACAGAGATGTGAATGCTAGTATTAATATACTGCGTTTAGGCTTGGAACAAGCCAAGGCTAACAACTCTACCTCTGTTCAAGATGCGTCTCTACAGTCGTGTATTGAATAAGCACGAGCGTTCCCAAGAACAGGCACCATAAGGTGTCGAGTAGTTCATAATGGATAGGCATAATTAGTTACGTTAAAAATTAGGAAGGCAAATCGAGCTTGATTCATAACAAAGGTTTCAGAAATCTTTTACTCTTAATTTTTTTAATTGGTGCGACGATATCGACAAGTAGCACCGTTTCAGCCAAAAGGATGATTCGAGCTAATCATTATCGGTCACGAATCACTAGAGTTCGTCCAATTAAACAAGTTTCCACCAACCGAATTCACCGGATCCAAATTAATAAGAATAATAAAAGCCGACAGAATATGACGCAACGGCTACGTCATCAGGTTAACACAGGCCACTACAATGTCTTTAAAAATACGTCTTGGAAGAGCTTCAACGTTATTAATAACTCAACCCGGATTAATAGTAGATTACCAAAATTAAAGACGTTTCGAATCTTTCCAAATAGTTATCGTGGCGGTCGGCATCCCCAGAGTTTAAACGTTGATCAAAACGGCCACTATGCCTACATCGGTTTTGATACGTTCAAGAGCGATGGCAGTAAAATTCTTCGGTATAATTTGTATCGGCATCATTTCAGTAAAATGAGCCGAACGTTTCGTGGTGGTCATGCCCAGGCGGTGAGCGATGATCCACATGGTAACCTATGGTTCGTTGATCGAAGTTCAGACGATGAATTAGGCGATCATCAGGGTCCCATTAATAAGGGTTCGTTCGTTGAAGTTTCATCGAAATCATTAAAACCAATTTTTCGGAAATGGTTTAGATTTGGTAATAATTATATGGGTGATAACCTAGCTTTTGCTGGGAAGTATGGTGTCTTCAATGTGTCCCGAATTTCACCCCGTAACGACGTCAATACTCATTATCGGTTACACATGTTAGTGATCTATCACACTAACCAGTTAACCCGTCATGGTAGTCAATGGGAACGCATGCTGGCACTTAGAAATACACCTGGTTTTTATGGAATCCAAGCGGCTGCGTATAATCCACGGAATCAACGCTTATATGTTGCGGCTAATCTGCCGAACGTGATAATTTCAATGCCCGTTGTTAAGATTCTTAACCAATCAATGCGACGCCATGACATAAGAATCGCTAAGATTAAACTCGGCTTGGGTCGAGAAGTCGAAGGCTTGGCGTTCGATCGAAAGGGCTATATGTATCTTCTGTTCGGTACTCCCGGTCAGTTACTGAAGAGTCGACGGCCGATTACGAAATAAAAATTAATTAGTTAATGATAAGATGTGACTTTAAGCTAGGGCCGCATCTTTTTATTTATAATGGGTAGTGTAGACTCTACGATTGAATTTAGAACGGAATTTATTTAGGGATGATATTTGAATGAAACTAACACAGAAAAAATTACAAAAGATAATGGATCGATATTACGAAAATTCTGATAACATTCGGGTTCAAAGTATCGATTCGGGTGATTTAAAGGGCCAAGCCTTCAGCATCCTTTCTCCTTATATGGACACGATGAAGGCTGGCATTGCCTTAACGCTGTATTATAATCAAAAGCAAAACGATTACCTGTTATCAGACGATGGTTACTCGGTCGGCTCGGTCTTGCCGAATGGCTTTAAGAACGATCCCCGTCTGAAAGATTATCTGGAGAGTAGTGTTAAATTCCATCACGTTACGTTTAATCCGAAGTCGCAGGCAATTCAGGTATCGTTTAAAGACATTAAAAAGGTTACTCAAGCTTATCATTATTTAATCCAAACGATTGTCGACTTCCTAGGTGCCTTTAGTTATTCACACATGCAAAGCCCAAAGGAATCGATTCCATCAATCACCAGTAATTACTGGCGGGCACTGACTGATAACTTGGATGCGCATCCAGAAGATGTCGATAAAAGTCTCTTTGACAGTATCAAGGCCGGCCGTGATAACGCAATTAATATTTTAGATAATACCGAAAAATTAATAAAAATGCGGGCTACAATAGCCTACGTTCGCAGTCTACGTGAACAGGTTCGTACCGCTAACGAGATTTTGGTAAGTATTTCTCATAATAAATACGTCCCACGAAAATTCATGGTGAACGCCAAGGAAATCGCTAAGCGCCTTGACGATGATGTAACTAAGTACTCAAAACGGGCTCAAATTGACGGTCCAACTCAATCTGATCAAAATAAATGATCGTGTTATAATACTTTGTGAAGTCAAATTGATTTGACTTGAAAATTCAATATGGGGTAGAACCTAACGCGTTGTTAGTGCCGATACTTATGAATGTGAGGATCGGACAAAGTGGTTAAAAGCCTACGGTGTTAGTGTTCACATTCGCCATTTACAGCTCAATAGTATAAATGACGACAGCTCCAACTTTTAGGAGATGTCTTTTTTTATGGATAATGTAACCAGACCAGAAGACCTACAAAGGGTCATTATGCTAGGAATTTTGATTGCGATTCAACTGATCTTGGGGAAACTCGGGATCGGTTATAAAGTAATCCGGATTGATTTTGCGTTCGTTCCGTTGTTCTTAATGGGCAAGTGGTACGGTCCGTTTTGGGCTGGAATCGCCAGTGGCGTATCAGACGTGATCGGTGCGACCATTATTAACGGAACCGGTTTCTTCCCGCAGTTCACGATTTCTGCGGTCCTTGGTGGTGTCATCACCGGATGGCTCTTCTATCACCATAAGGTGACCTGGCCACGAGTTATCGTGTATCAGTTAGTCATTGCGGTTCTGATCAATCTGATCATGAATACCTACTGGGTATACATGATTAACATGATTCCGATTAAAGTTCTGTTAGTCCCACGTTTAATTAAGGAATTGATTATGACACCAATTCAGATTTTGATTATTCACTGGATTGGGAATGAACATTTGGTTAAACGAATGTCAGAACGATTATTTGGCTAATGGCTGATGTGGCGGTCATTATTAACTATTGGCATTAAATTTCTCAAAATAAAATCATCAAATTGGGATTTACCCTTTGCATTTAGTGGATCTTGCTTTAAAATATATAACTGAAGCCCATAAAAGTGCTGTAATCCAGTACTATGTGGAAAGGGGGCTCAATCATGATTAAATTGCATAAAAACGAATCAATTGAACATGCTTTAAGAAGATTCGATCGTCAAGACCGTCACTTAGGCACCCAAAATGACTATCGCAAGCATCAGGTCTATGTTGGCCCAAGCAAACGTCGTCAGTTAAAGTCGAAGCTTGCTCGTCAGCGTGCTCGTGCTATGAAACGTCGTCAGCGCCGTAATCATCGTCCAAGTTATTACTAATTGAGAAATTAATTTTTTAATAAACAAAAATATTATCGTCAGTAATTTTTACCGGCGATTTTTTATTACCTAAATATTAGTAAAAAGGAAAATATAATAGTTAATAAATCATTAATAACGTTAATAATAAGAACATAATATTGACATTAATCTGCTTATGTTTATACTAAAAGTTGGAAATTGAAATTAACGTTTTTAGGAGTTCCTGCACGATGCGAGATTTAATCGATGCCAAAATGAATTCAATGGATAAACGTTTTGAATCGCTTGCGGTTGTTTTATACATTAGTTTGATCATTTTAATAACGATCCTGGTGTTATTGATAATTAAAACCACCGCGTGAGTTCTAAGCTCGCATTTACGTATGGACGTTTGATAATGAATGAAGTTTAGGCCCCACGGTTATTGAATAGCTGTGAGGATTTTTATTTCTTGTGATTTGGGAGGTATTACAGATGAATATTGCTAATCCAAAGAAAATTGATTGGAACAACTTAGGTTTTACATATATGCGTTTGCCTTATAACTACCGTTGTTACGAAAGATGGTAAATGGGGCAAAGGCAAATTGACATCTGACGATAGTATCAACTTAAACGAATGTGCTACCTGCCTGCATTACGGTCAAGAAACGTTTGAAGGCATGAAAGCCTACCGGACTAAAGATGGTCACATTAACTTATTCCGTCCTGATATGAACGCTAAGCGTTTTTACGACAGCTGTGCTCGTTTACTGATGCCGTCATTCCCGAAAGACCGTTACGTTAAGGCTGTTAAGGAAATGGTCAAAGCTAATGATGACTACGTTCCACCGTATGGTAACGGCGCTACGATGTACATTCGTCCGATCATGTTAGGGATTGCCCCAACCATCGGTGTTCAGCCATCTAGTGAATTCGTCTTTATGATCTTTGGCATTCCGGTTGGCAGTTACACTGCTGGTGCTCAGTTGAGCGCTATTAAATTAGATACCTTACCATACGACCGTGCTGCTCATTATGGTACTGGTGGTGCTAAAGTTGCCGGTAACTATGACGGTAGCTTATTACCGCATAAGATCGCCGTTAAACAGGGTTACACTGATAATTTGTACTTAGACCCGTTGACCCATACCAAGGTTGAAGAAGCCGGGGGTGCCAACTTCTTTGCCATTACTAAAGATGGTAAGACCTTTATCACACCAAAGTCACCATCGATTCTACCAAGTGTTACTAAGTACTCATTACTTTACTTAGTCAAGAACCGCTTACACATGAACGCCGTTCAGGGTGACATTTATCCAAAGGACTTTGGCAAGTATGCTGAAGCTGGACTTTGTGGTACTGCTGCCGTCGTTACCCCAGTTGCTGGAGTTAATTACAAGAATCATTACTATCAGTTCGGTGACGGTAAACCTGGTAAGATCACCGTTAAGTTATACAAGATGCTTAGTGGAATTCAGTTTGGTGACGTTAAGGCACCTAAGGGCTGGATCCAGCGTGTCGAATAATTTTTATAATAAGAATCTTAATTTAACGATGGACTCACTAATTAGTGGGCCTTTTTGTTTCCAAAGAATTATGGAATTAGGATAGTAATTTTACTAATTACACCATAAAATGTAGATGAAAGAAGGGACGGTTCGATGACTGAAAATTTTAAGTGTCATCAATTAAATTTAGGTGACCGAGTATCCTTACAAATGATGAGTAATCATTTGAACTTGACGTCTAGCATTGGAACCAGCGATTTTGCTTTGACCGGGACGATTAAGGCCTTTAAGCAGTTAAAGAACAGCCGAGGCTGGAAACAATTCGTTGACAATGCCGAGATCAAAGCAATCGATTAACGTTAATTAATTATAATAATTAGGAAATGCCATAACCGAAAAATTATGGCATTTTTTGTTTTTTAGCTAGTGAAGCTAGTAACAACGAATTCAACAGGACAAACGTTTACAGGGCCTTAACTTCAATTTAAAGGATCGTTGATGGAATGGGAAGGATTAATAATCGAGGGATAAAGATGGTGCTAGTTACTAATGGCTAGGCATTACGGGTAATTTATGTGCTAAATATTACTAATAAATGTAAACGCTTTCAATAAAGTTTCTTTTTGATATAACGGTTAATGGGGCGTTTAAGTATCGATATTTAATCTGCATAAAAGAAGGCAACAGAATGGCTGAAGTTAAAAACACGTTATACGGTCAATCGGTGATTGCTGACGAAGACTTTACGGCCGATCAGTTGAATTATTTAATTGATTTTGCGATCCGACTAAAAGCTCAAAAGGTCAAGGGAATTTTTCCACCGTACCTTGCTCATAAGAACATTGCGGGGATCTTCATGAAACCGTCGACTCGAACCCGTTCGGCATTTGAAATTGCTGCAGCAGACTGTGGAGCTCATTTTGTTTATTTAGATGCGCAAGGTAGTCACATTAGTACCAGTGAATCGATTATTGATACCGCGAAAGTCTTGGGCGCATTATATGACGGGATCGAATTCCGTGGTTATAAACAACGCGACGTTGAAGATCTGGCTAAGTATTCCGGCGTTCCCGTCTGGAACGGCTTAACGGATACCAATCATCCCACCCAGATGTTAGCTGACTTCATGACTGTTAAAGAAAATTTTGGTCACATTAAAGGGATTAATTTAGCGTATTTAGGTGACGGTTCGGACAACGTTGCCAATAGTCTATTAATCGGCGGTGCCATTTTAGGTGTGAATGTTCGGATCGTTTCGCCGAAGGGTTACCAACCAAAGGCCCATTCCGTTAAGTTAGCCAATCGATTTGCTAAAAAATCAGGTAGCAAAATCATGATCACGGATAACGTTAAGCGGGGTGTTAAGGACGCTAACGTTATTTATACTGATGTCTGGCTCAGCATGGGCGTCCCAGAATCAGAAATTACAAAACGGATTCACACGATGCTTCCTTATCAAGTTAACGAAAAAGTGATGTTGGAGACCGGTCACGCCAGCGACGGTCAATTGATTTTCATGCACTGCCTGCCAAGTTATCACAATATGCAAACGATCAACGCGCAAAAGATATACGAAAAGTATCATCTGGAGCCCTTTGAAGTGACGGACAGTGTCTTTAATAACGCTCGATACGCTCGCCAGTTCCAGGAAGCTGGCAACCGGATGCATTCGATTAAAGCCATGATGATTGCCACGTTGAACCCCAAGAAATTTTAGTCGATATGAATAAGAAGATGATATCATGCTTGATCATTTAATTAACGTTAATTCAGAGATTGGAAAGTTAAAGGTCGTGATGGTGCATCGTCCCGGTAAAGAGATCGAAAACTTCACGCCAGAAATGATGCACCGGATCTTATTTGATGAGACTCCAGATCTGTGGATTGCACAAAAGGAACATGATTATTTTGCGAAAGTCCTCAAGGATCACGGAACTAAAGTCCTATACATAGAACAACTAGCGGCGCAGTCGTTGACCAGTCCTGAAATTAAGAACCGATTCTTGGAGCGGATGCTTAACGAATCGGGTTATCCGAAGGGCACCGTTCACGACGCCCTAAAAGCATACTTATTTCCGATGGCTAGCCAGAAGATGATTAACACTATTATTGCCGGAGTCAGAAAGACCGACGTTGATTTAAAACCGGTCAAACATTCGTTCGACGATGCAGAACACGTTGGCTATCCATTTTATATGGACCCGATGCCGAATTTATACTTTACCCGTGATACTTCAGCATGCATTGGGAATGGTTTGAGTATCAACCGGATGACGTTTCCGGTCCGACGCCGTGAGTCGTTATTTAACGACTTGATTATTAAACACCACCCGTTGTTTAAGTCCCAGCACATCCCGCTTTGGCGGACCCGTAACCATTACCACACCCATATTGAAGGTGGGGATGAAGAAGTCTTAAATAACCACGTCATGGCGATCGGGATTTCACAGCGAACTTCGATTGGTGCCATTAAAGGAATTGCGCTAAGACTGTTTAAGCATAGCCATTTTGACACGATCTTGACGGTTTTGATTCCGCATAATCATGCCTTGATGCACCTGGATACCGTCTTCACTATGATCAACTATGATCAGTTTACGGTTTATCCAGGGATTTTAAAGAATAATGCAATCAGTACCTGGACCATTACTCCCGATGGTAAAGGTGGTTTGCATTATCAATACGACGATAATTTAAAACGGGCTTTGAAA
The DNA here is from genome assembly GCF_004359375.1 of Acetilactobacillus jinshanensis. NCBI lineage: Bacteria > Bacillati > Bacillota > Bacilli > Lactobacillales > Lactobacillaceae > Acetilactobacillus > Acetilactobacillus jinshanensis. The sequence goes on along the minus strand of NZ_CP034726.1, from coordinate 771,350 downwards.
CGGGTCTTACACTTGGATGAGATCGATTTAATTATGACTGGGAATGGCGACCCGATTGTGGCGCCACGTGAACAATGGAACGACGGGACAAATACCCTAGCGATTGCGCCCGGCGTGGTCGTCACTTACGACCGAAATTACGTTTCAAATCTAATCTTAGAAAAGCACGGGCTAAATGTTATTACTATTCCATCGAGTGAACTCTCACGTGGGCGTGGCGGTCCACGCTGTATGAGCTGCCCAATCTATCGAGAGGATTTGAAGCAACAATAGTTTTATATCATAAATAACTTTGCCAGAGCGATTATCAAGCAAAATGAAATAAGCCCAATATATTGGATGTTAATTCAGTATATTGGGCCTATTTGTTTATTAAGTTGGAGGCTCATGCGACACTTGATAGGCCGTCATTCAAGACGTTGATCCAATCGTGGCAGTATTTACTCCACTTATCGTGATCATGTTGCTTAATGATGGCATTACACCAGTTCAATTGCTGATGCACAAGTGCCAGCCGGTCATTAGCGTTCTTCATCTTTAACAACTTTTGGTCAAATTGCTGACGACGAAGCGCTAGTGGCTTGAGATCTCTGATGGAATATTCTTTCATCATCAACACCTCCGTTTACATTTATAGACGATTAATAAGAAGAGGTCTAGTAATCAACCTTAATGATCGTTTATTTAAAAATAAAATTGAGTTGGTGTAATGGTTTTCAATGTTAATCCACCACCAATTTATTGTAAATAACCATTGAAAATTCGTTTTCCAGTGTTTGAAAACGCTTACAGCACATTTAAACTATGAAATGAACAGAGGTGAATGAATGCAATGTAACTTATAAGAGGGGGCAATCATCATGGATCAATTAGGTGATAATCACCGTTTTAAACAGAATTTGATTAATTTTTCAATTCTCTCGGTATCACTTTTGATATCCATGGGTAACGCAATTTCACCAGCGTTACCATCCATTGCGAAGTCGTTTCCAAGTATTCCACTTAGCATCGTGGATATGATTGGAACGATCCAGCAGTTTGCAGTTCTGTTAGCTCTGTTTGTTTCAGTTGCCGTTGCCCGTAAGATCGGGATCAAATATACGATCATGACCGGAATCTTTCTGGTCGGCATTTCAGGATTAATTCCAATGTTCTTCAACAGTTTCTTCTTGATCATGCTATCCCGGATCGTTCTAGGTTGTGGCATTGGTTTCTTTAATTCACTGGCCATTGATATTATTAACGTTTACTTCAAGGGTCACGAAAAAGAGCGAGTCAAGATGTGTGGCATTCGAACCTCATTTGAACCCTTAGGTCAGTGTATCCTGAACTTTGCCTGCGGTTTCTTAGTAATGATCAACTGGCACGTTGCCTTTGGGATTTCATTAGCTGCCATTCCGGTCTTTCTGTTGTACTGGAAATACGTTCCGAACATTCATGAAGGCAATGCAAAACCAGCTAAGTCTAAACCGAAAGTACATAAAAGCCATGCTAAGGTTAGTTTAGGGATTTATATCTTAGCCGCATTACTGATGTTCCTAGTAATGTGCAACACGGCCATTACGATTGAAGTTCCGAACATCGTTAGTAATCTTCATTTAGGCAATTCAGCATTCTCAAGCTTGATTATTTCACTGAATACCTTAGCTGCAATGTTCATGGGATTTGAATTTAGCCGAATGTACGGAGTTTTACACCGGTACACTTTATCGGCAGGCTTTGTCTTAATTGCTTTAGGTAGTCTGATCATGTTCTTTAGCCGAGGTAGCTTCATGGTCATCTTAGGCGCAATCGTTAGTGGGATTTCGTTCCCGCTGTCCGGTAGTTATGTTTACGCTTTGATCGGTAAAGTTGCGTCCAAGACCACCGCAGCTTTAGCAATTTCAGTTGTATTAGTTGGCTGCAATCTAGGTTCATTTATCTGCCCGATCGGCGTTAGTGTTCTAGGTCGCATCGGTCGGTTCCTGGATCCGTCCGCTTCGATGATCAACAGTGCGTTCATGATGATGTTCTTCTTATCATTCATCGTGGCCATTGTCATGATCAGCATTACTTCATACAAGTATAAGCAGTCGAGCTTAAGAGTTCATCCGAATAAGATGTTAGGATAAACCGTAAATTAAAATCGATTAATTTGGAGGCTGATATTATGGCTAACAAACAATGGTTTAAAGATGCTGTCGTTTATCAAGTATACCCGATGAGTTTTCAAGACAGTAATGGTGATGGTGTCGGTGATCTGAACGGCATCAAGAGTCGCTTGGATTACATCAAAAAATTGGGTGCCAACGTCATCTGGCTAAACCCAATCTATAAGTCACCGAATAAAGATGATGGCTATGACATCGCTAATTATAAAGAAATTCAACCGGCATACGGCACGATGTGGGACTTTATGTCGTTACTTCACGCCATGCACAAAAAGGGCTTAAAGCTCTTAATGGACCTAGTCGTTAACCATACTTCCGATGAAAACCCTTGGTTCCAGGAAAGTAAGAAGTCCCGTTACAACAAGTATTCTGATTACTACATCTGGCGTGATCCAGTTGATGGCCATGCTCCGAACAACTGGGGTGCTAACTTTGGTGGCTCGTGCTGGACATTTGTTCCAAGCCGTCAGCAGTACTACCTGCATTGTTTCGCACCAGGTCAACCTGATTTGAACTGGGAAAACCCAAACGTCCGCAAGAGTGTCTATAACATCATGAAGTTCTGGCTAGACAAAGGTGTTGATGGCTTCCGCATGGACGTCATCGATTACATCTCGAAACCATACGGCTTACCAAACGGTAAGGTTCCAAAAGGCGGCAAGTACGCACCGGTTGAACCAATGGTTGCTGGTGGACCAAAGTTAGCGTTCTACCTTCGTGAAATGAACAAAGAAGTTCTGTCCCATTATAACGTGATGACCGTTGGTGAAATGCCGAGCAGTCGTCCCCAGGACGTTGCAACCTTAGCTAATCTTGATGGCAAACGTCTAAACATGGTCTTCCAGTTCGAACACGTTAACTTATCACCAAATCCAGATCCACGTTTAGGAAAGTGGAACGACCAGCCGGTTAAGTTGACCCAGTTAAAGCGTGCCTTATCTCGTTGGCAGGTTGGCCTAGATGGCAAAGCCTGGAACAGTCTTTACTGGAATAACCATGACCAGCCACGTGCCGTTTCTCGCTTTGTTGATCACGCTGATGGACCAATGTACTGAGTTCGTGCTGCTAAGATGTTAGGTACGACTTTGCACATGATGCAAGGCACGCCATATGTCTTCGAAGGTGAAGAACTTGGGATGCCAAACAACCACTACACTAAGTTAAGTCAGTACGAAGACTTGGAATCAATCAACGCTTACCACGACTTAGTTGATGAGGGTCATTACGTTGACGGACCGACCATGTTAAAGTACTTAAGTCACATGTCGCGTGATAACGCCCGTTCACCAATGCAGTGGAACGATTCTAAGAATGCTGGCTTTACAACTGGCAAGCCGTGGTTTGCAGTTGGTCCTTACTACAAGAAGATCAACGTTAAAAACGAACTGGCTGATAAGAACTCGGTCTTCTATTACTACCAGAAGTTGATCAGTATTCGTCATCACAGTCCATTGGTTCGTTATGGTGATTACCAAGAATTAGATCCGAAGGATGATCAAGTCTTTGCTTATCTTCGTCATTATCAGGGTAAGACTCTATTAGTCATAAGTAACTTTACTAAGAAGAACGTTACTCGTGACTATCACCAGGCTAACGCTGATAAGTTACTAATCGATAACTATCCTGATGATAAGGGGACGACGTTACGGCCGTTCGAAAGTAAGGTTTACGTCTTTAATAAATAGTGTTCCGTAGTTACTCATAAAGATTTCTCCTTTGATAACCCAAAAATGACTTCACTTGAAAGAGTGAGGTCATTTTTGTTAAGTATTGCTAATTTAATTAGAAACTTTATTAAATTATAAATTAGTTTAGTTGATGGATTTAAAGATACATTGGGGATTTAGTATAATAATAGGTGGAAGTGGTCCTTAATTGTTAACTCAGAAAGTTATTGATGACCTACATAAATTTCTTGATGATGTCCATCGCTATTTTCCATCTAGATACTTATATAATTATGATCACCATCATCGAGAATTAAACAGGGTCAATCTCGAAAAATATCGAAAACGGTTAACGACGTTGGTAAGTCTCTGGCCAATCGATTGTTTTCATAAACATATGGCTGAAGATCTGATTTCACTGAAGCATTTAAATAAGTATTTCTCACAGCCCATGGTTTCAAGATATAACGGGTGGGACGGCTTAAGGCATGCTGCTGAGGTGGTTAATTTAGTTTTTAGCCACCGTGCTCATTATTTGAAATTAACGGAAACGGTCTTGCCTTCATTATCCGCTAAATTATATTCAGTGATCGAAGTAGCTGCCGAAACGAAATTGAATCATCATTATGCTTCGTTTGGCCAGTGTCACGTTTATGATGTTTATCTGGATAAGCGTCAGAACGGTAGTAACAGGAGTTTAATTATTTATTCAGTTCACTTGAGTACCGTTTCGCGTAAAATCCTGAAGGTGATACCATATCGAGATATCCTATTGAGAGCGTTGAACGAGTACTTTGAAACGTTTCAACCAAGCGCTAAAGATGGTCTGATCGATCAATTAGGAAAAATTAAAAGTCCATTCGTCACTACTCAACGATCTGGACTTCAAAGCAACATCACTGCCAAAAGACTCGGTCGGTATAGTACCAATATGAAGTGTTACCGAATTAATCAGCAGTTATATCAAGCGATTCAGGGAAAGGATCAGCTATCGCTAAACCATGAAGAATTCGTGGCGTTGTTGGATTGCTTAACGTTGAATCCGAAGTCACCTAAAGGACTAACCAAACTAATTAATCATGATTGCCAGCGAACGGCACCCACTAAAAAGGAATTTGAATTATTTAGCAAATTGATTCAATAGCATGTGTTTTTAGAATGATTGACTAGTCAAAGAATAGTGCTATTCTAAAAGTGTCACTTTAGACATTAAAAATTTTGATGTCATGCGTAATGTATGACATCTTTTTAAGTTTAAACTTAAAATAGGAGAGTTATACATGAAGTTATTTAAGAGACTAGGTAAAGCTTTACTAATTCTCGTCGGTGTTCTTGGTACCGGTGCCATCTTAACGGCATGTGGTAACAATACCGCTAGCTCGGAATTAGTTCACCCGCACCAGTTGACCGTTGGGATGACCGGTGATTTTCCACCGTATTCTTATAAGTCAAACGGTAAGTTAACCGGTTATGAAGTTCAGGTTGCTAGAGCAATTGCTAAACAGATGCATTTGAAGCCAAAGTTCCGTGAAACCAAATGGGACGGCTTAATTGCCGGCTTAGGTTCCCGTCGTTACGATGCCGTTTTGAATGATATTGCCGTGGTTCACGGTTCTTCCCGTGCTAAGCATTTCTTATCATCAAAACCGTACCTGTATTCCCGTTCGGTATTGATCACCAATGCTAAAAATCACAGTATTAAGACTTTACACAACATCAAAGGTAAAAAGTTTGCCGAAGGCATCGGTACTAACAACGAAAAGATCGCCAAGAAGTACGGTGCTAATGTGGTTCCATCTGCCGACTTTACTTCAACCATGTCATTAATTAACGATGGCCGAATCGCCGGTTGTGTTAACTCTCTCGATAGCTGGAAAGGTTACGCAAAGACGCATTCTACTAAGGGTTTACGAGTTTACGCCATTCCGAACAGCCAATATCAGGCCAGTGCCATTGCGGTTCTATTAGCTAAGCATTCACCAAAGCTTCGCAATAAGATCAATAAAGCCTTAACGACTTTACGTAAGAATGGTACCTTAAAGCGCTTATCCGAAAAGTACTTAGGTGGCAACGAAACCGTTAATAAGAACTTCGGTGGCGTAATTAGTGATAAAAAGTAAATCAGATTTTAAAGTAAATTAAAAGCCGTTTCGTTAATGATTAACGAAACGACTTTTTTTGTATTATGTATTAATTAGTTATTGGCACGACTGTGGCAAATCTGTAAGGTAATGATGGCTGCTAGAACGATAACAGCACCCAAGACTTCAATAAAGTTAACTTGCAGGTTAAAGAAGATGAAACTAAGAATGAAGACCGTGATCGGTTCAAAGGCTGCCGTTAAACTCATAATTTGAGAAGTAACGTATTTAGCAGCCTTAAGGAAGCACATAAACGAAATGATGGTTCCAAAAAGAACGACACAGCTAATCGTTAAGACTAATGCCAAATTTATCTTTGGCGGGTTAACCCAAATCGGTTGCTTAAGATTAAAGGCAACACTACTGATAATAAGGCCCCAGCCTAAGATCAAGATCTGTGGGTAATGCTTTTTCGTTAACGGGACCGGGCAGATTAGATATAAAGCTTGACCAAAGCCGGCGCCGATACCCCACATCAGGGCAGTGGTGCTAATGGATAACTTTGAGAAGTTGCCTTTCGTCAGCACCAGGAAGATCCCAATCATGGCCATAATGAAGACGATTACGTCAATTAGGGACGGTGCTCGACGTTGGACGATGACCATGATCAATAAGACGAATAACGGAGATAGGTACTGCAGAATGGACATCGATGCGGAATTCCCGTACTGAACACTTAGGTATGACGCTAGGAAGTTAACACAGATCCCGAGTAGCGCGTACAAGACCAGGTAGACGATCGATTGAATGCTCTTAAAAATATCAAAGAAATGTCGACGGTACATAAACGCACCGATAATTAACAGAATGATTCCCGCAAAGAAAGTTCGGGTGGATAGAAACCAAACCGCTGACACGTTTTCATGCTGAGAAAGAAACTGCAGCAATGTATCGGCCGTTCCGAACATAATTGTTGCAAACAGGGACCAAAAGATACCCCGGTCTAAATCTGCTTTAATTTTTATATGATTATTCATCTTAGTCATGCCTTCATTCATTATCAAAGTTATGTTTTTATTCTACCATTTATTACAGCGGTTTTATGCATTTATGGACATCTTACTAATGTTGATTTGCTAGGCCTAACGTAATAAATAAAGGGTCGTCAAAATTTGGTTAAGTGGGTATAATAAACTTTAGAAAGAGGGACTTAAAAAAGATGAAGAGTAACCACAAAGTTGTGTTAACGCTCCTGGCTAGCTTAGGGCTATTTGCTTTAGGTGCACCTGTAGTTAACGCAAAGAACGTCAACTCTGCAAATCACGTTAGTCAGGGTCAAACGATTAAGATAACCCATAATCAAAAGCTTCCCGAACTATCCGTAAAGCTTTTACCAATACATCAGCAGGCAGTCACAAAAACTAAAGCTAGTAGTAATCAACCAAGATCGACTAAAACTAAGGTTACGTCTCATGATGTGTCAAGTGTTAAAGTTGCTCAAAAACCAGTTAAACATGATCATGTATCGATAAAATCAGCTGATAAAAAATTAACCAATGAAAATAAAAAAGTTAATTCAAAGAATCAATCGATTAAGAAGATCGACTCAAGAAAGAAGCAATTGGTAACTAAATCTCATTCCAATAATAAAATTAGTAAGAAAGCCGCTCACAAGAATCATCAAAAGGCTACTAATCAAAAGCTTGATCACAAGAAGCAGTCGAAGAAACCAAAGGCTTTGTCTTATAATCAGATTTCGTTACCGAGTAAACCATTGAATGATCGAAGTCATCAAAACATCGGTAACATGAAAAAGTTTGTTAAGATTCGAAAACCTTATCACTATACTGCAATTGGTGGTAATACCCGTGATTTAGGCGGTTACCCAACCGCTGATCATAAGTATCAGACCAAAGTCGATCGAATCATTCGAAGTGCTGATTTAGACGGTCTTTCTAAAACTGGACTTAAAGCACTTAATAAGCTACGTGTCACTAAAATTATTGACCTTCGTTACCAGCCAAGTAACACCGGAATTAGTGGTCATCCCGATCCGAACGAACTTCACGGTAAGATTTTAAAGGGAACCAAGATTAGTTACCAAAAAGATCCCGTTTATTCATACAGTGAAGCTCATCATTTTGATGGCTACATGAAGAAGAACGGTATTCATGGTGAATTTTACTATTATGGTGCACCATCCATTAACGAAGCCCAGGCGATTAAAGCTTACCGTCAGGTCTTTAAAGACCTATTGAATAATCAGCATGGTGCAATTTTGTACCACTGTAATTTAGGCCGTGACCGAACCGGGACGACCAGTGCATTAATTTTATCCGCACTTGGTGTTAGCCGGAACGTGATCTTCCATGATTACTTATTAACGGATTATTACCATTATAAGTATCACCGTGGCAATATCTTGCCTTATTCGAAGCAAGCCGGTGAATTGGCGTACTTCTTTAAGTCGATTAAGCATCAATATGGTAGTGTGAAGAATTATTTGAACCAGGCGATTGGTTTGAGTGATTCAAATATTAAGCAGCTTCAATCAATGTATTTAGTATCGATTAATCAGCATCAACCGACAATTAAATTAACTAAGACTACTCATTAATTAATTCTTAGGGGATACAGTCATGAGAAAGCATCGAATTATTAAGGCTTTAGCAGTTATCATTAGTGTACTTGGCTTAGGTCTAATTGGTAGTAACGTTAATCAGATTTCACACGTTACGCCAACCATTACGGCTTACGCTAAGGACACTGAAGCAGGATTAACCAACCGGATCGCTAATTTTGCAGCTCAGCGGCAACAATATTACTACCCTCAGATTACGTACAACACCCGTGATCTGGGTGGATTAAGAACTAAAAACGGTAAGTATGAAATTAAGCCGCACATGTTATACCGAAGCGCTAACCTGCATTACATTACTCCAGATGGCGTGAACGAGGTTAATCACTTACGGATTCATAATGATATTGATCTACGTCAGATGTACGGGCCAAACGTCAGCATTCACACAAAGCCACAACCTGGTGAATTTCACCTGATGCCGAGCAAAGGGTTGCATATTCATTATTATCAATACGCGGTCGAAGATAGTAAGGAAGAAGCTGAAACTTGGCCAATTCGGAAACGGTTAGGTGAAACCTATCGCTTTGGTTATTGGCACACGAAGAGTCCGACCGCCCGTAAAGCTTATCATGACAGCATTATGGAAATGATCCGTAACGGTCGTAATCCTCGCCGAAATGGAGCTTTAATGTTCAATTGTACGCAAGGGCGTGACCGAACCGGTGTGTTAGCAGCTATTACTGAGTATATATTAGGGATGAGCAAGGCCACGATTTATAATGACTTCTTATTAACTAATTACTATAAGTATCAGTCACCATACATGGATCAAATTTCCAGAATTAACCGTTTTTACGATACGGTTGATAAAAATTATGGAAATATGTGGAATTACGTCCGTTATGGGCTAAACCTGTCCTATAATGATATTAATACACTTAGACATGAGTATCTAAAACGAATTTAATTCAAGTACGATATAAATTTGATATATATTTTATAGTCACCTTAAAAGGTGGCTTTTATTTTTGGGTTGTGATTTTAAAAGATATTTGTTATATTGGGACAAGTTGCAGGTATTAAGGCAACTTTGTTGACAGGATCATTAATTAGATGAGGGATATCGTGATACTATTAACAATGTTGTGTGAAGAATCATGTTGATATGCACAGATATCATTAGGAAGAGGGCATTATGCGTTTTAGTCCGAAAAGCATTGTCAAGTTATTAATAATCTGTTTCGTTACCATTGGTATGGTTGGCACAGTAACTAACAATATACATGCAAAGCGTTATCATTATCACACTTATCGTTATGTTAAGCATCCACGTTATCATCGAGGTCGACGTCATAAACGCCGTTATCGTCATGATAAAGCAGTTTATCTTAAACGCCATAAACGAAAACATTATCACCGTAATAGACGGTTGAAGCGTTATAAACGTAGGACACGAGCCATTTTACGACAAAAACGTTATCGTGAAAATCTTCATGAACAGAATTCGTCAGTCGAATTTCATGAACCCGATAGCAGCATGGGTGATGTCACCCAAATGGAATACGAAACGATTAAGATGATCAATATTGATCGGGCTGCGTATAATTTACCTCCGTTACGTCGAACCAAGGGTTTAACCCAACTGGCTCGAAAACGGGCGGATCAATTAGTAGAATTGAATTACTTAACCCATAAGGATCCACAAGGTCGTAATTATTATGAAGTGGATGCCAAACGAATGGGAATTCACCTGGGTGCCTACAGTGGTGAAAATATTGCCGGTGCTGGATTGGGTCCCATTTTAATGGATAGTAATCCGCACATTTACAATAACGATAATGGGATTCAGATGGCTAATATGGATGAAGATGAAATGTTTAGTCATGACGGTGATTCTCATTGGGGCCATCGTGACAACATTTTGAATTCTCATTACACTAAGATTGGTGTTGGTGCTGAACTTAAAGAAGGTACCAATAATTATTATTTAGTCGAAAATTTCAGTAGCTAATTTTATAAAAATATTGATAAAAGGCATTTTATTCTGACCGAAGCAATTTGGTGGGTATAAAATGCCTTTTATTTTGGCTTAAATTATTTTTATTATTTTATGATGGATTTGGATATCATTATCTTGGGATAATTGATGCAATTGGCGACTAAACGTTTCAGGTCTAATGCCTAAATAATTAGCAATTTCTTTATTTGTGATTGGTAATTTGAAGGGATTTCCGAGTAGCTTCGATTTTGACGCCAGATAATGATAAACAAGTTCTTTCGAGTTATCTATATTCTGACCTAAGTTCATATTTTCTAGTGAAATTAGAATTTTATCAATATGAGTAAGTACATTCTGTGTAAATTTAAGTGATTTGCTTAAAAGAGCTTTGAAATCTCCGTAATTTATTGAATATCCCCAACTGTTTTTTAATGCTGTGGAGTAGTAATAGTTAGGGACCTTATGAAATAAGCCGCTTTGACTGGTTAGCATGCCCTTGGTCACAAAATATATTGTGTGGGATTTACCTTCATGGTTTAACCCATAAATTTTAATTAAACCGCTCTTCATTAGATAAACATCTGGATTAATTTTATTTGGATCATAGATTAATGAGCCCGTAGGATAAAAACATTTACGAACTGAGAGTTGAGAAAATTGTTTAAGTAAATTCAGTGGTAAATTCTTAAATAATTGATAATTACGCAGTGCGTCGATTGAAAAATGCATATAATTTTCCTTTCTTGATATACATCAATGAATTGAGCCTTGTTAATAGGTATCGTAGCTCATTGAAAATGAAAAAAGGAAAGGAAATACCTATGGAAAAATCAAAACAGATGGATTTATTTAATAATCGTAAACCTCATAAATATGATCCGCTTTACATTATTCAAGACGGCGAGAAAGTTCATCTATCAGCTTCACAAATCTTTGATTCTGATAAATATGATCAGTTCTTAGGCGTTACTTATGCAGTATTAAGTAAATTTATTAATCAATACATTACTAAATTTAATGATATTAAATTAGTAATTGGTAATGATGGTTCAAAAAATGACAATAAAGTGTATCAGTCGTTTTCAAGCGTTAACCAAAACGTTTTTAACAGCTTAAAAAATGTTCTACGTCATCGAATGACTGATTTATATCAAGATTTGAATGACTACGCCAAGAAATTATTAACAGCCAAGAATTTTGAGTTATATACACCGTTAACTGCTGTTATTCATAGTAAATTTTATCTGATGAATAATTCTAAAACGGGTGACAATCGAATTGTAGTTGGTTCGGCTAATTTATCTGACCGAGCCTTTAATCCAAAGATTAAACAATTTGAAAACATCATTATCGAGAATAATAGCTCATTATTTAATGACTATAAGGTGTATTTCGATCAAGAACTGTTACCTAATACTCAACCATACTTCCCTAAAGAATTAACGAGTTTAACTAAAAAGAAATTAGTTAAAAAGGATAAAAATGGCAATAAACAACAGATTGAAGATGCATCAGTATTAACCCCTGAAGAAGTAAAGCAGGCTGAAAAGGCTAAGTACGTTGAAATGGCAAATGAATTGAAGCATAAACTCTCGTTAGGTTTGATTGTTCCCAAGGACTTGAATGAATTAAAAATGATGCGTCAAAAACTTCAGGCCATGGACAAAATGGATAAAAAGAACGAAGATACTAAAAACATTACTTTAAAGTTAGAAACCGAGATGATTAATCCACGGACTAAAGTCCCTAAGATCAAAGATTCAAGATCTTTAAAAGTAGCTTATAAGAAAAATGTCCACGTTGAAGTTGCTAAAGACGTTGGCAAAAATGTTGCACAGCGATCCGCTAAATTATTCAGTTTTCCATCACAACGAGTAAAAAATCATTCAGGATTATTTATTGAGCAAGATAATCATAAATTAATTCCGTTTGGCGCTACAGCAAGTGTTGAGCAAATTAGGCACGATTTGAACGGGATCCAAGATTTAATGGATGACTATAACCGTTTTGCGGTTGATAGTGATAATCGATATTGTTCTAGAATTATGGAAATTATTCTCTATGCGTTTGAGTCACCATTTTTGTACGAAGTTCGACAAAAGGCTAAACCTCAGATTGAAGGTCAAGATATCCCCCAATTCCTGTTCATTGGTGGACAAGGTGGTAGTGGTAAGTCATCGTTACTAAGAATTTTAATTAAGTTATTAGGCATTAATAATGGCAGTGATCCTCAACTCTATAGTGAAATCATTCCTGAAGGTGTAACCCGTAAGAAATCATTAACTATTAAACAAATTGAAGCGTGGATCAATACTGGAAACGTTGCACCAATCATTGTTGATGAAGTTCCGTCTGTCTTCTTTAAACGACCTAATTATGGTAATGATTTAATCGTTGATGAAACAAACCGATGTAATGATACCGGTTTACCATTTCCAGTCTTTATTGGAACAACTAATTCATCTGATTATACGTTGCCTGGGCGTTCCCGTCGTCGTTCATATTATCTAGAGAATGATAAGGTATTTGACACTAAATATCGTCAGCAGTCAGGACTTGCTTACAGTAAGGTTTTGGATGAATTGGATTCAAATCTTTTTGATGACTTTGTGGTTCGCTTTTCCAATTTGTTATATCAAGAACCAGATAACTTTTGGAAGAAATATAATAATCAGAATACGACAAGTAATGGCTTATATGATTTCTTACGTGGGGCTCGACTAATTTTTGAGCATTATTATAAAATTTGCGGACTGCCGTTACCTAAATATTTTCCAAAACAAAGATATAACGATGAACAGGAATCTGGCCGTGACAAGTGGAAGAAGTTATATGAATCGCACCCAGACTGGTTCATAACCAATCCTGATAATCATAAAAATATGTTTTTTGATATTAATCGACTAAACGTTAATTCAGGAATTCGGTACGGCGTAAAGCCATCTGAAGTTTATCGAAATGATTTATCACCCAAAGTAGTAGTTGGTAATAAAAATAGTATGCAAATCGAAATTAAAAAAGAACCGTTCTTTGAATGGATTGGAATCAATCCAAATCGACTGAAAGGATGGTGGCATCGAATCTTTAAGTAAAAATGGTAAAAAAAATAACGGCTACTATGAGCCGTTACTTGCTGTTCGCAATTCAAGAATCGACACAGCTTGTATCTAGCTGGCCGTGCATATTGAGATGCAATATGTTTTGCTAATCTAACTTTATTGTTATTGGATTAACTGTTCGTTAGTTCGCATACAAGTAACATTTCGGGATTAGCGTTGAGCTGCTGCTTTATGTAAAGCAGAAACCTTAGCGTATTTAGCTTCGTAAGCGAAACTAATACCTTTAACGACACCATAGCTAACTGGTAAAGTAATTAAAATAACTAAACCTGCTAATACTGTCATAATAATTCCTCCTTCTCAGACTTTTAATTTGAAACCATTAAAGGTCTCAGAAAAAGGACGCTTGCTACCTGGTGTAATTGCGGACAGCGTCTTTAGTATATCATGAAATAATAATAATTTGAAAGGGCCATCGGCGATTCGTTAATCGTTAATGGTCTTTTTTAACTAATTTGGCGATGACGTCACCGTTAGCTTTCTTAACGAAAACAACGTGTTGCTTTGGATTGTTAACTAATGCACCAAAGTCCGTTGCTGGTAATCCATTATCATTATCAATACTCCGAATTCGGTTAACAATAATGTAGTGAATTAATTCCGCATATTTCCGACCTTGACTAGCTTTTTGACTGGCCATTTTTAACGTAAAGCCTGACTTTAAGTAGGACTGAATTAATTCGATCTTAATCAGCGTTAAATAATCATAAACATGATTTCGGTTCTTCTGGTAATTAACTGGTTTAATGTAGCCTTTGGCTTCCCAGTAATGGACTTGACTCCTGGAAAGACCCGTAATTCTGGAAATGTCGTTCATGTTAAAAGCTAAATGGTTTTTCTTAAAAATGGCTTGGAATCGGTTGCGGATGTCGGTTAATAATTGGTTCATTCATTTATCCTCCGTTCGAATTAACAGTTAATATTCTACATTATGTATAATCTTTGTCAATACTGTTGACACTCTATTCATAACCGAGTAATATAAAAATCGTCAATCAAACGAAACAAATTAAATCGATTATAAGGAGGTCAATCATGCATAAAAGAATCGTTGATCAAAACGGTCATTCTTACAGCAGGGGACTGCTGATGGCCGTAATGCTTTTCGGGGCGTTCTTTCCAATTTTGAACGAAACGGTCTTAGCGACGGCTTACCCAAAATTGATGACGTACTTTAATATTAATACATCAACCGTTCAGTGGCTAACAAGTGCCTTTCTGATGGTGGTCGGGATTATGATTCCAATTTCCGCCTGGTTAATGGAACGGATCAACACTAAGACGCTATTTATTTCGACGTTAGTAATCTTTGAGATTGGAACCATTCTAGCGTGGCATGCACCCAATTTTGGAACGTTATTGGCCGCTCGAATTATTCAAGCGATGGCTACCGGTGTTTTAATGCCACTATTTCAAACGGTCATCTTTAATATCTATCCAAAAGGTGAACGTGGTGTTGCCATGGGCCTTGGTGGTCTAGTAATGGGCTTAGCACCTGCGATTGGGCCGACGTTATCCGGTTGGATTATTGATAACGCCCGCTGGCAAGATCTTTTTTCGATCAACACGGCACCGATTGCGGCAGCCATTATCTGTGCAATCTTTCTATTTAAGCCCGTTCTTCCGGTACACAAAGCGAAAATTGATTACTTATCAGTCGTCTTTTCCACGGTTGGCTTCGGATCGATGTTATACGGCTTTTCCTCTGTCGGTCAAAATGGCAGGGGAAGTCCCGTTGTCTTGACGACTTTATTAGTCGGCATCATCTTTACTATTTTATTCGTATGGAGAGATCTTAAGACTAAGTATCCGTTGGTTGACCTTAGTGTTTTCCGGAGCTTTAAGTTCGATTTAGGGACCGCCATTGCATCCCTCGCAATGATGGGCCTGGTCGGCTTTGAAATGATTCTGCCTTTATACCTGCAGACAGTGCGTGGCGACAACGCATTCCATTCCGGATTAACACTGTTAGCCGGAGCACTAACGATTGGCTTGATTAGTCCAGTTACCGGTAAGATTTTCGATAAATACGGCGCTAGATATCTGTGCATTAGCGGTTTCTTCCTAATGGGCGTCGGTACTTTACCGTTTATCTTCCTGACTAAGGACACGCCGGTTCTTTACTTAGTTGTCCTTTATGCCGTTCGTTCGGTTGGGATCGCAATGTCATTAATGACGATTACGACCTACAGTTTGAATGATCTGCCAACTTCCAACGTTAATAATGGTTCTTCAGCATTAAATACCGTGCGACAAATTGCGAGTTCAATTGCGACCGCCGTTTTAACGTCGGTTCTGTCTAACGTTACTAAAAATGCGACGCCCTCAAAGCATTTATTGACGACCGATCCACTGCGATACAAGAGTAGTATGATCCACGCCGCTTTAAGCGGATACCATGCCGCCTTTATCGTTGCTCTGGCATTCTGTGTCATCGGCTTTATCGCAACCTTCTGGGTTAGAAACAAGAAGGAGGTGGCTTAAATGATTTTATTTGCGTTAGTAATCGTTGCAATCCTGTTCTTTATGTCCTGGAACCTCTTCCTGTCGAATCGATGGGTCCACATCACGACGTCATTAATTTCTAGTCTACTGCTATTAGCAACGATTGGCTTTTCAATCGCCAACTTTAACCAGCATTACGGGATGCATTTGGTTAACCATACCCATACCGAAAAGTTAGCTTCGATGAGTCCTAAACAATCAATGTTGGTCTATGAAAAGGTTGGCTCGGCTAAGAAGCACGAAATCGTGGCTTACCGTTCTACTAATAATGGTAGTGTTAAGCACACTAATCCTGACGTCAGCGTCAAAAACCGGATTGTTACCACTAAATCAGCTAAGCCATCTCTGAAGGTCACACATCGTCAATGGTCTTATCGATCCAATGCAGCTCGTGACTGGTTTGGTTTAGCCATGAAGCATCAAACTAAGTCGACCGTCAATACTTTCTACGTACCCAAGAGCTGGATCGTTTTATCAGCAAGCCAAGCTAAGGTGATGAAGCAGTCTGCTAAAAAGATTGCTTTAAATAACAAGCATCAAATGAATTCACAACAGGCAAAGTCCATGTTGAAACAGAAAGCTCAAGCTTACGTTCAGGCTAAGATGATGAAAGCCATGCAAAAGGATCCAAAGATGACGGCTTCACAGAAAAAAGCCGTTATGAAACAAGCTATGCACGAATTTAAGAATCAAATGAAGCGAAAAGCCATGCAAAAGATCATGAAGCAAGTCTTAGCAAAGGCTAAAACTGCTCCGGAAGGCTACGTGGCTAAATAACAAATTTCAATTTCAAATTACACCGATCATTTAGTATAATGAGCGGTGTTTTTTGATGCCAAAAATTAGAGAGGATCGTAAGATGACGAAACTTCATCAGTTGTACCAGAGTTTACCGGTTGGGATGTTATTGTGTGCAGTCGGTGGCAGTTTAGATGCAGACTCGTTTCTGTTGCACGGCCACGTCTTTGCGGGATTGCAGACCGGGAACCTGGTTTTACTCGGTGCTGGTTATTCACAGCTAAGCGGAATGCAAATTATAAAATACATTTCCGCACTGGTGGCGTTTGTGCTTGGCTTGATATTAACCCGATTTTATCAGGATCTTTGTAAAGCGGCGAAGGCTCATCACTTTTCGTTTAGTGCACAGATGATCCTAGCTGAAGTCATTCTATTATTAGTGGTATGTCTGTTATCTCAAAGTGGGCATGATTTAATTTCCATTGCGCTAATGTCGTTCGTTGGTGCGGTTCAGCTCCAGACCTTTCCAAAGATTAAGGGGCATCCCTTTACACCACTAATGATGATGGGCCATATGAAGAAAACGATCAACTTCATGGATAAGGGTGATTATCCCAGGGTTATCGCTAATTTACTATCCTTAATCAGTTTCTTCATTGGAGCCATCATTACAGGATTATTGATTCAATGGCTTAATGATTGGGCATTATTATTTGCGATCATTATGTTAATCAGTATTTTTATCGTTGCGGTTAATAAAAAGGCGTGCTGAAAATTTTCAGTACGCCTTTTAATTTTATTAGTTTATTTAATTTCAGTCTGAATTAATTTAGTTAAGCTGACGGGATGGTTCTGGTTTAAGCCCGCTTTCTTCAATAGCTGGCTGACGTTCATGTGGTTTTTGATGGCGTGGCTATAATCACAGATTGTATGCAGTCCCGAACGGGTTAAAGTCTTGTGACTAGAAAACTGCTGGAGAGCGTTACAGACGTCGATGTCATCGGAATGATTAATTGCATCTTGGATCGTAATTCGTTTACTCATCATTAAGATCCCCTTTATATTTATAATAACGTAAAAGAACATCTGAGATTAGGTATTAGCACACTCTACCTTATATATCAGGCACTTATACTTAAATTGAATAGAAAAAGGGGCTGTTATGATGATTAATCTAAAAGCGAGTCGTTATTATAACAATCGTGAACTGACGTGGCTTGATTTTAACGAACGAGTTTTAGATGAAGCTCGTGATCGTCACAACCCATTGTTAGAACGTCTGAACTTCTTAGCCATTACCCAGAATAACCTGGACCAGTTTATCGGTGTCCGCATGGCTAAGGTCGAAAAACGAATGCAGTTATATCCTGAATTACGGGATATGATGGGATTAACATATCAGAATCAATTAAACGGGATCCGTAAGAAGACCCGAGATATGATTCACCAGATGTATCAGGTTCTACATGATCTACTTCCGGAATTACATAAGCATAATATTAACCTACTTTCGGTTAATCGGTTAACGCCTTATCAGCATAAATTCATTAACCGATACTTCAAGAATTATTTATTACCAACGATTGTTCCATCGGCCGTTGATGCCACTAGACCGTTTCCGTTCGTCCGTTCTGGACAAACCTGGATGGCAATCTTAATTGAAAATCCGTTTACTGAAACCGAATCGTTTGCGGTCTGTCCGATCGCGTGTGCTTTTCCACGAGTGATTAAGTTACCTTCAAATGAACACCATGATAATTTTGTTCTGCAGGAGGACGTGGTTAAGAGCTACATCAAGACGTTCTTCCAGAACTTTTTAGTCGAAGGCGTTGCATGTTTCAGATTACTTCGTGATCAGGACATCGCATTAGACGATCGTCACACCACCAACTTACTTCGGATGGTCAATTATCATCTGCGTGAACTGCAGTACGGGAAGCCATTAATGCTTGAACTCCAAAAGGGTACCAGTCCCAAGATTAAACGGTTCTTGCAGCATCACTATTCCTTAACGGATAAGGATACCTGTGAAGTTAGTGGACCTCTTGATCTTCACTTTGTTGGCCAGATCGTTAAGAGTGTTAAAGGAACTGGCGAACACCAGAAGCTATTTTACAAGAAGTTTATGCCTTTTTTTCCACGGGCTCTCAAAGAAGGCGACATCTTCTCCGCAATTAGACGGCATGACTGGTTCTTTAACCGACCGTTCGACTCATTCCAGCCGGTCATCATGTTTCTCCAGCAGGCTGCCGAAGATCCGAAAGTAGTTGAAGTTCGGATCAGCCTATACCGTGTGTCAAGCACGTCGCCAATTATTAAAGCCTTGGAGGAAGCCGCCGAAAACGGTAAACAAGTTATGGTCTTGATTGAACTCAAGGCTCGTGGCAACGAACAGGCTAACGTCAAGTGGGCTCATGATCTGCAAGCTGCTGGATGCCGTGTCATCTATGGTTTACGAGGGATGAAGACTCATTGTAAATTAACGTTAGTCGTTCGACGAGAAGGTAACGGTTTGCGCCGTTACGTTCACATGGCAACTGGTAACTACAACGATAAGACCGCTAAACACTACGTTGATATGGATATCTTAACGGCTAATCCGGTGGTCGCTAACGATGCCAATAAGATCTTTGACATGCTGTTCGGTTATTCTCGACCGGATGCATTACAGCAGCTTGTAATTGCTCCGTTCAGCATTAAAAAATTTATTAAAGCTAAAATTAAGCAGGAAATTAAGAACGTCCGAAAGGGCAAACCGGCAGCTATCTTTATGAAGATGAATTCGCTGTCTGATGATGCCATCATTAAAGCCCTCTACGAAGCGGGCTACGTTGGCGTCAAGATTCATTTGATTGTCCGAGGAATTTGTGACATTCGGTTGAATAACCCAAAGATTAGTAAACACATTAAGGTTCATTCGATCGTGGGTCGGTTCCTGGAACATAGTCGAATTTATGCCTTTAAGGATGGTAAGCATCCACAAGTCTACTTATCTAGTGCTGACATGATGCCACGAAACTTAGATCGCCGAGTTGAACTCATGTTCCCAGTCTTGGATTCAAACATTCGCAAACAGGTTCTCTGGATCTGTAAACTGATGTGGAAAGATAACGCCAAGACCCGAGTACTTCAGCCTGATGATACCTGGAAGCACGTTCACATCAAGAAGCATGATAAGCGCTTAGATTACCAGCAATACTACGCTAAGCATGCTAAACAAATTGCCATGAAGCTATATAAACATTACCCAGACTGCGTATAAATTTAGTTAATTAAAACAGTCTCTAAAATGATCCCATTTTGTTGAGCAAGTAAGTTTGTTCAATGAGGTGGGATTATTTTTTTATTAAATATTTTGGGCTTCTTTTACGTAATTAATAATGTAGAAAGGAAGTGAATAATTATGAATTTATCAAGTGATTTTTTAAAGGACTTATTTCATAGCTGTTTTAATGGTATTGAAGATCAGATGGATCGTAACCGTCAAATTAAAAATAATACTGTTAATAAATTAATTGATTTTCAAAATAAGATTGAGTTCCATAATCAAAAAATTCATGTGTATAATAAAGCATTACAAAAGTCTTTTGAGCAAGATAAACGAAAATTCAGAAAAATGATTATGTATAAAATTCAATCCATTAAAAGTAGGCTTGTAATATACTTAAGTGCGTGGAGTATAAATGTTGATCAAGATATTGGGATCGTAAATAATAAAGTATTGAAAAGATGTTTAGGTGATCTACTAGCTGAAGAAGAACGAATATTGCATAAATCGCTCATTCATTTATTATATAGACAATAATCATGTTATATCGATGCACTTCACTGCACACGATTTCTATTAAAGTGTGCTAAAATTAATGATAAAAATAGAGAGGAGATTAACAATGTTCTCAAAAAAGGAACTAAAATCTCTAGATAAAATTAATCCAGATGAAGCATTCTTGGATTCTAAAATGGGCCTCAAAGCCATGAAAGAAGCATATCAAGATGCTTTAGATCAACCTAAATAATACTTATATTTAGTCATAAAAAAGCCTCTTACGCTGAATTTATAACGTTTAGCATAAGAGGCTTAATTCATTTTAGAATTCTGTTATTTACTTATTCTGACCACAGGTGCAATGATGATCCTTAGCGGTTGAATGACGGCAAACCTTTTTACCATTGACCATTCTACAGCAAGGTGCATTTTTCTTCTTCATGTCCATAGTAAAATCTCCTTTTCATACTTATATTTTTAACTTCTTACTTAATTCTAAGGGTCATAGCATTAATAGCAACTACAACGGTGCTCAATGTCATAACAATCGCACCAACCGTTGGTGTAATAACGATTCCGGCGAATGCTAGTAGACCGGCAGCCAACGGAATGGCAACGATATTATAACCAGCTCCCCACCAGAGGTTTTCAACCATCTTAATGTTGGAGTGACGAGCTAAGTCGACTAAGCTAATGACATCTTTTGGATCACTGTTGACTAGGACAACATCAGCGGATTCGATAGCGACATCGGTACCCGAACCAATGGCGATTCCTAAGTTGGCCTTAGCTAAACTAGGGGCGTCGTTAACACCATCACCGATGAACATAACGCCGGATTTCTTCTGATACTTAGCAACCAGCTTTTGCTTATCAGATGGTAACAAACCAGCCTGATAACTAATGTCACCTAAGTCATGAGCAACTTTCTTAGCGACAATTGGATTATCACCGGTCAGCATAACGGGTTGAATATCATGACGGTTCAAGAACCGGATTAAACGCTTGGATCCAGGCTTAATCTGGTCACCTTCACCGACGATTCCGACGGCCTTGTTATTGGTTACCAAGAAGCTAACGGAATTTCCACGGGAAGCCAGAGTATTAAATACAGTTGAATCAAAGCTGATATGATGCTTGCGTAAGTACTTTCTGGCAACGATTTCGTATTCTTGACCATTGACAGAACCCTTAAGGCCGACACCGGTAATCTGACTGACGTTGCTAGCTTTATCGAATTTGACGTGCTTAGCTTTAGCGGCATTCATGATCCCGGTAGCAAGAGGATGACTGGATGACTGTTCAATGCTAGCTAAGATGCTTAAAACTTTAGCGTCTGAATAATGACTGTCAAAGCTCTTTAAACCGTTAACTTTAAATTTACCTTCGGTTAACGTTCCAGTTTTATCCATTAAGGCATAATGGATATGATTAATGTCTTCTAAGGCGTTTCGATTTCTAATCAATAGACCATGAGTGGCAGCTAACGAAGTTGTCCGAGACACAACTAATGGTACGGCTAATCCTAAAGCATGAGGACATGCGATAACCAATGCGGAAACGGCCATCGAAATCGCGAAGGCCACGCTATGAACGATCGACCAGGCAACGAAAGCAATGATGGCTGCGGCTAAGGCGGCATAAAATAGGTAGCCAGATACTTTGTCGGCCATGTTTTCCTTTGCTGATTTGTGACTTTGAGCACTGGATACCAAGTCCATAACTCTAGATAGGAAACCTGATTTACCGGTTCCAGTAACCTTAATCTGGATTGAGCCTTCATCGTTGGTAGAACCACCGATGACCTGGTCCTTAACGTGCTTCTTAACCAATTTGGATTCACCTGTGACCAATGATTCGTTAACCATGCTTGAACCCTTGAGAATCTTACCATCGGCAGGGATTTTTTCACCGGCTTCAATCATGACCTGATCACCAGGTTTTAGCTGAGCAACTTTAACGTCCTTAATCTTGCCATTGGCTTGAACCAGGTGGGCAACATCAGGAAGAAGTGCCGCTAATTTATTAACGGCGGATCCGGCATCCATAATGGTATCCATTTCGATCCAGTGACCTAACAGCATGATGACTACTAAGGTAGCTAGTTCAACAAAGAAGTTCATTACCCTTGGCCTGACGTCAAAGATATTGTTGGCAATAACGGCATAGACACTATAGACGTAAGCTACGGTGATACCCATGCTGATCAATGACATCATGGCCGGTTTATGCTGTTTCATTTCACCTAGGGCACCATGGAAGAACGGTAGACCACAATAGAAGAACAGAACGGAACTAATTACTGCGACCGCCCAATCTGAACCTGGGAACGTGATTTCATACGGCATCTTCATGCCCATGAATGGTGACATGAGGATAATTGGGACCATCAGGATTAACGATAACCAGAATTTCTGCTTAAGTCCGGTCATGTCCATCGTGACACCGCCGGGCATCTTCATGATCATGTGTTTACCTTTCATGGTCATATTTTTGCCCATTTTCATGTGCTTCATGCTCTTCATATTGGACATGTTCATACCTTTCATGGATCCGTGTTTCATGTTCATGTCCTTCATTTTATGTTTTGACATGTCCATTTTCGGGTTTGTTCCGTGAGTAGCTGACATTCGCATGGTATGACTCTTTTCGGAGCCCATGTTCATATGTGACATGTCTGATTTTGGCATGGTCATCTTTTTATCGTGCTTCATGTTCATGATAGGCAGCCTCCTTTTCTGCGTCGGGATCTAAACAATTGCATTTCACTTTAGTGGGAGCCGTTTTCTCGACTTTCATTAAAGTCTTAATCAGTTGTTGGACGTCTGACTTACTAATTGAAATATTTTGGACTAGATTATTAATCGCGTTACCCGCATGCATCGGGCAAATATCACGAAAGACGTTCATGGTAGCTAGATTGGCAGCCTTTTGCTCACCAATATTAGGTGAATAAATGTACTTATTACTGACCTTATGGCTATTGATGAAGCCTTTCTTTTTTAGGCGGGTCAATAATGTTTTAACGGTGGACGCTTTCCAGCCCTCTTTATGGCTCATCACGTTGATGACCTGACGACTGGTACATTTCTTCATCGTCCAGATTACCCGCATGATTAACCATTCAGCATTAGAGATTTCTTTTAATTCGTGAATGATTATCATCCTCTCGTCTACATTTGTAAACAATTCAATTCATTAATGAGTTTACAGCTGTAAACGAAGAGTTTCAATTTAAATGACTGGGAATTTTAGTGATAATTAAAAAAGGAAATAATTTGGGATGTAATTTCTACATTGTTAAACAAATATTTAGCCATACTTAAAATTAAGATCTCTGGTATAAATAATATGGTTAAACAAATCGAAGTTAATTTCTTCACAATCATTGACATCAAAGGGCCATAAGTGCATTATAGGTATAAGGAGATAGACTGCAGTGACAAATTGTGATGTGAAATTTCAACATAAATTACTGATGATTTGGCCACTGTTGCGTTCAAAACTTATATATAGTCATGGTGTCTGAGGGAGTCATGGCCTTATTTTTTCTGTACTTCTATTTTTAAAATAAGAGAAAAGATATTGGTTTTTCGAGGAGAAGTGCTTTATTAATGCTCAATTTAGATCAATGCCGCTATTATAATAATCGAGAAGTTACGTGGATCGATTATGATAAACGAGTATTAGATGAAGCTTCGAATCCCGTGAACCCATTATTGGAACGGGCACGTTTATTGGGAATTACCCAAAATAACTTAGATAGTTTCATTAAGGTTCGGGCTGCGAAGATAATCAAACGAATGCACGAGTGGCCGAATTGGCGCGATGCTTCAGGATTAACATTCCATGATCAATTAAATGCGATTCGGACTCATGCGCACCGATTGGTTAAGACACAATATCACATTTGGGAGAAGCATATGTTACCAGCTTTAGCCAAGCATGGAATTTATCTTCGTCACGTTAAGGACTTAAGTCCACGTCAGCGTCGTTATGCCGATGAATATTTTCAGAAGCAATTATATCCAGTCATAACCCCAATCGCTGTGGACGGTACGCATCCGTTCCCGTTCATCGAAAGTGGTAAGACTTGCATGGCGATTTTAATTCGCCGACCGAAAGACGATAAGGAATACTTTGCCATGATCCCGATCGCCTTTAGTTTTCCACGGGTAATTCGGTTACCGTTTAATCACGGGAATGACTTTATCCTTCAGGAAGATTTAATTAAGAACTATTTAGGTCAAATTTTTCAGGGCTTAAACGTTAGAGGTTCAGTCTGCTTCCGATTAACTCGTGATCAGGATATTGCAATTGATGACCGAGAAACCAAGGATTTAGTTTACGATGTTGATAACCGCTTGAGAAAAATGCGGTATGGCCGGCCGTTACGAGTCGAAATTGAAGCTAACGCTAACCCGAAGATTATGAAATTCATTCAGGATCACTACAAGTTAGCTGATTGTGATATGTATAAAGTTGACGGTCCAGTTGATCTTCATTTCATCAATGAAATGGTTAAAAAAATCCGTGGTCATAAGAATTTGATGGCCAAGAAATACACGCCGTTTTTTCCGGATTTCCTGCGGAAAATTAGCATCTTTAAAGCGATTCGGAAGCACGATCTCTTCTTTCATCGCCCGTTTGATTCATTCAAACCGATCCTAGTTTTCTTAAGGGAAGCTGCCGATGATCCAAAAGTCATTAGTGTCAAAATCACGTTATATAGAGTTTCTAAACATTCTCCTGTAATCGCAGCCTTAAAGCGAGCCGCTAAGAACGGTAAATTGGTTACCGTTTTGATTGAATTAAAGGCCCGTGGTGACGAAGCTGCTAATACTAAGTGGGCACTTCAGTTACAGCAGTTAGGTTGCCACGTGATCTACGGGATGAAGGGCTTAAAGGTTCATTGTAAGTTAGCGATGGTCGTTCGTCGTGAAAAAGGCGGCGTTCGTCGTTACATGCACATGTCCACCGGTAATTACAATGAAAAGACCGCTAAGCACTACGTCGACATGGATCTATTTACATGTAATCCAGAAATTGGCTAGGATGCTACCGGAATCTTTAATATGCTCTCCGGATTTTCAAAGCCAAAACGCTTTAAACAGTTAGTGATCTCACCATTTGGCATCCGTAACTTCCTAATACAAAAGATGGAAGACGAAATCGCCAACGCTAGAGAAGGTAAACCTGCGGCCATTTACATGAAGATGAATCATTTGTCGGATATTCCGATTATGCAAGAATTATATCGTGCTAGTTACAACGGTGTAAAGGTTCACATCATTGTAAGAACGATCTGTGACCTACGATTAAACGATCCACGAGTTGCTAAGAACATCACGGTCCACTCGATTGGCTTCGGTTGTTACTTAGAACACAGCCGGATCTACATGTTTGAAAACGGTGGTGATCGTCTGGTATATTTATCCAGTGCGGATATGATGCCACGAAACTTAAGTCGACGGGTTGAATTATTATTCCCAGTCTTAAGTCGCCATATTCGGAAGCAGATTCAATACATCTTTGGCTTGATGTGGAAGGACAATGTGCAGACCCAAATTTTGATGCCAGATGATACTTGGCATGAGGTTCGTTTGGATCATCAGGGGAAGCCATTTAACTACTTAAAGTTTTACATGACCCACCGTAAGCAAATTGCTGAGCGTTTGTACAGTCGATTCTAGAAAGCGTGAATGCTATGAGAAGATTTGGTGTAATTGATTTAGGTTCTAATTCAATTCATATGATTGTTACCCAGATCGAAAACGACGGGATGACCCATACCTTGGTTGAAGATAAGGTCTCCGCACGTTTGTCCGAAGGTATGATGGAAAATGATAAGATGTTACAGAAGCCTGCCATGAAGCGAGCTATCGGTGCCTTAGAGAAATTTAAGAAGGATATCCAAGGCTTAGATAACTTAAATATGCGTGTCATGGCCACCGCAGCCGTCCGAATGGCTAAAAACCAGAAGGAATTCTGTAAGTTAGTCAAGAAGGAAACCGGTTTTGATGTCGAAGTCATACCTGGTGAATCCGAAGCTTACTACGACTACTTAGGTGTCGTTAATTCATTACCAGTCATTAACTGTGTAATTATCGATGCCGGTGGTGCCAGTACTGAATTAATCTTGGTTCAGAACCGACGACCAACTCATTTATTAAGCTTGCCAATTGGTGGTGTTACTTTAACTGAACGTTATCTACACACCGATAAGCCAACCGCCAGTGATGTCTTTAGGTTATTCACCGCATTGAACTTAATCTATGATGATGTTTGGTGGTTGAACTGGGGTCGTAATACTCCGGTTATTGCCTTAGGTGGATCGAATCGAACCTTAGCTAAGATTTGGCGCCATAAAGATCCACTTCGTAAGAATTGGGATAAGATTCATGGTTTCAGGATGTCAAATACGCAGGTCGATGAAGTCTTTGATAAGATGCTAGCAAGTAGCTTGGAAGAACGAAAGAACATTCCAGGTCTACCAAAGGACCGTGCCGATATCGTTGTTGGTGGTACCGCTCCGTTGGTTTACTTACTGAGATACATTGACTCAACTAGAGTTATTTTCTCAAAGCACGGCTTACGGACCGGTGCTTTACATGAATACTTGCATCAGTTGAGTGAAGAAAAGCATGGCTTTACTAAGAATAATTAATTAGGAAATTTTAAAATCAATAACTTTAACTAGCCCGTTAATCGCTAATCTTGAACTAGTAATTAACGGGCTAGTTTTTTCATAAGCAGGTGACATAAACCGATCGATATTGAGATAAATCGACTTGTTGTATAATGTACCTATTCCTCAAGGATGAAAAGGAGCAATGAGTATGAATGATCGTCAATTTGAGCAGATTATGGGATCGTTTGATCATCAACAGAACGTTAAACATACTGAACAACAGAAATTAACCCAGGTTGATGTTAAGAAATTCGGGAATGTAATTGATCGAAAGGTTAAACATGTTCGTGAGCAGTTAAATCACATCGATAACATTAAAGATCGGGACCAACGTAATTCTCAAATTCAGATTAATCAGTTAAATACTCGTGCTCACAAGATTTTATCGGTCGTTCGTTCTGATGCTCAAGTTAAATTATTATTTCAAAGGGTAAAACTTGAACTAAGTCGAATTATTACTTGCCAGAAATTAGCTCAATCGACCGACTTAGCCATTAAGAATATTCATCATTCATTACTCACAAGAGCCCAGCAACAAACCATTGTTTCTGAAGTTAGCTCGTTTAAGCAGTATTCAGAAGAAAATATTAATGACGCAAAACGACTTAATGCGTTAAGGGATATATTAACCTATGATAATGGCGCTATTAATGGTGCTCTATATAAATTTGCTCATGATAATCAGAGTAACGCCATTAATAAGGTCGAAATCTTAATTGATAAAGCTAAAAATAAGATAAGTCATTATGATAAATTTAGTCACGACGCCAAAATGGTGGTTAATCATGAGATTGATCAATTTAGTCGAAATGTGATTAATAATTTAATGACAACGAGTGATTTTGTTGAAATATCCCGAATTTATCATCAATCCGCAAATCAATTTAAGCAAAATCAATCAGGGTATCAGTATAACTTAAAGACCTTTACTAAATTCAATCAATTTATTGGCCAAATTAAAAAGCAGATTACTTCGCTTAATTTATTATCCAGTGAAAAATCGAAGTTAAATAGTCGAATTAATCAGATTTATAATGATACGCTTCAGAATATGAAAGCGGCATCCTGGCAGGTTAATGCCAACAATTTATATTCGACTCAATATAAAATTGTTGCGATGATCATTGATATGATGGTTAACAGTTTTGAAGTCGGGATTAATCAACCTAACGTTGCTTTAACGGGTGATCAACGACTTAATTTGACTAATCAAGCTGAAGATATTGCATCATCAACTAATAGTTTGCATCAAAAATCGGCAAAAGAAGAATTAAATCGGGGTCTACACAGTTTAAATGATTTAAATCATCATTGTAATGAATTAATTAACGCTAATCGGATTAAAAACCTAATTGATGATTTAAAAGGGCAGATTCAGCAAATTACCGATCTATTACCGATTGATAAAGGTTATTTAACGATCCAGATCATTAATGCCGGTCGAAAATTTAAGGATCAACATCAAAGTGCCGCTGATGTTAAGAAGCTACTGAATCAATTTCTTAATAATCAATATCGATTTGTTAAGCAACGAAATCTTGATAAATGGAATTTTAAAACATCGGCTCAGATTATCTTTTCATATCTAAGTAATGATCAAAAGCAACGATTAAGCGATCATTTAACTCAAATTGAAAATAATGACCGACTTAGTTATAGCGACCAAGTATTGGCTATTAAAAAGATCTCGAAGCGTGCATCAGTATTAGATAAAAAACGGATGATTAGCCGATTAGTTAAGTTAAACCAGCTGATTATTCATCAGGAATCAACGATCACTTCTGGTGAAAAGTCATGGTTGGCTGAAAAGTTACTGGCGTTTAAACATCAAGCCAAGTCGACATCTCAGGTGGCTAATTGGGGTCATTTAGAACAACAATACGAAAATAGCGTTTACCGTAAAATTTATGCTCAAAATAATCAGCCATTAGAAAGTCAAATTATAAATGAGCTTCTCGATAAGGCCAATCACACGCATCAATTAATTAACCAGAGTCTCTTTATTACGCGCTATCGAAATTTGCTTAATGATTCCTTGGATCAGCTAGTGAATAAGCGACTGGTCACGCTTAATGATGCCAAGGACAAAAATGACCTTAACACCCAATTTAACCAATCAATTAACGAGATAAAGAATTGGGCTGAAATTGCTATTAAGAACGTTAAGAAGATCGATCTTGAACATCTGAATTGGTTAGTTCCGTTAATTCATAATCAGCTGAAGACCTATAATTCAGCAAAGAACGTGCTCTATCAGTTACATGAACTGGTTTATAAAACTAAATTACGGATTAACAGCGCTACTTCGTTATTGCAGATTGAGACTTTAAATCAACGTGGGATCTGGAAGATCAGCCGATCAATTGATCAAGTTATTGATAAATATGATGCAACGAAAGCTAAAGCACATCATAAGCTTAATCAGATGATGACAAAGGCTAAGCAATCATTGGACGACTATTCACATTTGCTTAATATTAATCAGATCCTATTTATTATTAATCAGGCCAACGGGCGAATCAACTGTAGCGTTGGTCAGCATGTTAATGATGAACTTAAGCGATGCCATGAAAAATTAGATCAAGTTTTGCAGAGTTGCTATAAGCAAATTTGGGACAATATTATCCAGAAGGCGCAAGCCACAACTAAAGACTTTAAGCATGTCGCTAGTGATGATAAACAAAAGGCTCTTCAAAATATCCAAAACGTTAATAGACAAATGATGAATCAGATTCAGTCTTGTGATAACGCCCAGATAATGAAGTTGATCCAAAATAATCAGACTCAATTAAATCGATTGATCCGTCAGACAAGCTTGTTAGATCCGGCTAAACGGAACATTCTGCATAAGTTAGATGATGAGATTGAGCAGGTTAGACGGGACGCCCTGAAGTACCAAGCCGGTCAAGTTTACGATCAAACTTTGGCGAATTTGAATCAGTTACGGCATATCCTTCTGAATCAGATTAGTTCAAGTAATGGTGATCAGCTTAAACAGCTTTATCACACTAATTTGCAGAATTTAACATATCAACATCACAAAATCATTTATTATACCCAAATTAAACGATTTAACCAGAAATTCGATGATTTAACGGATCAACTGAAATCACTGAAACTTTTAAATAATCGTGGAGTAAGAACGTGGGACAAGAAATTTAATCATTGTTATCACGTCACGATTCATCGTATTATGAAAGCTCCTGACATCAGGACTTGTATTAATAATCGATATGCTGGTGAAAAAAAGTTAGCTGCCATTTTTACTTCGGTTAGAGCAATCAACGATAAAAAGCGGCACGTTTATCAAGATATTCAAGACCAGATTGAATATTTTGATAAAGAAGTCCAGAAATTCAAGTACTTGCAAAATGAAGAAAAGAAAGCCTGTACTACGCTGTTAACGCAGACCCTGCAGCATTCACATCAGCGGGTCGTAAACGATGCAACTGATGAGCAGCTTCTTGAAACTAAGAAGAAAAGCCTTGCTACCGTTAAACAGGTGTTTAATAAAGTTGGCTCGGCTGAAGTGTTATTAGCGGCGATCCAGAGTGCTGATGATCGAATCTCTCGATCATCCTTAGATGAAGATACGAAGAAAAAATCCTTGAAACACATTCATAATATCATCAATCACGGGGTTAAAGCTTTATCTGAAGAAAATCAGCCGCACCAAACAGCTAAAAGCACCCATAAAACTAGGCGACCTAATTTACCAGTTCAGAGTCATAAACAAAAGGTTGCTTTACAGTCGGTTAAGAAACATAAAAAGTCGCAAAATTTCTTTATAAGATCGATTCATGCAGTTAATCATGCGATTAGACAATTCTTCAGAAAATTGGCACACGCTTTATAAATTAGAAAAATTCTTATACTTATATTAGTATTAAAGGTCGTTAAAGATTAGCGATCTTTTTATTTTTAGCGAAAAAATTAAGCGCTTTGTTTTAGATCAAGCAATCGATGTTTTTTAATGAACATGGCTTCGGATGATCCCGGATAATAATAAATGAACATGAAATATCTAAATAATTAACACAACGAAATTATGCGATGGTGTTAATTAATAAATTATGGAGTAATGATAAATTGCTTTTAATTAGTGATAACATTATTGAAATTATGTTTCACAATCTCACAAGATATTGACATAAATTAATATTCAAGATATTATAATAAAGGTTTACGCATGTAAATCTATAAAACGAAACATGAAGTAACAGAAAGTAATCAAAAAAGAAAACCTTATATTTATATGATAAAAATGAGGAGGACATCGTTTTGGGATACAATAAACGTCAATATAGAAAAACTAATGACAAAAAAGTATTACATAAAATTAGAAAGCGATGGGTCGTTGTTTCATTAGCGCTATTAGCTACGTTAGGTGGTGCGTCGGTTGCTCACAAGGGCAAGATTGCACATGCTCAAACCAACCCTAATAATACTAGTGCAAACGCACAACAGAATCCTCAATCTACATCTGGAGATGTTATGAGCGATGCCTCTCATATGCATGCCCATTTGGTAAGTGCAGCACAGACTAACGTTGCTCAAAATAATCTTAATGAGAGTATAAATAATAATACATCGAACAGTTCTTTTAAGCAGATTACAAGTAACGCTAATAGTGTAGTAAACTCTGCATTACAGGCGAAGACTACCCAAAGTAATGATGGTGAAAGTACCAATAATCTTCGTGACAATCGAGAATCAAGTGGTGACGGTTTTAAGTCGCAAATTAGTGGTGCTAATCAAGTGGCACATCATGCTCTGATGAAGTTGGGTGTGATGAAGTTAGGTAGTACCAATAACACAAATACTAATTCGGATTACACAGCCCCCTCAACTGATACTGATTTTGATGACATTTATTACGATTGGGACGGTAGTACATTACGTTTTGATAAGGGCCAATGGAATTCCTCACAATTACAAAACTCTGATCCTAATCTTACTAATGGACAAAGATTCATGTATGATATTCTAAATAATATCAAGGACAACCACAGATCTACATATAGTAGACCAGGTGATGTACAAAAAGTAGTAACAGAAGTTGATTTTGGACCTCATTTTCACACTAGTGATTTATCTGATATGCATCGGATGTTTGAAGGTTATTCAGATTTACAAAAAGTAACTGGACTTAATACTAGTGATGCTAGTGATATGAGTCATATGTTTGAAAACGATCCAAGTATTACAACCACTAATGATTTGAGTACCTGGGACACTAGTCATGTTACTAATATGAGTTACATGTTTGATAACGATAAAAATTTAAGTGATCTTAGTGGATTAAGCGACTGGAATACCAGTAATGTTCAGTTCACTAATAATATGTTTTCTAACGACTCAAGTCTTACGAATGTTACACCAATTGGTAATTGGGGTATGCATAATGTTACTAATATGAGTCTTATGTTTTATAAAGATACAGCGTTAACTAATATTAGTGGATTAAGTAATTGGGATACATCCAGTGTTTTATGGATGCCACAAATGTTCCGTAGTGATTTTAAGTTAAGTAATATAAAAGCACTAACTAATTGGGATACCAGTAAGGTCCGTAATTTTGCTTTTATGTTTAAAAATGATCCCCATTTATTTGACAGTGATTTAAACGACAGTGACATTAATAACTCTGATGCTCTATTTACATTTAAAGCCTTGTCTAAGGACTGGAATCTAAATGGATTACTTACAAATACTAATGTTAGTCATGTGGCACCTAACGGAGCAAGTAGTACAGATACAGGTAATGCTTATGTATTTCAGAATGATAGTGATTTCTTTGATTATTTAGCTAAACATTGTGATGCATTTCCTTCGGCCAATTATACTGTAAGAAAATTATCAAATGGGGAAATAAAGTCAAATCCTGTCATGACATTTACTATTCCTGGTGCTAATTGGACTATTGACTATGTATCCGCTAAACCTGATACACGTTCTACTAAGCATGGCGTTAGTCAATATAATCCAAATAATTCAGATTACTATTATCAATCTGATGGTGGGAATACTTATTATAAGCCATGGGTTCTAAACGGTTATACGGAACATCCTGGTGATATTAGCCTAAATACAAATAAAGATAAACGGCGAGGTAATTTTTACGTCACGAATAAAAATGCTACAGCTAAAACATCTAAGGTAGCACCTGCAAAATTTTATTATTACTTTGGTAATAAGGAACTTAATTTAGGTAAACCAGGAGAACGTTGGGGTGTCTTATACTCTAATAAGAATAAAACTTATGGCCTTTATGGGACTTCATATACTAAAAATGGTCAAACTTATACAACTGGAATGAGTGATGAGTATGGACCTATAGGACAGTCTAGTGATTATAAGAGTATTAATGATAAAATTGATGAATTTCCAGTTGAAGTTGGTTATCATCCAGAAGGAATACCTAATGGATATAAACCGTTCTTTAAGTCAAGTGACAGGGTTGCATATGGTGGAGCTATAAATTTAGAAATTTTACCAGATGGATGGAGTATTAAACCAAGTGACATTATCTTACAATATGTTGATAAAAATAATGGCAATAATATAACTCCAGAAACTCCGCCTGTTTCAGATCAAAGTGATATTGGTAATAGTAATGATAGATTTTATCATATACATCGCAGTTATAATAATATTGAGCATGATGTAAAAACGGATTTTAATCGTATTCCCAAGGGATATCATTATGTTTCTGCTACAGATAATACTGAAGAAATAGATACAGAAAAGGCACCTACAATTATAAATGGAAAACGAGTGCCACAAACAGTTGTTATTTATGTGGCACCGAACACGTCGAACGTCATCTATACGTATAACGGTCAGACGAAAGGTAAGGATCCGCAGACCTTCGATCAGACCAAGCCGAGTGATCAGAACGTCACTAAGAAGAACGCGCAGGACGTACCTGCGGGTTACCACTTAGCCAGCGATTCCACACCGGTAAATTACACGCCTGATAAGACGGGCACGGCCACGACTAACGTGCCAGTGGCCCCCGACAGTGAGACCGTTCAGTACACGGTTAACGGCAAGCCCGTTCCAGGTTCTACTCCGCAGAAGTACAGTTACGATCCGAATAACCCTAAGCAGACCACGTTCGATGTCCCGTCGGATACGGTTCCGCAGGGCTATCACGTCGCCCCAGGTCAGAAGACGCAGGGTCTGACGTTCAATAACGATAAGCAGCCGCAGCCGATTGCGGTCTTACCGAATATTCAACCAAGCTCGAGCGCACAACCGAGTTCTGGTCAGAGCAGTGATTCGAAACGTACTCAGAATACAACGGCAAGTCATCCGATTGCACCATACACAACTAATAGTGTTGCAGCCCACACTACATCAGGAGCACCTGCTTCTCATCGTTATTCTAAAGGGAAATCCATTAATAAGAATGGTGGTATTACTCATTACACCACTCAATCGATTACTAACGTGACGATCCCAAATGATGTTCCAAGCCTCATTAACTTCTTAAAGAATGGTAATGCTACTCCAAAACAGATGCATCAAGCCAAGAAGCGATTAATGAGATTGTTAGGACTCAACGGAATTAACGGCGTTAACAATGTTAATGGCAATGACCACTATGGCCATTACGGACGTCACGGCTATCCACAATATGCTGGTACTGGTATGTCTGCTGGACAATATCATAAGCTGTACGGTAATCGCTATGGTTATCATCAATATGGCTCAAGATATGGTCAGATGAACGTTGCTGGTATTAATCACATGCGTAGCATGAGTGCCTCTGAAGTTCATGCATACTTTGGCGGGATCAATGATGCCCGACTTGGTCATGCAATGCAGAGCAATGACCGCTACTATGTTCAGGGTTATCATGATTTTGAACAAGCTGAAAAAGGTTATCGCAATGTTGCACAAACTAATCAGAGTAATCATAAGAATGCTCAAACTAATAATGCCAATAACGGTAACAAGCTACCGCAAACCGGAGAAGCTCATGAACACATGAGCTTAGCCGCCGCTGTTCTGTTGGCATTGGGCTTGGCATTCATGATTCCAACCTTGAAGCGTCAAAAAGATAATAAATAAAATCTAACCTAAAAAATAAAGGACTTGCGTAATTGTTTAAATCATGCAAGCCCTTTTATTTTATAAATAATATAAAAGTTAATATTTATCAAATATATTATTGACATTATTCAGATAATGTTTATCATAGTAGATGAACGTTATGAAAAAGGAGGTCAGTCAGATGTTTAAGTTAATTCAAGCGATTCACAGCATTATCAATATTGCGATTAATATCATTAATCCATGCCGTGTGAATCGATTGGATAGTTTAAAGATCTGCTGATTTCTAATGTCGCACGGTAATTTTAACAACCGTGCGGGTTTGATCGAATTTCAAGTCATAAAAAATAAAATCCTCACGATTGTTAAATCATCGTGAGGATTTTTTCATACATTCAGGTCTGTAAGTCTCTCTAAATTTATACTTATGTTGTTTTATGCTCTGTTTTTAGAAACCAGGTAATATCGATGTCAAGTGTTAACGTCAGTAAGATGCCTCATATGTTTGATGTGATGAGTAACATGTCACGTAAAATGGACGTGATTAATGCGAATGTTGCGTCAATTAGGGATGTGGTTAATTCATCCAATTCTAAACTGATTAATACTAGTGACATCAAAATGATTGCCAATCTCGACCATATGACTTCGAGTATTGATGAAACCCGGCGTGATTTGGTCGACATGCTGGTTAGCGATATCAAGATGATCAAGGCTGATATCAACGTCACCACTGATATTTATAATGCCAAGCATTTTAATCTTCAGATAATCCAAAATATCAAAGCCAGTGTCGCAGCCATGAAAAGTTCCGTAAAGGACGCAAGATCACTCACCAACAGCAGTCTGATCGCCATGGCTGACGATGCTCAGGTTATTAATCCAATCATCAAAGCGCATTATGGTGTTCATGTCGACGACCAAGTTGATACAATTAGTTCTAATCTTGATGATATCAGCTACGTCGTCAATTCTGTATCGAGTCGAATTATCATGATGATGGACAACATGCTGGACTACATGGGAACCATCATCGCTAATCAGGGGATTTCAAAAGACATCATCAATGACATCTACATTATCTCCAAAAGAATTAGCGGCTAACTAATTACCAAGGTTAGCCGTGAAAAGGTCGTCATTAAACAACGGCCCTTTTCTTTTAGATAATTTTAGACCCAGAACAGGATGGCACAAACGACAATTACGACAAATAAGATCAGGTTAGGCTGATCCAAATGTTCTTTTTCGGTGTCATCATCCTTCATAATTGGTTTTAACGTATAGGTCTGATAGTCTCGTTTCATCATTTTAAATGTTTCTTTCTATAATTATTATCGATTTCTTGGAAATATGCGTAATAAAAAACACGCACAAGATTAAATTTTACTCTAATCAAAACGCTAATCAACTTTCCTAGTAAACGTTAACATATTTGTAACGTAAGGAATATCTTTAGTATACTTAAGGATACATGAGGAGGGCTAACCTTGGTTATATTAATCACCGGTGCCAGCAGTGGCATGGGAAAACAAGTGGCAATTTTATTGGCAAAAGCTGGTAATACCGTCTATGGTGGCGCACGTCATCTAGATAAGATGAAAGACCTTGAAAAATTAGGAATTCATACCGTTCAACTGGACGTAACTGATCCAACATCATGTCAGGTTTGTGTTGAACAAATTTTGCATGATCACGGTCGAATTGACGTCTTAATCAATTGTGCCGGTTATGGATCATTCGGTCCCGTTGAAGAAGTTCCGATCCAAGAAGCTAAAAATCAGATTAACGTTAACGTCTTGGGGATTGCTCGATTATCAAAGCTAGTGATCCCGTCAATGCGTAAGCATCAGTTTGGTAAAATCATTAATCTAGCCTCAATTGCTGGTAAGGTCCCAATGCATTTTGGTGACTGGTACAACGTTTCTAAGTATGCCGTGGAAGCCTTAAGTAGTGATATGCGAATTGAATTATCTCCGTTTGGCATTCAGGTCATAATTATTGAGCCTGGCATCATTAAAACACCATGGGGTAAAATTGCGGCTAATCATTTAATCAAAACCGTTAAGGGTGACGTTTACGAAAAGCCGGGTATGAAAATGGCTCACACGTTAGAGCACATGTACCGACCAGACGGCAACGCTACAGCACCGATTAAGATTGCGAGGGTGATTTGCGATGCTACCGTAACTAAAAAGCCTAAAGCCCGTTACTTAGTCGGTCGTTACGCTAAGCTGATCGTGTTTCTTCACGCAATTTTGCCAACCAGTTGGTTTGACCATATCATGCAAAGAGTCTAAGTTATCTTGAATTGGGATTATGTAAAATGATATGATAATAATAGTTAGAGAAAATAGATCCGTTATTTAGGGAGTTCTCTTAAATGTTATTTAGATTCGAAATGTTAGTGGATGCTAATAATTTGAATCGAAATTTGAATAATAACGTGAATTCAAATTCTGGTTTAAATTAATTAGCGTCTGTGCGAAGAATTAAATAAACGAGATTTTACAAGAAATCGTTGATTTGCACAGGCGGGGGCAGACTCGGCCGTGTAAATCGTAAATCATGATCTTAATTATGAAACGAAAGCTGCACGGTTGGAAAATCGGCAGCTTTTTAGTTTACTTTGATGATTTGTTAAATAGATGGAGTGATTGGTTTTTATGGATCAACAAAAAACTCAATTGAACA
The DNA here is from genome assembly GCF_004359375.1 of Acetilactobacillus jinshanensis. Classification (NCBI taxonomy): domain Bacteria; kingdom Bacillati; phylum Bacillota; class Bacilli; order Lactobacillales; family Lactobacillaceae; genus Acetilactobacillus; species Acetilactobacillus jinshanensis. The sequence goes on along the minus strand of NZ_CP034726.1, from coordinate 733,301 downwards.
CGCACATCGTAAGGCGTGACGTTGAAAAAGGGATCTTTTGGTCAGCGACCGCATCGTGTCTCTGGGGGATTTCAGGTAACTTAATGCAATTCGTTTCTCAGAACGAAGCGGTTTCTACGCAATGGTTCATGTCGTTTCGAACTCTGTTTGCTGGAGTCTTATTATTACTAATTGGCTTTTGCCAAGTTGGTAAGCACATCTTCGATCCGCTTAAGAAGAAAAATATCAAGCGGTTACTGCTTTACAGTATCTTCGGGATCGGGATGAACATGTCGACGTTCTACATCTGTATTCAATCAGGTAACGCCGCTATGGCCACCATCTTACAATACTTGGCACCAATGTTCATTGCTTTATACGCCTTTGTCTTTAAGCGTCAGAAGCCGTTAAAGGGTGATCTAGTTGCTTTCTTGGTAGCGTTGGTTGGGGTTTTTCTAGCCGTGACTAAAGGTAACATTGGTCAATTATCAATCCCGATGATTTCAATTATCTTCGGTCTGTTATCTGCCGTTTCCGCCGGTGTTTACTATGCAGAACCAAAACCGTTAATGAGGGATAATTCACCGATCGTTATCCTGGGCTGGGGTACGTTAATTACCAGTATCTTTTCTAACCTTTATTCACCAGTCTGGACGCACGTTCCGAAGATTACCGTTCCGTTGATCTTAGGGGTTACCGGTGTCATCATCATTGGTACCATTATTGCATTCTCTTGTATGCTATATAGTTTGCGCTTTGCCTCCAGTCAAGTCAGCAGCATCGTTGATGCCATTGAACCAGTTGCAACCTTCGTCATCAGTATCATCTTTTTCCACACCAGTTTTAACTGGGTCGAAATTTTAGGTGCGATCTTAGTCATCTTATCTGTATACATTTTGGAATGGTTCCATCACCGCACTACCAAACAGGATGCTAAAGAAATCGAAAGCTAAAATCAATTTAGAATAAAATTAAAAGCCGTCAAAATTTTTGACGGCTTTTTTGCTGTAATCATCTAAGTTTAGAAATAAGTTTGGTAAAATAGCACAACCGATAAAACCAGGGCACAGATTCCAACGACCGTCTTTAAAATCTTTTCGGGGATTACCCGGACGATCTTGGGTCCGATGTAACCACCGATGAATAGGCCGATGCCTAACGGGATGACCATCACCCAGTAAACGGTCGCTTTAATGGCGTAGATTGTCATGGCAACCACGTTAGCTGACAATGACGATACGTTTCGGATGGCGTTGTATACCGGGTAAGGTTCATCGGTAATGTGTGACAGAACCGCAATTAAAATTAAGCCGGCTCCGGCACCGAAGTATCCCATGTAAATTCCAGCAATCAAGAAAGCGAGGCCACCGATCAGATATTCCCATACTCTAACTTTACGTTGATGATTTTCACTGTTTTCGTTGAGGGGCTTCTTTGGCCAAAGGATCATGATCCCGGCAATTAAGATAAAGAACGGAACGACTTTCTTGAATGAAGCACTGGGTTCAGATAATAGAAGATAAGTTCCACCGATACTACCGATGAACGTACAAACTAACGTTAATAACAACTGTCTAACGTGGCCTCGGAGTTCCGGGATGGACGATAGGCCGGAACCCATCCCGGTAAAGATCATCGACGACGTATTGGTAACGTTAGCCGCGATGGCCGGCATGTCACCGATGTACAGTAGCGACGGATAGGTGGCTAACGAAGCCATACCAACACTGCTACTGATAATCCCAGCAACGACTCCAATCGGGAACATCGCTAGAATTTGCCATAATGCAAAATGAATAAGATCACCTTCGAAAATTTAGTTATCCTTATTATTATACGTGAAAAATAGACACATCAAAAATCGTTCGTTATTCTACCATAATTTTATTGATTGTTTATAGTGAACAGTGACGAGGACGAATTAACGCCCTTGTCCCTTACCAAAACCGTTACGGCCATCCGCAATGGCTTTCTGCAGTAACTACTTTCTTAGTGCTCCTACTCCTTATGTGGCTAATTGGAGCAAGCATTGTAAGAGACTCCTTTGCAAACTAGGTTTAACTCGGGATCGGTGTCGTGCCGGTCCTTTCTTTTTGGTGAAAAAACGAGTAGAAATTTAATAATTCCTACTCGTCTTTATATGAAGTGATTAGTTTAAAATTAAGCTAAGATCTTTTTAGCTAAGCCAGGCCAGTTCTTCTTACAAGCATCGGCAACGTCGTCAACATTAGCATCCTTGGCGAATTTGTCACTCATGGTTACTAATTTACCGTAGGCGTCTTTTGCGAAGTCGACTTTGTAAGAGTATAAGTTAGCGACCTGCTTGCAGTAATCGATATCGTTCTTGACGGGGTTAGCTTTGTCAGGAATTTTTTTATCGGCTAAGTCACGCATTAAGTTGGAGATTCCAGACTTAACAACGATTGCGGCTTGCTTTGGTGTTACTTTTTTCATAACTGAATGTCCTTTCTTAAAACGGTACTATCTATATGATATAACAAATAACGCTTAATTTCTGGGCCCTCTACTGATCTTTTTCAGTTTCGAAAGGCAGTATAAGAATAAAATGACGCTGATTAGTAAAACGATGTACCAAAGATGACTTACCAGGATTCCGCCCATTAATGACAGGATGATAAAGATACATGCCAGGTAGATTAACGCAACGTAGATCATTTTGCCACGTCCTTTTTGTAGCCAACTTGATGATTGACGAACTTTAGAAAATCAGGGATGGTCCCCACATGTTTAAGCAGGGTCGCAAAGACGACCACCGGAAGTGCGGGGTGTTGAATGTCGGCCTTAGCGTGAAAGAAGAAACCGAATTTCTTTTTCGGTTCTGATGAATTATTGTTCAAGAAACCATGAATGTTCTTTGCGGCTTCATATTCAAAATTGCCGACCTTTTGGTAGTAATAAAGGACTAAAGCTTTGTATAATAAACTGTCCTTAACGACACCCAATGGTTCGTGGCTGTTCCAGAAGTTGGCCATTAATTTAATGTGTTCACGCTTGGCTTTCTGTCGCATGGCGACCAGTAACGTTTCGTTATCATTGACTTCATTTTCTAAGCTAATGGGCTCAATGTCGTTCATTAGCATTTGGGCTGTGATCTTAATCAAATCGAAAACCTTCTTAATATTATTCCACATTTATATTATATTCTATTTACAAATATATTGATATATTTGAAAAATGGTGTATTATTATAATTGTAAATTAAATCGAAGAGGTTGCGACCGACATAATTAGATCAATCGAACAGCTGTTACTGTGTAGACGTTGATCGAAAGGGGAGGTCGCCGAGGTACTGATAATAACAGTTATTGGTGTACCGGGACGTAATTCAATAGATTACGGACTGTCGTGAATCAGTTTTCACGGAGAGCTTTGAATCATGGAACCGAATCTAAGTTAGAAATTAAGTTCTTTCGTTTCAAAGCGTATCGGAAATGAAAGAATTTTTTGGTACGTTGATAAAAGCCCTCCGGTCAGAAAATTGACTGAAGGGCTTTTTGCTTGGATTCGATACATGAATAACTTATCCAACCTCCTCTTCGAGATTTTGATTATTAGGAGGAATTCTATGCTTAGACGGAATAAAACGGTTAGAGTTCAGTCTTTGCGACGTGGCTTAAAGAACCGTTATATGTCAATGATTGCCTTAGGTGGTTGTATTGGTACTGGTCTATTCATTACCTCTGGTGGTGCGATTACCAGTGCCGGACCAGGTGGTGCACTGTTAGCTTACTGTGCCATCGCATTGTTCATGCTTTGTTTAATGGCCTGTTTAGGTACCGTTGCTACCCACTTCCCAAGTGGTAGTTTCGGTGACATGAGTGCTCAATACATTGATCAATCATCTGGTTTTACAACTGATGTTGAATACTTCTTAAACTGGGTATTCACCGTTCCGATTGATATCGCTACTGTTGGTATTATTATGAAGTTTTGGTTCCCGAGCACACCAGGATGGATCTGGAGCTTGATTGCCTTAGCATTGATTATTTTGATTAACGCCGTTTCAGTTCGTTCCTTCGGACAGACTGAATACTGGATGGCTTTCATCAAGATTTTAGCTATTTTAGCATTCTTGGTCGTTGGTGTTCTTACCATCTTTGGTATCTTCGGTGGCAAGTCCGTTGGCTTCAAGAACTTTACGATCGGTAAAGCACCGTTTGTTGGTGGCTTTTCTTCAACCGTTAACGTCTTTATCTTAGCCGGATTTGCATTCCAGGGTACTGAATTAGTTGGAATTACTGCCGGTGAAAGTAGTAACCCGTTAAAGGCCGTTCCGAAAGCCATTAAGCAGACTTTCTGGCGGATTATGTTATTCTACGTTGGTTCATTAGCCGTAATGTCATTCTTAATTCCTTACACCAGTAAAGCATTACTGGGTCAAAGTGTAACCAACATTACCACGAGTCCATTTACCTTAGTATTTAAGAACGCCGGCTTAAAAGGCGCTGCTTCATTGATGAACGCCATTATCTTAATCGCCGTTATCTCAGCAGCTAACTCTGGTTTATACGCCGGTACTCGTTCTCTATACTCCATGGGCCGTAACAACCGTAGCCGTGCACTCCACTTCTTTGGTAACACGACTAAGAAAGGGATTCCGTATTCAGCATTGACTCTGACTTCCGTATTGTCATTAGCTGTTTATGGCTTAAGCTTCGTTGGTCCTAAGGTTTATAATGAATTAATCACTAGTTCTAGTTTACTTGGCTTTATCGCATGGTTAATGATCGCCATCGCCGCTTACCGATTTGGTAACGCATGGATCAAACAGGGCCATAGCTTTGACGAATTGACTTACCATGCTAAGTGGTTCAAGTTCTGTGCCATTATTTCAATTATCTTCTGTCTGTTCATTATCGTTGCCCAAGGTTACAGTTCCATTGCTAGCCTTGATTGGTTCAACATCTTAGTAACTTACTTCAGTGTTCCAGTATTACTGATCGTTTACTTCGCTTACAAGTGGAGTCATCATGATCACGTCATTCCGTTAAAGAAGATTGACGTTCGTTCACTGAAAGAAGTTGAACAGAGTAAATTAAATAAATAATTAATTTAGATATTAAGATAAATGATATTGAAAAAGTACTGCATTATAATTAGCAGTACTTTTTATTTTCGTTTTTTATAGCTAAATGAGACTATAATAGTAACAAGGAGGCTGTCCGCATGCATCAACAGGAATCGCTGTTTGGTAACCCTGCTCAGGGTTCTAACCATTTGACTGATCCGACCAAAGGGATGTCAAAGAATACTCCGTTAGCTGATCGGGTCAGACCCAGAACCCTTGATGAATTCGTGGGTCAGCAGAATCTGTTAGGCAAAGGCCAACTATTGCGAACCTTGATCGTTCGTGACCGGGTCCCTGACATGATCCTGTGGGGACCACCAGGCTGCGGTAAAACGACTTTAGCGGAGATCATTGCCCGACACACCAAATCAACCTTTCTGCAATTCAGTGCGGCTGACGCCAGCATTCGACGGATTAAAATTTTAATGCGCCGAGCTGAAGAGTATCGACGACTTGGTAAAAAGGTGATCGTCTTTATCGACGAAATTCACCGCTTCAATAAGTCTCAGCAGGATGCCTTCTTACCTTACACTGAAAAGGGGAGCATTACTTTGATCGGTGCCACGACCGAGAATCCGTCGTTTACCATTAATTCAGCCTTGTTATCGCGCTGTAAGGTCTTCGTATTTCATCAGTTGACCACCAAAGATGTTGAAACGCTGATCAAGCATGCGTTAAAAAGTCCGAACGGCTTTAATCATTACCACGTTAAGATTAATGATAAACAAATTGAGTTGATCACGAAATTTGCGAACGGTGATGCCCGCAAGGCTTTGAATACTTTAGCGATGGCCGTTGATAACGGAAACGTTAATCATAAAACCGTAATGGTTACTAATGATAGCCTGAAGCAGTTAATGGGCCGTCGGTTCCTGTTGTATGACAAAAAGGGCGATCAGCACTACGACCTGATTTCAGCACTGCATAAATCGGTCCGAAATTCGGACGTTAATTCAGCGATCTACTGGATGTACCGAATGCTAGAGGGCGGTGATGATCCAGTCTACATTGCCCGAAGAATGATCCGGATGAGCAGTGAAGACGTTGGCTTAGCTGATCCAGGTGCGTTGACGACTTGCGTGAACGCGTTTCAGGTGGCCCGCTATTTAGGGATGCCAGAATGTCGATTGGCGTTGGTTGAAGCCATCGTCCGCTTAGCTTTGGATCCGAAGTCCAATTCATTGCTAAAGGCTGGTGAAAAAGCTGAACATGACGTTAAAAAGACCATGAATTTACCGGTTCCGCTCCAGATTAGAAATGCACCAACCAAATTAATGAATAAACTGGGCTACGGCGAACATTACAAGTACGCCGAAAATTATCAAGATCACATTACAGCAATGCGAACCATGCCTAAGAAATTAGTTGATCGACAATATTATTACCCGACCGACTTTGGCTTGGAAGGTCACTTTAAGAATCGTATGAAGCAGATTGCGAAAGTGAAAGCTTGGCACCGCAAACACGGTGATCATAAATTAAGTCAATATAAACCAATGGATTTAAATCAATTTGATCAAAAACATAAATAACATTGAAAAAGGTGAATCAAATGCGTAAATATTCTGATAACTGTACATCGATTTTAATCGGTAAGAAAGCTAGCATTGACGGTTCGACCATCATTGCCAGAAATGAAGATTATTTCACGCCGTATAATCCGAAGACCTTTTTAGTTCGTCCTGCTAACGACAAAAAGGATCGGGTTTATACGTCACCAACGACCGGGGTCATGATTCCGTTACCGACCCACGCTTATCGTTATACGTGCTGTCCAAGTACCTACGATCCGGAAGTTAACCCAGCAATCGCAAAAGATAATCCATTCTATGAAGAAGCAGGCGTTAACGAAAAGAACGTTGCCATGAGTGCTACTGAATCGGCATTCACCAACGCTCGTTTTAAGGGCTTTGACCCATTGGTAAAACACGGGGTTAACGAAGACAGCATGGTTACCGTTGTTTTGCCGTATATTGATAGCGCTAAAGCGGGTGTTAAACGCTTAGGTAAATTGATTGAGAAGTTCGGTACTGGTCAGTCCAACGGGATCTCGTTTGCTGATAAGGACAACATCTGGTACTTCGAAAGTATCGGTGGCCACCAGTGGGTCGCTGAACGAATTCCGGATGACTGCTATGCCTTAGCACCGAACCAGATTAATATTCAGAACGTTGACTTTAAGGATCACAAAAACTTCATGTGGTCATCACATTTGAAGAAATTTGTTAAAAAGCATCATCTTAACCCGGAACCGGGTACTTTTAACCTGCGTAAGATTGCCGGAACCCACGGTAATTTGGATCGTCACTACAACACACCACGGGCTTGGTATGGAGTTAAATTATTTAGTCCAAAAATCGCTGAAAAGCTAACGCCCACCAGCGGTAACATTCCGTTTATTCTGCACGCTAACCGGAAATTAACGGTCGAAGACGCTGAATATTACCTGGCTTCTCATTATCAGAACACTAAGTACGATCCAACGAACTTAAAGAAACCCGTTTTCCGACCGATTGGAATTGATCGTGGTCAAGAATCACACATCATTCAGATCCGGAATAACGTTCCAGCTGATTATTCCGTGGTTGAATGGCTTGCGATGGGCTTATTTGCTTACAGTCCATACGTCCCGTTCTTCACGAATATTTTGAAGACACCGGCTAACTATCAGATTGCGGATCAAAATCACTACACGATGAAGAGTGCCTTTTGGATGTACAAGACGTTAGCTGCTTTGGTCAACCAGAATTATAAGAAATACGCTGATATGATCAATACCTACAAAGAAAAGTGCCAGGAATACGCTAACCATCGGGTTCACTGGACTGACGAAAAAGCGAAAGATCTTCAACCAGAACAGCTCCAGGAATTCTTGACCAAGGCTTCCTGTGACACTTCTGATGAGATCACGGAACGAACCATGCAGGTCATTGGTAAGTTAGTTAAGCAAGCTCTGCATTCACCTGACTTTGCTTATTAATAAATAATCGCTAATTAAATTAAACGAAAAAGAGTCAATTATGTTGAAGACACGTTAACATAACAGGCTCTTTTTCATAAATTTTTTAATTCAAATTTAGGGGATCTTAACGTTGAAAAGTCGCTTTAGTTTAAGGAACATTATTTTAATGACCTTAATCTCGATTATTTGTGGGGTCATCTTTTATTCGGTTAGTTTCTTAGAAGACGGAATTAGAATGCTATTGATGCCGTTTGGACTATCAGTGATGGCCGCAGATATTTCGCAAGGGCCATGGTTGATAACGGCCCCGATCGTCGGGATGTTATTCAGATTTCCAGGTTCATCATTCTTTGGCCAGTTCGTATCATCAATCGTCGAGATGTTAATGGGTGACCAAGGCGGCTGGACCGATGCTCTAAGTGGTGTCTTCGACGGTGTGGGTTACGAAGCCGGTTTCTTCTTCACCCGATACAGACACTATGGACATTTAACGTTAGCGTTATCCAGTTTTTGCGCCGACATTACGACGTTTATTTATAGCTGGTTCATGAATGGTTACAATAAATTACCACTGGATCTGTTATCAGTTTGCTTTGTCGTTCGCTTTATTTCGATCTTCATCTTCAGTGAATTGGCTTACTTCATCGTTAAGATGATTTTAAGAGCTATTCCAAAGCGTTTATTAGAGTAAAAGCGTGCCCGTATTTATATATCTGAAACATTATTTTTAGGGTAGATTAAAAATATAATTTGGGTTACTATAAATACGGGTGATCTAAATGGCAGACTATAAAAAGACTTCAGAACAAGAAGTTGCTGAATTGAAGCATTTGATGGGTGATTTACATAATATTACCAACGTTGACGATAATATTCGAGCTTTAGAAGTTGATGACCTGATCCAGGATGCTTTACAGCATACTCATAAGTTAGTAACGGTTGACGGCAAAGTTTTAAATAATTACTTCTTTGAACATGGTGTTGATCATTATGATTTATATGACGTTAACCACCATGAATTAACGAAGGATCGAATTAAGGCCATGTTGACTGACACCATTGATGCCATTGAGGATAAAGTTCCTGCTAAATAAGCTATAAGCTCTTATCAAAATATTCATTTCTTTGAAGAAACCTCAAACTAATTTGGGGTTTCTTTTTCTCTATCCAATCATGATATAATTAACTTAGATCTTAAAACGATGAGAAGCAGCACATGCAAAAAGTGCGGCTCTTTTTATTCTGAAGTTAGGTGGATTATGTTATGGGAATCGCGATTGCATTATTGACGGCCGTGTTTTGGGGCTGTACCCCATTGTGGGCTAAGCTCTTCGGTGGTAAACCGATTGAACAATTGTTAGGAACGACTTACGGGGCCTTTATTTTTGGCATCTTAGTATTAATTTTTAAGCACCCTGAGATGAATAACTCCATTTTCTGGTGGTGTTTCTTAGCCGGAGCTTGTTGGTCGGTTGGACAACTAGCGACCTACAAGGGCTTATATGACCTTGGGATTTCGATCACCACCCCGATTAGTGCCGGGGTTCAACTCGTTGGCGTGAATTTAATCGGGGTCATGTTTTTTGGTAGTTGGGCCAGTACCGAAGCTCGAATTACCGGCTTTTTCGCCATTCTTTTGATTTTTTTAGGGGTCTTCTTAACGACCCGTGGCGATGAAAAGACCCGTAATCAACAAGGTAAAATGCAGGTCACCAAGGCTGTGATCAAGCTCCTGTTAGGTGCCGGAATTGGCTATACTGCCTGTTCAACGTTGCCGAAAATTCCTGAAGCTAGTGGCTGGTCGACGTTTCCACCGCAGGCAATCGGAATGCTAGTGAGTGCAGTTGCCTTTTCATTAATGATCCGAAAGTATCACGCTGGTAAATTACTCTTTTCTAAAGGCACGTTAAAGAACATGATTACCGGAGTTAATTCCGGTTTAGGCTCGTTGTCATATCTAATTACGATCATGCTGTGCGGGATTTCGACCGGCTTTACATTGTCCCAAATGAGTACCGTGGTTTCCACATTCGGTGGCCTGATCTTCTTTAAGGAACATCGTCATGGTAAGACGTTGGCCTATACCTTATCCGGATTATTCTTAGTTGTGATTGGCGGTGTCATCACTGGATTTATTTAATTTTGGCTGATTTTTAGTTTGCCTTAACATAAACGTATAGATCGAATTCTAATGGGTGATAGATTGAATCAAAATTATTTAACGATTAAAGAACATCAGCAAGCAATTCCGTTCGAGATCGTTCGGAAACGGTCCCGTTTTATCGGCCGTGCTAAACGGGTTGGTAACGAAAAAGAAGCTTTACAGTTTATCAATGCGGTCAAGGGCGCCAATAAAAAAGCGAGCGCGAATGCTTATGCGTACGTGATTGGTCGGGATGACCACATTCAACGAAAGAACGATGATGGTGAACCGAATAATACTTCTGGATTGTCAGTCTTAAATGACATTAAACATAAAAATTTGCATAACGTCGTGGTGGTCGTAACCCGATACTTTGGTGGCACCGAATTGGGTGCCAGTCATTTAGCCCGGACCTATGGTGAAACGGCATCTGGTGCGATTGAAAAGGCTGACATCGTTAAACAGGTTATGCAGACCCAGGTCGAACTGCGGTTGAATTACAATCTATTCGGTAAATTACAGTATTATTTACACCAAAATCATTACCACATTGTGAACGTTAAATATACAGATCAAGTGGTGGTGACGGTATCAATTGATACGCCAAAAGTTAAAGCGTTCATTAAGGAAATTACTAACTTGTTATCAGATCGATTTAAGTATCAGATTGGTAAAGAAAAGTACACTGAAATCGACGTAAAATAGAAAATTATTAGATGATATAAAGGCTGCTACATTAAGTAGTAGCCTTATTTTCTTCGTATATTACGATGATTTAATATAGCGTCACAATCTTGTAACATTCCTATAACATATGGTTAATATCTGACCTTTACTATAATAATTGTCAGGTTGATCGAGAGGTCAACATTTCTAGTAACCGAATTTTTCAGAAAGGATTATGATTAATTTTATGGAATCTCTTGTTAAGGATTTAAGTAGTAAAAAGAGCAAAACCCTCATATTTTACGTTGTTTATATTGTCTTAATTTCTGTTTTATTATTCATCGGTTTATCTGGTAATATTCATGCCGACACCGCTAATAGCCAACAAAACAGTAGTCAGCAATACCAGAATCAGAACAACACTACTTTGGTTCAACAGACTAAACAACAGGTTAATCATAATCAGCAGTCCAACAATGACTGGTTCCGTGATGGCTTGAACAACAATGATTACAGTGCTCGTAGCTGGGTATCCTGGCACGAAAGTGGTCATCGTTGGAACATTTTAAGTTATGGTCATCGTTGTATCGGTTATTTCCAGTTAGATCCTAACTACTTAGGTTATAAGCACGGTCACGTTAACTTAGATCATAAACATCAGGTTAAAGTTGCTGATGCCTATGCCAAGTCCCGTTATGGTTCTTGGGTCAACGCCAAAAAGTTCTGGCAGGCTCATCGTTGGTACTAATCGCCAATCAAATTAGTTAATAAACATTTCCTTAAATTTCATAAATAGAAAAAGCAGTGATATTAATTTATCACTGCTTTTTTGTCGCTTTGCTAATGTCTAAAAGTCAAGGGCCATAAATGACCTTCTGTGAATGTGGGTATGTATTGATTAATGCAATTTTGGTCCCAAATTAAATGGCTAAGGCAATTATTAAAATTGTGGCTGAAATCATGAGTAATGTGATGACAGCAATAATTTGAGATTGTAGGAATTCTTTATTGAGATGTGCTAAGGATACGTGTTGCATTAATATGGCCCTCTTTTTAAATAATTAACATTACATTTACTAATGTATCATATTACGGTTAAATTGCAATACATTAGAAACAATTAATAAATATTTTAAAATAATGTTGACATATGATGAATAACGTATATAATCATAATTGTAAAGTTAATTAAGTGAATTGAAGAGCTCCACTTAATAAAAAGGATTCACAGGATCCAAACTATAGATTAGAAAGAGATGGTTCGATATGGAAAATGCGATTAGTGGTCGCCATACTGGCGTTCCGGTTCAGATTAAAAATTTAGAGGTTAATCATATGTATCGCATGTTTTGTATTTTAAAGCCATCTCGAAATAACGGGGTGGCTGATCGATAATCAGTTAGGAGATCATATTATGTTAATGAACGCGTTAAGTGCATCTAGTGATGAAGCTGCTAGTAATAAACTTGCTAAAAACACAGATGATTTATTTAAGTTAGTACTTGCTGAAAGTCAGTCAACAATGACTAACATCGTTCCCGCCGTTAGTGATAAGAACTTAATGAAAGCCGAATTAAAGAGTGATCTTAAACACCTGTTCTCTGGCGGTATGGATTAGCCATTAATACTCGCCTCCTATTATTTTATCTAATATGAATTTTAGTCATAATACTCGATGTTTTAATATCGAGATGAATGACGTATAAAATTCATAATGTTATAATATTTGTGATTAATGCGATAACCAAGCATCAATCATATAAATGTGGACGTTAGAATTATATTCTACGTCTAGGCTCGGAATGAGCCGTGGTAAACAACTTAGCATGTACATCGCTCATATATTGGTACGAGTGACGAGCCAAGCGTTCCCAGAAACTCGGGACTTTAGTCCTGATGTAGTTCATTTAACCTCGTAAATTTACTAATGAAACTCTAATATCTATTGCTTGCTAATAATTGATAGCCATATATGTTCGTTCCTCAAAAATTACGATATTTAAAAAAGGTCGCTGAATAAAAAATTCAGCGATCTTTTTAGTTTGACATTTTATCTGAGCATGTTATTATAATAATCACAAGTTAAGTATAAAGTAACAAGTAAAGGAGCGAATTATTATGAAATACGCAATTAGTGCTGCAACTGGTCATTTAGGTCGTTTAGCCGTTCAAGATTTAGAAAAGTTAGTCGGTAAGGATAACGTGGTCGCCTTAGCACGAAACGTTGAGAAGGGTAAAAAGGTTTTACCTGCCGGAACTACCGTTCGACCAGGTGACTATGATGACAAAGCACAGTTAACTAAGTCATTACAGAGCGTTGATAAATTATTAATGATTTCATCAATGCCTGGTGGCAAGGTTTCCCGTGTTCAGCAGCACCAGAACATGATCGATGCTGCTAAGGCCGCTGGCGTTAAATACATCGCCTACACCAGTTTCCCGCATGCTGATCAGACTAAGTCAGCATTCGCTGCTGATCACCGTCAGACCGAAAAGAACCTTAAGAACAGCGGTTTAAAGTACTCCTTTATTCGTGATAACTGGTACTTACGTGATGACGCCATGTTAATTAAGGCTGCCGCTCAGGGCCAGCCACTTATGTATTCTGCTGGTGACGGTAAAGTTGGCTGGGCTCCGGAATTTGAATACGCTATGGGCGCTGCAAAGGTCTTAGCTAGTGATAACCCGAAGCCTGTTTATGAATTTGCTGGTAAGAGTCGTAGTTACGCTGACTTAGCAAAAGTCGTCGCTAAAGTTATTGGTAAACCAGTTAAAGCCATGCCGGTTAGTGATGACCAATTCAAGCAGGTTCTTAAAAAGGCTGGTATGAACGACATGATTGCTGGCTTCGTCGTTTCAACTCAGCAATTAATCCGGGCTGGTGAATTAACCGAAAACTCCGATGACTTAGAAAAGGTCTTGGGTCACCCGTTAATGCCATTGACCGAAGCTATCAAAAAGATGTTAAAATAAATCCTGATTAGGGGATGATTGGGTGAAGTATTCCCATAAGCTAAGTGACGCGGTACACGTTCTAACGTACATCTACGTCTGCCGTGATTATGATCTATCGAGCAAGACGATTGCCGCCAGTGTAGAATCGAACCCCAGTTTAATTCGACGGTTACTATCGAAATTAACAAAAGCTGGATTAGTTGCTAGTAAACCGGGAATTGCCAGTCGAAAGTTGACTCGATCACCAAAACAGATTTCGTTGTTAGATGTTTACAACGCTTTGGGTGGCGGTCAGTTACTTCACATCGATAAGAAGACTAATCCCCGCTGCATCGTCGGTGGCAACATTCAAACCGTTTTAAATCGTGTTTATGATAAGGTCCAGAACGCTGCTGAACACGAGATGGATCAGATTACGTTAGCTGACATTATTGATCAGGTTTTAAAAGAACACCGACTTAAACATCGTAAATAAATTAAAAACATGTAGTGACTCCATTTTGTTGGACAACAAAATTTGTTCAATAAGGTGGGGTCATTTTTTATTCACAAGTTCATTTAGGGTAAAAGAAAAGTGCTGCTGAATGTGAAGTGAATCCCATTCAGTGCAGCAACTCTGACTCGATGATTATTATTTAATCGCTGCTTTTTGGAAGAAGTTAACCTCTGCATCAGTATTGTCCAACATCTTCTGATACTGAGGATCATTCCGAAGCTGGATGTCTTTGTTAATGCTGTTAGTGTGACGATCTTTGATGATTTTAATTAACCTGATAGTCATAAGATCATTTCCTTCCACCAGATTATATTAGCCGATCTATTATTGGGGTCAATCCCATGTTGTAGGGCACTATGGAGCATATCGGCTATCATTTATTAGATAATAATGAGCAAAGTTAGCCAATATGGATTATAAATATTGCAGGTTACTTAGAAGCACTGTTCAAAGGTGAACTTAAGCTCATTGAAAACGTTTTCTTAGTTGGACAAAAGATCCAGCGATGGCTTGGGGTGCCCCACAAATCAATTAATTCTTTAAGTTTGTTATTGATTCTGATTCCTGGCATCATCAGCGTGGCGTTGCTGAATAAACGTTGTAAAGTAATCATTTAATGATTTTGGATCTAGTTTTCCACTAGCGTTCTTTTTAACGACACCTAGATCAACCGCAATCTTTAACTGTTGATTACTTGGCACATTGCCAATCGCAATGGCTTTCGCGAATTTCTGGACTATAACATGCGGAAGTTTAATTTGATTGGCGTGTTTTTGTTGCTTAAATCGTTTTTTATTGATGCGCATATGATCACGTGCTTTCCATTGGATAACACTCATAATAGACACGATCGATATAACTAATCAAGAGCTTTTCTTCATCGATTATCTTTAAAGTAAAACATGGGATGGTTCAACAATCCTACCCAGCCATTCCGCTGCAGTACATTTCTCAACAACAACTACTTTCCCCTGTTTTTGAAGCTCTAGCCAATCGCTAGGGTTTCTTTTATGTGGTCGAATAATCAACATGGTGAACCTACGGATTGAATAGGTGGTGAATGACACGTCCTGGTACCTTAAAGACGTGGATAATTTAAGGAGCTGATAATATGAGTCAAGATGTATCATTCACAAGTCCATCCATGTATGTTGAAGGTAACGGTTTAATTCTTAGATGTAAAGATTACATCAAGAAATTAGGTAGCCGTGCGATTATTTTAACTAGTAACCGACTTAACAAAATGATCGGGAGCCGCTTAAGTAACTACTTACAGAGTAACGGCGTTTCAAACAAGGTCGTTATCTTTGGTGGTCAATCATCAATGAAGGAAATCACCCGAATCGCTAAGCTTGCGACTGAATTTCAAGCCCAGGTCATCATCGGTTTAGGCGGTGGTCGAGTATTAGATTCGGCTAAGGCAACCGCTAACAAGATTCACATTCACGTTGCGATCTTCCCATCCTTAGCTTCAACCGATTCGCCTTGTACTCGTCTATCGGTTATCTATAATGATGATGGATCCTTCTCACATTATTGGTTCTATAACAGTAACCCAGATTTAGTATTAGTTGATACTAAATTATTGACCGATGCACCAAAACGGTTCTTGGTTTCAGGCATCGGGGATGCTTTAGCAACCAACGTTGAAGCCCAGGCCGTTGAACAGAGTCATGGTGATAACTTAATCGGTAAGAAACAGACGTTATTTGGTTTAGCCATCGCTCAGAAGTGTGAAGATACGTTATTCAAGTACGGCAAAGAAGCCGTTACCTGTGTCGGTGTCAACGCTGATACCACTGCCGTTAATAAGGTTATCGAAGCTAATATCCTGATGAGTGGTCTGGGTGCCGAATCCGGTGGCTTGGCTGCTGCACATGCTTTATATAACGGCACGACTGCTTACGGCAAGATCCCGCGCATGCACGGTGAAATCGTTGCCTTTGGCCTACTTACCCAGTTATTCTTAGAAGGTGCTGGTAAGTACCGACTCAATAAGTACTTAGACTTTGAATTATCAGTTGGCTTACCAACTAACTTCAAGGAATTAGGTGTTCCGACCATCAGTGACGAAGACTTAATGCAGATCGCCAAAGTCGCTGATTCACCTAAAGATACCATGACCGAAATGCCAATGAAGATCACCCCATACATGATCGTTCAGGCAATGCGTGGTGCTAATGCTTACAGTCGAATGTACGAAGCTGAACATCGTTGCTAATCTAAATTGAAATCTAATTCTCTGGTGAAGTCCGCTAAGTAAGATTTAGCGGGCTTTTTGGTTTACTTTAATTTTTCAAATAAAAAGGCCTTTGCGTTACCTAACGTAAAGACTTATCTGAAAATATTATGATCATTTTTAATAATGCGGACTCCAGCGAGTTTGTTTAACTAATTTGGGGACGTCGTCGACACTAATCTTGGACTTAGTTAAGCCTTGTTTAACAGCGGTCTTAGCTACGGCAATCGCAACGTTATTTGAGAATTGGTTCAATTTGGATACCGGTGGTAAAACGGCCGCACCAGGTTTAGTAGTGTCAACAATCCCACCTAATGAATGAGCTGCGGCTGAAATCATTTCATCACTTAAACGGGTGGCGTGAACCGCAAGGACACCTAAGCCGACACCTGGATAGACTAAGGCGTTGTTGGCTTGACCAATCTGATAAGTTACACCGTTATTAGCTTTGATGTCTGGATAGGGGACACCTGTAGCAATTAAGGCTTTACCATCTGTCCAATTCAATAGATCTTTCGGTTTAGCTTCGGCTAATTTGGTTGGGTTAGAAATCGGGCAAATAATCGGTCGTTTAGTGTGAGCGGCCATTTCTTGAACGACTTGTTTAGTAAACGTGCCAGGTGCCGTGGATGTACCGACTAAAATGGTGGGGTGAATAGCTTTAACGACACTGAGTAAGTCAGTTAACCGGTCGGGATGATCAAATTCTGATTTATCACGAGCGAAGACCTTTTGTTGAGGCGTTAACGTTGGGTCATCTTTGAATAACAGGCCTTGTTTATCAACTAAGTAGAAATGCTTCTTGGCTTCCTTAGGTGATAATCCCTGCTGGATAAATTCACGATAAACGTGGTTAGCAATTCCGGTTCCAGCGGTTCCGGCACCGAAGCATAGGTAACGCTGATCCGTTAACTTTTCGTGTGAAATATTTAAAGCGCCTAAAATTGAAGCCAGAATAATGATTCCGGTTCCCTGAATATCATCGTTAAAGACCGTGTATTGAGAACGGTATTTATTTAAGATGTTAGCTGCATTATCACGACCAAAATCTTCAAAGTGTAAGTACATGTCAGGGAAGGTACTTTCAGCAGTCTTCACGAATTTATCGACAAAGTCGTAGTACTTGTCACCAGTTACTCTGGCGTGACGGTTGCCTAAGTAATTTGGGCTCTTTAACAATTTCTGATTATCAGTACCAACGTCTAAAACAACGGGTAAAACTTCACGGGGATCAATGCCAGCTGCTGCAGTGTAGACCATTAGTTTACCGACACAAATGTCAACACCGTTGACACCCCAGTCACCAATCCCTAGGATTTCCTGAGCATCAGTAACCACAATTAAACGGATTTTACGACCGTCAGATGCATAGACGAGGGCGCGTTTAATAGCATTGGTTGAATTTTGATTATCAATTGAAATGTAGGCTGCACCCTGCGGTTGAGTAAAGATATCACTGTATTTTTCAATGTCTTCCGCAATTGTTGGATCATAAACGATCGGCATAAATTCAACAACGTGCTGGCTGAATAATTTGTAGAATAAAATTCGGTTGGTGTTAAAAATCGTCATCAAGAATTGACGTTTAGCCAAGTTAGTTGGCTTAGATTGATACTGCTGGTAGGCTTGATCGACCTGTTGCTGTAACGTCTGGACTTTGGGTGGCAACAGACCATCAAGACCTAATTGTTGACGTTCTTTGAGAGTAAAGGCGGTTCCTTTATTTTTGAATGGATTATTTAAAATTCGGTTCATATTAATCATTCCCTTTGGGATTAGGATAGCATAATTTGTTGGATCCTAATAATCTCTGATATACTGCCTAGTGTGAGAAATTTACTAGGTCAAGAGTAGTATTGAAACTGCTTTTTATACATATTTAATGATGAAAGAATTATTTAACACTAGGAGTTTATCTTATGGATTATCAGTCACTAAAATTAGACAACAAATATGGAATCCCAACATACGATGCTTTTATGCCATTAGCACTAGAAGCATTATATAAAGAAGCTTGTAATTGCCGATCTGAAGATGTTCAAGAATCGATTGCCAAGAATTATCTTAAATTGCCAATAGCTCTTCATGAGAAGCACATTAAGAACGGTGACACAGTAATTCACGATCGAATTTATTTTGCATGTATGTATTTACATCGATTACACCTTGTATCTAAACCATATCCAGCAACATATTGTATTAATAAATCAGGAATAGCTTTTTTGAAAGAACATTCTGGGTATAAGTTGCAACATGATTATTTACAAAAAATGATTAAGAATTTATTTAAATCACTCTATAAATCGAAGCGTAAACTTAACGTTAAAAAGTCAGTTAGTTTTCCTAATAGTATTGGAGATCAGATTAATAAATATAATGAAGGCTTAAGATCCCGATTATTAGAAATAATTGTAAAGAAAGAAGATCCATTCTTTTTTGAACAATTAGTTGTCGACTTATTAGCTAAGATGGGTTATAAAGGTCGTCACGGCAGTGCAATTCGGACTCAAGATACCCAAGACGGTGGAATCGACGGTATTATTAATCAAGATCCATTAGGGACCAGTACCGTATACATTCAAGCTAAACGATATAATAAGAAACACATTGTTGGTTCGCCAGCAATTCAAGGTTTCTTTGGTGCAATTAGAACTCGAAACGCGTCTCGTGGTGTGTTTATAACAACTTCTGACTTCTCTAAACGAGCTAAAGAATTAGCAAAACGCTTTTCAATTGTAGCGATTAATGGAGAACAGTTATCTAACCTGTTGCTGGAATATCAAGTTGGTGTGCAAGTGGAACATGATTATCAAATTTTGAAGATTGATAAGGATTTCTTCGATTAAACTTAAATGATATTAAATCTTAATCAGTTAATGAAAATGAAATACCTCATAATTACTAGATTATTTATCTAATAATTATGAGGTATGGCTTAATTTAAACTACATTTAAATTGATAATTAATAAGCACGAACAGTCATATTACGACGAATACCGTAGGTACGATAATATCTACGACTTACGTTACCATACCATGGATTATCAGCTTCACCGGATGATGCTTTAATTGTCACATGAATATGGGCATAACGACCATAATGAATAACCGTGAAGTAAATTTCTGCGTTACCGCCAAACGATGCCTTTAAATAGGTACGATCACCATGACGATCGTTATTATGTAAATTAAAGTAATCGTGGAGACTATCTTTGCCATTATAAGTTTTACGAACATCCCGTTTAGCCCAGTAATATGATAAAGCACGACTACGAGCATTAACTGTGACGGCAGGACTATTGCTAATAGACGATGTTGCTACAGGTGCCAATAATCCTAAAGCAATTACACCTGTAAGGATTTGTTTAGTTAATTTATGCATTATGTTAAACCTCTTTTGAATATTTCCGAATTAAGTATACCAAGAGTGTAATAAAATTATCAATAGCAAGTAAAATCATTCACAAAAAGAAAAATTTCTGGTATATTTTGAGATGCAGAAATAATTTAGGGAAGAGCTAATTATATGAATAAATTGTTTAAAAAATTCCTGGTTATTGGCATTAGTTTATTAATGTTAATCGGGGTTGGTGTTGGAGTTGGATCAAATAATGCTAACGCAGCAGGACGTCGAGTAAGACGGTCGATTACAGTTTATCGTTATCATCCTAATTGGGCATTTTATCATCGTGTTTCATTACATTCACGATTACGTTTACATCGTGGTGAATATATTAACGTAAAACGCTTCTATCATCAAGATCGTGATGGCTATGTATTACATGTTTATGGTCATCGTGGCCAATGGTATGCAAGGACTAATAGTCATTATTGGTTTTATGGAAGTACTCGGAGATTAGGTAGTGTATTCAGTTAAAATAATTTATTTTACTAAATTTATTTAAATAATTGGCGGAAGTTTTAAAACTTCCGCTTTTTGTATTGCGTTATTATTTGCGGATATGATAAGCTTTTAATGTTTGTTTGAATCTTCACACGCCCTACCACAAATGGGAGTATAAGTAGAAAGTAGGTGAATCCATGTTTGGAAAACATAAAGCAAATGAAAAGAAATTATTGTATAAAATTAGCAAACATCGGAGTATAAGCTTAACAGCATTTTCAAAAAATAATTTATTATTTATATCATCAAATAATATATTTAACAGTGAAATTTTCAATGTATTCAACGCTTAAGTACCTACTTTTGGTTTTTATAGTATAACAAGAATTATTCGTTGATTAACTCAATTAAATGAATTATTAAGGTGAGAGATATATTGAATATAAATAACAAAAATTATAATAATAAAATACGACCTAATTCAAAATTCATGGAACGATTAAAGAAAAAATTACCAGAGTTCTTTGATAAAAATGATAATTTTAAATTAGATAAATTTAAGTCATCGTTAGAAAACAATAATATTAAAGAATTACAAGACGGTTATCAATTGAATTTCATTGGTAAAAATTATGCCCGACAACAAACTGGAGAATTGCCACATACTGTTATTGCCCCAGATAAAGTCCATAATAAAAGTGAATTTAATAAACACTCTAAAAATTTATATTTATCTGGGGATAATCTAGAGGGTCTTAGACATCTCCAAGCTAGTTATTATCATAAAATTGACGCTATCTGTATTGATCCGCCATTTAATACCGGATCTGATGATTTTATTTATCCCGATAATTTTGAATTGTCAGATAACATATTAAAAGAACAATTTAATTTAACAGATAAGCAATTAAAACAGTTGAAAAATATCAGAGGGACTTCAACACATAGTGCTTGGCTTACATTTATGTACCCTAGACTATATTTAGCTAAAAATTTGTTACGAAATCATGGATTAATATTTATTTTTATTGATGATAATGAGCAAGCGGATTTAAAGATATTAATGAATGATATTTTTGGTGAAAATGATTTTGTATCTCAAATAGCCGTAGAAACATCAAAAGCACAGGGATTAAAGGTTAGAGCTGCTGAAAAAGGTGAAATCGTAGGAAATAAACAATATGTTTTACTTTATGAATTTAATAATAATAATGATTATTCTTTAAGAAAGCCGTTATATGATTATAATCCACATTATGACGCACATTTCTCTAAGATATTAGTTAAAAATAAATTAGTAAGTTTATGTGATTATATTTATAAAAATACAAACCAATTGAAATTAATAGATAATATTTCTAATCAAATTCATAAAAAATTTGTAACTAAAAATTTATCTTATTTTTTAAAAATGATTCCTGAAATATCGAAATTTATTAATAGTAATGCTAATAGAATCTTTGAAGATGCCGCTGCTAATTTTAATATACCAAATAATGTTAAGCACAAAATCAATAGTGATTGTTTTCCAGTAAAATTTAAAAAATATTTATTAATCAGAACTGGTGGAAATAAAATAAGGCAACTACTTCCATTAAAAAATACATTTCATTTATCAAACGATTTAAGACCAAAATATGGTAGAAGCGTCATCCGAGGTGATCTTTGGAAAGGCTTTAGCGCAGATATGATGAATATTAATAAAGAGGGTAATGTTGCATACAAAAATGGTAAAAAGCCTGTCAGACTAATACAACAACTTTTGGAATGGTCTGGAATTAAGAATGGTATTATTATGGATTTCTTTGCTGGTTCTGCCACAACAGCAGATGCTGTAATGCGTAATAATATAATAAATAATTCAAACAATTCATATATTATGATGCAAATTAATAATCCCATTTATAGAATTAAATACAGTTCAAATGGTCATAAGAAAGTTGTTATTGCTAAAGGTGCCAAATCAGCATATAAACAAGGTTATAAAACATTAGACCAAATTGGATTAAAACGAATAAGTAATTCTGAGAAAGTCCTTAGAAAGAATCACCCCTTAAAAGCTAATAAATTAGATTTGGGCTTTAAGCATTTTTATATTACTAAATCTGATTTAAAATCATTAAATTCATTAAGTCTAAATGATTTATCGTTTGACGATAATACTGAGCAATTACACATGTTTGATCCATATAATGTTATAAATTCATTTTCTAGTAAAGAATTGTGTATACCTTGTAAATGTAATGGCTTTGATACGCTATTGTCTACATTCTTGATCGATGATGGATATAATATTAACGCAGATATACATTATGTAAATTTAAAAGGCTATAATCTTCCAATAATAAGTAATGAACAGGCTTATATTCTATCTAGTGACTGGCATAATGAACAAACGCGAAGCTTATTAAATTTAATTGGTAATAATAATATAAGTATTCAGACCGTTGTTATTTTTAAATATACTGTTAGCTTTGCAGATGTTAAAGAATTAGAAAATGGGCTTAATCAATTAGATGTTAGATTCATAGAAAGGTTTTAGAATATGAAATTAAAATTGGAGAACCTAAGATATGAAAAAGATGCTATTAATGCTATTGTAAAAAGCTTTAAGGGTATCGATAAAAATAGTAACTTTTCATATTCTAATCCCTTGATTAAGCATAGATATGATACTAATGCTAAACTAACACCTAATATTGACATAAAAATGACAACCGGTACAGGGAAAACATTTGTTTATACTCAAATGATGTACGAATTAAACTGGAAATATGGACTATTTAAATTTATTCTTTTAGTTCCATCACCAGCTATAAAAGAAGGTTCTAAAACCTTTATGACATCTCAGGAATCTAGACGCTATTTTAAGCAATATTATGGGCATGTAAATTTAGATGTTCATACTATTAATGCTGGTGATTTTAATAGTAAGTCTGGACGTAAATATTTTCCTTCAAAATTATCTACATTTATTAATACGACACATCAAAATAATCAAATTGAAGTATTAATTATAAATGCTGATATGTTACGAACTAAAAATATGCAGCGAGATGACTATGATCAAACATTATTAAATGGATTTACATGTCCAATGACAGGACTTAAAGCTATAAAGCCTGTAGTCATAATAGATGAACCACAACGTTTTCCGAGAAACAAAAAATATTATAAATACATGACACGTTTACATCCTCAAATGGTTGTGAGATTTGGTGCTACTTTTCCAAAATTAAATGGAAAAACTGATTTTTATAGAGGATATCCTCAGTATAATTTAAATATAGTTAAAAGTTTTAATAAAAATCTTATTAAAGCCATTGATGTATATTATCCAGATTTCCCTGAAAATAAAGCCATTAATAGATTAAAAGTGTCCTTTAAGAACAGAAATAAAACACTTTGTTTAACTAATGTACACAATCATAAATATACGGAAATTGATGAGGGTGAACCTCTAAAAGTAACTGGTGGTATTCCCATAAAATATGAAGGTGAAAAAAAGCTCTCAAATGGACTAATATTAGCAAAAGATCAAGAACTCGTACCAGGAACTTTTACTACAAATTATCAAAATAGACTAATTAAAGATGCTATTAATAAACATTTTAATATTGAACAAGAAAATTTTATTAGAGGAAATAATTTACAATTACCAAAAATAAAAACAATAACATTATTTTTTATAGATAGTATTGATAGTTACGGACGGAAGAAAAAAGCTGGTGAAGGTAGAGAATATGGTTGGCTAGCTAAAAGTTTTACAAAGTTATTGAATGCAAAATTAGAATCACTCATAGATAAATATCAATATAAAAGTCATTATCGTGAAAAGGAATATTTACAATATTTAATAGCTACTAAAAAGAGTTTGAATTCGCATGCACAAAAAGTTCATGCTGGATATTTTAGTGATGATCGTAGTGCTGGCAAGAATAATAAAGTAATTCAAGATGAAGTGGATGACATACTAAAAAATAAGAAGAAAATGTTAACGTTTAAAGATAATAATAATTGGAATTTAAGACGCTTTATTTTTTCAAAGTGGACACTTAGAGAAGGATGGGATAATCCAAATGTTTTCGTTATAGCAAAATTAAGGACATCTGGATCCGAAATATCCAAATTTCAAGAGGTTGGACGAGGTTTAAGGATTCCGGTAGATGAATTTGGTAATAGGGTAAATGACCAAGAATTTAGATTAGCATTTTTGGTTGGTTATGATGAAAAAGATTTTGCTAAAAAATTAACGAATGAAGCTAATGAGGATAATAGAGATTATTGGAACAGTAAAAAATTTACAAGTAGTATGAGTAATCTTATTACTAAAAATTATCCATCAGTAGGTAATAAAAATAATTTATTTGCGTCATTAATAAACAAGGGAATCATTAATTACAAAGGTTATTTTAAAGAACATGGTATAGAACGATTAACAGAAAAATATTCGATTTTAAATACTTATCGATTTAATCATGATAAAGTTGTGAATAGAAATAAACAACATGGGCCAAAGACTAAAGTTAAATTAGTGAAAAGAAATTGGAATAAAATAAAGCCACTATGGAATGTTTTATCAAATAATTATATGATTAAATACAAAAATATAAGAAATTTAGACAATATAATATTAGATACACTTAACAATAAAGGTGATTTATTTACAACAGAATCATATATCACTAATAAAAATTCTGTGGATGTAAAAAATAATAAAGTTGTAATGACGGATACGCAGGAAGAAGAAAAAAGTAACGTTATAGTACCTTATGGAAAGTTTATAGAACAAATATCTAAAAGCACTAAATTACCAATATTTTTATTGCATAGATGTATCTATAAGTATTTGATTAACAAATATAAGTCTAAACAAGATGTAGAAAGATACTTAAATATAAGTACTATAAATAATATTTGTAACGCTTTAAATAATGTATTAGGGTACAAATTAATAAATAATTACGATTATGAGAAACTTAATTTCTTAAATGCTACTAATTCTATTTATAATATAAATACAAATACATTTAGTGATTATGTTAATGCTTCATGGGTAGGGACTGAATCTGATAAAAATTATCATGAAGACTATAGATATCTTTATAAAACACCGCCCATTAGATATGATTCTATACATCCTGAAAAACAATTATTAAAAATAAATTATAAAGATCCTGTAGTTGTATTTGGAAAATTACCAAGGAATTCAATTCGAATTCCTAAATTTGATGGTGGTACCACTACTCCCGATTTTGTATATTTCATAAAGACAAAACATACAAAATGTTATTTATTAGTTGAAACTAAAGCTCCTAATATGCGAAAACGTGATAAGGATATCATTTTGATACAGAAAAAATTTCTTAATAAATTTAAAAGATATCATATATATTATAAAATGGCTACTAATAAAGAACAGGTTACTAATTTTTTGAATAAATTGTATGGTAAAAATAAAGAAAAAGGAGATTGAATATAATTTCAATCTTTTTTTATGCACAAATTAGTTTAAATTTATTTTCTTAATAGTTAATACTGAGGGTATATTCTGGTAAGGTAACTACTGTGATTCAAGTGGCTATTATTCGAATCCCAAAATAATTATGTATTTACTATGTTCATAATATTTGAAGTGTGGGATTTCACCATTAGTAGCATAATTATTTAAACTCGCTCCTTTATATTGGACAAAATAATTCAACATAAGGAATTCAATTCAGAGATGTATTTGTGTAAATATGTTGTATTTTATTCAGTACGTTAATGATTCAGTACCTTAATGATTTTTATTTAATTCCTAATTATTAATATTTTCATGATAAAATATTATTAGGATATTAATAAGTTTAATCGCGTAATTGAAAGGTCATATTAATCTTGAGTGAAGAAGATACGAAGACACATTACATTAATCCCAAATTAAGACAAAGTGGATGGTATGATGGTAAAAACGTTCGAATGGAATATAAAGATAAGCCGTTATACTACACCGATGGGAAAATTAACTCATTTAATGGGCAACGTGGCGAACGTAGGGGTAAGTTCTTAGATTACTTACTATACTGTCCTGATATTCATCATAAGATAGCTGTTATTGAAGCAAAACGTTATGATTTGCCCGAGGGTAAAGGGATGCAACAAGGTCTCACTTATGCTAGAGATCTAAAGATCCCGTTTGTTTTTACGTCTAATGGGCACGATTTTGTATTTAAAGATCGATTAATTGCTAGCGATGACGTTCATATTCCAATGGATAAATTCCCGACACCAAAAGAATTACTCACTAAATACGTTAAGGAAGCTCATCTAGGTAAAGATGGCTTAAATTTACTTAAGTCTCAGTATTATTATCGTCGTGGATCGATTTCACCACGTTATTATCAGGTCAATGCCATTAATCAAACATTAAAAGCCGTTGCTAAAGGTCAACATCACATTATGTTTGTTATGGCTACTGGGACTGGTAAAACGTATACGGCCTTTCAGATTGCTTGGCGTTTAATGCATGCAAAAGACTTGCATCATCCTATTAATAAAGTGCTTTACTTAGTAGATCGTAATATTTTAGCTGATCAGCCTATGAATGGTGATTTCCGTGCCATGAAAGATGTATCAGTTAAATTAAGTCGTAAGCAATGGAAAGATCCAGCTAGTCTACCAGCTTATAAGTTATACTTTGGCCTTTACCAGCAACTTTTTAGTCACGGAAAAGATCAGCATTTATATAAGAATTTTGATCAAAATTTCTTTGACTTAATAATTATTGATGAAGCGCATCGTGGATCTGCTAATTTAGACAGTAATTGGCATAGTATTTTAAATTATTTTGCGCCCAAAGGTTCTAACACGATTGTTGTTGGTATGACGGCTACGCCTAATGAAAGACATGGTGCTAACTTATCTTATTTTGGTAAGCCCGTTTATAACTACACTTTAAAGCAGGGTATCAACGATGGCTTTTTAGCACCATATAGTGTCATTCGAGTTGGGACTAATATTGATGAGCATGGCTTCACTCCATATAATGGTCAGAAGGATGTTAACGGCTATCCGATTAAGCTTCAACAGTACAATACTAAAGACTTTGATCGAACCATCATTATTCCACAACGTGATATGGCCGTGGCTAAATTCGTAACTGATTATCTGAAAAAGAATGGTCGAAACGAAAAGGTCATCATTTTCTGTATGGATATTAATCATGCCCGTCGAATGAGGTACGCTCTGATTCATTTTAATCAAGATTTGCAGCATAAATATAATGATGACTACGTTGCCCAAATCACTAGTGGAGTAGACGATGCGCAAGCTCAATTAAGTCGTTTTGAGGCACCTAATTCTCAATATCCAGTCTTAGTTACAACGTCTGACATGCTCCGAACTGGAGTCAATGCAAAAGACGTTAAGATTATCGTCCTCGATACTAATATTAATTCGATGACCGAATTTAAACAGATTATTGGTCGTGGAACTCGTTTAGATACTGAAAACGGTAAGAAGAGCTTCGTCATTATCGATTTCAGAAATGCTACTCGACTATTTTCGGATCCAAAATTTGATGGCACACCTGATGACATTGAAGATGTTACTTCAACCAGTCAATTGAAAGATCATCAGCAAAAGATGCAATCAAAACCAAAATCTACTGGTTCAGATTCAGTAACACATTATATTCCTGAAGTTAACGCTAAAGTGTATGTTAATGATGCGTATGTTTATCATTTTGATAAAAATGGACACCGAATTACTGATGATATCCGAATTTACGATAAGAATAATATTTTGAGTGAATTTCATAGTTTAAAGGACTTCTTAAAGAGTTGGAATAGTGCCGCTAGAAAATCATTATTCTTGAAGGAATTACGAAAGCATGGGATTTTAATTCCAGAATTGCGGAAACAAGATAAATCACTTGATAAGTATGATGATTTTGATGTTATTACCCATTTAGCTTTTGATACACCAGCTTTAAGTAAACATGATCGAGTTAATAATGTTAAAAAGCAGGGTGTTATTTATAAGTATCATGGACAAGCTCGTGAAGTACTGAAAGCCTTGCTAGAAAAGTTTCAAAAGCCTGGGATTGACGTTGGAAGTTTAGAAAACATCAAGACGTTACAGCTTCCTGAATTCACTCATCGTTTTGGCGACGTCGTTAACGTCGTTCTTCATGACTTCGGTAGTAAGAAGAACTATACCAAAGCTATCGATAGTATTATTAATTCGATGTATAACGATCACCCATCAGCAGCATAAAACAAGAGAGGTTAAACGATACTATGAATAACGACACCAATAATTTTGTCAGTAACGTCCGCAATGATATGCGTGGCGATGCGGGCATTGGTAATAATGAGCAACAGATTGAACAGATTACCTGGATTCTTTTTCTAAAAGTCTATTACTTCCGTGAACAGCACTGGGCTTTAGAAGAAGACGATTATCAATCCATTATTCCTGATAAATACCAGTGGAATAATTGGGCCGCTAATACTAAAAAGAACTGGAATAAAACGGGTGAAGAATTAATTAATTTCGTTGATGACCATTTAATTCCTGACTTAAAGAATATCCCAGTAAACTCACATACACCAGCTCGGCAAGCTATTGTTCCTGAAATCTTTTCAGGAATCAGTAACCATATGCAGAACGGTGTCCTTTTACGGAAAGTCATTAACGATGTTGATGCTCTAGATTTAACCAGCACAGAAGGTAACGATACCGTGGCTGATATCTATGAAATGATCTTACGTAGTATGCAATCTCAGTCCAATTCAGGTGAATACTACACACCACGTCCGTTAACCGATTTTATTACAAGTCATCTTCATATCCACTTAGGTGATAGAATCGGTGATTTCGCTGTCGGCACTGGTGGCTTCTTAACGTCTAGCCTTAAGATCTTAAAGAAGCAAGTTAAGACCGCGCATGATATCGATACCTACAATAATTCTGTCTTTGGTAAAGAATTACACTTCTTACCATTCTTATTATGTGTCACTAACTTATTCTTACATTCAGTTGATAATCCAGACGTTATTCATGGCGATAGCCTTAGTAAAAACGTTGATGAATACGAAGATAAGGATAAATTTAACGTTATCTGTATGAATCCGCCTTATGGCCAGAATAAATTAGAGACGATTTTAAACAATTTCCCTTATGATTTAAGATCTAATGAATTATCTGATTTATTCATTATCTTAGCCATGTACCGGATTAAGCCACAGGGACGAGTCGGTCTAATTTTGCCCGATAGCTTTATGTTTGGTACATCCCCGGTAAAACAGCACATTAAAGCGAAGTTATTTCATGATTTTAACGTTAAGTTAATCGTCCGTTTACCAAAGGGTGTCTTTCAGCCTTATACCTCAATCAACACTAATTTAGTCTTCTTTGATAATACGCATAGTACCCAGAAGACTTGGTTCTACCGGGTTGATTTGCCTAAAGGAATGAAGCAGTTCACTAAGACGCGACCGATTACTCACCATACATTTAAGAAAGTAAATGAATGGCTTGAAGCTCCTGAAGTTATTGATAATAATGGTAATAAAAAGGCTGAACAGATCTCGATTGACCAGATCAAGAAACGCAAGTATGACTTATCTTACGTTGGCTTTGGTCAGCATCATGCCGTAATTAAGGATCCGATGACCTTATTAAACGAATACTTAACGCAAAAACATCAGTATGATCAGAAAATCGCTAAGTTAACTAAAGAAGTCAAAGACATCTTTGGGAGTAATGATAAGAATGATTAATCTCAAAGAATTTAAGCAATCCGTATTACAGAAGGCAATGCAAGGTAAGCTAACGAAGCAGTTGCCGAGTGATGGGGATGCTAGAGATTTATTAGTGAAAATTGTGAATCATAAACGTGATTTAGTACAAGCTGGTAAATTAAAAGGATATTCCAAGCCATTACCACCTGTAACTGATAAAGAAATCCCGTTTAAAATTCCTAGTAATTGGGAATGGACAAAATTAGGTAATGTATGTAAGTTAATTAATGGTCGAGCCTATAAAAAACGTGAATTATTGACAGATTCATCATTAACACCTGTTTTAAGGGTTGGTAATTTATTTACCGATAAGCAGTGGTATTATTCTAATTTAAAATTACCTAGTAAAAATTATGCACATAAAGGTGACTTACTATATTCTTGGTCAGCTTCTTTTGGCCCAAGGATATGGGATGGATCTACAGTAATTTTTCATTATCATATATGGAAAGTTAATTTCTTTAAAGAATATCTTAATGAGAATTATTTATATTACGTATTTTTAAATGTAACTCACCTTGCAAAATTTGAATCACATGGAACTTCCATGCAACATATTACAATGCATAATATGAATAGGATACCAATCCCATTACCGCCATTATCTGAACAAAAACGTATTGTTGCCAAAATTCATAAATGCTTCTTACTCGCTGATACCATTCAAAAAGAACGAGAATTAAATCAAAAATTTGCTCATGATATGAAGCAATCCTTATTATTAGAAGCCATGAAGGGTAAATTAACTCAACAATTACCAAACGATGGTAATGCTGATGATTTGTTGCAATCAATTCAGCAAAAGAAGCAACAGTTAATTAAAGCCAGTAAAATTCGTAAGCATAAGAAATTACCACCAATTAGTAAGGATGAAATTCCATTTAAGATCCCGAAGAATTGGAAATGGGTTAGATTAGGTAATATATCATTAATAATTTCAGGTAGAGACATACCAAAGAGGAAACAAAGTAAAATAAACGATGATAATACAATTCCATATATAACTGGTGCAGGTAATTTTATATCATCAAAAATTGTTACTCATACCTATTTAAATAAGCATTTAGCTAGTGTGGTTAGTTTTAAAGATGATTTATTAATAACTGTAAAAGGAACCGTTGGGGAATTAGCTTTTAATCCATTTTGTCAAGCACATATTGCAAGACAAGTTATTGCTTTAAGATTTATAAGTAATATTGCGCCACAATTTATTTATGCATTATTATTACTAACCCGAACTAAGTTATCCAATAAATCAAAAAGTATTATACCTGGAATTAAGCGAGCAGATTTAGAAAATTTATTGGTTCCGGTACCACCGTTGTCCGAACAGAATCGGATCATAGTAAAATTAAATAATCTAATCTAATCAATACTATGAGTGTAATTTAGTGATTTGTAAAGGCTTCCCTGGAGATGAGACACAGTGATTGAATCTATTAAAACCGTTGACGAGTATTTAAGAATTTTAAATACCGTTACAAACATTAATGATGACTATTTTTATCGCGGCGAAAATCAAGATTTTGGAGATACAAAATTAACAGCGACCCTTTATAGAAGAGGTCCTTTAAAAAGCGATTGTAGTCGAGGAGATACTAGTGAGTCTTCTAAGGGGGTATATGAATATAATACTTGGAAGACATACCTTGATGCAGCATATTCATTTTATAAGAATGTCCCCAATCTTACTAATAATGAAAAACAAAATTTTATGGCTTTATGTCAGCATCATTCATTACCAACACCATTATTAGATGTATCCACATCACCACTGATAGCATTATATTTTGCTTCACAGCCTATTAAGAACAAAATTAATGATGACTATGGCAGAGTATACATATTCAAGAAAGATAATTTTATCCCTTTCGATAATCATATTTTGTCATATAAATATTTAATGAAATGTAGAAAAGGTGATCAAACATATGCGTTATTATCGTTAAAGACTAATGAAAGTATTAGAAAATCATATGACTCTATTAGGGATCTTGAGGTCAATGCTAATAATCGGCAAAATAATTATTTAAATTTTCTTATTAGTAGAATTCTTAAAAAATTAAATTCTAATTCGTCTAAATTTAGGAATGATAAATATTGTTTAGATATAAGTAACTGTTTAAAGAACATAAAGAATCCATTCATGTTATATGGATCAATTAGAAATACTGTAAATGGACTATCTACTAATCACCCAACACCTTTAGTTATGGCTTATATCCATTTTTTAAATATATTTGGAATTAGGCCAACATCATATTCATATCTTAATACTAATAACGGTGTAAAAAACGTAATGTATCATTACATTGATAAGGATGGTAATGCAATTGATTCTGCAAGTAATAAATTGGTTAATTATTCGTTGTTATTATTATTTTTGATATATTTAAGTAATTATGTTTTAAATGATACTAAGTTTTTTATACCAAAAGAATTAAATTTCTGTACTAATTGTACTTTGAATTGGGGTAGAATTAGAGCTCAAAAAAGTTATTTTATAATACAAAGTCCGTATACTTTTGATGGAAAGAATTTTAATCATTTTAGATCTAAAGATGATTTACCTAATGATTCTGTATATATTCCATCTTTATCTATCGTTCATAAACCTGAGCCAATGTATGTAATAAATATAAAGAATAAGTCATCTATTAGAAGAAAATTAGATTCGATGGGAATAAATAAAATGAGTCTCTTTATGGATAAGGATAGTATTGCTGACTATTTTAAGAAAAAATATTATGTCTAATTCTATGTCATTTTAACCAATATCTTAGGGAGATGATCCCATCAAATCCTTTAACAAACACAAATTATTAATAATTATCATAATTTTCATTATTTTTCTGTTTGGAGTTTCATTTGATTTATTTATGCATGCGTCAGATGACTCCAGATTAGGTTTCTTAGGTGCCATCATTGGGTACCTGCATCCATCTTAATCACGATCATATCTAATGATTATATTCATCGGCGTGATTATATTAGATCCGTCGCGGAAGACCTATTTAATATTCTTTCCGAATTGAAGGACATTGAAGTAACGTCACATCGTTTATACAAATCACTTAATGATGTAACAGCAACGAATAATCAATCGTTGCGTAAAATTATGATGTCATTAACGTCAACGAAGGAATTAACGGATTCTTCCGTATTAAGTAACTTATTCAGTAATATCCATTCGTTTTATAAGAAACGGACCATCAAATGCTGGTCGTCTAAGAATAAGGAACAAGCGTTGTCAGATATTAGTAAAGAAGAGCATCAGACCAACTATCGATTAAAGCCGTTGGTGAGTTCGTTAGCGGTTCTTGACGATTATAGTCAAAAGGAGACTACTCATAAAAATATTTCAGATCTTCGCAATGCATGTCTTAACGTAAGTAGGGTAGCGAAAGATATTAAAACGTATTTTCAGAAGTTATCAAAATGAGTTGCCGTGCATTTGTCTATATTTGAGACTAGAGTGTTTAATTTAAGTAAATACCATACTTAATTTAGACAAAATAAAAAAGACGCTTTTTAAGCGTCTTCCCTATTGTTGCTAATTACATGAAGCAACTACATTACTTCTCGCGTCTTTAAAATATCGCATTTAGACCTAAAGATCAATAAATTATCTTATTATTAAGTATAGTTAAATACACTTCTCGATGTATAGCGGCATTACTCCCGCACTTTGCCTTTTAGTTCTCATAGCTAAGAAGTAAAGATTTTTCTGTTGTTGCTGGAATTAAAGATATAACCGTACTACAACGTAGTCTGGTAAAATAACCAGATTACGCTTTTTATTTAACCGTGCTAAACAATTTTAGAATTTAAGATATCCAATCTTAAATTCTAATTATTTATTATGCTCATCCAACCAGTCAAAGATATCGTGCATTCGGTGAACCCTTAAACTTGGTAAGCCATTACGTGAGACACCGTGGAAACTCTGCGGGTAACGTAGGAACTTAACTTCGGTCCCGTTCCGTTTCATGGCGGTGTAATAGACTTCACTGTTACTGATTGGGCAACGCATATCGTATTCACCATGTTGAAGCATTAATGGTGTCTTGACGTTCATTACGTAGGTGAGCGGTGATTCCTTATGGTACAGAGCTAAAGCACCTTTATCTTTATAAAGATCCTTGCCAAGTTCCGTTTGCAGGAATTCAACTCCGCAGTCACTAACGCCATACATTAACCACCAGTCAGAAACGGGTCGTTGAGCGATGGCTGCAGTAAAACGATTTGTATGACCGATCGTCCATAGGGTCATGAAGCCACCGTAGGAACCGCCCATGATGTATAAATGATGCGAATCCAAACCAGAGAAATTCTTAAAGGCGGCATCAACACCTGACATCACGTCATCATAATCATCTTCACCGTAGTGACCGATCACGTTCGCGGCAAACTTTTCACCATACGTACTTGAACCACGCGGGTTGACGTACAATACCGAATAGCCGTGGTTACAAAGGGCCTGGAATTCCTGGAAGAACGTATAGCCGTAAGCAGCGTGTGGCCCACCATGAACATATAGGGCGACCGGACTTTTATCATGCAGATGTTTCGGTGAACGCATTAACCAGCCGTCTAACGTAACCTTGCCATCTTTAGATTGGTAGGTGAACGGCGTTGGCTTTACGTACCGATGCGTTTCTTCGTAAACGTGATTTGGGTTATATAGGGTGGTTTCCTTATCAGTCTTCAAATCTAATTCATGTAATTCACAGGGACTAGTGGGCTCTGATGAACAAATGAGTAGGTGATACGGATC
This sequence comes from Acetilactobacillus jinshanensis, assembly GCF_004359375.1. NCBI lineage: Bacteria > Bacillati > Bacillota > Bacilli > Lactobacillales > Lactobacillaceae > Acetilactobacillus > Acetilactobacillus jinshanensis. The sequence goes on along the minus strand of NZ_CP034726.1, from coordinate 698,362 downwards.
CATGGGTGAAAAGTCATAGACGTCACGCTTCTGATTATCCGCTAGCGAAACGTTACCCGTGGTATCGCCAACGTAGAACTGACTGTGAGCATGGTGATACGCATGAAAAAGATAATGATCATTATCTAACCAGTAGAATTCGTCACCTTTCTGTTGTTGAATAAAGTCACCGGTTAATAAGCCTAAGTAACCAACATCGACGTCATCCTGATCTTTAGTGACGTCCTTTAATTCGTGACTAGCAACGTTATATAGCCAAAAGTTAGCCGTCGTAGCGCCATGAGCGTGATTATCACTGCCAACGAGGCCAACCCATTTGCCATCCGGTGAAAACTTAGCGGAAGTAAAGACCGCGTCAGGTAAAGTTTGATTCAATAGGGTAACTTGATGGGTCTTAACGTCAAAGATAAAAGCGCCGTTGGCTTCGCTATAGGTTGTCTTGGGATGTTTTGTAGCGGTCATGAACAATACTTTTTGTTGATCAGGGCTAACCGATTGTAAAGCAAAATTGTATTTACTGGACATTAAGACTTTGACTTGGTGATCCTTAGTATCATACACACATAGTTTGTATTGAGCGTGATTTGGTAACCACCCGTAGCCGTCAAATTTATTCTGAAATTTCGTAACTTCCCGGACTTTCGGGAATTTGGTGGTGGTAAACTTCGGTTGCTCAGTACCCGTGACGACTTTAAAGAAGAGTTGATCACCAGATAATAACAGTGAACTTACGGAGCCCTTAACGGGAACTTGTTTAGTAAGGCCACCTTTTAGTGACTTCTTCATTAACTGGCCACCTTTTTTACCGGTATGAACGTAATAGAGAGTGGTTGAACTGACCTGTGGATTAACGTTAGTGCCACCGTCAGCCCAAACGTGGTAATGACCTTGCGCATCAAGACTAGCTAATCGAGCCAAGTATTGATTATTATTGCGATCGATACTGTTTTCAACGAAAAATGATTGATGAGTTTTATATAACGGCTGAGTGACTGATTTAAACAGATATAAATCTTCTGGACTTACGCCTTGCATAATAAGACCTCCTAATTACTTCTTTTCGTACGTCGGTAAGATTAATTCGCAATGCTTTGGATCAAGAGTATAGGTAATCTTCTGGTTGCCACGCTGGGTCCAAATAAAATCGGTCGCACAAACGGCTAAGCCAACCCGATGCTTCGGTAGGAAGTGGAAAAACGTTGGCTGGAACTGTAGATCAACGTCAACATACTGATTTGGTTTTAAATCGTCAACTTTGTAACAATTTTCGCGATTTTGCATGTTTAAATGAGCCGTAACGATCTTCTTGAATGGTGTGTAGTTTTCCTGCTTCATGAAATCTTTGATATTGGCTTGCTGCCAATGATAGGTGAGGGTAACCCGTTGCGGTTGTAAAATCTGCGGAGTCTTGGTTAAACGCTTCATCTTGCCATAATCAACTAAGAATGCGGTTAGAAGACCGACGTTAGCACTGCTCTTGACCCGTAGTTTCAAGTGAACGACACCGTCAACAACTAGATCGTGTTTAAGTGGAGCACTCTTGAACAATAAGCGGTTATGGGACATCGGACTTGGTTTACTGCTGAAGGTATCATGGTGCCAGTCGTCATGCCAGTGACAATAGTGATCAAAATGCTTTTTATCCAGATGATCTTTAAAGGATAACGGCTGAGAGGATGATTGCTTAGGATCTAACTGATGGTCATTAAATCGATAGGTGACCTGATGACCAGTGTGACCCCAGTTGCCATACGTATGCCAGGTCTCAGGCTTGGTGTTGTCCTGAACCATTACGGTCGGTATGACTTGGTTGGCGTGATTGTCGGCACCATAAAGTTTATTACTGAACCAGAGGTTAGCCATATCCGTGAAGTCGATCGACTGTAAGTTATTGATGTAGATGTGCTGACCCTGATGAAGAACGATTTTCTTGTCAGTCGGTACGTTCTGCAGGTGTTGCCACAAATTCCAGGCGTTCCGGGGCTTAACGTTCCAGTCGTTCAAACCGTGGACTATCAACATCCCAGCTTTAACGTTATGCACGTTCTTTAAGTAATTCCGATTATCCCAGAATTTGTTATAATTTCCGGTCTTCCGGTCTTCGCCCTTCAGCATGTACTTTAACTGTTTGTGCCACTTTGGCTTGATGCGATGATAGTCACCGACGCCTTTCCGACGGCTAAAGGTGAATTCACCGAGGACGTCACAATCTTCACCACCAATGACTAGACCGGTGTCACGGTAGTAGTCATAGTAATTAGAGATTCCGGCTTCGACGATGCAGGCGTTTAAGCCCTTAACACCGGTTCCAGCGACCGCTTCGGTCAGGGTACCCAAGTAGGAACGACCGGTCATGCCAACGTGGTGATTGGACCACCAAGCGGGGATGGCAATCTGATCCACAGGATTGGTAAAGGCCGTGCGGTTGCCTGCTAACCATTCGATCACGGCTTTGGTGCTGTCCACTTCGGAACGGGCACCAGTATCACGTAAGCCCTGTGAATCATAGGTCCCAACGCCCGATGAATAGACAACCGCAAAGCCACGGGCTAGAAAGTAGTTATTTAAGTTGTAAGTCCAGCCGTCATCGTAGCTGCTAGCTTCAGCTTTCTTAGTTGTCTTTTTGATTTTACGGGGTGCTGGGATGTTTTTAGTTGGATCAAAATGAGTCGTAACGTCTTTGTAGGTGTAGTTATTGGGCTGCTTATGTTTTAATGGGACGTTAACATTGTGAATCATTTTGAGATCGAGACGGTCGTTGGTGCCTAGATTATAGGTGCTGGGTGTGAAAACGGTCGGAACTTTTAGGCCATCTTCAGTTTCTCGTGGGCGAATAACGTCGGTCCTTAAGAGATCCCGTTTGCCATCATGATCAGTATCTAACGGTGCTTCAACGTAGACGATGTCGTGGATAAAATCACTAGTGTCAAAGACAGGCTGAGCTTTACCGTTAAAGAATAACGGCTTAGGTAAATCATTAAATTGTTTATAATAACCGGCACTGGCTAATTCTTCCAATAAGGTCTGGCACTTTTTGGTGTGGGTACATAATAATAGGTACCAAGCTTCAAAGATTTCCTTAGTCGTCATTGATTTAGGATCTAGTGGCTTTAAGTAGGGCATGTTGCTCTTCTTCAATCCCTTAAGTGGATCTGATAATTGGAAATCTAAGTCAACGTCGAAATGTAACATGCATAGGGCGATGTTATAGAAGACGTTGAACGAAACATCATCGTGATGAGCTAAATAGTCATCTGCCGCAACGGTGGGTGTCGCCATTAGATCATGTAAACGGACCATTTTCATGGTGTGGCTGTGTTCATTCGCAAAGGCCTTCATTAGTAAAGTCTTTAATAATTTAGTGGGTTTCAATTTAGCTAATTGATCATTATAAAAATGAATTGTTTTTAATTCTTTAACCATTTCATTACATTTAGTCGGCTTGAGAGCGAATTGATGATCTTTCATTTTATGATCTCCTTATATTGTTCAGTAAACAAAAAGTCTAAAGCCCATACTTAAGACTTTAGACTAATTTGATGATGTTATAAAATGAATTATTTTTCGCTTGTGGCGTTTAAGCCCAAGTTACTCCAGAATTGATTAGCACCTGGTGAATAGTTGAAACCAGTGACACGGTGATTAACTGGTGTCCAGATGGTCATATAATCATCAGGAACGACTGCGGCTTCTTTATTCATGTACTTCTGCCACTTCTTAAATACCTTGACACGGTACTTAAGGTTAAAGGCTTTCTTGCTGTCCATTTCGGTCAGTAGCTTGTTGTTTTCTTTAGATGCGAAGTGAGAATAGTTTTCAGCAGCACCTGGTCCGTACATGCCACCTTCGGATGGATCAGCATTGATTTCGAATGCGGATTCGAAGACATCCATGGCTTTCTGTTTCGGCTTGGATAGGTAAGCGTAGTAACTATTCATTTCCATTGGCTTGCCATTAGTGTATTTAGCGTTTAAGCCCAACTTACGCCATTGCTGTAGCATATATTCAGATTGAGCGTTACCAACGGAACTACCTGACATGGCACCTAAGTGAATCGTTAACGGTTTACCGTTGGGTTGAGATAACCACTTGCTGCCATGACGCTTCTTATAGCCAGCATTCTTAAGTAACTGTCTAGCTTTCTTCATGTTGTAAGGGAAGCCTGGCTGAGACTTATAAGAAGCATGGTATTTACCATAAATCGGTGGAACTAAGGTATTAGCACGGTACTTTAAACCGTAGCCAAATTTCTTGTAGACCATGTTCAAGTTAAGTGCGTACATCATGGCACGACGTAAGCTAGGGTTGCTCATCTTACCGTGCTTGTATTCAACGGTATTGCCTTTCTTATTCTGATAACCAACGTTAAAGCCGTAGTTACCATAGGCTAAGAATGGTTTACCAACGGTGGTGTAGTCCTTTAAATTCTTGACGTGAGGGAAGTCTGAGAAAGCACCATAGGTACCACTAGCAAAATCATACTTCTTGGTCTTCATGGCTTCGGCAAAGTTACTGGTCGAAACGACTTGGATATGGACTCGTTTGATATTTGGTTTCTTGCCCCAGTAATACTTATTGGGTACCCAGCTGGTTGATTCACCATCAACTTCTTTACTCATCTTGTAAGGGCCAACGAAGAGTGGGTGCTTACGGACCTGTGGTGAAGAAGCTAACTTGCTGATTGGCACGTTCTTTAGATATTCGTATGGTTCAACGGTACCGTTCATGTAGTCATTACCGTTGTACTTCATGCCTGGAGTTAGGTGATTGTAATGAATTACGGTCTTGCGGCCCTTAGGACCATCTGGGAAGGTGATTCCGGAAATGGTCTTAGCTTTACCGTTATGGTAAGCTGACAAGCCTTTAATGTCGTTTAAAACATCACTGTAAGACTGCGACTTACTGTCCTTATTGGCGATGACTTCGTATGGATATTCAACATCTTTAGCGGTGACCTTCATACCGTTTGACCATTTAGCGTTTTTACGTAAAGTGATAGTAGCGGTGTTGTTCTTCTTGTTTAACTTTAAGTTAGCTAGGCCGCCCTTGGTAACTTCATAATGATTGTTCTGGTTGAACATATTATCGTTACCACCGGGGGCGAACATATCGAGATCTTCACCATTATCCATTAATTCAGGCGAAGTAATTCCTGAGAACGGTGAATCACTAACTTCGGCAACGTTCAGGCCACTTTTATCACCGGCCTTGGTTGGCTTTTTACTTAAATTCGCGGTTTCAGATAAATGAACGTGTTTGTTAGTTCCGTTTGCACTATTGGAACAAGCAGCTAAGCCTGCCATTGATAATAGGACAACGCCCATTGCTAACATCTTTTTATATCGATTCATTAATTTTCACTCCATCAAAAATTTAGACTAATTATTCAACGACGACATTTTTTATAATGCATAATCGCAACTTTCATCTAATCACCTTCCTAGAAATAGAAAGGAGGCATGAAAAAATCCTCACGATTTGAAATCTAAACCGTGAGGACCATTTTTAATGAAATTCAAAATTAACGTTCCAGATCATATCCACACAGTTTAGATTTTGCCCCTGTGTGAACATTTTCCGATGCAACCAAAACAACAGCCACAAATTATTCACACAGTCAAAGTGATAATTAAAATCGCAATAATCGCAATAATAATAATCGCAATGACTGTAATAATCTGTGATTGTCGACTAAACTTATTCAGCATTTCCGAACAAGTCTGTTGCATCAGACTGACCTTCTTTCGATATACTTAACTTTACGGTTATCAATATAACATTAATTGAACATGTGTCAAGGTAAAGAAACAAAAAAGCCAGATTTTTATAAATCTGACTTTTGATGTAATTATCTTAATGTTTGATGGTTAAGCTTTTTCGGCCGCTTCTTTAATGCTTAACTTCTTTAAGTTTGGAATTGATAGCATGACAACCAGACTCAAGATAAACATTAACGATAACATTAGCATAATCATCTTGATGCTGGAATACTGCATCATGAAACCGATCGCCATCGGTGCAAAGCCACCGAACAACGTTCCCATGTTTTCGATAAAGCTGTTGGCAGTTGCCCGAATGTCCATTGGATAGAGGCGACTAATTACGACTCCGTAGCCACTGTAGGTTGCGGTAACGAAGAAACCGACGATCGTGGCGGCGATGATTAACGTGATCGCATTGAACGACATCGGGATGGCGTAAACGGAGATTGCCGAGGCGATAAAGAACGTAGTAAAGGCAAATCGAGCACCTTTCGCGTCCATTAACTTTCCGAAGGCAATTGCACCGGCACCAACCCCGATGACCGTGGCGATTGTCCACAATGACGAATCAGTAACGCTAACGTGCAGCTGTTTCTGCATCATGGACGGTAACCAACTCAATAAGCCATCGTAGCCAGCTTCTTCGACCATTGCCATGATCATGATGGCGATGGTTTGCCAAGCGATTTTGGGTGTCTCAAATAATCGTTTCAAGTTCGGGATCCGGTGGTGATGATGAAGCCGTCTTTCTCGAACGTTCTTAAGAAAATCCGGATTTTCGTTTAAATTCTTACGGGTAATGAACGCTAAAGCGACCGGAATTAAACCGAACAGGAACATCGTGCGCCAGCCCCAGAGTGGAATCACGACGGCCGCAATCAATGCCGACAGAATGGAACCTAGTTCACCGATACTGTTGGCGACCGATTCCAATGTTCCGATCTTATGGTGTTTAAAGTTTTCAGCAATTAAAGTAACTCCGGCACCGTATTCACCACCGTCACCGAGACCTTCAATAAAACGCATCACGTAAATAAAGAAGATCCCGTGGGCGAAGTACATCCCGGTCGTCGCAATCGCAGCCAGGAAAATCGTGTAGGTCAGGACTCTAACTCGACCGAAGATATCAGCTAACATCCCAAAAATTAGAGCACCGATTAACATCCCGATGTCATTAGCGGTGATCATCATGCCACCTTCGGCTCCACTAATGTGCATCTCGGCGATGATTGGTGTCATGGCAAAAGAGATGAATGAACTGTCGGTTTCCAGCAGTCCGTTACCAGCGGAAGTGGACGCCAAGGTCCACTTCTGGTTTTTAGTCATTTTCATATATTGATCCTCCCAATAATTGAATGAAACAATGCCCATTCTAACACGATTTAGCCGGTTTCATGGGGACTTGTGAGCAAAGTAACAAAAAAGTCCGCTTTGATTAGCGGACTTAACACGGGAGATGTTCATATCAATGGTTGACTACTTATTTTGGTAGCTAACGTAGAATGATGCATAGTTATTACCAGCATCATCAGTACTGATACCACCTGAAGTGATTGCGTGAATGTTCAAGTGATACTTCTTTTCGTTAGCCTTTAACAATTTAATGCCGGCTGCGGATTGAGCATCCTGAGCCTTTTTAGAGATCGGGACGTCAACTTCACAGCTCTTTAAATTGACTTGGTTATCGTTGGTACTCATATGGTTTCCTCCAAACGTTTTCAATCAAGTACAATATAAATAATAACAAATTATTTATAAAAGCGCTTTCATTTAGCTCATCTAATTTAAAGCAACATAAACAAAAAGACGTTCAAATAATGAACGTCTTTCAATCATGATTAGTGGAGAGTGGGGGATTCGAACCCCCGCGCGGATTTTAGTCCACCTAACGGTTTTCGAAACCGTCCTCTTCAGCCACTTGAGTAACTCTCCATAACGTGGCTGTAAATTGTGGGAGAATTTGCCACGTCTTTAGTTTAGCATTTTTCCAGTAACTTTCGCAACTTTAGATGTTTATCCTAGGTAGTGTTTAATGGCTAGTTCAGCTAAGAAGGCAACGAATAACACCACGAAAATAAAGGGCGCAAAAGCCACGATTAACTGACCTAACCGAATGATGAAATCAACAAAACCATAAATCACGTTCATTTATATTACCCGATTCATTAAAATAGAGTATATCCTTATTATAAACTATTTTTAGGTGCTAATGTTTCGAATTATCCATAAAATAGGTGATTTTACATCTATAATGTTGATGATCTATGATAAATGCGAGGCGTAAGAGTCCATGTTGTTTATAAATCAGATTTTGTGGGATAAGGTGTGATCTAAATATGAGTAAAAAGAAGAAAACACTGCGAACCGCTGCCGGCCAACCGTGGGCTGACAATAATCATTCGTTGACGGCTGGTAAACGTGGCCCGGTTCTCATGCAGGATTATCAACTAATTGAAAAATTAGCTCATTTTGATCGTGAACGAATTCCAGAACGAGTCGTTCATGCCAAGGGTGCCGGTGCCCAGGGTGTCTTTGTCTTGACTCATGACATGAGTAAGTACACTAAAGCCGACATTTTTAATGGTAAGAAGGGCAAAAAAACACCGATGATGGCTCGTTTCTCTGAAGTTGCTGGTGAAGCGGGTTATCCAGATACCGTCCGTGATGTTCGTGGCTTTGCCTTAAAGTTTTACACTCGTGACGGTAATTACGATATCGTTGGTAATAACACGCCGGTCTTCTTTATTAATGACCCGTTGAAGTTCCCTGACTTCATTCATTCGCAGAAACGCGATCCGCAAACGCATTTACGTAGTCAGGATATGCAGTGGGACTTCTGGTCGCATTCACCAGAATCCTGTCATCAGGTTACCTACCTAATGGGTGACCGTGGTTTACCCGCTAGTTACCGCAATATGAACGGTTACGGCAGCCATACCTTTAAGTGGGTCAATAAAGATGGCCAGGTTTACTGGGTCAAATATCATTTCCATACCCAGCAAGGCGTCAAGAACATGTCTGCCGCAACGGCTGCTAAGATCGCTGGTGAGGATACTGACTACTTTATCAAGGATTTATATGATGCCATTGCTCATAAGAACTACCCGACCTGGAAGGTCTACGTTCAGATCATTCCTTATGAAGCTGGTATGCATTACAAACACGATATTTTTGACGTCACGAAAGTCGTTAGTAAAAAGGACTATCCGTTACACGAAGTTGGTTACTTCACCTTGAACAAGAATCCTGACAATTACTTTGACGACGTTGAAGAAGCCGCCTTTTCACCAGCTAACTTGGTACCAGGTGTTGAAGCATCACCTGATAAGCTGCTGCAGGGACGGCTCTTCGCCTATAAGGATGCTGAACGCTACCGTTTAGGTGTTAACTTCGAAAACTTACCGGTCAACCGGCCACACAACGTCAAACATCCCGCTAATTACGAACAGGATGGCTTTATGGCCGAACATCAAGGGCATCAGGTCAACTACGAACCGAATGGTGAAAACGGGCCGGTCGAAGACCACGCCGCTAAGATCAAACCGTACGACGTTTCTGGTAAGGCTGATTCTTACGATACTTACGCTCCGGATTACTATTCTGCCGCCGGTGCATTATATCGACTTTATCCTAAAGCCGAACAGGATCGCTTAATTGAAACTCTTAAATCGACCTTAGGGACCGTTAAGAGTCACACCACCAAAGTCTTAGAAACTCGTCAGTTCTACCATGCCGATCATGAATACGGTGAACGGGTCGCTAAAGCTTTAGGTCTAGACATGAGTGAAATTAAAGGTAAGTAAATTCTGATCATAATAGTAAAAAACCGCTGTGATTGATAAATCACAACGGTTTTTATTTTTAAATCATAAGTTAATTAGTAGTTAACGTTAGTGTCGTACCATTTTTCGAAGGCTTCGATAGCAATGTTAGCGCCCTGGGCATCTTTATTAGCTAAGGCGTTAATGATATCGGTAATGTTCATGTTAAGGTCATCGTTAGTGTGACGAGCTTCTAATTCTTCGGTAGTCTTACGAGCGCTAGCGAAGTCTTTCTTGGCGACGTCCGCTTTGATGACTTTAATTGATTGAGTATCTTTAGCAGTCATAATTTTTTACTCCTTTAATTTTCGTTTCTATGTCTATATTACTAGAAATTAGGGCGTTAGTTTAGGTATATTCTTAAACTAATTAAAATTGGTTCGATCAGTTGCCTTTCTAACGGTCCAATTTTATACTCAAGGCGCAGTTAGTAAACATGATTTATAAAAGGGGATTAGATTATGGTAAGTCGAAACTCATTTGCTAATAATTTAGGTTTAAATGCATATCAATCAAGTTATCAGGTCACCAACTTAAAGAATTTTGCTGGTAACTTAGGCTTGAACGTTTTACAAAACGTGAACTTTATGCCAAGTGACGTTAACCGGGCTAGTCAGGATCACATGGACCGTCTAGAAGCTAATAACCACGGCATGAACCTAGCTGACCGTCGTCGCGCATCTTATTATAGCAACCGTGAATCACTAGTTAATCGCTACCAGAAATAAATAATTCAAAATAATTTTAAAAAATGACTGAATTTTGTTGCAATTCGGTCATTTTTTAGTTACTATAAAAATCGTTAAGAGAAATAAGAAAACTTTACGTGAGTTAATTTAAATTAAGTTTTGAAATTGACTTGACAGAAACTTAATTTATGTTATCCTAATAAACGTAAAGTAATCATATATCGAAAGAAGGTAAGCTTGATGCAACGAGCTTGTTTGGCAGCACATCTGAATAAGCTATGGATGCAATCTCAGATTATTGCAGTCATTGCGATTTTAATTATTATTGCGATTATGATTGTGATTTTAATTATTGCATGACTGTGTGAATAATCTGAGTTGTTTGAGTTGTTTCAAGTAATTCATATCCACACAGGGGTAAAATCTAAACTGTGTGGATATGATCCTGACTTAGAATTTTCATCGTTTTTAAATTTTGGATCTGTAATTTTAATCCTCATGGTTTAGGTTTTCTAGCCATGAGGATTTTTTAATACCTTCCTTTAGAAAGGGCTGACGATTATAGATCACTCTTAAAGAATTTATTTTTAATCACAGGTTTGATGATGTTGAATGAATGAATTTCTAAGTTAAGGAGATATAATTACGATGAATCGATATAAGAAATTATTCGGTTTAGGCGTTGTCCTAATGTCAATGTTAGGATTAGCTGCCTGTTCTAATAATGCTAACGGTACTAACAAACATGCCCATTTATCTGAAACCTACACAGCACCTGGCAAGACTTCTAAGTCTGCCGATGAACACAGTACTTTAAAGGTTGCTGAAGTTGCTAGCTCACCATTTACCGGTGTTTCTTCACCAACCTTACAGACCATGGGTGAAGACCAAGATGTCTTTGCTCCTGGTGGCGGTGGCGCCATGTTCAACCAGAACAAGAATTACAAGATCGTTAACGGTGGGTTAGCTAACTTAAAGTTAAGCAAGAAGAACAAGACCGCAACCGTTACCTTACGTAAGAACGCTAAGTGGTCTAACGGTATGAAGGTTACTGCTAAAGATGTTGAATATCCATACGAAATGATGGGTAACAAGAACAGTAATTCTCAGCAATACACCACTGACATGAACGATATTAAAGGAATGGCTGCATACCATGCCGGTAAAGCTAAGACCATTTCTGGAATTACCTTCCCAGATGGTCCTAAAGGTCGAAAAGCCGTTCTTCACTTCCATCGTTTAGTTCCTGCATTAAAGTATAACGGTAACAGCTTCATGTGGGCCGGTGTTGAACCATACGAGTATTTGAAGAACGTACCGATCAATAAGTTAGCATCATCGACTCAGGTTCGTAATCATCCAGTCTTCGTTGGTCCTTACAAGTTAAAGAAAGAAGTTCATGGTGAATCCACCAGCTGGGTACCTAACAAGTATTACTGGGGTGCTAAGCCAAAGATCAAACACATCAGTATCCAAGTTGTTAACCCAAGCAACGTTACCGCTGCTTTAAAGTCTAAGAAGTATGACTGGGCTAACGGTCCTTCCTCTACTCAGTATCCAAACGTTAAACACTTAAAGGATTACCACGTTGTTGGTGGTCCTGCATTATCCTATGACTTCATGGGCTTCCACGTTGGTTATCAGGATAAAGCCGGTGCTAGTGTAATGCAGAAAGATAACAAGATGAATAACCGTAGCTTACGTCGAGCTATGATGTATGCTTTGAACTTAAACGAAGTCGCTAAGAAGTTCGGCTTTGGCTTAAGTTACCGTGCTAATACCTTAATCCCACCGGCAAACAAAGAATACCATTCATCTTATAGCCAGGTACCAGGCTTTCCATACAACTTCAAGAAAGCTAAGACGTTATTAAAGAACGCTGGCTACAAGAAGCGTAATGGCAGTAAATGGTTATCTCAGCCTAACGGCAAGAAGTTAGTAATTAACTTTGGTTGCCCACAGAACGATGCCGCAAGCAGTGCCGAAGATCACTACTACGTACAACAGTGGCATAAGTTAGGCTTAGATGTTAAGTTCGTTAATGGCCGTCCACAAGAATTGAACAGCTTAGCTTCCATGTTACTCAAGCCTAAGCAGAACAAGGTTGATGTCTACGAATTAGGCTTCACCACGACCGCTGATCCAACACCTACTGGTGAATACGGTACCGACGCTAACTTCAACATGTCTCGTTTAAGCACTAAAGAAAACACGAAGCTACTTAACGAAATGAATGACAAGAAGTCATTCAACAAGGCTCACCGTAAGAAAGTCTTCGAAAAGTGGCAGAAGTACATGAACAAAGAAGCTGTTTACACTCCTGAATTCTTCAGCTTAAGCTGGACTCCTGTTAATAGCCGTGTCAAAGGCTACAGTGTCAACCCTGGTGATAACAACATGTGGGGTAAGTTAAGCTTAACCTCTAGTTCGTTAAAGTAAATTAGTTTATAAATTGATTAATTTATAAATACCTTCTGTGAATGAAAACAGCCACATGTCAATATTGATGTGTGGCTGTTTTTATGTCGATTTTTAAGAATTTCTAAAATTAACTTTTAGGCCCGCCAAAATCGGTTATAATAAAAGTGCTGATTAACGGACTACAAAAATAAATTGCGTTTAAATAATAACTTTCTTTAATACTTTATTTATTTAATGGAAAGAAATGTTTCGATGAAAATCAATATGAAGCACTTAATTAAAGTATCCGCAATTATTTTACTTTCGTTAGGAATGGCTGGCGCGTCCAGCAGTCCCGTTAACGCGATCTCGGTGCATCGACGCCCGCGAATCTCACGGCATATGTGCCGTCGCCATCAATGTCGCTTCAGACGTCATTGTCGTCACCATAGAGCAGCTAAAGCGGTCATTAACGTTGATCACCATAAAATCGTGATTGATCTAAGCCCAGATCGCTATGATGATCCTTTGAGCATTACCCAGATTGAACATGAGACCTTCCGGAAGATTAACGAAGACCGGAAGTTACATCACTTAAAGCCACTTTGCCAGACCCATTGCTTAAGGGAATTAGCTAAGTTACGTGCTGATCAGTGTTCCGAATTAGATTATTTAACCCATCGAGATTCTCAAGGTAATATTTATTACGAAAAGGATGCCGACAAATTGGGCGTTCACCTCGGTGACTACAGTGGTGAAAACATTGCCGGTGCGGGTAAAGGACCGATCTTAATGGACAATAATCCTCACGTTTATAACAATCAAGACGGAATTGACATGGCTGATATGGACGAAGACGAAATGGTCTACCATGATGCTGATTCCAACTGGGGCCATCGCTACAATACCTTAAACAAGCATTACACCAAAGTTGGCATTGGTGCTTCCCAGAAACACGGCACCAATGATTACTACGTATCGGAAAACTTTAGTAGCTAAATCAATTAATTGGCTATATTAATAAGGAGCTTTTTATGAAATTTAAAAAACATTTAACGAAAATTGCGATCATATCAGTCAGTGCGTTGATGCTTTTAGGCGTCGGTAATTCTGCCGTTAGTGCTAACCACGTTAAGACTCAAAATCCACGGGTAGAATGTCACTTTAAGCAGGTTAAAGAAATCGCCGCGGAAAAGAAAAATGATCGACGTTATCACATTCAACCGAACGAACGGCACGGTCGTAACTACATCAAGCAGTACCGTCGTTATATTCGTCGACAGAACCATGCTAAATACATTCGCCAAAACAATATTGATCATCGACTGACCAAACCTCAGCTGGTTTATAAGATTGTCATGTCTGATATTGCTAATTTGGAACAGAAATTTAATAACGCTAAAAGCAAGATTAATTACAGACACCAATCCCGTAATTTTAAGCGTGGCTTCTATGACGGTGAATGGAATCTGGTAACTGAACACTTAATTAAGAATCGTGAGTATAAACGCGGTTATATTGATGCCTCCGCATTTAGCGTTAGTCCGCATAATCATGTAACCAAGCGAACTTTGAATGACGCTAGAAATAGCTATCGAGTCATCGAAAAGACTAAACAGATCTTTAGTTACCCGGTCGTAAAACAGATCTTTAGTTACCCGGTCGTAAAACAGATCAATGAGGATGCGCTTGATGAAGTCTATTATCCGAATTCTACTAAATAATCGAATCCTCGTACACTTGAAAGGCATTGCATAATAATTTATGTAATGCCTTTTTTAGTGTTAATAAGCACATAATGAATATGAAGTATCAACATAATTAAGTTTTCCAAAATGCTTTAATAATATAGGTGTTGAGACAATTATGAGTCCAAAAGTTAAATTGTTCTTGGAAAAAGAATGCAGAAATTTAATAAATTAGTGGTTTATTATTGACATATCAAAATAAATTATTATTATTATTAAAGATGTAATTTAAATCGAAGAGGTTGCGATTGACATAAGTAGACTAGTCGAACAGCTACCACTGTGATGACATTAGTCAAAAGGGGAAATCGCCGAGGTGCTAGTAATGGTAGTTATTAGTGTTCTGGGACGTAGCTCAAGAGGCTACGGACTGTCGTAGGCTGAATCTACGGAGAGCTTTGAATCGTAAGACCGAAATTTAACACGAAATTAATTAAGGTTCCTTCGTTTCAAAGTGCACCGAAATGAAGGAACTTTTTTGATGCACTGAGCGTGTTAAATTTTGATCGAGATTGAGTCGAAATTGATTGTTGTACCTCTAACCTCTTCGAAAGTCTGAAAAGTTAGGGGCTTTTTTCATGAATGAACAAATTAGTTCAAATCAGATCAACTCAGCTGGTCATTTGACGATCGGTGGGGTTGATACCTTAGAATTAGCACAACGATACGGTACGCCGTTAATTGTCTACGACGTTGCCAAGATCAAATCCCAGATTCATCATTTTCAGAAGGTTTTCCGTGATAATCACGTAAAATCCGCCGTAGTCTACGCCACCAAGGCATTCGAAAGTTTAGCGATGTTCCAATTAGCTAACAAGGAACATTGTCACTTTGACGTCGTCAGCGGTGGTGAAATTTACGCTGCTTTAGCTGCAGGCGTTCCCGGTAAAATGATGATCTTTCATGGTAATAACAAATCACGTGCCGAATTAGAAATGGCCGTTCGTCACCATTTGGGTGCGATCATGCTAGATAACTTTCATGAAATTGATTTATTAAATAGCGTTTTAGATCAGATGAATAGCAAGATTAACGTTATGATCCGCTTAACGCCGGGAATTACCGCTGAAACCAATAGTTATGATCAGACCGGTCAGGTTGACAGTAAATTCGGTTTCGATGTTCAGTCTGGACAGGGTGAAGACGCTTTAAAGCAAGTGCTTCACAGTCCACGGATGAATTTAATCGGTATTCATTGCCACATCGGTTCGCAGATCTTTGACGTAACCGGTTTTGAGATTGCTGCCAAAAAGATGGTCAAGTTCGCCGCTGACTGGAAACGAAAATATAACTTTGTACCTAAGATCATCGACGTCGGCGGTGGCTTCGGGATCCGTTACGTCAAGAGTGATCATCCCATCGCACCGGAAGACTTCGTTGATGCGATTGTTAAGACGATCAAATCACAGGCTGCTAAACAGCACTTACCAATGCCTGCTATCTGGATTGAACCTGGTCGTTCGATTGTCGGCCCTGCTGGTTATAACCTTTACACGATTGGTTCTAGCAAACGGGTTCCTGGTATTAAACCGTATGTCGACGTTGACGGCGGGATGGGTGATAACATCCGTCCAGCTCTGTATCATGCCAAGTACGAAGCAGTCTTAGCTAACGATCCAAACGCTAAACCCGTTCAGAACGTTCGGATTGCTGGTAAGTACTGTGAATCCGGTGACATCATGATTCAGAACCAGCCGTTGCCAAAGATTAAACCTGGTGACATCTTAGCAGTATTGGATACCGGAGCTTATGGCTATTCGATGGCCATGGACTATAACATGAACCCGCGTCCGGCCGTTGTCTTCGTTGAAAACGGTAAATCCAAGTTAGTAATTCGTCGTGAAACTTACGCAGATATGATTCGTTTAAACCAGAAATTATAAAATGAGGGACTTATCTATGCCAAAGTTAAATGCTAAAAAGATTATTAGTTTTATTAGTAATTCCAAGAAAGAAACGCCCGTTAAGGTTTACGTCAAGGGCGACATGCTCAAAGTTAAAGTATCTAGCAGTGTCAAGACCTTTGATAACCCAACGACCGGTGTCTGGTTCGGTGACTGGGTCGACGTTAAAAAGGCCTTAAATGATAACGCTAATTGCATCGATGATTACGTGATGGAAAATTCATGCCGTAATTCTGCGGTCCCGTTATTAGACCTTACGAAGCAGGATGCCCGAATTGAACCGGGATCCTTTATCCGAGATCACGTTTCAATTGGTCATCACGTCGTTGTCATGATGGGTGCCGTTATCAACATCGGTGCTGAAATCGGTGACAACAGCATGATCGACATGAACGCCGTCTTGGGTGGCCGTGCCATTATTGGCAAGGATTCACACATCGGTGCCGGTGCCGTCATTGCTGGAGTCGTTGAACCAGCATCTGCTAAGCCGGTTCGGATCGATGATCACGTTTTAGTTGGTGCTAACGCCGTCGTGGTCGAAGGTGTTCACGTTGGGGAAGGTGCCGTCATCGGTGCCGGTGCCGTCGTTCTGCATGACGTGCCAGCTCATACGGTGGTCGCTGGTGTTCCGGCTAAGGTAATCAAGAAGGTCGACACCAAGACCAAGTCTGAAACTGGTGAACAGAAGAGTTTAAGGAAGATGTAATCATGACGCTAAATAAGTCTGAATTAATTCACATTCGACGTCATCTTCATGAGATTCCTGAATTGGCTCTGCACGAAAAAGAAACGACGGCTTATTTAGAAAAGGTCGTCCGCAGGATGCCGACCCGGTACTTAACGATCCACCGTTTCGCTCCGGTTCCAACGGCTTTATTCGTTAGAGTTCAGGGCAGTGATCCGAAACGAACCATTGGTTACCGTGCTGATATGGATGCCTTACCGGTGACTGAACAGACGGGCTTGCCGTTTGCTTCTAAACATCCCGGTGTCATGCATGCCTGTGGTCATGATATTCACATGACGGTCGCCCTCGGGATCTTAAGTTACTTCGCTACTAATCAGCCTAAAGATAACCTAGTGTTCTTCTTCCAGCCAGCCGAAGAAGCCGACAGTGGCGGTAAGTTAGTTTATGATAAAGGTGGTTTTAGCGGGAAGTTCAAGCCCGATGAATTCTACGCTTTGCATGACAACCCGAACTTGCCTGCCGGAACGATTGGCTGCCGTAAGGGCACGCTGACCGCGGGAACCAACGAAGTTAACGTTGATCTGATCGGCAAGAGCGGTCATGCTGCTTATCCGCAGAAAGCTAATGACATGGTCGTTGCTGCAGCCCAGTACCTTAGTCAAGTTCAGGCCGTGATCTCACGGAGTATCAGTCCGTTAAAGAGCGGTGTAATTACCTTTGGTAAGGTCCGTGCCGGAGTGATCCGTAACGTGATCGCCGGTCACGCCCGTTTGGAAGGAACCATTCGTGGTTTAACTCAGGGCATGATTCAACGGATCGATAATCATTTGAAGATGATCGGTGACGGGATTGCGGCTAGCTTTGGTTGCCAGGTCGAGACCCAGTTTAACCAGGGCGGCTACTGGCCCGTTACTAATAATAATAAATTAACTCATTTCTTCATTCATTATATGAAGCATTGTTCAAAGGTTAATTTTGTGTATACTCAACCGGTGATGACCGGGGAAGACATGGGTTACTTACTTCATAAGTTCCCTGGCACCATGTTCTGGTTAGGTGTTCAGGATAGTTCTCAGTTACATTCATCCACCTTTAACCCTAAGGAATCTGCTATTCCGATCGGTGTGAACGAAATTACTGATTTCTTAAAGGCACGAATGCAAAAGTAAAGGAGACGTATCATGTTTAAGAACGTTGATTTAATGACGGCAATCGTAACGCCATTTGATAAAAATAATCAGATTAATTATCCAGCCATGAAAAAGTTGGTTGATCATTGTTTAAAGACCGGCACCCGTGGTTTTGTCGTTGGTGCCACCACTGGTGAAACCCCTGAATTAACGGATGATGAAAAGGTTGAATTATACACGAAGTTTGGCCAGATGGTACCGAGCAACGTTCCGGTAATTGCCGGAGTTGGTACTAACAACACCAAGGAATCAATTCGTATGACCAAAAAGGTCGGTGCCATTAAGGGTGTTGACGTCTGCTTAGAAGTTGTCCCTTACTATAACAAGCCTGACCAACGAGGGATGTTCGCTCACTTTACCCAGATTGCTGCCGTCAGTCCGGTTCCGATCATGATGTACAACATTCCAGGTCGTACGGGTGTCAAGATGGCCAACGACACGATCGTTAAGTTATCACATAATCCGAACATCATCGGTTTAAAGCAGTGTGGAACCATGGAAGACATGGAATATTTGGTTCAGCATTGTGACCAGCACTTTGTGATTTACAGTGGTGAAGATCCACAGGCTTTATTCACTAAGATCGTTGGTGGTAACGGTGTAATTTCCGTTGCTTCCCATATCTACGGTAAGCAAATGCGTAAGATGTACGATGCTTTATATAAGGGTGATTACAAGACCGCTGGTGAACTCCAGTGCAAGTTAACACCGGTCATGGGTGCCTTATTCATGTACCCATCACCATCACCGACCAAAGCCGTTTTAAATGCCCAGGGCTTCGACGTTGGCGGTTGCCGCATGCCGTTATTAGCCTTGAATAAACCTGAAAAACAGGCTTTAGCTAAAGCCTTAGGTTTACCGCAGGATGCATTATTACACTCGTTAAGCAAGGAGCTGAAATTATAAAATGATTAAAGTTATGATTGCCGGATTTACCGGTGCAATGGGCCAAAAAGCTATTCGTTTAGTTCAAAACACCAAAAACTTACAGATGGTTGCGGGCTTTGCCCCGTCTGCTAAGAATCCAGACCCAAAGAAATACGGTTTAAACAGTAACGTTAAGATCTTTCATCGTTTAGATGACGTTAAGACCGATGCTAATATTTGGATCGACTTCACGTTACCAAGTGCCGTTTATGATGACACTAAGTTTGCCATTCAGCATCACATTTGCCCGGTTATCGGAACCAGTGGGATGTCCGCTGATCAGATGAAGTCCTTACAGAAGTTATCCGAAAAGGAACATGTCGGTGGCGTAATTGCTCCGAACTTTGGCTTATCCGCCGTCTTATTAATGAAGTTCGCTCAGATGGCCGCCAAGTACTTCCCAGATGTTGAAATTATCGAAATGCACCATGGTGACAAAGCTGATGCGCCATCCGGAACCGCTTTGAATACCGCCCAGTTGATTGATAAGGTCCGTCCTCGTCATGAACAGGGCGCTAAACACCCGATCGAAAACCTAAAGGGCGTTCGTGGTGGTGACTACCACGGGATCCGCATTCATTCCGTTCGTTTACCAGGCTACATTGCCCATGAACAGGTTCTCTTTGGTGGGCCTGGTGAAGCCCTGACCATTCGTCAGGATTCATTCGATCGTGGCTCCTTCATGAAGGGTGTTAAGATTGCATCCCTTAAAGTTACGAAGTTAGATCACGTTGTCGTTGGCTTAGAAAATCTTTTATAAATTATAAGAAATAGATATTAGAGATATAAAAAGAGGTTTTATTTATGCGTAAGTATAATGTTGCAATTTTAGGTGCTACCGGTGCCGTTGGTTCTCGATTAATCGATCAGTTAGCTAAGTCTACAATTCCTGTTAACCATTTAGAATTATTAGCTTCTAAGAAATCCGCTGGCAAGCCGTTACAGTTTAAAGGTCATACCATCAAGGTTCAGGAAGCGACTCCTGATTCCTTTAACAACATCGACTTGGTACTATCTTCACCAAGTTCTGACGTTGCCCGTAAGCTTTTACCAGAAGCCGTTAAGCGTGGTGCTACCTGTGTTGATAACAGTAGTGCTTTCCGTTACGACACCAACGTTCCGTTAGTCGTTCCTGAATGTAACGCTGACGCTTTAAAGTTACACCATGGCATCGTTGCCAACCCTAACTGTTCAACCACTCAGATGATGGCTGCTTTAGAACCAGTTCGCAAGGCCTTTGGTTTAAAGTCCATTATCGTATCAACTTATCAGGCTGCTTCCGGTGCTGGTGGTGCCGCATTAAAAGAATTCTTCCGTCAGGCCCAGGAATACTTAGACCATAAGCCAATGGAACACAACATTTTACCAGTTGGCAGCCAGCCAAAGCACTATCCATTAGCATTTAACTTAATTCCACAGATCGATCGTTTCTTTAGCAACGGCTACAGCCGTGAAGAATGGAAGATGATCCATGAAACCAAGAAGATCATGTTAGGCGACATGAACGCACCACAGATCAAAGTTAACGCTACCTGTGTCCGGGTTCCCGTTCCGATTGCCCATGGTGAAACGGTTTACTTTAAGGTTGCTGACAAGAGTGCCACTGCTGACAAGATTAAGGAATTAGAAAAGAACGCCCCAGGTGTTACCTTGTTAGATGACCCAGCACATCAAGTTTACCCAATGCCACATTATGCAGAAGGTCACCGTGATACTTTCGTTGGCCGAATCCGTCCTGACTTAGAACATGATGACATCTTTGACATGTGGGTCGTTGCCGATAACCTGTTAAAGGGTGCCGCATGGAACACCGTTGAAAATGGTGAAGAATTAGTAAAGCGTGGCTTAGTTCGCGTTCCTAAAGATTACTACGTCAAGCCAGGCGTTAACCATCAAGCTTAACCATCGAGTTGTAGATTTTCAGACGATTAAGGAGGATTTCCCTTATGCAGTTGAAAGTTGTAAAGTTCGGTGGCAGTTCACTTGCTAATGGTCCTGAATTCCAGAAGGTCATTGACATTATCAAGGCTGATCCAGGCCGTCGTTTTATCGTAACGTCCGCTCCTGGTAAGCGTCATGATGGTGATATTAAAGTCACGGATCTGTTGATCAAATATGCTAACCAAACGATCAAAAACCAAGATACCTATCAAGTGTTGAACGAGATTATCGGGCGCTACCAAGCAATTGCGGATTACTTTAAGTTACCGCCGCACGCCTTAGATAAAATTAAATCGATCTTAACGGATCTACCGAGCCATGATTATTCTGATAACGCTCATTTAATGGCCGCATTTAAAGCCCATGGTGAGCGGATGAACGCTCGGTTAATGACCTTAGTTCTTAACCATTTAGGAATTAAAGCTAAGTTTATTGATCCCAGCGTTTCCGGGATTGTCGTAACAGGTAAAAACCCTAATGACGCTTTCGTTAAAGAAGTTACCTACCAGAACATGAAAAAGCTGTTGCCACTAAAGAAACAGCCGATTCGCTTGGTCTTTCCTGGTTTCTTTGGTTTCACATCCGATGGTCAGATTGCCACGTTTGCCCGTGGTGGATCTGACATCACCGGATCGATCGTTGCCCGTGGCCTACACGTTCACATGTACGAAAACTTTACCGATGTTGACGCAATTTATACGGCCAATCCCAAGATCATTAACAATCCGGTTCCGATCCGAAAGATGACCTACCGTGAAATGCGTGAATTATCTTACGCTGGTTTCTCAGTCTTTAATGATGAAGCCATCATCCCGGCCATTCAGGGTGACGTTACGATCAACATTAAAAACACCAATAATCCGAAGGCACCAGGGACGTTCATTATGCCACGGCATAATTTTAATGAACCTGATAACTTAATCACCGGGATCGCTGGTAAAAAGAACTTCATGGCATTATATATCCATAAGTATCTGTTAAACGCTCAGGTCGGATTTACGTTAAGATTGCTCAAAATCTTAGTTAAATATAACGTGTCCTACGAACACATGCCGTCTGGGATCGATGATTTGACCATCATCATTAATAAGGACCAGTTAAATCAGCATAAGTTGACCGCCATTAAGCATGACGTTCAAGAAGTTTTGCATCCTGATGACGTTGAATGGATTGACGATTACGCCATCATCATGGTCGTTGGTGAAGGCATGATCGGTAAAGTCGGGACGTTATCACGAATCATTGAACCGCTCGCCCATAAAAACATCCCAATCAAGATGATTAACAAGGGTGCCAGTCAGATCTCAATGATGATCGGGACCCGTGCCGAAGATGCTGATGAAGCCATTCGCCGAATCTATAACGAATTTCTCGAATAGGAGATGGACCGTTTGGCAAAATTATTAAAGGTCCATGGCTCGGAAAACAAATTTTTCCTTATGGACCAGACCGAATTAAAACAACCGTTAACGACTCATGAAATGCAAAAATTGGTCCAGTTTTTGACTGATCCTAAACATCACATCTTGAACGGTGCCGATGGTTTACTGGTTGTTAATCAATCTAAAGATCCAAAAGCTTTAGCTGAAATGCGGATCTTTAACCGTGACGGTAGCGAAGCTTCGATGTGCGGGAATGGACTCCGAACCGTTTCACGATACTTATCAGAAAAGACTGGTCAGGATCACTTCATCGTTTCAACGATGGGCGATAACCTTCACGAGGTCAGTCGTGAACAGGATCTAGCACCTAAGGTTCCAGCTTTTAGCGTTGAAATTGCACCTGTGAAGTTTGCACCGAGTGCGATGCCGTTACACAAACTAGGGGATCACAAGATCATTGATCAGCTGATCCCCCAGTTTATCAAGGGGTTGAAGTTCAGTGTAATTGCGGTTCCGAACCCGCATCTGATTAGCTTTGTTCCAAAGATTGATCCAACACAGTTAGGTCACCTTGGGAAATATTTAAATGGTGAAAATCCATACTTTACTGACGGGGTCAACGTTAACTTCGCTAAGATCTTGGGTAAGAACCGAATCTTTGTCCAAACGTACGAACGAGGCGTTGGCTTCACTAACGCTTGTGGAACTGGAATGAGTGCGACTTCGCTGGCATTCGTTCTAACCCATCCGCAAGACGGCCAGTTCAACCACGTGATTACGGTTCTTAACCCTGGTGGAATGGTTCGAACTAAAGTTATGAAACATTCGGACGGTTCGTATTCCATCAACTTAGCTGGTAACGCGACTTTCACGCATCAATTAACGATCCCTGAAGCTGATCTGCATCAGGGCGAGTTCTCGTTGAGTGAAGTATCCATTAAGGATACTCATGAAGAGGACGCTTACCAGCAATTCGTTAAGGCCGTTAAGGCTAAGGAACACCTTAATTAAATTGAAATCGAAGATAAAAAGATAGTTTATAAAAAGGAAGTTTAACAATGCCCGAATTAGCTAAATCATTAAGTGGCATTCGAAACCACAGTTTAGAGGCATTAAAGCCGAGTGGAATTCGGATGTTTAACAACCGGATTTCCGGAATCCCTGGTTTACTTAAGATGACGTTAGGGGAACCTGATTTTAACACCCCTGAACACGTTAAGATGGCTGGGATTAAAGCAATCGTTAATAACGATTCGCATTATTCCGCACAACCTGGGACTCCAGCACTACGTAAAGGAATCGCTCATTATTTAAAGGTCAGTCAAGGTTTAAACTATGATTGGCATAAAGAAATCGTTGCCACGACCGGTGCTACTGAAGCAATCTTTGCAACTTTAACCGCACTCTTAAATCCTGGTGACGAAGTCGTTATTCCAACCCCTAGTTATGCTTTATACTTCCCAATCACTAAGTTATTGGGAGCTAAAGTGATTCCAGTTGACGTATCTGATAATGATTTCCATCTAACCGCCCAGAAGTTAGAATCCGTTATTAAGCAGGAAAAGGGTAAGGTTAAAGCCTTAATCTTGAATTATCCTGGTAACCCAACCGGTGCCGAATATCCTGAAGACATTTTAAAGTCCTTAGCTAAGGTCATTAAGTCCGAAGGTATCTTCTGTATCACCGATGAAATCTACTGTGAATTGATTTACGGTGCCAAGCACTATTCAATGGCTAAGTACGCTCCAAATAACACCATCTTGATGAACGGGGTCTCTAAGTCCCACGCCATGACCGGTTGGCGAATTGGTTACGCCGCTGGTCCCGCTAGCATCATGAAGATGATCGCTCAGGTTCATGGTTACATGGTAACTTCGTTATCTAATCCTGCTCAGGCAGCCGCTGCTGAAGCATTACTTCATGGCTTAACGGATCCGGCATCATTCCGAAAAGTTTATAAGAAACGTCGTGATTACATTGTTAAAGCCTTAAACGATATGGGCTTGAAGACTTTGATGCCAAACGGTGCTTTCTACGCCTTTGCTCAGATTCCGAAGTCATACGGCAAAGATGATGAACAGTTCGCTTTAGACTTAGCCCATAAGGCTAAAGTGGGTGTCATCCCTGGTCACGTCTTTGGCCCCGGTGGTGAAGGCCACATCCGCTTATCCTACGCAACTTCAATGCCTAACATTAAAGAAGCAATGCGTCGGATCAGCAAATTCTTAAAGACCTTAAAGTAGATCAATAGATATAATCATCAAATTAAGCCTGATTCTTATAAAATCAGGCTTTTTTTGTTGGCAAAATTTAAAATAAAATACCTGATAATTATTTATATAATAATTATCAGGTATAGCTATATAGATTATAATTTTTAGTTAATATTCACGTTTACCATGCTGATAAACAGCTTTGTCAGCTTGCTGAACAGCCTTAACGTTCTGTAATGGATCGTGATTAAGAACTAAGAAATCGGCATATTTACCTTTCTGAAGGGTACCGTAATCCTTTAACTTCAGTAATTTAGCTGAGTTACGGGAGGTTTCTAAAGCGTCAAAATTGGTCATACCGATTTTATCGACCATTAACTGAAATTCAATGGCACTGTTGGTGAAGCCATCGTAAGGGCAGCCCGAATCGGTACCAAACGTTAACGGGATGCCGGCTTTGTAAGCACGGTGAATACTATCAAAACCATGGTGCATGCAGTCAAGGGCTTTATTTAATTCCCACTTTGGTAATTCATCACCGTGAACGATGATGGTCCATAGGGCAATTAAGGTTGGTGTTAAGTAGATCTTCTTATTTAGCATCATCTGAATTTCTTGGCTGGTTAAGTAGAAGCAATGTTCAATGGAATCAACACCGGCTTTAATGGCGTTCATAATTCCAGGATTAGCTTCAGCATGAGCCGCTACGACGAAGCCCTTACTATGGGTTTCTTCGACGGCGACCTTCATTTCAGGGACCTTTAACTGGGGTTGGGTCATATTATCATTAACTGACATGACACCACCGGTCGCCATGACTTTGGTACACTTAGCACCGTTGGCGAAGTTAGTTCGAACGGCCTTGCGCATTTCGTCAGGCGAATCAACTTCGTCACCGCCACCGAATAAGATGCCGTGGCCACCGGTCATCGTCATCGGCTTACCACAGGGAACCATGCGTGGAACTTTAGTTAATCGACCTTCACGCTGTAATTTGTTTAACGTGATGTCTAGCATTTCGTGGTTGCAACCACAACCACGGACATAGGTGACACCGGACTTAAGTAATTGATGCAGGTGCTTAACGGCCCGGACGGTCGAAGTAACGATGTCTGCGTTACCGTCACCATCGGGGGTTCTTGGGTCGATCGAAACGTGGGTATGAACGTTAACAATTCCTGGCATTATGTATTTACCGTGTAGATTAACGGTTTTATCAGCGAATGGCTCGTTATCGCTGCCAAAGTCTTCAATCTTACCAGTGTTATTATTGACTAGCATCCAGAGATTACGACTGATTTTATTATGAACCCCATCGAACAGGTTGAGGTTAGTAAACAACGTTTTAGACATAAGTGGAATACTCCTTGATCCTTCACATTGACAAATTATGACTAAAAAATAATAAAATAATAATGCTATAAATTAGATTGACATATTTTTAAATTAAATGATTATGCGACACTTATCTATAATAGCGATATTATTTTAGTAAACAAAATATAAAGCTCAATTTAATTTGTTTATAATTGTCACGATATTATGCCAAAATCAGGTTGTAATTATGAGTTATATCTAAAATGATGCTAAAAAGTGGACAAAAAAGACTAGGCGTAATTTTCGTCTAGTCTTGATAGATTAATGTAAAATTAATTTAGTGACGCTTGTAGATACGGAATAAATCAACGGTACCTTCGCCCTTCATCATGTGAGCGGCACGCTTAGCACCGTAACTCTTGGTTAACCATGCGGTTAATTCTTTAGTATCGTTGTATTGAGTATCATTATGTAAAAAGTTCTTATTCATGGTATCCATAACAATAGACTCCTTTTTGTCTCACTACCATTATTGTAAGGCAGGGGATGCCCATTTGGCAACGGTTCAAGGCGATAAATGTAAATTTATGTAATTTCTAATTAATTATTAATTATAAATAATTTAGAGTAAAATAAAAAAGACCGTGAATTTTATCGTTTCTAACGACAATAACTCATGGCTCGAGAATTACTCCCGTTTAAGTGCCTTGGCATGTTCTAAATCACGCCAGACGTAGGGAGTACCTGCATAAATCTTAATTAGGTTCTTTTCACGGTCATCCATGAAACGGGTGGAGTACATCCCGGTCTGATTTTCCGAAACGATCGCCCATTCGGACGGGTGATGCTGATTATATAAGTACGTATGATGATTCTTGGCGTTGTACTTACCAACGAAGTTCTTACCTTTAGCGTTCAACTTCTGAATGAGTTTGTTAAAGGTGATCATCTTAGGTGCTTGATCCCTTCGAAACATATTCAAGCCTCCTTTATTTACAGTATAAAGGTAGTTAGCGGAAGTTAGCAATTCTTATGTGGTGATTTTTAAGATTACCTGAAATATAAACATAATTCTTGCGTATTTCGACATGATTTGTTACTAAGTAGAGACGTAGGGTGATGAGAAATCATCACCGTTACCTTTCTACTCGTTAGTTTTATTAAACTAACATAAATCAATCAATCCCCTGATTATTAATAACCGACAAAAAACACCTTGTAATCGTTTAACGATTACAAGGTGCTTTTAGATAGTAGTGGATTAACTAATTATTAAGATTTTGGTTCGATATGATGCAATCGATAGGAGAGTAAGCCTTCCAACAGGACTAACATAACTGCAATCCCGATGAAAGTGATTAATTTAACGATATCAGTTGAAGTATCCAAGTCTGTATTTAAAGTCAACGAACCAAGATAGTAAACTGCTAACGCAATCATCAAGTTAATGATGTGATAAATAGCTTTACAAAACTTAAATCTAGTTTTGGTCATTAACACAATTCCTCCTAATGAATTAATCCACTAATTAATACCAATGATGAGCTTGCCAGAAGTGCTGAGCACGGACCCAGCTACCGTAACGAGCTTTAACGTAATGATCGGCAACCTGAACCTGATGTTTGTGGTTTAAGTTGACGTGGCCATGTTTGTAACCTAAGTAGGCAGGGTTTAACTGGAAGTAACCCACACAGACGTGACCGTAACTTAAGATGTTCCAGTGACCACCGGATTCATGACGTACGATCCAGGCACGAGCTCTTAACTGACGCTTACTTAGACCATCTTTGAACCAGTTCCGGTGGTGATCTTTCTTAACGGCTTTTTTAACGTTCTTAAGGATCTTGGTCTGTTTCTGTTTCTTAGCTTGGTTTTTACTTAACTTAGCCTGTTTAACAACCGTAACGGGTTGATTCTTTTGGACATTGGTTGAGCTGGCGTTTGCTGGAATAGCAGTAGCACCGGCACTAAGTAACATCACTGATAACAACGCTGAAGAAACTAACTTATGGATTTTCATAAATAACTCACGATTCCTTTCGAACTTTTTCGATTTCAATGCTTTAGTTGATTAATTCTCTTACTCAACTTGACAATTATTATATTAAAGTCGGAATGTTATCGTGAGTTTATCATAAAGTTACGGAGAGTTTACGGAATGTTAAGGGCTGTTACATAAGTCGACTGTTGACCACGGGACTGGGCATTAGAATTAACGAAATTAATTTAAATTATTTTGAAAATGGTATAATTTCTCTTGGCAAGAGGAAAATTACCATGATTAAACATTCGTTATTACTGTATGCACCGTCTGGAACGGGGAAGACAAGTTATTTACAGCGGGTCTGGGACCGTGACCATCACCAGGATTTAGCAATTAATCTTAACCGTAGCTATTTTAAGATCAGGGATGAAGTCCCTGGGTTCCACACCCGACAGTACTTAATAACCAAAGAAAGAAAAACACCAGCATTGTCATTATCAAGTGCACCTAAGAAGTGGGCTCGTGAAATTGATGGATATTACAAGAAGCATCCCATTATTAAACACATCCTATTAGATGAAGTGCAGTGTGCCATTCCGTTATATTTAACGCACATCATTATGCTGGTCCGGGCAATTTATCACACTAAGATTCCGGTCATCATGTGCGGATTAATAAGCGGGATTATTAATGGTAAGAAAACGATTTTTCCGCAGATGATCGGCTTAACCAAAATCACCGAAAATGTCGTTAGATATCAGCGACCTCGGGTCTTGAAATAATGTTCGTAATTTGCGTTAAACGGTTCTAAATCAAGGTTTAACGTAGTAGAATTAGGAGCGTAATTTATCTTAAGCTTAATCAGGTGATTGAATTGGGAATGACGCTTGCTATCGCTTCGGCTGTTATCTGGGGCTGTACACCCATCTGGACGTATATCTGTGGTGGTAAACCGATCCAGCAGCTATTAGGAACGACTTACGGTGCTTTAGTCGTTGGCATCGTCCTGTATTTTATTAAACAACCGTACATTAGTACCGCTGGTTTCTGGTGGTGCTTTCTAGCCGGTGCTGGCTGGACGATTGGCCAGTTAGCTCAATATACGGCTTTCAAACGACTTAGTACTTCAACGACCGTGCCGATCGTGGCTGGAATCCAGTTAGTGTTAGTTGATTTATCGGGAGTCCTATTCTTCGGTAGCTGGCCAAGTTTAGCATCGCGATTGATCGGCTTCTTCGCAATCTTGGTCGTTATTTTCGGGGTGGTTCTATCCACGCGAACCGGACGTGTTAATACCCATGGTGATCAGGGCCGTTCACATGCCCGAGACATCATGATGGTGTTACTCGGAACCGGCCTTGGTTATGGATCCTGTTCCGTATTGCCGAAGATTCCTGAGACCAGTGGTTGGGCTACGTTCCCACCGCAATCAATCGGGATGATCGTAACCGCAGTTTTAATTGCGCTGGCTTTAAAACAAACCCGAAATAAAGAGACGTTCTTTGGTCACTACACCTTAAAGAACATTATCACCGGTTTTAATTCCGGATTAGGGACCTTTAGTTATTTAGGTGCAATCGTCCTAATTAATCTATCGACCGGTTTCACGATCTCGCAGATGAACATCGTGATTTCATCGGTTGCCGGATTATTATTCATGCACGAAAACAAACACGGGGTCGCACTTGCAAACACCATCGCCGGCTTAACGTTAGTCGTGATCGGTGGTGTCGTGACCGGATTCTTACACTAGTCCACTAGATATAATGTAGACGTTATAATTGTAGAAAATCGAAATTATAGAAAGGATAATCAGCATGGACGCAACGGAAGCAACGATCAGAACTAGTTTACACACTAATATTCAACAAATGATTAGTACGTTTAAGGAACTTAAACAGTTAGGAGTTCCAAAGCGGACCGATAAAACTAAGATGATCGAATTTGCGAATGC
This sequence comes from Acetilactobacillus jinshanensis, assembly GCF_004359375.1. Taxonomy (NCBI): domain Bacteria; kingdom Bacillati; phylum Bacillota; class Bacilli; order Lactobacillales; family Lactobacillaceae; genus Acetilactobacillus; species Acetilactobacillus jinshanensis. The sequence goes on along the minus strand of NZ_CP034726.1, from coordinate 668,442 downwards.
TCAGGCAACTTTAGTAGCTACTCAGGGTAAGATCTCCGAAGACTTACATCTGTTACAGACCTTAGGCTTCATGTCGACTGATCAGATGATCCAGGTCAACAAGAAGTTAACTAAGCAAATCCAGACGTTAGAAAAAGAAAATCAGTCTAAGGGTAAAAATAAGTAAATATTTAGCTTAATGACCGCTCGTTTCAAGATTCTTGGAACGAGTTTTTATTTTCACCATAATTCGGTTGAAATATCGCCATAATCCGACTATTATTTTTAATTGTATTTGATATTTGGGAAAATCATTTTGACCGAAAGGGGCCAATTATGAAACATCTGTGGATCAACACATATTCGATGATCAAGCACAAGTCATTTCATGATCGGTGTCGCTTAAATCAGCGGCATCGAAAGCTTGGGCTCAATGCCCCTCAAATTAAGTTAATAATTCGCAAAACAGCGGTTTGCTCGCGTCAATGACGTAAGTGACCGCTTTTTTAGTACCCAAATTATGATGATTTATTACCAACATGTTTTTGAAAGGGACGGTTTAATGTGAATAAGTATTCTGCCAATCAAAAATGGACGTTAGCGTCAACCTCAACTGGTTTTGCCATGCAGGCGATGGACCTGATGTTTCTATCGTTCGCCTTGACGCCAATTATCAAACAGTTTCATACGACTGGAACCGTTGGTGGAACGATCGCTTCATTCTCGAATATCGGGATGTTAGTTGGTTCGCTGATCTTCGGGTATTTAGCCGATAACTTCGGCCGAGTTAAAGTCTTTACCTACACGATCTTTATCTTTGCGTTTGCAACCGCTGCGATGGCCTTTGCTAATAACATCTACCTGATTTATGTCTTACGATTTCTTGCCGGAATGGGTGCTGGTGCTGAATTAGGGACCGGAGTTACTTTGATTGCCGAAAACTTTAAGGGCAACAAGGTTGCTACATTTACTTCCTATGCTGAATCGTTCGGTGAACTCGGTGCAATTCTTTCAGCTTTGATTGCCGCTTGGGCCTTAGGAACCTTTCCACGAATTGGTTGGCGAGTTCTTTTCCTGTTCGGTTTACTTCCCGTTATCCTGGCTTTCTTAGTTCGAATTCATTTAAAGGAAAACCCGAAGTTCATTAGGAACATGAAGGAGCGAAAGGCTAAGCATCAGAAACAGGGCTCAATCAAAGAATTGTTCAAAGGGCCTAAGTTTGCTTATCTGACCTGTGCCATGATCATGATGTACATCCTGGATTCCGCTAGTTACTACGGTTTAATGGACTGGATGCCGTCGATTATGCAGAAGCAACTCCACATTAATTTAACCCAGTCATCACTCTGGATGGTATCCACGATCGTGGGTGTCATGCTAGGGATGATCTGCTTCGGTAAAATGATGGATAAGTTTGGTGCCAAAGCCGCATTTACCTTATTCTTCGGTTGTGCGATCTTCGTGGTTTACACCATTATCCTTTCCTATAACTCTCTGACGTTATTACTTGCCAGTACGTTGGTCGGTTTCTTTGCTGAAGCTTGTTACAGTGGTTACGCCGTCATCGTTAGTAAGTGTTACCCAATGGAAATTCGTGTGACTGCCAACGGATTTGTCCAGAGTTGTGGTAAGGCCATCGGTGGCCTATCGCCAATCTTAATTGGTTTCTTAATTGACCACTACTCATTATTAGCCGTCGTAATCTTCTTATCGTTATTACCATTATGTAGTTTGATTACGATCTATACCGTTCTTCACATGAGTAAGGTTAGTAATCAGAATATCTAAGAAATTGAATAACATTTTAATTCGAAATTAGAGCACATTAATTTGGGCTCTTTTTTGTTTAGTAAACTTTTTCTGCATTATATTGGGTCTAATATTGCGTCACTTATAATTGAATTTTATAATATAAGCAAACTAGATAAACCATATTATTATAGGAATTAATGTACTTTGAATAAGCAAAGAAATTCAAGAAATCGAAAGTTAAATTTAGGTTAATGATGATACTTAATCTTAGGAGTGAGTAGATCATGTATAACAAGCGTAAAGTTCAAAAAGTAAACGATAAAAAAGTACTCCACAAAGTTAAGAAACATTGGGTCACGATCTCACTGGCATTATTGATGGCCATTGGTGGTGCTGGAGCTACACGGACAAAAGCAAGTGCAAATGATAATACCAATAATGGATCGGCTCGAGCTGAACGGATTGCTAGACAGCATCGGCTGCCACAGGGTAATAATTATTCACCGAAATATCTTGCTCAGCGTATGATGAGATTAGGTGCTGATTCTGGTACTAGTACTAGTTCTACCAGTGTTAACGCCAGTTCCAGTACTAATCTTAGTAGTAAGAGTATTGGTTCTAGTAATGTTAACGTTAGTTCTAGTCCTATTTCTAGTAGTAATCAGAGAGCTGATTCTACTAGTGGTAGTCAGCACATTAGTCGTGGATTCGGTGCTGAGCAGCTGTTAACTACGCCCTCGAATAGTACTAATACACACTCAACTCCGACTAGCCCACAAGTTTTCGGTTCTGTAGCATCAGCTGCTGCTGATGCTAGTTCCACTAAGGCTGATGAAAGTAGTGCGAATAACGATAGCCGTACCGCTAGTACCGATTCTGGCTCGATCGGTCAGATTAAAAATAATATCAGTGGCTTAATTACTTCAGCAACTGAATTTCGTGCTAGCATAAGTAATTTGTCAATGAGCATCGACAGTTATTCTGCTGGAATCAGTGAACTCAACAGCTACTTAACGATTGCTAATAGTATGGCATCTATTGCACGTACTAATGATACGTCCATAAGTAATGAAGTAAGTAATATCACTAATGATGCTATAAATGCATCGAATGCTGCCACTTCAGCATCAACAGCTAGTAGTATTTCATTAAATGATGACGTTAATAGTGCCAGTACAGATAATAAAGATGCTAGTGCCATTTTCAATAGTACATCGCTGTCTGATCAGATGTCTTTAATTAAGTCGGCTCAATCAACAGCAAATAGCGTTAATAATAACGCATTTAGCGTCATGAACAGCATCGATGCTATGTACATAGATAGTGCAAGTTACTTAACTAGCTTTTTGGCTTCATGCGTTCCAGCGTATGTTATGAATTCAAAAAAACAGACTGAAATTAAATCTATGCATGATGAAATTACCGCAATGCACACTACCGATGCGTCTAATTTGGTTTCTTCGGCCAATGCGGCTTCTTCTAATGCAGTAATCGCAATGAATAGTGCCCGGGCTAAAGTAACGCAGGATTCTTCTAATATTGGTTCGATTGCTTCAACCGTAAATTCATTAAGTGCTAAGGGTTCACTAACGTCTTCAGATTCAGTTAGTTATTCTAATGAAACCAGCAGTTTAGCAATTGATGAAGCTTCCTCTAATTCCGTTTATAATTTGAATTCTTATGATGCTGGATCAGATAGTATGGTTGCCACTTCAGCTAGTAATGCTGAAGCTTCCGATGTTGCTCGTGATCGAGAGAATAGTGCTACCAGCTACTCCAGTAATTCTATTAATAATAGTATCGTTTCGACTGACGTATTACTAGTAACGCAAGCACAAAGCATTTTTGATAATTTGAGTAACGTTTTAAGCACCGGCACTAATCAAGGGGATGCTTTTGATGCCGAGATTGTCCTTAACAATAGCAATAATAAGGGCCCGTACGCTTACGTTATTCAAGGTAAGCAAGGTGGTTCCGTTACCTTGACGGATGGAGAAACGTTTAACAATTTAAAAGCGACAAGTGATGGTAAGATTTCAGCTACGGATAAAGCAGGGAATCAGGTACTACTTAATTATCAGTTAGCTAATCATATAATTTCTCAAAAGCCAATTAAATCAACCACCATTAATCCGCAGATTAGTTTTTACTACGTCGACGGTAACGATAAGACAACGCTAGATACCGATTACACTCATCTGAATACAGGGATCGATTCCACGAATCCCGCTAATTCGGATGGTTCAATCAACATTCCAACCAACGTTTCTGGGTATTATGGTGAACCTTATCCTTTAATTATGAATGATTTTTACAATCCCAATTATGGACTATACCCTAACTTTAGTTTAGGACAAGGTGCCACGGATAATGATGAATTAGGCACCGTCGTTCTTGGTGAAGGCCAGGGTAACACGGGAACCGATAACTTTATGAACGGTAGTAATGATCACGGTAACTATTGGTACGGTGCTCGTGAAAATCATAAAAGCCGTCGGTTAAATCTGTATGCAAACCGTTATTTTGTTAAGATTGCTTATACATATGGAACTAATAAGTACTATGTCAATGCTCAGCCAATGGATAATGATGAAAGTCCTGCTCAACCGGCAGATCCGTATGATTATTATACAGATCAAGGTCATCAGGTATCGTTTAGTAACGGTGTACTAGCCGGTGTTGACGGCAATTCGGTAATCTATAATAATCAGAGCCAGTTTAACAGTGCTAACGTCCCACAAGGATTAGGAATTGGTAAGCCTACGGTAATACCTGTATTTGGTAAAAATGGTGTAAAAGGTACATACAATAATCCAACTGAAGTGGATATTCCGTTAGTACCCGTTAACCAAAATATTCAGGCTCCGGTATTACTAGCTAATTATGATCATTATCAAAGCACGAATAACCCTAATTATGATTCATCAGCTACTGGTCTGTATACGCCAGCAACGGTTACTTTCTGGAACACCCAGTATAATAAAGATAATAATTTCCAGATCTCACGGGGAGCCTTAAATTATTATGACCCCGCTAAGGATGAACCGACTTATCAATCTACAGATGGAACAAACTTTGATAATAAGTTTTATGAACCTAATAATAATAGCGTTTTAAATGGCTACTTCTTGATTAGTGAAGGTAATCTAAAAGACCAGGCTACCATTACTGGCCAGGGGGTACCCGGTAATCAATGGGATGGATTAACACGAGATCAACAGTTTATTAATGGTACTGGATACAGCATGATCGGTGCTAAGCAAGAATGGGTCGACATCAATAGTGGTCATATTGTACCGACCCCAACAGATCCCACCAAAGTGACGGCAAATATTCAGCAGGAAATGGTACCGATTATTTATTACGGCACCGTTAAACAGGGTCAGTATAATGATTTAACGACGGCACCCAATATTTTCTATAACTATCGGTTATGGGGCCCCGATAAGCGTGATCAAACTGATATTGATACGTATTACACTAACTTTGTAAATCCAACGATAGATAATGGTAATGGGATTGACCGTAATAATGATGATTTAAATAACAATCCTGAAAATTATGCTCGTAATTATGATAACCCTCAGGATTATAATAAAATTTCTGAGCATAATGCCCATAATATTCAGACTACCCAGCAAAACGCCAGCTACGATATTGCTCATAGTTTAGTCCCGTCGGGCACCATTATTCAGTGTTTACCCTACGTTAATATCGATCATTTTAAAGGTGAAGATCCTAATTTACCACAGAATGATTGGGTAGTTCAGATCGTTAAAACATCCAGTAATTCAAACGGAGAAGATAGTCAGGGTCATGGCAACGTTGAATTGCGTTTTCTTCAAGTTATTCCTAATTCCGTTAAATATTCTGCAGATGGCACTCCTACGATTGGATTATCAACACATCAAGGTGCCGTAACTTACTTAGGATTGGCTAACGGTGCTTCTAATGATGTCTTGACGGAAACGCCTAAAGTAGGTGATTCTGGGACACCCGGATATAACGTTTCCTATAAAAATAATCGTAATATTACATGGTATCCACAGAACGCCGCAGTCTTAGCCGATCAAGACGGTAACTTATGTGTGTATCATAATTCAGAAGATTCTGTCACCCAAAATGGTAATGGTAATAACATTGATGATTTAAACGGCTATTACACGTTATCCAATGGGAACTCTATCCAATTTGATGTTGTTAATACAATTGCTAGTAATGATAATAATATCCTAAGGTCTGATTCATCAAAGCCTAGTTATCAAGCTCAGGAAGTAACGAATGGTGCTGACGGCAGCGGGGCTAACTTCTATTTAGGTGACATGAACGCCTATGCTCAGCCGGTTAAGTACACCGTTCAGTTCCTAGGTTCCCAGAATTACATGACTGATGATGGAAAAAACATTACACCTGGTGGAAATGCATTTCCGTCACCCACTAATAATGGTGCTAATAATAACCAATTTTATCCGGGATATACTACAAATACATTTACGTTTGATCCGACAAATCGTAATACCCCAAATTATTATGATAATTTAGGCTTTGCTAATGATGAGATTTATTATAATAACATTGATGGTAAATTTTATTTGAAACGATATGGATCAAATAGTGATACGCCTATAGCCACGACCCCCATATATGATGCATCGACTACTCAGCCTGAGAGTAGTAACCCAAGTCAATTATTTACGGCATATGCTGACGGAACCATTTATTTAGATGATTCTAAAGGTCAGCCACAGACATTACTTACAAATAGTAGTGAATATAATGCTGACTGGAATCTTGCTCAACCAGGCTTAACTAAAATTCAGCAAGTTCATCAATTACTATATGATTCCGGCTATGAACAGAGTTATTTAGATTCCGTCAGAGACACTGAAAGAAATCAGGGTCATGAAATTAATAGCATGACGGGTCCAACGTGGACGTTAGGAATTGGTAACCCTCAATTAAATATCTGGCCTGATGGAACTAGCTTGACTGATAATGATAATGGCAAAGATTCCACGAACGAAAAAGCGGTCGTGTACCTTGCTGATAAACAGATTAAGGCCCAAAGCACGATTCACTTTGTTGATTTAGATACTGGTTATCAGTTTAGTGAAGGTAATAGCGGTAGTAACGCTATCACTCAGTTATTTAACGATGTGCAGGATAATAGTTCAAAAACTGGTAACAAATCTGAATTTGATATTGCCTCGTTTTTAAAGGGGATATCGGATGAAAGGACTTCCACGTTACAATCCGATGGAACCTGGAAATTGGAAACTCAGCTTCAGAATGGTGACAATGTAGATGTTTACGTTGTCAGGACTGATTCACCATCCGCCATTCAACCGGTTAACGATACTTTCATTTATGTGTCAACCGTTGATCTGGGTAATCCAAACGTTACCGGTAAGTATGACTTCCCGTTGGTCGTTCGTTATGAAGATACCGATGGTAACCCAATTGATTCGGAATCGGCATCGACGTCAGCCCAATCTAGTATGGAGGCTGATGCAGTAAGCCATTATAATTCTATAAATTCTTCGAAACGGACGTCATTAGGCGTTGCTATGCAGGGTGCGCATGATTTCTTGGTTGATGGACCGGTTGGTAATACTGTTAGTGATGCTATTAACGGTAAAAATACCAATGATCCTAGTAATACGGCTTATAAGACTTATTATAATCAATCTGGTAAGACATCTAATCCGTTCTGGGATTATACGCAGGAAGGATATCATGAAGTATACGTTATTCCAGGAGTCTACCGAACTGGTGATCAGGATTATTCAGCAGATCGAGATCACCTAAATGATGATCAGCATAATTTGTATATTTCTGGGACGCCCGTTAATTTAACCAATAACGGAGTCATTAAAAAATCCGTTGGTGAAGTTGGCTATACTCCCGTGATTACTATCGTTCTTCAAAGGAACCCGTCTGTAACACCTTATTATGTATGCCGAGATTTGAACGGTCAGACACACCTTACCCAATTAGGCAGTGCCGTTTATGTACCGGGGATTCCAACAAGTGATGCTAGTTATTCAGCTCATGGTTACAGTAATGCTTATGATCAAAGTGATTCAAGCGTTGGTAACATTGGTGTTAACGTCGGTAGTAGTGCTAATTCTATGTCAGCTAATTCTGAATATAATGCCGAATTGGACAACGCCTTCGTTAGTGAAATTGATGGACATACTGTAAAATCTGGTGGCACGTCGATTTCAGCCGGGTATAAATTACCTGGTACCGTAAATGATGATAGCTATGCTGAATTCAATAAGTTTTCTTACGCATCATCATATTATGATCAAAATAACAGTAACGCCAAGACAAATCTGATTGAAAGTAATTCCCAGAGTATCAACGTTAATCGGGATTCAGGAAATAATGACCCAATCTACGTTACTGCACCGGGAATTCAAATTCATTATCGTTTAGTTAATGATCAAAACTTAGACGGTGGAAATGGGTCACAATCAAATGTTGATTTAAATACTAAGTCGTTATATGCTCCGAACCCAATGCCAGGGACAGAATTTAATACAAACGGAAACGCCTCTTCCACGGATGAAACAACTTTGAATTATTATAAGACGTTAACTCATGCTACTGGTTATATCCCTAGGAATTACATCAATGATAATTATCAGGTCGTTGCTGTGACCGGGATACCGATGATAAATAGTAGTGTTTATGATGGTGATCAACTTCCAACTAAATTTACTTATGGATCTCAGAACGTCTATATTTACTTGCAGCCAAAAAGTCATATTGAAGTTCATTATATTGATGCCTTTAATGGTAAATCATTGAGCGACATTAGCGATAATGATTCGTTAGTTGCATACAACGGTAGTTTTGGAAGTATGAATACAACCACTAGTTCATCAGCTGGAGCTTCCTATATTAATAGTACTTCCGGTAGTTATACGGCTGGAGAATTGGTTTATAATCCACAGATTACTTTACAAAGCTTATATTCTAAAGGATATCGAATTGATTCAGGATATGTCGCTAATTATGGTAATAATTCTAGTGAAGTCAATATAACCACTAGTGCTGCTAATTCGACGTATTCATTGGATTATAAATTCAATCAAGCAAATGAAGATAGTTATAATTCGACCACTTCGAGTTATGACCAACATCATTTAATCTATAATATTTACTTGACGCATAGCTTGATCTCTGGTCAGACACGTTTCGCAACTGTAGACACTAAGATTACTTATAGTATGGCATCGAACGCTAACTATAATTTTATATCGCCAGTAGCACCCGGTGCATCTGATAGTTCTGAAGTTTATATTCAAAGCTATACTGAAGATGCGGTTACTCATTCGGATGAATCTGAAGGTGCATGGAGTTTGAGTGGTCAGAGCATTAGTAACTCAGATGTTTCACCAACTGTAACTGGGTGGCATCCAGACTTTTCATCCATTGCATTGCCTAATATTGGCTCAACATCTGCTGATTTAGATTCAGAATTAAATTCAACAAGTGGTGCAAGTTTCTCAGCACCGGCTCCTAATGATAATGGAACATTAAGTAGCGGCTCTACCATGTCTACTTACAGTAGTGCTTCTGATAAGTTTAGTATCATGACTGGTGAAGCTTATAATTATACTTATAAAGTCGTTTACTACCCAAACAGCTATTCTGATAAAGCTAGTGCAGGTGACGTTATTAATTATCATTTCTTAAATTCAAATGGTAGTGAAGCCTTTAGTTCAGTTAATTCCTCTGCTGAAAGCATATTAAATTATACGCAAACCGAAAGTTGGAGTAGTAGTGCTAATAATCCTAGTTATTATGTTGCTCGAGGCTGGTCTACCACGAGTTCTGCGTGGTCATGGAATAGTACGTGGGCATTAAGTTACATTAGTTCAGGAAGTGTTCGTTACCACTTAGCTAGTAATAATGCATACGATTCTTCAGTGTTGGGTGTTCATCATTATAAGAATGATAGTTCGATTGCTACTGGTGCTGATATTTCTAAATCTTTGAGAGCTAATAGCGAAACCAGCTTTGCACAGAATCTGTACTACATTCCTGATAGCTACAGCGTTGCCGTTAACTCAACGACAGCAACGGATACCATTTACTATCGTTTCTATGATGGTAATGGTAGTTTACTTACAACTTCCAGTTCTGTAGAAACGTTACATTATTCTCAATCCAGTAGCACCGATACTAATAATCCATCTGGTTATATTGGCTGGACGTCATGGAGTGCATCAGGTGCTAGTGCATTTAGTTCGATCATTCAAGATTCGTATAAAGATTATAAATTGAATGGCAATACTTCTGCTACGCCGTTCTATTCAGATGCCGGAAGTTTCGGGAGTGTCTCGGGAAGTTCTATGACAAACGATAAATTATCTGTAATCGATATGAATATTTCTTCAGCGGGAGTTATTGATGGTACTACAGCGTATGGTAGTTTATTCAGTTCTAAGAACAGTTATACTAATTGGGTAAATTATACGGAGGATCAATTCGCTAGTGAAACACAGAGTGTTGAAGTAAACGAGGTTTTTCACTATATTAATGGTGCCGGAAGTGACGTGAGTTCTTCCGTGTCGAATGGCTTGGTTTTATACACTCGAACTAATAATATCGATAAAAATAACGGTGCTAACGATAGCTTTGTCCCATGGAGTTTAGTTTCTGGTGATCATTTTAGTAATGTACCAAATAGCTTTAGTTCATCATCAATGCACGTATATGCTTCTGGTTATGGTGATTCCGCTACTAGCGGAAATAGTTTGGTGACTTCAGCACCATCATCAATAAGTGCAAGCGGTATTAGTGTAGCAAACGTTGCTAATCCAGCTAATAATGCTATCAATACTAGTGCATTTAGTTCGACGATCAATAACTGGATTTACTATGAACCTGATTCAATATCTAACGGAACGGATTGTGTGTCGGCTCAAAATACCGTTCAGTATCTGATTAATGGTGGTCCCGATAGTGGTAAATCACTTCAGTCAGATTCAGTTGATACGCTGAGATTTACGCGTACTGATAGTTACGATACTTATAGTGCTGGTTCGCTTGATCATCGGATCCATTCATATGGTAATTGGAGCGCCGTAAGTTCCGCTAACTTTGCGTCCATTAGTGCACCTTTATACTTGTCCAGTAATGGTAAGTATTATCACCGAGTAACGCCAAGTTATAGTTTAAAGAGTGATGGTAAAGATGTTTCTGAATTTGCTGCATCCACCATCGATTCCGGAGGCTCTGCAACAGACGCATTGACTTCAGCTTATGATGCTGTAAATCATAACGCTAATGCAACGTCCAGTGATGATAATAGCGGAGTTGCTACTTATAGTAGTGCGGTTTATTACGCTAGTGATTCTTATACGAGAGTAAGTAACAGTGCTTATGTTAATGAATTTATTCATTACCAGACAAGCGATGGTTCCGATGTCGCTACTAGTGCTTCGATGGGTTCAATTGAATATACTCAATTGGGATCCCAAGACTCCAATAATCCGAGTGTTAGTCTCTTAGGTTCATGGTCAACCACTAGCGCCTTCAGTAAAGCCCCGAGCAGGGCGAGTGTGTTTGGTTACCACATTACCGGCTCTAAGATGATTCCAGAAACCTCGGATTATGCATCGAACAGCTTAATCGCGGACAAGACTAGTACGATTGATGAATACGTATACTATCAAAAAGATAGCGTAAGTTCATTAAGTGATTCGGTCGAAGCCACGAATACGGTTAATTACTACATTCAGGGCGGCAGTACATCAGTTAGTTCTTCGGCAACCGATACGATTCAGTTTAGTCGTCTAGATGACTACGATGCTGTAACCCATACCCATAGTTACGGGGACTGGACATCGAATGTCTTTAATTCTGATAGTGCGGCTTCTGATGTGAGTTATAGTAGCGGTCATTATCATTTGGTAACCCAAAACGTGGCTGGATTGACGCCAACCGTTACTTCCAATGAATTAAGTTCCGCATATAGTTCCGCTAATTCAAATGTTGCAAGTGATTCAATCAGCGGTAGTGGTAAGTCTGGTAAGATTAGCTTAAGTCAGGATATCTACTATGCTTCTGATGTTGCCATTGACTTTTCAAGTGATGGGGAACTGACCGCTCACGCTAATATAACGATTAGTTACTTGAGCGATGGTAATCATAGTTCTTCTGTAGCTAGTACTTATCGTTCTGCAATTACTTATGGCCGTGATCAGTATCAAGATAAGTATAGTAGTGGTGTTTACAGCTACGGTGCGTGGACGATTACGAACGGTAGCAGCTTTTCTGAACCTGGGAGTCCGAGTGTTCCGTTATACCACGCTGTATCATCACAGCTGATTTCTTCTGATCTGCCAACTTCGTTAGATTCAATTAAGGCTAATAATAATTATTCATACACGGAAGATGTTTATTATGCACAGGACAGTGCGTCATCCCAGACGGCGAAAGTAAGTCGAAATATTGAGTACATCTTTAGTGGCCAGAGTAATGACGGTCGTAGTTATGATTATTCAAATTCCACAAGTACTCAAACCGTTACTTATAGTCGTCCAGGATTGTATAACCCTGATACTCATTCATTCACTTCGTCAGGTGCTTGGAGCCTATCAGAGGGAAGCTTCAATATACCGGCTTCTAGTTCACTTAGTGACGGCTGGCACGTCGCAAGTGTTGAATCCGGCTTTGATACTTATCCAACGGGCTCAGCTTTAAGTGAGTTAACCTCTGGTGAAAATAGCAGTCATACTTACGTGGTTAGTTATGCGCCTGACACCTTTATCCATAAGACTAATACCTCGAGTGCTACTGCAACGATTAACTATGTTGAATTAAGCAATATTAATTGGAATTCATTTACTGGTGATTCCAAAGTTATATCTTCGGCATCAAGTACCGTTACCATGTATCAATCCGAGGATAGTGATGAAAACAACTCTAGTTTTAATAGTTACGGATCCTGGGTTGCTAGTGGCTTTAGCTTACCGACTAGCCTGAGTATTTCTGATTGGACAAACGTGCATGGAGTGGCTAATGGCGGTGACTATATTCCGACTAGCTCCTTTAGCGTGGCATCAAATACTTCCGCTAATTACGAAATGAACGTTTACTACGTTCAAGATCCATGGATATCAAGTTCCGACATCACTACAGCTACCGATACCGTTAATTACTTAATTAGCGGAACCACTTCAGCACTTCGGTCGGCATCCACCACGTCCGTCACTTACCGTCGATCGGATAGTGTGAACGAAGTGACGAATGCTCATTCTACCGGTAGTTGGTCAACTGATGGTAAATTCGCTTCGGTATCTCATCCAGCAAGTCTTGCTTCATATGGACATCATTACCACGAAGTTAGTGCTGACGTGACGTTGCCAAGCGTAAGCCAATCTAGTTTAGATCAGGCATACAGTGGTAATTCGTCGGCTACTAGTTATTCAAATAACGTTTATTATGCATCTGATAGTACGTCTAATATAAGGAATACTTCGTCGGCAACCGCAACCATTAATTATATTGAAATTCAGAGTAATAATGACCATCTAAGTCGTTCAATAGTTTCTACAAAAGACTTATCGATTTCAATGAGTCAATCTGAAAATATTGATCATACTTATTCGAAATTTGATAGTTACGGTAGTTGGGTCGCAAATGGATTTAGTTTGCCAACCAGTCTCAGCATCGATGATTGGTCGACTAGCTCAGCTCTTAATAGTGGGTATATCCCAACCAGTTCATTTGCTGTGGCTTCTACAGAAAATAATTCACATGCGTCATACGTGATGGATGTCTATTATATTCAAGATCCAAGTGCTCAAAGTTCAGACGTTGTTACGGCTACCGATACGGTCAACTACTTAATCAGCGGGACTAGTTCAGCACTCAGTTCAGCATCAACCAGGACCATCACATACAGCCGCGCTGATAGTGAAGATCTGGTTACGCATGTCCATTCCTATGGTAGCTGGTTAGGTAGCCAATTCGGTTCGATCAGTGTTCCGTCTAGCATTATCTTTAACGACATTCGCTACCATGAAGTGAGTGCAGATAGTACTGTGCCGTCCGTAACGTCAAGCTCTTTGGATGCTTATTGCAATGGCAATCATAGTGCAACTAGTTACGTTAATGATATTTACTACGCACCTGATGTTTATCCATCACCGATAATCCCAAGTAGTAGCACTTCAACTAGTGGACGTACTCCATCATCAGTTTCTAAGAAGGTTAGTTCGAGTGCTTCTAGAAAGGCGAATAAAGCTAAACCATCTAACCCAAAGGCACCAAGCTCTAAGAAGATTAACCGTGATATTGCTCATCATCGCGTCACGCCTACCGATGCCGTTCACATGAACAAACATCAGTTAAAGACTGCTAAACTGATTGATCCAAAGCAGTATCCAAAGGTATTGCATGATCGTAAGGTTGCTCAATTACAAGGGATCAAAGAACAATTGACCCACTTGCAAAAGACACAGCTGACGACCTACAACCACGTTGCCCAAAAGGCTAACCGAATTGCTAAGCAGCTTACTCAGCAACCGACTAATACTCAACTTTATCGTGACGTTCTTCATCGCGTTGCCCTGGGAGCATCGGTCAACGACATGAACTACTTAGCCGTTCATAACTCTAAGGTTTACAAAGCCGTCAAGGAAGAACAGCTGAGATTGGGTGCCGAAAGCTCAATGGGTCAATTAAGTGGAAGCCGAATGGGACAGTCAAGAGGCCACACTGCTAACTTGACACCGTCTCAACGGTTTGCTTATGCAGTGCAGCATAACCCACGCTTAGCTCGACAAATGCTTGAACATTCTGGCCAGTTAAAGTTAGGTAGTCGTGAAAGAGCTCGCCTAGCTAAGAAATTGCCGCAGACTAACGAACCAATCGTTCATACTTCGGTATGGGCTTCAGTCTTTGCTGGTTTAGCAGCGATCATGACTGAACTTGGTCATGCGCTTGGCTTTAAGAAACGTCGCAAATAAATCTTAATAATTAAATCAAATCTAAGGTCTGATTCCAATTTTAATTGGAATTGGACCTTTTTATTTTTTGTGATTCGTGTATAATTATAATTTAAACTCTAAGGGCCCTTTCTTTTTGTAAGAATTGACACTTTTTAACTAAGTTATGGGCTATAATAAATTTAGAATATATTAAGATTTCAACACATAAAGTATAAATAACGACATAATGATGCAGATTAAAATAGGGAAGCCGAATTAATCATGTCATATAACAATCAGCATCAAGGTAAGAAAGTTAGAGGTAAAAAAGTTTTGCGTAAAATTAAAAAACACGGGCTTACCGTGGCAATGACGCTATTAATGACGCTCGGTGGCGCCAAAATGATGTCGCATACCAAGGCTCATGCTCAAGCCGATCGACAAAGTAATGGCGCTCGAACAACCAGTCTGAATAATAAGCCTAAGGGATCAGCTGGCGATAATCATGCCCTTGAAAATAACGTTAATCGTCAAAAGGGTTCGTTAACTGCAAATCAAAATTCAGGAGAAAATACCGGTGATAATTATTCACCAGTGTATCATTTGCAGCATGCGAACAAAATGGGTGGCCGTAGCACTAATTCAACTGGATCTAGTTCTGCTTCAAAGGCATCTGTAAATAAGGTATCGCAAGCAACTTCAAATTCCATTAGTTCATCGACAGAGACTAAATCAAATGCCAATTCGTTATCTAATGCAAATCAGATGACAACTCAAAGCCTAAGTACCTCTAATGGTAATCATCAATCAATAATGAAATTTTTCAAGCTTTTTAGTAAAGCGAAAGTTTCAAGACAGAATAATGGTAATAACTATAAAAACGATAATAAAGGTAAGTCATCGTCTAATAATACTTATAAAGATATTAATAGTTTGAGCTCAGCCCTTAATAGTTATAGTAATACTGGCTTAACGGGGTATTCTGACTTTAGACAAACGATGGATGGCTATGTAAATAATGCTAACGGTGCAAATAGTTCAGATATCGTATCGCTAAATACAAGTGCCAATAATTTAATGCGCAGCGTGGGTGATACAGCAATATCAATGGCTGCTAATGATTATCAATACGTTAATGCTAATGCATCAGCTTTAATGGATAATCAATCTGATAAAGCGTATCAGAGTAGTATAAGAGCTGTTAGTCAAGCTGTTTCCCAGTATAATAATAGCGTTGCTAATTCTGCATTAGCTGGTTATTATCACATTATTAATTCGTTAACCAATAAAACGATTAGTACAAAAAAGAATAAACATGGTGACAGCGGTCCTAGATATATGGCTTCTTCTGCATTGTCAGATGCTACAAGTATAGATAGTACACTTGGATCTACGGTAAACTGGATCAATGATTATGCTAAAGATGGCACTTTATTAAATAAGTATGCAAAATATGAATATATAGCCACCCAGCTTAAACGAGCCAATTATGATCGGCAAATCATTAGTTCTGCAGCTTCAATGATTGGTACATTTAATAATAGTGAATCTTACAATTTAAGTTTAGCTAATAGTACCTTAACAAGTTTACAGAATAGTGCAAATGCTGAAAGTAATAGTGCATCCAGTGCTAGTGCTGCATCAGCAAGTGCTTCTGCAGCTGCAAGTTCAAAAGCGGTATCTGACAGTGCTTCGAAGAGCACAAGTGAAGCCAATGCATCCGCAGCAGCCAGTCAAAGTGCCAGTGCTGCAAAAAGTGCTAGTGAATCCACGAGTGCATCTTTAAGCGCATCAACCTCGGCAAGTCTTAGTGCCTCGACATCAGCGTCCCTAAGTACAAGCGCTTCACTATCCGCCAGTACATCCGCTAGTTTGTCTGCATCGACTTCTGCGAGTCAAAGTGCTAGCACATCCACAAGTGCATCTCAAAGTACGAGTGCTTCGTTATCGGCAAGTACTGCTGCTTCAGTTAGTGCATCAACGTCAGCAAGCACAAGTGCTTCATTATCCGCCAGTACTTCAACTAGTAATTCTGTGTCAACGGCTAATAGTATTAGTGCTAGTCAAAGTGCATCCACATCGGCTTCTTTAAGTGCATCCACTTCAGCAAGTTTAAGCGCATCAACCGCGCAAAGTCAGCGTGCTAGCGCATCGACCTCGGCATCAATTAGTACCGCCGCTAGTGAATCGGCATCTCAAAGTACGAGCGCTTCGCTATCCGCCAGTACATCTGCTAGTTTGTCTGCATCCACTTCTGCGAGTCAAAGTACTAGTGCCTCATTAAGTGCCTCGACCTCTGCTTCATTATCCGCCAGTACTTCGACTAGTAATTCCATATCAACAGCCAATAGTATTAGTGCCAGTCAAAGTGCTTCAACCTCTGCAGCGATCTCAGCTTCAGCTAGTGCTTCAAAGAGCACAAGTGAAGCAAATGCATCCAAGGCTGCTAGTGCAAGTGCCAGTGCTGCAAAAAGTGCTAGTGCATCCGCGGCGGCCAGTCAGAGCGAGAGTGCGTCTAAAGCAGCCAAGAGTGCAAGTGAATCGACTAGTAACTCTTTAAGTGCTTCGACATCTGCATCATTAAGCACATCAGCTAGTATCGCGGCATCCACTTCAGCAAGTCTGAGTGCATCGACTGCTCAAAGTCAGAGTATTAGCGCATCAGTATCAGCATCACAAAGCACCAGTGCATCGCTATCGGCAAGTACTTCGACTAGTCAATCGATATCAACAGCTAATAGTATAAGTGCTTCCACTTCGGCATCGATTGCAAGCTCTAATTCAGCAAGTGCCTCTTCATCAACATCAGCAAGTCAATCAGCATCAATGTCTAATAGTATTGCTAGTCAAAGCGCCAGTGCTTCTAAGGCTGCAGCTAGTAAGAGTGCCAGTGCATCCGCATCAGCTAGTCAGAGTAGAGCTAGTGCCTCTGCCGCAGCCAAAAGTGCGAGTGAGTCTAAAGCCGCAAGTTCAGCCGCGGCCACGGCAAGTTCTAATGCCGCAAAGAGTGCAAGGGAATCCACTAGTAATTCGTTAAGTGCGTCAACTTCAGCATCGTTGTCAGCAAGTACTAGTGCTTCCACTTCGGCTTCTCTTAGCGCCTCAACTGCAGCCAGTGTAGCTGCTAGTGTTTCGGCATCCATTGCCGCTAATACGAGTGCTACTCAGCAAACCTCGAATTCAAATCATGAAGATCAGAACGTTGTGACGCCGGAAAGTACTGAAGTGGCATCTGATTTTAGTCAAAGTTCATCCACCAATTCGGATTTAGATGGTTCTGCTCAAGTAACTCATCATAAGACTAATCATTCAATCAATGCCAACCAGCCGAATGTTGATCACACTGAGGCGATTGCTGATTCAACTAAATCTGCTAAACCGACACATTATGCTGGTAAGATGATCAATTCCAATCAAACTCGCCAACAGGCTAAGCCTGATGTAGCTGGGGATGCCAACCATAATTCCGGATCTGTTAAACTTAATGCTCAACCGGGGTCATCCATGAATGATGATGATGCACATTCAAGAAGTTATAAGACTGACTTTATCCAATCGCACCAGGTTAACAAACCGAATCCGAACGAATCCATAAATCACACGTCGATCTGGGCTAGCATCATCGCCGGGGTCTTAGCGATCCTGGGTGGCTTAGGTCATGCCTTAGGCTTCAAAAAACGTCGTAAATAACACTTATTAATTTGATAAATTATATCGCCCACGCAACACGGATTGCGTGGGCTTTTTGTTTTAAAATCAAATTACATATTGCACAAATTAATCTTAG
Organism: Acetilactobacillus jinshanensis; assembly: GCF_004359375.1. Classification (NCBI taxonomy): domain Bacteria; kingdom Bacillati; phylum Bacillota; class Bacilli; order Lactobacillales; family Lactobacillaceae; genus Acetilactobacillus; species Acetilactobacillus jinshanensis. The sequence continues at coordinate 649,971 of NZ_CP034726.1, read as the reverse complement.
CCGATCTAAATGATTGCTTATCGAATTAAGGCGCTTATCATTAAATATGAAAAGTCATGATCGTGCATATAATGTAAGCGCTTGCATAAGTGAGGGCCCATTTAATTACACATTTCGTCATGGCGATTTCCTATGGTGATTAATTAATAATGCTGATTATTTAAAACCTAGTGTTACCGAGTCATAGTTTGATTAATTGATATTAAAGAGGTTATATTATGGCTAAAAAAGATGAAGCGTACGTTATCGCGTTAAAGGTACTTGAATCGTATGGGGTTAAAGATATGTTCGGTTATCCAGCCGGCTCCTTAAATTCATTGATGCATGCTTTAGATCAAGAAAAGAATCACATGAAATACATTCAGGTCCGTCATGAACAGGTTGCCGCATTGGCAGCCAGTGCTCACGCCAAATTAACCGGCAAGATTGGGGTCTGCTTTGGCTCCGCTGGTCCAGGTGCCGCTAACTTAGTTAACGGCTTGTATGATGCCAAAGCGGATCATGCACCGGTCTTAGCAATCGTTGGTCAGGTCCCAAACATGTTAATGAATTATGATTACTTCCAGGAATTTCCGGAATCCCCGATGTTCGCCAACATCGCGAAGTACAACCGGATCGTGATGACACCCGAAAGTTTACCGCACGTGATTAACGAAGCCGTTAAACAGGCTTACAAGAACCAGGGCGTTTCGGTCGTCGTGGTTCCAAATAACTTTGGTTACGTTAAAATTCCGGAAGGGAATTACACCAGTGCACCTGAAGTTATGGATAAGAAGCAGCCTGAACCGAAAGCCACCCATCAAGAGATCCTCCAATTCTTAAAACTGGTTAAACAGGCTAAGCGTCCGGTGATGCACATCGGTCGCGGAATTAAGAACAACGGTGCTTTAGTCGTTCGATTATCCAAGAAGTTACAGATCCCGGTTTGTGCTGATGTCTTAGGCAAAGGCCTAATTAATCCAAAATACGAGGGCTTCTTGGGTTCCGCTAACCGAGTTGCTGATAAGCCCGCTGACGAAGCCATCTCGTCTGCCGATTTAGTGATCGCGATCGGTGGTGACTTCTCGTTCTCACGGACTTATTATGCATCCCATCCGTTCAAGTACGTTCAAGTCGATGATGATCGCAGCGAATTAGGCAAACATCATTCACTAGATCTTGGCATCTGGTCGGATGCCGGTGACTTTTTAACCAAAGCTCTTCGAGCTAGTCACGATGCCCAGACGTCACATTACTTCCAGAGCTTAGTTGCTGATAAACAGAATTGGAATCAGTATTTACATCATATTCAGACGATGAACACCAAGTATCTTCACACTCAGCAGCTTTACTACTGGATCAACAAGTTAGCTGACCCGAGTGCCATTTATGCCGTTGATACTGGTAACAACACGATTGACAGTCTCCGTTACTTAAATCTATACCATCATAAGTGGAGTTTGTCGGCATTATTTGCCACGATGGGCTACGGGTTACCGTGTGCCATTGCGGCCCAGTTGGACTATCCAAAACATCAGGTTATTAATTTAGCCGGTGATGGTGCCATGTCAATGGTGATGCAGGATCTGGTAACGCTCCACAAGTATGATTTACCAGTCTTGAACATTGTTACCTCTAATGAAGACTTAGGCTTCATCGCCAGTGAACAGCAGGATGCCCCGATGGACAAATTCGGTGTTGATCTGCAGAGTCAGAGCTTTGCCGGTATTGCTAAGAGCATGGGCGTTAATGCCGTAACTATAATCAAACCATCGGAAGTACCGGATGCTTTGAAACAGGCCCTTAGGACGATGAAAGCTGGGCATCCGTTCTTGATCGATGCCAAAGTCGTCGACGAACGGGCCATTCCGGTTGAAGACCTCAATCTTCATTTAGATAATGGTAAATTCACTGAAGCCGTCTCGCCAAATTACCGTCGTGGTGAAACCAAGACGAAGCATTATCCGTTACAGCAGTTCTTTAATTACTACCATGGTGAGAACCTAAAATCCCTGCCGGACATTATGCAGGCTCATAAGTAATACTTACTTCATTTTTATGTGAATCCTTCTCCTAAATCTATGACACGCCATTCGAAAACGAATGGCGTTTTTGTTTACTCGCGGACCTATGAAATAACTAGAAGCGAGCCACGAAATCAACATAATTTATGCTGACTAAATAACTATATTTAGAGTTGAAATGAACATATTAAATTAGTTTAGATTTTAATAGTAATGAAAGCGCTTACTGTAGATTAATTAATTTTAAGGAAATGATCATATGTCAGAACCCTTATTTATGCAACCAGTTTTTCATGAAAAACTTTGGGGTGGGGATGCTTTAAAGCGTCTCTATCATTACCCAATCCCATCGAACCATACTGGTGAATGTTGGGGCGTTAGTGGCCATCCCCATGGCTTAACCCGAGTTCGCAACGGTAAATTTAAGGGCCAGACGTTAGCCCGAGTTTGGTATACCCATCCGGAAATCTTCGGTAACGTTGATACTACCCAGCGTTTTCCAATCTTAACCAAGATCCTGGATGCTCACCAAAACTTATCGGTTCAGGTTCATCCTGACAACGCTTACGCTAAGAAACACGATCATGATTTAGGCAAGGATGAATGCTGGTACATCATCGCTGCGAAGCCGGGAGCTCGCCTATTTTATGGTCATAATGCCCGTTCTAAATCACAGTTGGTTCACTGGATCAAGACCGGCCAGTGGAAATCACTATTACGGACGATTCCGGTTCATGCCGGAGACTTTATCTACGTTCCGTTTGGGATGGTCCACGCCTTAGGTAAGGGGATTGTTGCTCTAGAAACACAGCACAGTTCCGATGCTACTTACCGGTTCTACGATTTTAATCGAATTGATCCAACAACTGGCAAGCCACGCCGATTAGACATTAAAAAATCGATCGATATGATTAAGGTTCCGCCGGTTTATCCTGAATTACGGCCGCTTACAGCAACCGTTGGTGGCGGTAAAGTCACTCGATTGGTTCAGGCCGCTTATTTCAACGTTAGTAAGATCAAGATTGATCACGGTCGCTGTAACTTTAACTTACCGAACAGGAAATTTACGGTCTTGTCGATCTTGCATGGCAACGGTCAGATTATGGTCGACGGCGCCCGTTATCAAATTAAAGCCGGCGATCATTTAGTAATCCCTGGTAACACCAAGGACTGGCAGATTTTTGGTGATCACATCCTGGCGATTATGTCAACACCGGGACCAAAAGTACTATGAGTTAAGCTCTTTATATGCACAAAAAGGACCTCATCTGAACTTAATCAGGTGAGGTCCTTTTCGTTTGATGTCTATTTAATTAAGGAGATATATGCAATGATTAGAATTACTTAGGTGACTTAGCAGTTAATTCCAAGTTGCTCCATAGGTAATTATCGGCAGGTGATAAGCTGTAGCCTTTTAAACGATGGTTAACGGGTGTCCAGGTGATGTTAAAGAATTCTGGAGCGTAAGCAGCTTGCTTGTTCATGTATCTTTGCCACTTCTTAAAGATCTTGATACGGTATGGCATCTTGAATGACTTCTTGTTATTCATTTCAGCCATTAGCTTGTTGTTTTCCTTTGATACGAAGTGACCCATGTTGAAGTTGGACTGGTCACCGAAGAAACCAATTGGGGTTGGTTCAGCGTTTAAACCAAATTCGATCCGGTAAATGTTAATGGAATTCTGCTTAGGTTTCAGTAGGGTGGCAACTAAGCTATTGAATTCTAATGGACGACCGTTCGTAAATTTAGCGTCCAGGCCTAACTTACGCCACTGCTGTAAGAAGTAGTTATCCTGAGCATCATCTTCAGCGGAACCCTGAGGTGCACCATAATGAATGATTAACTTCTTACCATTAGGCTGTGATAAGTACTTACTGCCGTTACGTTTCTTGTAACCAGTATCCTTTAGTAGCTTACGAGCTTTCTTCATGTTGTATGGGAAACCTGGCTGAGACTTGTAAGAAGCATGGTACTTACCGTAAATCGGTGGGATCAAAGTGTTGGCACGGTATGAAAGGCCATGACCAAACTTCTTAGCGATTTCGTTCAGGTTTAATGAGTACAGCATAGCTTTGCGTAGGTTTGGATTAGCCATTTCAGACTTTGGATCCATTACGCTGGTGCCAGATTTATTAAGGTGACCAAGGTCAAAACCAATTACGCTATAGCCTAATTCAGGCGTCCCAACTTCGCTGTAGTCCTTTAAGGATTTGATGCGTGGGTATTGAGTTGCCGGTGAGCCAAAAGCGAAGTCATACTTCTTGGCCTTTAAAGCAGCTGACAAGTTACTTGGTGATACGATTTGAATGTTGATGTGCTTAATGTGAGGCTTCTTACCCCAGTAGTACGGGTTCGGTTCCCAGTTGGTGGATTCACCCTGAACTTCTTTCTTTAAGCGGTATGGACCGGTGAAGATCGGGTGCTTACGGGCTTTGCTGGAGGACTGAATTTGATCGAGCGGGATGTTCTTTAGGTATTCGTAAGGTTCAACGCTGTCCCACATGGTACTGTTGCCGTTGTACTTTAAGGCTGGGATCAAACGGTTAAAGTGGAATAATGTCTTACGGCCTTTTGGACCGTCTGGGAAAGTAATCCCGGAAATCTTGTTGGTTTTACCAGCATGGTATGCGGCCATTCCTTTAATGTCGTTCATATCAGTACTATATTGCTGGGACTTACTCTTCTTGTTAGCGATGATTTCGTATGGATATTCAACATCTTTTGCGGTGATCTTCATGCCGTTGGACCACTTAGCGCCTTTACGTAAAGTAACGGTCGCGGTATTGTTCTTTTTGTTTAGCTTTAAGCTAGCTAAACCGCCTTTGATGATTTGGTAATGCTTATTCTGGTTGAATAGGGCACCGGCACCACCGGGCTGGAACATATCAACATCTTGAGCAGTCGTTTGTAAAGCTGGTGAAGCAACTCCTGAGAATGGGGAACTGCTGATGTTAGCAATCCTTAAAGTACTCTTGTTGCCTGCTTTAGTGGCTTTGCCAGGTGCAGTGTAGGTCTGTGATAAATGAACGTGCTTATTAGTTTTACTCGCGTTGTTGGAACAGGCGGCTAAGCCTGACATCGATGCCAAAATCATTGTTCCTAACGTTAACCATTTAATATTATGTCGTTTCATACTTTGTTCACCTCATCATTAATCTTCATCAACAACATCAACATTCAAAAATTTCTAAATCGACCTGGACAATAATTACATCATCTCTTTTGAAGTAACGAAAAAATCCTCACGGCTTAGTGGTAATTATCTAAACCGTGAGGATTTATGAATGTTAAATATGATGAATGGTTTTGAATTACATACTGATGATGAAGGATTCAAGCATCCACACGGTTTAGTTGTTTATTACCATGTGAACACTTATTTAACAGAACTAAATAGCTCTCAAACGTTCACACAGTCAGAGTGATAAGACTAATAAGACTAATAAGTCTAAGACGACTACCACACTGACCATGACGACTTGCGAATTGATAGAGATTGTTCGCATTTCAGAACTATTTAGTATCATCAAACTTACCTTCTTTCGACTTAATCAACTTTACGTTTACTATATTAACTAATTTTTAGATAATGTCAAGTTAATTTGAATAATTATTTATTTAATTATACATAATGTTCTTAAACAGGAATAATCATTGAAAATAAAAAGATCTTTAAAAGTGATTTCTAAAGATCTTTAAAAATGATTATGAATTTAATTACTTAATCTTGCTTGACGTTAAGCTTAAGTTACTCCATAGGTTATTGTCGGCTGGGGACATACTGAAGCCCTTAACACGGTGGTTAACGGCGGTCCAGTCTGGGGTATAGAATTCAGGAACGTAAACGGCTTCCTTATTCATGTACTTCTGCCATTCTTTGAAGACCTTAGCTCGGTGGGCTTTACTGAACGATGCAGAATCGTTCATTTCGTTCAGGAGTTTAGTGTTCTTCTTGGTTACAAAGTGACTTAAGTTGAATGATGACTGACGGCTGAAGAAACCAGTTGGGGTTGGTTCAGGGTTCATACCGAAGTAGATTCGGTAAACGTCAACGGACGTTTGCTTATGACGTAACAACGTTGCAATTAAGCTATTCTGGTCAATCGGTTTGCCTTCGGTGAATTTGGCATCGATGCCTAAGCGACGCCACTGCTGAACGAAGTAGTTATCTAAGGTGTCGTCCTGGGATGAACCGGTTGGTGATTCGTAACGAACGACTAATTTCTTACCGTTCGGCTGAGAAACGAACTTACTGCCGTTACGCTTCTTGTAGCCGGCGTTCTTAAGTAACTGCTTAGCTTTGTTCATGTTGTGAGGGAAACCGGGGTTAACACTGTAAGAACTGTGGAAATCACGGTATGCCGGTGGAATTAAGGTATTGGCACGGTAAGTTAAACCACTGCCGTACTTTTTGGCAACTAAGTTCAGGTTTAATGCGTACATCATGGCACGACGTAAGCTTCGGTTAGCCATCTTGGCGTGTGAATTCATGACGGCGTTGCCGTTTTTATCGGTCTTGCCAACGTTGAAACCAAAGACGTTGTAACCTAATTTAGGTAAGCCAACTTCAGTGTAGTCGCTTAACTTCTTCATTCGTGGGTACTGATATACCGGGGAACCAAAGGCGAAGTCGTACTTCTTATGCTTCATGGCTTCGGCGATGTTAGCAGGTGATTCAACCTGAATATCAATGTGCTTAACTTGTGGCTTCTTGCCGTAGTAGTACTTATTCGGTACCCAGCTGGTCATGTTACCTTGAACCTGTTTGTTTAATTTGTATGGGCCAACGAAGATCGGGTGCTTACGGACCTTACTGGACGATGCTAATTTGTTGATCGGCACGTTCTTTAAGTATTCGTAAGGTTCAACCCCGTTCCACATGGTACTGTTACCGTTGTACTTCAGGGCCGGCATTAAGTGGTTGAAGTGAATTACGGTCTTGCGGCCTTTAGGACCATCTGGGAAGGTAATCCCGGAGATCTTCTTGGCTTTGCCGTTGTGGTAAGCAGCCATCCCTTTAATGTCGTTCATATCAGTACTAAATTGATTGGATTTACTGTGCTTATTCGCAATGATTTCGTACGGATATTCAACATCTTTAGCGGTAACCTTCATCCCGTTGGACCATTTGGCGTTCTTGCGCAAGGTAACGGTTGCGGTATTGTTGGCACGATTCAGCTTCAGATTGGCAAGGCCACCGTTAATAATGTGGTAGTCCTTGTTCTGATTGAACATGATACCGAAGCCACCGGGCTTATACATGTTGTTACCTTCCTGGGTGGTTTCTAACGTTGGTGCAGCAGGCTGAGTTACGGGCCCTTTACTGATGTTAGCAATCTTCAAGGTGCTGTCGTTACCAGCTTTCGTGGCTTTGCTCGAGACACTGTAATTCTGTGACAGATGGACGTGCTTATTTGGCATGCTTGACTGCTTATTGTTGGAACAAGCAGCTAAGCCCGTCATTGAGGCTAGCAGAATAGTACCAAGCGTTAGCCATTTGGTATGCTTTTTCATAAGTTGTCACCTCATTTAATAATTCTCATTCGTCAAATCCTGATTTGAATGACGAAAGCTCGGTCCAATTATATCATGAACGGAAGTTAGATTGGGTCGAATTGAGTAAAAAGTGAATAAAATTTATATAATAATCCACTAAGTTCATCATTATTGCATCATAAAAATACGGGTTAAGGCTGATAGATTACTTTCATATTATGAGTCGAATCTGCCTTAATTACCGGATGCTCCTTTAGATATTCCGCAATAATTTGTGGCATCCCTTTCTTAGAGATCCACTTGATCTGGTGCTTATTGAACATCGGGAAGCCACCACCGACGGCACGGTAATTATTCATCGTCATCTTAAACTGCTGATCGGGACGAACTGGCTTGCCATGGTAGGTCAATTTGGTAACTCGGTGACCAATTGGCTTGGCAACATTGATTACGTAATCAAAGCCGTAGTACAAATCATATAAATATTGCAGTGGTTGTGGTTCACTGAAGGCCTTGCTGACCACGATCTTGCCATCATGGTAGTCAAAGTACTTAGCGCTTTGTTCAACGGCCTCTTTCAGAATTTTACCGTTAATAACCGATAAGCATAGCTTATTCGGGTAGACGTAGTTCACCATGATGTCACGGATCGTAACCGGGCTTGGAAAGCCGTGACTATCATCGGTAAAGAGGGCGTTAGCTGAAATATCAGCGTGGGTTAACTGGATCTGCATCTTCTGAATGAAGCGGTCGTAAGCACAACCATTAATTCTGGCTTGGTGCGGATCTTTAAAGTCCATGTTACCTTGTACTTTGGCTAATGGTTGATTAAGCCAATTATCCGTCGCGACTTCAGCCGGTTTAACGACTTTCGTTAAGGCTGGATCGGGTTTAACGCCCTTCATTGGTTCCAGGTGAACGTTGCTCTTAACGACTTTTTGATTTTGGATATCTAACGTAATGTTACCAACGTACTGGCCTTTGCAGCCAACCTGCATAACGGGGACACCGAACAAATGATCCTTAATGACCCGGTGCTGATGGCCCGTTAATAACGCGTCGATGCCCGGAACTTCTTTTAGAAGTTGGTACCCTTCGTTTTCACCGTCCAGGATCTCGGTCGGCTTGCCATTATGATCACGTTCAAAGCCACCGTGATATACCACGACGATTACGTCAGCCTGTTTGCGCATGATCGGGACGTACTTCTTGGCGGTTGCCACCAGTGAATGAAACTTTAAGCCTTTGATGTGAGCTGGTAATTCCCACTTGGGAGTTCCAGCCGTAGTGGCACCTAAGATACCCACTTTAACCGGGCCAACCTGCTTGATGGCGTATGGTTTACCGAAGACTAAATTATCATTTTCATCGGTAATGTTGGCACATAGGAACTGACGCTTAGACTCTCTAATTGAATTTTTAAGATACTGAATTCCAAAGTTAAATTCGTGATTACCAACGATTCCATAGTCGTAGCGAATCGCATTAAAAGCCTGGTCAATTGGCTTTGGTGCGTTATATTGATTAGCTGCATTTGCGGCTAATGGTGAACCTTCTAGATAGTCACCGTCATCAAATGTTAACGTGTACTGATCTTTAGTTTGCTGCTGCTTAATATAAGTCGCAGCTCGTTCTAAGCTGAATGGCTCATTAAAGGTTTGGTGAATGTAATTTGTGGGTGCCAAATACCCGTGAATATCACTGGTTAATAATAAATGTAATTTCATGAATTTCCCTCGATTCCGTTAATTTATATCACGACATTATTATACCGAATTTTAATTATAGAAGCTTTGTATCAAAAGGATTAGAAACATTGTTGGGGCTATTTTTCAAAAATATATTAAATTTATTTCATATCAGGTTGACATTTGCTGATAATTGTTTATTATAAGAATTGCATTGAGAGATAAATAGCAATTATTTATTGAAACAATTTGAGCAAGTAAGTAATTAATTAAGATGAATCAGCGAGTTCATGTTTTGATGAGAGTGAATTGATTCTTAGTTAATGAAATGGCTTGTGATTGGTATTATCGAAACACTGAGTCGAGATAATAATGGGTCGGCCACCATTACCATGGCACACGTTTTATTTAGACAACGTTATCGAGGGGAACATCACAAGGTGTTCTTGAAAGTAGAATGGTATCACGAATGATGAGTTCGTTTCTGCATAGTCAGGAACGGGCTCTTTGTTAATTCATGGATGTGCAGAAGTCTAAGTAAGGCGTTATTGAGGGCGGTAATGTAAGTTATCGCCGAAGTGGAATGGCACCGCGAAGTTAAGCTCGTTTCTACAATAATATTAATATGTTGTAGGAACGGGCTTTTTTAGTACCCGTTAAGATTAAGAGGAGTGATTAGTTATGAAAGTTGCGATGTTAGTTTTAAAAAGGTTGTTGAATGTGTAAAAATTGATCGACTTAATTTGAAGGAGTTCTTTAATTATGAAAAGCATTAGTTATTACGTTAAACATTTAATTAGCAAACGTTGGGTTAAATTTGCATTAGTTGCCGCATTATTAATTTCACCAGCTTTAGTTCTATCCGGTTGTGGTAATTCAGCAGCTCAAAAGAACACCGTTAAAGTTGGGATCGTTGGTGATGATGATAGTCGAATTTGGAATCCGATTGCCAAGCGTTTAAAGAAGCAAGGGATTCACGTTAAGTTAACAAAGTTCACGGATTATACTCAACCTAACGCTGCTTTACAGAGTCATGAAGATGACATTAACGCTTTCCAGACGATTCAATTCTTAGGTGCTTATAACAAGGCTCATCATTCTCACATCGTTGCCGATGGTAAAACGATCGTTGCTCCATTAGGTATCTACTCTAAGAAGCTCAGTAAGTTAAGTCAGTTGAAGAAGGGTGGATCCATTGCCATTCCAAACGATACTTCAAACGAAGCTCGGGCATTAATCCTGCTAAAGAACGCCGGCTTAATTAAGTTAAAGAAAGCCGCATTTCCAACCAAGAAGGACATTACTTCTAATCCAAAGAACTTGAACATTGAACCCGTTGATGCCGCTCAGACACCAAGAGCTTTAAAAGATGACTCTGCAGCTGTTATTAATTCCGGAATTGCCTTTGATGCCGGATTAAAGGTTAAAGATGCTCTGTATCACGAAAAGATCAACAGTAAGATCAAACCATACGTCAACATTATTGCAACAACTAAGGGCGAAAAGAATCGAAAAGCCGTCAAGAAAGTTGTTAAAGCATATCAGAGTAAAGCAAATGCTAAACTAATCAAGAAGGACTTCCAAGGCAGTTATGTACCTGCTTGGAATTTAAATCTTTAAAGGAGTAGTTCATAATGACTGAAACTTTATATCAGAACCTTAATTTATTCAATGGTAAAGATGATGGGATTAAAGATCATTGCTGGTTCTTAGTTGATGATCAGTCTGGCAAGATTGAAAAATTAGGCAATGGCGCCGCCCCGAAGGCGGACCACATCGTTGATCTGCATGGTAAATACGTTATGCCAGGCTTGATTAACGTTCATACCCACATTACGTTTAATCAGTTCACACCAACTGGTGATACGGACATTAGCCAAACCCGAGCCGTTGTCCGTGCGATTAAGAACCTTAGAACGTTGTTAAAATCCGGGGTTACCTACATCCGGAGTTGTGGTGACATTTACAACATTGACATCGTTCTATCCAAATTAATTAACGCCGGTGAGTTAACTAAGGTTCCGCGAATTGTTCCAGCCGGTCGGCCGTATTCAATGACCGGTGGCCATGGTGACATGCCGAACTGGGGCTACTTAGTCGATTCCTGTGATGAAATGCGGAAAGCCGTTCGTCGTGGCATTAAACGGGGTGCCAAATCCATTAAAGTCATGGCAACCGGTGGTGTAATGACTGAACAGGACTTCATGGACGATCCCCAATTAAGTGCTGCTGAAATGCATACCGCGGTCGTTGAAGCTCATCATAAACACTTGATCGTTTCGGCCCATGCCGAAGGTAATCCGGGCATTATGAACGCGATTAAAGCGGGCGTTGATTCGATTGAACATGGCTTCTACGTTAACGATCAAGAAATTAAATTAATGTTAAAGCATCATATTTATCTAACACCAACTTTAGGCGGTGCCTGGAAGATTAATACCTACGGTGACAAGACGTTACCAAAGTGGGAAATGAATAAGATGCATAACGCCTTTAGTGATTTAGTCAAGAACTTAAGTAACGCTTGGCATCAAGGTGTTAAGTTCACTTTAGGTACCGATGCCGGTTGTCCATACTGCTTCTTCTGGGATACCCCATTGGAATTTGAAATTATTGCCAAGAAGCTCCACACCAGTAACTTTGCTTCGTTATTAATGAACCTTCATTCTGCTCAGTTAACGAAGTTAGATGATCATTACGGAACTTTAGAACCTGGTAAATACGCTGATTTCTTGGTCTTGGATCATGATCCATTAAAGGACCTTAAGGCCGTTCAACAAAAAGATAAGCAGGTTTATCAGCATGGTAAGCGTCAATTTTAATTAATGATTAATGGTTAATTTTATCTCAGCGGTGGTCTGTAACCATCGTTGAATACATATTTCAAAATTATTGATCGGATTTAAGGGATGATAATATGACTAAACCAATCATTCAACTTCGACATATTAACGTGGATTTTCCACATCAAAATAACGTGATCCATGCTGTGAAAGATGCATCACTCAATATTGATCCAGGTGACATCTACGGGATCGTCGGTTATTCCGGTGCTGGTAAAAGTACTTTAGTCCGGGTTATTGATCGGCTCCAGAAGCCGTCGAGCGGTCAAGTCATCATTAACGGTCAGGACGTTTTGCAATTTAATCATCGTCAAATGCGGGCCGTTCGGAAAAAGATCGGTGTGATCTTTCAGCATTATAATTTAATGACGTCCCGAACGATCCTGAATAACGTTGAATTTCCGTTATTAGATCAAAAATTATCTAGAAAAGAACGTCAGCAGCGAGCCCATAAACTACTGAAGTTAGTGGGCTTAGACAGCAAGAGTTCATTTTATCCGGATCAACTTTCCGGTGGTCAGAAACAGCGGGTGGCGATTGCTAGAGCTTTAGCTAATCAACCGAAGATTTTGATTAGTGATGAAGCCACCAGTGCGCTGGATCCGCGTAATACCCAAGAAATCCTTCACTTATTAAAGGACTTAAGCAAAAAGTTCCATTTGACCGTTCTTTTAATCACCCATGAAATGGATGCCGTTAAGGCAATTTGTAACAAGGTTGCCTTTATGGATGCCGGTCAGATTATCGAACACGGGACGTTATTTGACGTCTTTGGCAAGCCGAAGCACGCTAAGACGGTTCAATTTATCACGCGAAATAGTCCGTTGGCCCGTGCGGTTAAACATTTAAAAGCTAAGCTGAAGAAATTGGGCAGTCATCAGAAATTATTACTGCTGAAGTACTACGGCACCAACGTCAACCAGCCGTTGATTATTAATCTGTACCAGAAGTTTACGGTGATCGCGAACGTTCTGTACGGAAATATTGAAGAAATTCAGCACATTCCGATTGGTCATTTGGTTGTCACGTTAAATGGTGAATCGGATCATGTTCAACAAGCTGAACAATATTGTGAAAAATTAAAGATTAGTGTTAAGCATTTAAATTAACAGGGATGAGTCAACATGACGTTATTTGCGAAACTATTTCCAAACGTTGTTCATATGATCCCGAGCTTCATTAATGCCACATGGCAGACGATTTACATGACGGCCGTTACCGCAGTGATTGCCGGGGTATGTGGGATCCTGATCGGGATTGCGTTGGTGGTCACCGGTCCGAACGGGATTTGTGAACAAGATAAAGTTTACTGGATTTTAGATAAAATCGTTAACCTATTTCGATCGATCCCGTTTATTATTCTATTAGCCGTGATTGCACCGGTGACCCGGATGATCGTTGGGACCAGTATCGGGACGACCGCTTCGATCGTACCGTTGATTATCGGGACCGTCCCGTTCTACTCCCGTCAGGTTCAAAATTCGTTACTGGATGTTGACCCTGGGATTATTGAAGCGGCTCAGGCCATGGGCTGCAGTAACCTCTCAATTATCTTTCGGGTTTACCTAAAGGAAAGTCTCCCGTCATTGATCCGAACATCGGTGATTACCCTAATCAGTTTGATTAGTTTGACCGCCATGGTTGGTACCGTCGGTGGTGGTGGCTTAGGTAACTTAGCCATTATGGTAGGCTACAACCGTTTTGAAAATGACGTAACGATCATGTCATTGATCTTAGTTTTGATCTTGGTCTTTGCCATTCAGATTGTGGGGGACATCTTAGCTAAGCTCACTGATCATACGAATGCTGATTAACTCTTAAATCCTAACAAAATATTAATATATCACAAGAATGATATTAAATTTTAGGACATATCTTGATTTATCTGAGCCTTAAGTTATAATAAAAAGTGAATATTAGTAAAGGGGTTAATTTCAATGATTCGAATTTGTCAGCATGCGAATAACATTAGAATTCAATATAAATTAGCTGCTTTAAATGCGTTATTAGGCTTATTAAGTTTATAAAGCCTAATCACAATTAAAGTAGCTGCATGAATTGAAATTAGCTTCGAAGTCCGTGCAGCAGGATAGCTGCATGGATTACTAACCGTCAATATGCAATTTAGGAATAATCTCGTGATCCCTGCGACTATCTGTCGCAGGGATTTTTTGTTGCCTAAATTTAGAGAGATTTAATGTAAAGAAGGGTGTTCCCATTGAATATTTGGCATAAAATGAACCAAAAACAGAGCGTTAATTTTTACAAGCAAAAGGATTCACATCTGATCCCGTCATTAACCACCAAAGATTTCTTAGCGTTGGGCCTAGGGACGATCGTTTCGACCGCGATTTTCACGCTACCGGGGATCGTTGCTGCGGATCATACCGGTCCGGCTGTAGTATTGTCATTTATTAGTGCCGCGATCGTTGCCGGATTAGTATCATTTAACTACGCCGAAGTATCTTCAACATTGCCTTTTGACGGCTCGGCTTATTCATGGGTCAGCGTGATCTTTGGTAAATTCTGGGGCTGGATCGTCGGCTGGGCCCTGATTGCTGAATACTTCATTGCCGTTGCGTTTACTGCATCTGGACTATCAGCTAACTTTAGAGGGTTAGTTGCGCCGTTTGGTTTTAAACTTCCGAATCAACTATCAAACCCGTTTGGGACTAACGGTGGCCTAATTGATATTATCGCTTTGGCGGTAATTTTGATCGTTGCATTCCTGATTTACCATGGTAATCATGATACGTCGAGAGTTGAAAACACCTTGGTTGTTCTTAAGGTCATCGCAATTCTAGCCTTTGTATTGATTGGTGCGACGGCTTTACATCTCCAGAATTACATTCCGTTCATTCCAAAGTATCGTCCGACCGCTAACGGAGCTTTCGGTGGCTGGCAAGGGATTTATGCCGGAGTTCCACAAATTTTTGTATCCTACATTGGTTTTGACGCCATCGCCGCTAATTCCGCTGAAGCTAAGGATCCCAAGAAGACCATGCCAAGAGGCATTATTGGTTCACTTTTGATTGGTGCCGCATTGTACACCTGCGTATCCTTGATCCTAGTCGGGATGTTCAAGTACAGCCGTTACGCTAATAACGCTGAACCAGTTGGCTTTGCACTTCGTGAAAGTGGCCATTCCGTAGCTGCAACCATCATTCAGGCCATCGCCGTGATGGGGATCTTCACTGCATTGATTGCTATGACACTAGGTGGTTCCCGTTTGATCTACTCATTCGGTCGTGATCATATGCTGCCAAAATGGTTAGGGACATTGAATCATCAGAGTCATCTTCCGAACCACGCACTTTTGACGTTGACCATTATTAGTGTTGTTCTAGGTGCCATCTGCCCATTTGCTTTCTTGGCTCAATTGGTATCAGCAGGGACGTTAGTCGCATTCATGTTCGTATCACTTTCCGTTCTTAAGTTGAGAAAACATGAGGGTAAAGACTTACCAAGTCCAGCCTTCAAGGTTCCATTTTATCCAGTTCTACCAATCCTAAGCTTCCTGTTTAGCTTGGGTGTCTTCGTTGGCTTGGATAAACCAGCTAAGATCTACGCCGCCATTTGGTTTATCATCGGGATTATTATTTATTTTGTATACGGCATTAAGCATGGTTATCAAAATGCCGATAATTAATTTCAATTTATCCAAATTGTGATTAGATCAGTACTAGTTAATCGTGTACGTGATAACTCAAAGTATCTTAACATTCGTTTTAATAACTCACCGAAATTTTTGGTGAGTTTTTTGTTTCCATGTTAAATGGGAGTGATTTACCGAATTTTACACGTAAATCATGGTCATATTTAAGAATTTGGTATAAATTAACGAAAAATAACTCAATAATATTAACTAATGGTGTAAAAAATTGTAAACTATTAGTGGATAGTAGGTCCAGTGAAAAATTGCCACTGAACTTAAAATCATGTATCATAAGTTAATGTAAAAAGAAACAAATTTTATAAAAAGGGATTTTTCAAATGGCAGTAAAACGTCGAGATCGTTTAATCAATATCACTTCATTCTTATTGGAACACCCTAACCATCCGGTTACCGCAAAGTCATTCATCGAAAAGTATGGCTGTGCTAAGTCTTCACTTAGCAAGGATATTAAGATTATCCGTCATAATTTTGCGGTCCGTGGAATCGGTCGTGTTCACACTCAGGTTGGTGCTACCGGTGGTGTTACGTATACGCCAAAGGTCAGCCCAAAGCGAACTAAGGCAATCATTAGTTCCATTATTAAAGACTTAAACAATCATGACCGTTACTTGCCAGGTGGTTACGTTTACATGTCAGATATTCTGAGTCGTCCATACACCTTAGAACAGATCGGTGATGTGATCGCTACTCAGTACTTAGACAAGCCGGTTGACAAAGTCTTGACCATGAACGGTAAAGGTTTAATCGCACCAAGCGTTGCGAAGGCTTTAGGTGTATCATTCATCCCATCCGCTCATCAGTCCAAGATCAGTGATGGTGCCACCATCAACGTCAACTACTTCTCAGCAAGCAGCCACCAGTTACATAATTTAGTCTTACCACAGCGTAGCCTTAAAGAAGGCTCCAACGTTTTGATCGTTGATGACTACCTTAAAGAAGGTAGTACGATCAACGGGATAATTAACTTAATCAAGGCCTTCCATTGTAAGTTAGCCGGTATCGCTATTTTAGCCGACGGCAGCAATGGTCACTTGAACTTTGACCATCCTTACCAGTCTCTGATCCGGATCAACCCTAACGAAGGCCAGATCAAGGCTAGCTTTGGCAACTTATTTGATAAAAAGAATAACTAAGTAATCAACTATTTAGAGGAGATAATAGAATGGCTAAAGTTCAATCATCTAAAGATTTACAGAACGATGCCTTAACTTTCTGTGATGACGGTATTAAAGCCGCTAAGCAGAATGATTCCCAGAAGGTTTCTGACGCTGCTAACAACATGTGGGGCGCCGTTAAACCATTATTGGACCGTGATAAGAAGTCCGCAGGTAAAAACTCTAAGCAGAGTAATACCTTAAAGAAGGTTTGGACTTCCATTAACGGTACGATCGACAAACCTGGTAAGGCTACTCCAAAGACCTTCAAAAAGATGAAGAAAGCCTTAAATCGTTTAGATTACTAAACTAAACTTAATAAGATAGCCTGACTTCCGTTGAATTAGGGAGTGGGGCTATTTTAATAGCTTGATAGTCTCAAATTAGAAACTTTAGTTGTAAATAATTCTAAAATAATTTAAATTTTCTTAAAATTATGTTGACATCTCTCAAAAATAGTTTATTATAGTAAATGTAATCTCATATGAAAGAAGTTTGCAGGATGTTAAATGTTAATTATTATTCACATTTAAATAATGATCAACGACGCATGGACGTTCGACGAAACTGCCGAATTAAGTCCATGTGAGTTTTAGCATTCTCTTTTTTCAGAAATTATGCTCACATGGTGATCAATCAAATCGTGTGAGCTTGACATATATTCTTCGTTTTCAATCTTATGAAGTTCAGAAAAGCCACACGGTTTGAGTAAATCGTGTGGCTTTTTTAATTGCATATTTTAAAAACGTTGAGTAGGAACTTTGATAAATTGACGTTCACAGAGAAGCTAGGGCCATGAGAGCTAGCCATGTTGATTATCAAATTCGAGCCTATGAGTTACTTCCCGAAGCGAGTAGGGAAGATCGGTCAATCCGTTATCAATTAAGTTTGCGACAACTTTTCGAGCTAGTCTGTGTGAGCAGACTAGAAAATGAGGTGGTACCGCGTTTCGTTCGTCCTCTGGATATTTAAAATTGATATTAATATTCAGGAGGTATTTATGATGTTGAAGCATAAGAAATGGTTAACGCTTGGCGTTGCCGCATTATCATTAATGGGATTGACAGCTTGTTCAAATCAGGCAAACGGAACTAATAAACACGTGCATTTTTCACAGAGTTATACTGCTAGTCAGCCGGCTACTAAAAAGGGTAACCACAGTACATTGCACGTAGCTGAAGTTAACGATGCCCCGTTTGCTGGGATGTCCGCACCGACGTTACAGAGTAACCAAGAAGATGAAGATGTTTATTCACCCGGTGGTAACGGTAGCCTGTTCCACACGAATAAGAATTATGAAATCGTTAACGGTGGCTTAGCTAACTTAAAGCTAAACAAAAAGAAGAACACCGCTTTGATCACATTAAAGAAGAACGCTAAGTGGTCGAACGGTCAGAAAGTTACCGCTAAGGATGTTGAATATCCTTATGAAATCGTCGCTAACCCGAAGACTAAGGCTCAATCATTCAGTAATGATATGGATGATATCAAAGGCATGTCCGCTTATCATAAGGGCAAGGCCAGCACCATTTCGGGGATCACGTTCCCGAATGGCCCAAAAGGCACCAAGACCTTAATTCACTTTAACCACTTAACTCCAGCCATGAAATACGCTGGTAACGACTTTACCCAAGACGTCGTTGAGCCTTATCAGTACATTAAGAACGTCCCAATTTCTAAATTAGGTGAATCGTCACAAGTCAGAAAGCACCCGATCTTCGCCGGGCCTTATAAATTAAAGAAACAGGTTCAAGGTGAATCAACTACCTGGGTACCAAACAAGTATTATTACGGTAAGAAACCGCAGATTAAACACATCGATATTCAAGTCGTTTCATCTAATAACATCGAAGCGGCATTTAAAGCTAAGAAGTATGACTTCGCCTTTAACTACGGGATTCCATCTGAACAGTATCCTAAGATCCACGCTTTAAAGGATTACAGTGAAGTCGGTACGCCGGACCAAGGTTACACGGATTTCGGTTTTAATGTTGGTCACGCTAACAAGTCTGGTGTCAGTGTCATGGATCCGAATAGCAAGATGCACAGCGCTAACTTAAGAAAAGCTATGCTTTACTCCATTAACTTAGACATGATCGCCAAGAAGTTGGATAACGGGATCGACTACAGAGGTAACACCATGATCCCACCGGTATTCCATAAGTACCACACTTCATTCGCATCCCAGCCAGGCTATCCATACAACATGGCTAAAGCAAAGAAGTTATTAAAAGCTGCGGGTTACACCAAAAAAAATGGTAGCAAGTACGTCACTAAACCAAACGGTAAGCCGTTAGTTATTCACTTCGGTTGTATGCAGGGATCCAGTGCCGCCAAAGCTACTGATGAATACTTCTTACAACAGTGGCATAAGTTAGGCTTGGACGTTAAGTTCACCACTGGCAAACCAATGGAAATGAACAGCTTCTACTCAGAATTACAGAAACCTAAGCAGAAAGCTATGGATGTCTTTGAAGCATCATTTGGTGTCGGCTCTGAACCTACACCAACTTCCATGTACGGTCCTGATGCCGCTGATAACATGGCGCATTTAAACACTAAAGAAAACACCAAGTTATTGAACGAAATGAACGACAAGAAGTCATTCAATCTCAAGCACAGAATCAAGATCTTCCACGAATGGGAGAAGTACATGAACAAGAAAGCAGTCTACTCACCTGAATTCTATGATTCATTATGGACTGCCGTTAACCATAGAGTTACCGGTTACAGCTTATCTCCATCCAACAACGAATTCTGGAGTAAGTTGGGATTAAACTCAGCTAAGTTAAAGTGATTCCTTAACTTAGAGTCATTCATATAATATTTATCCTGTGATTAAGCAAAAAGGCCTGGACTCATTAAATTGAGCTCGGGTCTTTTTCACTATAAGAAACAATATTAGTAAATATAATAATAATTATATAAATATTATTAATGTTAACTTGCAATATCTGAATAAAGGTCTAATATATTAAATGTAATCTCATACGAAAGAAGTTTAAGCAATGTTAATTATGAACGATTATTTACAAATGAATAATCAGCGACATCATATGGATGCTCGACATCATAGTTGAACGTCCATGTGGGTAATTAGCATGCGTTAGTAAAACTTCGTTAAGCTCACGTGGTTATATAAAAACCAGGTGAGCTTAAACTATTAGTCGTTTCTACCTTTATGGAATTAATTTAAGTCACCTGGTTGGATAATCAGGTGACTTTTTTGATCCTTTCAGGAGGTAGTTATATGATTGATCAAAAGAAATTGTTAACGTTAGGGATTGCAGCGGTATCGTTAATGGGATTGACAGCTTGTTCTAATCAACAAGCAAACATTGGTAAACATGTTCACTTGTCTGAAACGTATAACGCAAGTAAAGCCCCAACTAAAAAAGGTGACGATAGCACCTTGCACGTTGCCGAAATTAACGATGCTCCGTTTGCCGGGATGACGTTACCGACTTTACAGGATAATCAAGAAGACGTTGATGTTTATTCACCTGGTGGCGAAGGCAATTTATTTAACACGAATAACAATCATAAAATCGTTAACGGTGGCTTAGCCAACCTGAAGTTAAACAAGAAGAATAATACCGGTCTGATCACCATCCGTAAGAACGCTAAGTGGTCGAACGGTTCACCAGTAATCGCTAAAGATGTTGAGTACCCGTACGAAATCTTAGCTAATCCAAAGAGTAAATCTCAGCAGTTCAGTACCGATATGGATGATATTCAAGGAATGAACGCTTACCATAAGGGTAAGGCTAGCACTATTTCTGGGATTACCTTCCCAGATGGGACAAAGGGTAAGAAGACGCTGATCCACTTTACTCACTTATCACCGGCTCTAGAATATAATGGCAATGATTTTATGTGGAACGCCGTTGAACCTTATGAACATTTGAAAGACATTCCAATTTCAAAGTTACCGTCTTCTAAGCAGGTTAGAAAGGATCCCATCTTCACCGGGCCTTATAAGTTAAAGAAACAGATTCAGGGTGAAGCTACTAGTTGGGTACCTAATAAATATTACTGGGGCAAGAAGCCACACATTAAACACATTGCGATTCAGGTCGTTTCGTCCAGTAATACGGTTGCTGCATTAAAGTCTAAGAAATATGACTTTACCTTTGGCAACGGTTCATCTGATTATTCCCACATTAAGCCGTTAAAGGATTACAGCGAAGTTGGTCAGCCAGGTTACGATCTTAACGATTTAGGCTTTGTCGTTGGTCATGGCAGTAATAACGGTCACAGTACCATGACACCAAGTAAGATGAGTAACGTTAACTTGAGAAGAGCGATGCTATACTCGATCAACTTAAATCTGCTTGCTAAGAAATTTGGTAATGGCTTATCCTACAGAGCTAATACGCTAATGCCACCGGCATTCCACAAATACCACAATTCCTATTCTTCAACACCTGGTTTTCCATATAACATGGCCAAAGCTAAAAAGCTGTTAAAGGACGCTGGTTACAAGAAGCGGAACGGCAGTAAGTACGTTACCAAACCCAACGGTAAGAAATTAGTCATTTACTTTGGCTGTATGCAGGGTAACGATGCCGATAAAGCTACTGATGAATACTTCTTACAACAGTGGCAAAAGTTAGGTTTGGACGCTAAATTCGCTGACGGTAAGCCGATGGAAATGAATAGCTTTTACTCAACCTTAGAAAAACCTAAGCAGAAGACCATGGATGTCTTTGAAGCGGCGTATTCGTTAGGTACTGAACCAACCCAAGATGTAATGTCTGATCCTGACGATCCAGATAATTCTGCTCACATGAACACTAAGGAAAACAATAAGTTGATCAAGGAAATGAACGACAAGAAATCATTCAACCTGAAATACAGAATCAAGATCTTCCACAAGTGGCAGAAATACATGAACAAGATGGCCATTTATGGGCCAGAATCCTACGGAATTGACTGGACCGCCGTTAACCACAGAGTTACTGGCTTCAGTTATAAAGGTAGTAACAATAACTTCTGGGGTAACTTAGGCTTAGATTCAGCACATTTAAAGTAGACTTCGCCTTAACTTAAATTAACTTACATTATTATTTACCTTCTAATAAATGAAAGATCTGATCTCATTAATTTGGGATCGGGTCTTTTTGTGTTTATATCGTAATTTTAAAATCAACAGACCGATCAGTGTCTATCGCCACCTTATATCCACCGAAATTGTTTAGAGTTATCTATGAGCGTTAATTACACTACGCATATTAACGCTCGTCAGGGGGATGACACTTTTGTTAGCGCAAAATGCTCATCATTTAAAGTTAAGTCAATTATTTATATATCTGATTGGATCATTAGGTGGCTTATTGTTCGGTTTTGATACTGGAATTATTTCCGGAGCCTCACCATTGATTGAATCGGATTTTCATTTACCAGTCGGTAAAACCAGTCTGGTAACATCGTCCGTGCTGATTGGTTCGGCAGTCGGTGCCGTATGCATTGGTTCGCTGTCTAACCGGTACGGTCGTAAGAAATTGTTGCAATTTTCCGCGATCCTGTTCCTGATCGGTTCGGGATGTTCAATGTTTGCCGTGGGCTTTGTATCTTTAGTATCAGCCCGTTTACTGTTAGGTTTTGCCGTTGGCGCCGCTTCAGCATTGACTCCGGCTTACCTAGTTGAACTAGCTGATACTAAGCATCGTGGCTCACTGGTTACGTTGTTTCAGTTGATGATTGCGTTTGGCTTCCTGTTAGCTTATTGTGCCAACATTGGGTTACTGAATGTTGACTGGCTTGGTCTTCATAGCTGGCGTTGGATGTTAGGTTCCGCTTTGATCCCATCACTGTTGCTATTATTAGGCTCACTAATCCTACCTGAATCACCACGTTACCTAGTCAAAGAAGGACATCCCGAATTAGCCCGTCATGTCTTACGGACCTTGCGAGCCAACACTGGTGAAGATCCCGATGCGGAACTGCGCATGATGATTAAATTTAATCACCGTAAGAAGGGCAACCGCCGGACTTTATTTAAGATTGGGTTACCAGCTTTATTAGTTGCCGTCGGCTTAATGTTCTTCCAGCAGTTCATCGGTATTAACGCGGTTTTGTATTTCTTACCCCAGATTTTCATCAAGGCCTTTAAATTCTCGACTTCGAGTTCAATCTGGATCTCAGTTGGTGTTGGGGTCGTTAACCTGATTTCAACGGTCATCGCTTACCGAATTATCGATGACTATAACCGGAATTCACTCCTGATCATGGGCTCGATCGTGGTTGCTGTGACCTTAACGCTGTTAGCTGGGATGAATTACCTATTCAGCATTTCAGCCATCGTCGTGCCAACGTTGATCCTGATCGTGATTTACATTGTCGGCTACGACCTGTCATGGGGTCCGTTAGCCTGGGTCATGATCAACGAAATCATGCCGTTTCGAATGCGTGGTGTCGGTGCCTCGATTGCTTCAGCCACTAACTGGATCTGTGACTTCATCGTATCGCAGAGTTTACTGACTTTAATTGCTTTATCCGGCAACAATATCTGCGGTCCGTTCGCAATCTATGCCATTATGGCATTCTTATCCATCTACTTCGTCATTAAGTGGGTTCCGGAAACCCGTGGCCGTTCATTAGAACAGATTGAAACCGGTCTGATTCATAACTTTCATCAGAAGAAATCCACGGTAAAATCGACATCGAAGTAGTGAAATTCGTCCATAAAATAAGTGGTAAACTGGCTTATTTTTAAGGTAGAAGGCGATGAAAATGACTTACAAATATTGTCAAAATTGTGGTAAGGAAATCCCATCAAACGCTAAGTTCTGTCCCTATTGTGATAAAGCTCAGATGATTAAATCAGCTAAAAAAATATCAGCTAAAGACCAGCCAAGAATTCAGGTCAACGGTGATCAAATTATGATCACCCGGCACCGTCGGATCTCACCGTTCAACATGAAGGTAATCACCTTGATTACCGTCATGATGGATGTGATCGTTATGGTTCTCTTTAGCAGTAGCTGGGAAACAATTGCTAGTAACGTCAGGAACATCGGTTCACTACCGGTTGTAATCTACATTATCTTTACACTTTGGACATCGTGGATCGAGT
The DNA here is from genome assembly GCF_004359375.1 of Acetilactobacillus jinshanensis. Classification (NCBI taxonomy): domain Bacteria; kingdom Bacillati; phylum Bacillota; class Bacilli; order Lactobacillales; family Lactobacillaceae; genus Acetilactobacillus; species Acetilactobacillus jinshanensis. The sequence continues at coordinate 626,032 of NZ_CP034726.1, read as the reverse complement.
ACTACTTCGGTGAAAAGATGTCGAAGCGCTACAATGATCTGATGCTCTGGTTCATTGGCATTATGGCGTTAGTTGCCTTTGCGTTCCTGGTTGCTGGAACTATGATCTAATAATAGAAACATTATGTTTATATAAATATAAAAGCATTTAATAAATCTTAAATTAATGTTGACATCCTGCAAAAATAGAGTATTATAGTAAATGTAATCTCATATGAAAGAAGTTTGCAGGATGTTAATTATTAATGATTATTTACATATGAATAATCGACGCATGGATATGCGACGTTGCCGACGTCAAATGTCCATGTGGGTAATTAACGTTCACTAGCTGAACTTTATAAGCTCGCATGGTTATCAACTACAAACCGTGTGAGCTTAATCTTGCTCTTCGTATTTTACCCTTGAAGTCATAAATTAGCCACACGGTTTGAAGAAATCGTGTGGCTTTTTTAATTGCATATTTCAAGACTATGAGTAGGAATTTTAATTTAATTACTGCACAGAAAAGCTAGAAGCATGAGAGCTAGCTGAGCATCAAATTAATTCGAACCTATGAGTTACATTCCGAATAAGTAGGGATGATCGGTCAATCCGTTATCAAGTAAGTCTGAAACGACTTTATGAGCCAGACTGTGCGAGCAGTCTGGAAAATGAGGTGGCACCGCGTTTCGTTCGTCCTCTTGGATATACTGTTTTACTAGAATTTTTATAAAAAGATACATATATTCAGGAGGTATTTGTGATGATCAATCATAAGAAATGGTTAACGTTAGGAATCGCGACGTTATCCTTAATGGGCTTAACCGCTTGTTCAAACCAGGCCAAAGTTGGCAAGCACGTTCACTTTTCGGAAACTTATAACGCCAGTAAACCGGCTACTAAAGCGGGTAATGATAGCACGTTACACGTTGCTGAAATTAACGATGCTCCCTTTGCTGGGATGACGTTACCAACTTTACAAAATAACCAAGAAGATGCTGATGTCTACTCACCAGGTGGTGAAGGTGCTTTATTTAACCAGAATAAGAACCATAAAATTATTAACAATGGCTTAGGTAGTTTAAAGCTGAATAAGAAAAAGAATACTGCATTAGTAACGCTTCGTAAAAACGCTAAATGGTCCAATGGTCAGAAGGTTACCGCTAAGGATATTGAATTTCCTTACGAAATCTTGGCTAACCCCAAGAGTAAATCACAGCTATATAGCCCCGATATGTCAGACATTAAAGGGATGAACGCTTATCATAACGGTAAAGCTAAGACGATTTCCGGGATTACGTTCCCCGATGGCCAAAAAGGTAATAAAGCTTTATTCCACTTTAATCAGATAACTCCAGCGATTGAATATGCTAGTAATGACTTCATGTGGAACGGGGTTGAACCTTACGAACATCTAAAGGGGATTCCGATTTCTAAATTACCATCCAGTCCGCAGGTTAGAAAGCATCCAGTCTTTATCGGTCCTTATAAGTTAAAGAAACAAATCGATGGTGAATCAACCGACTGGGTCCCTGATAAGTACTATTACGGTAAGAAGCCGCACATTAAGAACATCGATATTCAGGTTGTATCATCCAGTAACACCGTTGCCGCTTTAAAATCCAAGAAGTATGACTTTACGTTCGGCAACTCTGCTTCTGATTATGCCCACATTAAACCGTTAAAAGACTATAGCGAAGTTGGCAGACCGAATTTTAGCATTGCTAACTTTGGCTTCATGGTTGGTAAAGGTAACAAATCTGGTCACAGTACGATGACTCACTCCAAGATGGGTAACGTTAACTTAAGAAAAGCAATGTTATACGCTTTGAATTTAAATCTAGTTGCCAAGAAATTCGGTAATGGCTTATCCTACAGAGCTAATTCATTAGTACCGCCGGCCTTTAACAAGTACCACAGTTCTTACAATTCTACACCTGGCGTCCCATACAATATGGCTAAGGCCAAGAAGTTACTAAAGGACGCTGGTTACACCAAGAAGCATGGCAGTAAGTACGTTACTAAACCAAACGGTAAGAAGTTAGTTATTCACTACGGTGCTATGCAGGGTAACGACATTACCAAAGCTACTGATGATTACTTCATGCAGCAGTGGCACAAGTTAGGCTTAGACGTTAAATATGCTAACGGCAAGCCAATGGAAATGAACAGCTTCTACTCAACCTTACAGAAGCCCGTTCAGCACGTGATGGATGTTTACATCGCTTCATCAACATTAGGTACTCAGCCAAACGAAGCTGAACCTACTCAAGCTGATATGTACGCTCCAGATGATCCTGGTAACTCATCTCATTTGAACACTAAGGAAAACACCAAGTTATACAAGGAAATGAATGACAAGAAGTCATTTAACCTTAAACACAGAATCAAGATTTTCCACAAGTGGCAGAAATACATGAACAAGATAGCTGTTTACGCTCCTGAATTCTATGGAATTGACTGGACTGCGGTTAACCATAGAGTTACTGGCTTTGATTATAAGGCTGGCAATAATGATTTCTGGGGTAACTTAGGCTTGAATTCTACTCATCTAAAATAAGTTAACACTTTAATTCATTAATTCTCATTCATATAACTATTAATTCCTGTGATTAAGTAAAAGTCCTGATTTCAAATTAATGAAATCAGGACTTTTGTTTTAGGTTATTGATATAGAGTTAGCTAATTAATCTTCATAACGATCTTCAAACCAAAGCTGAAGTTGGTGACGAGCATCGTCATCAAGTTGGATTCCGTGCCAGTTAAGTGGAGTCCCATCTTGAAGAGCCTGGTTAAGATCCAAGCCTTTGGCTTTAGTATGCTCAGATTGTTGGAGGCTTTTTCCGTAGAGTTGAACGAGCTTGCTAATGGGAACGTCTAATCCCAGGGCAAGCCGATCAATTGTCGACGTTGTGATATGAATCTTTTTGCCCTGTTCAAGCCGCAAGAGATGAACGAAGCTCAGTCCAGATTTATCACAAACATCGCTTAATGATAGGTTCTTTTTAATTCTAATCTTTTGTAATGCGTCACCAAAGAGGTTACTCATTATTAAGGCCTCCCAATAAGATATCAAGTTTAGTTGTTATTATAGATGGATCCATGGACGAAAACCAGCGGTAAGTAAGCCTAAACCGATTAAGATTAGCAGTAGGATTATACAGATAATGACGATCGGTTTCGTAAGTGTATTTTTAGCTCGTCTGGCGATCAGGAATTCTAGAAAGCCAATCATGCAGAGGGATGCACCAACTTTAACGAAGGATAATCTTGGGTGTCGACCCATTGCCGTTGGTAACAGGATGGCGCCATCTAAGATAAATAGAATGTACAGAATCCGAATCATAATCGTGGCAAATTTTGAACCGCCACGTTTGCGTAGATCAATGTATAAAAACGTCAACAGTAAAATTACAAATAGAATGTGTAGCCATAGCAGCATAAAAGATTTTCTCCTTATAAAATAACGATAACCTGGAAATATATCTTCATTATACCAGACACCGTAATGATCTAATAATTGCTACAATAAATATAGATTAATTAAAAAGAGTGTTATTTATGAGTTACGAAATTGCTTACTTTGGGACCCGTGGCGTAGTTCTAATCTTAATGGCTGGATTGGTGTATTTAATTGCTGAGAGTTCCAATTGCTATAACCAAAAATGGATGAAATGGGTCAGTTTAATTTTGCTGACGGTCGGGATTATCCTCGGAACGATCGTGTTCAAGATGGGGATTGTCCTGTGTAGTTTTCTTGTCGCTGCCGCAATGACTTTAGTGATGATTCAGGAATACACCAAATACCGTGCAATTAAGACTTGGGTAATGGTCGTGTTTTGGATTAGTCTACTGGTGTTAATTACGCATCTCGGGATGTTGATCTTTAAATGGATGACGAATTAATAATCATAAAAACGATGATCAGATTTATATATGCCGTGTATAATAGGAAGTGTACTTCTAGAAATCGTTTGTGAAAGGTCATCGAAAATTATGAAACACGTTAAGAAATCGAAAGAATCGCTTCTAAAACATCATCGTGAAGATTTTAACCCCAAATATAATTCACATTTAAAGCCCAAGCAGCATTCCGCAATGCATTCAGTAGGTCGGTTTATGATGTGGACGTTAACGACACTAATGTCATTGATTATTATTGCTGTAGTTGTGATTGCTGGGACCTTATTGCTATACAAGCATGCTGATAATCACTCTAAACACGTGGTTGCCGAACAGGTCGAACGGAATAACCGGCCTCAGCAGCCTGTCTATAATCAGTCGTCGTTAAATCAGTCTTCTGATCATAATACTGATCGAAGGTTAGTGAATTACTATGCTAAAGCTGACGGTAAATTTGTAAGTCATATTAGCTATAACTCTAAGAAGGACGTTGCCAAGATTACTTTGAAGAAGCCGGTTGCCAACGCCATTAAGTATGTATCTAACACTAAGAAACCGAACCAAAAGAAATTAGTTCCAGATCTAAAAAAGGGTGTTGACGTTGATGACCTATTAAGTAATCAGGCCGTTGAAATCGCAAATGCAGCCCATGATGGTTACTTCACGTTCCAGTTTGCTAATGCCAATGGTTATCAAGCACCGAACACTAAGTCAGGAAATTATAACGTTTAATATCTAATGAACAGGAGAAATGATTATGCAAGAAAGCCAAAAAGCTAAAATTGCGAAAGAATTAGTTAAGGCTCCCGATTTCGAGAGTATCTATAAAGTATTAAAGACGATTCCTTCATACCGTGATATTTTGAAGGAATTAGCTCATACCTATCAGATTTACTATAATCCGAAGGACCAGCGCTTCGAAACCGATACTTCAGATCATAGCCATTACTTAGATTGCCGGTATGACGACGTCAAAGAATGTATTATGACGTTGATTGATGAGAATCTGTAACTATGATTTTTAATATTATTAAAGTCATCTGTGTTTTGATGGCCATCTTTGCTGTCGTGACGTTGTGGCAAGCTAAAATCAAACGACTTGGCAAGGTTTTAGGATCAATCGTGGTCGTCTTAATTGCGTTTAGCGCTAGTGACGTCACGGTTGAAACTGAAATTATGTACACTTTAGCTAATCTAATCATGCTGATGATTACGGTTGCGTTTCGAATTAAGATGAAGCAGCAGCATCGTATATAAATGAATAATTTAGAAATAGGCCTATCTCCTGATATGAAGGGGATTAGGCCTATTTATTTTACACGAATTAATATCTATCCATGTTATAATATTACTAAATACATTCACACAGAATTCACCATATAAGGAAGGCTTAATATTGTCAGCACTTCAATTTATCGTCGGCAGAGCCGGATATGATCATTTCTCAGCGTTAATCAGTAAGTTGGAACGAGATCATAAAGATGATGTTAATAACGGTCATAAGGATAACTATTATTTCTATTTGGTCCCTAACCATATTAAGTTCAAGTCTGAAATTAACACCTTAGAGCGCTTACGGTCTGATGATAAAAAGTACGATGATAATAAGCCTTACGCTCAGATCAACGTTCAGATTTTATCCCTAACCCGAATGGGCTGGTTCTTCTTTAATCAGGCTCCGATGCAGCAGCATCAACAGATCGATGACTCTGGGGTTAACATGTTGCTATATCTAATCGTCCAGAAGCACGCCAAAGAGTTACCGTTATTTTCTAAGGAAAAGGATCAGACGGGCTTTATTCTGAAGATCGCTCAAGAAATTAGCGAGATGCAGACCAGTCAGATTTCTGCTGATGATTTAGCAACCCTATATAAGCAGTCCGTTAATAGTATTAAGCGAAATGATGACAATGATGACCTAATTAAAAAAATGCACGACTTCCTGATTATCTATAAAGCTTATGAAAAGGCAACTAATAATAAGTACATCAGTAAACCCGGTGTCCTAAATCGGTTGTGTGATTATTTAGCTAAATATAAGGATTTGGATAAATGTCATTTCTACATCAGTGGCTTTTCTCAGTTTACGGCTCAGGAAAATCGCCTGGTTCAGATTCTGATTAAACGCTCTGCAGGTGTCGTTATTGATTTAAATATGAACGAATCCTGCATTGGCAATAAGTTAAAACCGTTCGATCTGTTTTACCGACCGCTGCGTTTGTATTATCGTCTGGCTAATTATGCCAAAGATATGAAGATTAAGCAGGATGGATCGATTATTGCGGGGAAGCCTGATAAAAATCAAATGAATCCTGACGTTTTGAAATTGGAGCAATACTGGATCAACGCTTATCAGAACCACATTACACCAGGTAATTTTAAGGGCACGATTAATCCCAAGTCGGTTCAGGTCGTCCAAACGGATAATACCTATTCCGAATTAGCTAACGTTGCCATTAAGATTAGACAGATGGTCACAACAGGGAAGTACCGTTATTCCGATTTTCTGATCCTAACTCGGCATCTGGATAAATTCAGCAACGTCATTAAGCCAATTTTTCATCTTCAGCAGATTCCCATCTTTAACGATCTGCAGCATCAAATGATTTTGCATCCCGTCGTTCGGTTGATTGGTGACCTGTTCTCGATTTACCACGCTAAAGACCAGCGCCAGTACACTTACCGTGACGTGATGGATCTACTAAAGACCGGTTTATTAATTCCAAAGACTGACGACGGGACGTTTATGAACGTTGATGATTATTATCATGACGTCTACCTCTGTGAAAACTTCATCTTACAGAATGGTTACTGGGGTAACCAGTGGCTTCAGGACGAAGACTGGCAGTATAGTTACTATGATGACTTCACCCACATGAACTTTACGAACGACAATCTTGATCAGCAGATTGCTAAAGTAAAGAAACACGGTGGCGACGTCAAACGTGCTAAACAGATTTTAGATCAGGTCGTCGACGTTAATAAACGTATTAACTTTATTAAGGATTATGTCAAAAACACGTTAGCACCGTTCTTTGATCAATTGGATCAGGCTAAGACCTGTCGGGATGCTGCAACCATCCTATATAATTTCCTTGCTGAAAATGGTGCAGATGTTGTCGATCGTCTTAAACACTGGCGAGATAATGAAATTAACGCTCACCAGTTAAGTTATGCCGGTCAAAACAACCAGGTCTGGGGTACTTTCTGTAATCTCTTGGATAGTTGCGTTGACGTCCTCGGTGATAAAAAGTTTGATGACCAGTTTACGGTTAATGATTTCTGGTCATTATTGAAAGTTGGCTTTGAGTCAGCATCTTATTCGCAGATTCCGCCAACCTTCGATCAAGTCGTCATCAGTGAAAGTAAAATTGTCCAGATGAAAGGCTATAAGGTTGTCTTTATGATTGGTTCTACAGATGACGTTATGCCTGATCACACTGTTAACAACACCTTATTTAGTAATACCGATCGTGCTGATTTAAAACCGGCCGTCAACGAATTTAATAATGATCATGATAAACAATGCTATCTAAATGACGGTAGTGATTATCAAGTTAATAATGAACCATACCTAAACGACTTAGCCTTCATGAGCGCCAATCAAAAGGTCATCTTCACCTATAGTTTAAAGAATGATGAAGAGGGCAACGGTGACATTAAGGAATCCCCATATGTTGCACACATGCAAGACGCCTTTGGCATTCCGACCCAGCGACCTGACATGATGCCAATCGTACGTTCGAAGGGCGCTGGAATCTACACCATGACGTCTCATGATAACTATTTAGGTAGTCCAATGGGAACGCTCCATCATTTGATTCAAGCTCTGCATGCCGTTGATAGTCTTAATCAGCACATTAAGAATAAAAAAGATTGGGTATCGTTACCCGCTGATTGGCAATACATCAAGACCCAATTGTGTACTGACACCAAAACTATGCAAGCCGAAAGTAAAAGTTATGGTGTTGACATTCCTCATCTAACCAAGAAATTATTGCAAAGTGTTCACTATAAGAATGAACCGACACCGTTGAAATCGAGTTTGGTCGACCAGCTTTACGGTACGCATCTAAATATTTCAATTTCTCAGTTGGAAAGTTTCTATCGTAATCCATACGAATATTTTTTGAAATATGGACTAAAACTGAAGCCACGCCAGATTTTAGGCCAATCAATCTCCAGTAATTTTGGGCAGTTTTACCATGCTGCGTTAAAGCGAGTTTTGATTATCCTTAGAAACAAATACGGGACTGAGATTACTCAAGCAAGTCAAGATGAATTAGCGAATGACGTTGACGACATCGTTCATAAACTGATTTATGACCCTAGTTACGGTGATAAATATTATATCTTACGTAGTTCATCCCGGATGAAGTACGTTGAAAATCAGTTAAGGACCATCATCAAAGCCATGGTTCGCACGATTTATCTCCAGTCCATCAAATACACGGACATCAGACCGTGGCGGATGGAATTACCATTCACCACTAAACGAACACGAGATCCACATCTTCCGGCATTGTCGTTCAAAGTTCAGACTAATCAAGACCAGCCGCTCCATGACATCTACGTTAACGGTCGGTTTGATCGGGTCGATCGGATCACAAATGATCAAACCCATAATCAGTACTACGGGATCGTTGATTATAAGTCTAGTAAGCATAAATTCAACTACGGCCAAATCTATGCTGGGACCGAGATGCAGATGATGACCTACCTAGACGCTCTGTATACCTATTTGCGAAAATATAAGTCGCATTCCTACGTTTTTGGAGCTCTGTATTCATTAATTCAGGATCCAATCCTGACACCGAAGAACATTCGGGATGTTGATAACATCATGCATAGCCAAAACATCTGGAACATTTTATTGCAGCAGCAACAATATAACGGGGTCTTGATTGACGGAATTGGAATGCCAGAAGATTTTGATAAGAATCTCCGAGCACATCAACCATCTAGTCTATACGCGGGCTTAAAAAAGAAGAAGACTTCACCAGGTTTTGCTAAAGTCAGTCAAAAACATTTGTTGACCAAGAGTGAATTTGATGTCATCAGAACGTGGATCGAACACAAAATTAAGGAAGCGGGTAAAGATATCTACAGCGGTGATGATGCTTTGAAGCCGGCTAAGTGGGGCAACCGAAACGCCCTTACTTATTCGGAATATAAACCGATCATGTGCTTCGATCATTCAATGGGTAATCAGTACAACGAGATCAAACCGATTTATTCACCAAGTGCATTAGTCAAGAAGATCCAGCAAGCCGAAGATGGAAAGGATAAATGATCGTTATGACAAATGACAAGCAGCCAAGATACGATGAGCAACAGGAACGTGTCATCAGAATTCGCAATAAGGGTAATTTATTGGTTTCCGCTTCAGCTGGTGCCGGAAAGACGACGGTATTAGTTAACCGGGTCGTTAATCAATTATTACCGAAGGACCTGGTGTTCTCGAAGGGTCGAACTTACGGGATTGGTAACTTCTTGATAGTTACTTTTACTAGAGCCGCAGCTAAAGAATTGTCATCACGAATTCAGGCCCAGCTCCAAAAGAAGATCACCAATGATATGTCGCAGCCTGATAAAGAAGCCTTATTGCGTCAAATCGGTGATTTACCAACGTCTAATATTGGAACGTTGGATTCTTTCTGTCAGCGGATCGTTGAACGTTATTACTATTATCTAAAGAATTTTGATCCGCACTTCAGGATCTTAAACGATAATACGGAAGTGACGTTATTAAGGGATGAAGTTTGGAAGAACGTTCGAGAAGACTTATATACTAGTGGTGACCACAAGTTCAGACGATTAGCCTCGAATTTCTTCAGCCAGCACATTGATTCCGATGATCAACTGACGGATCCGTTAACGACGTTGGTATACGCACTCTACAATTCATTTAAACGTTACATTTTTGTTGATTCCGACCACGATAAGATGATGGCGGTTAATTCGGATTATGACAAATTATTCAAGGCCTGGTGTGATTACGTTACGCAGATGTATCAAGTCAGTAAGTCATTTAAGCAGAGTCCTTTATATCAGAAATTACTTTATAAGCAGATGGATCTACGGCTTAGTCAAATCCTGGATAAATATAAGCGAGCTATATCGATCACCAATAAGTATGGCCTGGATTCTGAATACAAAGTCGTTAAATCGGAATTTGACGCCATTTCTCAGCTTCAAAAAATGATCAAACCAGACAGTGAATATTCGTGGAATCAGATTCGGAAAGGCGCTAAAAACGTTACCGTAGTCTGCGGTCAAAAATTCCCGAGTAAGCGGAAGACTAAGGATAAGGTTCAACACAATATCGTTCATAGTTACCGGAATGCTGGGAAAGACGCTTACTGTGAAAACAAACCAAATTCGTTTATTAATACCTTCTTCATGTTTGATGAAGCTGCTAACATGGACATCATTAAAAAATCTGGTCAGATTATCGATGAATTATTGAACGTCGTTAGAGCATTTGATAAGGCTTACACCCAAGTCAAAAAGCAGCGTCACGTTATGGAATTTATTGATATCGAACGGGCTGCATTAAAAATCTTGGAAACGAGTCAAGACGTTCGAGATCATTTTCAGAATCAGTTTCATGAGATCATGATCGATGAATATCAGGATGATAACGAACTTCAGGATGCCATCATTAAACTGGTTGCTAAGCACAATCCGAAGACGGGTGACACCACCAACGTCTTTATGGTGGGTGACGTTAAACAATCAATCTATCGATTCCGTTCTGCGGACCCGAAGTTATTTTTGCATAAAGATCATGCTTACAATAAACCGAACCCAAACGGCAATCAGGAAATCATCCTCAGCCGAAACTATCGTTCGACACAAAATATCGACCGTTTTGTTAACTGGGTCTTCACTCAAGTTATGGACGAAAAACTAGGTGGGATTAACTATTATTATCAGCCTGAACGTTATGGTGCCACAGAAATCTACGACAATAATTCGTTGCAAAATCATAAACCAATTAAAATTATGATTTACGCTAATGATAAAAAGCAGAGTAAATCACAAGATTCGGCTACTAAAACTCCTGATAAAGACGGGACCGACTATCAGATTGAAATGGTCGCCCAGGAGATTCGACGCTTAGTTGATAATCCAAAGAACAAGATTTATGATAAGCAGTCACATCTGCAAAGATCTGTTCAGTTTAAAGATATTGCTTTACTGGCATCGACCCGAGATGATAATGCCAAGATTGCGGACATCTTTCGAAAGTATCACATCCCGGTCCAGATGTTGGGCTCTCAGGACTATTTCAAAGCCACTGAAGTCCAGATTATGTTATCGTTACTGAACATCATTGATAATCCGGACCAGGACATCCCGTTAGTAGCGGTTTTACGGTCACCAATGGTTGGCTTGGATGAAAATCAGTTGGCTTACTTAAGGATCAATTCCAAGACTGGTAATTACTATCAGGCCGTAAAGACGTTTTATCAGGATTATCAGTCAAACAATGAGCATAAAGATAGCTTTGTTAAAGATATCTATAATAAAGTCAAGCAATTCTTGATGAACCTGAGTAAGTTTCGGAAGATCACTCAGCGTCATGGCTTAGTGGATTTAATTTGGAGTATCTATCAAACGACGGGCTTTCTAGATTACGTTGGCGGGATGCCCGCTGGCGTGCAACGGCAAGCTAATTTACATGCCTTGTATCAACGGGCTGCCCAATATGAACAGGCTAATTTCCATGGCTTATTCCAATTCGTGCAATTCATTCGCCAATTACAAAATCAGCAGAAAGATTTAACGGATGCCGTGCCTCAGCAGGGTAAAGACGTGGTCTCATCAATCACCATTCATAATAGTAAGGGCCGTGAATTTCCGATCGTCTTTCTCCTGGATGCTTCCCAGAAGTTTAATCCGGTTGAATTCCGTCAGGATTATATTCTGAGTAATGATCTTGGCTTAGGAATGAAATACTATAATCGTAAGTTACATGCTGAATCAAATTCGTTGCCTTATCAATGTCTGATCAATTATGAAAAACGTGAAGATCTGTCCGAACAGATGCGAAAACTATACGTTGCGTTTACTCGAGCTAGACAACGTTTATACATTATCGGTCAGGTACCGAAGAGGTCGAGTGTTAAGCGAATGATTGCTAACTGGGAAGATGCTGCCGATAGTTCTCATCAATTGTTAGATTTAGCCGACCGAGCCGGCGCTAATAATTACATGGATTGGATCGGTGCCTCGTTAGTAAGGTTGCCATCATTCCAGAAAGATTATGCTGATGATTTAACTAAGCCACAAAAGTGTGCTGATTTAAAGAACGAACCGAACGTTAGCGTTAAATTCTATTCAGATGACACCATCAACGAAGCTGAAAATAAATTTAACCTAAACGCTTCAATTAAATTGATATCAGAACCATTAACCGATAAGGAAAAACGGACGATCAAAGATGTTATATTCATGAAGTATCCGCATCAAATTGCCACTCAGGAAGGTAATTATCGATCCGTATCCGATGTGAAACAGTTGTTTGATGATCCGAATAAGGTTGAAATGGGTGAACTCGATCAGCAGAACCATCAAGATCATCACGGCCGATCCAACCAATACGTCACCGGTGATTTTGCGAAACCGCAATTTATGCAGGACGGTGCTGAACCGAAAGCAACCGCAATCGGAACGGCTACCCATCTAGTGTTTCAGATGCTTGACTTGCATAAGGATCAATGTCCAACCATTAAACAAATTGATGATAAGATTACTGATCTAACTAATTATCAGATGATTGATAAGCCAGTCGCTGATAAGATGCTTAAGTACCACACTCCGCAAAAGGTTCAGGCGTTCTTTAAGACTCGCTTGGGTAAATTGATCTTAACGGATCCCGATAATTATCATCGTGAGGCCCCATTTTCGTTATTGATTAAAGCCAATCAAATTTTTGATCACGGTTTTGGTCCTAAAGATCCGGAAAGTATCCTAATTCATGGGATTATTGATGGTTATTTCTATGATCAAAAGACTGGTGATGTCTATTTGGTTGATTACAAGACTGATTACGTTGACTTTCAGAATGAAGCTGCTTCAATTGCGAAGATTAAGGATCGTTATCAAGGTCAGCTAAGATTATATGCTAAGGCACTAAAGAGTGTCTATAGTGAAAATAGTTTGAGGTATAAGGGTCTGTATCTGTTATCAACGTGTAGTTTGGAGCAGATTAAAGATTGATTAATAATGAAATCACGCAGCAAACGTTGTTGTGTTATTTTTTGTTATAACAACTTAAATAAACAACCAAACTTATAAAAAGGGCCATTGATAGAAATTGATAAAAATTCTAAGTTAAAAACTGAGGTGACCAGATATGCCAATTAATTATAGCGGGACACTAGATAAAGATACGATTGCTAAACTTTTGGCATTTGAATTCGTTGATAAACACAAGATTGGCGTTGATCCAGAAGATTTGGCTAGATCGTATTCGAATGCTTACGCAACTATTTATAAGGCACTACAGCTATAACTGAAATTAAGTACATAAATTAGAAAATTAAATCAGTCTTTATATGAATTCGTTTCCGATAAGAAATGAATTCTTTTTGTTTTTATGATCAAATTATTAACCTAACCTTGAAAATTATGAAGTATGTTTGCTAACATAAAACTAATTCGGAAAATTGAAGACATCAAAAGAGAATGATTAATTGTGTACAATAGTTCTGCTGATATAAAAGGATACTTACAGGATCAGCATTCACAGCACGTGATTATTGATAACTGGAATCACCACACGCTGATTAAATTTCAGAAGTGGGGCGTTTTGATCGTCAAGATCGTTACTAAACGCTTTGGAAGCAATTTGGCTGATAAGCAGTCAAAGTTTATTCCGAAGGGCAAGCTTCACGGGATGACGATCGAACGTGAAAAACATTATAACTATTTCAAGATTAATGGTCACGTGGCGGTTCAGTGGAAGACTCTGAGTCCAAAGAATTATACATGCCGGAAATTAAAGCAATTAATTAAAAATTACTATTAATAAAAATTACTATTAAGAGGGAGCGGTCATTTATTAACGTTCTAGAATTAAAAAATATTCGTAAATCATTCACCGCAGACGGTGAAACGTTGCACGTTTTGAAGGGGATTAACCTTAAGTTCCATCTCGGTGAATTCGTATCGATTTTAGGTGAATCTGGAGTTGGGAAATCAACTTTGATGGATATCATCGGTGGCTTAGATAGCCATTATAAAGGTGAAGTGGTGGTCAACGGTAAATCACTGAAGAGTTACACATCTAAGCAGCTTGATCAGTACCGTCGTCACAACATTGGTTTCGTCTTTCAGAGCTTTCATTTAATCGGTCATTTAACGGCCTTGGGTAACGTTCTGGTACCGCTAGATATGACGAACTTATCCAAAAAGCAACGAGTTGAACGTGCTAAACATTTATTGAAGACGGTCGGCCTTGGTGATCAGATGAAGAAGTACCCGTCCGAACTATCCGGTGGTCAACGGCAACGTGTTTCGATTGCTCGTGCGTTAGCTACCGATCCGCAAATTTTGATTGCTGATGAACCAACGGGTGCCTTGGATCAGAAGAACACTGATGAAGTCTTAAGGATTTTAGATAAAATTGCGCAAAGCGGTAAATTAGTCCTGACCGTTACCCACTCGCAACGGGTTGCTGAATACGGGACCCGAATTGTTCACTTATCAAATGGTGAGATCGATCAGGATAAAAAGTTACGTGATGGTTATCAAGCCAAAGGTCAAGCTAGTACATTTCATTCTCAGCCATTACGTGCTGGATCATTATGGCGAATGACGGCTGATAATATTAAGCGTAACAAAGGTCAGAACATTTTAACCATTATCGGTGCGGCAATCGGCTTAGTTGCGATTATCTTAATCTTAGGCTTAGGTGTTGGAACTAAGGGCTACGTTAGTCAGCAGATCACTTCACAAGTTAAGCCAACCGTTGCGATGATTCAACATCATAACCAAAATGATACTCAGCCAATGAAAGCCCATGACTTAAAACGGGTGAACGACGTTAAAGGTGTCAAGAGCGTTGATTATGGCCTGGACACCAGTAAGACTCAGTTCCGATATAATAAGAAGAATGCGAATACCGATAGTTTATCAAGTGCCGTTGCGTTATTGAAGTCGAAAGATATTAAGAAAGGTGCTGCACCTGGTAAAAACGAGATCTTGATTACTCCAGATATTGCTAAGCAGCTAGATAAAAAGCATCCCAACAGTGTGATCGGCAAAAAGATCAAAGTCAGCTCAAGCATCACCGATCCGGCTCAATCCGCCAACAAGAAACAGTTATCGGTGCCGATGATCAAAGGTAACTTAAAGGTTTCTGGGATCATGACCGATGCCGCTGCAAACAATGATGGTAATACCGTTGCGTACTCAACGATTAAATCCATGGCCAAGAAGAGCCACGTTAAAGCAGAACCGCAATATTTAATTGCTAAATTCAAGGGTAACGTTGCTCAGAACAATGTGGCTCAACAGCGAGTCAGAGATTTAACCAAGAAGGGTAAAACCCAATACAGAGTTGTTAGTGCTTCGTCGATGCTAAGTAAGATTAGCCTGTACGTTCACATCATTACCGGTGTCCTGATGGCAATTGCCGCCGTATCATTATTGGTTGCTGCGGTCATGATCGTTGCTATTCTCTACATCAGTGTTAATGAACGTACCCGTGAGATCGGGATCTTACGTGCGTTAGGTGCCAGCAAGAAGAACGTTCGTCACTTATTCTTGGATCAAGCTTTGCTACTAGGAATCATTAGTTCCGTCTTAGCCACAATCGTCAGTTATTTAGGTGAATTACTCATTAATCACTTTACGTTGGCTTCATCGATGAACTTCAATATTCTGCAGATTATGCCACATCAAATCGTGATCGTCTTTATCATTACACTAATCATCAATGCGATTGCTTCGGTAATGCCATCGTGGCGTGCATCTCGATTAGATCCAATTAAATGCTTGAATAAATAAAGATTTAAAATTATAGATTTAGCTCATCAGAATTTTCTGGTGAGTTTTTTGTTTATCAGCTTAATAAATGGATTAATAAACTTTAACCCATTAAATTCGTTTCCATTTTCCTTTATAATGTACTTATATGTAAATATAAGTATATTAGTTTCTTAATAGGAGAGAGTATCTTACATGCGTATTATACTTGGTTTAATTCCCGCGCTATTCTGGGGCTTAATGCCGCTGTTCTTAAATCGATTCGGTGGTAAACCTGCCGAACAGATGCTGGGAACCGTTTATGGCGCGGCGCTTGCCAGCGTCATTTTCTATTTCATTATGCAGCCGGCGATTAGTTTCAGCGCTTTTGCCTGGTGCTTCGTGGCTGGGATGTGTTGGTCGTTCGGAACGATCACTCAATACAGTGCTTATCCTGAGATTGGGGTCTCGATCACCATGCCGACGTCAACCGGTTCTCAATTAGTTGGGACGTCGATCGTGGGTGTCCTATTCTTCAAGAGTTGGCCAGGACTTTCTGATAAGTTCATTGGCTTTTTAGCAATTGCAGTGATCGTGATTGGCGTTTGCATGACCGCTTATCAGGATAAAAGTAATTCCGGTGGGATGAAGATCAGCAAAGCTAACTTCAAAGCTGGTTTAATGAACGCTAGTTTTGGCGCGATCGGTTTTATTATCTGTAACTCATTGCCGAAGATTCCGCAGGCAGATGGCTTTGAGATGATTATGCCACAGTGCTTGGGAATGTTAACTTCCGGAATCTTAATTGCACTGTGCAGAAAGCAATATCGTCAAGAAAAGCCGTTCTTCAAAGCGGTAACCTTTGAGAACATGATCACCGGCTTTTCGTTTGCAATTGCCGAATTCGTGTACTTCTTCTCAATTGACATCAACGGCTTGTCAACGGGCTTTGTTCTATCTCAAATGTGCGTCGTGATCTCAACGTTACTTGGTATTTACGTTATCAAAGAACACAAGACCCATAAGGAATTATCACTAACGTTAAGCGGATTAGTCTTAGTTGTCGTTGGTGGTGCCATAACCGGTCTAATTTAGTTATAATGAACACGTAGCCGTCAGCTTACCTAGGAAAGTTGATGGCTATTTTTATTAATTAATGTTAGTTATCCCTAACATTAAATTTTGGATAATAAATGTTAAAATATATTTGTAATCAAGGGAGCGATAGACATGACACCAAAAGAATACCGCAAGATTACTGAAAACCGTGCCCGCACGTTACGAATTGAACATCAGCGCAACGAAGCTGAAAAGGACGTTATTCGTAAGATGCGTGAAAGTCGATAATCGTTAAATGCAATTTAATCATGATGATACCGTCAAGAGTAATTCTTGGCGGTATTTTTGTTATAAATGGCCTTGATGAATAAAATAATTTTTGGTATTCTAAACTCAAATTTATTGAAGAAGGGATACTCATGACGTTTTCTAAAGCGTGGCGAGAATTTGGTCATCATTTATTTTCAGCAAAGGGATGCGCAACTCGCAGTGAATATAACTGGGTTGTTATCCCGGTCATGTTGGTGTTTATCTTATTAGCAGTCGTCGGCTTTATCATGCTAGGTCACTATGCTTTAATTATCCCGGGTTTATTTATGATTGGGATTGATATTATCCTAGCGATTTTAATCATGATTTTCGGCTTCTGCCTATTAGCTCGTCGTTATCATGATGTTGGATCTAGTAAATGGAACGCTTTAATGATTTTTATCCCGACGCTTCGTTATCTTGATCTGATTTATATGATGGTGATTCCTCCGGATCCGGAACGAAATCGGAAGTATCAAAATTAAAATAAAATTGTGATACATGATGAAGGCCACGTAGCAATTAATATTGTTACGTGACTTTTATTTTTCTCTTAGCGTAAATTCTCTTTTCTAAAAATTATACTTATAACGTATTAATGCTGCTATTTATTACAAATTATCAAAAACGGTTGATATAATTCGTGATGGATTTGATGTTTTTAGAATTAAGAAAGGTTAATAACAATGAAGCTATACAAAGAATTTGCGTACAGTTCAATTCAAAAGGCTACAGCCGCATTAAATGAATGGTGCAGTGCGCACGCTCAGAACTTTACATATAAAGTGGTCGCCATGACTTACGATAAATATGGGAATGCCGTCATTTTAATTGCTTACAAAGAGCGTTCTAATAATTAGTTAACATAATTACTAATAACGTTTATATATTGGCATAATATATAATTATATAGAAACATATTAAATTCATTTAATATTTATGTTGACAAAGTACAAATAGAGTATATAATCATAATTGTAAAGAGAAATATGGATCTGCTAAAAGATATGTATTTCAATCTTCTTTTTAGAAAGAGATGTCTCCGATGCAAAAGATTAAAAATGTTCACACCCATATGGGTATGAACGGAATTATGAATTTATTGTTTATTGATCGTCAATTTTGCATTTTGAAGTCATCCCAAAGCTTGGAAGGCGGGATGACGAATAGCTGAGGAGGTTTTATTATGATTGAAAAATTAAAACTTACTAAAGATGGCGCCTTAGAATCTTTGCTGAATGCGTCTAGGGCACTCGGTAATGAATGTTCATCTTTAATGAATAAACCTAAATTATTTGGTAAGTTATTGTTTTCAACTCCAGGTAAGTTAAAGCGTGATCGTGTCACCTTACCTGAGGGTCCAACCATGTTGAAACCGCTGGACGCTTCGTCAAGGTCTTGAAATGTAAGACTTTTCGCCAATCCGATAATCGTAGATGTTAATCCTTGAAATTATTTATCTCGTATATAGATGAAATTTAAAACCTGATCCTAATTAATATTAGAACCAGGTTTTTTGTTTCAATATTTAAAAAGAGGCTGAAATTTAATTCAGCCCCTTTATTTTGATAATCAATCTGTTTTAGACGCTTAAATATTCGATTAATTTCTTAAATACTTTTGGCTTATTATCCAAGACTTTCCATTTCTTATTGTCTAGATAAGCCCATTTTGTATTCTTTGGTAATTTTTCAAGCGTCTTTAATTGGTCTAGATGAGCATAACCATTAGCAACATCAAATACGTCAACGTTTTGAGATTGGTTAACGTTTTTAGTGTTGGTAAGGGCCAACTGTTGTTCTGCCTGCATAGCTTTTTGATAAGGCATGACACATTGTAAATGCTTAGACATCGTATGAATTGGGTTGAAGCCATATTTATATAAACTGGCTTTCGGATTACTGAATAGATGTTTTCTATCAAAAGCTTTAACGAAATTGATAATTTTATCCATTGCTTGTGGAATGGTTATCTTATCTCTTAAGCAATTATTCTTTACGGTCTTGATATTGTTAAGTAGTACTTTGATACTACTAGCTAATTTAGCTTTATTGTCTTTGTTTTGCATACTTTTAACCCCGTTTATGATTTAATAACCTTATTATATCGCCTATTCTGTGTTCTAAACATTATTTTGAATTCATATGAAACTAATTAATATGTTTTCTAAAAAAGAACTCAACCTTTTAAATAAAATTATTCCCGATCAACAATTTCTTGATTCTGATCAAGGTATTAAAGCAGCACAAAAAGGCCGTGAGCTTGCTGCTAAAGATGCCGCTCGATATTGATTAGTAATTTTATCGTAAATAAATTTAATAACAAGAATCTAAATAGCGCAACTGAAACGAATTCAGCTGCGCTATTTTTAGTGTTAGTTTAAATATCTATTTCTACAGTTTCTTTAAATACTCCCGAATCTGCTTAATATTATTCTGCTTATTTTCCCAGCATTGTTTTGATAGGTCGACAGGGTAGTATTCAGGATTGATTTGACGCTTATATTCTGGCCATAGTAATGATAGGGAAGTCTTAGCATGCTGCTTAATATCGTTGATCGGTGGTTCGTGATAGACCTGTTTGCCATCTTTAAAAATCGTCTTTAATAATGGTTCAGCTTTAAAGTCAGTCAAGGTCTTATTAATATAGGTATATTTAGGATGGAACATAAATAGTGAATGTTCTTTATTCGGATCTTCACCGTCCATGGTGATGTAATCACCTTGAGATTTACCATCACCACTAGTAATTCGCCAAGTCTGTTTCTTAGCGGGATCCGTAGCTTTAGCCGGATTTTCGGTTAATTTCATGGCGTTCTTCAACTCACCAGTTCCGTCATCAACCGCAACTAGCTTGTAAACACCGCCTAAACTCGGCTGATCATAAGCAGTGATCAATTTAGTACCGACACCCCAGGCATCGATTTTGGCATGCTGCATCTTTAATTGGGTGATGATGTATTCATCTAGACCACTTGAAGAGACGATCTTGGTGTGGGTAAAGCCCGCAGCATCTAACATCTTACGAACTTGTTTGGATAAGTAAGCTTGGTCACCGGAATCCAAACGAACGGCCTTAAAGTTAATCTTGTTGCCCATTTCTTTAGCGACTTTAATGGCCGCAGGGACACCACTCTTCAGGGTGCTATAGGTATCAACTAAGAACGTACAATCGTGATGTGTTTCAGCGTAGGCCTTAAAGGCGTCATAATCATTACCGTAGAGTTCAACTAATGAATGCGCATGCGTACCGGCGATCGGGATGTCGAAGAGCTGACCCGCTAAAACATTTGACGTGCCATCAAAGCCACCGATGTAAGCAGCACGGGCACCCCAGTTAGCGGCAGAAACTTCCTGAGCTCGACGGCTACCGAATTCGACAACGGGATCTTTACCCGCAGCCGCTCTGATTCGAGAGGCTTTCGTTGCGATCAAAGTTTGATAATTGACGATGTTTAGGATCGTGGTTTCCAGTAACTGACATTCTAAGATCGGTCCTCCCACCTGAACGATTGGTTCATTCGGGAAGACCAGGTCACCTTCATGGGCAGAACGAATCGTCCCGTGGAATTTAAAGTGACGTAGATAATCCAAGAACTTCGGATTAAAAAGATGAGTACTCTTTAGGTATTGAATATCCTTATCACTGAAATGTAAATGATTAACAAACTCAATCAAATGCTGCAGACCCGCAAAAATCGCGTAGCCGCTGCCAAACGGATTTTTTCGGAAAAACATTTCAAAGACCGCGTTACGGTTTTGAAGATGCTTGCCCCAAAAAGTCTGCATCATACTAAGTTCATATGCATCAGTATGCATTGTTAAATTGCCTTTTGACATTTAGCACACCTCCGTAAATATATGTAGATTATTAATTATGTAGTAAGAATTTTATTTATTATTTAATTTCTGTAAGTATTGGAACGCACTCTGACCAGCTTTGCGGCCAAAGATTACGGTTTCAGCGATTGAGTTACCGCCCAAGCGGTTGTTACCGTGCAATCCACCGGCAACTTCACCAGCCGCAAATAATCCAGCAATCGGTTTGTCAGCAGAAGTTAAGACCTGTGTAAAACGATTAACTTTTAGGCCACCCATGGTGTAATGAACAGCTGGCCCCACGTGAATGGCATAATAAGGAGTTTGATTAATCGGCCGAGACATCCCAGTCGTCCGACCGAATTGATTATCCTTATGCTTAGACACCATCTGATTCCAGACTTTGATGGTTGACGTAAAATTGCTTGGGCTGACGTTCATATGATGGGCTAAATCATTTAAGTCTGTGCCATGAATTACTAAACCAATCGAATCATAAAAGTCGATTGCTTTAATTTGATTTCTAATTCCCTGATCAAAGACAACATAAGCCTTTTTCTCGGGTAACTTATTAATCGCCGCAGTAACCTTCAAACGGGTATCCAGTTCGTTCGTGAACCGTTGACCCTGCTGATTAATTAAGATTGCACCTTCACCACGAATTGCTTCCGGGATTAAGTAGGCATGAGACGTGTCTTGTTGAACCGTAGGGTGAATCTGGATCTTGGTCATGTCGACTAAACCTGCACCAACGTTAGCGCCTAATTTCAGTCCATCACCGGTTGCGCCAGGCTGATTGGTCGTTCGATAGTGAAGTAAATCGGGTCGATATTTCTTAATGATTGATTTACCGGCACCGAAGCCACCGGTCGCTAAGATAACAACGTTGGAATTGACGTGAACGTCTTTTTGACCTTTAAAGTTGACTGTGACACCGAAGACTCTGGGACCATTCGTCAAGATTCGTGTGACGTGAGCGTGATTAAAGATTGGGATGCTTGCTTGGTCACACAACTTAAGTAAATTTTTGATTAAAAATGCGCCAATTGGGGCATTATTACCAGGACGGTGAGTTCGTGGCATGTGCATTCCACCAGAAATCGTTAAATTTGGCAACTTAATTCCACGTTGATCCAGCCAATCAATGGCCAATGCCGCATGACTGGTGAAATACTGCAGAAGATCGCGGTTGTTTTCTTTGCCACCACCAATGTAGGTGTCACGGTAAAAGTCTTCGTAAGTATCAACGATATGATGCCGAAGCTGAACATCAGTTTCTGCCGCGTTCATACCAGATGATGCACAGGTTGAATTACCGCCTAATTTGGGCATCTTTTCAAAAATGACCGGCTTTAAACCTAATTCATGAGCCTGTAACGCTGCGACTAAGCCTGTTGAACCGGAACCCACGATGATGAGATCATAATCGTGCCTTAAATCCTTAAATTGATTTGGATGAAAGATATATTTACTCATAATAACGTCCTTGATGTGAAGCGAAGCATAATTCCTAGCTCTTACTCCATGAAGGCTCATGACGTATTTAATTTGATAACGGTTTTACACATAATCATTGCTACCTTTATATATGAACTAATTTATTACTTAGTTTGTTTTAAGAAATAAGCAAACGGCTTTAACATCTGACCATCATATTCATCAAAGAACTGACGAAGGGTGTAATGACCACCATTTTCTTTATCCTGACGGTAGGTTGGCGCAACCGTTTCGGTGAGCTGGCCATTCTTGTAACCCATGCGAATATCTTCAACTGGTAAGGCACGTTCATCAACGACACGAGCATCAATTAAGAATGGCTGGCCATGACGAACTGAAGCGTAAGCTTGCTTCAAAGCGCCAGGAATCTGACTAGGCTTGTCAATCGTGACACCGTCAACACCCATGTTCTTAGCGACACCGGCAAAGTTAATGTCTTGTAAGTGTAAACCGAAGAATTTCATTGGGGCATCTTCCTGTTCACCCATGATGAAACCTAAGTCATGGTTAGAGGTTACGATGCTGATGACTGGTAAGTGATATTTATGCAAAGTGACTAGATCCTGGATGACCATTGATAAGGCACCATCACCAAGTAGACCGATTGCAGGGTGCTTTGGATAATTCAATGTGGCAGCCATGGTAGCTGGTAAACGGTAACCCATGGTGGCGTATAATGCGGAAATCGTCCATTTGTGATGATATAAGTTTAAATAACGGAACGTATCGATGATGTTATTACCAGTATCAATTGCATAAATCGTCTTCGGATCGGCAGTCTTGTTTAGCCAGTAGTATAACTGTTGAGTGTGGAGGCGTTTGGTCGACATTGTCTGAATGTGATGCATGTACTGATGCCAGTTCTGGTTATCCTTAACTAAAGCTTGGAAATATGGCGATGGCTTAGCAGGAGTGCTCATCTTTAAAGCTTTCTTTAAAAAGTCACCGGCATCGGACCAAATCCCTAAATCTAAACGGTGGTGCTTACCTAATTCACTCTTATCGTTATCGACTTGAACGTATTTGTATGGATAAGATGAATAGAAGTTAGCGAAGGCAAAGTTACCACCGATGACAATTAGAAGATCTGATGTTGGGATGGCTTCATCAGCGGGCTTACTTGCGGCACGGTTAGCACAGCCTAAGTAACCTTCGTAGTGTGGATCAACTAGACCTTTGGCTAGACCATCGATACATACGGGGATCTGTAACTTCTTGGATAACTTAACAACTAGGTCACCGTTGCCATGGATACCACGACCAACGTGCATTACCGGTCGTTTAGCTTCTTTGACCATCTTTAAGAAGTTTTTAACGTCTTCAGTGGTGGCCTTAGGTTCAACACTTGGACGATCCATTGACTTGGAGTGAGTTGAATATCTTAAGTCAGGGATCTGCATGTAACCAAAATTATTTGGAACGACAACGACTGAGACGCCACGGTTCTTGTAAGCCTGCTTAACGGCTTCGTTAATTACATGCGGGAGACTCTGCGGTGTCATAACGATTCGGTCGTACTGAGCAATGTTCGCAAAGATTGGTGATTCAGGGAATTCCTGGAAGCAATCGTAATTCATGGCAGCATTGCCGACCTGCCCAATTAACGCTAGGACGGGTGAATGATCAGCTTTCGCATCATATAAACCATTGACTAGGTTAGCGGCACCTGGACCAGCGGAACCGAAGCAAACACAGATCGTACCGGTTAATTTAGCGTTGGCACTGGCGGCTAATGCGGCAACCTGTTCATGTCGAACTTGAATAAACTTTAGGTGGTTCTTTTCCTGATCCAAAGCATGCATCAGGGAGTTAACTGAACCTGCTGGATAACCATAGGCTTGTTTAACGCCATATGATTCTAAGACTTTTAATCCGGCTGCGTACGCACTAATTGTTTTTGGCATATTAAGATCTCCTTTAAACAGAGCTGATTTAACTATCATCATTTTTGACTATAGTGAATTTTGTTTATGAAATTGCTTTGGTTTTCTACATAACGCGTGTTCTTTTCCCAAGCTTCAAATCAATATAATGTGAAATGGTCTTTTTTGGACTATTTATCATAAACTGAACCTTTATAAAACTGGTCTAACATTTAGTCACTAAAAGTGGTTTAATATAAATAGTTAATATTAAATGGAATGGATTACATAAAATCCGAATTCTATCAATCGAAGTACAATTTGTGAAATAAACTTGTTTAATTAGTTAAATATTCGTTTAAGGAAGCGTTTAAAATTGCTATATAACAAGAGCCAATTTAAAAAGACTAACGATAAAAAAACTCTTGCACAAGGTCGGTAAGCACTGGGTAACCGTATCGATTGCCATGCTTGCTATGATCGGTGCCGGAGCTGTATCGACTACTTATAGCGAAGACGCGAAGGCTGATAATTCGGCTAATGTGTCGGCATTAAATAATCAGAAGAACGATCCGGCGGCTAACCATTCGTTTAATACGGCAGCCATTACCGAACAGGCCAATGAATTACATGAATCCATGGTAGCTAATGCTAGCCAGAAGGTTCAGCATACCAATCCATTGGGCACCATGCGCTTAGGCGCTGATCACGATAATGATGGTGTCACCAATGCGGGGGTTGCTCAGGGCGGACTTTTATCCCAGCAGATCAGTAAAGATAGTGACGTGATTGATTCAGCCGTGGCTAATGTGGAATCGTTGGCAAACGATCCTGCAGTTACTTCATTCTCAAATGGTGGGGACATTACTAATTCCAGTAGTAATGCTAATCGCGCATCTGCATCAATTGATTCGGCTTCAAATATCATTGCGTCACAGTCAAGCAATTTAGCAAACTTTGATAATGTTCCTGCTAACGTCAGAAGTAATTCATATGATGTTAAAGCTGATCAAGAAGCTACTACTGCAGCCAGTGCCGTAACCGGTGCCGATTCAGTTGCTGTCGATGCTGATGCAAAAGCAGCTGCTAACTTAAGTAGTGAAGCTAGCTCTATATATGCAGCTAAATCAGCCATTAATTCAGAATATTTTGCTCAAAACAAAGATGTGAGTTATTTAAGTTCGATCGCTGTAATCATTAGTGGTGGGGCCAATGTTGCTAAGGTAAATGGCTCACTATCACTAACATATTATTCTAGTTCTTTAGCAGGTAAATCATCGGGTACCTATAATTATGGATCAAAAGGAATTAATGGGACTGTCTTTGAGAGTAGTTATGATAAAGGCTCTGGGACACTAAGTTATGCATACACTGACAACACATCATATGTTAAAAATAGTGGCTATGATGACCCAACCAAATATTCGACATCGTTTATATCAGCTTATGAAAGTGCCGTTAAAGTTAATAGTGAAAATGATAGTGCCGAAATCGAGTCACTATCTTCAGAATTAGTTGCTAATAATCAGTTAGCATCTAATTACATGAATGCCGCAGATTTAGCCATTAATAATGCATCTACCGCTTATTCCATGTTTGCGAATGCTAAATCTTTAGCAAACGATGCGAGTTCCACAGCATCAAGTTATGCGGTTGCTGCATCCAACGAAGGCTCCGACAGCGTAGTTGCAGCAGATAATGATGCCAATAACGCTAGTTTAGAAGTTTCCATGGCTTCTTCCGTAGCATCTGCAGCAGCTAGTTATTCCAATGAAGTGTCTGAATACGCGGATGAGGCCAAAAAAGATGCTGAAAATGCCGTAACGGCAATTGTTACTGATCATAATCCGTATCAGGCGACCATTAATCCGGCAAACCTTTATGCCCGTGATACATATGAAGTTCATGGGGAAAATGGTGATTATGATCCTAGCAATCCAGGTAAGTATAAAGCGGTTACGACGGATGGCGGTGAAACCATTAATGATCAAAACGTATGGTTCTTTAATGATCCGAAAGATCATAATGCCGAAGGATATTGGTTTAGAGATCCTGCACAGCGCATTGTTGAGTATGGCCAAAATTCAACTGGAACTATACAAAGTGGAATTGAAAGTAATGGATTTGCTGAAACGTTCACTAATATTTGGGGCAATGGGATCAACTTTACCTTTGATTGGCGCACGCATAGCTTAATAATTAGTGGTACTGGTACGTTAAATCAAAATAATCATGCCCAAACTGAAGGTGGGTACCATGGTTGGAATGGCGCATACTCTGGTATTAATATGATGTGGAATCCAAATAATCCTAATTATAATAACGTTAGTGATGTGAATTTTCGTCAGGCAGTTGTAGATATTAACCGGATTGCGGGTAATGGTACTAAAAGTGACCAGGGTGATTACGATATAAAATTAGATTCGGCAACCCAGAGTAAGGTTGATAGTTTATTTGAAAATCAAACCTTATCAGATGGTCATGGACACATGATCACATATCAGGATCAGTTCAGTGACATTAATATCCCTAAGTGGCGCCTTCAAAATTCAGATGGAACGATTAAATATAATCCAGATGGTACCGTTACTGTTTCGGATGTAGATGTTAGTCACTATGATGGTTTTCAAGGTAACTCAAAGCCATATTACATTACTATAACTGGTACCATTAAATCTAATAATAATGATTGGAAATTAAAGATTGCTGGACCTAGTGACACAGAATTTAATAAGGGCCTAAACCATGTTTCTGCTCCGTTGGATGCATCGGGGCTATTCTCCGTGGATTCTGGTACCGGTAACACTAATTCTGACAGTGATGTTTCTGGGGTTGCCGGTGGCTTCTGGGGCCATTTTGAATCGATGGACCTTCATAATCTAGATACTTCACGGGTAAAAGATACCGGATATAGTAACACCATGACGGCATCTACTCCAGCACCTAATAGTGGCTTAAATCAATCTGATATGACGCCGGTTCATAGTTCAACCGATAATCCTTACGATGAAAATGGTTGGAGTCGTTTCGTTTCTGAAGATTCAAAGCACCAAAGTACTAATGGTACCTTAAACAATTTACAGTACCTAGAATTACCAGTGGTACCTAAAGATTTTGTTAAACAAGACAGTGATATTGGTGGTTATCGTTCACCATACGCTATTCAAACCACAACGCCTTTAATAGGTCTTAATACTAGGCAGACCGGTGATATTAACAGAACTGAACAGCATAGTTTATTCACTAATTTTGGTGATAAAGGCGATAACACTGATATTAAAATTGTGAACGGTAAACCTGAATTAGTAAACGGTCAGTTTGTACCTGCTAAAACTGATGCTGATGATGTCATAGATCGGTTTGGTAATTCAATCAAGGTTGATAGTGATGATCGTGCTAGTGATTTACCCGTTGGAATTTACTACGCCACCATTCCAGTTAAAGTTAACGTAGTTGATGAAACTCACAATAATCATGTTATTGAGACGGAAAAACAGATTAGGTTACCAATCTTAGCAAAGGCTTTCGATAATTATAGCCAGTTAATTGAGAATGAGGTTAAGAAAGATCAGTTAAACATCTTAAACGGATTTACGATTGATCCACATCAGGATTACGTCGTTCATAACCCTAAGAGTCGTACCGATGCCTTTATTGATATTAAAGTTAAGCCTCAATTTGAAACGGCATTGGTACAGCTTTATGTGGGTGATAATAGTGATAAGACTAATCCTACTGAATTAACGTCAGATACTAGTAATTTCATTAATGGTGATTCTAGTGATGTTAAATATGATCATTCAATCAAGAATTATTATGGTGCTAAACTTCATCCCGTTAATGATGGTAACTACATCGATGCTTTTGTCCATCGTGAAAATCCAGCAATTAATAATCAAAAGGTTTATCGGATTGCGACTAGTACTAATAAGGGTAGTCGTACCGTGACTGAAGATACCATCCCGTTACCTAATTTATCTGATAACCCAGATTTATCTAACTACATCTATGTCGATGATGGTGACGGTACTACCAGTGATACTAAACATAAGGGTAGCCTTAAGATTGGTTATCAAGACGTTGATCCGGCTAATCCTGGTTATACTAAAATCATTCAAGTTCGGATCATGTTAGATCCACAGAATGCAAAGCAGATTAGTAATGATGCTGCTTCAACGAGTAGTGCTGCAAATGCAATTAAGGCTGTCTCCAGTTCTTTATCATCAGGTACATTATCTGTAGCTGGAATTACCAGTAATAGTACGGCACTTAGTTCTGCTCAGGATGCCTTAGCTAAAGCATCCGCTGCAGTTTATGCGGATAGTCAGTACATTGAGAATAGTAGTGCTAACACTTTGACTGGTAAGAATTCTACCGAAGCATCAAGCATTGCCGCTGGTGATAGTAATGCCGCATCGGAAGCCCGTAGCCAAGCTACCGTAGCATTCCATGCTGCGGCCAGTGCCGGTAGTACGATTGCTAGTAATGATGACGCCAGCGCATCCAATGATTACTGGAACGTTGATTCGCAAGATGCATCGATTGCTTCAATTGAATATAATGCTATGGCTACAGGTGCATCTAAGACTGCTGCTAGTACTGCTTATGCAACAGTGTCAGCCCAGGCTAGTAGTGCTTCATCTGCTGAATCGGGTGTTGACTCAGCTAACGAAGCCGCAAGCAGTTACGCATCCTTAGCTGAAGAAGAAAGCTTCGGTGCCGAATCGGATGCCGCTTCAAATGCACGTAATGCTGTAAGTGAAGCTGCCCAGGCTGCATCATATTCAATCATCGTTTCTAGTGCTACTAAGATCGTTGCATCTGGATACAGTGCCGTTACCAGTTACAGTAATGCCGATCACGATGCCGGTATAGTTAACTTCGCTTCGAGTGTCGTAAGCAATGCCAATAAGGATCCGTTTGTGAGTGGTAAGGCTGCAACTGGTAGTAATTTGGCTATTCTACGTAATGATAACGTTGCCACATCGGTTGGTTCTGATTTAACTATAATTAATACGGCTAAAACTACTGTTACTTCTGCATCGGCAACGGTATCAGCTAATGACGCTGGTGAATTAGCTAAATCAACAGCCAAACAAGATGCTGATTTAGCTGCAGCTAATGCTTATAGCGTTGCATTTGATGCCGCCAGTCATGAAGCATCCAATGATGCTACTGTAGCTTCATCATATGCTAATCCAACATCTAATAACGCTTCGTTGGCATCGATAAGTGCCATGGCCGCCATCAGTGTGGCTAACGCTATTCCATCGTATACCGCAGATTATCATGATAGCTTAATTGCTCATGATGATGCGGATAGTGCATTTAGTTCTGCTAGTAATGCATCAAGTGATGCGTCGGTTGCATCCAGTGCCGCATCAGTTGCTATTTCGGCTGCATCCGTAGCTAGTTATGATTATGCTCATAGTAATGACGATGGCAAGAGTGATACCGATAGTGATGCATCCAGTGCTGCATCCGTCGCTTTGAGTGCAGCTACCATAGCTAGTGTTCATGCAAGCGATGCTGATCAAGAATACTCTAGTGCTTCATCTTATGCTTTAGAAATCGTTAGCTTATCAAGTGAAGCCTCAACCATGACCAGTCTATCAATTGCCGCTAGTGAATCGGCTTCACGTGCTGCAGCTAGTGCGGCTGGTGCTCAGGGTACTGACTTGGAAGCTAATAGTGCCAGCACTGCTGCATCCGTTGCTGTAAGTGCTGATAATATTATTAGCAGTGGCAGTATGTTAAGCATGAGTAATGGCATCCCATTAGCCAGCGGTTCAATTGGAATTAGTGGTGCTACGTTATCTGATAGTATAACCGCGGATAGTTCTGCAGCGGCAAGTTATGCTGCATCAGCAAGTGCTGACGCTTTTAATGCTATTAAGTATCAAAATAGTGCCAGTAGTGATGCACATAGTGCTTCATCATACGCAAGCGATGCAAGCGCCGATGCATCACAGGGTATTGCCAATAGTACT
Source organism: Acetilactobacillus jinshanensis (assembly GCF_004359375.1). Classification (NCBI taxonomy): domain Bacteria; kingdom Bacillati; phylum Bacillota; class Bacilli; order Lactobacillales; family Lactobacillaceae; genus Acetilactobacillus; species Acetilactobacillus jinshanensis. Next base: position 595,634 of record NZ_CP034726.1, on the reverse strand, counting down.
AAAGCTATCAATGATAGTACCAGTGCGTCGATTGCGAGTTCATCAGCTTCATCTGATAGTGCTAAGGCTTTGAGTTATGCAGAAGACGCATCTACTGCTGCGTCAAATGTTGTATCTTTGGCAACTAAAATCAATAGTGTTGCAATTGACCTTCACAACAGTTATTTGAATACCCAAGATTCTAAATCAGCTAGTTCAGAAATTGTGACTGCTCAGACTGATGCCAATTCTGCTAGTGCAAGTGCCGCCAGTGCTAGTGCTAATAATGGTGATATTAATGGTAACGCTCAGGGTGCTGCTAATAATGCTAGTTCAGCAATGAGCTACATTAATTCAGCTAATACGTATCATAATTCAGATGCTAATACTACTACCGCTATTAATGGTGTAATCAGTGAAGCTACATCAGCTAGTAATGAAGCTTCTTATGAAAGTTCGTTAGCATCCAGTGCTAATTCGGTTGCTCAATCTGCATCAACAACGGCTATTGAAGCATCAAATAGTGCAGCATCTGATTCAACGACGACGTACTATCATTCATCGAAAGAGCCAATGACTTCAGCAGATGGAGCTAATATGACATCCTTCAATACTTTGTATTCAGGAATTGACAGTATTAGTAGTAATAATGATGGTACATATAAGTACTATAAAGAAATAAATGTTACATCTTCGACTTCATCATTTACTAGTGCTCACGATACAACGGAAACTGTAACGTATACTGGGTCTGTAGAAGAAACATTTACGCCAAGGGGTACTTCAAAGCCAACTAGTATGAAAGGTACTAGTGGTAACTATACCTATTACAGTCTTATTAATTCATCCTCTACTAGTGAATTTACTGTTAATTCTGGATCACTTAGTAGTCGTGCTACAGCATGGATATATTCTGGTTATGTAACCGATTCAACAGCTAAACCTAGTTATGGATCGGACAGTGTTATTGGTAGTAATGGAACATATAAATTCTATATGATGTCATCTTCTGATAAGACATTTACAGCATCAATTGGTAGTACTAGTAGTAGTGCTACTTCTTATGAATATTCTGGATATGTTGAAACACAAATTACTGCTGACTCCAGTATTGATAGTATGAGTAGCACTGGAACTGGTAGTTATATCTATTACAAGGCTGTTACCAGTAGTTCAACATCAAACCTTAGTAATAATGTAGTTCCTGGCCCATTTACAGACAATATTCCCGGAACGACTGAGTCGTCCACTTATAGTGGCCAAATGGAAAGTGTAATGAATAACGATAGCAATGTTTCAATTACTAATAGTAATTACACTTATACACCTGTAAGTATGAATGGCAGTCGAGGTAATTATAAGTATTACTACATGAATCCTGAGGTACCAACTGATGGGAATACACCTACAGAAGATAGTAAAGTTACTTATACAGATTCAAATAAGTCTGCTGCCGCTTCCGATGCCGCCAAAGCTGAAATTGCTTCATCAATCGCTAGTTCCACTAGTTCAGTAGTTGCCTCAGCAAGTAATGCAGTAAACGCTGCCTCTACTGCTGCTGCAAATGCTAATGGTAGTGCTCAAACGATCGTAAAGAGTCTAGCTAATTCAGCTGCTGCATCGGCATCCGTAGTTGCTTCTACCGCGGTTCAGAGTGCAAATGGCTACAATAGTCCAATTTCTACTGAATTTAATAGCTTTACTAACGCCACTAATAGTTTGAATACGGCATCCCAGTCGACCAGTTCTGCAAAGAGTGCTGACGCTCAGTACGATAATTCATCAGCTAATAACTACATTAATCAGCAGAGTTCCATTGCCACCAGTGCATCGGAGGTCATCGCTAGTGCCAGTGCTGCATACCAGAGTGCTAGTCAACAGGCATCACTTGATGCTGGATCCGGATCTGGATCGGTAAAGTCAGCTTCATATGATGCGACTAATAAAACGATTAGTCTTGTAAATTCATCCGTAAGCGGTGCTAAAGCATATCAGAGTAATGTGATTAATGATTCTAAGGATGCAGGAACAGCTAGTGCTTCTGCAGCATATTCTGATGCCAGTTCCGCCGTTAGCGATGCCTACAATGCCGCTTCGGTAGCTAACGATGCATCGTTACAGAGTAGCCTCGCCAGTTCAGCTGCTTCCGTGGCCGCCAGTGAAGCTAAAATCGCTAGTACGGCAGCCGTTAGCGCAAGCAGTGCTATCCAGAGCTTGAGTAATTCTCGTTATAACTCGAATTCCGCCGCAGCCATGATTGATGCTAACAAGGCTAGCCAGAGTGCTTCCTTAGCATCCAACGATGCTGCAAGCGCCAGCGCTAGTCAATCGGTTGGTTCAACGGCTCAAAGTCAAGCTGCCAGTGCTAACAGTGTCACGGCTTCGTTAAGTGATTCCGTAGCTAAGATGAATAACGCTACATTAAATAATGCGTTGAACAATGATGCTTCGATTGCGAGTGCTGATGCTAATTCGGCTAATAATGAATTGGCTAACGCAAGTAAGGATGCTGCCAGTGCTTCATCGGCCGCAGCTTCCGCAGCCAACGCTGCCCAAAGCGCATTATCTGCTGCCAACGGTGGTAGCCTTAGTGGTGCTGAGAGTGGTAGTACTTCCGCTCAGACTGACAGCGTTTCTGCAAGTAATGACGCTTCATCGGCATCGTTAGAAATCAGCTTAGCCCAAAAGGCGGCTGCCGATGCCATGGCTCATGAACACGATGCTGAAAGTCTGGTTAACAGCGCCAAAGTTGCTAGTAACGGTGCTAGTGATAACGCATCGTTGACCACGAGCGTGGCATCCAGTGCTTACCAGGACAATTACGATGTTCAGTCCGAATCATTCAACATCACGAGTGATTCCAACGCAGCGGCTTTGAATAGTGGGTTAGTTCAACAGTTAGAGCACAATCGTGATAACATCAACATCTTTAACAGTAATGCGTCGGCATCCAACGCTATGACTTCATACTCAGCTGCCGAAACGAGTGCTAACGCCATTGAAAATGGTGCCAAGCATGATGCTAACGTTGCATCCAATAACGCTAGTAACGCTTACTCTGTTGCATCGAGTGCCGATAGTGCTGCTCAGTCTGACTTTAAGGCTAACAATTCTGCATCGGTTGCGTCAGATGAAAAGAATGCCTATAGTGCTTTGACTAGTGCTATTGCCGCATCGACCTTAGCAAGTAGTGCTGACGTGCGTGCTTCCAGCGCATCGGTCGTTGCCTCCAATGCCGAGAGTGATGCTAGCAGCATGGTCACGAGCTTAACCATTTCAGCTGAAAATAACAATCCATCGAGTGCTTCAGCCAACGCATCGAGTGCTGCTTCGTCAGCTAATAATGCAGCTAAGAGTTTGAGTTCGATGGCATCCAATCATTTTAGTAACGCTACCAGTGCTAGTTCCACGATTGCCAGTGCCATCAGTGGGATGTCATCTGCTAGTGGCTACGGTGATTCGTACGCAACGTCAGTAATTAATTCTGATAAGGCGGTTGCTAATAACGCTAGTGCAACCGTAAGTAATTACGTAAGTGACATCACTAGTTTGAGTAATCGTGCATCTAACGCGGCTAAGTTCGCTAATTCTGAGATTAGTAGTCTTAATGATGATAAAGCCAGTGGAAATAATGCCGGAATGTCACAAGCGGCTCAATTGATCAGTGCTGATAATCAGGATGCTAACCAGGCTTCTAGTCAGGCTTTGTCTGAAGCCGTTGATGCTAACCACTTAGCTGCTGATGCACAAAGTGCTTCGATTAACGCAAGTGCTATGACCAGTGTCGCTTCAGCAATTGCGAACGCCCGTGCCGCTTCTGTTAATGCAAGCAAGGCGAGTGTATTTGCATCGCAAGCTACGGATAATAGCCAGAGTACGAGGGATGCTAATACAGTTGCTTCGAGTGATGATAGTGCTATTACTTCTGTAAGTCAGGCTGTAGCTACGCAGTTCCCTAATAATGTAACTGTAACGAGCTATAGTTCATTTGCTTGGAATAATAATGATGAAAACTACACGGGGTCATATGTAACGACTCAGTCATTTGATAGTTCCAATTCAAAAGCTAACGTTGAAGTAGCTAATTACACAAGTAGCGCCAATGATGAAGCATCGTCTGCTAGTTCATACAATTCCTTAGCTTCAAGCTATGCTAAGGCTGCTAATTCAATTGCCGCTGAAGCATCAGCTGGTGCTAGTCAGGCGGCCGTTGATTTAGCTCATAGTGATGCTGAAGATGTGAACGCCGATAGCGTCAAGGTTTCCAACGAAACTAGTCAGGTAAGTCAGGATGAAGCCAGTGCATCTAGTGCTGCAGGTAGTGCATCAACTAATGCATCCGAAGCTAACGTTAACTTAGCTAAAGCTCAAAACGTTCTTAATAGCTTAAAGAATGCCGGTCAAACGGCTGCTTCAAACTCTAGTGAAGCAAGTACCGCTGCATCATCGGCTAATAATTACCTTAAAGGTAGCGCCAGTACCGATGCTCAAGGTCACATCTATGTCAACATGATGTCCAATAATTCATCGGCATCTAGTGCAGCCGTTGTGACATCCAATGCTTCAGCATCTGTATCAAATGACGTCAACTCAGTTAAGGCTTACAGCAACGGTTCGAACACGAGTGCCTTTAGCTCCTTAAATAGTTACAACAATTTGGCTAATAATTACAATAGTACGGCTGATTCAGCTAGTGCCATTGCCGCAAGTGCATACAATACCGCATCGAGTGCAACGAATGATGCTCTTAAGCAGTCTACCAGCGCTAGTCTTGCTGCTAGTCAAGAACCAAATTCTAAGGGCAGCGATGATGCTAGTGGTAGCGTTGCTTTAAGCGCTGCGAATGCCGCTGATAGTGATAATGCATTAGTTAGTTCTGAATCAACGGTTGCCAGTCAAGAAGCAAGTATTGCCGCTATTGCTGCATCAGAAGCTAAGCAGATTCATGTCAACGCCGACAGAATTGCTTTAAGTTTAGCTAACTCTGCAGCTCAAGATGCGTCAACCAGCGCTAGTTCAGAAAACGTAAGTACTAGCCGGATGGCTTCGTACGCAACGATTAATAACGGTATCGTTTCATCCGCTAATTCCGTTGCGGCTAGTGCATCGACAGTTACCAATTCGATTAACGCTGTCGTATCAGGATCGGTTCTAAGGCAATCGATTAAAGACCGGATTTCGACCGATAACCATATTGCTCAGAGCGCATCAAGTGCCATTTCAAGTGCTAATAGTGGGTATGCTTCAGTAGCGGCCAGTGCATATAGTCAGGCAAGTACGGATTCCATCAATGCTTCAAAGGATGCATCGAACGCGAGCGTTGAAGCATCCAGTGCTGTTGCGGCCGCCAATGCTGATCACATTACTGACGCGTTAGCTCAGGCATCTGAAGCAGCTTCAAATAATAGTGCTGCTAACAGCGCTAAATCGGATGCAATCATCCAATCAAATGCCGTTAGTAATGCAGCCAGTGATGCAGCTAACGCATCGTCCGCCGCATCCAGTGCCGCTAGTGATGCCGCTAGTTTAATCAACTCGATTGTTAATAATAATTTGTCGAGTGCTCAAGGTAACGCTTTGAAGTACAAGAATAATGCAGATGCTTCCGCTGGAGTCATTAGTGCTGACGTTACCAGTGCATCTACTAGTGCACATACTGCTAGTGGTGACATTTCATCGTTAATCAATAGTAAAATCAGTAAGTTTAATAACGCTGTGGCTACCAACCAAGCTAATAATGATTCAGTCACCGCCAGTTCGGCATCGAACGTTGCCAGCTCGGCAAGTGCTGAAATCGTTAGTGATAAAAACGCCGCTAATGCAGCTAAATCAGCTGCTGATGCTGACTACACTAAAGCAACAGCTAAAGGTGTTGATAATTCAACGGCTTCCAGTGCGGCTAGTGACGCCAGTCAGCAAGCACAAGTTGCTAGTTCCGCTTCGATTGATGCTAGTAATGCTTTGACGATTGCTAACAGTGCTGCTGTAGTTGCTTCAAATGCTGAAAAAGATGCTGAATCAATTGCCGATAGTTTGAGTAATACTAATTCGGCATCAAGTGATGCATCGATTGCAGCTAGTGAAGCCGGTAATTCTGCGGCATCTGCTCAAGGATGGAGTGCTGGAGCTCAGAGCGCTTACAGTAACGCCAGTTCAGCTAACTCACAAACGATTGCTGACAGTACATCGGCTCTTCAATTTAGTAACTCAGCAGCTAACGCTAGTTTGTCACAGGATTCTAGTTCCGCAAGTTCAGCCTTTGCAGCCGCTAGTTCAGCCAGTGTCACCGTAGCCAACGATATTTCCGCAGCTAACAGCGCTGCTAAGTCAGCAGCTCAAGAAGCTACTAACGCTAAGAATGATAATAATGATCCAGTGGCTGCCGCCAGTGCTGCCGCTAGAGCTCAGAGTGACAGTAACGTTGCCGAAAGTGCATCCAACGCTGCAAGTAACGATGAAAATACGGCATCCAGTGCCGCCTCGGTTGCGGACGTTGCGCAATCCTCAGCTGACAGTACGTTAGCTAGCTTAGAAAATATCCGGAATAGTACGTTAGATTCATATGCTTCAGATGCTGCTAAACACGCATCGAATGCTGAAAACGACGCCTCGAATTCTCAGTCAGGTGCTGAAAAGGATAGTGCCATTGTTGATACAGATAACAATGTTGCTACTAGTGCTTTTAATGTGACTAGTGAAAATAGTGTTACGGCACAGAAAAATAATGAAACCGCATCTGATAATAATTCAATGAATACTTACATGTCAGAAGTATCTAAAGCTCGAGGCGTTGCGGTAAACTTATCTTCAGCTGCAAATAGATATACGTCATATGCTAAATTACTTTCTTCTGCCGCATTAAGCGTTGCAAACGATGCTGCTTCTGCCTCATTAGCATATAATGTTTCTGAAGCATCTGATTATGATAGAGAAGCATCTGTTGAAGATGAAAATGCTAGTATGGTAAGCTCTACTGTTTCATATATTGCGTCATTGGCATCTCATAATGCATTAGTTGGAAGTGATGCTGCTAAATCAGCTAATAGCTTGTTGACCAGTTTGGTTGATAATCAACGGACGACTTCAGAAAACGCATCCCGTGCCTCAATTGATTCATCCGAAGCGGCTAGTGATGCTTCGTTAGCTAATGATGATGCTAACATGGCTAGTAATACAGTCACACCAACCGCGGCTAATAAGCAAAACACGATTGATATTAGTAATACTGATGCCAACTACAACAACAGTTCTGCGGCTAGTCGCTTAACGAGTGACGTAAATGCCGCTAGCTTAGCTTCTAGTAATGCGGTTAACTACAATAACTTAGCAAAGAGTGCTAACAGTGTGGCATCATTAGCCGCTAAGCATGCGAATGGCAACGGAGCAAATTCTAGTGATAGTACAACGGCTCAATCGCCATACAATAATTCGTACGCCGGTGATTACTACGAAGCATCTAGTTATGCTCATGCGGGTGACAAGAGTGATACCGCTAAATACACGACCCGTGCTGACAGTGATAACTACTTAGCTAGTTCGGCCTTAACGGTTGCTAATTCACTGGCATCGGCCGCTAGTTCAGCTGAATCAACTGCCAGTGCCGCTTACAGTGATGCTCGTAGTATCAACGTCAGCTTGTCGGCATCGAACTTCGCTTCCATAACCGCAAGTTATGCATCCAACGTGGCTCGTGATCAATCCAACGTTTATTCAGGTGTCATGAGTGATCACAGTAACGCATCGGTTGAAAATGACTTGGCATCAAGCGCTATGAATAACGCCAACAGTGCTAGTTCTGAAGCTGCTGAAGAATTCAGTGGCAATCCATCATTAACTAGTATGAGTACGTTTAGTCAGGAAGCATCGAACACAGCATCGGATGCTGCTAAACAGGCATCTGTAGCATTCAGTGCTAAAGCAGTCGCTGGCAGTGCCAATAGTGAAGCCCAGAGCTTAAAGGCTGATGCGTTATCCGCTTCAAGTGCTGATGAACCAACGAAAGCATCATTAGATGCCAGTCAAGCATCGAATGATAATAACGAAGCTAGTCAAGCTAGTCAGTCTGCATCGAGTGCTGATGTGGCCGCAGTCGCAGATGCCAGTGCAGGTAGTGCGGCTGCCAGTTCTGCTGATAGCTTACTGGATGCCTTGAAGAACAGCGCTGCCGCCGGGAGTGCCATTGATTTGACGAGTGTATCCAATGCTGTAACGTCGGCTTCCTCAATCATGAGTGCTATGAGTTCAATCGTGGTTACTAAGTCAACATCCGCATCGAACGGCAGTAATTCAGCCGCAAGCATGCAGGACAGTGATGATAACAGTGCAGACTCAACCGCCTTTAGCTTAGCTAGTTCCGCTAACTTAGTAATCAGTAGTGCCCAGAGCGTCGTTACTTCTGCCTCGAATGAAATCCATAGTGATAGTTCATCAGCTAAAGATATGGCAAGTACCAGTGCTCAAAGGGAATCGGCAGCTAACCAGGCTGATTCAGCATGGTCTGCAGCTAGTTCCGCAGTTAAAGTCGCTGAAGCTGAATCCAATATCGTGGTTGCCGCTAGTTCCGCAGCTAAAGCTGCTGCAACGGGCGCTAAGAATACGAACGACAGTGCATCGGCATCGGTTGTCAATGCTGAAGCTGATCGTTACGCATCCTTAGCCGCCAGTCATAAGGCTAACGTTGATCAAGACGTTGCATCCACTGGTTCATCTGCTGATGGCGTAATCACCAGTGCAAGTAATGTGACATCAAGTGCTGCATCAACCGTTGCTTCCGCAAGTGCAATCGTGGGCAGCAATGCTTCAATGAGGCATTACAGCAGTATCGATTCAAGTGCTAAGAACGTAATTGATGCCCAGTCCGCTATCATGTCGACTGAGTCAGCTAGTGCTAGTTCAGAAATGAATAATGCTTCAAGTGCAGCTAGTGCTGCGGTATTAGATTCATTGGTTGGTGATACTAGTGGAGCTAAGAGTGAAAACGCTAGTGCATCGATTGATGATGCGAACGCCAGTGCCGACAGCTCCAAAGCTTCGAGTGCGGCATCGACCGCATCGAGTGCTGCTAGGAATGCAGTGACTGCGGCTATTGATGCTACTACCTTAGCTAATAGTGTGAAGAACGGTAACCAATCACTTGCTCAAAATGCGCAGATGGCTTCAAGTGTTGTCTCAACGATTAACACTAACCTAGGTAACGCTAGTTCTGCATCGTCCGCTGCTCACAGTAATTCTGCTGCAGCTTCCGGTTACAGTAATGCTGTAACGTCATACAGTAACGAACTTGCTAATTCATACAATAACAGTTCAGCTACTTCGCGGATGAATAGTGATAGCAACGCTGCTTCGGTTGCCGATAGTCAAGCTAACTCCGCTAGTTCGGTTGCTTCAAGTGATAGCATTAAAGCTAGTTTAGTGGCTCAAGACGCCAGCGCCATGGTACAGATTGCTAATTCAGCATCGGCTAACCCAACTCAGCCAAATGCTAAGCAATCGGCTGCAAGTGCCGTAACCCGTGCTCAGCAGGATAGCTTAACGGCTAGTTCTGCAGAGAGTGATGCGGCATCGGCTGCTAGCGCGGCTAGTTTAAACAGCCAGATGGGTAGCATTGCATCGAGTGACGCTAGTGAGATTATCGTAAGCCTAGCATCGTCGGCTGCTAAACACATTGCCTCGAGTTACGCATCCAACGCTAACCAGCAGGCTAACAACGCCAGTGAAAACAACAGTGATGTTGTTTCTGGCTCATCCGCTGAGAATAATAGTCAGGCTAACGACAGTTCTGATGCCACGAGCGGTAATAACCAGGCTGCTAAGGCTAAGTCATCGATCAGCAATGATACTAATCCTAGTGATAATGTTGCTAAGAATAAGATCTCTGCCGACGCATTAAACGCAGCTAAAGCTTCTGGTGACGCTAAGACTCAGTCATCCAGCGCATCGGGTGATGAAAAAGCCGCAAGTACTCAGGCATCGATTGCTTCAAGCGCTGCCAGCGCCGCAAGTTCAGCCGTTGCAAAGGGTGATTCGAGCACCGCAAGTCACGATGCCAGTGTTGCATCCAGTGCTGCTAAGTCAGCTAGCTCTGCTAATTCAGGTGCGGTAAACGCCGCATCCACAGCATCTAGTGATGCCCAGCAGGCTTTATCCGCGGCCAGTGATGCTCAAAATTTACTCAATAGTGTAAGCAACAAGAGTGATACCGCTGATCAGAACGGTAAGACTGCATCTACGGCATCGACCGACGCTGCTAAGTATGCATTTTCTGCTAGCTCAACAGCTAAGGTCATGAACACTTCTAGTGCTAACGACTTCAACAGCAGCAGTGCTACTAATTCGTTAAGCGTTGAAGGCGCTTCATATAATAATAGCTCAGCTGACAGTAGCTTAGCCGTAGATTCAAGCGTTGCTAGTGAAGCATCGAGTCAGGCCAGTTCAGCTAACTCGGTTGCTAACGACGCTAATTCCGTTGCTAGTTCAGCAACCTTTGCTGCCAGTGTTGACGATAGCATCGCTAATTCCATTGCTAGTGGAACGCCAACCGGTCAGAAGAGTTCTGTAGCCGCCAGTGCCGCTACTAAGGCTCAGTCCTACGCAGCCTTAGCTAGTTCTGCTAACAGTGTGGTTCAGTCAGCATCTAAAGTCGGTAACCTTGACAGTTCTGCTGAAAGTACCGCCGAAAGTTTAGCCCAAAGTACGGTTAACAGTTTATCCGAGGTAACGACTAACTTAAGTTCTCAAGCTTCAGCTGATAATGCATCAGCTAACGCTAGTTCAACCGCTGTTCAAAATAACAGTAGTGCTAATCAATCTGATAACTCTGCAATTTCTGGATACAGTAATAGTTCAATCGTTACAAGTTCCGTTGCTCAAAGCCTAGCTTCTGATAGTAGTGCTGCTAATTCAGCAGATAGTGATGCTTCAATTGTAAGTTCAATTGCTGCTAACGCGTCTGCTGTTGAAGCTGGTGAAGTCAGTGCCGCCAATCGTGATCATAGTGATGCTAACAGTGTTGCTTACAGTTCCGCTGTCAGTGCTGCTCAGAGTGCATTGGCAATTGCTAATTCTGCCGCAAGTCGCGCTAACCGTGATTTTATGGTTGCATCTAATGCCGCTAGTTATGCCAACAGCATTCTTGGTTTATTAAAGAACAGTGTCGCCGCTGACGAAGCCGCTGGTGCCACAATGGCCTCTAGTCTTGCTGAATCAGCAAGTAAGAACATGGAAGCTGCAAAGAAAGCTCAAGAAGCTAAACAGATTGCTGAGCATAAAGCTGCTAAAGCTGAATATCAGACTAAGTCAATCCACTTACCAGCTAACACTACACCTACTCAAGCCACTAAGGTTGTTGACCGCTTAGATGTTGACCAGACCGCAACCTTTGGTGACAAGTTAAGTATTACTCGTAAACCAACCCTTAGTTACTACAGATACCTGATGACCTTAAAGCCAGTCTTGGCTAACAAGTACATTGCTGGTCGTCGGACTAATAAGACGGTTACGATCATGCCACGTGGTGACGAAGCTAAGATTGAAAAGGTCTTCAATATAAAGCAGAGTCGTCGTAATGTGAAAGCATTCGAGATCACGCTTGGTAAGCAACGTTACTTCGTTCAGGATCAGACTAGAGCGATTACCAATGCTTACTGGCAGACGAATGACTTGAAACGCGCTATTGCTCATGATCATTCTAAAATTGCTACTGTAACTAGAGAATGTATCATTTACAACAGTTCTCATTACACATCACGGCGTGCCATTAAAGTGGTTCCGATTGGGACTCGCGTCAAGATCAAGCAAGTCATCACGATTGGTAAGAAGGGTAATTACCAGACTCGTTTCGAATTAACGAATGGTGATTACATCACTTCTAATAAGCGTTACACAACGCTTAAGAAGTCGAATCTTAAGCCAACTAAGCATATGCGTCAGATTAGCAAGCATAACGTTCAGAAGATGAACGCCAAGATTACTCAACAATGTGAAAATGCTTACCTGAAGGCTCATCCGTATTCTGACGCCACCGTTAAGGCCGTTAGTCAGATTAACTTCAACGGACCTGCTAAACACGTCTTTACCAAGAACGGCTTAGCTAAGGCTCTTGATGCTGCTCAACCAGGTCAGGTAATTAGTTACTATGGTACCAGGATGGCGGCTCTTGATAAGTGGACTCATTGGCGTTACTTCATGGTTACCAAGGATACCTTAGCCTATCACTTCATTTTGGGTGTTGGTAATGCTAAGGTTAACAACATTCTTCGGATTCATCACGCAATTACGATCTTCATCACTAAGATCATTGCGGTTCATGGTAAGAAGCGTAACTACATCCGTTATGAATTTAAGGCTAACCATCATAACTACTGGGTAACCGCCCGTGAAGATTACGTACCGAACTCGTACTTACAGAATCGTGACTTTGCTAGACGGGATGCGCATTACGTTAAGGTAATTCGCCCATGCCGTCTGTACATTGATCGTCATTATAACAATAAGACATTAGTTAGTAATGTTCGTGGGGGGATCTTCCACGTGAAGAAAGTTATTTTCATCAACCACCCAAGTTGGGAACAGACACGTCTGGTATTGACGAACGGTAATTACATTACGGCTAATAAGAACTTCGTGAAGATTATTAAGTAATAAGAATTAAATAATTAGATGTTTTATGAAGATTCACTGTGAAAGGTGGGTCTTTTTTGTTTGGAAAATTATTTAAATAATGTCAAAAAATATCGCGAAATAGCAGAGGATTTCATGCTATTTAATGAAAAGTATTGCAATTTATTAAAATAATTGTTGATATATTAATGATGTCTGATATTTATTCAGTAAAATTATGCAAGAAATACTGTGTTAAACAGCATCAAAGTTTAATTAATTTTCATGAAATGGTATAGTAAAAGCGCGCCAGAAATTGCTTTCTGACGCGCAAAAGTAAATTTATTTGAATAACATCTTCAAGAAAGAACTGATTTAATGTTATTCACTGATATTATAACATATAGCAGTGCTATAAAATCACCAAAAATATTGGTAGCTTATCAACGTCCGTTTGAATGGGATGCCAAAAATGGTCAACGTTTTGCAGAAGATATGTTGGACGTAATGTCTGGCAAGGAAAAGGAATGCTTCTTAGGAAGTATGACGCTACTGAGAGTACCTACAAATGATATATATCTTATTGATGGTGGTAATCGTGAAATTTCAGGATTAGCTCTGATAGCGCTATTACGGAATCGTGCAATTAACTTAGAAAACAAACATGATCGTAATAATGAAGGAACTAAATCGGCATATAAGTTAGTTTTTACCGCTAAAAACAATATGAATGATTTATTGTATAGGGGTTCACGGAAGCAAATTCCTTTGTCAATTCCGAATGGTACTGATAATGAATCAAGACGATTTATAGCTTATTTAAAAGGGATGCTGATTGATGATGGCCATCATCATTATGCTGCTTTCTATAATAAGGGTAAAAAGGATAGTGTTTATCGTTTAAATAGTGTTCATCGAGTTCTTTCCAGAATCATCGGCCATAAATTACAAGATATGAATTATGAAGAACAGGCTAAATACTTATATACGGCTTATCATAATTTATGCAATAATGTTAAAGTTGCTAGAATCCTTACAACCGATCGGCGACAAGCTCAATCAATTTACGAGTCGATTAACAGTACTGGTGTTCAATTAGCTCCTCAAGATTTAGTTAAGAGTTATTTAGCAGCATTACTAAGTGAAGATAGTTCCGAAGAAATGAAGACCGGAATGGGTAAATTTACTCAAATGTCTGCGGTGTTTGATGATATGGATACAATCCCTTATTATTTAAGTATTTATTGTGAAGCTAAGCTTGGCATGTCGACATCGAATTCATCACTTGTAAATCGGGTTGATAATAATATTTCAACACCATCTGAAGCCAAACAAATGATTGATGAAACACTCATTTTAGCGTCGACATTTAAGGAACTTCAGAGACCAAAAAGTGTTAAGCATCTTCAAATGCCTGATATAGCTCATCAAAATATGATGCTCCAAGACATGGGTGAACATTATTTCTATAACGTAATTCTTGCTATGCACTATCGTAAATATAGCAAACAAGCAATTAGAAGTGTCTTTAAAGTCCTTTTAAAGATTTCAGTTCAAAGAAGTTTAAAGCACAATAATCGTCCTCACTTTAATAAGGTATCCAGTGAAATATGGTCAAATGCACCAAGTATTCAGACGATTAAAGCTCACGCTATAAAAGAAAATCGGAAAATCCAGGGACAATTGTATAGTTCTAAGCAAATGTGCATGAGTTATAATGAACCATTAACTAAACCGGGATCCTTACGATTTTCTACTATTGCATTTATTATTGCTAACATTTATCGTTACGAGAGTAATGATTTCAAGACAAAAGATTCAATTTACAATTCATTATTTAGGAGTAAACGAAACCCATCATTTATGTTAATGCATTTAAGTGAAACGGTTGATGGTGGTTTACTTAATTCGCTCGGTAATGATGTTTTAGTTGAAGCATCTCTAAAGCCAGAACAAATTAAGACGTTAGATCATAAATTAGAGTTACTAGATAAGTCTAAACTAAAATATAATCGTCAATTATATACTTATGTAAAGAAAGCCCTTGATCAAGGCCATGGTATTACTGAAGTGGTTAGGCAGCGTCAGCATCATGTCGCTGATGATTTTGCTAAGATTTGGTAATTAAAAATAGGGTGTATAATCAACATTATATTATCGAAAGTTAAAGGTCTCATTGCAAAATGAGGCCTTTTTCTATTGCCATCAATTAATTCAAGTGGTAATTAATCGTGCAAGCTTAAATTGTTGCAACGGGGCGGAATCAGCATACACTAAGGGATGTTAACAACATTAATAGTTTGCAAAGGAGTTGTTACAATGTCTAAAAAAGTAGCATTAGTTACCGGTGGTAGCCAGGGAATTGGTAAAGCCATCGTTGACACATTAAGTAAAGACGGTTTTGCCGTTGCCGTTGTTGCCCGTAAGAAAGCTAAGATTGACAAAGTTGTTAAGGACGTTAACGCCAATGGAGGCCATGCTATTGGTTTAATTGCCGACGTATCCGACCGTGATCAGGTCTTTGCTGCTGTTAAGAACACCATCAAGAAGTTAGGTGATCTTAACGTCATGGTAAGTAACGCTGGGGTCGCTCCAACCACACCGATCGATCAGGTCCGTCCGCACGACTTACAGATGACCATGAACATCAACTTAGGTGGTGTGATTTGGGGTATCCAGGCTGCATCCCAGGCTTTCCGTAAGCTCGGTCATCCTGGCAAGATTATCAACGCTTGTTCTCAAGCCGGCCAGTACGGTAACCCTAACTTAACTGATTACGGTGCATCCAAGTTCGCCATCCGTGGAGTTACTCAGACGACCGCTCAAGAATTAGCTAAGTTCGGTATTACGGTTAATGCATACTGCCCAGGGATCGTTAAGACACCGATGATGAAGGACATTGCCGTTAAGGTTGCCAAGAACGCTAACAAACCAGTTGAATGGGGCTGGAAGCAGTTCTCTAAGAACATTGCTTTAGGTCGTTTATCCACGCCGCAAGACGTTGCCAACTTGGTATCATTCTTAGCTAGTCAGAAGTCCAATTACATTACGGGCCAATCAATCCTAGTTGATGGTGGTATGGTCTTCAGATAATTAATGTTTCTCCCTGACGGAATTCCCTCTTGAAAACAAAAATTTATAGAGAGAATTCATTAGCTTAATCTTGAATAATTTGAATGGCACGTTAAATTTATTTAGCGTGTTTTTCTTTTACCCAGTTTCAGTGAATTTTTCCTAAAAATGAGTGCTAAAGTATGTTAATCACGCTAATAGTTAGGTATAATGACTTTTGCTAGATATAAATATAAGCAAAATTGGAGAATAATCGTATGGTTAATAATCTTTGGAAGAAAATGGGCTACCGTCAAATTATCAGTGGCTTACATTATTTAGAAAAAGTTAATCCGTCGTCCGAAAGTACTGGTAAGGGTGTTCTGATGATTATTCAGGGGGCTCAGTTCATGTTCGGGATCGATTCGGCTAAGTATTTAAAGGATACTTATAAGGCTACCGGCTCCAATAGTGAACTAGCCAGTACTTTAGGTGACTTGTACAGTAATGACGAATGGCGCAAGAAGATGTGGCAGTTCGTCGAAATTAATGATCCAGACTTTAAGAATGTCGCTAAAAAGATGGCTGATCAGAAGAAGATTGAAAAGAAACACCGTAAACATGATGTGATGGTTCTTAAGTTCTTAAGCCGTTACCCGCACTTATCCGAATTGGAACAGCAGATTCAGGACGCCTTGATCAAAGGTGGTCAATCCTTTGCTAAGACGCAGTCTGATAAGAAGTCACCGTTGAACGAAATTAACGTTGATCCGTCCCAGAAGAAGATGGACGTCTTCGTTGCTAAGGTTGAAGTTCGTCAACCAAAGGACTTAATTACCAGTAAAAAGGACGAATACGCAATCTTTAACGTTTACGTTAATATGGAAACTGACAACTTCAAATTCACCGATAACGACGTTATCTACAGTAATTACTGTAAGAAGTCGAATGTGGAAAAGAATAGTCATCATACACCGTTTAACGTTACCGGTAAATTCAAAGAAATCGTTAACCTTCAGCCGTTCTTTATGCAGTATTTGATTTTGTGTAATCAGCAGTACAAGAAGTACGGCTTCAAGTAAAAATTAATAATTAAGATAAAGAAAAGCACGCTTCATTTTTGGAGCGTGCTTTTCACTTATAAAAGGAACGCTATGGGAATGCTTGACAGATGCTAAGCATCAAAGCGCACAATATCGTTACACCGACTATCATACCTGTGTATCGCATAAAACCGGGATGCCGACTGTGAATTACGTGAACCGTCAACCAAGCAGCTAGCGTTGCACAGATAACAAGTAATACGAAACCTAGCATCCTACGCACCTCCCAGTGTCAGAATAGTCTGAGCACTAGTTGGATACATGGTGATATGTTAAGTCTTGTATGGGCGATTTATCACACCGATGCGCAAACAATCAAAATGACACCGTAGACGACGATTGAGCCTAAGAACGTTAAGAACGTTGGCCATGAAATCGGACAACGGTAACAAATGTAGCTAATCAACGTAATAAATATAATTGTGCAGACGATGAGAACTATAAACATCAATTCTGACACCCCCATCTACGATAAGAATAGATTATCGTGATTATGAATGTGTGTTGATAGTAGGGGGGATGCCGTGTTGATTGGTATACTGGGTTATAATTAATTAGTAAAAGGACTCTTCAACCATGCTTAAAACTATTAAATCTACTGCGATCATGTTTTTACTAATTCTTGCCGTTTTAACGGATGGCCTAATTATTGATTCGAATTTAAACACTAGCGCCAGTTATTTGTATTACATGTTAGCACTGTATTTTTTAATTTGTGTTGTTGCTGGCTTCATCGTTGTTTATCGTGTTGCTAATAATCCTAACAAAGCATTCAAGAAATTAGCACCGATGTTCGTCCGAATCTCGTTTTTCTCGTTAATGATCTGTAAGGTCTTTTTGATTACGCCTAAGAATAACATTTTAGTTAATTTAGCACCAGCGTTATTCATTCAAATTGCGTGTATGATCGATCTGAAATTAGCGGAGCATACAGCAAAAATTATGTAAAAATAAGGAGCGTTGTTCTTAAGCAATGCTCCTTATTTTTAATAATGGGGTAAATAATGTGTAACCTTAATTAAGCATTTGCTCGCTGTGCACGCATCTTCTTAGCATGTTTGTGGTAACTGCTGATGGCTTGGAAAGTCGTCATAACGATTACCGTAATCACACTGATGATGAACATGACAACGAACGAATGACGGATGATGCCAACTAATGAGTTGGTTGGGTTCATGAAGATTCCTAAGTAGTGGGTACCTAAAGGTCCTAAGAATGAACCTAAGTTAGATCCAGTGATTAAGATTGAAATCGTAAAGGTTTCGTACTTAACTGGAACAACTCGACCAACTAAGGCGTATGAATAAGTACCGAACATTGGGAATGCCATTCCTGAACAAATAGCACCAAGTGCTAACATCCAGATGTTACTAGCAGTAGCTTCTAGGATGGTACCAATGGCGATCATAATGACACCGGCAGTAACGGTGTAACGGTGGATCCAGCCATAGATATGACCGAAACTAGCGTTAACGAACGTTGCGAAGATGGTGTTTAGACCGATGATCAAACCGGCTTCACCAGGGTTACCGATATGTAAGAAATGAATTAAATTTGGAACTTCGATAAAGCAACAAACGTTGGCCATGACCATGAAGATCATTAAGAATGATAGACCACAGACTAAGCTAACCAAATGAAAGACATGCTTCTTGGATAACTTAGGGGCTTTAGCTTTACCGGTCTTAACGGCTTTGGTTGCAGTAACATCCTTATCATATTTAGTTGGAAAGTCTTTCCAGAAGTAAATTAAGATCAGGAAGATCAAACCATATGACAGGAATGACAGGTGCCAGTTAATCATTACTAGCAGGCCCATCAGAATATCCAATACACATTGGCCTAACGGTTCCATCGCGGTACGGTAACCAGACATTCTGATTCGTGTCCGTTCATCGTAACGGAAGTAAATGTTAATTGAATCAATTGCTAGGGCATTCAATAGACCTAGACCAAGGCCCCAACCAATTCGTGTTAACAGAATGAAAATAAAGTTATCACTGAAGGCTGGCAAAATACCTAAGACTGCAGTAATTAAAATACCTAAGCCAATCGTTCGTTTAATCCCAATCTTTTTGGCAACCCAAATCGAGATAAACAGTGTAATCAGTGCAGATAATTGTTGAGCCGTACTGATTAAATCAAAGATACTAATTGGAACATTCGAGAAGTACTTTAACATCGGTGGCAACGCCGGGGTGATGGCTTTCCCGGATGAAATAATTAGGGATGGTACCAGTATCGCACCAAACACGATTGCGCGCTTGCGCTTGTTGACCGGACTATCCAAATCATCGTCTTTATTCATGGCTCTTGCGCTCCTTTCTTAAGTGTATGTATTGCCGACTCCATGGTTGGATCCAGAAGCCGGTGGTTAGATTATGAATATGATGAGAATAGTGTCATCTGATTGCTATTCAGTTATCATCTTATGGGAGCGCTTACATATTATGGTGCTGATATTTCATAACGGAGATGTCGATTTACGTCATATAAAGAAAATCCCCATCACGAAATTATATTTTCGCGATGGGGATTAATTGGCTATCTAGTGATTAAATCGTAATCTGGGATAACTGCTTTTCGTTAAGGTTCTGGACGTTTTCCCTTTTCAGTAACCGTTTAAAGAAACTAAGTTCATCATCGTCACATCGATCAGCGATCGGGTCACTTTGATCAATCTGAAAATCATGCTCACGAGGGAAATCATCACTACCGTAGATCTTATAGAGGTGAGGAATCTCATGGTCGATTAATAGTTGATCCATGCGGAACGACTGGTTGATCATGTCGTCATCGGATGCCGTCTGGACAAAGACTGGTAGGAACGGTCGCTTAATGTAGTTATCGATGTGAACGAAATCCGGGTAATGTTGAGTAACCTGGTGTGTATAATACGTACTTTCGACCGGATTGACGTAACCAAGGATCTTATTGATAAAGAAAACACCACAGTTAAAAACGCCACCCATAATATTAATTGGCGGGCGCTTAAAATCGAATTTAGCTGCGGCGATTGGGTTAGTGTATAAAGTTAGGTATTCTTCGGCCAAGTTAGCACCAGCACTGTCACCAATTATGAAGACGTGCTGGAGATCAAAGCCATATCGATAGGCGTTCTTAACGCACCACCGAACAGCCATCTGAGTGTCGTCCCATGCACAGGGGAACGGGTATTTCGGTGCCAGTCGGTAATCATAGCTGACCACTTCAAATCCGGCTCGTGCTAGGTGCATACAGTAGAATTGATACGTCTTCCGGGATCCATAGACAAAACCTTTGCCGTGCATATCGATAATTAATGGCAACTTACCGATCTTAGCGTTGGCTGGTCGATAGACATCGATTAAATTATGTTTTTTATCAGGTCCGTACTCTAGATTAGTGTGTTTAATGATATCTTTCGGTTTCGGATTTAGCCCTTGATCACGAATATTATCGGCATGTTTCCAATTTTCATGGGCTTGTTCGGCTATCTTGATGTTCTTTGGGTTATTACTTCTTAAACTGGCAATTCGCATAGTATAGCTCCTTTTAAAAACACTCATTTACCATCCAGTTCTATTTTATGGAAGCGCTTTCATTACAAGGTGCCGATAATTAATATCTTGAATGTCGATTTGTCGATAACGAAACAATCCCCATAACGGAGATTTGGTTTCGTTATGAGGATTGGGTAATGATTACTCGTTTGGCTAGTTGGAGATAATATTAAAAAAGCCGAACATGTCGGCTATACTAAAAGTAGTTCACACAATAGGAAGTATAGCTTATGCTCGACCAAGTTCAGTATACTAATAATCACTCGTTAATACAATTTCAATCCTGTATTCATACCATTAAACCACTTTATAAAGCCTTTATTTCCAAGAACTTTCGCCGAAGGCGAAATGTTAATCATTCAAAATTAACAGATGTAGAAGTAATCGCTTTATTATGTCTACAAGCGTTATTAGGCATAAACGCTAGACTTAGGTTTTATCATTTTATACTTGATAATGGCGTGATAAGTCCTAATAGAATGCCTGAAGAATCACGTTTCAACAGAATTTGTAATCGAGATGGCGTCATTCTTCAAATTATTCGTTGGCAACTTATTATACGATACGTATATCCAAAGTATTCGATAATTGACAGTTTACCGATGCCATTATGTAAGTATGTCCGTAATACAAGAGCTACGCTCTTAAATCGTTATGCAAATATCGGCTTTAAATCTACTAAAAAGATGTATTACTACGGATTCAAAGGTAGTTTTGAAGTATCCGATTCGGGTATAGTTCTTGCATACACCATTACTAAGGCATCTATTCATGATATTAAAATGGTTAAAACATTAGTTGATGAATTTCCATGTCAGCATATTCTAGCTGATGAAGGATATATTAGTAAGGCTTTGAAAGCAGATTTAGCTAAGCATGGAATTTGGTTCTGGACGCCATTACGTTCAAACATGAAACAATATTCCTACGATGATAGCCTACTAAGGCGACTACGTCGCCACATTGAAACGGTATTCTCTAGATTGAATCAATTATTTCATATTGAACATAATACTGGCAGGTCACTTAATGGATTTCAGACAAGGTTGGAGCAAGCATTATTAGTTGATACACTATTAAAATTAAAAATACTGAACTAGCCAAACGAGTAATGATTAATTAATTTAATTATCTTTGATCGTGGTTCGTTTTAATAGTTTTAAGTTGGGGTGGTAGAAATGATAACGGCAGACCGGTTTATAGGTTTCGTTACCGCCAACTTCAATTTGCTTCCCATTATATACAGGTTTGCCATTATGGAAACGAAGGTTCATCGTGGCTTTCTTACCGCAGAACCAGCAGACCGTTTTGATTTCACGGATCTTATCGGCATAGATCAGCAGGTTCTCTGAACCTTCGAACAGGTGGTTCTGGAAGTCATTCTTTAGACCAAAGGCCATAACCGGGATATTCAAATCATCGACAACTTTAGCTAATTCTAAAACGTGATGCCGCTTTAAGAACTGGGCTTCATCGATCATTACACACGAGACCTTGGGGACCTTTTCTTTGAATTTCTTGATCACGTCGTAGACGTTGGTATCGTTTCGGATCGGGTAAGCTTTGCAACTGGGACCCATTCGCGATTTGACTTCACCGGTCTTTTCACGGGTGTCGGTCGCACTGGTCATGACCAGGACGTGTTTGCCTTCCTCGTGATAATTATGGGCGATCCGTAAGATGTCCATACTTTTACCGCTGTTCATTGCTCCATAGTAATAGAAGAATTGCGCCATGATTAATTCCTTCCTAAGCATTTTTGACTGACATCTACAATTTTAAATGAAATTCTGCACAAATTATAGGAAAAATTTTGTGAAATGAACATGAGCAAAATACTAACATTAGGAATTAAAATGTTTAGTATTAGAAGCGATGGGAATAGATAAAGTCCTATCCACCGCTATGAATCCTGATTGCCTTTGGATCACACAGCGGGTAAAACATGTATGCAGTAATTTACTTTTGCTTTTAGCATATGTATCAACCCTCCGCAAACTTGTGAACGGGGAGTGTTGTTAATCAGCTCCTTGAAAGATCGGCCAGTAACCGGTCTTTTATTTTAGCTAAATTTTTACATCACCTAAAATTTAAGTTATCAAAGTTGAATATCTTTACTTTTGATTTGTTACCTGTATCATATAGACACACGATAAAATGTGAAGGTTTACACAAAGCGGTGATGTTTATATGGAAAAAGCTAAAAAGAAGACGTTAAACCAAAGGATTAACGTTATTCGTGCCAGCGTGATGGGCGCGAACGACGGGATTCTATCGATTGCCGGAATCGTTATCGGGGTCGCTGGTGCATCTGCCAGTAACTTCGCAATTTTTATTTCCGGGATTGCCGGGATGATTGCCGGTACCGTCTCCATGACGATGGGCGAGTATACATCCGTCAGTACCGAAAAGGATTCGCAGCGTCACGCCATCCTCCATGAGAAATACGCGTTAAAGACTAATTACAAGGGTGAGTGCGATGCCATCAGAAATAAGTATTTAAAGACCGGGATGAAGCGATCGTTAGCTGATCAAGCCGTTAAGGAAATGATGAGCAAGGAACCGTTGGTGTCAGCCGTTCGTGAACGCTATGGCTTCGACATCAATGATTTTACTAGTCCTTATGCTGCGGCAATTGCTTCGATGATTTCGTTCCCGACGGGTTCAATTCTGCCATTAGCTTCAATTGGTTTAGCCCCAATGCATTTACGTATCATCGACACGTTCCTTGCCGTCATCATCGCTTTAGCCATCACCGGTTACATTGCCGCAATCATTAGTAACGCCAGACGGTTTCACTCTTTGATGAGAAACGTGATTTCAGGAACGTTAACGATGATCGTTACCTATATTATTGGTAGATTACTTTAACTAGAGAGGGTGAATCAGATTGAAGAAATTTAAACGTCGTCATAAGCAAACCATGAACGAAAAGCTGAATACCTTACGAGCTGGAGTTCTAGGCTCTAACGATGGAATCTTAACCGTCGTTGGTGTCCTGTTTACCGTTGCCATCGCGACACCGAATCAGTTTACGATCTTTATTTCTGGTCTAGCTGATTTACTGGCATGTGCCTTCTCAATGTCATCAGGTGAGTACGCTTCGGTTAGTTCCCAGAAGGATGCTGAAGGGGCCGCTGTAATTAAAGAAAAGCGGCTCATGGCCACTAATTTTAAGCAGGAATTACGGACCGTTCAGCACTATTACATGAAACGTGGGGTTACCCAGGCCACGTCATTAGCGATCGCTCGTGATTTACTGTCCAAGCGGCCGTTAACCACTTTGGTTGACATCAAGTACGGCCTAGATTTAGGTCACTACATGAATCCATGGTACGCCGCATTTTCTTCGTTACTGTCCGCCTCGATCGGTGGTTTCTTTCCGTTAGTTGCTATGACGTTGTCACCGGTTAATATCCAGTGGCCGGTCACGATTACGGTCGTCATCTTAACTTCGGCATTGACCGGTTACTTGAGTGCTAAGTTGGGTAACGGCTTAGAAAAGGTTGCCGTGATCCGTAACATCATCATTAGTATCATCACCATGATCATTCACTATTCGTTAGGTAAGTTATTGAATCAGTTCTAAATAATTCAGGTTAATATAATTTAAAAGGGATGCTTATTAAAAAGCATCCTTTTTTATTGGCAAACTAAAAGGGCGCCATTCCATGATTTATGGGATGACGTCCTTCTTTGTTTATTAATTGGTATCTACACTAAACGAGAGTCAGATTGTTTGTCCTTTTCATATTTAGCGACGTTTTGGATCATTCCGGTGGACATGTTCTTCTTACGAGAAGCAATTTCCATTAATCGACCGTGGACGATTGGGCGAGCCTGCGGATTACCTAGGTAACCACAAAGTCGCTTAACTACGTCACAATAACGTGGATCGCTGTTGCCACACTGCGGGCAGACGAAACCTTTTGATGTGGCCTTGAAATCACCTTTGAAACCACACTTAAAGCACTTATCAATTGAAGTGTTAGTGCCTAAGTAACCAACGTGATCATAAGCCCAGTTCCAAACGGCTTCTAATGCTGCGGGGTTCATCTTTAGATTTGGGTATTCACAGTAATGAATGAAACCACCGGCAGCGTATGGCGGGTAATCCTGTTCAAACGATAGCTTTTCGAATGGGGTTGGTTGTTTACGAACATCGTAGTGGAAACTGTTGGTGTAATACTGCTTATCAGTAATATCCTTAACCTTGCCGAATTTCTTTAAATCGTCTCGGCAGAAGGTATCGGTTAATGATTCAGCTGGTGTGGAGTACAAGCTGTAATGATAACCGCTTTCTAATGACCACTTATGGCAGAGGTTGTGCATCCGACGAACGATGTCAACGGTAAAGGCCTTAACCTTCTTGTTGTGTTCCCAGTTGGGTCCGCCAAAAGTCGTTCCGACTTCGTATAAGCCAATGTAACCTAGGGAAACAGTAGCACGATAATGATCAAAGAGCTGACGAACGTTATCACCGGGTTTTAAACGTTTGCCAAAGCCGCCATATTCATATAACAGTGGGGCATTTTCAGGTTTAGCCTGGCAAACTCGGTGGGTCCGGTACTTTAATGCGCGGTGGCAAGTTCCCATTCGTTCGTAGAAGATCTTCCAGAACAGGCCCTTGTTACCATGGGCTAACATTGCGATGCGTGGCAAATTAACGGTGACGACACCTAAATTCATGCGACCGTCGTTTTCTTCTTTACCATCTTTATTAGTCCATTTCTGCAAGAAAGAACGGCAGCCCATTGGTGCTTTGTAATTACCGGTGATCTGGCAGATCTTATCATACATCAGTATATCTGGGTACATTCTCAAGGTTGAGCATTTAATTGCTAATTTCTTGATGTCATAGTTCGGATCCTTTGGGTAGAAGTTCAAGCCTTTCTTTAAGACGTAAATCAACTTTGGAAAGACTGCGGTTCGACGTTCTTTACCAAGGCCCTTAATTCGGATCTTAAGGATGTCTTTTTGAATCTCACGTTCGATCCAGCTAGTTCCTAAACCGAAGTTAACGGTCGTGAATGGCGTTTGGCCTTGTGACGAGAAGAGGGTGTTAATTTCGTATTCTAAGGATTGCATGGCGTCATAAATATCTTTTTTCGTGTATTTAACGGCAAAATCACGTTGTTTATCTGGTGCAACCCATTCTTTAGCTTGTTTTAAATGCTTACGGTAGTTCTTTTTAGCGTATGGTTCTAAGACTTCATCGGCCCGGTTGAATGAGATTCCACCGTATTGCAATGACGCAACGTTGGCGATGATTTGCGCAATCTGAGCCACGGCCGTGTTGATAGACTTCGGAGTTTCGACGTATGCGTTACCGATCTTAAAGCCGTGAGCCAGCATGTTCTTAAAGTCAACTAAGCTGCAGTTGGTTTCGGTAGTAACCGGCGAATAATCCAAGTCATGCCAGTGAATATCACCACGTAAATGAGCTTTAGCAACGATATCAGGTAGCATCTGGAGACCGATGGCACGGCAAGCGGTCCCAGCTTGAAGATCCCGCATTGTGTTAAAAACTTTACTGTTCTTATTGGCGTTTTCGTGAACGATTCTTGGATCACGTTTAAAGAGACGTTCCATCTGTAGCTGAACATTGGTTGCGTCTTTAAATTCCTGCTGTTCCTTTTTGAAGTATTGGGTATACTTCTGATCGTCTGATTTAAGGTCGTTTTGCTTGAAAAATATGTGAAATTGTTCACGTATTTGGGTAGTATAAATTAATTTGGCGTCCTTAAAGTGATGAAAAAGCTGTTTTTTGAACTGAAATTGAAGTTCTTTCGGGACCTTTAATTTGTTCAAAATGAAGTCCAATTTGTATTGATAAAACGGAGTTTTGTCTCCGCCACGCTTAACAACTTTTCCGTTGAGTAATTTATCAAGATCAATCGTGGCTGTTTCCAAAATAACACTCCTCTATCTGAATTAAGCTAAATATACAATATGTTGTATACATCTAAAATATATCACACATATGTAGTACGTAACAATGAAATTTGAATAAATTTAGAAAAAGATTATTTTTCATTTTT
The DNA here is from genome assembly GCF_004359375.1 of Acetilactobacillus jinshanensis. Lineage (NCBI taxonomy): Bacteria > Bacillati > Bacillota > Bacilli > Lactobacillales > Lactobacillaceae > Acetilactobacillus > Acetilactobacillus jinshanensis. The sequence continues at coordinate 569,321 of NZ_CP034726.1, read as the reverse complement.
AGCCAAAATAAAAAATAACCAGCTATAAATCTTATTATGATCTAATTCTTCAATTTGAAATCACGATGAATATCTTATCAGAATTTAACAAAATCACGCAAGCAATCCTTTTTATTTTTCTTAATTAAAATTCTTTCCTCAGACTTGTTTACATTTTCACAAATCTCATTTAGAATGAAAAATTGTTAAGAACTTAAATCCAGATATTGTAGGTGGTAAATATACCAACACAACATAAGGGACCTGTAAGGGCCAACTTTGTTAGCCAGACTAAACGATTTTGTAAGGTAATCGGGCCTGGATTGATTGTAATGTTAGCTGATACCGATGCCGGATGTCTATTGACCGCGGCTCAGTCCGGTGCTGAATGGGGTTACAAGATGGTATTACCCCAGATTATTTTAATTCCGGTGCTATTCATGGTTCAGGAGATGACGGTTCGATTGGGAATCGTTACTCGTCAGGGTCATGGTGAATTGATTCGGAAGTACTTTGGTACCGGCTGGGCAATGCTTGCGGCGTTTACGTTAATGGCTTCCGTGATCGGTGCCTTGTTAACTGAATTCATCGGGGTTGCCGGTGTGAGCGATCTATTTGGAATTTCACGCTGGATCTCAATTCCGTTGGTGGCGTTACTGCTGATCAGCATTGCCTTTGTTGGTAAGTACCGACGGATCGAAAAAATCGGCTTGATCTTTGGCTTTGCTGAATTGGCGTTTGTCGTTGCATTAATTTTTGTCCATCCACAGATGCATGATTTGGTGCACGGCATGATCACGGTCCCTTGGCATAATTCATCATACTTATATTTAGTTGCAGCCAACCTGGGTGCCGTAATTATGCCTTGGATGATCTTTTATCAGCAGGGCGCCGTGATTGATAAGCACCTATCCGTTAAATGCATTAAGAAAGAGCAAACGGATACGGCTATTGGAACGGTTATTACTCAAGCCATTATGATTGGCTTCATTATTTTGTTTGCTGCAGCCACAGCCCATTCCCGAGCAACGTCGTTAAGTACCGTCGGTGATCTAGTAACGGTCTTGCAGCCGTACATGGGCTACCAACTGGCCCGGATCTTAATGGGCGCCAGTATTTTTGGTGGTTCGTTAGTTGCTGCCTTAGTGGTTGCGTTAGCCGGGACCTGGGGTATGACCGAAGTCCTGAACTGGCCTCACAGTTTAAACGAAAAGCTAAGTAAGAAAACGGTTGGCTTTTATGGCATGTACGCCTTGACGTTTGTCGTCAGTGCGACAATCTCGTTAATCCACTTCAATCTAGTGAAAGTCACAATTGCCATCGAAGTTATGAATGCCTTGCTTTTGCCAATCGTCTTGGGCTTTTTATTGCTCTTAGAATCAAGAGCTTTACCAAGTCATTATCAGATGCACGGCGTTTATAAGTGGACCGTGATTATTTCATGCCTGTTAGTAATGGTATTCGGTGTCTATATGATCGGTCCGACGACCGGTATCTGGTAATTATTAAAATCAATCGTTAAATGTTAAACGCAAAGGAGCGATCCCATGGAAACTAAAACTATAGATATCCAAAAAGAAATGAGCGGACTTGATCAAAAGTTAGCTCAATGGACAAAACGTTTAGGGTTGAACATTCAATTCAAAACTAAGTTATATCCCAGCGCCAAATTTTTCCATAAAATTACGGCGTTTAAGATCTATGACTCAAATCGCCAGTTAATCCCGTTTGCCTATGATAATGGTCATAACCTAACCGAAGATGGTTACATTACCCGTCACTTATTACATAAATATCCAAACGTGATTAAGGAAACCAAGCAATACCGACAGCATCCTGAAACCTTAAAACTAGGCCTTAATTTGAGGCCTGAAACCGTTAAGCAATTTGCGTCCCAGTTATTCACGATCGAAGACGTTCGCTATTTCGAGATCAACGTCAAGACCGCTAATGATAATCCTGATGAATTAGCTTTAACCATCATTATGTTCTCGGTTTATCTAAATCATATTTTAACTAACACCGCTGATTAATAAGTAAAGGAGTTTGATAAGATGCTAAATCATAAGGTACGACCAAATAATCCAACCCCAGGTCAATGGGATGACAGTAAGATCAGTCTGCAATACATTGCCAGCTATAAACCATTCAACTTTGTCGATGGTGAAGGGGTTCGTTGCAGTCTTTATGTAAGTGGCTGTTTGTTTAACTGTCCAGGTTGTTACAACCGAGCGGCCCAGAATTTTCATTACGGTCGTCCGTACACCAAAAAGTTAGAAGATCGTATTATTCGTGATTTGAGTAAGCCTTACGTTCAGGGCTTGACATTATTAGGCGGCGAACCGTTTTTAAATACCCAGGTCTGCTTACGAATTTGCCGTCGGGTTAGAAAAGAATTTGGTCATAAGAAGGATATCTGGTCCTGGACCGGCTTTACTTGGGAAGAGTTAATGAAGGAATCCTACGACAAGTTAGAGTTGCTATCGATGCTGGATATCCTGGTTGACGGTCGTTTTGAACAGGATAAAAAGGACTTAACTCTCCAGTTCCGTGGCAGTTCAAATCAACGGATTATCGATGTTCAGAAATCATTAAAAGCTAATCATGTTGTGATCTGGGATAAATTAGTTCATTAAAAGGAGCTTAAATTATGGGACTAAAGATTCGTAATTTACACGTCAAAATTAAAGAAAACAATCGTGAAGTATTAAAGGGCGTTAACTTAACCATTCCCGACGGTGAAATTCACGCCATCATGGGACCGAATGGTACCGGTAAATCGACGTTGTCACAAACTATCATGGGCTCGCCACGTTATCAGGTAACCCAGGGAACGATTGAATTTAACGGTCATCAATTAAATAACATGCCAACCGATGCTCGAGCTCGACTCGGTTTGTTCATCGGAATGCAGTACCCGATGGAAATTAAAGGCGTTAAGAACGCCGACTTCATTCGTGAAGCTGTTGAAGCTACGCATAATACCGGTGATCATCACGTTTCGATCCTGAGCTTTTTGAAAGCCATGCATAAGAATATGAACATTCTCGACATGGATGATTCATACGCTGAACGTTACTTAAACGAAGGCTTTTCCGGTGGTGAAAAGAAACGGAACGAAGTCCTGCAGATGATGATGATCCAGCCGAAGTTAGCGATTCTCGATGAAATTGATTCAGGTCTGGATATCGATGCTCTGCACGTGATCTCCCGCGGGATTAATCACATGCGCAGTCCGCATTTCAGTGCCATGATCATTACTCATTACAACCGAATCCTGAAGTACGTGAAGCCGGATGTCGTTCATGTGATGATGGACGGTCGCATGGTTACACATGGTGGACCTGAATTAGCTGATCGTTTAGAACGTGAAGGTTATGCCGGATTACGGGATGACCTGGGTTTGCATGTAAAGCTGGTGGATGACGATGGCTGAATTAGATCAGATTAAGCAATTTTCCCAGCTAAATCATGAACCACAGTGGCTAACCGCTAAACGAATGGTTGCTTACCAGATGGCCTCAACGTTACCCAAATTCCATTTAAAGGGCGTTGATACTAAGCACGTTGCTTTTAATAATCCTAGTTTGATGTATCACCCGTTGGATAAGCATAACTACGCCCCTGATGACGCTAAGAAAAAGGGTGTCTTAGCAATCAATTTGCTGTATGCCACCCGTTATGACCGGGAATTACTGCAAGAAAATTTAATGGAAAAGTGCTTCATTTGGAATCATGATCAATTTTCGGCTCAACACGTGGCATTTTTACAGACGGGTGCGTTTGTTTTTATCCCGTCGAACGTAGTCGTGAAAGAACCAATTGACGTTTCTAAGTTGGTCAACCCAATGAAGCAAGAAAAGCACGTCTTGATTATTGCTGGTGCTAATTCCGAAGCAACCGTCGTTTATTCGTCAGGACGTCACACCAGCCCGAACACGCGACAGATTACCGAAATCCTCTTGGGTGATAATGCCCATCTGAATTATTATGATTCAGCAACGACTGACGCTCAGCAGAACCAAAAGGGCTTGTATGCCTACTTAGCTCGAACTTCACGTTTAGATTCATACGTTTCGTTATTAAATCAACACGATACCGTCTATCAAGGGAAGGTTAATCTTGATGGTGAAGGGTCGGAAGCTTACTTAAATTTAATCAGTTTATCTGATCATCACCAGTATCAAGCAATTCATAATGACGTGACTAATTATCAGACCCATACAACTGGGATCATCAGACAGCGTGGCATCGTTGCTAATCAGGCTACGACCCATTGCTATACCGTGGGCAAAATTGTTCAGGGTGCTAAGAAGACAAATTCTGATCAGTCAGCTCGATTATTAACGTTGGATCCACACAGTAAGGGTGAGATCGATCCAGTTCTATTAATTCGTGATAACGATGTCGAAGCTGGCCATTCGGCTAGTATTGGAAAGGTTAATCGAGAATTACTTTATTACCTGGAGACGCGCGGAATCAGTAAGGTTAAAGCAATCTACTTACTGACACTTGGCTTTCTGTTTCCGTTAATTCAGAAATTCCCTGAAAAGAATTTACGGGATAAGATTTTTCATCAGTTGGAGGATCGAGTGTATGAACGTTAAAGAAATTCGGCAGGATTTTCCAATCTTTAAGCATCGACCAAGAATGGTGTACTTAGATAATGCAGCAACCACCCAAAAGCCAAAGTCGGTTATTCAGGCGTTAAGCCACTTCTATGAATACGATAATTTTAACGTCCACCGAAGTGTCTACACTCCAGCTCAACAAACTACTGAGAAGTATGAGCACGTCCGAAAACAAATAGCTGACTTTATTGGGAGCCGTAACCCTAAGAGCATTATCTTTACCCGAGGAACGACCGAAAGTATTAATGATATAGCAATAGGGTACTTTCAGCGAAATCTTTCAGAAGGAGAAGAAATTTCAGTCTCCATAATGGAGCACCACAGTAATTTATTACCTTGGCAACGCCTGGCTAATCAAACGGGTGCTAAATTAAACTATATTCCTTTAACCGCTAATGGCCATTTAGACGTTAAACAAGCTGAACAAATGATTGGACCGAAAACTAAATTAGTAGCATTGACTGGAGTTTCAAATGTTCTAGGCGTAATCAATCCAATTCGAGAGATATGTAAATTAGCTCATAAAAATCATGCACTACTTCTATTGGATGCTGCACAAATGGCACCAGAAATGCCAATCAATGTTCAGAAAATTCATCCTGATTTTATGGCTTTCTCTGGACATAAGATGTTAGGACCAACTGGAATTGGTGTTTTATACATCAATCCAAAGCTTCTGGATAAAGTAACTCCGTGGCAATTAGGCGGTGAAATGATTCAAAACGTTACTACCCATAACTTCACCTACGCTGATGTTCCCCAACGGTTCGAGGCTGGGACACCAAATATTGCTGGAGTGATTGGATTGGGGCAAGCCATTAAATACCTAAATCATCTGACGATGCCGTGGATTCAAAAACGGTGTGCAGATTTAGGTCAATATCTTTATGATCAATTGTCACAAGTTAAAAGAGTAATCGTTTATGGCCCAAAGCACCGCCAAACCGGAATCGTGTCCTTCAACGTTAAAGGGGTTCATCCCCACGATGTCGCTACCGCTCTAGACTTAAACCAGATTTACGTTCGAGCTGGACAGCATTGCGCTCAACCGTTAGTTAACGACTGCTTGAAGACTTCGGCAACGGTTCGGGCCAGTTTGTATTTTTATAATACCAAGTCAGATTGCGATCGATTAGCAACCTGCGTCAGAAAGGTCGTGAATTTCTTCCATGCAGCTCAGAGACATTTACCAAAGTACGATCGTGGATAACGCGTTGAACCAGCAACATCAAAAGCCATTAACAGAACCTGATGTACTTCGTAAAACGCTCTTTAATTCATCGTGTGGTGACCGAATCACAGTATCTGGAAAAATCAGTCAGCACAAGTTAAATCAAATCAGCTTTAAAGCGACCGGATGCATCATTTCACGAGCTTCCGCTAACATGATGGGCAATCTATGCATTAAGCAGGATTTATCAAAAATTGATTCGTTAGTGACTGATTTCTCAAAATTAATGACTGGTGAACCGATTAAAAATCCAAAATCGTTAGGTGAAGCCCAGGCTTTGCAATCCATTTCGGAACTACCGACTCGAATTAAATGTGCAATGTTGCCGTGGAAAGCAATTTACCAGTTAATTAATCAAAATGAGGTGAAATAAATGCGGAATCAACGTAAACAAGCCGAAGAAGAACGGTATGTTAATCAAAAAATCGATCACCGTTATCAATACGGCTTTAAAGATAAATTTAAACCGGTTTATTCGACCGGCCGTGGATTAAACGAACACGTCATTCGTGAAATTTCGGCTCGTAAACACGAACCAGAATGGATGCTTAGAATTCGTTTGAAGGCATATCACATTTATAAAAAATTACCGATGCCTAATTTCGGTCCAGATCTTTCACATCTGGATTTAAGTAAAATCAAATACTTTCAAGAACCAACGGATCATCCAACCCGTTCGTGGAACGATGTCCCGAAAACGATCAAGCGGACGTTTTCACGAATTGGGGTGCCGCAAGCTGAACGAAAATATTTAGCCGGTGCGGCAGCCCAATACGAATCAGATGCCGTCTACGAAAATCTAAAGAAAGACTTTCGTAAAATGGGCATCATCTTTATGGATACAGATAGTGCTTTACAAAAGTACCCAAATTTAGTTCGAAAGTACTTTGGCCACTTAATTTCTCCATACTGTAACAAATTTGCGGCGTTGAATACAGCCGTTTGGTCTGGAGGAACTTTTCTGTACGTGCCAAAAGGGGTTCATGCTAAGGTACCGGTCCAGACGTTCTTCCGCATCAACGCTGGAAATACTGGTCAGTTTGAACGAACGTTAATTATCGTCGATGAAGGCGCCAGCATTAACTATGTTGAAGGCTGCACCGCACCTAATTATTCAGCAGATAGTTTACATGCGGCCGTGGTCGAAGTCTTCGTTAAGAAGAACGCTTTCTGTCGATACACCACGATCCAGAACTGGTCAGATAACGTCTATAGTTTAGAAACCAAACGTGCATCTGCTGACGAGAACGCCACAATGGAGTGGGTCGATGGTAATCTAGGTTCCGAAAAGACGATGAAGTACCCAAGCGTCTGGCTGAATGGTGAACATGCCCACGGGTTAATGCTATCGGTAGCTTTTGCTCGGCACGGTGTTTATCAAGATACTGGATCGATCATGAAGCATAACGCACCACACACGTCTTCGAACGTGGTTTCCAAATCGATCTGTAAAGGCGGCGGAGTATGTAACTATCGTGGCTTCGTTAAGATGGGCAAAAACAGTGATCACTGCAAATCGCACATCGAATGCGACACCATTATTATGGATGACAAATCCGATAGTGATACCATCCCGCAAAACATCGTCAATAACGGAACTAGTTCGATCGAACATGAAGCCCGAGTTTCCAAGATTTCTGAAGATGACCTGTATTACTTGATGAGCCGTGGCTTAACGGAAACGCAAGCCACCAAGATGATCATCATGGGCTTTATTGAGCCGTTCTCACGCCGGTTACCGATGCAGTTTGCCGTTGAATTGAACCGCTTAATTGATTTACAAATGAGTGACTAAATAATGAAAGGGTCTTAATTATGTTAAAAGCGCACGTGGTTTTTGCAACCATTACTGGTAATAATGAAGCAATTGCTGATATCGTTACCGATAAATTAAATGATTTAGGAGTTCATACCGTTGAATCCGATATGTCGCAGACTGATCCAACCGAATTTAAGGACGATAATATCTGTGTCGTCTGTAGCTATACATATAATAATGGGGATCTACATTTGCCTTTCGAAGGGGTGGATTTTTATGAGGATTTAAAGCTACTTGATCTATCAAACCAGGTTTATGGGGTCGCCGGATCAGGAGATACTTTTTATAAGAAGCACTATAACGTGGCCGTAGATAAATTTGACCAAGCTTTTAAGCAAGCTAAAGCTAAACCGGGTGCTAAACGCGTCAAGATTAATCTGTCACCTGATGAAAACGATATTAAAACGCTGGACACGTTTACCAAACAACTTATTAGCACGGCCAAGGATAAATTAGTAAAAGCTTAATAGCATTTCCATCGTCTAGTTTGACTAAATTTTAATCAAACTAGGTTGTTTTGTTTGACATTCCATAATATAGAAACATTCCATTATGGCAACGACTGAAAGTACAGAATTATTGCGAATCCCCGCTAAATCAGCTACACTTTACATGGATCTATATTAGGAGGTAAATTTATGTCTGCACATCGTTTGCTGAATCTATTTCAGCCTAAACATTATGACTTATATATTGATGTCAACCGGAAAAAGCGCTTAATTACCGGTAAAGTTGTCGTTAGCGGACACGCTAGCCAAGCTAAGATGGCGCTTCACGAACATGATATGAAGTTTCCATCAGTTTTAGCTGACGGTAAAAAAGTTCCGTTCAAAGTCGATAACTCAAAGGAACGCCTTAATATCCAGTTACCAAAAGCTGGTGACGTTACCTTAACGGTTCAGTATTCTGCTCCGTTAACCGACAAGATGATGGGAATTTATCCATCTTATTATAAGGTCAACGGCGTTAAGAAAGAATTAGTTGGTACCCAGTTCGAAACCGACTTCGCTCGTCAGGCTTTTCCGTGTGTTGATGAACCAGCCGCCAAAGCCACGTGGACTTTAGCTCTGAAGTTCGATGAACACAAGGGTGAAATCGCCATTAGCAACATGCCCGAAAAGAAAGTTGAAAATGGGGTTCATTACTTTGAAACGACCCGTCGCATGTCATCTTATTTGATCGCCTTTGCCTTTGGTGAAATGCAGTACAAGATGACTCAAACCAAAGATGGTGTAAAGATCGGTGTTTTCGCTACCAAAGCCCATAAACCTGACGAATTAGACTTTTCATTAAACATTGCTAAAAACGCCATTGAATTCTACGAGAAATTCTATGGCGTTAAGTATCCGTTACCGCATTCCTGGCAGTTGGCATTGCCTGACTTCTCAGCCGGTGCCATGGAAAACTGGGGCTTGGTAACTTACCGTGAATCCTTACTCTTATTGGATCCAGAAAACACGTCATTTGCTAAGAAGCAGTTAGTCGCCACGGTCGTTTGCCATGAATTAGCTCATCAATGGTTTGGTGACTTAGTAACCATGAAGTGGTGGAACGACATCTGGTTGAACGAAAGTTTTGCCAACATGATGGAATATGTTTGTACTAACGCCATCAAACCTGAATTTCACATCTGGGATCTTTTCCAGACGTCTGAAGTTCCGCAAGCTCTACAGCGTGATGCCATCGACGGCGTCCAGGCCATTCAGGTTCACGTTGAAAAGCCAGCTGACATTAACGAATTATTCGATCCGGCCATCGTATACGCTAAAGGTGCCCGAATGTTAGTCATGGTTCGTGCTTTACTGGGTGACAAGAACTTACGAAAAGGCTTGAACTTATACTTAAACACCCATAAGTACCACAACGCCGAAGGTAACGACCTTTGGAGTGCTTTAGGCAAAGTATCTGGCATGGACATCGGTAAACTGATGCACACCTGGTTAGCTCAACCTGGTTACCCAGTCGTTAACATGAGCGTTAATAAAGACGGTGACGTTGTCTTATCCCAGAAGCAATTCTTCATCGGCAAGAGTAACGACGTTGGCCGTCAGTGGGACATCCCGTTAAACGCCAACTTCAAAGCACCGAAAGTCATGGAAAGCAAGACCTTAAACTTAGGCAAATACGAAAACTTAAGGGTTGCCACTGGCAAACCGTTAATGTTGAACGTCGGCAACAATTCCCACTTTATCGTTAAGTACGACCACACCTTATTAAGTGATCTCATTAAGCATGCCGACCAGTTAGGTCACGTTGGCCAGTTACAGTTACTTGAATATTCACGCTTATTAGCTGAAGCTCATCAAGTATCATACGCTAGCGTCGTACCGTTATTACTTAAGCTGAAAGACAGCAAGTCCGCCATCGTTAACCAGGCTCTTTACCACTTAGCTGGTGAATTAAGGGACTTCGTTACACCTGATTCAGCAGACGATAAGCAGATGCGTGAATTCTTTGACTTACTAACGTCAGACCAGTTCAACCGGTTAGGTGTTCAGCATCATGATGGTGACACTAACGATGACGACTTGGTTCGAAAGATGATCTTACGTGAAGCTCTGTATGCTAACAACCCAGTTACTAAGCAGGGCTTACACAATTTATTCGATGAACATCGTCAGGAACCAGGTAAGTTATCAGCTGACGTCCGTGGTGTTATCTTGGCTAATGAAATGAAGAACTACTGTAGCGAAGACCTATACAAGCAGTTCAAACACGAATACGAAACGACAGTTGATCCAAGCTACAAGACCGACTTAATGTTAGCGTGTTGCTCAGCTAGTGACCCGCAGATCTTAGATCAGATTATGAATAGTTACAAAGATAGTAGTTTCATTAAGCCGCAGGATCTCCGGAGTTGGTTCGCCAGTGTCCTTGATAATCCAAAGGGCCAGCAAGTTGACTGGGACTGGTTCCGTACCAACTGGAAATGGCTCGTTAAGACCCTTGGCGGTGACATGGAATTCTCGTTCTACATCACTTTGATTTCGCGAATTTTCCATACTCCACAGCGCTTAGCTGAATTTAAAGCATTCTTTGATCCAAAGAAGAGCGTTCCTGGTTTGGACCGTGAAATTACTCTGGATGAAGAATCAGTTGCTAATAAGGTCAGCTTGATTCAAACTCAGAAAGCTGAAGTAATGAAAGCAATTAAATAAGATTTCATTTTAAAATCAATCATATTAAAGTATTCTGTAAGTACGAGTAATGCTTACAGAATGCTTTTTTATTTATCGAATTTTAGCGAAAATAGAACTAATACTCCCGCTTTCAAACGGGAGATGAAGTTCGTCATTTTCGCTTTCTTTTGTCTAAATCAGGATATGGGCTATTTTGGTATTGATCGTCAATGTACTTCTCAACAGTTTTTCTACTCATATCACCTACGGTGCCAACATAATAGCTATGTGACCATAAATGATTTCCCCAGAATAGTTCTTTCCGAAGTTTCGGATGATTACGTAGAAAGTATCGAGCACTGTTGCCCTTTAAGGTTCTAACCATCGTTGTAATTGATAACTTAGGCCTAAATGATACTAACATATGGACGTGATCTGGCATAACTTTAATATTCTCGACTTTAACTTGGCTACATTTAGCGATGTACTTTAATAATTTCTCCATGCCTTGAACTAACTCTGGAGTCGTAAAAACCTTATTGCGATATTTAGTTGCCCAAACTAAATGGCAATGGATGTTATAAACATAATTTCTCATGTGAACGGCATTGTCATAATCGTATTTCTTGTCCATATACATATCACCTTAAACACTTATATTATAGTTATTATAGCTTATTGTAATCAATCTATCGACACAGTATAATTATAAGTGTAGGAAGAGGTGAGTTCAAATGAAATCAATGTCACAATTACAGTATCATTTTGGTGCTAAGTACCGTTGGTATCCTTCGGATACCCAAAAACAGGTTGTTAAAGTGAATGCCGATGTGAGACGAGCTTTCTATAATCATCTAATTGCTAATAAACGCAAATTAGGGTGGATTATACATACATCTTACTGGAATGGTGATCTTAAACGAAAAATAATTGCTAATTATAAACACACGCTCCATGAATCAGTAGTCCGAAAACGAATTAGCTGGCTACGTGATAAGTATATTGACAGTCTGAACTTTGCCAAGACAAATCAATCGAATAACTTGGCTTATAAGAACCACGCTAGTGGCCTACAAGGACAGCCTCAATTCCATCGTAAAAAAGACCATCCTTATGAATGGAAATATCAGACATCGAGGATTACCTGGAAATCTAAAGGGAAACGCAAGTCCAATATATATTTTACTGATAACAGGCACTTAGTATTACCAGTCCTTGGCAGAATCACATTAGGCACAACCCGTAAAATGCCTGACGATACGTTAATTGGTACCGTTACGATTTATAAGGATGCGACCGATAAATTCTGGGTTTCCCTACAATTAGCTAGTGACACACCGTTTAAATCCTATCAGCCGCAGACTCACTCTGCTATTGGAATCGACTTGAACATCTGTAATTCCCTTATGGATAATTATGGGCATCAAGTCTCTAACCCTAAGTTCTACACTCATGGATTACCGTACTTAAAGTTCCTGCAGCAGCGGGAAAATCGTAGACGACGTTATGCTAAAAGTCATCACATCAACCTAACGGTTGATAAAGGATATCAACGGGCTAGAAAACGCTGTGCTAAGTATTATGGCTACATTAAAAATGAACGAAGAGCTTTCTTAGATCGGATTTCGACTAGACTGATCGAGAACCATGATTTGATAGTTGCTGAAAATCTAAAAAGTTCTAATATCCTGCGTAACCATAAGATTGCTCAAAAAGCCAGTGATTGTGGTTGGCGTGAATTCTTGTCGATGCTGCAGTACAAAGCTAAGTTATACGGAAAAACAGTTATCCTGGTTAATCCTGCTTATACTACTCAAATATGTAGTCATTGTGGCTTCATTTGTACTAGACAGAATGGCTGTCATTTAACTTTAGTAGACAGGAAATGGACTTGTCCTCGATGCCAGACGTATCATGTTCGTGATCAGAATGCGGCTATTAATATCTTGAGAAGAGGACAAAAGGAAATTCTTGTGAAGCAACGTCAAAATCTAATTCGATTAAAACGCAAACGGACTCCGCAAGAATTTGATAATCATCCTAATTTAACCTTTGAATTTCATCGAGCTGCAGAATAAACAGCTCAGCTCTCTAAAGTCTGGAGTAATACGTGTATTGCTCTGATTAAGACCGTAGTCAGCTGACGAATTAAAGTCTTATAGAGAGTTTAATAATATGGATTAGCTTAGTAGGCTCTGTCGGGGGAAGCCGTAAGGCTTCTAGATAACTCCCGCAGCTAATCTACTGATGGCCGATTGCCCTGTGCTATTCATAAGGGTGATGTCCATCATGCTCCCGCCTTTAGACGGGAGTAGGTTGATAAGGAAGTCAGTAAGAATGTTAAATCAATTCCCACAAGTTCTGACGATTGCTGGATCTGAAAACGACGGTGCCGCAGGGATGCAAGCCGATTTAGCGACGTTCGATCACTTTAAAGTTTACGGGACTTCAGTCGTTACCGTTTGCGTAGCCGGTAATTCATACGGAGTTCATGCTCAGCAAATTATGTCGACGTCATTCATTGATCAAGAATTTAAAGATTTAGCCGATGATTTTAACATCAAAGCATCTAAGACCGGGATGTTGGCTAACGCCAGTGTAATTAAAACGGTCGTTAAAAATTATCAGCGATATGATTTTGGTCCGTTGGTGGTCGATCCCGTAATCTTTGGGAATAATCCAAACACCCGATTATTAGATCCGAACACTTTTCAACTTTTAAAAGCACGGTTGATTCCGCTCGCCACAGTCCTAACGCCCAATTATTATGAAGCGCAAACGTTAGCTAAAATGAAAATTAATGATGATCAGGACATGCTAACGGCAGGACATCGGCTTCAAAATTTAGGTGCCGATAATGTCATCATCAAAGGCCCACATCATGATCCTCAGCAGAAAATCGTTAAGGATCTCGTTTTATTGTCGAATGATCATCATTTCTGGTTGGCTGGCAAATATTATCCGACTAAACGTAAGAACGGAACCGGTGACACTTTATCGGCAGGCATCTGTGCTGAACTAGCGAAGGGTCAATCAGTTACCGATGCCATTAAGAACGCTCGGGAATACGTTGATAAGGCAATCCGAAATCCACTGAACGTTGGCCATGAATATGGTCCGATTAATCATTTTGTGTAATTTATATGACTTAAAACATGTTGGAATATGACAAGCCCATTACAAATGTTACGCTTGCTGTAATGGGCTTTAGGCCATATATATGCTATCCTAAACAGTGTCGAAAACATTACCGAAAGGAAATTACTGTGAATTCATTTAGGAAGTCTCTATACGTCGGTGCTTTGCTGATGGCACCGTTTCTATTAAGTGCCAGCGTGGCCAGTGCTAATTCCAAACCGGCTAATAACCAGCAGAACGTCCAAGTTCAGCGATTAGGTGCGTCCCAGCACGAAAGTGAACAACAAATCGCTAATCAACAGCCACAAGCCGTTAAAAATGATAACAGTCCCATTGAACGGGGCGACAGCAAGTATTGGATTAATCGAGTTAATTTAGCTGCTTATAAACGTCAAAATTATCGTTACCCACACATCAGTTGGAACGGCCGTGACATGGGTGGTTACTATGCCGGCCATGGCATGTGGACCAAGACTGGTGTCGTCTATCGTGGTGCTAATCTGCATAAGATCTCAAAATACGGTACCCAGCATTTAAAAGATCTAGGCATTAATGAAGTGATTGACCTACGTAGTTACCATCACCAAGGTGGCGCTGATCCGAACGAAGACCATCCTAATCAACCAAATCCATTGGGTGTCAAATACGTTGAAGCGGTAGTGAACACCCGTGCCGATAAACAAAAAATTGCACCATTTAAACGAGCTTACGGTGGTGAAATCTATAAGTACGCAACGTCATTCTTAAGGTGGAAACACGCTCGACAAGCTTATCATCAAGTCTTTATGGAATTACTAAATCATAAGAGCGGTGCCATTTATTTCCACTGCATTAACGGTGATGACCGAACCGGAATTATGGCCGCTCTTTACTTATCCGCATTAGGCGTTAGTAAGTGGCACATCTATAATGACTTTATGATTACTGATTACTATGATCATAAGATGTCATACCGAAATAAAGCTGCTGAAATGAACCGCTTCTTCTGGGGCATTCGAACCTGGTACGGTACCATGGATAACTACTTAACTAGTTCCAACGGTCTAGGCTTAACTCATAAGCAAATTAAGCAACTTCGCAGTAAGTATTTAGTTAATTACAAAGGCTAATTTATTAATTAAGCCAATTAAAAAAAGATCACAAATGTGATCTCTTTTTCTTATCTCCAAATAAAATGATGTTTAATTGAACGTCTTTTCAATCGTAGTTTTTGGTAAATAATCAATGATCAAACTACCGTCAGGACTCTGCGTAAAGTTAGCGTCAGATACAAAGCGGGCGTCCAGAACCACGTTGCCGGCTTTGCGGAGTTGCGTTTCAGCGTCTTGCCACTTCTTTTTAAAGGCAGGTGTTTTAGCGACTTTAAACGTTGAATTGATTTCTTTAACTTGGCACTTGTTTTGAAGATCAAAATAAATGAAGTAGTAGATCGTTAATAAATCATGGACGAACTGTTTCTGTTCCTTAGGCTGGAATTCAGGATAATTAGGGTAATCGTTCATTAGATTCTGTAAATCATCCGCATAGTTAACGACTTTCTTGCTAATGTCCATGTCAGGGTATTTCGTCATCTTGGTACTAACGGTCTGAAAATGGTGGGTAACGTTAATAACGTTTCGAATGTCATCAGCAATTTTAAATTGATCATGGTTCTTAACGTGAAACCGAACGGATTTAATGAGTTTTAAGATTGGTTTGGTGCGCACGAAAGATTCTCCTGGTTCTAAACAAAAAGCATCCCATTCACAGGATGCTTGTTTATGATTAGATTAAAAATTAAATTAGCCTTTTTTATGGAATTCGATACCCTTTTTCTTAAGTTCAGGAAGAGGATGCTTTGGTAAGTACGTATCGTTAGCCCACTTAAGGAAGTGCTTAACAGCGTAAAATTTACTGTCGTGCATGTCGCCACCGAACAAGAACTGGTTAGGAACGTAGTAAGAACCACGATCAGTACCACGGTAAACGTAGTAGTTTAACGTGTTGGAGCGGTTCAACGGAATCTGGTATAAGTCATAAGCCATTCGGGATGGGGCGATTCCAGTTGTCTTCTGCATGTATTTCCAGTATCGAGGTACTAAATATGCTAATAGGGAATGAAGCTTTAAAGCATAGAAATGATTAATGTCCGTCTGGTCTTCAAATTCCTTGACGGTCTTTTGTGGATTCTTTGGTAAATCCAAGTTCATCGTGTTGTTACCCCACATCCGGTTAACAGCGTTCTTAATCATTTCATCATAGAATGGTAATAACTTCTGGGTGATCTTATCCTTTGGGATCATGGTGTCATTACTCTTGTTTTCCTGGTAGTAAAAAGCATTTTTAACTTGATCCGTAATATCGATAATTTCATTATCCAAAATGTGGGAATAAATGTGAACCACATTTTTATCGGTTATCGCATATGAATAATGTTGGTTACTATTGTTTTTCGTAATGATCATTCCTTTTCTATTCAGATCAGAATTGGAAATCAGTGTATATGTATCTATTTATGATTATACCCCATTCAGATGAAAAAATCATCTAAGGCAGTCGCGTGATGTTGACATTCTGGCAATTAGCAGTATACTTAACGTGTACGATATTAAATGAAGGGAGTTTATCATAATGCTAAACCAATTAATCTGTCAGGCCTGTTGCTTCAGTGATTCAAACCATATCTGCCTGTGTTGAATAATTAGTGTTATGATGCTTCTTATTTCGCGCAGGTGTTCTGCGTGAAGATAATAAATGGGTTATTAAGCTGCGCAGAGTTATCTCGTGGCTTTTTTACATGGATGAATTGAAATGGAGAATAAATTATGAAGATTGGAATCACTAGTGACATTATTAATACACATACGGCTAACCATTGGCAAACCGCTGCCGAAGGGATCCACAAAAAGGTTGCCGACGTAGTTGCCAAGAACGGTGCTTTACCGTTTATTTTGCCAATCGTTAACGCTAAATTAATTAATGCGTACTTACATTTAGTCGATGGCATTATTATTACCGGTGGCTGTGACATTAACCCGTCATTTTATAATGAACAGCCGTTAAACGGGATTTGCACAGGCGAACGGAACCGTGACCTGTTTGAATTTGAGTTGGTTCATCAGGCAATCCAAATGCATAAACCAATTTTAGGATTATGCCGTGGATTACAGGTGATCAACGTTGCCTTAGGTGGTAGCTTATACCAGAACTTAATGGTTCAGCTGCCCGATGACAAGATTCAGCATGAACAGAAAGCTGCCGGTAATAAACCAACTCACTCCATTTTGGTTAAATCTGGAACCCATCTTCATCATGCCTTAGGTGATAAAGCTTTCGTCAATTCTCGTCATCACGAAGCCGTCAAAAAGCTGGGTAAAGGCTTAGTTGCCAGCGCCTATGCACCGGATCACGTGATCGAAGCAATTGAGAGTCCCGATGGCTTATTACAGGGGATTCAGTGGCACCCCGAGGACCTGTATTATAATTATCCGAAACAGGAAAAATTGTTCCAGGATTATCTAACCCGGGTCGCTCACATTAAGGCTCACCGTGTCGAATTGGTTCAAAAACAACTGAATTCACATACTGAACCCAATAACGTATCGATTTCAAAATAGAATAGGGAGTAACTTTTATGACTCGAAACATGATTGTTCAACAATTAGCGATGCTTTACATGAAAAAATCTGACATGGCTAAAATGACGCCAAAGCAAGTTGTGCGGAAGTACCATCAAGTTGTTAAGCAAATGCAGGACGAGGATAAACAGTTACATAAAAGCACCAAGAAGTCAGCTTCTCATCAGGTTGGCTTTCACTAACAGGAACTTCGACTCCAATCTTTGATTGGAGCCTTTTTTGTATGTAATTAACTTGAATAGAAAGAGGAACTTTAATTGAAGCATTTTATTATTGATAAACACCCGTTAATTCAGCATAAAATGTCAATTATTCGGAATAAGAACTGCAGCGTTAAGCAGTTCCGAGACACGATTAAAGAAGTAACGTTATTACTTGGCGTCCGTGCCACCCGTGACTTACCGTTAAAGACCGTTAAGATCCCAGCAACGACTGGAACAACAACTGCCAAGCGATTAGCTGGTAAAAAATTAGCGATTGCTCCAATCTTAAGAGCTGGCTTAGGCATGCTCGACGGGATGCTGGATTTAATTCCGTCGGCTCGAATCGCTTGTATCGGGATGTACCGTGATCCGAAGACGGAGGTTCCGCACGAATACTTCGTTAAGTGTCCGAACGATATTACTAAACGAAAAATCATTATGGTCGATCCAATGGTCGCTACCGGAACAACCGCCATTGATGCAATTACCGCTTTAGTGCACCGCGGCGTTTCACCAAGAAACATTACGTTCCTTTGCATCATTTGCTCACCAAACGGGGTTAAAGCCATCCTGAAGAAATACCCGAGCGTTAGAATCATTACGTCTGAAGAGGACGGTCCGTTAACTCCACAGAATTACAACGCTTATGGATTTGGTGACGCTGGTGACCGTTTATTCGGCACCAAGGGCAAACACACTTACGATTAATAAATAAACAGTCGTTGATTACTACCGCTGAATAACGCTTTTTGTTACCATGTCAATCGCTTAAAGACGGTTGTCAACTAAAAGCGGTTATAATGTAAGTAGTGATCATAAGAAGGTGTCCGGAATGTCAGATGTAGTAAAATTTTTAGACAAATGCGAACGAATGGCTCAACATTCATTTGTCCGTGAAGCGTTGGATTTGATTAACGATCCTTTTAAACAGCTTAAGTGCGATAAAAAGGTCTACGTTAAAGCGGCTTATAAGTCACTTCAGGTTAATCATGATACCTGGTCCTACGAGATTTCGGGTAATATCCCGAACGTTATCAGAGGAATGAAGGACTTCTGTACTAAAGCTATCAAGTACAATAAGTTTACGGCAGCCATCAACGAAGCCTACTACCTGGATCTATTACAACGGTCACCGATTAAAAAGTATCGCTACTTAGTTTTCGCCTACGGTAAGGTACCTGATTTTAAGAAATATGACTTTCGGTTCATCAACCAGAACGATGGTTACATGATGTGCGCTGCACCTTTAAAATCGGATGACGTGATTGGCCTTGCCGAACGAATGAAACAGAATTTACCGGGTGATTAATTAATGAAATTACATTGGCACATCAAGACGTTTAACCAATTAACGTTAAATGAATTCTGGAAAATCGTCTATCTACGCGATAAAGTCTTCATCGTTGAACAAGATAGTCCATATCAGGAAATCGATAAACAGGACCGTCATTCATATCACGTCTTTGCGATGAATGATCAGCAGCATTTAATTGCCTACGCTCGGTTCTTTAAGAATGGCGATAACGTATCATTTGGCCGAGTCGTGATTCCTAAAGAACACCGCGGCGAAGGCATTGGTGCTGAATTAATAAAGAGAGTTCTTAACGGGATTAAAAAGGTGTACGGTCCGACTAAAATCGTGATTGAAGCTCAGTATTATGCGATTGGCTTCTACAAGAAGTTAGGCTTTTATACCGTCGGCAAGCCATTCCGGGATGCTGGACGTAAACACATCAAAATGATTAAAGATTAAAATCATCAAAACGAAAAGGGCACTAATCATTAAAGATTAGCGCCCTTATTTTTATCCCAAATTTTGATTAACTTTTGACTTGTTCCTTATCGAATCGACTTGTGAACCAGAGTGATAAGCCTGCTAACGAATTAACGATGTAATAAATATATTTACCGACGTTAGCGTAGTTACCCTGAATAAAGGCCTTAACTAACTGGACCAGATTATAGAACAACCAGAATGGCCACTGCATCGTTAACTTCAGGGCATTAAAGATATTGGCGACCAGTGATAAACCAAACACCAAAACGGTGGTGTAAAACAACCAATTTTCTTGAGTAAAGCCCAAAGCGTTGATCCACCAGCTGAAACTGAATGAAGCAATTAAGATTAGGACAATAATGACACCACCGCGAAAGCCATGAAGCGGTTTAGCGGCTTTAAAGCGTTCGCTGTGCATCCAGGTTTTGATGGCCCAGCCTTGAATAATAAACGTTAGTGGATAGGTGAAGATCGCACCTTTATTGCCTAACAGATAGTCAATCGTTCCTGAGGTAACAACGGCAATTAAGCCAATCCAGTTGCCCAGGTTCTTGATCCGGCAGACCAGGCGATCACTCATCAGCGAAATGATCGAAGCAATCACACTAATGATCCCAAACGGAACAAAGGCACTAATTCCGCCCCAATGGGTGATCGTATCTAAGTTCTCAAAAATATATCCAGAAAAGTAGGCCGCCAGAATTACAATGGCGATACCGAGCCAATCAAAGCCCTTAGATTTAGCAATTTTATTTAACATATGCAAGACTCCTCTTGTTTTTTAGCAGCCGTAACGGAAGCAACGCTGCTGAAAATATAAACTTATCTGAATTATACAAAATTGGAACCGCTTTTATCAAATTTTTGTCTAAAGACCCCTTTAAGATCCCCAATTCTGCATGTTAAAATACAAAACATCACATCACATCACATAAGCACTTAAGGACCATTTCACATGGAACTAGAGCGCTTTTTTATTTATTCAAAAGGAGGGTGACCATCATGACTGAAAACAAGATTTCCAAGCAAATGTTAGGAGCAATTATCGCTCCCGGAATTATGTCATTTTGCGGTGTAGTGGTAGAAACGGCGATGAACGTTGCGTTCCCAGACCTCATTCAACAGTTCCACATCAGTGTCAGCACCGTTCAGTGGATGACGACGATTTACCTATTGATCGTTGCCATGGTGGTTCCGCTCTCCGCAATTCTGAAGCGAACTTTTAGGAATCGACCGTTATTTTTAACGGCTAACCTAGCTTTTATGATCGGTTTATTAATTGATATGATCGCTCCGGCTTTCTGGATGTTACTTTTAGGTCGAGTAATTCAGGGCATCGGGACTGGAATTGCTTTACCATTGATGTTCAACATCATTTTAGAACAGGTTCCAAAAGCTAAGGTTGGTTTAATGATGGGCGTCGGCTGCTTGATTACTGGAATTGCTCCAGCCGTTGGCCCAACGTACGGCGGAATCGTGAACTCGTTCCTTAACTGGCGCTGGATCTTTGTTTTCCTACTGCCAATCCTTTTATTTTCGTTGGCAATTGGAATGAAAGACATTCGACAGATCAAACCAACCAAACGAGCTCAGTTTGATATTAGGAGCGTTCTGATGATTTTCATCACGTTCATCAGTTTAGTTTACGGCTTTAGTAACATGGGCAAGGTCGGCACCAGCGATCAAGCTAACATTGCCTGCGTTAGTCCAATTATTTTAGGCATTTTTGTTTTGGCTACGGTAATTGACCGTTCAATGAAGATTAACGACCCGATAATTCATCTTCGAATTTTAAAGAATAAGGCATTCTTGGGTCACTTATCAGGATTCTTTTCTCTACAGTTTCTAACCCTAGGGCTATCGTTCGTACTGCCGAATTACATCCAAATGGTTAACGGTGGTAATTCATTGAGTGCTGGCCTGTTAATCTTTCCCGGAGCCTCGATCTGTGCCGTTCTAGCACCGTTTGGCGGTCGCATCATGGATCAGTTTGGTGCCCGAAAGCCGATTTTACTGGGTAATATTCTGTGCTTGATTGCGATGATGTTATTCGTGGCTTTAGGAACTCACTTATCAGACTGGATGATTGCCACGTTCTACTCGATTTTTATGATCTGCATCGGGATTAGTTTTGGTAACATCATGACGAGTGGAATCAGCTATTTAAAGGTAACTAACCACGCTGACGGTAACGCCGTATTTACAACTCTTCAGCAGTTATCCGGAGCCATGGGAACCAGTGTTGTTTCCGCCATCATTAATCACGCTCAATTGATCGGTGGCGCTAGTAAAGTTGCCCTGACCGTTAAGGGATCCGAATCTGCATTTATTGTGATGACGTTTATCGTTATGATTGGTTGCTTACCATTGTATAAAGTTGTGGGTGGCAAAGTTAAGTAATTAATAACTAAAAATAATGGAAAATGAAAAGCCGTACCTCTAATTAGCAAGGTACGGCTTTTCACTTGAATAGATTAAGGGATGATTAACAACCTAAAACGATTGATAAAAGATAAGCGCCACTTAAATCGACAGTGGCTTTTTTCATGAATTATCAACATCGCCAATATACGTTCCCAACGAATAACGGGTCTATTGTAAGGGATTACATCATTATCGTGTGGTGGTGATATTGTATATCTAAGCTGTCCATTTCGTTAATCAACATGGCCAATTTGACGAAACAAAAGGGTCGTCAAATTCTGACGACCAACTTAAGTGATTAATTATTTATGCTCTAACTTTCGACGAGCCATTTTCTGCAAATGTTTACCAACTAAGCGTAATTCGCCGTAGAGAAAGCCTGCTTCATCGTTGTGATTAAACAGGTGCGTCTGTAGATCAATGTTCGGACTCTTGCTGCCTAGATTAACTTTAACGTTCTTATTATTAATGTGAACCTTTTGTTTATCCAAGTCTTCCGTTTGGGGAACTTCGTAATACATGACCATAAAGTTTTTAACTTTAATCAAGAAAGCCGTTCCGCCAAAACGATCCGCAATTTGAATTCCCTGCAGAATCGAAAACAGATCCTCTTCTGGTAAAGCCTTTTCGAAAGCTTGGAATTGTTCCAGTGTAAATGGGAACTGCTTAATAATTAAATTGAAATTTTTAGCCATCTGCTGAGTCTCTAAGAAATCAATCGGGTGAACCAGGCCCGTTTTCGGGTTAATTCCGAAAATGGTGTGGGGATGCTGGTGATAGATCCGGTCTAAATCAACCAGTTGCTGATTAAGCTTTAACTCGTAGAATTGGTATTCATCTTTACCCATTTTCTGAATTAACGATTTTCGTTCTTTCGTCATATCAAACAGAAAAATCTGGGTAGTGTTGAAAGCACTGCTGACCATTAAATATTCTGGTAAACGCATCCCAATAATCGGGTTTTTGTCACGATATTGATATTCAAAGCGATAACGGTACGCAAAGTATAATAAGTGGTAAAGGGCCCACGGCTTATTAGGCGTTGGACTGTTAATAATATTTGCCACACGATCGATCATATAATCTCTTCTTACGTAGAAAGTCTACTTATTATTCTACTATGAATTAATGATATAATTAAGGCAACACAAAAAATATACAAAAAGGATCCTTTTATGAAGCACAAGAGTTGGTTGATTTTAAGTAGTATTCTTTTATTGGGCTTGGTGGGAAATACTGGTCTAGCCACTACTCATGTCCACGCACGTCGTGTGCATCGAGCTCATTATAGTCAGATCACACGCTGTCAACGCCGTCCCGTCGTCACTAAAATTCCGGCAAACATTTATCCAAAAGATTTACTTTATTATACGGAAAACGGTCAAACAGGAGTTACCCGAAATTATTTCAGTAATCGGCATGTAAATCTCGCGATGTCAAAACGATACATTAAGTCTGTCGTTAAGAATGAATATTCAGCAATCAACTCAGCCCGTAAATCAATTCATGAACGACCGTTAATTCAAAATCAGAATCTAGTTAAACTTGCTAAGTGGCGAGCTAAACAGGCTGAACGACACTTTACACATTACAACCAAAAGGGTCAGCCACTAGCTTGGACCGATGCCGTTAAGATGCACTGGGGATCCTATCTATATAACCGCTGGAATATCGGTGAAAACATGTTCTACGTCGGCAAATTATCCCAAGTCCATACTAATAACGGCCTTGCTGGATATTACTTTAAAGATCCGTGGGCTTTAGCCGATGACAACGTTTTTGATTCGTTAAACAATGATGCCGCTTCACAGTGGTCTCATGGTGAAAACATTATGATGCCTAGGCACCGTTATATAGGAATCGGCACGTATTACCGTAAATCGACCCGGGTCCTATACGTCTTGGTTGAATTTAGCACCAAGAAACCCGTTATCCATAAGAAATAATAAGAAGTACGTCACCAAAGGAGATATTATATGACCGAAAAAATTGCTTTTCTGCACACTAACGACCTGCATTCGCATTTTGAAAACTGGCCAAAAGTTCGGCATTATCTATTAGATAAACGAGCCCAGTTAAGAAAGCAGGGCTATCAAGTCTATACTGTCGACGTTGGTGACGCGATTGACCGCTGGCATCCCTTGACCGACGCTACCGATGGTCAGGCCAACATTCAGCAACTAAACCGAATTCACTATACAGCTGCAACGATCGGTAATAACGAAGGGCTTAATAATCCGCACCATGTCTTGGATCATCTATATGATCACGCTAACTTTCCGGTGATTTTAGACAATCTTTATGATACGAAGACTAATCAACGTCCGAAATGGAGCCAATTCGATAAGGTCGTTAAAACTAAACAGGGGACTCGCATTATGTTCGTGGGTCTGACCGTGCCTTACGAAAACGGCTATAAGTTTTTAAACTGGCGAGCCACTGATTATAAAAAGACGGTCCCTAAAATCTTAAATAAGGTTAAGGGCAAGTATGACTTCTTGGTTCTGTTATCACACCTGGGTGTTGATCGGGATCGCTACATTGCTAAACATTACCCAGAATTTAACCTGATTGTCGGGGGTCATACCCACCATTTATTCCCGCGCGGTGAAAAGGATAATAATAGTTTATTAGTCGCCGCCAAGAAATATGGTTACTACGTGGGCTGCGCTACCTTTGAATTACAGAATCATAAGATCGTTAATGAAAAGGCAACCACCGTCAGGACCGCTGATTTACCGAGTCAAAAGGGTGACTATGCTGAAATTAAAGATTATATGGATCGTGGTAATCAGCTGTTGACTGATTACAAGGTTGCCGAAATCCCAGAAACGTTGCACGCTAAATTAAAAGAACCAGCTAACATTAATACGGTAGGTCTAAAAGCGATCATGGAAGCTACCCACACTCATGCGGCAATGATCAGTACCGGAATGTTTCTGAACAGCATCCCGAAAGGAATCGTCAACATGCGACAGATTCATAATTGTCTGCCACATTCGATCTTCCCGATGAGCTCTTTAATGACTGGTCAGAGTCTATGGATGTTAGTTAAGGAAGTTAATAAAAGCCGGAGTTTCCTGTCCCGTTATCCAATGAAAGGGATGGGCTTCCGTGGCAAAATCTTTGGCTACGTCCGCTTTGCTGGAATCAAGTACGATCCAAAGACGGAAATCGTGTACTACTGCGGTAAGCCGGTTATCCCAAGTAAACTGTATAAAATCGGGATGCTGGATCACTACATGTTCATCCCGTTCTTCCCGGTCATCAGCATTATGGGACACAACCACATTTTCCACGATAAGTTCTTACGGGTGATCTTTGCGGAATACCTTCACCGCCATTATCCGCTTAAATAGTGAGTTAACGGTTGGTTGAACCGAAATTATGAATTATAATTATAGATGAGTTAAATATAAACGTTAAGGAGAAAAAATATGAAAAAGTATTACGTTATTGTTGACTACAAAAAGAGCGGTAACAAAGTTACCAGCTTAACTTACTTCTCAAAGACTAAGCACGGTTTCAAGACCTATACTGATCCAACCGTTATGATTATCGGTATGGATAACCGTGATCACGCCTTTTCCGATGGTGACGTTACCAACTTAAAGCGTTGGATCAAACAGCACCCATCCGAAGCTAAATACTCTGTCGATGATTTACACGTTATGTATACCGATGATTTTAAGAAAAAATTTAATGCATAATTAATGAAGGGCCATTGATGGCTCTTTTTGTTTGCCGAGGGAGGCTTTAAAGATGGCTAAACCATTTACGATGAGCGATGATAAATTAGTCAAGATTATTGAAACTGACGTCCAGAACAAAAAGTTTGGCGACGCTGGTGATAAGGCCGATTTATTAGAACGAAACCATGCCGACGACATCTTAAACGTTTGGATAAGCATGTTAATTGATGACCTAACAGCTCAAAACCAAAAGAAATCTTTAAAGGACGTTGCCACGATTAAGAGCAAATTAGCCAAGAAATAAGCTGCGTTGCTTTTATTAACGGCATTTTTCCTATAAACTAAAGACGTAAACCGAATTGTAATGGAGGTATTTTAAATGAGTAAACGTATTGTAGTTGCCTTAGGTGGTAACGCCATCTTAACTGATGACCCATCCGCTGACGCACAACAAAAGACACTATTAAACACCGCTAAGAACCTAGTTAAGTTCGTTGAAAACGGTGACCAGCTAATCATTGCCCACGGTAATGGTCCACAAGT
Source organism: Acetilactobacillus jinshanensis (assembly GCF_004359375.1). Classification (NCBI taxonomy): domain Bacteria; kingdom Bacillati; phylum Bacillota; class Bacilli; order Lactobacillales; family Lactobacillaceae; genus Acetilactobacillus; species Acetilactobacillus jinshanensis. The sequence continues at coordinate 543,148 of NZ_CP034726.1, read as the reverse complement.
TGGTAACTTATTATTACAGCAGGCTGCTTCTAATTCCAAGAAGAACCCAGCAATGCCATTAAACACCTGTGTTGCCATGACCCAGGGTGGAATTGGTTACTGGATCCAGAAAGCTATGGACGAAGTTATGGCCGCTAAGGGTATTAACAAGAAGTCCGTTGCTTTAGTTACCCAGATCAAAGTTAACGCTAATGACCCTGCATTCAAGCGCCCAACCAAGACCGTTGGACCATTCATGAGCAAGGCTGAAGCTGACAAAGATAAGAAAGCTCATCCGGATTACGTTATCGTTGAAGATGCCGGCCGTGGTTACCGTCGTGCCGTTCCATCTCCAAAGCCAGAAAAGATTTTAGAAGCCAACGCCGTCGAAGACTTAGCCGATAAAGGTATGATCCCGATCTCCGTTGGTGGTGGTGGTGTCGCCGTTGCCCAGAAGGGTGATTCCTTACAGGGTGAAGACGCCGTCATCGATAAAGATTACGCCAGTGCTGAATTAGCTAAGGAAACTCACGCTGATGCCTTGATTACATTAACTGCCGTTAAGAATGTTTACGTCAACTATGGTAAGCCAAATCAGAAGGCTTTGAAGCACGTAACCGTACCTGAAATGGAAGAATACATCAAACAGCACCAGTTCCCAGAAGGCAGCATGTTACCAAAGGTTCAGGCTGCTATTGACTACGTCAACGCAACTGGTAACGAAGCTGTTATCACTGCTTTAGGCAACATTGAAGGTTACTTAAAGGACCACTCTGGTACCATCATTACTAAAGATTAAAAATTAACTTTATTATTTAAAGGCCTAATATCCTAGTATTCTTAAGGATGTTAGGCCTTTTATTTCGGCCACTTGCCGAAAAAGTTCACAAATATTTATAATTTCATTTGCATTTCTGAAATAATGGTTTATTATATAAATTGCATTGAGCGATAGATTAAATAAAAAGTTTTGATTAATTTAAATTAATTCTTGACATTTAATTTCGTTGCTCTATTATAAAAAGTGTACAAAGTGATATGTCTTACTCATATTGTTCACTAGTTATTGTCCTGTAGTCTAATGGTAGAACGCCCAGTTGTTTGCTGGGATGGATGGTGGTTCGAGCCCATCTGGGACAGTTGGAAGTTGATGCTTCCCAAATTATGACACCTTCATTATTGTCCTGTAGTCTAACGGTAGAACGCCTGGTTGTTTGCCAGGATGGATGGTGGCTCGAGCCCATCTGGGACAGTTTCTAGTTGTTTGTTAAAATTTAAGGAGTTTTGGTTATGTTAGTCATTAGTCGCTTGTTATTAGTTAAACGCGACGTTAAGGATGACAATCTGAATACCAAGATGGATTCAGAATCAAATCTTTAACGTCTGTGTGAATTATATAGATATTAATCCAAATGTGATCCGCACAGACCCGAATACTAGGTCTTGTGGATCGTGACTAACATATATAACACGAAATCAAACCGCATGGCTTAGTAGAAAAGCTGTGCGGCTTTTTTAATGCTTTGATAAATTACTAGGAGGAAAATGTTATGGTTATGAGTGAAGAAATTGGTCGTAAGATCCCAAACGTAATGGGTTCGCAGCATCCAGATAACGCGCGAGCTCCATTTTTCCAGAAGAGTCCTATGGTTAACTCTTTTAACGAAATGAAGGAAGCTTACGAAGACTTCAAGACCTTAGATACAGATGAATCCATGTGGGACTGGGAAGGTAAGTATGCCGATGGTACCGTCCTAGACCATTTAATTGCTGATCACTACGACTTCTTTAAGAAGCACCCGTTGGGTAAAGATAAATTCCTAACGTTCCGGTTCCCAAACATTTGGCAGGAACCAGGCTACAACATTATGCAGGCCATGACGACCATGTTGACTGCCGAAGACTTTACTCATGATTTGCATTTTAACCGGCCATCGATCGAAGCCATTTTACCAATGACCCAAAATGCTAAACAGATCATTATCACTCAGGAAAAGTTCGAAAGTTTAGCTAAGTATAAGACCGAAAGCTTTAGCAAGGGCCATTATAAGAATAATCCTTACATTGGCATGATTCCGTTATTCGAAAACTTCGACGTTCAACTAAGCATCCCGAAGATCTTAACTGATTACATCAAGATGTACCACGAACATTTCCATCGTCACCTTAAGTACATGCGAGTCTTCTTAGCGTGTTCTGATACAGCATTAGGCAACGGCTTCCTTAACAGCATTCTTGGTAACAAGATTGCGTTAACTCGGATTGGTCAGTTCTCACACCAGATTCATATGCCGATCTTCCCAATTGCCGGTAGTGGCAGCACGATCTTCCGTGGTGGTTTATCACCGGTTCGGATCGATCGTTACACCCGTGAATATCCAGGATTAAAGACCGCGACTGCTCAATCAGCATTCCGTTATGATTACCCATTAGAAAGGGTCGTTAAACCCGCGATTAAACACTTACGTCATAACTTACAGCACAATGATTTCCAGGTCATTCCGAAAGCTGACGAAAAAACGTTGATCAAGATTGCTAAGGAATCCAGCATTGAATACCACAAGACCTTAGATCCATTGGTCAAAGACTTACAGCCCGTCTTTAGTTCCTTCCCAAAGCGTCGTTACCGTCACCCAACGGTCGGGATCCTAAGCTACTCTCGTGATGTCGATGGCTTCAAGATGCCTCGTGCCATTACTTACAGTGGCTCGTTCTATTCCGTTGGTATTCCGCCCGAAATCTTAGGTGTTGGTAAAACCTTAGCTAAATTAAGTGATCATGAAAAGGCCGTTCTTATGAAGTACTATCCTGACATGAAAGCTGACTTTGAATTATTGATGCATTACTTTAGTCAGAGTGCCTTAAATGAATTAGAAGCCAAGAACTCCGCTTGGAAAGAAGTCGAAAAGGATGTTCAGGGGATTACGAAGACCTTTGGTATTCAGCCCGGTCCAAAGAATTCATCCGAAGCTAAAGAATGTCAGTTAGCCTCTGAATTAATCAACGCAACTGATTCCAAGACGATCACCTGGTTAATCAATCGTCAGGGTCTCTTAAGACATTTCTTAGGCTAATTTGATCGGATTAACACCATTTATTAGCCTTAAATATAGATAGTAAACAAAATTGAAACAATTTGAGAATAATAAATTGAAAATTTATTAATAAATCTCAACATTTCCCTTGCATCATAAAATAATGATGTTAATATAATAAGTGTAGTCGATGAGATCGGTTGCAAGATAACCGGTTCGGCTATCCTTATTATTGTCCTGTAGTCTAATGGTAGAACGCCTGGTTGTTTGCCAGGATGGATGGTGGTTCGAGCCCATCTGGGACAGTTGGAAGTTCAGCTTCCCAATTATTACATATTCATCATTGTCCTGTAGTCTAATGGTAGAACGCCCAGTTGTTTGCTGGGACGGATGGTGGTTCGAGCCCATCTGGGACAGTTAATAAGGAGTTGTCATCAATGTCTTTAATTAGTTTAAGCATTATCGATGACGCTAATAATTCAAATCTGAATCGAAATCTAAATTCAAATTTGAATTATTAGCGTCTGTGTAAACACCAGAATACTTTCTTAAATCAATGAATGGATCTGCACAGACGGCATCAATCGGCTGTGTAGATGTTATTTTTCAATAGTGACAACACTAAAGTGAAATCCTCACAGCTGAGAATCAATTAGTTGTGAGGATTTTTTAATAGATAATATTTGATACTTTAGAGGAGCGAATTCATTATGGAACGAATTTGTATTGCTGATTCCAAGGAACACGTTGGCGAAGAAGTTAAAATTGGTTGTTGGTTAACTAACAAACGTGGCTCAGGTAAGATTGCGTTCTTACAGTTACGTGACGGGACCGCATTTTTCCAGGGAATCGTTAAGAAAAACAAGGTCGATCCGAAGATCTTTGATTTAGCCGAACACCTGCGACAGGAATCAAGTTTCTGGGTTATCGGGACTATCGATGCCGATAAACGATCACCATTTGGTTACGAAATCCAGGTTGAAGACATCAAGATGATCGACAAATCTCATGACTACCCAATTTCTCATGAAAAGTACAACATTAACTACTTATTAGACCATCGTCATTTATGGATCCGTCATAAAGAACCTTGGGCTATTTTACGAATTCGTGATGAAGCTAAACGTGCTACCTACCGCTTCTTCCATAAGCACGGTTTCGTTCAGTTCGATGCACCAATCTTTACCGCCAACGCACCAGAAAACACGACCGACTTATTCCATTGTGAATACTTTGGTGAAGATGCTTACTTATCACAAAGTGGTCAGCTTTATGAAGAAGCTGGTGCCGCAGCTTTTGGTAAGGTTTATTCATTTGGACCAACGTTCCGTGAAAGTAAATCCAAGACCCGTCGCCACTTATCCGAATTTTGGATGATCGAACCTGAAATGGCATTTTGTCACCAGGACGAAAGCTTAAAGGTTCAGGAAGATTATATCGCCTACATGATTAAGAGTATCCTTGATCATTGTCAGTATGAACTGAAGTTATTAGGCCGGCCGTTAGATGACTTAAAGGCTTGTACCAAGACGCCATACCCACGCATTAGTTATGATGATGCCATTAAGTTATTCCATAAGAACGGCTTACACATCAAGTGGGGTGAACCATTTGGTTCTCCTGAAGAAACTTGCATCGGTGAAAACTTCAAGAAGCCGTGCTTCGTATGTAACTATCCAAAGAGTGCTAAGCCATTCTACATGAAACCGGATCCGGACGATGATCGAAAGGTAATCTGTGCCGACTGTATCGCTCCACAGGGTTACGGTGAAATTATTGGTGGTTCTGAACGTTCAACTAATTACGACTACCTATTAAAGAAGATTAAGGAAAGTGGCCAGGATCCTAAGATGTACGACTGGTACTTAGACTTACGTAAGTACGGTAGTGTTCCGCATTCTGGCTTTGGCTTAGGCTTAGAACGTTTCTTAGCCTGGATCACTCACCAGAACCACATTCGTCAGTGTATTCCATTCCCAAGATTAATGAACCGGTTAAACCCATAAGTTAATTCTTAATCATAGATAAGTACCTAAAAAAGGCGATGATCTTTATAATTAAAAGATCATCGCCTTTTTGCTTGTCAGTAATTACTTATTCTGCTGATATTCTTCCATTGCCTGATCAATCGTGTCAAAATCAAAGCCTTTCCGATAGAGGAACCGTTTGATTTTCATGTTAATCTGGTAACGATTATTGGGAGTCAATTTGCGACCATAGCGACGAAAAGCTTGTCGAGTGTATTTATTCAACAGTAATTTTTGCATCGAGTGATCCGGTTGAAAATGACATTCATTGACGGCTTGACTCGCAATTTCAAAATTGAAACCTTTCCGAACTAACGCCGTTTTAATTTTACGAAGCCGTTTAGCAAAGGGTGTATGCGTCTGCATCTTAAATTTATCCTTTGCCATGTGTTTAGCTACCGATAATTGTTTATCAACTGGGTAAACCTTTGCCATGACGTCCTGAATCGTTAAATCACTGACACCTTTTGATCGAAGAAATCGACTGATAGCGAGTGGACCTTTACTGCCACTAATAATTTCTTCTCGAATGTATTCCTTTGAATACTGGGAATCATCAATCAAGTGGTAGTTCTTAAGCATTTTGATGACTTTATCAGCATCGGTCGGTGAGGCATCATACTTTTGGTGTAACCATTTCTGGATCTCATGTTCAGTTCTTAAGTGATGAACAATTCTAGCGGAAGCTCGGGTGAACATCTTTGAAACGTCAGATGATTCGCTGATCTTTTTTTCAAGAGATCTTGAAATCGACATCCCAATTCGAAGGTGATATTTCGTCAGTTCGTTAATTCCAGCTGGAAATGCATAGCGACCGTTAACGTAAACGTTAAACCGGTTTTTACGACGTTGCGCTTTAATTAAAGTAATCACACGCTTGGATCGGGATGGAGTCTGCTCAACCGGGCCTAAAACCTTAAGTAAATTCTGTTTAGCCTTATTCATAGCTGAATTAGACTTAGCTTTCGGATTGGGCCGTGATTTTTGCTGCTGTTTAATTCCCGCCAAGACTTTTTGCATGTTCTGCTTAGCCGTAGCCATTGAATTGAGCTTGGGCTTTGACCCCTGCTGTCGACAAGACTGGTAAGCAGTCCCCAAGACGCTTTCTTCCATATCAGTCAATAAACGAAGGGTATGTTGATAGGTGGATAACGAAAGGGCGTCACTTCCGTGCTGAAGTGCCGTCCATTGTTTCAAATTCAATTTAGCAACGTATTTAACCCAGGTCTTACTTAAGGTTCCCTGGTCACGTTGCTTTGCCTGCCGATCATACCAACGAATATTCATTTTAATCAGATGGGCTAAATGTTTCCGGTCTGATATGATCTTCATTATTTATCAGCTTTCTTGCCGTGTAATAAATTTTCCTGCTTAGGGGATTTAGCTTTCTTATCTGAACTAGCTTTTTTATCTTTATCGGTTTTATCCTTATCATTAGAATCGTCAGGATCAGCTTTCATCCCATAAGCCGTACGGACTTCGTTATAAAGTTTCTTGCATGCATCTGGATGATCATGTAACCATTTCTTGGCGTTTTCACGACCCTGACCAATTCGTTTGCCATCATAAGAGTACCAGGCACCAGCTTTATCAATGATGTCTTTGTCAGCACCCATGTCAATTAGTTCACCTAATTGACTGATACCTCCACCGAACATGATGTCAACGGTGCAACGCTTGAACGGCGGGGCAATCTTGTTCTTGGTAATTTTGACTTTACCTTGGCAACCAATTACATCGGTGCCTTTCTTGATCTTCTTACCACGACGAATTTCTAAACGAACTGACGAGTAGAACTTCAGGGCACGACCACCAGGGGTGGTTTCAGGGTTACCAAACATCACACCAACCTTTTCACGAAGTTGGTTAATGAAGATCATGGCGGTATTGGTACGGCTTAATTCACCTGAGAAAGAACGTAAGGCTTGTGACATCATACGGGCCTGTAAACCAACGTGACTGTCACCCATTTCACCTTCGATTTCCTGACGGGGTACTAAAGCCGCAACGGAATCAACGACGATTAGATCAACGGCACTACTTTTAACCAGGGCATTAGCAATTTGTAAACCTTGTTCACCGGTATCCGGTTGAGATAGAAGCAAATCGTTAATATTAACACCCAATGCCTTAGCATAGTCAGGATCCAGAGCATTTTCGGCATCGATATAAGCAACGACACCACCATGTTTCTGCACTTGAGCAGTAGCTTCTAAAGCTAGGGTAGTTTTACCAGCTGATTCAGGGCCGTAAATTTCAGTGATTCGGCCCATCGGGTAGCCACCACCTAAGGCGTTATCAATTGCTAAACTGCCGGATGAAAATGTTGGGACCGTTAACGGACGGTCTGACATTCGCATAATGGAACCTTTCCCGAACTCTTTGGTAATCTGTTTCAAGGCCCCATCTAAAGCGTTTTTACGCATTTTGGCTTGATCTTGTTTCTTTGCCATATTAAGTCTCCTTTAAATTAATGATCGGAGTTATCAATAATTTCAATTTATTTTCTCTTTAATTAATCGTTATGATTAGTAACGCTAATCTTATGATAACTCTTGTTAATAAAAATTAACAGTCTAATGGTGAAAGAACTGCAACAATATATATTACGTAAAAAGACGCAAAACAGTTGAAAAATAAACAAAAAAGCGTGATGATTTTTAAACCATCACGCCAAAATATTTATCTAATTAATAAACTACTTTAATTGAGCAATCACGGTAGCGGCACCTAATATCAGTACTAAACCAATCAGGATAAAGGCCATTTCCTTATAGGTCTTATGTTCATGAAGAATGAAGATTCCACCAAGAGTGGAGACCAGAACGTTCATTTGAGTTAATGGAAATGCGGTAGCCGGACCTAACTTACTTAATGCGTATAAATAGCAAAGGATACCAATCCCACCAAGTAAACCGACGATCATGTTCTTGAACGATACTTTAGCGGTTAAAACGTTGAAGTGGGCTTTATGCTGGATAAAGGCAGCCATGACAGCAGCACCTAAGCACATCCCGATATTCTGACCTAGGCAAAGAACGATGGTCTGACTAAAGGTGTGTGCATCACTAATCTTCGGGAAGATCGAGCAGGCGGTATAACCAAAGGAACCAACGATTAGCATTGTTAAGCCGCCTTTATAATCTAGTTTCTTGTTACTCGAAGCGTTCTGCTTATAACTGGTCAAACAAATCCCGATGATCAGAACGGCGATACTGATAAAACCGTATAACTTGGCGTGAGGCATGTACCATTCGCCCCAGAAGATGACCCCCAATAACGGGATCTCGATGACTTGTAAACCGGTTGAAATCGGCATTGCGATTGAAACGCTTAATTGTTTGAATGAGGTGAATTGCATCAGTTGGGCAACGGCCCATAAGATCCCACCTAGCAGTGGCCAGAAGAGTAATTTAAAGGTGATCGCAGGCATGCCAAAAATCATACCGTAGACCAAATATAAAACGACACCGATCACGAACTGACCGTAACAGGTCCCGGTGACCTGCTGGATTGGCTTACCACCGACTAGGGTAGCTAACAACGGACCAGCACCCCAGAGCAGGGCTGGTAAAATCGCAATAAATATATCCAAAAGAATCATCCCTTAACATTAATTTGTTAATAAAAAAATCCGCTAACTAAATTAGCGAACCGTTAATAACTTATACTATAGACGTGCAATCACAGTTGCGGCACCGATGATTAAAATTAATCCAGCGATAATGAATGACATTTCCTTGTGGTCCTTGTGTTCTTTAAGAATAAAGACACCACCTAAAGTAGAAACGACAACGTTCATCTGGGTTAACGGGAATGCGGTAGCTGGACCCAAGTGACTTAACGAAAATAGGTAACAGTAAGTACCAAGTCCACCCAATAAACCGACGCAAGCGTTCTTAAACGATACCTTAGCCGTTAAAATATTATTATGACTTTTGGCTTGGTAGTAGGTTGCCATTAAGACACCACCCAAGAACATCCCTAAGGTTTGCGGCATTAAATTCGTTAAGCCGCTAGCGTTGGTAATCTTTGGAAAGACTGAACAGGCAGTATAGCCAAAGGAACCGACGATTAGATTCATCAGGCCGCCTTTGTAGTCCATATGCTTTTCGGTACTGGACGAATGATCGTTGATACTGGTCATGTTGATCCCAGTAATCAAAACCAAAATGGCCAAGAAACCAGCTAATTTTTCAGCTGGCGTTCCCCAGTCGCCCCAGAAAATAACTCCGGCAAGCGGAATTTCAATCAACTGCAAACCAGTGGAAATTGGCATAGCAATTGAAACGTTCAACTGTTTAAATGAAGTGAATTGCATCAATTGAGCAATGGCCCATAATAAGCCACCTAAAAATGGCCATAAAAATTGATAAAACGTGATTGACGGTCTAAAAATCAAAAATAAGATTAGACCAATAATTATTTGACCGTAACAAGTTCCGGTAACCTGTTGAATCGGTTTACCACCGACCAACGTTGCTAAGATTGGTCCTGAGCCCCATAACAGAGCGGGCAGAATCGCGATTAAAATATTCATTTACCAAATATCTCCTTTAACATTTGATTATAATAGCACAATTTGTAAACGGTTACATATTAAATTTCAAAATTATTTACTAATTAAACTAATTGTGGTATATACCTTAAGTCCTGTATAATTAAAGTTGCGCAAGGCAATGCGCATCATGCGGTAACGTCGGCGAGTGGAAATCGTCGGCGTTATTTTTAGCCTGAAGTTAAATCTGCCGTTGGTATTTAGAATGAATTAAATTATAATCAATTTAGTTAAAGAATTAATTAAACGGAGGGGATCGTTATGAATAAAACTTGGCTTGTTACCGGATGCCATACCGGTTTTGGTAAATGTTTAGCTACTTTATTAGCTCAGAAAAAGAACGTTAATTTAGTTGCTACGGCCCGTAAACCGAAGACGCAGTTGGATTATCTAGATCAGTACAATCATGGTCAGATCTTAAAGGTTCAATTAGATGTAACCGACAATAATCAGATCGAAAGTTCCGTTAAGGTGGCTAAAGCTAAATTCGGTCGAATCGACGTTTTAGTCAACAACGCTGGCTATGGAATCGTCGGAACCTACGAAGAAACACCAATTGTTGCCGCTCAAAAGATGTTTGATGCCGATGTCTGGGGATTAACCAAGATGACGCGAGAAGTCTTACCGATCATGCGAAAACAAAAACAAGGCGTCATCGTGGACTTCTCATCCATGTCAGGTTTTAACCCATTTTTGGACGTTGCATATTACACCGGTGCTAAGTATGCCGTTGAAGGAATGAACCAGGTCCTAGCCCGTGAAGTTAAGCCATCCGGAATTAAAGTGATGCTAGTTGAGCCAAGTGCGTTCCGCACTCATTTTTCAACAACGGCTCATCCGGAATTATCTCACATCAAGAATTACCAGTTCTTAAATCCGCAGATGAAATTCATGGCTAAGCGAGCCGGTGACGAAAAGGGTGATCCTAACAAAGCCGCTAAGATTATCTATGATTTGGTTAATAATCATCCTGATAAGTTACCGTTGCAATTACCGCTTGGTTCCCGTTCGGTTAACGGCACCATTGAGCATCTTGAAGATGAACTAAGTCGTTTCAAGAAGTTAAAGAAATTGGCTAGCTCAGCTGATTATTCTGATAATAAGTAAAAATTTAATAAAATTATTTAAAAATCCAACTCTTATGTTAACTTATCTCACATATGAGCTGGATTTTTATTTATAAAGGGGCTACCATAAAAATCGTTGATGCTTTTACGAATTTATTATAGCAAGAAGGAAATATTTATGTCAGAAAAGATTACACGTAAATTTGTCGATGGTTTACCAAAGGCCGAATTACATGTTCATATTGAGGGCACGTTAGAACCCGATTTGGAATTTAAACTAGCTAAACGTAACGGAATTGATCTAGGTGTTAGCAGTCCTGATCAAATCAACCGAAGTTACAAATACGGTTTGGCAGCATTTTTAAAATCCTATTATGCGGGGATGCAAACATTGATTACCGAACAGGATTTCTATGACTTAACCTGGGCATACTTAAAGAAAATGGCTAAGAGTAGCGTTAAACATGTCGAACTATTCTTCGATCCACAGGCGCACACCAGTCGAGGAATTTCCTTCTCAACCGTTATTAACGGAATCCATCAAGCAGCAGTTGACGCTAGAGCATTAGGTGTTGATGCTCAATTAATCATGTGTTTCCTTCGTGACTTTTCTAAAGAATCGGCTCGTAAAACATTGATTCAAGCCAAGCCTTATCATGAAAAAGGCTGGATCCTAGGCTTAGGTCTAGATTCTGATGAACATCACAACCCGCCGTTAAAGTTCATGATGTTATTCGCCAAGGCCAAAACCGAAGGATATCATTTAACAATGCATTGTGACCCTGACCAGGTGGATACTTTAAAGCACATTAAACAGGCTCTAGAAATCATCGAGGTCGAACGGATTGACCACGGTGTTAACATCGTTGCCGATCCTGACTTAATGGACTTTGCCATTCAAAAGCAGCTTGGCTTTACGATTTGTCCAATCTCAAATCTATATATTTATCACGACATGAAAGCTAAGCCAACGTTAGAACTCTTAAAGAAGGGTGCCTTAGTTAGCTTTAATTCAGATGATCCTGGTTACATGGGTAGTAACTACATTGATGACAACTACTATAAATTCGCTGAAAAATATCATCTAAGCCGCGAAGATCTGGTTAAGATTGCTAAGAATTCATTCTTATCATCATGGATCAGTAATACGGCTAAAAAGTTCTATCTAAAACAGATTGACGATTACATTAAGTTAACTAATAAGTAACGTAAGGAGCTATATCATGAGTGATATCTACAACAGTCATCAAGCTTTACTGATTATTGATTATACGAATGACTTCGTTGCCGATAAGGGTTCGTTAACCTGTGGTAAGCCCGCTCAGAAACTAGAACCTAGCATTATTAAACTTGCTAATCAATTCTATCAGAATGGCGACTGGGTGATCTTACCAACTGATGTTCACATCAAAGGCAACCCGTACCATCCGGAAACGAAACTGTTTCCAACCCATAACGTTAGAGGAACCTGGGGTCGTCAGTTATATGGAAAACTAAATGATTGGTACCAAAGTCATAAAAAGAGTCCTAAGGTCTTTCAGATGGATAAAACTCGCTATAGTTCATTCGTTGGGACTAATCTTGATTTAATGCTCCGTGAACGCCATGTTGATACTCTTCACCTAGTGGGTGTTTGTACCGACATTTGTGTTCTGCATACGGCAATCGGTGCTTATAACCGAAACTATAATCTAGTCATTCACAAGAGCGGTGTTGCAACTCTGAGTAAGACTGCTCAAGACTGGGCATTGAATCATTTCAAGAATTGCTTAGGTGCCAAAATCGTTAAATAATTGGGATTAAACCAAATTAAAAATCATGGTAAATGTTAATTAGCATTTATCATGATTTTCTTTTAGTTGATTTTAAAAGTTAAAGGCAGAATCAAAATCTTGATCAATTTCCTGGTTCATTTCTTTTACCCAATTATTAGATTCATTGAACCAGTTATTCGAATTCTGAATCTCATCCTGGATCTGCCGATTCAATTGAGTCATTTCGTCGTGGCTAATCTGATCCGGTGATGCGGAATACTTACCGTTGACGTCACTGTATTCATTTGATTTAGATTGACGACCATTGCTCCAGGAATTAGCGTCTTTCACACCGTACTTAGTCAGCTTGCCGTTGACTTCATTGATAAAACTAACCACGGATTTACTGGTACTGTATTCAGACGGCGACGTGACCGATGGTAGGTTAACCGTAGTTAATTGCTGACTTTGGAGATGATGAGCTAAATTAATCTGGTGTTTTTCGTTTGATCCCTGAAATGCTAATTTCAGCATTCCACGTTCGTTATTCTCAATTGCTTTAATTAGTTGAGCTTTATCATTATTAAGACGTTTAATAAGGTTTGCGTTCCGGCGATGTCGATGGGCACGATTAATCCGTCGAGCTAGTTTAGTCAGATTCTTCTGGTGATTGATTAAATGACGTTTGATTTGGTTAAGTTTACGAACGTTGCGAGCGTGAACATGGTTAGTTCGTTTAACGTTATCTAAATGACGAGCCATCCTCGTAACTTTATTATTAGGGTGGGAACGATTTGAATTAACGGTTGATGCGCTGGCACTTGTTGCACCAAGACTCAGCATCAGTAACGTACTAGCACAGATACACAATGATTTCTTAAATGACATAATATCTTGCTCCTTCTTGGACGGATATCCATTCTTCGAGTATATTATATAATGGAAATAAAATATCGAAAGTGGGTTGAAACATGGAAAAATTTGATATCGATAGACAGCATTTTAACTTAAAAGACGTTAAATACATGCGTTATCTAGATTATAAATTAAATAATACACCAGCATTGATGAAAAGATATCCTGGGGTCAGATTCCCACGGTTAGTGGAATACATCGTTAGTCATCAGGACTATGGGCGAGCTCTGTTTAAGGACGAAGCCATGGCGAAGGGTCGAAAAATCTACAAGATCCTCTGGACCGAAGGACTTTTCCACTCCTGCCAAGCATAAATAAGTCAAATGATCTAAAATTAGTTTAGATGAAACCATCGAATGTCATCGATAGAAAGGGAATTTGATGTCTAAACAATTGTCATTAAACCTTAGTTCTAAAAAGAAAACACCGACCGTTGATGAAATTATCCTAAATTCTGAACATCACATGATTGATCATCCGTGTGATGTTACCAAGATCGTGATTGATTGTTTCCTTAGTGATTACTGCTTCGGGATTGACCAGGAAGTCGGCGACGCCCAGATATATGATCCGCAGGATATTCAAGAAATGAGTGCCGCTTTAGTGCGAATCATGAGCTACAACCGGTTACTAAACACGACTCATCAGTTAGCTAACAAGTACTATAATAAGCAAGCTTCTTTAAAGGAAACGGAAGACGCCATTATCGGAACTTTAGATGGTAAGGTAATTCGTTACATCCCGTTCGGATCTAAGCTTCATAAAGACTTCAAGAAACTATTAAGAAAGACCGGCTACGGCGTTGAAGGCTTAATCAGCGGAATGGAAGATAATCTATTTGGTTACTTCTATTGCGAGCCCAAAGAGAATAATATCGTTAAACGTTTAATGACGGGCACTAGTAAGAAATAGTAGTAATATTTAGAAACAATCTTGAATATTATTTAAAATTAATTTCTGTTCACTTGCCAATCATTAAGATCGGTGGTACATTACTAAGTGTCAAACAAAATTCATAAGTAATCGTGAAATTCATTTCTAGTAGAGAAGCGGCTTGAACGTCAGAGAACCGGTGGTTTGCTGTGAACCGGGCAGGGTCGCTGCTCAAAATACGGTGAGTGTTGATGTTCGGAAATCATAGAACCGTTATCATCTATTTGAGTGAGTAGTTACCTGCTAATCTGGGTGGTACCGCGGTTATTAATAACTGATCGTCCCAATTATTTGAAAGAATAATTGAGGCGATTTTTTGTTATCTTAAAAGAGGTGCTTTGGAATGAAAGTAAAATATTAAACCGCCACTGTGGCGGAAATCCTCGTTATCAAAACGTTAATTAATGAATTCAATGATTTAACGTTCAATTTTCGATAAGCGAGGTATTAATTATTATGGATAAAGAAAATTCAAAACCGCAAATTCACTTTGGTGAAGGTTTATTAATTCTGTTAATGGTTCTAGTTATTATCGGTGTTAGTGTAATTGGCTTTAAATTACCACCAGAAGTACCGATTATGGCCGGAATCATGATGATCATTTTATGGACGAAGCTTCGCGGCTTCAGCTGGGATGACATCGACGAAGGTTTCATTATTGGGATTAAGAACGGGATTGTCCCATTACTGATCTTCATTCTGATTGGCTCTTTAATCGGGACTTGGATCGCTGCCGGTGTGATCCCAAGTTTGATGGTCTTTGGGTTCCATTTGATCAGCATTCGTTGGTTCTTACCATCGGTCTTCATCGTTACCGCAATCGTTGGTTCTGCCATTGGTAGTGCCTTTACCGTAATTTCAACCTTAGGTGTTGCCTTCATGGGGATGGGCTTAACGATGCACATCGATCCAGCCATGGTTGCCGGTGCCGTATTATGTGGTGCCATTTTTGGTGATAAGTCTTCACCGTTATCAGCAACCGATAACTTATCAGCTGCCGTCGTTGGTGCTGATTTAATTGATCACATCATTGATTTGTACGTTCATTATCTTCTGCTTCATCGGTGGCGGTAACACCAACGCTAGTTTACACAGTGTTCGAACAACGATCGCCATCTTAGAACAGAATTTCAACGTTACCTGGTGGGCAATCGTACCGATCGCTTTACTGTTCATCTGTGCCTGGGTAAGAATTCCAACCGTTTCGACGTTATTTATTAACGTTACCGTTTCGAGCATTATGATCTTTATTAAACATCCCGGTTTCAAGTTAGCTAACATCAACAACATCATTATCAACGGTTTCAAATCCACGACCGGTCACAAAGCTGTTGATTCATTACTTAGCCGTGGTGGCATCATGAACATGATGAGCACCGCTTCGTTAGTCATCATTGCTTTGGCCTTAGGTGGATTATTAATGCACCTAGGTATTATCAAGGCCGTTATGACTCCGTTAGTTAGTCACTTACACAGTACCGGTGCTTTAATTACTGCCGTTATTCTATCCTGTATCGGTGTTAACGTCTTTATCGGTGAACAGTACTCATCCGTCATCTTACCAGCAGCCGCATTTAACGAACCGTTCAAGAAAGCTGGCTTAGCACCAGTTGCCTTAAGTCGTGCTCTAGAAGATGGTGGTACCGTAATTAACTACTTAGTACCATGGGGCGTTGCCGGAGCATTCGTTGCCAACGCCTTGAACGTACCTGTATTAGACTACATGCCATTCGTCTTCTTTAGTCTGTTATCACCAATCTTCTCCATCTTAAGTGGAGTAACCGGGATTGGGATTAAACATGCTAAGCCGAATCAGAATAAATAATGAACTGAATTAAATAAGGAGAAATGATTATGGATATTATTGATGATTTAAAATGGCGTGGCGCCATTAATCAAGAAACTGATGAAAAAGGCCTAAAGAAATTATTAGCTCATCATAAGATCAGCGTTTACGCTGGAATCGATCCAACTGGTGACAGTATGCACGTTGGTCATTTAATTCCGTTTATGATCCTGAAGCGTTTCCAGAAAGCTGGTTTCCATCCGGTAATTTTAATCGGTGGAATGACCGGTGCGATTGGTGATCCAAGTGGCAAAAAAGCTGAACGAACCTTACAGACTCAGGCCCAGGTTAAGCACAATGAAAAGTGCTTAACTAAACAGGCTAAGCAGTTATTCGATAAAGACGGTGGCGTTACCATCGTTAACAACTACGACTGGTTATCCAAGTTAAACTTAGAAACTTTCCTTCGTAAGTTCGGTAAGTTATTCAACGTCAACGACATGATCCATAAGGAAATCATCAAGAGTCGTTTAGCTGCCGGAATTTCATTCACTGAATTCACTTACCAGATCTTACAGTCAATCGATTTCTTACATTTATATAAGACTCATGACGTTCACCTAGAAGTTGGCGGTTCCGATCAATGGGGTAACATTACTGACGGAATTAAATTAATCCGTAAGATCGAAGGACCAAAGGCTCAGGCATACGGCTTAACCATCCCGTTAATGTTAAAGTCTGATGGTACTAAGTTCGGTAAAACCGCTGGTGGTGCCGTCTGGTTAGACCCAAAGAAGACCAGTCCTTACGAATTCTACCAGTTCTGGTTCAACACGGCTGATGCTGACGTCATCAAGTACTTGAAGTACTTCACGTTCTTAAGCCATGATGAAATCACTAAGTTAGCAAAGATCACCAAGAAGACGCCTTGGAAACGGGTTGCTCAGCGTAAGTTAGCTGAAGAAGTCACTAAATTCGTTCACGGTGAAAAGGGCTTGAAGCAGGCTCAGAAGATCACCGATGCTTTCTTCCATGGCAACATCAAGAGTTTGACCGATGAAGAAGCTCAAATGGCTTTCCATGGAATGCCAAGTGTTGACATTTCATCCAAACCAGAAGGTATCATTGACTGGTTAGTCGACGCTAAGATTGAGCCATCTAAGCGTCAGGCTCGTCAGGATGTTAAGAGTGGTGCCGTTCATATCAACGGTGATAAAGTTCAGGACATGAGCGCTACTGTTGATCCAGCTAGTGCTTTTCATGGGAAATTCGTTGTCGTTCGTAAAGGTAAGAAGCATTACTGGTTAGCTAAAGTAACTAAGTAATTATAAATTTAAAATAATTTAAAGAGAGTTCGTTATAGAATAACGGACTCTTTTTTGTTTGGCCAAAATAAAAAGGCTAGTATTTAGCCAGTCTTTCTCTTGTGATATTGATGAAAATATGATTTGAGGAGAACACTAATTCCGATCAACCAGGTTATGGTCATAAATAAAATTGCAATTATTTCACGGATGAGCATCGTCATCACTTCTTAACATAATCACAATCAATTAGTCCCATCATTTTTAATGTTAATTATTCGAATTTTCTTAAGCCTGTTGATATTTTGGGTCAAGTCCTTTGGATTTTACAGTGGTAATAACTAACTTAATTTCTGTTAAAATAGACTTAGTTAGATCAAGTTCGGAAGAGGGATACGATGAGCAAAACAATGACTCCCAAAACTAAACAAGCAATTCAGACGTTAATCAAGCACTTACATCAAGCTGACGTAGCGTACTACAATAGTAAGCCGATCATGTCCGATGGTCAGTTTGATAACATGTACTTCGAATTAAAACAATACAAGCAAGAATTCCCTGATGATAAGGCCATTAATCATTACTTTTCAACCATCCCATATAATACGGATAACACGTTTAAACACGTTCATCATCCATACTTTATTGGGTCGTTAGATAAGACTCGAACCAAAGATGCCGTTGCTAAGTTTCTGGATAAGTGGAACCGTAAGAAGGGCGACCTCTGGTACACTGATTCGTTCTTAGTTCAACGAAAAGAAGACGGTTTGTCAATTGTCCTGTACTTTAACGATCCACGAATGAAGAAGCCGTTCGTGGCCTTAACCCGTGGTGGAGGCCACGTTGGTGAAGATATTACTAACGAACTATATCATTTTAATCGGATGGATATCGCTAAGATTCGGCAAAGAATCGGTAAACGTCATTTAGTCGTTCGTGGTGAAGCTTTAATTGATGATAAAGATTTTAACCGCATCAACAAGCATCATGAATGGGCTAACTCACGTAACCTTGCTTCCGGATCAATCATGAATAAGGATCCACGGGTTGCCGGTAAGCGTGGGATCTTCTTATCGGTATACACCTTGATCAACCGTGATGAATGGACCGATAAATACCCAACTGAATTGGAACAGTTAAAGTTTTTAAAGTCTCTGGGCTTCTACATTATCAAAGACGTTCATCAATTCCCGAATACTCCTGAGGGTCATCGTCAGATTATTCGTTTCATGTTCACGTTTCCAAATTGGAAGCGAAAGGCCGTTGGTCATCCAATCGACGGGATGGTCATCAAGCCAAACTATACAGTTAATTTAAGTAAAATCGGTTTTAATCCGCACGGTCCACGTTATAGTGTCAGCTGGAAATTCCCACCAAAGTCAGCAATCGGCATTTTACAAAAGGTTCGCTGGCAGGAAAGTGCTAATGGCAAATTAACGCCGGTTGGGATTTTAAAGCACCCCGTTCATATCCTCGGTTCCGAAATCAGTAAAGCTTCGTTAGCATCAATGCCTGATATCAAACGCCGTGGGATCATGCTATATGATCACGTTACGGTTCGACGGATGAACGATGTCATTCCTAAGATGATTAAACCAATCAAAGCCTTCCGAACCGGCAAAGAAGTTCCCATTTCTAAGACGATCCCTAAAGGAGCCATTCGAAAAGGTGCTTATCTATATCTACCCATTAACAAGCATTCCAAGACCGTGATGATTCACCGCTGGAAACGGTTTGTTTCAAAGCCGTGCTTAAATATCATGGGCTTATCGTATAAGATCATCGCTAAGTTAATTGATGAACATCTGATTGACCCGCATGATTTCAGCAGTCTCTGGCGAATTGATAAGAAGAAATTTATGAGCATCAAAGGCTTTGGCACTAAACGATGGGATACATTACAAGACGAATTACGCAAAGCCCAGTCTCGTCCATTAGCTCGAGTTCTAATGGGGTTACCATTAAATAACGCAGGTTTAGCTTTACTAAAGCCAATCGCTAAACGGATTAAGAATTTTAAACCCATTTTGAGTGATCCAAAGCGTTTACAAGCTATGCACCATAAATTAATCGTTGAGATCCCACAGCTAAAGGGCTTTGGTCAATCATCAGTTCCCGTAATTGATGATTTGTTCTCACCTGATATGATTAAACAGCTGCAAAACTTAACGCCATATCTGGATATGATTGACGATCAAAAATCTTCCTCAGCTAAGGCAAAGCCAAAGTCAGCTCAGAAATTAGCTGGAATGAAGTTCGTAATTACCGGTACATTAAGCAAACCACGTAAGCACTTCACCACGTTAATTAAACAAAACGGTGGCAAGATGCAGAGTGACGTCAATGGTAAGACTGCTTATTTGATTACTAACCATAAGAGTAATTCTAGAAAGTATCGGGCTGCGGTTGCTAAACACGTTAAGATCATTAATGAAAATCAGTTTGAAAAATTATTGCATTAGATAATAACTAAGACAGATAAAAAATCTCACAATCATTTTCAAATGAATAATTGTGAGATTTTTAGTTTATTAATTGATAATTAATTTTACTTATCTGCGACTTTTAAAACGCAGGCACCTTTAAGGTCACCTTTAGATACTCGCTTCAAAGCCTGATCAGCTTTGTCCAGTGGATAAGTGGTAACATGTGGCTGAATTCCTAAACGATCAGCTAAGGTCAAGAACGTTTCACCATCGTGACGGGTGTTACTTTCAACACTAGTTAACGTCTTTTCGTGGAAGATATGGTCTTCATAACTCATCTGAGGGATGTCGGTCATATGAATTCCGGCCAATGCTAGAGTTCCACCAGAACGAAGACTCTTTAAAGCGTTCGGTACACAATCACCAACGGGTGCGTAAATGATTGATGAATCCAATGGAACTGGTGATACGTCATAGGTATTGTTTACTGAGCTGCAACCTAATTTCTTAGCGTATCGGCCAGCATCACCACCACGAGTAAAGACGTGGACTTGAATCCCTTGAGCTAAGGCAATTTGGGCAGTAATATGGGCAGATCCACCAAAGCCGTAGAGACCTAATTTACCACCGGCGGGGACATTAGCTCGTTCATAAGCTCGGTAACCGATAATCCCGGCACATAATAACGGTGCTGCTTCAACGGATTTAAAGCGTTTCGGGATGTGGTAGGCATATCCTTCAGGGACGGTAGCATATTGAGCGTAACCACCATCATGATCCCAACCAGTGTACTTAGAGTTTGGACACAGATTTTCGTGACCTGAACGGCAGTATTCGCAGACGCCGCAGGTCCAACGAAGCCACGGAATTCCAATCCGGTCACCAATCTTGAATCGGTGAGCGTTTTTCCCGTTTTTAACGACGATGCCCACGATTTCATGACCTGGTGTTAATAGCTTCTTATGAACCGGAAGATCACCTTCGGTTACGTGAAGATCGGTGTGGCAAACACCACAAGCCAATACTTTAACTAAGGTTTCACCGGGTTTCGGTTGTGGAACTGGTTTAGTAACGTATTTTAACGGGAATGGCTTCTTATTAACTGAGCCTTGCTTTACAACTTCCCATGCTTTCATTGTCTTTGGAATGGCTGGCATATAAAGAACCTCGATTCTGATAGATAAAGCGCTTTCAACGTTTCTTCAGTTATTATTCTAACCGATATCTAAATAAAATAAACAATGATTGGCTTGTTACCGATAAATCAAGTAAAATCAAAATGAATAACGATTAACGGAGTGTTAACTATGGAATTAATTAGCCAGGGCCAAGCCCAGGTTAATCTACAACACGTTCTTAATGATCGTCGGTTAAGCTGGCGAGCAAAGGGCATTTACGCATACTTAATTCAATTAGGTAATCATACCCATATTGATTTAATTGAATTATCTACACATTCAAAAGATGGTTTGAGTAAATTTAAAACGGGCCTTAAAGAATTAAGTGATGATCATTATCTAGTAATTAATAATAAATTATTAATTATAAACGAATTAGGTAAGAGTCATCATGAATTAACTAATCCCAAAGTAGGGCAAATCATTAAAGCTCATGACGATCAAATAACCCACAAAACACTTCAGAATCAGTGGCTAATCATCTGGCATCGTGAAGACGCGCAAGTCACTAGGGCCTTAGTTAAATTAGCATCATATCTTAATACCGCAATGGTGATGTACGGAATTCAGTACTCAAAGCAACATTGTCACAGTTATCGAGAATCATTGCCATACTTAAACCGTTTAGTAATGAAGTGGAAACGACATCATCTAACGTCAATTGATAAAGCGCAACGTTGGATGAACCAGCAGAAGTTAAATTCGAAGCCTTGGAATTCAGAAATTCAGAGCCGAATCTTTGGCTCACGACAACGAACAACGATTAATAACACCCCGTTAAGAAAAGGGATTCCGAACGTATTTAAAAAGCACAAGCATGACAAGTAAAACAAAATCGGTACATAAAATAATTTTACGTACCGATTTTTTAATAATTTAATTTAATAATTATCGAATTAACATCTTGGTTGCCTTAAGGATATTCCCGATACAATCAAAGAAGGATTTTTCACGAACTAACGAGATTAAAAGTAACGAACCACCGGTCAAACTAGCTTGAATTTTAAGGGGCTTTAAATCTTCATTGATGTGAGCAAGGGTGTAGTGATGAGGATTAGGCGCAATGGTAAACATAATATAAGATGTTTTGTGAGGTGGAATTCCAAACCCTGCAGAAAAGATTGGCTTACCGTCTAAACGAATGCGGACGGTATTAATCTTCATCCCGCCAAGTCGAGTCGCGCCATCAAAAGTAAGGGCTAATCGACTTGGATCAGTATTAATTAATCCTCGTAACTTGCCTTTTTGAAAGCCGGCTTGCAATTTTTGTAACGTTGCTTTATCAAACATCTATTTAACCTTCCTTATCGATTTACGAAACGATGTAATATAGCTACGCAATAATCATAGATCAAATTAACGGATTGCCTTATTCTAGGTCGTTTTCGATACATTTGAATCCCTAACAAAAAGACAAACCCACTAATTATAAAGCTAATTATTCTGCTGACCACGTTTTTCTTCAGCCTTTAACTGACGATAGAAGTCAGGAAGCTGCTTTTCCATGTTAATGATTCGACCGTTAGTCATAAAGCAATGGGAACTTTTAGCTCTGCAAACGATCTGCCCTTTAACCGTCATTACATAGCCAACGATAAGTTTAAATCGATTGACTTTAAGAATTCGAACCCGAATTTTGATGAGATCAGGATAAGTGGTCGTCTTACGGTACTCACAGCTAATTTTAACGACGGGTGAAATAATACCGTTATCTTCAAATTTTGAATAGGGGAAGTTAATCTGAGCTAAATAATCATTCCGAGCTTCTTCCATAAAACGAACGTAATTGGTGTTATTAGTAATTCCCATCTTATCGGTTTCGTAATATTGAACTTTATGAATATACGGCTTAATCATTATCGATTCCTTATCTAATTCAAGATTTTAATGCGTTAAGCATTCCTTGGTGATCCGTTGAACCTTTGCCAAAAATTTAGGAGCAATGTGTAATTGCTCCATAATGGGCTGAACACTATTCAGATTATACTCTTCGCATTCATCTAAATAAAATTTAATCAATAGGTGTAAGGCGACGTCGTTAGCGGTGCCTTCAGAAGAAAAGCGGTTATCCATCGATTTAGAATGAAAGATTCGGTCATCCGATTCTAAAAGAACGTGGCCTAATTCATGAGCAATTTTAAAGGGTAACTGTGATTCAGGACAGTTCGTGTTAATAATAATAAATTTTTGTTTAATAAATGCCAGTGATCGCATTCCACTTGGCATCTTTAAAAATTTAATTATGATATGATGCCTTTTAGCAAATGCCACCAGGTCATTGATCACATCATCAATTATCATCGTTGCCACCATCTAGCATCCGTTTAACAAAAATCTTTTCTTCCTTACTAATTGGTCGACCACCAAAAGTGAGGTAATCATCATTATCAATTGCTTGCTTGAGATCGATAACCCGCTGTTTCCGAGTATCGTAACCTAAAATTTTACACATGTTAGTGTAACTAATCTTTAAGCCGTCGGCCATTTTCTTTAAAGTTGACGGTTTAGGGTTTGAATTTGCTTTATGATTTATTAATTTAGATAAATAGGCGGCTGATACACCGACTTTTTTAGCTGCTTTTCGTAACGATAAATGACTGTTAAAAATCGCGTCATGAACGTACTTTGCTAAATTCGTTTCGTTTACGTTTACCAAAATATCAATTCCTTCTCATTAACTACCGCTATTATAGCACCGTTAACAAAATATCAAAAGGTGTTAATTTATCGTTGCATTTTTGTTAACGAGGGACTAATATAAAAATTGCTAATTGAGATAGGCAAATTGAATATTCAAAGCAATGACTAGCTAGTTCACGTATCTCTACATTAATACCAGGGACGGATTCACGTCCTTGAAGATTACTACGTTAACAAACTTAAACGTAGCATTATCATGAAAGGGTCTTGCCTTATGAAACGAATTAACTTAATCGATGTTATGCGAGAAAACGATAGTTTAAAAAAGCAATTAATGATGAAAACGAGTTTAATTAATTATTTAACGCAACAGGTTAATACCGAAGATAAATTATTAGCTAAAATGGTGGCCAAACTTTCGGGAGGTCTTGAATAATGTTCTCTGTAGTTTTCTGGTTAGTTCTTATTATTGTAGTTTTAAAATTAAATGCTTCCGATTATAATCGGACAACCCGATATTTAATAAACGCGATCTTTTATTTACCAAAAGAAGTCTGTGAAAATATTAAGCACATTTCAAATAACTTTAAGCGTGACTATGGCCAAAGACGAGGCAACCAAATCAATTGAAGAAATGGAATAGAAGTAAAATATAACGATCATCAACCGTTGCTTAAAAAGCAACGGCATTTTTTGTCAGCGTCTTAAAATGACATATGTTATAATTAAATTGCGTAACAGGCAAGCAAACGACACCTCTTGAGGTGCCTTATTTTTGCTATAAAGGAGCTTTTTAATGAAACCTAACAAGAAAACAGTTAAAAAGATGCTTCATAAACCCGCTATTAACCCTAAAGTTCAAGCGAATATCAAACATTTCGATTTAGGCGCTAATCTCCGTTCTCATCAATATAAAGCATTAAAGAGTGATCGTTATGACGCTTTGTCTTTGTTAAAGGAATTAGTTAATGAATCTAATTACGACTGGCGTGTTTCAACAAGCCAGAGTCATTTAATCAAAATTCTAAAAACTAACCAAAATTCCTTAAACTTTGACTTACTGTCATTAGATCGACTTGGCTTAATTCATATTGATATTACTCAATTAGCATCGGGACACGATAATTTCAACTGTGAAATCATTCCTCATAAGGTCTTTTAAAAATGTTACGAATTAAAGATCGTTATAAATTGATCTCATTACTTTTAAAAATCGCGAATTCGATTAACCGAAACCGGAATTCACATCTCCGTAAAGTTGGTTTAACTTCACGTCAAGCAGACGTTTTGTTTTACACCAATAAGTACCCAAACAGTACTATGACGGACCTAGCCATTTTCATGGGCTGTGCTCATCAGACCATTCAGGAAGTCGTTAAGAAAATGGTTAAAAAGGGTTTATTAGAAATGAAACGCTCAAAACGTGATGGACGTTGCCAAATTATTAAACTGACCAAATCCGGTAAAACCTATTTATCAGCTTACCGAAAGAAAGGCTTAATTACGGGGACTGAACTCTTAAAAGGAATGAGTAATCAATCCCAGAGAATTCTTTTAAAGCTCTTAATTCAGGGCTTTAATAACCTTGATAACTAAGATTTTATTTATTTCTTAATCAGGTAATATACTTCATAACAGTGTAATATTGGACCTATTCGAACCCAATTAAACACCAAGGAGTGATTGACAAATGAATATTTTAATTGCGTTGTTACCAGCGTTCTTCTGGGGCTGTACACCACTATGGACGCATATATGTAGCGGTAAACCAATTCAACAGTTAGTTGGAACCACTTATGGTGCTTTAGTCGTTGGGATTTTGATCTATTTAATCAAACAGCCGCTGATGACACCATCAATTTTCTGGTGGAGTTTCTTAGGTGGTGTGGGCTGGTCATTAGGTCAATTAGCCCAATACCGAGCATTCATTAATTTAGGTGTTGCCACCACATCCCCAATTACCGCGGGAATTCAACTACTTGGCGTTAATTTTATTGGTGTTGCATTCTTTGGTAGTTGGAAAAGTGCAATCGCTAAGACCATTGGTGGAATTGCGATTGTCCTAATTATCCTTGGAGTCTTTCTAACGACCCGCACCGGTAAAAAACACCAATCCATTAAAAATAAAAAGAAGTTCATCAAGTATGTTCTGGAACTAATTATTGGAACGGGAATTGGTTACACTGCTTGTTCCACGTTGCCAAGAATCCCAGATGCTTCGGGCTGGTCAACGTTTCCTGGCCAAACGGTTGGTATGATTATCAGTGCTGTATTGATCGCTTTAATCTTTTACCCACGTTCCCATGCTGTTTTGAGTAAAGCAACGTTTACTAACGTTTTAACTGGATTTAACTCTGGCTTTGGAACGTTATCGTACTTGATTTCAATGATCTTAAACGGTGTCTCAACTGGATTTACGTTATCTCAGATGACAACTGTCGTTGCGACATTCATCGGGTTAGTGGTTCTCCGTGAGCACAAGAGTGGTAAATCGCTTGCATACACCTTATCAGGTGTTGCGTTAGTTGTTCTCGGTGGTGTTATGACCGGATTTATTCATTAATCAAAATAACGAGATAAGAAAAAGACTTATCATAAAAAATGATAAGTCTTTTTTACTAACTGTTATGGCGGATGTGGGATTCGAACCCACGACCCCTTGCGTGTGATGCAAGTGCTCTGGACCAACTGAGCTAATCCTCCATCGATTTGACAAATTAATTATAACATAAGATATTAAGGACAGAAGATACTTTACTTTAAAGGAGACTACAATGCTAAATCTCGAGAATTTAACGGATGACATGAAGAAACAACCTTACGGATTGAACGTAAGGTTATTACCTCTAGACGCATATCATTACGTCGTTACGTTAGTCAATTTTGCTCATCTTCAGGTTAGCGACACTAAGGCTTTAGGCTTTAGCATCAATTTACACTTTACTGTTGATGATCACAATGATATTCATTTTAACGATGACGGTAATTTACTAAAAGTCGCTGTTGAATCCGTTAAAATCATCTATAATTTACAGCTCAAACAAACCAAGCTTCAAAAAATTAACGTGATCCCAATTTACAGTGGCGGGCTAGTTCGATACATGAATAATCCTCACAGTATGTTCAGCTATTTAAAGCCGATTAATAAACGGGGAACCATCGTTCAGCATTTCAAAACGCACGGTTACCCGAATTTAAAGAAAGCGATTGCTGAATATGCCGTCATGGCTTTAAGCATCATTCATTACGCAGAAGTGGTAATCAAGAATAAAGCCTTAGAAAGTGGTAATCACCATGAGAATTAGCAGAAAACAATTAAAACGAATGGCCAAGAAGCCCAAAATTCGACCTCGAATCGTCAACAGTTTAACGAATTTTGATGAAAACATTAACGACGACCAGAACGCTAAATTAACGGAAAAGACCCAGACTTCGGATACATTGGGTTTGCTTAACTTTTTAATTAAACATATGGATGACCAAGATCATTTTAAAGTTTCTAAAGCAGCAGTTGTTAAACAGTTCATGTTTAACAAGCCATCATTAAACTTTAATTTTGCCGCATTACACCAACTAAAGTTAGTTGATGTAGACTGGAAGATTTTTAAAACGACTCCAGACGTTCAGGGCACCATTAATAAAACGACCGTTTTTTAAAAGGTGATTATTATGGATTCAATTTTAATTTCTCAAGCCAACGCATTAACGACCAGCGTTGACAACGTCGTCACTAATTTAGCTAACGTTGCGGCGTTATTAATGCAAACTAACGATAAAGTAAGCTGGGCAGGGTTTTATAAGTACCGTCCCAAGACTAACGATCTTTTATTAGGACCATACCAGGGCAAATTAGCTTGCAACATCATTCCGAATGGAAAAGGTGTTTGTGGAACCGCTGCTCAGACTAAAAAACCACAATTAGTAAAGGACGTTAGCCAGTTTCCTGGTCACATTGCTTGTGATAGCGCTAGCCAATCTGAAATTGTGGTTCCGTTATTGAAAGCTGATCAAGTTCTCGGTGTTCTCGATCTTGATTCTAACCAACTAAATGCATTCACCGCACAGGATCAAAAGATTCTTGAAAAAATCGCGAACGTTTTAGTAAAGAATTGTTAAACAACTAAATTGATTATGTTTACCGGCCGTTCACTAATAAAACGGCTTTTCTTTTCATTTAATTACATTCGTTATTTAACTATAATAAGGAATTGAACCAAATAATGGTTATTTCTAAGTTATCGAATTTACTTTACTAAGGAAGTAATTATATGAATAAGAATCAAGAACCAATCGGTGTTATGGATTCAGGTGTTGGTGGTACTAGTACGCTTAAGACATTAGCTAAGATGCTACCTCACGAAGACTTTGTCTTTTATGGTGACTCTAAGAACGCACCGTACGGTGAACGCAGCAAGCAAGCTGTCGTTCACTTGACCAACAATGTCTTTAACGATTTAACTAAGCATCATCACATTAAGGCGTTTGTAATTGCCTGTAATACAGCAACTAGTTCAGCTAAGAGTGAATTAGTTAAAATGCATCCCAATTTACCGATCTTTGGGATTGAACCCGCTTTAAAGCAAGCTGTTGACAATGGTGGTCAGAACATTGCCGTAATGGCAACGCCGTTGACAATGAGTTTACCAAAGTACAATCGTCAGTTAGATAAGTATCAGTCATCCCACCGGATCTTCTCAGTTCCTTGTCCTGGTTTAGCCGGTTTAATCGAAGGTGGCTCCAAGAACTTACCCCAGATTAAAGCACTCGTTCATAAGTTACTGGACCCACTTAAAAAATATCATATTGATTCGGTCGTTCTAGGCTGTACCCATTACCCGTACATCCGCTCAATCATCAGTCATGAATTTAATGATCAACCCGCGATTTACACCGGATATGATGGCTTAGCTCGCTACGTTGGTTACCAGTTAAAGGCTAAAGGCTTAGCTGCGCCAAAAGATCAGAAGCAGATCATTAAATTTACCAGTAGCAATAATACTCCGCAGCAGATTAAGTTCTACTCGGACATGTACCATGGCAAAATTTTGAAGTGATTTGATGTCAACTAGACTTAACCGATGTGCATGGGCAAACGTTAATGATCCATTGATGCGACATTATCACGATCATGAATGGGGACATCCGTTGCATGACAACCGAAAGCTATTTGAATTATTGTCATTGGAAATCATGCAAGCGGGCTTGAGCTGGCGAACCGTTTTACATAAACGGCCGGCGTTTGAAGTTGCCTTTCATAATTTTGACTATCAGAAAGTTATGAAAATGACTCCAGAGTTACCTAAATTACTTAATAATCCCAAAATTATTCGTAACCAGATGAAGTTAAAAGCAATTATTAATAACGCCAAAGTAGTTAATCGATTAAATCAACGATCCATTGACTTAAATCATTACTTATGGCGTTTTGTAAATAATCGACCGGTCATTAATCATTATCAAAATCATGCGGAAGTCCCAACCCAGACCGCACTTTCTAAAAAAAATCAGCAAAACCATGAAACGAGACGGTTTTAAATTTACCGGTCCCGTCATCATTTATGCATTTATGGAAGCTAGCGGAATGGTGAACGACCACACGATGGACTGCTTTTTAAGGAACTGATTTGAAAATTGATTTTGGATAATCTAATCTAAAGTTATTGATGTTAAAGGTTAAAGGATGATAATTACTAATGAGTACAAGACACGTAAATTTATTTAAAGCATATCAATTATTCTGGAAAAATTACTTTAATTTTAAAGGTAACAGTAGTCGAACCGAATACTGGTGGCCATTTATGTGGAACTGGTTAATTCGATTTGTATTTCTAATCTGGGCATTAGTGGGACATCTAAAGGGTGAACCGCACGTTGAATTAACTGGATTGGTATTATTACTGGCCTACTGTTTAGTAGCTCTAATCCCGTGTATCAGTATTACGATTCGTCGATACCGCAACGCCGGGATTAGTGTTTACTGGATTTTCTTAACTTATGTCGCACCGTGGGTTCTACAAGCCATCGTTCATGAATCGGTTGGTAAGACTTGGCCACGGATCATCATCGAAAACACCAGTGCGTTTCTTGAATTTATCTGTTTCATCTGTGCCATTGTTTTGGCATTATTTCCTACGAAGCATGATTAATTTATAAAACGTAAAAGTGAACGGGGAGTGATAATATTTCAGCGTCAACTGAAATTGAATGGATTGTCCGTCTGCTAGTCGCATTGCTATGTGGTGGTGCAATTGGTTATGAACGTTCTCGACAATTCAAGAGTGCCGGAATTAGAACCCATATTGTAGTGGCTGTCGGTGCCGCGCTAACAACACTAGTTTCTAAGTACGGCTTTTATGATGTCTTAGCTATGCATAACATCAGCCTTGATCCATCACGTATTGCCGCGCAGATCATCAGTGGTGTTGGATTCCTGGGTGCCGGAATGATTTTAACCGGCCATACGAAAGTCAGTGGCTTAACCACCGCCGCCGGTATCTGGGGTACTGCTGCTATTGGTATGACCGTTGGTGCCGGGATGTACATCATTGCGATTGCCGCAACGATCATCATCGTAACGATTCAGTTTATGTTCCATGATGACTCAATCGCTGAATGGCTAGTTAACAACGTCAGTATTAAAATGCAGATTAGAGCCGTTAATAAATCTGATTCGCTAGATCACATCAAACGGATCCTTAAGAATAATCACATTGTTCATCCGCAGTTAGAAGTAACGGCCATTAACGAAAAACATATGCTAATCCAGGCCGAAGGAATGATGAATCATCGTAAAACTTCAGTTACCAAAATTATCTTGGATTTAAACCGTTGTAAAGCCGTCGTTCGGGCTCGTCTAAGCAGAAGATAACTTAAAGATAAAAATAAAGGACTTAATTTATAAATTAAGTCCTTTATTTTTTATGTAAAGAAGGTTACTAATATGGAATACGTTAATTTAACTAATCACAACCGTGACTTACAAGCTCATCCCATTGCAAACCGAATTAATGAAATCATGCACGATGGCTCAGATAATTCATGTATCAATTACTTAGATCAAAAAACGCTATTAAATCGTCTTGGCCATATAAAAGCAAATCAATTTAATAACGCCATTCATTATCTCGTTAAACACAAGTACCTCGAAGTCCAAACCAATCATGGTCTAACTTTCTATAGTTTAGGATCTCGTTAATGATAACTAATCGTTCGCATGCCATCTTTACTTCGACGTTTACGAATAAACGATAATGAACGTTTAATTCGGGCGTTTGCCCACGGGTCATTTAAAAACAGGTGATGTTTATCGTATCCATAAACCGTTAAGGCGTGCGTTGGAAAGCCATCGATGTCAGTCATCCAGATGACAACGGGATGATTACGATCAATTTGCTTTTTAATATCAGTAATTGTGCATCCCGTCATGTTCCATGCTTTATCATGGGTATATTGATTTACAACGCTCATCAAGCCACCAGGATATACACACCAACCACTGGTCTTATAAGGGCTACCGACAAAACCTCTATTAGGGTTAGTACTCCTTGGCATTTCACGAACTAATTTCATCTTATCTAATTTTTTACCAGTTGCATATTGAAGCATCATGGTGGCGGCAACTAATTCACATCCCGTGGGTAATTCCGGGCGTTGGCAAATTAGTGGGACACCTTTAAACCAGCGAACATCGTGATCAAGACCATCATAATTAATCCAGCCAGAAATCTTACCATCAATTTTAGCCCAAGTTTGATGAGTAGATTTAACCATCTTAGTAACATGGACGATTTGATTACGATATTGGTGTTGAGTGGCAATTACTTTACCTGAAGCACTCTGTTTTGGATAGGTTGCATAAATGGGTGTACCGACATGCTTACCCGAATTAGCAATTACCGTATAAAAATCAGTTAGCTTTGAATTAATAGTCATTATTTCACACCTTTATTATATTTTTATAAATTAATTAAGGCTTAGTTGGGTGATAGAACCGAGTTTTACCGCCAGCTAAATCAGCAAAGCTAGGCCCAAATTCTTTGACGTTAACGTTCTTAAGATCATGATAAACACTTTCCTGAAGAACCTTAGTATGTTTCCCGTACTTTTTCCAAGGCTGTAATAAAAAGGCGGTGTGACCATTCGAATTATATCCATCACCCTTATTAACGATAACGACATCACCAACCGTTGCTTCATCGGGTTTAATTCGCTTTAAACCTGGTTCAGCATCCATAGTGGGTGTACTGGCTTGATGAACTTTATAACCATCATGTGCTAAGACACCTAATACGAAGGCACTGCAGTCACCTGATGCTGGTTTCTTTCCAGCCTTCAATTTATGATAACAATCAGCGTGTCCAGCCATGCTATAAGGGATGTTGCCAACCCATTTTTTAGCATATGACAAATATTTTTTTGTATCAGGACTTAATTTACTCATAGTAATTGCTCCTTTAAACGAACATTAGTTAAATTTACGTATAATTTAACTATATAAAGTTAAACATTGATAGTCAATATCAATAAATTGGTTTGACAAAAATACCATAAAGTTATAATATATTTAATATAAAAATCAAAGAGGTTGCAACTGACAAGAGTAGGTTAATTGAACTACTACTTTAGTGAAGAAGTTAGCTGAAAGGGAAAGTTGCCGAGGTGCTAGTAAAAGTGGTTACTGGTGATCTGGGGCGTGATTCAATAGATCGCGAACTGTCGTAGATAAACTGCGGAGAGCTTTGAACGTTGGACTATATGTTAAGTAGGTAAAATTGATGCCATCGTTTTAAGCTATCTTAAAATGATGGCTTTTTAGTATATAATTCAACAAATAAATGATTTGTGTCTCTAACCTCTTTGAATTAATAAAAGTTGGAGGCTTCATTTTATTATGTCAAAAGATGGCAACATTTCTTTGACTAGCTTAGTTCTAATGATTCTTGCTACCGCATTTGGCTTTGTTAATACCGCTACGGCATATGAACAAATGGGCTACGCTAGTATTATTTGGTATTTAGTTGGTGCGTTCTGTTTCTTCATCCCAACATCATTTATGTTTGCTGAATATGGTTCTGCTTTAAGTGATAAAAGTGGTGGAATCTATTCTTGGATTAAAGTGTCAATCGGTGAACGTTGGGCATTTATTGGAACGTTTATTTGGCTATTAGCTTGGATCATTACCAATATTTTCTGGATTCCCAATAGCTGGATTTCCTGGTCTGCTATGATCTTTGGGAAAGATACCACTCAACAATGGAGTATTTTGGGACTAGATAGCACCGAAACTTTAGGTATCTTATCCATTATTTTTCTAATCTTTGCTACATGGTTAGCAATTAAAGGTTTAAAGTCAATTACATGGATTGCTTCCATCGGTGGCTTTATGGCAACTTTATTAGTGGTAATCTTTTGTACTTTATCAATCATTTTGATTTTTACTAACCATGGCCATTTAGCTCAACCAATCACGGGTTTCAAGAGTTTTATCGTTCCACCGAATCCACAGTTTAGACACACCGCTTCAATGATTTCGTTCGTTGTATACGCGATCTTTGCTTACGCTGGAATTGAATCATTATGCGGTGTTATTAATCATTTAAAGAACCCTAAGAAGACTTTCCCGCGTGCAGTTATGATCTCCATGGTCATCATGGTTGTTCTATATACAGCATCTATTCTTCTCTGTGGTGTAAGTATCAATTGGGCTCACATTATGGGTCGCAAGTCAGTTACTTTAGGTAACGTTATGTATGTTTTAATGGCCAACGTTGGCTTCGCTTTAGGTCGTAGTTTAAACTGGGCTCCTGGAACCACATTAGCCTTTGGTCATTTCTTAGTTCGTTTTGAAGCTTTTGCTACCTTAGCTGGTGGAATTGGTGGTTTCTTCGTTCTACTTTATTCACCAATCAAATCATTTATGTTTGGGTCATCAACTAAATTATGGCCTAAGTGGGCATTGCATCTTAATAAGCATGGGATGCCAAACCATGTTATGTGGATTCAGACGGCTTTAATGAGTGTTGTACTATTCTTCACTTCATTTGGTGGCTCAAGCGCTAAGATGTTCTATCAGATTTTGACAGATATGAATAATGTATCCACGACGTTGCAATACGTATTAATTGTTTTTGCATTCCCATTCTTTAAGAAGATTATTAACATGAACCGACCATTTGAAATTTATCACAGTAAGAGGGTCATTTGGTCATCAACCGTTATGGTCTTGATTGTCTTAATCTTTGGAATTGTCTTTAACTTTATCCAGCCATTATTGACACACGACTATATTGATGACTTCTGGACATTCATCGGACCCGTATTATTCGGTGGGTGTGCTTGGATCTTCTATGATTATGATCTCAAGAAGCATCGTGTTGAAGATTAACGTTAATAAATCTGAATAAACTAAAAGGCTCTTCACAGATATTATGTGTGAAGAGCCTTTATTTTACTCAGATCAATTTTAAAATAATTTAATCAATATTACTCCGCATATCATAATCACGAGGCCTAGATACTGACGCCAGCCGATTTCTCGTTTTGGCGTCCCAATCAGGCCGAACTTATCGATTACGACGCTACCGGCAACATTACCTAAAATCGTTAAGACGATCGTGGTTCCAGCACCAATAATCGGTGCCAAGCTAAGGTTACAGAAAGCGTAGGTAGCACCAAGCGGACCGCCAATCCAGATCCACCAGCGAGTGCCGTAGCCAACAGCTCTTAGATAATGACCAAAGTCATGTTCAAAGATACCCACGGCCAAAACTAAAATAATGGATCCACTGGTGAATGAATAGACTCCGGCACTAATCGGTGCGTGAATCGTCCGACCTAAGGCGCCGTTTGATGACGTCTGAATAGCTAACGCAAAACCAGCAATAATTCCTAGTAATTGCCACGGAATTGGGTTACCTTTCCGAATTTTATCTTCACTTTTCTGGTAAATTACGGCTAAGACTCCACTTAGCAATAACAGAACTCCGAATAAACGAACGATGTTAAAATGGTTGACCGGTAGATTAAACCAACCGAAGTTATCAATACTCATGCTCATGATGATCTGGCCGATTAGCGGCATAATGATCGTTTGGACAGCACCTAAGTGCGGCAACAATAAAACGTTAATCGTAAAGGCAATGGCACCCATTAAACCACCAAGGCCTAACCACCAGTGATCATCATCAAAAACAGATAACGATGGTAATAATTCCTGACCAAACAGGCAAGCGATGACCATTAAAAATAGCATCCCAGTCACCATCGATGCCGTAGATGCTAAATAGGGCGAACCCACTTTAAACCGCAACTTTGAATTGATCGATGTCTGAATCGGTAATAGTAAGCCCGCACCGATTCCAATCAAAAATATCATGATCGAGCTTCCTTTACTTATTGATTTTTCAGCATGTCATACCCGCAGTAGTTACAATACCGGTTGGTGCCACTAATTTTATGATGACATTTTGGGCACGTCTGGGTATCCCTCATGGTCGGAAAGCTGTGCTTACCAGCATCCACCACGGCGCAACGAGCGTGCTTCATAAAGTTCAATCCGCAGTGATAACAATACCTTTCGTGAACAGGTACGATGTAATGACAGCTGGGGCAGACTTTACCCAACGTTAATTTCTTAACGTTCGTGACGTTTTTTAAGTTCGGATTTAATTTCATCGATTAAGCCTTCTTGCTTAATAATTTAGCGATGACGTTTCTCAAATCAGCTGGAGTTGATAAATCACGGCCGTTTTGACGCAATAATTGCCACTTCTGGTTCTGATACAAATATACATACGGAATCGGGTACTGATTAAGAAATGACTTCAAATCTGTAAACGCTATGGATAATCGTTGTTTACTTAGATCCCTTGAAAACGAGATCGTGCAGTCCTGGATTTCACCAGTTAAGTGTTTCTTCGGTTTAGTCGGTAGTTTCTGAAATTTAGGATTATTCTCGAAATCACGACCGTATTTTAAAGCACGGGGTGCCTGCAAGTAATGGGCTACTGACAGGCAGTCACCCAACTGACTCAGTTTTTCAACTTTAGCTGAATTTGCATAGTAACCCAGTAAAATGATTCCAAGATTAATTAATTCCGGTATTGAGCAGCGTGTTTCACGATGATCAATGCTTTGGGCTTCAACTTAGTTATGTCTTGGGTTAATAATTCGTTTAATTTCATAAATGTCACTTTCTGATGTAAAAAGGTTATTCAGCTACATTTTATAAGATAATTCCGTCATTTAAAAATTGGTTTCGTCGTTATGATAAAATGAAAATAGATTAATTTTGGTTTTGAAGGTTTTCGCATGGCAAAAACGTATCATTTAAAAAGCTATCCGCACATCTTTTATGTCCATAAGAACGGGCATAAACGCTTTGGATTTCGCTATACTTACATTGATAGTAGTCATAAACGCCACGAGATCTCACGGCGTAATTTTGGTTCGGTTCAGGAAGCTAACCTGGAGTTAGACCAAGTTCGTCGTCAAGTCATGAAAGGTAACGCTAATTCGCTGAAGTTTATTAATCTAACAATCAGCGAATGGGTTCATAGCTTTATTGAAGCTAACCGTTCCCGGTGGAAGGTATCAACTTACCACACGTATCTATATACGTTTCGTAATTTCATTATCCCGACCATTGGCAACGTGAAAGTCCAGCAGATCAACAAAAATATTTACCAACGGTTAT
This sequence comes from Acetilactobacillus jinshanensis, assembly GCF_004359375.1. Classification (NCBI taxonomy): domain Bacteria; kingdom Bacillati; phylum Bacillota; class Bacilli; order Lactobacillales; family Lactobacillaceae; genus Acetilactobacillus; species Acetilactobacillus jinshanensis. The sequence continues at coordinate 506,852 of NZ_CP034726.1, read as the reverse complement.
GCATCAATAAGCTAATCGATAAGGGGTTGAAGCACAGCAGTATCGTTAACGTTCATCACCGCATGATTACGTTAATGAATTCAGCGGTCGATAACGACATCGTCAGCCGGAATAAACTGAGCGGAACCAAGATTCCCACTATCACTGGTAAGCTAAAAAAGCGGTTGATGACGGCTGATGAACTGGCTAAGTTTAATCGTCAACTAAAACATGAACCAATTCTGTACCAGACGATTTTTCATGTTCTGGAAGACACCGGGATGCGTGAGGGTGAACTCTTAGGTCTAACGTGGCAGGATATTATCCTAACTAAATTACGGATTCATATTAATCATACCCGTGACAACAACGGTTTACGGACACCAAAGACACCGCACAGCCGTAGAAGTATCGGAATCTCAAAGCAATTAGCTCAATTATTAATCAAATACCAGACTTGGCAAGTTAAACTTTTTAAGCACCTGGAACAGCCATGGAACGAAAAGACGTTTGTTTTCACGACGCATAAGGGTGTTCCCATGTCGAATACCACCATTTCCAGAAATTTATCAAAGATTTTAAAGCAAGCTGGGCTTGGTTACTTAAGCGGTCATTTTACGGCCCATACGTTTAGACATATGTTCGCCAGTTATCTATTGAATAACGGGATGCCATTAACCGAGGTGTCACATGCGTTAGGCCATGCCAACCCGCAGATTACGTTGGCAATTTACACTCAGCGTAATCCAGCTAGTAATAAGAATCTCGGTAGTAAAATTGAACAAATTTATCATAATAAGAAGTAAGCAAAGGAGCTTATATCATGAAATTTAGTGATTTACTTAATAAAAACACCGTCAACAACATGAAGAACAAATCCGTCAAACACGCTAAGCATCAAGCTAAACATGCCCAGGGCGCTCGTTCTAAATTAGCTGACCGTCGAATGGCCAACATGTGGACATTATATGAAGCCGCTAAGGAATGCGGCGTCACCCAGGGTGTAATTCACCGTTGGGAAACGACAGGAACGACGCCAAACGATACCATGTATTCCATTAAAAAGTACGCTAAGGTCTTAAAGATGAACGTCGACGACCTATTAAAGATTTTAAAGTAAACTCAGTAAACGTACTTAAAGGTCATTCCGGTGTCACACAGCTTTCTAATGAAATGAATGTAATCCATAACTGCTGAATTGAGTTCCTTTTTAGTGGGATGCTTAGTGAATATTAAGTTAGCTAAGTCAGTTCCGCTAAGGATTTGGAGATTATTATGCTGAGTAATGGCGTATTTATTTAAGCCATGCCGATAAACGGGTGGATTAATCCGGCTTCGGGTCTGACTGATCGATTTAAAGATCTCGCCATTATCGTGAAAAAGGACGTAAGTCGGCTTGGTAACTCGTGTTAAAACCAGGCAGTTATCAGGAAAACCGTATCGTTTCGGCACCGCGACATGAAGGTTAACCCGGTTGTGATAAAAACTATTTCCATAAGTTCGAATTTTTAACAAAGTTTGGCCCCTTTAAATATTTTATTAATCAGGTGTGAATTATATAATTTTGGCTTATAATTGTAAATGAAATAAGCAAGCAGGAGGCGCTTGAGTATGTTCATGTTAGCTGTGGCTAAAGTTCCAGCTTTATTTGGTAAATGGCTTCCATTTATGGAAGGTTTAACTCCTGGAGTCAGCGTCAGCGTTATTTTAGGTTTCTTTATCTTCGCTGCTGGTTTCGTCATGACCTTAATTTCAACCTTAAAGGTTCAATGGGGTTGGAGCAAATCCGGAGAAGGTAAATTTATCATTTCTGGTGTTGCATTACTAGTACTTAGCTTCTTAGTAATCGGAATCAGTTCCGGAGTTTGCTAAGATATTACTAACCGATAATTTAATTAAGGAGGGAATGTTATAGAATATTCTCTCTTTAATTTTAGCTGAAAGAACATTATTAAGGAGAGTCTTAATTGAAAATTGGCGTTACGATGTACGAGACTTCATTCCCGACATCGAAGACTAATATTCGCATTCCGCATTATGGCGCTTACCCGTTAACCGATGCTTTGATTTATAATCATGTCACACCATTATTATTGCCATCGGTAATTAATCCATCCCAACGCTTAATTAAGCAGATGGTGAGCCAGTTTAACGGTTTAATTTTAGGCGGCGGTGACGACATCGATCCCGGTACCTATGGCGAACCAGCCATCATGCCGGAATTAACGTATCCAGAACGTGACCAGTTTGAACTAGCAATCATTCACGAGACGATCCATGAACGTAAACCGATCCTGGGTGTTTGCCGGGGCAGTCAAATGATTAATGTCGCTTTAGGCGGTAAATTATACCAAAACATCTATACCCAAATTACTGATCGTCAGTTAATCGATCATGAAGGCAGTTTTCATTCGGTGACCATTAGTCCAAAAAGTCGCCTTTATCGTGTCTTAGGTCCTAAACAGATCGTCAACTCACGTCATCACCAAGCAATTAAGACGCTTGGTCATAATTTAAAAGTTGTTGCCAGGGCCAGTGATCAGATCATCGAAGGCATCGAAAATCATGACGCTTCAATCCAGGGTGTTCAATGGCATCCTGAAAACCTCTGGCAGTCTAAACTCGCTCAGAATAACTTATTCAAGGACTTCTTTAAGCGGGTTAAAACGAGAATGCAGTAAAAAGACTTGCTTTTAACAATATTTTACTTATCATTGTAGTTATCTATAATGATTTGAGGAGGCAATATTATGAAAACGCTATACAAGATCATTTTCGATCAACTATCGACCTTTAAAAAGAAGCCCATTAACGAACAGACCATCATTCAGATTTATTGGTTAACTAACATGGCTTGTAAGATCGTTTATATCGATAATCATTACCACTTAGGTGAAGCTAAACAGCTTGATTATTTCGTTAAGATTTACAACAGTATCATCACGTCTAAAGTTGTTGATCTCCAGAATTACATCGCATACAAAAATAGCTTCCGAACGGAAAATTCCACGTCCGGAAGCTTTATCAATAGTACGACGTTTGATATTAACACGATTAATACCATCCGTGGTGTCTTTCAAGTTTATTACCAGCAGACCGGTAATAAATTAAAGGTCGTTAACATTCCGAAGATTAGCATCAACGGGATGTCAATCTAATTAGAGTATAAAAAGTAAGAAAAAGATTAAAGCGATTAGGCCGATTACTAAAATTATGGGTAGGATAAATCCAATAAATAAGAACAGGAATACACATACTGCGATAAAAACAATCAAGCCTAAAACGAATAATCCGATCATTGCCAACACATCCTCGAAGTAATTGCTGAACCGCATTAAATGCATCCAGCGGAATGGAAATTCAAACGTAAACACTTGATGACCAATCTGCCACCGAATGGTCTGAGGGTGCTTAAATTGGTAAGCACGTAAGATTATTAAACCAATTACGATGACTAATAACACCGCAATCGTTATTGTAAGTCCCATCTAAATCAATCCTTTTAATGATGACTAATTAATTTAGTCATTTTTATTTTACTTTATTTTACTAAGCCAAAATGAGCTAAGCCTTTAAAGATTCCGCCACGGTCATTCGTATCGGTAACGAATTCACTACGTTCCTTACATGGCTTTAAACCTTCGCCCATGGCAATCGGGTGATCGACCTGATCGAACATCTGAACATCGTTTAAACCGTCACCAAAGGCATAGGTTGGAATCCCTGCAATATGTAACTTTTTAAGTAAGATCTTAATCCCAAGCTGCTTACTGACACCAGCCTTAGTAACGTCTAAGCATTTGGTACTGTTACAAACGATCGTTAACTGATTCTTAAACTGGTTGACGTAATAGTACCCATGATTAGTTGTGAACAGATTAATAAAGTTAATCGGGTGGGTTCGGTAGAAATCAGGTCGAACCGTTGGATTAACACTGTGGTGTAAATAGGCGGCATGCGTTAACGGATTAGCTCGGTTTAATACGATATGATCACGAGTCTGAAAGGCTAAGGCCTTACCGTTTTGACCCGAGAGTTTGATTAAGCGTTCAATTATGTCGGTCGGAATTGGGATAATATTCAATGGTTCATTCTTATACTGAATATAACTTCCGTTGGCACAAATGGCCGTGTGAATCTGGGTCTTAGTCATGATTGATCTGATCATTAATAGGCTTCTGCCAGTTGAAATAACGGGCAGGATATGATTAGCCCTTAATTCCTGTAAAGCCTTTAAACTACTGCGTTGAACTCGTTTATAAGAATCCAATAGGGTTCCATCTAAATCAAAAAATACGACTGCTCGATACATAGATTTATTCATTCCTTTAATTAATAACTACGTAAAAGGTAACCCGGAAACTCAGTCAAAGTCAAGAAATTTTTGGCAACCCCTAGACAAATCCCAGAATAACGTATTAAAATAATAAGTGTCGAGTGATATAAATATCAATTATGGAGAGTTACTCAAGTGGCTGAAGAGGCGCCCTTGCTAAGGGTGTAGGTCATCAATTTGGCGCGAGGGTTCGAATCCCTCACTCTCCATCGACCCACCAAAAAGTCATCTTTAGTTAGATGGCTTTTTTTAGTGTCGTAATTACAATCTTTTGTAATTAAAAAGGGATTAGTTTATCATAATAACTGAAACAGTAGAAAGCCATACCATAATAGATTTTATTGTACGCATTTTATGTAGATACAATATAGGTAGAGTTTTGTCATCTTATAGATATTGACAAAAATTTATTTAATAGAACACTTATGGCAGTTTCGGGCCAATGTAATTCGCATTGGTCTCTTTTGTTATCCGTTAGATTATCGAAAATGAAAAGGTTGGATATTATTATGCAAAAAGAAATTCATATTAATTCACACATTTTTAGCCGGAATTTAGCTGCTAAGTTATCTGAAAATGACTACGTAATTTTTAACTTATTAAACGTAAAAGGACAACCAACGTTTGAAGTCACTAAAACCAATAGCGATGTCTTAAAGAATTTCTGTAAAGATCATGGTACTAAATTCGATATCAGTAAGCAGCGAATTATTAACATTAATGACCAGTTCAATTTAGTTTTCGACTAAAAGAGGGATCAAATGCCAAATCGCGCTTTTCGATTATTATTAAGTTTGAGCAGTGTGTACCTTTGCTGCGTAACGTTATTCAATATCTATGTCGGCAGTTTTAGTAATTCGATTAATATTTCTTTATTATCAACGGGATTATTGACAGCACTTCAATTACTTAATTTATTATTAATGTACAAGTATAACGCTAAATTATTGAAATTATCTCTTGTGGGCGAAGGTTTATTAATTATCAGTTCCATCTGGACCATGATCGTATTCCCATATTTGTTGGGACAGTTAATTTTTGGTTTAGTAATTACGTTATTAACGAGTGGTCTGATTTACGTCGCCAATAAAGATCTAGCAAAAAATAATTAAGGATGATTATAAATGTCGAAAATTTTATGGTGGACCAGTACGATTTTCTGGATTATTATGTTTATTATTGGTTTTTCATTCTTCAGTAATCATTTATTAAGAATTGGCTTGATTATTTTATTAATTATTATTGCTGGATTACAAATTACGTTATTCAAAGCTATTCATCAGTAATCTTTTTATTTTGTAATTAGAAATATGACTGAGTAGCAATTAAAATTTTGCTGCAATATATAACGGATTACAAGTTAAGATCAGAAAGGTCAAAAATATGGATGATTTAAGCGAATTCCAAAAAAGCTTGGTCGATAATAGCATCGAACAAGTTAAAGAAGTTATCGATAATGATTATTCAATCGGTAAAATGCATAACGCATTAGCTAGCTTGCATGAAGAATTAACAATTTTACCAAAGTATCATAAATACGCCGTTGATAAAATTCATCAAGTTGCTCAGCATTACCGAAATTTAGATAAAGAATATTATCGTCGGTTTAAGAAAATGGATCCGAAGTTTATTGAAATTACGCTAAATCTGGGTAATTTTAAATGATTCAATGTGTAAATAATGCACATAACTCAATAGGTTATGTGCATTAGTAGTAGTATTGCCATTATATAGGCATTTATAGCGTATATCTATTTATGGTACACCACATTTACACCACAGATTAGCAATTACTTGAAAACGTAACGTTGCTTAGTATAAATTTATGAAATAATTAAATTTTTAGAATTGATTTTATGTTTATTATCAAATATCGACAAAATCCAATCCAATATCATAATTTAGATTCCACTGAAATCAATCATGCTAAAAAACAAATTATTAAAAGTTTGCACAATATTAATTATAGAATAATTTGTCTTCGTAAACATCGATCATGCCATCTTAATGTTGATAAAAATTACCGACGAATAATCCGTGGCTTAAGTTATATTTATGGATTTAAACCTAGATCATTTATCAATGATAATTTTGTTACACGTAATCATCATACATATCTAAAAGCAACTCATAAATTATTAACGATTGCATCCTGGCTTCAAGTCATTCATGAAATATCCGTTCAATTGAAACGAATCTGGTCAGTTGATGATCTTAAACAAATTCATGCAATATATCATGGATTTGTATTTATAAGTGGAATTCACGTTAAGAATAATTATCAGCTTGTTGATCACGCTCGAAAACGATTAGCACAACTTGGCAATAATCAACGTTATCAATTTATTGGTGATTACGCTCGATTTGGTCGTAAAAGTAATGGCCAACTATCATTATTACTAAAACACATTACATATCGTGGTAAGGAAATTACTGGTCATTTATGGTTCAGTTATACGCAAGGCTTTCGTAAACTTGGTCATCTAAAAGATCATCAAAAAATTAAATTCGAAGCTCGTGTCAAAAAATATCATAAAGGATACGTACCAACCGATTTTGTTAAACACTATGATTACAAACTTAGTTATCCTAGCAAGATTGCTAAGGTCTAATTTATTGGAGGTTTCATTATGAAGGTTCTCAATAACAATCTACCTAAACAGGCATACAAGATTCTAGGTCACGTTAAAGGCGCTAAGTCTGGTAAATTAAGCGATGCTTATAGAATCGCTAAAAATGAAATGATGCAGCAAGCTAAAGATATGCACGCTGACGCCCTGCTTGGTGTTCGCTATTCACAGACACCTACAGATAAGAATCAATGCGCAACTGTAACCACTTCTGGTGTTGCCATTAAGATTACCAATCAAAAATACGTTGACGAACTTTTTAAAGGTGTTTGTTAAATATCAGAAAAATAATTTATAATTAATTATTTATTCAGTTTATAAAAAAGATACCCTAAATATTACGTTTAGAGTATCTTTTTAATTTTAAGGATAGATGTTATTAGTTTATTAATTATTGAGATCTTATTTACACTCAACATTTGATATACAATTGTTATTATATTCTTAATCTTAATTATGTCAACTTATTATCAAATTAATTTGAATATGTTTCTATATCTATAGAATATCACTTAAATTAGCCACGTTAGTTACTTTTGTTAATATATAACTGTATATTTATCGCTATAGAACGCTCTTTAGCAAAAATTATTTATTCTGGTTATGCTTCCAGTATTTATCAATAAACTGTTTACGGCCGCCTAATTCTTCCATTGCATCCCTAAGCGGATTCTTCTTGTAGAATTCCTGATGATAATCTTCGGCAGGATAAAACGGCTTAGCAGGTTTAATCTGGGTTACGATCGGTTTATCAAATAACGGACTAGCCTGTAACTTGGCTTTGGACGCTTCAGCAACCTTTTTCTGTTCAGGACTATTAACGTAAATTACCGGGCGGTAGCTACTGCCACGATCCTGAAACTGGCCTGAAGCGTCAGTTGGATCGGTCTGCTGCCAGTAAATCTGGACTAATTTATGGTATGAAATCTTACTGGGATCATAAGTAATCTTAACGGCTTCAGTATGTCCCGTTTTACCTGAACAAACCTGTTCATAGGTTGGATTCGGAACGTGACCACCGGTATATCCAGAGACCACCTTCTCAATTCCTGGAATGGTATCAAATGGTTTAACCATGCACCAGAAACAGCCACCAGCAAAAATAGCGGTATCAAACTTTGCCATGCTATCACCTTTCCCTTTACATTAAATCAGCAACATATCTTACACGATATATTTTAATCAGATTAATCAAGTTTGCAAGTTACATCACAATAATTTAGACGTGCGTTACTCGCATTCTATATAATAAACGTGGAGGTGTAATTACATGGCTCCCTATTTCGCAGTTAGGTCAGGTTCAGTGATTAAAATTGATCGGACATCATCCCTCCCGAATCATCTATACCCTGAGTCTCAGCTTCATTATTTTAAGACCTATCAAAGTGCATATCGTTATGTGTTTCGTCCCACCTTTGCGACCTTATCAGAACGACGCTTGATTAAACACCATCGCCTTAACTTGGTTGTATATACCGACGGTGGTCAACGGAACTCTAACGACGGCGCTTGGGCATACAGTATTAACGATGCCAGTCATCAATTAGCATTCAATTCAGCCTACTTTAACACCAAAAATAATAACTACTGCGAATTAGAAGCCGTGATTCAGGTCTTAAAATTCTTGATTAATCATCGGATGTATAATCACAAAATTAGGCTAAACACTGATTCAGTATCGGTTAAAAGCATTACCCATAACGTCAGGCACAGTATCTCCATTCAATCGATCGCCCGAAATACTGACTGGAAGATCGGTCAGCTTAGAGTCCTTAAGCAATACTTACATCGCTTTACTAATCTCCACATTCGACAAATTAAAGGCCATTCTGGAATCCTCGGTAACCAACTGGTTCACGAACTCTGCAGTAAGGCGATGTGCTTCCGATATAAAGATAGTTATGATCCCTTCAAGATTAATCCAAAAGATTTAAAGTACCGATAATTTCACCTAAATCAGCACATTCTTTAGGAAATTTCCAAAATAATTTTATATTTATTGGCACAACCTATTTACAAGTCGTTAATTATGTTTATAATTTTTAGGTGAAAGGAAGTTAATGATGGTTAACATGTATTGCGTAGAACACGTGAATATTCAGGCGGCTGCGCTAGCTATTGCGGCAAATAGCTATCGTATGCCTGTGCGAATATCTTAATCATCATTGATGATATCCACACGGGAATTATTAACTGTGTGGATTAATCCAATTAGACTCGAAAATTAAATCGGTAGCCAAATCCTCACGGTTAATAATTAATCGTGAGGATTTTTTAATGCCAATTATTCTATAAAAATGAAAAGGGATTGATATTTATGGATTTATCTAATCGTATGAACACATACGTTAATCAAAAATGGCCTTTAGGCATTTATAGTTTTAACGATGACATTGCTAACATCCCGGACGTCGTTAAATTAACCGTTGGCGAACCGGGTTTTCATACTCCCGCTCATATCAAAGAAGCTGCGATTAAAGCGATTCAAAATGACGACAGCCATTACACTAACCCGCGTGGCCTATTGTCCCTTCGAATCAACGCGAGCAAATTCTTCAAATCTCACTATGGATTAAACTACGATCCAAAATCGGAAATGCTCGTTACGACCGGTGTCAGTGAAGGCCTAGGTTCTGTCTTAGCCGCCATTATCAACCCTGGAGATGAGGTTATCATCCCAACCCCAATTTATCCATTCTATATCCCGAACGTATTAATCCACGACGCTAAACCCATCTTTATCAATACCGATAGTACTAACTTTAAATTATCACCGAAAGTGTTAGCTAAGACTTTAAAGACACATCCTAAAGTTAAGGCCGTCATTCTTAACGACCCTAATAACCCCACTGGAGTCGTTTACTCGAAAGCAGAACTCCAGCAGTTAGCAGACGTTATCAAACAGTACCCAATTTTCTGTCTATCCGACGAAATCTACAGTGAATTAACCTATGGATGCAAACATTATTCCATGGGCACAATGATTCCAGATCAAGTCATCATGTTCAACGGTGCATCCAAGACTTTTGCCATGACTGGTTGGCGGATCGGCCTCGTTTGTGGCCCTAAGAAAATTATTGATAAGATTAATAAGGTCCACACCATCACCATTACAGCCGCTACGACCTGTTCCCAGTACGCCACTAACGAAGCCTTTAAGAACGGTGCTGATGACGCTCTACCAATGAAAAGAGCTTATCGACATAACAGCCAGGTCCTATGTCACGGCTTAGATAAACTCGGCTTTAAATGCCCAAAACCCGAAGGTGCATTCTATACCTTTGCTAAATTACCGAAAAAGTATCAGAATGATAGTGTCGGATTTGCTTTTACACTAGCTAAAAAGGCCCACGTCGGCGTCGTTCCCGGAAGCGTCTTTGGCCCCGGTGGCGAAGGCTACGTAAGGGTTAGTTATGCTGCTAGTCTAAGTGATATTAAGGAAGCTTTAAAACGGATCCGACAATTTATGCAAAAATAACTAATTAATCATTTTAATACGAGGTAATTTTCAGATGCATAATGATCGGAAAAAATTAACGTTGCTGGGTCTCTTTGCTTTGGCAATTTCAGGGATGGCACCCACAGATTCACTAGCCTACACCACTGCGGCCACGACTAAATTTGCTGGGTACAACATCCCCGTTTCTTTTCTATTGGGCGGTTTAGGTATCCTCTGTGTTGCTGTTTGTTTTGCGGCAATGGCGAAATACATTGCCGGTGCCGGATCCGTGTACGCCTACAACCGAAAAGCGTTCGGTGAAAAAGGTGGCTTCATCACCGGCTGGATCCTGATCCTGGCGTACGTGGCAATCATGCCGGCCCATGCCGGACTAGTCGGGAATTTCGCAAACGTCTTTCTAAAGCATTTCGGGCTTCACATCTCAAACCGGATTTTACCATTCATCCTAATCCTAATTATTTGGATTATTTTAAGTCTGGGAATCCGGTTCACCAGTAAAATTGCGCTAGTGACAGAATTAGTATCGTTACTAATCCTATTAATTCTATCGGTTACAATCTTCGTTAAGGTTAGTGCCGCTGGTAATTTAACGTTAAAACCGTTTATGCCGAAGCATAATAATTGGAGCGGGATTGGCCAAGGAACCGTCTTTGCGGTCCTGTCCTATTCTGGATTTGAAGAAATCTGTTCAGTATCCGAAAAGTCCAACGTGCCGAAGAAGACCATTCCAAAGGCTTTATTATGGACGGTCGTTCTAGCACCAATCTTCTTTGTCTTCGTTACCTTTATCCAGGTCAACGGTTTTGGTTTAGGCAACATGAGTGAATTTGCTAATTCGGCATCCCCGTTAGATGCCCTATCCGTTAAATATCTGGGCCAGCCGATGGCAATGGTCATGGACTTTGCAATCCTATTGAGTGCCTTTTCAGCATTTCTAGGCTGTGGTAACGCTTGTGCCTATATGCTATACGCTTATAGTGAACAGCATTATTTACCGCATCAGTTAAGTAAGCTTAGCCATAAATTTAACGGTCCTGAAAATGCGTTTACCTTTACCGCGATTTTGACGGCCGTAATCTACGCAATCTTTGGTTTGCCGTATGGCTACCGAACGGTTTACATCAATGCGTCGACATTAGGAACGTTAGGCATGTTGATTACATACATTATGATCTGTATTGGTTGCTCAACGTTCTTTGCTAAAAACAAAAAGTACAGCCATTCCGCTTTTCACATGATTATCGGAATCCTTGGGGCTTTGATTTTAGTCTTTCCGTTTATCAGTAACGTTTATCCAATCCCTAAGTTCCCGGCTAATCTATATCCATACTTGATCGTTGCTTGGATTATCATCGGCTTTGTAATGCAGCACCATAGTCAAAAGGCAATTCGATAGTTATATCTTTAGATAATAAAAAACACTCGATAATAATTAGATTTTATAATCTAACTATTATCAGGTGTTTTAATTTTGGGCTTAATTTAATTTATTAACTAGTTTATCGAGACGCTGGAAGTTCTTCATCTGGAAATGTTTAGCTTGCCATACTTTAGGCACTTTAAACTTCATCTTTTGCTGATCGTTAACGTTCATGACCAGTTTCTGATTTGACGGGTCACCCTGTAAATCAGCTTTCTTAATCTTCGATTTTGGAATGAAGCGATTATGATGGGTAAAGTGGAAGTTATAATCGTTAAAGTCGTACTGACCGTTTTCTTTATAAATGGCCTGACGAACGAATTCTACGACACCCATAATCAATAGTCCACTGTCTTCAAACGACAGAATGTATTCATTCTTTTGTGGAATGGTCGTATCATTTTCAGACTGGTAAACATTCTTCAACGGGTCTGGTAAATGATCATACTGAAGATCCGGGTTCCGTTTCGAAGCGTGAACGATGTTCTTTTCGTTAAATGGAAAGCCCATTGCGTATTTGTAACGGGCAATGTATCTAGCACCCATTCGTGATTGTAATTCCGGTTTCACTGGTAACTTGGCGTCCAAACGATAACCTAAATTATCATTCGAATTAGTTTTCCCGTGCAGCTGATACCCACAATTCGGGCAATAAACATCGTGACCAAAGATAACATTATAGCAATTAGGACAAATCATGGGAATCCCCCTCCTTAAACACTTAAACATTAGTAACGTGTATTCATTTATCAGTGAACACAACTCTTTATCTTAATCATTCCTCATGCTTCATTATGTGGATATTTCAGAAAATTATGGTTCATTTATCAGGTAAAACAAAAAGACATGATTCTGAATAATCATCAGAACCATGCCTTAAATTAATGGTTAATAAATTTAAATTACTTATCGAAAGCTTTGTTTAACGGTGGTACGACCTGCTTCTTACGGGATACAACACCAGGTAAGTTAACGGAACCATCAGCACCTAAAGGCTTACCAAAGGCGGTGTCCATAACGCTGACGTCACCAGTAGCAATTAACGTGGAATTGGTGTCTAAAACGTTGGTAACCATAACTAAGAATAAGTCATAGCCTTTAGCTTTAGATTCGTCTTCCATAGCCTTCTTGACTTCGGATTCACGCTTCATAACGTCATCTAAGTCAACCACGTTGATCTGGTCAATGCGAACGTGCTTGCCATTCATAACGTATGACTTGGCATCATTATCGATTAAGTGCTTAGCACTCTTACCGGCAACGTTGGTACCAGCCTTTAATTCTTTAATACCATAAGTCTTGTAATCAACGCCACAAATCTTTGATAATTCCTTAATGGCTTTGACATCATACTTAGTGGTGGTTGGTGACTTTAAGAGTAAAGTATCAGAAATGATAGCTGACATCATTAAACCAGCTAACTGTTTAGGAATTTCAACGTTATGATGATGGAACATAACGGTTAAAATCGTGCTGGTACAACCCCAAGGACGAGCCGTGTAATAAATTGGGGCTAAAGTGTCAAAGTTAGCGATCCGGTGATGGTCAACTACGTGAGTAACGGTAACCTTCTTGATGTCTGGAATCGTCTGCTGAGGTTCGTTATGGTCAACTAACATAACCTTTTTAACTTCTGGATAAGCGTGGGTAATTACACGTGGTGCCTTATGGTTAAAATACTTTAATACCCAGCTAGTTTCTTCATTTGGATGACCTTGGGCAACGGCTTCAGTGTTATAACCTAACTTATTCATTAAGTATGAGTAAGCAATTGCAGAATCAATGGCATCCGTATCTGGATTACGGTGACCAAAGACTAATTGTTTATCTTTATCAATCATATAAAATTCCTCTTTCGCATAGGTTTTCTATCTGTACATTTTATCATGCTTCAAAAACATTGTGAACTTAATACATCATGAGAATTGGCGTACCCTCTTGAGCGGTCTTAACCACAAACTCACCATTTGAGGTCAAGTTGTTCATCGGGTAATCACTTGGTACGATGACGTGTTTGCGACGGTGATCCGTATAAATCTTAATTGGTTGATCCGGATTATCTGGGTTTAATTTGATAAAGTCGGCCAGGTAATGCGGATTACTCTTTAATTTCTTAAGGACACGGGTTCCACGACGGTCACGACTGGTAACCGGGATTTCATTAACGGGTTGCTTCTTAAAGGCGCCACGCTGGGTAATCATCCCTAAAATATCGTTATCATTAACCAACTGAACGTTGACGACCCGATCGTGATCCTTAAGATTTATTCCGCGAACACCGGCACTTCGTTGACCACTGACCGAGACCTGAGCTAAATCAAATCGATCGGCATAGCCAAATTTCGAGATCATCATGACAGTACATTTCGGCAAGTCATCAGGTAAGTAACTAACGTTAACAACTCTCGATAACGGTGTCTTGAGATTAACGACTGGTGATGCATGACGACGGTAATTACGGCCTGGTTTCAAAGTCTTAAAGAGACTGCGTTTGATGTAACCATCACTGGTGGCAATCATAAACATCCCGTTGGCCTTTAATGACTTGAACGGATAAATCGCAATGATGTGTTCATCTAAGTCAAGACCAATCGCCTGTGAAATGTGCTGTCCAGTATCCTGCCAACGAGCGTTCGTAATTTCATTGACCGGTCGATAGATCATGTGGCCTTTATTAGTGAACATCAATAAATGATTACGCGTATTCAGTTGCTTTTCGAAAATTGGGTAATCACCCGGCTTTAAACCGTTCTTGTTTTTCGGTGAAGCTTTATAGGAACGTAAGCTGGTTCGCTTTAAGTAGCCATCGTGACTAACTAATACCACAACGTCTTCGTTTGGCACGGTAACTTTTTGAGAAATGTGTAAATTCTGAATATGCTGCTGGATTGTCGTTCGACGTGGTGAATTAAATTCTTTCTTAATGCCTAATAATTCATGCTTTAAAACGGCATCCAATTTCTTATGACTATCCAAAATGGAATGGAAGTAATTGATGTTATGAGTTAATTCCTTATTTTCGTTGTTTAGTGCCGTTACGTCAGTATTAGTTAAACGGTATAACTGTAAAGCAACGATTGAATCGGCTTGGCGCTGAGTAAAACGAAAGGCTTTCTGTAAATTACGGCTAGCGTCAGCACGGTTTTTACTAGCACGAATCGTCTGAATGACCTGACTTAAAATCGACATGGCTTTAATCAAGCCCTTGACGATCTCTTGACGTTGACGAGCCTTCTGCAGATCAAAATTAGTTCGACGGTAAATAACCTGGCGCTGGAATTCCAAGTAAGAATTCAGAATGGTCTTTAACGGTAAGCGCTTTGGTTCCATGTGATCAATCGCAACCACGTTAAAGTGATAAGCAATCTGGAGATCCGTATTCTTATAAAGATAATTCAAGATCCCTTTAGCATCGGCATTCCGTTTTAATTCGATCACGATCGTCAAACCACTGCGGTCGGTTTCATCACGGACTTCAGCAATTCCGTTAATCCGTTTATCTAAACGAATAGCGTCAATCTGTTTAACCATCTGCATCTTGTTAACGCCGAACGGAATTTCAGTAATCTTTAATTCTTTTCGACCGCCACGAACTGGCACGATTTTAACTCGAGAACGAACAATAATCCGGCCTCGACCAGTCTGATAAGCCTTCTTGATTTCATTTAAGCCCTGAATAATTCCACCGGTTGGGAAATCAGGCCCCTTAATGAAGTGCATTAATTCGTCTAAAGTGGCGTCGGGATGACTCTGGAGATAAATAATGGCGTCGATGACTTCACCTAAATTATGCGGCGGAATCTGGGTAGCGTAACCGGAAGAAATCCCACTTGCACCGTTAACTAGTAAATTAGGGAAACGGGATGGTAAAACGGTTGGTTCGTATTCAGTATCATCAAAATTTAGAACCCAACTGACGGTATCCTTGTTGATGTCACGAAGCATCTGACCAGCAATCTTACTGGTACGAGATTCGGTATATCGCATGGCGGCAGCTGGATCACCATCCATTGAACCGTTATTACCATGAAGTTCAATTAACGGTTCACGCATCTTCCAGTCCTGGCTCATATGGATTAAGGCTTCGTAAATGGAACTATCACCATGGGGATGGAAATTACCCATAACGTTACCAACGGCCTTGGCAGACTTTCTGAAGGCTTTATCATAGGTGTTACCATCCTTGTTCATAGCATACAGGATTCTTCGTTGAACCGGCTTTAAACCGTCTCGAACGTCCGGAAGCGCACGCTGCTGAATGATCGATTTAGAATAGCGGCTAAACCGTTCACTCATCACGGTTTCCAGATTTAAACGTTTAATCTTTTGTTTATCTTTCAAGCGGAGTCCTCCTTAATTAATTATCCGATTTCGTGTTATCCAGGATACTGCCGTTGGCACCCATCGTGAACTGAATGTGATGATCGATCCAATTACGACGTGGGGCAACTTTATTGCCCATTAACGTCGCGACTCTGCGTTGAGCTAACTGGGCATCGTTAATCGTAACCTGAATGAGGGTTCGTTTATTTGGATTCATCGTGGTTTCCCATAACTGGTCAGGGTTCATTTCCCCTAATCCTTTAAATCGTTGCAAAGTATAGTTCTTACCAAAGCTCTTGACCTTCTGATCAAGTTCGCCTTTCGTCCAGGCGTAGGCAATCTTGGTCTTCTTACCATGTTTAGTCTGAAGTTTATATAACGGTGGTAAGGCAATGTAAACCCGGCCGTGCTCGATCATCGGGCGCATGTAATTATAGAAGAACGTCAGTAACAAAATTTGGATATGAGCACCATCATCATCGGCATCGGTCATGATAATGATCTTATCATAATTGGCCTTTTTAATGTCGAATTCGGTTCCGGCGCCGGCCCCAACGGTATAAATTACGGTACTTAATTCTTCGTTCTTCATAACGGCAGGTAACTTAGCTCGTTCGGTGTTCAAAACCTTGCCTCGCAACGGCAAAATTGCTTGGTGACGACGATCACGGCCCTGCTTGGCCGATCCACCGGCAGAATCACCTTCGACTAGGAACAGTTCATTTTCGCTGGTGTCTTTCGACTGAGCCGGCGTTAACTTACCGGACAGTAACCATTGCTGCTTTTTACTCTGTTTATTACCACGACGGGTGGCATCCCGAGCCTTTCGAGCGGCTTCACGAGCCTGCTTAGCCTTCGTTGACTTCATAACTAACTGCTGGGCAAACTTACCGTGTTCCATTAGGTAGTAACCGAGTTGTTCAGTAACGATCTGATCAACAACCGATCGAGCTTCGGGCGTCCCTAACTTTTCCTTAGTTTGACCTTCGAATTCCAGTAATTCTTCAGGAATCCAGAGTGCAATTACCACGGATAAGCCTTCACGAACGTCACTGCCACTTAAAGCTTTCCGCTTGGATCGGATCAAACCAACTTTTTTACCGTATTCATTAAAGGTCTTCGTCCAGGCGTTTCGGAAGCCGATTTCATGAGTTCCACCTTCAGGTGTTCGAACGTTATTAACGAACGACAAAATGTTTTCGGTGTAGCCATCATTGTATTGAGCGGCAACTTCAACGGTAATTCCCTGTTTCTTACCTTTGAAGTACATCACGTGGCCTAAAGTATGTTTACCTTCGTTTAGATATTGAACGAATTCACGGATTCCTTGATCATATTTAAAAACGTCCTGACGCTTTGGTTGCTTACGTTCATCGGTCAGAATGATCTTAATGCCTTTAAGCAGAAAGGCTTCTTCACGTAAATGTTCACGAATGATTCCATAATTTAAAACGGTCGTGGTAAAGAGGCTGGCATCTGGTTTAAAGGTGACGGTCGTTCCAGTATGAGCACTGGTTGGACCTAAATCTTTTAAAGTACCAACGGGATGACCACCATTTTGGAATTTTTCTTGATAGCGATGACCATTACGAACGATCGTAACGGTTAGATGAGATGACATAGCGTTGACGACACTGGCACCAACACCATGTAGACCACCTGAGGTCTTGTAGCCACCGTTTTCAGTAAATTTACCACCGGCATGAAGAACCGTGAAGATGACTTCTGGAGTTGGTTTACCAGAGGGATGCATCCCCACCGGAATTCCACGACCGTGGTCGACGACGGTGACACTGTTATCTTTATGAATCGTGACGCGGATTTCTTTACCGTAGCCCGCTAAAGCTTCATCAACGGAGTTATCAACGATTTCATAGACCAATTGATGAAGTCCGGAACTATCGGTGGACCCGATATACATTCCAGGCCGTTTACGAACCGCGTCTAATCCCTTCAGGATTTTAATTGAAGACGCGTTATATTGTTGTGTATCTTTCGCCATTGTGTTGACTCCTTTTTCTAACATACTTATTTTAATCAAATTATTAACGGGACGCTAATTTTATTTTGAAATGCTAAGTTCATGCAAGTTTGGAACGGATTGGGCATTCAAAGCAAAAACTGATAAAATTAATTTGGATTTCATTTCAACTTCGAAGGTGAATATTTTGAAAATTACAATTTTTTTAGTGATTGCGTATCTTTTAGGCGCAATCCCGAATGGCCTGTGGATCGGTAAATTATTCTATCACAAGGACATTCGTAACTACGGTTCGCATAATATTGGTGCGACCAACGCTTTACGTGTTCTAGGTGTCTTCCCTGGTGTTGTTTGTATGATTCTGGATATTGCTAAGGGTAGTATTGCAACGCTCTTACCCATCTGGTTCAACATTGATTTCTGGAACATCAAACCAACGATGCTAATCTTCGGAATCATGGCAATCCTTGGTCATTCCGCATCGATCTTTGATCATTTCCATGGTGGTAAAGCTGTGGCAACCAGTGCCGGGATGCTATTAGTATATAGTCCCTGGCTTTTTGTATATTGCTTTAGCATGATGGTGATCATGACGTTATTAACCAGTATGGTTAGTTTTGCCAGCCTATTTTCTTTTACGACTGTTACCATCATTATTTTATTAATTCATGACTGGTACTTGTTCCCACTAGCCGTAATTTTAACGATCTTTGTTTATTATAAACATCGAAGTAACATCATTCGGATGGTTCATGGCCATGAAAATCTCATCCACTACGGATTAGTATATTGGCACATGAAGAAAAAGCATGCCACTAAATAAAGATTAAAATTAACGTCAATAAAACTCCCTAATTAAATTAATTGATTAGGGAGCTTTTTATTATTCTGAATTAGCTTTAAAAAACGGTAATGTCAAAACGAGCGGTAAAGTCCTGATGAGAACTCAACTTATTAATTGCGGTCTTCTTCGTAAATTCACCGTGATGATAATAATTATCAGCTAAGCCCCACCAAGGTTCAATACAAGCAAATGGTGCTCGCTTCGGATATGGTGACCAGACACCAACGTATGGACAATTATAGACCGTAACGGCAACTCCATTGTTATCCTTAAACGTAGACAACATCAATGTTGTCTGGTGTCCATGTAATGATAACACAAATGCATCATTGTTAAATAATTTATGGGTTAGATTAAGTGGTGTCCGCATGTCCGCTTTAATTGGATGCTGAACATCGTTCAATGAATTCTTAAGAATGATTCGTGGATAAACTTTCTTAGGCGCAACTGTTAAATGATAATCTTCAAAGGTGGCTCCATCGTGACGAAGCGGTAAGTTAAAGCCGGGATGAGAACCGGTTGAGAACCATAATTCTTTATCACTGACGTTGTTGACCTTAATCTGAACCTGAACGGTGTGGGCAACTAATTTGTAGCTAACTTTTAGGTCAAAATCAAATGGATATAACTTATGGGTCCTTGTTGATGACTTTAATTCAAACGTCACCTGAGTGTCAGATGCACTATCGACTTTGAATTGACTCTGTCGAGCAAAACCATGTTGATGCATTTGATACGTGTGGCCTTGATAACGATACTGATTATTGACTAAACGACCCACGATTGGAAACAAAATAGGTGCGTGCCAGCCCCAATAATCAGAATCGGCTTGCCATAGGTATTCCGTCTGGTTAGGTCCCTTGATACTGTTTAATTCGGCACCTTTAGTATTATCGACAACGTTTAAATAACGATTATGTAAAGTTACCCTCACTGTTATCAGTCCTCAATTTATGTTCATCTTTATTTTAGCAAAAAAGAGCTGGTGATATTAATAAAATCACCAACTCTTTTTGGTTTTATATTCTTTTCTTTTTAAAGCAGGAAACGCATCCACTTCTTATTCTTGGCAAGATTACCGACCTTGTCATCGACATACTTCCGGGTAATCGTAATGTTGCCCATTTCCATGTCAGGACCTTCGTACAACAGATCTTCCAATAGCTTTTCAAGAACGGTCTGTAAACGACGGGCACCAATGTCTTGAGTATTCTTATTAACGTCATAGGCAATCTTAGCGATTTCTCGAATTGATTCGATGGTGAACGTAACCTTGATGTTATCCGTACCAATCAAAGCAATGTACTGTTTAACCAGTGAATTCTTCGGTTCGGTCAAAATCTTAACGAAATCGTCCTGTGATAATGAATTTAATTTGACACGAATTGGGAAACGGCCCTGTAATTCAGGCATTAAGTCACTCGGTTTACTGTCAGCAAAAGCACCCGCGGCAATAAATAGAATGTGACTGGTGTCCACTAAACCATACTTGGTCTTAACTTGCGTTCCTTCAACCAGTGGTAATAGATCTCGTTGAACACCCTGACGTGAAACTTCAGCTTGGTTCTTGGCTTTGGTACCACAGATCTTATCAATTTCATCAATAAAAATGATTCCTGAATTTTCGGCCTTTTTAATGGCATCATGATATAGATCAGCCGTATTAATTAATTCATCAGCCTGCTGACGGGTTAAGACTTTCCGTGCTTCAGAAACTTTCATACTACGCGGAACCTTTCGCTTTGGCATAATGTCATTCAAGTTGATTCCCATCTGGCTCAAAGCATTGTTTTGCGGGCTAACAGCTTGATTTGGATCGTTTACCCAAACTTTAACCACGTCGTTTTCTAAAAGGCCCTGGTTAAGTTTCTGGGAAACGTTCATCCGTTTTTCTTTCACGTCATCACTAACGTGAGGAGATTGCGCATCATTATTCATCTTAGAATAATCCGGCATTTTACCTTTCTGGAGATCTTTAAACATCCCCATTAGATCATTAAGGCCCTGTTGCTTAGTCTGTTGCTGCTGAGCTTTTGACTGAGCTGGTACCAATAATTTTACTAATTCATTATTAGCACGACGAACGGCTTCATCATGGACCTTTGCGTAATATAACTTCTTTTCGTTATGAACCGCCTGATAGACTAAATCACGAATCATCGATTGAACATCGTTACCAACGTAACCAACTTCAGTAAATTTAGTGGCTTCAACCTTGATAAACGGCGCCTTAACAAGTCGAGCTAATCGTCGAGCAATTTCAGTCTTCCCAACACCGGTCGACCCGATCATTAATAAATTTTTAGGAGTGATGTCTTCTTGAATTGACTTAGGCAATTGTAATCGTCGGTAGCGGTTACGCAATGCAATTGCAACGGCTTTCTTTGCTTCAGTTTGGCCCACAATATACTTATTTAATTCCTTAACGATTTCACGAGGGGTCATCATATTATCCATATTAATAGCAGCCTTTCTTAAATTCGATTTCTTGTAAACAAAAGCAGCATCCCTTAAAAACGATGCTGCTTTTATTAAATCATATTTAGCTTATTTCTGTAAAGCTTCTTTATAATCATGGTTCGGACATACGACCTGATAACCACCACGGGTTCGCTTTTCAACTAAGAAGTGACCGTCTTTAGGACACTTTCGGCTAATCGGCTTGTACCAGCTGACGAAATCACATTTTGGATAACGTGAACAGCCGTAGAACTTTCGGCCACGCCGAGATCGACGAACGATGACCTGACCTTTCTTACATTTTGGACAGGTTACGCCGATCTTCTGAACAATGGCTTTGGTGTTTCGACAAGCTGGAAATCTCGAGCAAGCATCAAACTTACCGTAACGACCCATCTTGATGACCATTGGTGCACCACAGATTGAACAATTGAAACCAGCTAATTTATCCTTGACCTGAACATCTTTTAACTGCGACTGGGCATGATCAACTTCTTTAGAGAATGGTTGATAGAATTGGTCCACAACTCGGACCCAGTTCCGTTTGGCAGCCGCAATCTGATCCAGCTTATTTTCTAAATCAGCTGTAAATTTGATGTTAACGATGTCAGGGAAGTACGTTTCAACGATCTTATTAACGATTTCACCTAATTCGGTTGGTACAAATCGACGAGCTTTCAAACGAACGTAATAACGACGCTGAATAGTACTCAAAGTTGGTGAATACGTTGATGGACGACCCACACCGTTCTTTTCTAAAGTATGAATAAGATTAGCTTCACTGTAACGTGCCGGCGGCTGAGTAAAATGCTGATCAGGATTGATACTGTCAATCTTAACGGTATCATTAGCCTTTAAATCAGGCATCAAGTTACTATCTTTGTTGCTCATTCCGTATACCGTTAAAAATCCAGGGAAGATTAAACGAGAACCGTTGGCACGAAAGTCAACGTGATTCTGTTCCATACTTAACGTCATGGTGTTAATCTTGGCCGGAGTCATTTGACTGGCGACGAAATGGATCCAAATCAAAGCATAAAGACGGTACTGATCACGAGTCAGATAACGCTTAATACTACTAGGGGTCCGGAAAACCGAAGTTGGTCGAATAGCTTCATGAGCATCCTGTTCACCCTTGGATTCTTTACCCTTAGCCGGTGGATTAGCTACATATTCTTTACCAAACTGATCATGAATAAATTTAGCGGCATGGTGTTCGGCCTGAGTTGCAATTCTAGTCGAGTCGGTACGCATATACGTAATTAGACCTTGATTACCGTGACGGCCAATCGTAATTCCTTCAAATAACTGTTGGGCAGCCATCATAGTACGACCCGTTCGGAAGTGTAAACGACGGTTAGCAGCCTGTTGCATCGTACTGGTCGTGAATGGTCGAGTTGGCCGACGATGACGAATGCGTTTCTTAACATCGGTAATCGTTAACGACTGTTTAGCGTTGACGTTCTTCATAACTTCCTGAACGTCATGATTGTTATGCAATTCACGTTTCTTACCGTTAACACCCCAGAAGCTACCCTTAAATTTAGAGTTAGCTTTACTAAGATTTAAATCAATCGTCCAATATTCTTGTGGCTTAAACTTCTTAATGGCACGTTCACGTTGGATAACCAGCCATAAGGCAATTGATTGGACACGGCCGGCACTTAGGCCTTTCTTAACCTTACGCCACAAGACTGGTGAAATGGAATAACCAACTAAACGGTCAAGGATTCGACGGGCCTGTTGAGCGTTTACCAAGTTCATGTCAATGGTTCGCGGATGTTTAAATGAATCACGAACGGTGTCTCGAGTAATCTGATTAAAAGATACTCGGTTCTTATCCTTAACGTTTAACTTCAATAAATGTGCTAAATGCCAAGAAATGGCTTCTCCTTCACGATCAGGGTCCGATGCTAAGTAAATTTTTTTAGCCTTTTTAGCTTCGGACTTTAGCATCCGAATGGTGTCACCCTTACCACGAATTGAAATGTAGTGAGGTTTGTAATTATGTTTAATGTCGACACCCATCTTACTCTTTGGTAGATCTCTAACGTGGCCCTTACTGGCAACGACCCGGTAAGTTCGGCCTAAAAATTTACCAACGGTTTTAGCTTTCGATGGTGATTCGACAATTACTAATTTTTTACGGTTACGACGTCGAGTCCGTCGACGCGTTGTCCGCTTCTTTCTGGTTTTAGTTGTTTTTGTTTTTGTAACCATTACAAAAATCGACCTTCAATCAAATTCAGGTTAAAATCTCTGATTAATATCGGTCAACATAATAGGGCACATAATCCTATTTTGTCAAATTATAGAACTCTTCCAATATATCTTTTGCGCAACAAACGGGTTTGGCACCCTCCTGAATCAACTCGTTACACCCGTTTGATAAAGGACTCATGATTGAGCCTGGAATCGCCGTCACGTTACGGTTATCTCGCAACGCCAAATTAGCAGTGATCAAACTCCCTGATCGCTGCTTTGCTTCCACGATCGTAATCGTTTCGACCAGTCCAGCAATAATTCGGTTCCGAGCTGGGAAATGAAAGCCACGTGGTCCCTCACCCAACGGATACTCGGTAATTAACAATTGATACTTTTCAATATATTTCTGCAGATCATGATGAAAACGTGGATAAATCTGGTCAAGACCGGTTCCAATCACCGCAATCGTATTGCCTTGATTAGCGATTGCGCATTGATGACCTAACGTATCAACGCCTTCGGCTAATCCCGCCACAATGGTAATGCCCTTTTTAATTATAGCTGGCAAAACTTTACCAATCGCTTCAATTGAATACTGACTGTTTTTACGGGCACCGACAACACCCAAACACCGTGACTTCAATAACTCAATCTGACCACGGTAAAACAAGATGTTCGGTGGGCAACTCGACTCCCTCAACCGTTATGGATATTTATCATCTAAAATGCAAAGCCATTTCTCCTGTTGGTTCTGCTTAATTCGATCTTTTAAACCTTGGCTAGCGTAATCCTGCTTAAACATCGTTTTAAAACGAGTTGATATCTTTGCGATTTTAATAATATCCTTCACGGATAAATCTATCAGTTGTTTATTCTTTATCAAAGATTTAATTTTTAAATAAACGTTGTGTTCACCGTTAATCCCAATTCCATGACACAACCTCAACTTAAACAAAAAATTTCGTATATTCACTTTAAAGTCACCTCTAAAGTTATATACGAAAAATTTCGCTAATTTATTTTAAATATTTTGGAACTGGGTTAAAAGTTCGTCGATGAATTGGTGTTGCCCCATACTTTTTCAAAGCCATTAAATGTTCATGAGTACCATAACCCGCGTTATGTTTAAAATCATACTGGGGATATAACCGGTCATATTTATTCATTAAATGATCTCGATACACTTTCGCAACGATGCTAGCAGCACCAACGGAAACACTCTTAGCATCCCCGTGATACAGCTTTAACTGTGGAATGGACACGGCAATGTGCATGGCGTCCACAATTAAACAATCTGGTTGCGGATCTAGTGTTAAGACAGCATGCTTCATGGCAACTAAATCAGCTTGATAGATATTAATCTTATCAATTAGTTCGCGTGACCCAATTCCGATGCTGTAGTCCAAAGCTTCATCCAAAATTCTGGGATATAAAGATTCCCGTTCTTTTGGTGTCAGCTGCTTTGAGTCATTGACTTTAATCAAATTAAAGTCGGTTGGTAACACGATGGCACATGTAACAACGGGTCCCGCTAAAGGACCTCGACCAACTTCGTCAACACCGGCAATTCGTCGGTAACCCTGTTTACGTAAATGATGTTCATACGATTCTCGAACGTGAAACGATTTGACCATCTGTTGGCGTCGTTTAGACTTTCGTTGCCAGGTCTTTAACACTTGACGAACACCTTTACGTGAATCAGTAGCGAGACGTGTAACCATTTCATCTGATAAGTGACGAGTGGCCTTTAATTCCTGTCGAATGACCTTAATCGACTTGCGTGCCATTATGCTTCGACCTTAGCAACGTCATCTAACGTGAAACGACCTAACTTTTCCTTTCGAGTATCGAGAATCACCCGTAAGGAAGCCCGATCGTAATCATCGCGCATCCCAACATTTTTAGTAATCTTAAGCAATAAATCAACGTCATTTAAATTAAAATCAGCCTTCGTTAATCGGTAACGTTTAGCCAATTCATCGGGATGATGATTACGGAAAAATTTTAGAGCGTATAGAGCTACATCATCGTTATAGTATTGCCCTGCTTTAACGGAGCCAACCAGTGAAATCTTATCCGCAATCGTCTGGTTCTGGAACTTATGCCATAAAATACCTGGCGTATCCAGTAATAATAAACCGTTTCCGGAACGTAACCATTGAGTTCCTTTAGTAACACCAGGTGTGTTACCAACCTGAGCGGCTCGACGATGGACTAACTGGTTTAATAACGTTGATTTACCGACATTTGGGATACCTACACAGATGGCCCGAACGTTATTACTCTTGATCCCTCGTTGATGACGATGTTCGAGTTGACCACCTAAAATTTGGCGAGCCGCTTTAGCAATCTTGCCTGATTTTACGTGCTGCTTGCTATCGATTGCAATCGCCGCGTAACCATGATGACGGAAATAATGTAGCCAACGTTGAGTCATCTTAGGGTCAGCTAAATCGGATTTGGTAAGGATCAATAAATGTGGTTTATCTTTACTGATCTTTTTGATTTCTGGGTTAATGGAACTGTATGGGCACCGAGCGTCGACCAGTTCAAAGACGATGTCGACCTTTGGCAAGTTTGCTTTGAACTGCTTTAAAGCCTTAGCCATATGTCCCGGAAACCATTGAATATTTACGGGCATTTCATTCACTTCTTTTCCTTAATGAATGTTATCTTGATATTGCTGCCAAACCTTATCAAAAATGGTCATGTTTGGTAGATAACTCCCATATTCTTCTAGATAATTTGAGATTTTATTATAGTTCTTAGATTGCTTCGGAAACGATTCATCATAAAAAGCGTTGTTCGCAAAATTTGCGATTGGGTCATCAACTTTTTTAAGGTTCCGACGCGACATCAAATACTGGTAAAAACTTTCCTGCGGTTCATTTTTCCGTAGCATATTTCACCTCATCCTAACAAGCCTTAAATTCGGCGATAGGTTTCAAAACGGTATGCGTAGTGATTCTTTTGATCCGGTTGACCATTAACAGCTTTAACTAGTTCAAATTTACTATAATCAATCTTTGGCATCTTTGTATCACCGTCGAAAGTACCGTTAATTACAGTTCGGCACAGAAAATCAACGTATGGTAAAAAGAGCTTAAAGATCTGGGCACCACCAACGATACAGATCTTATCGTCAGGATGGGCGTCTGCATACTTCAAGAAACTGTTTGGCGTGTTAAAGACCGTTACGTTATCTGGAAAATCTTTTTTGGGATGACTAGTCAAAACCATGTTTTTCCGGTGCGGAAGCGGCCGGCCAAAGCTTTCAAAGGTTGTCCGGCCAGCTAACATGGCGTGGCCCGTCGTCAATTTCTGAAAATGATGCATATCAGCTGGTAAATGCCACGGTAGACCACCGTTTTTACCAATGGTACCGTTTTTATCCTGAGCCCATACATAAGTTAACATTTCAATTTTCCTTTCGAAATTCGATTAAATTGCGACAGCGCCCCTGATTTTGGAGTGATGATGATAATTTTCGATTTTAATATCATCCATATCGTAATCAAAGATACTGCGCTTCTTCGGGTTAAGCCATAATGTTGGTGCCTTATAAGGTTTCCGGTTTAGTTGTTCCCTGATCTGACTGATGTGATTCAGGTAAATATGCGCATCACCTAAGTCATGAATAAAGTATCCTGGCTTTAGTCCACATTCTTTAGCGATTAAGGACGTTAATAAAGCGTAGCTGGCAATATTAAATGGTACGCCTAGGAAGATGTCACCACTTCGTTGATATAGCTGACAGCTTAATTTTCCATCGTTTACGTATAACTGCCATAAAGTATGGCAAGGTGGTAAAGCCATACTTGGGACATCTTCTGGGTTCCAGGCACTGACTATCATTCGTCGGGAGAACGGTGTCTTTCGAACCTTATTAATGACCCACTTCAACTGATCAATCTGGCCACCGTTGCGTTTTTGCCAGTGACGCCACTGAGCACCGTAAACGTTGCCTAAAGTTCCCCACTTTTTAGCAAAGGCCTTGTCATCAATAATCCGTCTGCAGAATAAATGCTTTTGGTGTAAGTAAACCTTTCTAAAGTCAGGATCAGTTAAACGCCGCTTTTCAAAGTTCGTCATATCAGGACCCTGGTATGCGTCAGATTCAACATAGCGCTTGAATGGCCATTCAACCCAGATGTGGTTATTCCGCTGTAAGAGATAACGAATGTTAGTTCCACCATGAATGAACCATAATAATTCACTCTTAATTAAACGGAACGGAACGAATTTCGTGGTCAATAACGGAAAGCCTTTGCTTAAATCAAAACGCATCTGATAACCAAAGGTACTGATGGTTCCCGTTCCGGTTCGGTCGGCCTTTTTATGACCGTGATGTAATACGTAACTGGCTAATTTTAAATATTGTTCTTCGTTTGGATTAATTTGGTCTGACATTCGTTAGATCTCCTTTAATTATTTTCAGCGAGTTCACCTAGCTGCATCCACTTGTCCATCTTCTGATTACCCGATTGATTAAGTTGATCAAACTGTTTCTGAAGTTTAGCTAATTTGGTGTAATTATCACCGTTTTTAGCCATTTCTTTTTGCAGCTGACTCTTCTTTTGGTCAATCTGATCGATTTGCTTGCCAAGTTTATGGTATTCAATCTTTTGAGCATACGTCATGTGCTTATGCTGTTTAGGCTGCGTCTTTTTCTGCTTGGTTTGGTTATTAATCTTTTCGGCCTGAACATGAGCTTTATGATCAGCTAATTTTTCTTTCCGAGCCTTTTTCTTGCGGTTAACTAAAATGGTCGTAAATTTACCAACGTGCTGCTCAATCACTCCGTCACCATCAAAAATCAGAATTCGATCAGCGACTTGATCCAAGAAGTAACGATCATGTGAAACCGTAATCACGGTCCCGTTAAAGTGCTTAATGTAATTCTCTAAAACGGTTAATGTACTAATATCTAAATCATTGGTTGGTTCATCAAGTAATAAGACGTTGGGTTCCTGCATCAATAACTTTAATAAGTAAAGTCGACGCTTTTCACCACCAGATAGTTTACGGATTAACGTCCCATGCATAAACCGCGGGAACAGAAACTGTTCCAATAATTCTGAGGTACTGATCCGGTTACCATCTTTATCGGTAACGCTGTGACCGACTTCATCTAGATAGTTAATAATCCGTTTATCGCCAGGAATCGGTTCAGTCTGTTGGGTATAATAACCAATCTTGACTGTGGGCCCGATAATGACTTGTCCAGAATCTAACGGCAATTTTTTAGCAATTACATTTAATAAACTGGTCTTGCCGGCACCGTTTTGACCACTGATTCCGATCCGTTGGCCACCCTGAACCAATAGGTTAAAGTCATGCAGGATCCGATGATGGCCTAACGTTAGATTAGCGTGCTTTAACTGAATAACTTTTTTACCCAATCGTTTCTGACCAAGTGAAATATTAACGTTCTTATGGACCTTTAAGTTACCCACATTTTTCTTGGTCTCGTTAAATTGGTTAATCTTAAAGTTCTGACGGGTCCCTCGGGCTTTAACACCCTGGTGCATCCAAGCTAATTCTTTCTTGTACTTTCGTTCTTCTTTGTGTTCACCGGTTACGGCACGACGAACCCGTTCGTTTTTCTCACGGACGTAGTCACGATAATTACCTTGATACTGGTAAATTTTACCAAATGACAATTCCCAAATATTATTAGCAACTTCGTCCAAGAAATAACGATCATGAGTAACAACAACTAAAGCGCCATGATATTGGGCTAAGTACTTCTGTAACCAGTCAACCGAGTCAAAGTCTAGATGGTTAGTCGGTTCATCAAGTAATAATAAGTCTGGCGATTGAATCAAGACCTGAGCCAAACCAACTCGACGCTTCTGACCACCGGATAAAGTCCCAACTTTTTGTTTCATGTCATGGACTTTTAACTGAGTTAAAATCGTTTTTACTCGATTTTCGGCATCCCAGGCGTCTTCCTTATTCATCTGAGCCGAAATTCGTTCGTACTGATCCTGAACCTTTTTATCCAGCGGGTGTTTTGAATATCGCTTCAAAATTGTTTCATATCGACGAATCGTCTTAAAGACGGTCTGCTGGCCAGCAAAAACCGCATCCAGAATCGTTAAATCATCGTTTAAAACTGGATGTTGTTTTAGGTAGCCGATTGTATATGAATTTGATGTAATGATTTTGCCCGTCGAATCATGGTCTAATCCGGCTAACATGTTCAGAAGTGAACTCTTACCACTCCCGTTAACACCGATTAAACCGATTCGGTCGTGTTCCTTAATAATAAAATTAAGGTCGCTAAACAGTGTTTTCTCACCATAGCTCTTGTTTAGATGCTCAGCTCTCAGAGTTTGCATTACTAGTTATCACACTTTCGTTATTTCGATAATTTTTTCGCTGCGGTTAACAAAGCCGGTTCCTGGTTCGGAATCTGACGGTTAATGACCATTAATTCTAACTGATTAATAACCTGCCCTAATTTAGGTCCAGGGGCTAAGATATGACCTTTGATTAAGATACCTCCATTAATCTTAAGCTGGTTCTTTCTAGCGATCGGAATCTGCTTAAATTGTTTCTTTAAATCAGCATCCTGATCACCAAAGCCCAATAATATAGCTAAATGATTAGCGTCCATTAATCTAGTCAAACCCGCTTTAAAAATCACGATCGGAGTTAACTTATGATCGTGAATTGCACGTAACGTTCTGGTCGTAGTGATGGTATCGTCAATAACCTTATCGGCTGATTTCCACTGCCGAAGTAAATGATTAATCTGATGACGATTTAAGCCAAACTCATAGCTAATTAATGACCAAACCTGACATTCATTAGTTAATTTCAAGTGCGGAATTTTGCTAATTCGTTTTAAAGCATCTAATTGATCTTTAAATTCGGGAACGTATCGATACAGATTAGTTTCAATCATGTAATCAAGGCCCATCCGTGGCTTTAGGCCCATCATCATTTTGACAAATTCTGAATGTACCCGTTCGATTGCAATCTTCGTTAATAAGAAACTGTATTTCTTAATTGCTTCTAACGTCTTCGGTTCAATTTTGAAATCTAATTTACTAGCGAACCGAACCGCGCGCATCATTCGCAACGCGTCTTCGTGGAAACGACGATCCGGATTGCCAACGGCCTTAATGACTTTTCGTTTAATATCACCTAAGCCATCGAATAAATCTGTCACTTCACCGTTTTCACGCATCGCTAAAGCGTTAATCGTAAAATCACGACGCTTTAAATCCTTTGGCAATGATCTAACAAAGGTAACGTGATCAGGTCGGCGATAATCCTGATATCCAGATTCCGTTCTGAACGTCGTGATTTCGTAACCATGGCCATGATAAAGGACCATGACAGTTCCATGCTTAATTCCGGTATCAACGGTTCTCGGGAATAACTGCTTAATTTCCTGCGGGTACGCACTCGACGTAATGTCCACATCGTGAATCGGCACCCCGATAATGGTGTCCCGGACACTGCCACCAACGAAATAAGCTTGATATCCAGCTTTTTCAATTCGTTGAAGAACCGGTCGTGCTTTTTTAAATTCAACTGGTAAGTTTGTTAATCGCATTCGATCATCCTGTTTTATTTTTGATCTAATTTAATTCTAGTGGAAATCACTTGATTTGGCTAGTTAATGCCGATACTCGTCCAACAGGTTAGCCATCTCGATATCGTTTGGAACTTGTTTAACGTATAATTTCAATAGACGATATGATTCCTTCATGTTACCAGCTTCACGGTAGAATAATCCGGCTTCCTTTAAGAAGCTTGGAACATCAGCAAAGTATGATTCAGCATGATGGTAATAACCGCTGGCGTTCTTAAAGTCATGTAAGTAACGGTAAGAAGTTGCTAAATTCCACAGTAAGCGGGGATCTAAATTATCATCCTTAACGTAACTGGATAAGAATTTAACGTTATCACGATACCGACGAGCTTGAACCAATAGATTCGAGTACTTAACGGCAATGATTAAGTTATCCGGTGCAATATGATGACCCTTTAGATAGTACTTTTCAGCTAACTTCGGCTTTTCTTTACGAATAGCGGCATCCCCAGCTTTAGACCAGAGATTTTCGTTGTATTGGTCGACCCGTAAACCTTCTTGGTAAATCTTTAAAGCTTCGGTATCCCGGTGAAGATGCGTTAATGCGTCACCCCAATATGGGTATAACGTTGCGTATTGATCATCACGCTTATGTAGTTGCTTAAAGCCATGGACGGCTTTTTCATAATCACCTAACTGAAGATACGTAAAAGCAGTTTCAAATTGGGTATCAGGCGACGAATGTTTCATGTCAATCTGTTTTAAGTAACCGATGGCATGGTTAAACATCCCGGCATTTGCGTAGGCGACCCCAATTCGTTGAACTAAATTAACTTCAGCGTATTCTGGGATTCCTTTTTTAATTAAATGTAAATATAACGGGATGGCATCGTTATAACGACGCATCGTGAAGTAAAGTTCGGCCAACGCAAATGTAATTACGTTTTCGTGCGGTGCGATCTTCTTAGCCGTCAACAGTTTCTGTAGACTGACCCCTAATAATCCTTGAGTTTGATACAAATCTGCAGAAACCATTAAAGATTGAACATAATCAGGTGAATTCGGTTTGACCTGGCTAAGGTAATTTAAAGCTTTATTATCCTGCCCATCATCAATGGCAATTTCTGCTAAATCACTCTTCAGTTCATCTTCATCAGGATACTTTTTTAATAATTTCTGATAGATCTTTTTAGCCTGAACTGAAAAGCCAACGTTATATAGCTGTGAAGCTAAGGCATATAAATCATCATCACTGTCATGACGTAAAGCTAAAATATAATTAGCTTTAAAGCCCTTCAGCTTTTGATGATGTAATGCGGCTAATGCTTTTTGGGAATAGTTCATATTAAGCTCCTTAATTGATAAAAAAGACCAGCCGACTATTAAGCCGCACTGATCTTTTACATTCAATTCTTGTTTTTCTTTAACGATACTTGTGAATTAACGGTAAAACTGCCAATGCGGCTAATTACCATTTTAAATTTATCACATGGATATTGTTAAATCAATCATTCAATTTTAACTACGACGGCGACTGATAAAATGAATCGGCGTTCCCATAAAGTCAAAATGCTCACGAATCTGATTTTCTAGATAACGAGCGTATGAGAAATGCATCAGATGGGGGTCATTTACGAAGAATACGAACGTCGGTGGACCAACGGCAACTTGAGTAGCGTAATAAACACGTAAACGTTGGCCTTTAATCGTCGGCGTCGGCGTTAATGAAATGGCATCGGTAATCACATTGTTCAAAACTGATGACTTAATTCGAATATTTTGGTTATGGTAAACACGTTTAATTAGATCAAGTAACTGACCTAAATGGAGCCGTGTCTTTGCAGATACAAAGATTACCGGAGCATAACTTAGATATTTAAATTCGTTATAGAAATTAATTCGGAAATTATGCTGGCTGGACGTCGTCTTTTTAACGTCATCCCATTTATTAACGGCAACGATAACACCCTTCCAGGCATTATGTGCATATCCAGCAATTTTTTTATCTTCTTCACGAATTCCTTCGTCAGCGTTTAATACGACCACCACAACGTCACTGTTATCAATGGCCTTCATGGCGCGAAGATCACTGTACTTTTCGGTACTTTCGTAAACCTTGCCACGTTTTCTTAGACCAGCGGTATCAGCAATCGTAAAGACATCGTGTTTACGTTTAAATGTCGTATCAATGGCATCACGTGTAGTCCCAGGAGTTTTCGATACGATAACTCGATTTTGGCCTAAAATGGCGTTAACGATTGATGATTTACCAACGTTAGGACGACCAATTAAACTGAAGTGAATACTATTGTCCTTATGATTATCCATTCCCGTTGGGAATTTACGGAGAACTTGATCCAGTAAATCACCTAAGCCTAAACCATGTGATCCAGAAATTGGAAATGGCTTGCCAAAGCCTAACGAGTAAAAATCATAAATGTTAGCTTTATATTTAGAATTATCCATTTTATTAACGGCTAATACCACAGGCTTATTAGTATGATATAGAATTCTGGCAATCTGATCGTCACCACTGGTGATACTCTGACGGCCATCGACCATGAAAATGATTACATCAGCTTCGTCCATCGCAATTTCAGCTTGCGCCGTAATTTGCTTAGCAAACGGAGCATCGCCCATCGTAATCCCACCGGTATCAATGACGTTAAATCTAGTTCCTAACCAATCAGCATGGGCATAAATTCGATCTCTGGTAACACCGGGTTCATTATTAACGATTGAAACTCGGTGACCAACCAATCGGTTAAAAATGGTGGACTTACCAACGTTGGGGCGACCAACGATTGCGACTGTGGGTTGACTCATATATTACATGCCTCACTTTCGTTTTAAAAACATTAGATAAAAAATTATCCCTCAACTGTAACGAAGACAATTGAAGGATAATTGAAAATTAATTAAAATTATTTGTTATTTTAATTATTTGTTGTTACGTAACTTCTTAGCAGCTTCTTTTAAGGCTTGACCAGCTTCACCAGTGTCACCAACGGAGAATCCTTTGTCTTCGCTAGGTGCGTTACGAGTGGAGTTGTCGTTAACTGCGTTACGGTTACGACGATGACTTGCGCCACCATTGTTATTACCATTACGGTGAGCAGGTGCCGGTTCTAAGGCTCTCATTGATAATGATAAACGATGGTTTTCAGGTTGTACGTCTAAGACTTTAACCTTAACTTCTTGACCAACTTTTAATACGTCGCTAGGAGTATTGATATGTTTGTGAGAAATCTGGGAAATATGGAGTAATCCTTCAACACCAGGATATACTTCCACAAAAGCACCAAAATCAACTAAACGTTTTACAACACCTTTAACGATACTACCCTTAGGGGCCTTTTCTTCAACCTGTTCCCAAGGAGATGGTAAGGTCTGCTTAATTGATAAAGCAATTCGGTTACGGTCTGGGTCAACATTTAAGACTTTAACCTTAACTTCTTGGCCAACCTTTAATACATCTGAAGGTTTGTCAACATGCTGGTATGAAATCTGAGAAATGTGAACTAAACCATCAATGCCACCTAAATCAACGAAGGCACCAAAGCTTACTAAACGAACGACCTTGCCTTTAACAACATCGCCGGCCTTTAAGGTAGACATAACTTTGTCTCTAGCAACTTTGCGCTTGTCTTCAACGATTGCTCGGTGAGATAAGATTAAGCGGTTCTTCATTGGAACTACTTCAACAATCTTACATTCTAAGGTCTTACCTTCGAACTGCTTTAAGTCACGAACAAAATGATCAGTGATCATTGATGCAGGAATAAAGCCACGAACACCAGCGTCAACAACTAAGCCACCACGTACGGCACGCTTAACCGGAACTTTAATGGTTTCTTTGTTCTTAGCCTTTTCCTGAATCTTAGCCCATACTTTACGAGCCTTAAGACGACGGATGGACAGTAAGAAACTGCCACCTTCGTTATCATCACCAATATGTTCTAAGACAACTACCTTTACGGTGTCACCTTTATGGAATTTCTTATGAACATCATCAATCGGCTGCGTAGATAATTCACGGCGAGGGATAACACCTTCAACACCGGAATCTTTAATGCCAACAACAACTTGGCCACTGGCATCAATAGCTAAAATGTCACCTTCAACAACATCACCAACATGAACAGTCTTGATGCTGTTAAGAGCTTTCATTAATTGTTCGTTCTTATTTCCATCAGTATTTTCTTCACTCATCCAATACTTCCTCCTTGCGACAACACTGGTTATTATTTTATACTATAAATTCGCTAAATGCTAGTTTTAAATTACTTTAATTTTTTATCTATGATTTCCGCGATCTTGTCAACGACACCTTGGATTGAAACATGAGTCGTATCAATCCGGATTGCATCCTTTGCTTGAGTCAGTGGTGAAATCTTTCGATGAGAATCTTTATAGTCTCTAACTTCAATTTCATGAGCTAACTTCTTAATCGGGGTATGAATACCCTTTTGAGCGTTATCTTTAAAACGACGCTTAGCACGTTCTTGAACGCTGGCAACCAAAAAGATTTTAACTTCGGCATGAGGCAATACGGTCGTTCCAATGTCTCGACCGTCCATTACGATGCCACCATTTTCAGCAATTTCACGCTGACGGTTACTAAGGTCTTTACGGACATCTAGTAGTGCCGCAACGGTGGATACTGAATTAGTAACGGCTTCACTTCTGATGGCGTTCGTTACTTCATGACCATCAATAAAGACCTTTTGCTGTGGTTTACCAGGTGCAAAACTGATGTCAGTATGCTTCATCATCTTCATGATGCGAGCTTCATCAGTTAACGGAATGTTATTACGCATGGCTTTTAACGTTACGGAACGGTACATTGCACCGGTATCACAATAAACGTACGAAAACTTTTTGGCAATTAATTTAGCTACGGTACTTTTACCGGCCGATGCAGGGCCATCGATTGCAATTTGTAATCCATTTTTATGCATTATTAGATAATCTCCTTATTGATTATTACCAGATTTTTGAGAATCTGAACTTGGCGTAGTGGATCCTGATTTAGCACCTGACTGTTGACTAGATGGCTTACTGGATGCTGAACTAGCAGAACTACTAGCACTTGAATTTGAAGATTTTGAACCGTTATTACTATCACTGCTACTGTCTTTCGAGCTAGCGTGACTAGAGTCACTGTCTGAACTAGTGGCCGGCTTACTAGACTCACTGGTACTAGTACTAGATTCACTGGTAGCTACGTCAGTGTCACTAGATTTTTTATCTTTATGTTCATGATGCTTTTTAGCATGGTGTTTATGGTGCTTATGTGAAGTGCTGACCCGGCTAATTCGAGTTGCATGATGACTAGCGTTGTCATGGCCAAACGTATTACTGGCTAAGCCATAGATCAAAGCAAAGACCGCAATTAAACCAATAATAACAACCAAGATTACGGTAATTACGTTGTTATTATGATTTTGACGATGAAGTTTCGTTCGTGATAAGTGTCCGGACGAATCACGGTCGTCACTAAAAGTCTCGTTCCATGGCTGTTTTTGATTTCGTTTCATCAATAATACCCTCCTGAATTCCAGCAATAATTATAACATTCATGATCATTTTTTAACATTGAACAATTGATCGAGAATCGGTTGCCAATCAAAAGTAATCAACGATCGTTTGGAGTGATGATTAACATATAACCCTAATGACTTTAGATTAAGCGCATTTTTAAAGTCACAGCATTTCTGATTATGGCCGTTAAATTTTTGGCCAAAATGATGAAGTAAATACTGCCTGCGACAGGTTTTACAATGTACATATTTCACCATTATTTTTAGCTGCAAACTTTTCTCACGTCGACGTTTAGTAAATATCGATAACGTTTGTGGTGGTGAAAAATGATGTTCAAAATAATAGCTAAGGACGCCAATCTGTAGTACGTTCCGACGATACTTCATCAATTGATGCGGATTACGATAGAATTCTTCGATCATCGCCCGATTAGGAATCTCGCCAACGGCTAGGGTATACGGTAAATCTTCATCATGATCCTGATAAAGAATAATGGCGATACTCTGCTTACCATCCCGTCCAGCACGGCCAATTTCCTGGGTATACTCACCTAAATCAGCTGGTAAATGGTAATGAATTACAAAGCGAATGTTATCTTTATTGATCCCCATTCCAAAAGCACTGGTTGCACAGATAACGTCAATCTGATTATTCATGAATTGATGCTGAATTTTGTAACGTGACTCCTGATCCAAGCCAGAATGATACGCCTCAACCCGTAAATTACAATTTTTCTGTAAATAATCAGCAAGCTGATTAGCCTGCTTCTTACTGGATAAATACACAACACCTGGTAACTTCAAATGATTAATCAAATTTACCAGTTGCTGATCCTTGTCTTTTTGATTATCAACCTGTTTAACGGCTAAAAAGATGTTGGGGCGATCAACCGAGTAATCAACTCGTTTAACCAATCTTGGATCTAAGCCCAGTTTATGCAAAATATCGTGCTGAACCGCTTGAGTAGCGGTCGCTGTAAGCATCAACGTTAACGGATTACCCAGTTGACTTAAAACTCGTTTGAGGTTTAAATATTCAGGACGAAAATCGGGTCCCCACTGTGAAATACAATGAACTTCATCAATCACAAACAGGCCGATTGACAGTTGCTGTAACCGCTGAATTAATTCATCGTTAGCGAGCATTTCAGGTGACACATACAAGTAGTGATATGACGATAAATGATGCATGACAAAGGACTTTTGCCGATAATTTAGCAATGAATTTAGAGCAACCGCACGCTTAATTCCTAAATACTGCATTCGACTAACTTGGTCCTGCATCAGCGACAAAAGTGGTGAAACGATAATAATCAGGTTTTTCTGCAGATAGCCATACATCTGATAAATCAGACTTTTCCCCGATCCAGTCGGCAAGACTGCTAAGACATTATGATGATCCAGTAATTCATCAAGAACCGTTTCTTGGCCTTCTCTAAAACAAGTAAAGCCGAACCGTTTTTTCAAAATGGCTATCAATTGTTGATGACGTTGATCATTCATGCTGCTTGCTCCTTAAGATCTGAAAAAGCCGAAAGTAAAAGAAATCTAAATGTTGCCCGGTTACAGACTGATATTTAGAATAATCCCATTTATCAGGATTACCTTGATATAGCTGATTTAAAGATTTCATCATTGGTTCTGAAATAAACGCTTGATACGGAAATGATGCTCGTTTAATAAAAACGGCAACACCTAATAAGTGCTCCTTTACTGTCGATAACCGAAGTCTCTGAATATTACAGATCTGATTAAAATGACAATGCTGCTGAGCTAGTTGATACGTCCGAATGGCGCTATCACTTATCGGTGAATTCCGTAATTGAAATAGCAACGGCGAAAAAACGTTATTTTTCTGATTAAGCATTGCTACAAAAGCACACAAAATATCAAGCTGTCGAAAAAGCATTTCAGTAACGGGCTGATGAAGCTTACGGCCCTGTTGATCCAGGGTTTGGCCAGGATCATTATGGCCAACTAATAAATTAGCGGCTTGCCATCCCAATGTCGGATCCAATTGATTAAATTGCTGAAACGCATTCACTAAAAATTGATAGCATCGTTTCGTTAAATAATGATCACGATAATGATAAAACCACTGTTTAACGAATTCAGCGTCCCGATAATCAATTTGCACCGGATAGTAATTTCGGTTGTGATAACTATATTCAGAAGCTACCTGGACAGCTAATAATAACCGAGCTTTAAATCGTGGTAAATCATAATTCAAATGATACTTTAGATATTTAGGGACGTACCATTTATTCCGTAATTTAACGGCTTTCTGGTAGCCCCTAGGAGTTAATGAATACTCCCGATAATCTGGAGTAATGACATCACCGTTATTAATTAATTGCTGTAAAGCGTTTTGATCAGTTTGTTTATTAACTGATTTTAAAGCTCCCAAATAGTCCAGAATACCGTAGCGCATTCCCCAATATAAATTGGACACCGTCTTATGCCCCACCAAAACATTTTCAATCACCCGAATTCGTCGGGGCTGGCGTAATGATAAGAATAGCAATAACGACTGTGGATCCATATGGAAATACTCCTATAGCAACGATCTAATTAAACGTTAATGTTCACGTGGTTTGCCAGCTAACGTCTTTAATTTATTGACTTCGGCTTTCCGTAAGAAACGGTACTGACCCGGTTTCAATTTGCCAATGGTTAAGAAACTGTATTGGGTACGAGTCAACGTTTTAACTGGATGGCCAATATATTCGAATAACTTCTTAACTTCATGGTTACGGCCTTCATGAACAGTAAGCTGAATAACGGCATTTTTGGTCTTAGGTGCTGATGCAAGAATCTTAATGTGGTCAGGGACAACCTTTCGACCACTGACTTTGGTTCCCCAGCGAAGGTGTTCCAATTCAGAATTATTTGGAATTCCTTCAACTTTAGCAACGTAAGTCTTCGGGACTTCATATTTAGGATGGGTCAAGCAATTATCTAATTCACCGTCATTGGTTAAGATGATTAAGCCAGAAGTATCATAATCTAAACGACCGACGGGATAAATTCGCTGGGTAACGTCAGGGAAGAAGTCAACGACGGTCGTCCGATGCTTCTCATCCTTAACCGATGAAATTACCCGACGCGGTTTGTAAAAGAGATAATAAACCTGACGTTCTTTAGTAATCGGAACGTCATTAACTTCGATTTCGTCACTGTTTTTCACTTTAGTACCTAATTTAGTGACGACTTTACCGTTCACCTTTACGTGACCGTCTAAAATGATTTTTTCTGATTTTCGCCGTGAAGCAACTCCAGCATGAGCCATAACTTTTTGTAATCTTTGCAAATTATATCTTCCTCGATCTTATTTTTTGATTTTAGGTAATTGTTTAATGTTCTTTAGGCCAAAGAGATTAAGAAATTCATCAGTAGTCTTAAACATGATTGGGTTTCCTAACGTCTTTTTACGACCGGCCTTTTTAATTAATTTTTGTCGTAATAATTTTTCAATCGTTACCGAACTGTTAACGCCCCGAATATCATCGACCTCAATTCGGGTCACCGGTTGATTATAGGCAATAATGGTTAACGTTTCTAGAGCAGCCGACGTCAGAATTGACGTATGAGTATTTTTAAAATACCGCTGAATATCAACGTTTAATGCCTTTTTAGTGATTAATTGGTATCGACCATGAATATTTAGAAGTTGAAATGGGCAATCATCGTCATTACTAAAACGTTGATTAAGCTTCTTAAGGCTTAACTCAATTCGATTCTTTGATAAGCTCGTTACGGAAACTAATTGATTAACGGTTAATCCCGTATCACCAGTAACGTAAAGTAAGCCCTCAACTCTAGCACATTTAGTAATCACAAGACTGTCCTCCCTCATTTATTTAAAACGACTATATAATCACAGTTAATTCGAATTCGTTGTTCCTTAATTAAATCTAAAAGCGCCAAAAAATTAGTAATTAGTTC
Organism: Acetilactobacillus jinshanensis; assembly: GCF_004359375.1. Taxonomy (NCBI): domain Bacteria; kingdom Bacillati; phylum Bacillota; class Bacilli; order Lactobacillales; family Lactobacillaceae; genus Acetilactobacillus; species Acetilactobacillus jinshanensis. The sequence continues at coordinate 466,177 of NZ_CP034726.1, read as the reverse complement.
TTCTAAATCATTATTTAACAAAAAAAGCGCGTGTAACTTTAAACCGTGACGAAGTTTAATTGCTTGAAGAATCTTAGTTCCTTGTCTCTTTACGGAATAGTGCCATTCCGTCACGTTCTCACTGATCGGCTTTTGTTCAACCCGGCGTTTAATAACGTTTTGAAAAACTTTTCCCAGGATTTGTGAACTCAATTGATCATGTAAATTAATTAAGTGATTACTTTTGCTAGGAACGATTGCTGGCCGAGTATAATATTGTTTTCGGTTCAGTTCTAAATCCTGGAGCTGGTTAGCCGCTCGTTTATACTTCTTATATACAACCAGTTGATGGACTAGGCCCTTTCGTGGATCAGATTCATCATCGTTAGTCTTTCGTTTTGGTAAGAGCATTTTTGATTTAATGGCCATCAGCTTAGTTGCCATGATTAAAAAATCACCGACAATATCTAAATCTAAGGACTTTAATTGATGAACATACTTAAGGTATTGACTCGTAATTGCCGAGATCTTAATATCATAAATATTCATCTTATTTTTTTGAATCAACTTAAGAAGTAATTCTAAAGGCCCGCTAAATTTATTTAAATGAACGTTTGGTTCATCATTTACCAACCGAATGACTTCTTTCCCATACCTGGCAAATGGCCGTCGTTTCAAAATCACCCATGAACCGTTGCTTTGAGTACCGCTGTCTTAAATCATCAAGCATTTGAAAATAACTAAGGCTTCGGTCATTAATTTCAGGAACTAACACTAGCTGCCGAATGATGATTAACTTTGGTCTGACTTCGACCCCGATCAAACCTAACCAATTATTGGAATGACGTTTCCATAAGTATAAATGTCGGTTACTGGCATCGTGATACCACTGAAACGTTTGGTTAATCCGGGAAATCTGACCCATTTCCGGAAGTAACGACAGCATATCGAAAACGATTTTTTTATAACGATCCTGAAATTTCAGCAGCATGTTCACACGCTTCCTCTAATTCGTTATTAATCTCCCGGATGGTATTGCTGACCTTTAGCAGTAACGTCAAGGCCATCCTTGGTTTCTTTAATTAGATCATACTTAAGCAAGTGACCAACGCCACGCTTGAAGCGACCTTTACTGATTCCAAAGAATGTCTTAATCTTTTCTGGATCACTTTTATCAGTAAAGTTCAAATGATGGGTTGGATCATGCTGAAGCATTGCTAGTAACATTAAGGCATCCCCGTCAATCGCTTCATAAGCTCGTGGTCGTAAAGAAAAGTTAAAGGAACCGTCATCATGATAGCCAATTACACGGGCGTTAACGACTTCACCTAGTCGTGGTTCAACATCACGCTGACTAGGATCGATAAAACCAATGTGATAATGATTGGTTATGACTTTGGTCCCAGCCTTCATAACCCGAAAGACCAATGCTTTAGCGTTATTATTAAGCATTTTTCTCTGACCAGGAACCGCTAACGTTTCATAAATTTCTTCATCCGCAAGATGACCCCAAAGGCGGTGCTTTTTATCGGTCGTTAAATCGATCATTAATTTATCACCGCGTTTTGGCCATAAAGCATGAATTAACGGTAAATCATCCATTGATACAGCAATATCCTTATTTGGCAAGCCAATGTCGACAAAGACACCTAAATTATACTTACTGCTGACTACGGTTCCGAAGCCATAATGATCAACCTGAACCTTAGGTGCGTCACGGGTGATCTGTAACTTATGATTTTCATTAATATAAGCGAAACCTTCGAACTGACTACCGATATGCATCGGCTTTTTAATTTCTGATTTATCTAATTCAAAGGTAATTCCTTTGATCTGAACATAGTAATTTTTATCGTTCTGATCAGTAACTTTACCAGGGACGACCCGGCCTAATACGTTTCTTAAAATAGAGTTGGTGTCCAATACAAAGACCCTTTCGTTCAACTACTCTAGATAATATTGTACACAAAAAGAGGTACGCTTTAAAAGGCGTACCTCTTAAAAACAAGTATCTAGATTTTTAATTTAAATTATTTTGAAGCACCATGATAAACGACACCACGACGAGCATCAACGGTGATTAAATCACCATCTTTAATGTGCTTAGTGGCATCGGTAGCTTCAACGATGACTGGGATATTCATCGAAATGCCGACGACAGCAGCATATGAAGTTAAGCCACCATTTTCAACGACCAAGGCACTAGCTTTCTTAATGGCTGGTAAGTAATCTTTGTTGGTGTCTTTAGCAACCAGAATACCACCTTTAAAGGCTTTCTGATTAGCTTCCTTAGCGTTATTAGCTAAGAAGGCTTTACCAATAATGGCTTTATCACCGATTCCTTGACCTTGAGTCATCTTGGAACCGATTAACTGAACCTTGACTAAGTTAGTCGTACCCTTTTGAGCAGCTGGAGCACCACCAACAATCAATATCATGTCACCTTCCTTAGCTAAGCCCGTTTCAACAGCCTTATTTGAAGCTTCTTCAAATAATTCGTTAGCGTTGTTCGGACGGTTAACTAAGATTGGCTGAACGCCCCAGTTAATGGTTAAACCACGACGAACACGATCATCAAAAGTCATTGCCAAGATATCAGCATCCGGACGGTATTTAGAAATCATTCGAGCGGTGTAACCAGATTCAGTTACACAAACGATAGTATGAATACCCAAGTCCTTAGCTAAGATAGTTACGGTGTGGCCAATTGCTTCGGTAACATCACCGTTCTTAAATTCTGGACGTGAGTAAGCATACTTATCGTATGCTGATTCAGCTTTTTCATCGATACGTGCCATTGATGCAACGGCATGGACGGGCCAGTCACCATTAGCGGTTTCACCAGAAAGCATCGTAGCATCGGTGCCATCAAAGACGGCATCAGCGACATCGGATACTTCGGCACGGCTAGGACGTGGGTTCTTAGCCATGGAAGCTTCCATCTGGGTAGCTGTAATAACCGGTTTGCCTAAACGGTTACATACGTGAATCATGTGCTTTTGTACTAACGGTACGTTTTCAAACGGAATGTTAACGGCCATGTCACCACGGGGTACCATGACACCATCAGCAAGCTTCATGATTGGCAGAAGATTATCAATACCTTCCTGGTTTTCTAACTTAGGGAAGATCTGAACGTCTTCCATATGTTCATCCTTTAAAATCTTACGGATGTCACGAACATCCTGTGGCTTACGTAAGAATGATGCGGTAATGAAGTTGATATGCATATTTTCACATGCAAATCGGATATCATTTTCATCTTTTTCGGTAACACCTGGTAAATGAACGATGGCACCAGGAATATCAGCGGTCTTACGTGAACCTAATGTAGCGGTGTTTTGAACCTTAACGTGTAACTGACGTTTGGAACTATCTTTGCTGATACAGATCGTATCTAAGATCCCGTCATCAAAGAGAACGTGACCACCAATGTGAACATCACCGAACAGTCCATCATAAGTAGACTGAACTAAGTCCTTAGTGGTTTCTTTCTTGCCATCGGGATCCATAGCGATATTAAAGGTATCACCAGGATGATAAGTAAAGTTCTTACCGTCTTTGTTAGCAGTCGTTCGAATTTCGGCACCTTTAGTATCACAGTCAATTCCAACTGTCATTCCAGTCTGCTTTTCAGCCTGAACGACCATCTTGTAACGCTTTAAGTGTTCAGGATGGCTTCCGTGTGAGAAGTTGAAACGGAAAACATTAGCGCCCGCTTTAATTAACTTTGCAATTTTCGGAACTGTAAAGCTGGCAGGCCCTAAAGTACTTACGATCTTAGTTTTTTTCATAAGCAAAATCTCCCCTTTAATAAAGGCATTAAGCCGCTACAATCCGCAACGGTTGGAACGTATATCTTGCGAAACTTTAATAAGCGATAACTTACCGATGGCTTCGTGATTTCATCAGTTATTGTATCACGTCCCGATTTGGATATTCTACTATTTGTATATTACGTTATGATTTCCAAGTAACTTGATTAACTGATTCTGAGCTTGCCTCGACACGGTATATCGACTGCTCAACAGAAATTTGTTCCCGTTAGCGACGTTAAAAATTAAGATCGGGTATGGACCCCGATTTTGATTAATCACTCGATACAACGACTGAAGAATATCTTGATTATTAATTCTGATGTAACAGCAATGTTGTCTCCAGTTATACCGTTTATATTGACGAGTCCTTAACTGATACTGACGCATTAGATTGGCAGCCGGCCAGATATGATCAGCGACCAGCTGCAACTTCGGTGATTTTTCAACCCGACCGTTAACAACAATAATTCGGCTAAACTTTAGAAGGTTTTTAACGGATTCATATACTGACGGGAAAATCACGATGGATATATTATCAATTCCATCAGTGACGTCCGCAAAGGCCATTAATTTACCGTTTTTTGTTCTGACTTCGTGAACCCGTTTAATCGTCGCCATAATCCTGGCAAACTTCTGAACGGATTTTAGTCCTGAAATTGGAATTAAATTAAGCGGTTCAACCAATGATGAATATAAATTCATCGGGTTGAAATTCAAATAATAATACTCAGCTCGTTTCAAATCCAACGGACTGTGCCGAACGTCAGGCGTAATCTTCAGACCAAGACTTTCAAAGGTCTTGATTTTCTGTCGAATCAGTTCAATGTGTTTTTGTAAACCCTGTTGGGCATGAATTTTAAAGACCTTTACAGCTTGTCGATATTTTAAATAGTCGGAATACTTAATTTTATCAGCCGTTTTCTGATAAGTTTTAGCATTCTCACGATATTTCTGAACAGCATGATATTCCTGACTATATGTCTGTGATCCAGAAAAGCGCTGGTAATAAACGTTAATGGTGTGAAAAATACGGTAGCATGCACTTCGTAATTCATATCGAGGTAAACGATCTCGATCAGTGGCATTGATTTTATTAATTCTGTCCAACGCCCCTGAATAAATCAACGGGAATAACGAAGGTGTCGGATCATCTGACCCTAACAAATCACGTCCGGAATCACCCTTTTGGTTAGGTGCTCGGTTAGATTTAGCTTCTAGTAACAAATATGGGTACGTTTTAAAGATAAAATCATTTAAATCGGCAAAACAGTTTCCGCGATTTTGCTCAATCGTATTGACTAATTCCGTTGAGATGTCGTGCAGGAAATTTAAGCCTAACTGTAATTTGCCATTTTTAACGGTACAACCTTTCGATCCTGAATTAATATCTGGAGCAACTATTTTAACACCCAAACGATGAGCGCCAGCTAAATAGCGTTTCGTCTTTTTAATGTTACCCATCACGGAATTCAATAATGCCGCGAAGAATGCCGTACTGTAGTGAGCTTTTAAGTAAGCTAATTGAAAAGCTAATTTACTGTAAGCCACCGCATGTGATTTATTAAAGCCGTAACTAGCAAACCGGTTCATGTAATCAAACATCATCTTGGCGACCGATTCTTTATAACCCTTTTTCTGAGCACCAATAATAAACTTAGTTCGTAAGCCACTCATCAAGGCGTGGTTCTTTTTACTCATTGCTCTTCGGAAGATATCGGCTTCACCTAACGTAAAGCCACCCATAACTTGGGCAATTAGCATAACCTGTTCTTGATAGACGATGATCCCATAGGTTGGCGCTAAGATTTTTTCGACGGCTTTACTTGGGTAACGACTTTGTTTTTGCCCGTTTTTACGTTCAATAAAGGTATCAATATTATGAATCGGTCCTGGACGATATAAAGCGTTAACCGCTACGACTAAGCTAAACCGATCGGGATGTAACTTTCGGAGAACCTGGCGAATTCCACTGGATTCAAACTGGAAGACCCCGTCGGTATCACCTTTCTGGAATAGTCGCAACGTCCTAGGATCATTTAAATTAATCTTACGGATATTAAATTTGGGATTAACATGATCTCTAACTAAACGTAAAACATTACCTAATAACGTCAGGTTTCTAAGGCCTAAAAAGTCGATCTTTAATAACCCGACCTGTTCAGCATAATTCTTGGAATACTGTGTCATTAATAAATGTTCGTTACCGTTTTGAAGTGGCGATAATTTAACTAACGGTTGATCACTCAAAATCAAGCCGGCAGCGTGAGTTGAATAGTGCCTGGGTAGACCTTCAACTTGGTGAGCCGTCTTTAACAATAACTGATTTAACGGTGCACTAGGATTTTCGGGAGTCCCTGAATTATATAGATTTCGTAACATCTGGGATTGCCGATAAGCTTCACGTAACGTAATTCCCGGAACGCTTGGGATTGCTTTACTCCATTGGCGTAACTGATGACTATTAAGACCAAACACTCGACCCACGTCCTGAACCGATTGCTTAGCGGCCATTGTATCAAAAGTAATGATCTGTGAAACGTGTTCATGTAACGGATCATTACGATATTTAGGATCTGAGTCCTGATATTTATCATGAACGTACTGTAAAACTTCATCCCGTCGAACGTCCGGGATATCCAAATCGATATCAGGCATCTGAGCTCGTTCTTTATTCAAAAATCGGGCAAACAATAAATGATATTGAATTGGATCAACATCGGTAATATATAACACGTAGGCGACTAACGAACCGGCGGCAGATCCACGTCCGTCACCTGTTGTAATGTGACGACTGCGAATAAAACGAACAATGTCCCACACAATCAAGAAATAATCATCAAAGCCCATATCACGAATAATTGATAATTCATGATCCAGACGTTTTTGATACTTAACGGGTGTCTGTTCATACTTGTTAACGTGAAAACGATTTGCTAAGCCTTTTTCACTTAAGTATTTCAGATATTCTCGAGAACTCTGGCCGTGGCCCGATTTAGCTTCAGCTTCGTCATAGAAATGCGGCAAACGCATTTGCTGTTTTTTAATGATAAAACGACAATCATTAGCAATATTTGCCGTTTCCTGAGCAGCTCTAGCAAGACCAACCCTAGTAAAAGCCTCGGCCATATTAGCTTCGCTCTTTAGCCACTGTCGGCCTAGGTTTTGGCTGTGGTATTCCTTAACTGGGCTAGGGATTTGCTGACCCTTTTGAATGGTGTCCAACACTTTTAAGGCAAAAGCTTGGTCAGAACTTAAATATTTTACGGGTGATAACGCTAGTAAGTTGACCTGAGTCTGTTTGCTGATTAATTTAAGTAGTCGCAGATACTTATCATTGTTAACTACCCCAACACCAATCTTTAACTGATCCTTAGGGATAAACTGCGTTAAATTATCTAGATAACGTTCGGCTAGAGTTTGCTGACCGATTTGAACCAATTTACTAAATTCCTGATTCAACGGTGTAATCAAGTAGAGGCCCTTTAAATGTTGGTGGATCTGGTCCCAGGTTAACTGCTGGTGTTCACCAACCGTTCGTTTAAGGGTCGAAATTTTCATCAAATTACGGTAGCCAAGCAAATCTTTGGCCAACAAAATGACATCGTAATTCTCGTCAGTATTAATAACGCCATTAATGGTTAACGTTAAACCAATCACTGGATGAATACCGTGGGCTTTGCAGAGGTTATAAAAACGCACGGCACCATACATGACGTCGTGATCAGTCAAGGCCAGTGATTTATAACCTAGCTTTTTAGCTTGGGTAACTAATTTCGGTACCGCAATGGTACTCTGTAGTAAGCTATATGCACTAATGACCTGTAATGGAACGAAGCCCATTGAGATTCACCCTCCTTTAAGATAATTATAACAAACTATAGATACGCAAAATATCTTGGTATTCAATCTTTAGAAATTAGGTTATAATGAATTTGTAATCTAATGATTACGATTCATTACACTAATTAATTTGCATGCAGTTAATTACGAACCGTTAGTTAGGTTAAAGAATGCGAGGTGGATAAAATGCGTTTTATTGCTGCAAACTTAACCGTAATCGTCTGGGCATTTATCTTCGGCATGATTATTGGCTACATCGGTAGTGCCTTGGTTGGTACACCGTTAGTAATGCCAGTATTCATTAAAGCTGGAATTATTGCCGTCATTGTTGCGGTTGTCGCTACTAATGGACTTCAATGCTTTATCAATAAGTCCAAGAATTCTTAAATCTCGTGAATTAATTTAAATTCATCGGTCGCGAATAATTTCGTGACCTTTTTTATTACCAAAATTACCTAAATTTTCTGTAAAAAGTGTACTATACTTATGTATTGTAAGTAAAACGTTAACTTATAGTACAGGAAGTCGAGATAATGTTAAAGAAACGTTCATCATGCACATCAATTTTAGTTGGAAAAGACGCGTCGCTTGACGGTTCAACCATGATCGGCCGAGACGAAGACAGTTCTTATCCAGTTGGACCACAGGCATTTACCGTCCGCCCCGCATTAGATAAGAAACATAATTTCTTAGTATCAAAATTAACTGGATTAAAATTACCAGTTCCGGAACACACCCAACGCTACACCTGTGAGCCAAACGTTCCCGCTAGTGCTCGCGTTTCTGAAGAAGGTGGCTTCAACGAACATAACGTCGCCATGAGCGCTACCGAAACTCTTTATAATAATTCGCATTTTTTAGGCTATGATCCATTAGTTAAGAAGAACAGTATCAATGAAGATTTGATGCTGTCTTCTACTTTGCCGTACATTACTAGTGCTCGTGAAGGTGTTCAGCGCTTAGGCCATTTAATTGAAAGGTATGGCACAGGCCAAAGTAACGGCATCGCCTTTGCTGATAAAAACGACCTTTGGTATATGGAAACTGCGGGTGGTCATCACTGGGTTGCAGTTCGAATCCCGGATGACTGTTACGCGATTGCGCCTAATCAGATCAGCATTCGGAAAATCGATTTTACTGATACTCAGCATAAGAACTACATGTGGTCAACCGGCTTTAAAGATTTCATCGTTAAAAATAATTTAGATCCTCACCATGGCAATCATAATCAAATTAACTTCCGTGAAATTGTTGGCACCCATACCGAAGCCGATTCGCACTACAATACGCCCCGAGTTTGGTACGGTCAAAAAATGTTCAATCCTGAAATCAAACAGTCACCGTTTAGCCAACATTTACCATTCTTCAGAAAACCTAATCATAAACTATCGGTTGAAGATGTCGAACATTTTCTGGCATCCCATTATCAACGAACCCCTTACGATCCATTTGCTAATAAGCAAGAACACATAAAGCCGACCCTACGCTCCATCGCAATGGCACGAAACCAAATCTCTCATATCTTACAACTTCGAAACAACGTTGACCCTAAGTATGCCGCTTTAGAATGGATTTCATTCGGCTTTACTAACTATAGTCCTTATGTTCCGTTCTACGCTAACATCAACGCAGTCCCTGAGAATTACGAAAATATTAGTAATACGGTCAACCTAAATAATGCATATTGGCTTTACCGCTTATTGGACGTTTTAATTGCTCCGCACTACAGCAAATTTATCAACGAAGTCAATGTTTATCGCAAGCATTGCCAAACTTACGGCATTCATCGAATTCGAGAAATTGATGTGAAAGCTAAATCGTTAACCGGTAAATCATTAATTAAATTACTAACTAAACAATCGACTAAGACTGCTAACCACGTCACTAAAACTACTTGGACATTAATTCACAAATTAATTAAGAAATCACTAAATCTCTCTCACATCGATTTAGCTAAGTATTATCCCTATTAAATCTTTTTTCAAAGAGAAATTCCGCTAAGAGAAAGTATTAAAAATAATGAAGGTGAAAGCCATAAAGACCAAAACACTCACACTTACCCAATCGATTAATAACCTCAGAATTAACCTCGATAATTTTGACATCACCATTAAACTTGGCAACAAGCCCAAAATCAAATATTCAGCGAATGAAAATGATGTCCCGATCATCCAAACGAACGATGATCAATTAATGGTTAAAAGTCCAAAGCATCACTTTAGTTTATTTAACTTCGTTAAAATTAATCGAATCTGGCGCAATAACAAGTTATTACTGGTTCTGCCTAAAACAACGCATTTAACGGACGCTAAACTTAATTTGGATACCGGTAATTTATCAGTTAACCACTCAAATATTCAAAAAGATATTAAGAAATAACTATTTAGTACACGTCATAACTGCGTAGGCGTTTTCACCGGTATGACAGGTAATCGTTGCTGAAGTGTGACGTAAAATCATCGGTACCTTTGGGAACTGATGTTGCATTTTTTGAGCTAATAATTTTGGAAATTTGACGTCACCGGTATAGCTAATTCCCATATATTTAATTGACTCACCCTTCAGTGAATTCAGGTATCTAGGCATCCAGCGTAAGAACGTCTTTTTGCCACGACCCTTTGCGGCGATGTGCAACTTCTGGTTAATGTCCAAGTTAACCACAATGTATAGATGAAAGATAAACGACAGGACACTCGCAAACATGTGAATTCGGCCGTTTTTTCTTAGATTACGTAAGGTACTAACACCCATGTATAAAGTACTGTGCTTCCGGATGTCATCAACTTTATTAATGATCTGATCTATGGAGTACTTTTGACTGTTGGCCATTTGAGCAGCGGAGACAACCATATGTCGAAGACTCTGGTCGGTAGTTTTACTGTTGATGACATTGATGTTCCCTTTAACCATTTTACTGGCTTTACAAACGACGTTGTAAGTTCCGCTGAAGTTGTCACCGATCATGATTGCTAATACTGAGTCACCGTTTTTAGTTAACTTCTTAAAGGCTTCAACAAATTTACCAATCGGTGGCTGACTGGACCGTGAAATATCATTTCGGTGGGTATCATTATAGTGATCCACTAGATCACTATCAGCGGTTACACCATCTAAATAGGATTTATTACCTAAAGCAATCGTTAACGGAATTACCGTGATACCGTATTTTTTAGCGTCAGCTTGATTAACAACGGATGTGGAATCAGTTAAGATTTTGATCATGATTAAAAGCACTTCCTTAAATTTCATAATAGTTATTATTGTTGACAAAGTACAAATGAAAGCTATAATTATCGTGCTAAATTTATTATCATTTAATCGTAAAGGTGGGATTTAATGGCCGTACCGTTGGTCGAACACAAATTAAAATTACTTCTTGATAAACCTGGCTGCTACGAGATGAAAAATTCCCACGACAAAATCATCTATGTTGGTAAATCCAAGGATTTAAAACATCGAGTTCGTTCTTATTTTAAAGCTCGACACTATGGTAAATGGGGTAAATTAGTCTCTGAAATCAGAGATTTCAACGTCTTTTATTGTGCTAACGATAAAGAAGCCTTTTTACAGGAAATCACGCTGATCCAGAAATATCGACCGTACTTCAATATTCAACTGAAGCAAGGTCGTGAAACCTACCCGTATATCGCAATCACTAAGCAACGGGATCCCCACATGAAAATGACCCGTGATCCCAAGCCGAAAAAGGAATGGGTCTTTGGTCCCTACCCAAACGAAACGGCCGCTCATAAAACTTTAGACTTCTTACAAAAGTTATACCCATTGCGTCGTTGTCACGGTCGAACTAACGGTCGTCCTTGCCTGTATTATCATATGGGCGAATGCTTAGGGGCTTGCTTCAAAACAATCCCAAAGAGTGTTTACGCTCGTCAGATTAAACGGATTAAAACGTTCTTAAGCGGAGATCTAACGCCTGCTAAGCACATCTTGATTAAGAAAATGAAGGATGCCGCCCATGACCTTCGCTTTGAAGATGCGGCTAAATACCGTGATCTCTATCGGTTCATTAAGATCACTGTTGAACCACAGAAGATTATTTCGAATGATTACACGACCCAGGATATTTTTGCTTACTACGCTAAAAATAGCTGGATGTGCATCAGTGTCTTCTACATTCGTCAAGCTCGTTTAATGAAACGAATTAAGCGATTCTTCCCAATTATTCAGTCACCGAAGGACACGATGCTAAGTTACATCGTCCAATTCTATCGGGTTAGTCATAACATCACGCCACAAACGATCTTAGTACCAAAAGACATCCCTAAACATATTTTACGTGATGCCTTACATACCGAAGTTAAGACACCTCAACGTGGTCAGAAGCGTGGTTTGTTACTGATGGCCCAGAAAAACGCTAAGATTTACCTTCGTGATCGTTTCAGATTACTTGAATTAAATAACCGTAAAACTAAGGGTGCTGCTGAAGAACTTGCAAAGGCAATGCACATCCCCTATCCAAAGCGAATTGAAGCCTTTGATATCGCTGATATTCAAGGCTTTGATAATACTGCTGCGGACGTTGTCTTTGTAGACGGTCGTCCAAATAAGGATTTGTACCGCAAATATAAGCTACACACAAAGCATGCTGATGAAAATGCCGGAATGCACGAAGTTATTCGCCGTCGTTATACTCGACTATTAAAGGAACATAAGAGTATGCCCGGTTTAATCCTTATGGATGGTGGCAAAATTCAGGTCAACGCTGCTTTAGACGTTCTGCACAATGAATTAAACTTAAACATCCCGGTTGCCGGAATGGTCAAGGATAATAAGCATCGAACCAACCATTTAATTCAACGAATTCATGGCGTTTTCTACAGGGTTCCACTGAATTACCGTAGTGAAGGTTTTTACCTAATCACCCGAGTCCAGGACGAAATCCACCGTTTTGTAATCGGTTATCATCGTAATGTTCATTCTCGTCACGAAATCCATTCTGAATTGACCGAAATTCATGGTGTCGGTCCGAGAACCCGTAACAAACTCTTCCGTCATTTTGGAACTTTAAGTAAAATTCAAAAGGCTCCCATTAAATCAATCTGTGATTTAGGCATCCCTCATAAGACCGCTGTTAACATTAAATTATCGTTTGTTCATACCAATACCGAGAAAAAGCGACATCCGTATATTAAAGGTTAAAAATATAAATTATTTTGAGGCATAATTGATTTTATGCCTTTTTTCTTCACCCAATTTTGCGAATTTTCTTTACAGAAACATCAAAAAAAAAACTATAATTAGTCATGTTATTTACAATAATGTTAAGAATATAAACAAAATATGTATAAATTATTAATTATTGTTACCAATTATGGAAAAGAACTGACCTATGCAAACTGTAAAAATCTCTGATCATCAATCCAATCAGCAAATTATAAAAGCAGTTATCAGTGATATCGTGAGTTCACTAAGTGGCACAATGCTCGGCTATGGAATGGGTTTTATGTTACTACACAATACTCACTCGCCATTAAGCTTCGGTTTGGACGTGGCAATCGATCCAATTATTGATTTCTTGTTATTTATTCCGATTGGTAACTATGTTGATCGCCATAATCATAAACATATTTTAATTGTAAATTACATCATGAGATTACTTTTATTAGTATTCTTCGCAATGCTTTTACCAATGTTTGCTAAAAGTCAGGAATTAATCCCGGTTATGATCTTCGTAGCTTTTTCTGAACTATTTAGTAACGTGTCTGGAACTACCTATACGGCTTCAGTTCATGAATTAGTAAATCAACACAAAATTGCATCTCTAAATTCTTACGAACAAGCCTGCAGTGCTGGCGCCAGCTTCTTTGCTCCAGTCTTCGATGCTGTCCTGTACAGCTTAGTTAGTATCAATACTTTCATTACGATTGACTTTTTAGCAACGGCTTTCGCATTTAGCATGATGTTAACGATGCACTTCTTTATTAAAAAAGAGCCTGCTAAAGCAAAAGCTAAACCGATTAAGCATCAACAGTTACATGACTTTAAAGTTGGCCTCAACTACATCAAGAAACGGAAATTAATTCAGGATTTAATGATCATTGCCTGTGTGGCCAATTTATTAGGTAGCCTTTTGACAGTTGCTCCGTCATACGTAATCGTTGAAAAACTGCACTTACCTAATGAAGTCGTAAGTTTTCTGGATTCTGGACTGATCTTTGGTATCGTTATCGGTAGTATTTTAGTTAATATAATTATCAAGAAAACAAGCTCATTGTCAAAATTATTAACTTTATCCAATATGCTTGGAATGAGTGCGATTGGAATGTGTACGATTGCCTTAGGATTTATATTTAATTATGTAACCGGATTCTGGATGGTAACTATTTTAGGTATTCTGATTGCGTTAATCATTGGTCTATTTTTAGGTGTGATGAATGTTTCAACCGGTGTCAGAATGCAATCCACCATCCCAACTAAATTGATGGGCCGTGTATCTTCAGCTAGTTCCGCTGTCAATACAATCTTTATGCCAATTGGTACAATTATATTCAGTTTCTTACTTAAACACTTTACCAATGATATTTATATTTTTGTTATCACTGGAGTATTATTAATTGTTTACTTTATGCTCTATACCCATAAGTTTTCCAAAGATGTCAAAATTAACGATAAATTTGTCGCCAGTGCTGAAAATAATTAATATTTATTAACAATTCAAAAAAGAGCACAATTTCATTTCTCTGAAGTTGTGCTCTTTTTAAATTTAGTTTATTCTATTATTTCTTATACACCGGCAAAATCAACTGTGAATGTTTTGGATCAATAGTGTACCGAATCTTCTGATTGCCACGAATCGTCCACACAAAGTCAGTTGCACAGATTACTAAACCAACCCGATGATTTGGCAAAATGTGGAAAAATGTTGGTTGAAATTCTAAATCAACATCAACATATTGATTAGGCTTAAGGTCATCAACTCGATAATAATTATGTCGATTCTGCATATTAAGGTGTGCCGTAACGATCTTTTTATACGGTGTCGGGTGTTCTTGATACTTATAATCTTTAACGACCATCTTTTGGTATTGATAATTCATGGTCGTTCGCTGTGGTTGTAAATATTGTGGTGCAGTTGTCAGACGTTTAGCCTTTCCATAATCCACTAAGAATGCTGTTAACAAGCCAACATCAGAACTACTCTTGACCCGTAATTTCAAGTGTGCTGCGCCGTCAATGATTAGATTAGACTTTAACTGATCACTTGTGAATAATAAGCGGTTATTTGACATTGGGTTTAGCTTTTCACTAAAGACATCATGATGCCAAGCACTATGATAATCACAATAGTGTTTGAACGTCTTTTTATCTAAATGATCTTGAAAAGATAACGGTAAGGACGATGATTCCCCAACGACGAGTTGATTATTATTTAGCTGATAAGTAACCTTCTGACCGCTATGACCCCAGTTACCATAAGTATTCCAGGTCTGAGGCTTGGTATTATCCTGAATCAAAACCTTTGGCAGAACTTGGTCAGCGTGATTATCAACGTCATAAAGCTTATTACTAAAAAATAGATTGGCCATATCAATAAAATCAAGCGATTGTAAATCATAAACATACATGTGCTGGCCTTGATGCAATAATAGTTTTTTATTTGTCGGAACATTTTGCAGGTGCTGCCACAGATTCCAAGCGTTGCGTGGTTTAACGTTCCAATCATTCAAACCCTGAACGATCAACATGCTAGCTTTTGTATTATGAACGTTCTTTAAGTAATTTCGATTATCCCAGAATTGGTTGTAATCACCAGTCTGACGATCTTCACCCTTTAAGAGATGTTTTAACTGGTGATGCCAAAGCACTTTGGATCGATGATACTGACCGGCACTCTTACGGCGACTGAATGTATATTCGGCCAATAGATCACAATCTTCACCACCGATTACTAATCCACTATCTCGGTAATAATCATAATAATTAGAAATGCCAGCTTCGGCAATTCCAGCCTTAAAACCTTTAACACCCGTTCCAGCAACGGCTTCGGTTAGAGTTCCTAAATATGAAATTCCGGTCATCCCAACGTTATGGTTAGACCACCAGGCTGGAATTGCGATGTTATCCACGGGATTAGTAAACGCAGTTCGATTACCAGCTAACCATTCAATGACTGCTTCAGCGCTTACGACTTCTGATTGGGCACCGGTTGATCGAACGCCTTGTGAATCAAAGGTCCCCACACCGGATGAATAAACAACCGCAAAGCCGCGAGCAAGAAAATAGCGGTTCAATTCGTAAGTCAGGCCACCTGCATAGCAATTAGCTTCCGCGACTTTACTTGTCTTTCTAATCTTTCGGGGTGCAGGAATGTTCTTGGTGGGATCAAAATGAGATTCAACATCCTTATATGTATAATGATTAGGCTGTTTATGCTTTAACGGAACGTTAACATTATGGATCATTTTGTTATAGATACGGTCGTTAGTTCCTAAATTATAAGGGTTAGCAGTAAATAACGTGGGAACTTTCACACCTTGATTAGTTTCACTTGGTCGAATTACATCGGTTCGTAAAAGGTCACGTTTACCGTCATGATCTGTGTCTAGCGGTGCTTCAACATAAACGACTTCATGGATCATGTGTCGGGTGTCAAAAACTGGCTGGGCTTTACCATTAAAGAACAACGGCTTCGGCAAATCTGAGAATTGGGTATAATAACCCGCACTCGCTAGTTCATCTAAGTACGTCTGGCCTAATTTAGTGTGCGTATTCAGGAGTAAGTACCAAGCTTTTAGAACTTCTTCTGCAGTTAATTTAGCTTTATTCTTAACATGAATATATGGAAGATTACTCTTCTTTAAACATTTCAGCGGATCCGATAACTTAAAATCGTAATCAACATCAAAACGCAACAATTCTAAAGCAACGTTATAGAATACGTTAAACGACAAGTTGTCATGCTGATCTAAATATTCATCAGCTTCTTGATTTGGCGTTGCCATATAATCATGAAGTCGGACCAACTTCATGGTTTTACTGTGCTCATTAGCGAATGCTCTTAGTAACAATTGTTTAAATAATTTAGCCGGCTTTAACTTCGCTAATTGATCATTATAAAAATGAATCGTTTTCAGTTCTTTTAACATCTGTGAAAATTTAGTGGGCTTGATAGCAAATTGATGGTCTTTCATAACGATTACCTCTTCATAATTAGAAACATAATTTAATTATATCATCTATAAGTTTCTAGTACATATCTATTTTATAAGATATAAAATAAAAAAGCGATAATTTCAGCATTAACTGAAACTATCGCTTTTTAAATTATTTTAAAGGTTTAATTATGCATTTACAGTCTCTTTAGCCGGCACGGCGTTAAAGGTTAAGTGATCATCCTTTAAGCCAACGATGATCTGCTGATGAGCCTTAGCCTTTTCAGCAATAATCATCTTAGCGATCGGCGTTTCGACGTAGTTGGTAATGAATCTCTGAAGTGGACGAGCACCATACTGTGGACTGTAACCACCCTTAGCAATCCATTTACGAGCGTCAGACTGAATATGAATACTCATGTCCTTAACTTCTAGACGAGCGTTAACTTCGTTAATTAACTTGATGACAATGTGTTCAATATTATCAAGAGTTAATGGCTTAAACATGATCTTTTCGTCAATTCGATTCAAGAATTCAGGCTTGAAACTACGCTTTAGAAGCATTTCGACTTCTTTCTTACACTTTGGTGTAATATTGCCTTTGTCATCAATGCCTTTGAGCAGTAAGTCTGAGCCTAAGTTAGACGTCATAATGATGATAGTGTTCTTAAAGTCAACCGTGTGGCCTTGACCGTCCGTTAAACGACCATCATCTAAAACCTGTAACAGGATATTGAAGACGGCTGGATTAGCCTTTTCAATTTCATCTAGTAAAACGATCGAGTATGGATGACGACGAACAGCTTCGGTCAACTGACCACCTTCCTGGTAACCAACGTAACCAGGTGCAGCACCAACTAAGCGTGATACCGAAGCTTTGGACATGTATTCAGACATATCGATTCGGACCATTTCACGATCAGAGTCAAACAGATTCTGAGCCAAAGCCTTAGCCAATTCAGTTTTACCAACTCCAGTGGGTCCTAAGAACAGGAACGACCCAAGTGGACGGGTTGGATCTTCCAAGCCGGCACGAGCACGCATTACGGCATTAGATACAGCTTGAACGGCCTGATCTTGACCAATTACTCGTTTATGCAAGTTTTCTGGTAAGTGAAGTAACTTTTCACGTTCACCAGTAACTAAACGAGTAACCGGAATCCCGGTTTCTTCACTGACAACCGATGCAATTTCGTTGGCGGTGACCGATTGACTTACTAACCAGTCTTTAGAGTGATCCTGGTTAGACATCTTCTTTAACGATTCTTCGATCTTTGGCATAGTTCCATGTTTTAAGACGGCAGCCTTGTTGTAATCGTAATTACTTTCAGCCTGCTTCAAATCGTTCTTAGCTTGACGTAATGCTTTCCGTTCTTTACCAACCCGGTCAATGACCTGGCGTTCGTCTTGCCAACGAGCGTTTAAGTTATTAACTTTTTCCTGCGTGTTGGCAATGATTGGCTTTAACTTCTTCAAACGCTTCTTAGAAGCATCATCGGTTTCACCTTCCAAGGCTTTACGTTCAACCTTTTCACGGAAAAGTTTACGGTTAGCCTGGTCTAACGAAGCCGGCTTCGAGTTCATCTGAACACTGATGGTGGCACAAGCTTCATCAACTAGGTCAATCGCCTTATCAGGTAAATAACGGTCAGTGATATAACGGTTTGACATCTTAGCGGCTGCGACGATGGCGTTATCATGAATTTTAACACCATGGTGAACTTCAAAACGTTCCTTTAAGCCACGAAGAATCGTAATGGTATCTTCAACTGAAGGTTCTTTGACCATTACCCGTTCGAAACGACGATCCAATGCCGGATCTTTTTCCATGTACTTATGGTAATCATCTAAAGTTGTGGCACCGATCAAATGCAATTCACCACGGGCTAACATTGGCTTCAAGATGTTACCGGCATCCATACCACCGGCACTGCTGCCAGCACCAACGATGGTATGAATTTCATCGATGAACATGATGATTTTACCCTTAGACTTACGAACAGCTTTCAAAACAGCCTTTAAACGACCTTCGAACTGGCCACGATATTTGGCACCGGCAACTAACGAACTCATATCTAATTCATAAAGTTCTTTATTCTTTAAGTTGTCTGGAACATCATTAACAGCCATTCGACGAGCTAAGCCTTCAACGATCGCAGTCTTACCAACACCAGGGTTACCTAAGAGTAATGGGTTATCTTTAGTCATTCGAGAAAGGATTCGAATTACGTTTAAGATTTCCTGATCACGACCGATGACCGGTGCTAATTTACCTTCACGAGCCATTTTAACTAAATCAACACCGTAACGTTTTAAGGCGTTGTAACCTTGTTCTTGGTTTTTAGAAACCACTTTTTCACCCCCGCGGATCTGCTTCATAATCTTTAATAGTTTGGCGTACGTTACACCTTGTTTTTTCAAATAATCAGTTAACGGATCATCAATCTTCATTAAAGCTAGCGCTAAAGTATCAATGGCAACGTATTCGTCACCTAACTTAGACTTGATCTGGCTAGCAGCTTGGAGTAACTTATACAGATTTTGCGAAATCGTTCGGCCATAAGCTACGCCACTGACAACCGGAATTTCATCCAGTCGTTTATCTAGGAATTGATCCAATCCGTTTAAATCAACGTTTAATTTGCTGTACATCTGACGAACCAGGTTACCCGGCTGAATTAAAAATTTAAATAGTTGAGTAACGCCGATTTGTTGCTGCTTACGGTTAACACAAATTTGTTGTGCTTGACCTAAAGCCTGTTCAACAGCATCTGTTAAATCGTCTGGATTCATATTTTTATCACCTGATTAAATTTTCGTTTACTTAGATATCGATCAATTAGTATATTAGCAAAAATTTAACCTTAAGTGAAATAGTTTGACCATTATTGACCAATTAATTTTAAATAAATGTAAATGGGTCCGTATTGACTTTAGATTCAACAACTTTCACGTTCCAGCCGTATTGATGATTCCATTGATCAAACAATTTAGCGAGGTGCGGAATACAGATGGCTTCGATATGATGACCTGGGTCAACGACCGATAAACCGTTGGCCAACATGTCATGTGCAGTATGGTAATAAACGTCCCCAGTCACGTACAACTGAGCCTTAGTGCGCAAGGCATCATGATAGAAGTCGTCACCGCTGCCACCTAAAATCGCAACCCGTTGGATCTTTCGGTCTGGGTGTAACGTAATCAGGCGTAAACCACTAACGTTAAAGTACTTCTTACACTTTTTAGCAAATCCCATTACCGAAATCGGCTGACTTAAATTACCGACTCGACCCATGTAATAGGAATGCTGATCATCATGGTACATTGGCACTAAGCCTTTTACATCATGGAGATGAATGCGTTTAGCCAACCAATCGTTCATCCCACCGTTAGCACTATCTAAATTACTGTGAGCCGCGTAGACCGTAATGTGATGTCGAATTATTTGGGCATACATTTCATTTTGTGGAACCGATAAATCTAAATTGTGAGCTGGATGAAACATCACTGGATGGTGAGCAAAAATAAAGTCAACGTGCTTTTTAATAGCTTCATCTACCGTTCGGGGACGAACGTCCAACGTCGTCATAATCTTATGAACCGGTGCATCTAAGGAACCAATCTGTAAGCCGATTGGATCACCCTTAACGGCAATTTTCGCTGGTGCAAACTTCAAAAATCGATTAACTAAATCACGAACACGCATTTATAAGACCTCCTTGATCAACTGGCAACGGTGCTGAATCGCTTTAATTCGTTTTAGCGGTGGCTTTGATGATCGATTCATTTGTTTAATTACGAATTCCAAATGGCGGCGTTCATCATGCCACTTTTTAATAAAAACGGGACTCTTCTGCTTTAATAAGAACGGCCCAAAGAATAACTGTTGATGATTATACTTAAATGACTGGGTCGTCCATTTAGCAACCATAATTTCGTAAATCTCATGATGATCGTCAACGATCGTTTCGTGGATCAATTGATAATGATGCATCATTAGCCACTTTCGTAAAATGTAAGCATCAACGTTCGGTTGCAGAATCAATAAGGGATGATTAGCTAACTTAGCCTGACCTTGATCCAGAATATCTTTGATCAATTCACCGCCCATCCCAGAAATCGTGATGACGTTAACGTGATCAGATAACGTAATGGCGTGTAGGCCGTTAGCTAACCTCGGCGTTAACATCTTTTCTAAACCGGTTGACTTAATCTCATTCACCATGTTGGTATATGGGCCTTTAGCAACTTCACTAGCGATCCCGTGCTGAATAACGTGGTGAATCGCTAGGTATGCTGGTAAATATGCGTGATCGGAGCCCACGTCTAAAAGTCGGCACCCGTTTGGTACGTATTTAGCGATCGTTGCCAACCGCTTTGACAATTGTTTACTATCCAAATCTCTTACCTCACAAACGAAAAGGGAAGCAAATTAATGCTTCCCTTCCTTTTTCTAATTTATTTCTAATTATAAGAAGTCTCGTAACTGTTTACTACGGGACGGATGACGTAACTTGCGTAAAGCTTTGGCTTCGATTTGACGAATTCGTTCACGAGTGACACCAAAGACTTTCCCAACTTCTTCTAAAGTTCGGGTACGGCCATCATCTAAACCGAAACGAAGACGTAAGACGTTTTCTTCACGGTCGGTCAAAGTATCCAAGACTTCACCTAACTGTTCTTTCAACAGTTCGTATGAAGCGTGGTCTGCTGGACTGGTAGCATCCTTATCCTTGATGAAGTCACCCAAGTGAGAGTCATCTTCTTCACCAATTGGGGCTTCCAAGGAAACTGGTTCCTGAGAAATCTTTAGAATGTTACGGACTTTAGATGTTGGCATGTTCATTTCAGCACCAATTTCGCCAGGTGTTGGGTTACGGCCCAAGTCTTGTAACTGTTGACGCTGAATTCGAATTAACTTGTTGATAGTTTCAACCATGTGAACAGGAATTCGAATCGTACGAGCTTGATCGGCGATAGCACGGGTGATGGCTTGGCGAATCCACCAAGTAGCGTAAGTTGAGAATTTGAAACCTTTACGATAATCAAATTTTTCAACGGCTTTCATCAGACCCATGTTACCTTCTTGAATCAAGTCCAAGAATGACATGCCACGGCCAACGTAACGCTTAGCAATTGATACCACTAAACGAAGGTTAGCTTCGGCTAACTTTTGTTTGGCCTTTTTATCACCTTTTTCGATCTGCAGAGCAAGCATAACTTCTTGATCAGCAGTTAAAAGTGATACACGACCAATTTCCTTTAAGTACATTCGAACCGGATCATTAATCTTAATCCCGGTCGGTGCCTTTGATGAATGCTTTAATTCTTTTTTGGTAACCTTACGTGAAGCCTTTAAAGCTCGCGGATCAGGGTTACCCTTTTCATCAACGATACTGATTCCGGAATCTTCAACCTTTTCGATTAACTTATCTAATTGTTTAGTGGTCAACTTAAATGGCAATGCGATACTATCACTTAAGATATTGTAAGTGATATGGCCAACATTTTTGTATTTTCGAATTAAAGTCCGAACGGACTGTTTAAATTCTTTCTTGTTAGCTGACTTTCTAGCCATTCTTAAGCCCCCTGAGTTTACGAATAATTTCAATAACTTTCTGCGTATCTTGCTGCTCACGCGTGGTATCACCACGGCTTGCAGCATCTTGTAGATCTTGTTTGACCTTTTTTAGCTTCTTTTTGAGAGGAGCCATCATTATTATTTTAACACAATCTTGAATTCCTGAATTATTAATCTGTTTCGATAAGTCCAATGAATTAATTTGTTTTGCCAACGGCGTTAAGTTTGCCCGATCAGCAAACTGCTCAAATCCATGAGGATCATATTGATTTTTATGCAGTCGTAAATAGCCTTCAGCTACTTCATATAGCATCTGATACTTTAAATCAAAGAATTTAAAGCCACTTCGACTGGTTACTTCGAGCCAGATATTGTGGTCAAACAGCATTCTTTTCAGTAAGATCTGCTCAGCCAGTTCTTCCCTGGCCGCTGGCTTCGGTAACTCCGTAACTTGAGTCTGCGGAGCTCGACCAACCGAAGATTGATGATGGACATGCTGATATTGATTTAATTTCTGATAATATCGAACCAGATTTGCAATCTGGCCTTGCAGATCCTGGACCTTAACATGAAAAGTATGAGCCAGACCATTTAAATAAACGTCTCGGTTTACGGATGATCTAACTTGAGCAATCA
Source organism: Acetilactobacillus jinshanensis (assembly GCF_004359375.1). Taxonomy (NCBI): domain Bacteria; kingdom Bacillati; phylum Bacillota; class Bacilli; order Lactobacillales; family Lactobacillaceae; genus Acetilactobacillus; species Acetilactobacillus jinshanensis. The sequence goes on along the minus strand of NZ_CP034726.1, from coordinate 443,210 downwards.
CTCTTAGAGCATCCTTCAAATAAGCCAACTGGTCATGTTGATTATTTAAGTTTCGGCCACGCTTTAAGAACCGAAGTCGGAACGTTGTCGGTGTTTCCTGAGCGCTGTGGACATAATGGTAAAATTGTTTTTCACCATATTTTTGACGGTACTCATCAGGATCAATTCCATTCGGCATCTGAATGACACCAACCTGAAGCCTCGTTGGCATCAGGATGTTAACGGCTCGATTGATCGCCTTTTGACCAGGTTCATCACCATCGTAGCAGACCAACACTTTTCGGCTAATCGCTTCGATATCCTTGATTTGATTACCCGTCAAACTGGTCCCCATCGATGCAATCCCGTTTTTGACACCCGATTGATAAGCCGACATTACATCCATATAACCTTCAAACAAAATTACAGTGTGAACTTTCTTTACGGTCGCTTTCGCCTTATCAAGGTTAAAGATGACGTCTCGTTTATGAAAGATGGGTGTTTCAGGACTATTCAGATACTTAGCTGGACTCGCCTTTTTATTCAATACTCGTCCAGAAAATGCAATCGTTTGACCATTTTGATTCCGAATCGGGTACATAACTCGATTAAAGAATCGGTCACGCATTTCACCGTTCTGTCGTTGAATAAATAATCCGGACTTTTGTATAATCGTTGGGCTTAATTGCTGACCCGCGAAAAGGGTTTTCAGTAACGGTTGCTGCGGAGCAAAGCCCAAATTATAAGCATTAATGGTGTCATCAGTTAAGCCACGGCGATGAAGATAATCTAGAGCTGGCTGACCCGCTTCGGTATCGATCAAAATATGATGGTATAGTTGAGCCACCTTATCGTACATCTTAATTAACGTTAACTTAAATTTATTAACGGGTCGTTTTGGTCGACGCTGTAAATATCGACCTGATAAATTAATGCCTTCATCTTTGGCAACCGCTGTTACCGACTGTGGAAACGACATATTCTTCATTTCCATTAAGAAATCAAAGACGTTGCCACCACGGCCACAACTGAAGCAGTGAAAAATCTGACGCTGAGGTGATACACAAAAACTGGGTGTTTGGTCTTCATGAAATGGACAATGAGCAAATAAATTCTTGCCGGAACGGCTTAAATGAACGTACTTACCCACAATATCTTCAATTTTAGCTTGTGATCGAACCTTATCAATCACGTCGTTTGGAATCATTGCCATATCAACACTCCATACTCTACATAAAAAGTCGCACTGAAACCGGTGCGACTCATCATATCATAATTACGATAACTTATCAGTTATTTAACGACTAATTTATCCAAGTTACCAAGATGTAAAATCATTCGAGAAATAATGGTTAACTGCTTCAAACGATTAGTCTTTAATGACTTATCCTTAGCCATAACCATTGTCTTATCGAAGTACTGATTAATAGCATCTTTTAAGCTGGTTAAACGCTTATAAGCATCAGCCGGCTTTAACTTCAGATAACCAGGAGTAATCTTGGCAACCGCCTGATTCAACTGTTTTTCAGTATCGTTCTTGAATAATCCAGAATCTACTTTGATGGCACCGTTAAACTTGGCTTTCTTAGAAATCCGTAAGACACGGGTTAAGGAGTCAATGGCGTCTTTAAATCCAGATTGTTCCTTAGCTTGATTCAAGACTTTAGCGGTATCCATAATGAATAATAAATCATCACTAGTTCCGCCAGTAACGGCATCGATAACGTCGTAACGAACCTTATCAGCCTGAAGAACCTTAACAATTCGATCATTCATGAACTTCAAGATGTTCTTGGTCTGAGCAACTTGATCCAGATGGTTTGGAATTACGGAAGCTTGATCTTCATCAGCAACGATCTGTTTAATGAAGGCATGTAATGGTAAGTGCCAACGACGAGCCTGGATAATTCGAACCATCCCGTTAGCCTGACGACGTAATGCGTATGGATCACGAGAACCACTTGGGATCATACCCGCAGCAAAGAAGGTCATAATACTATCGATCTTATCAGCAAATGATAATACGGAGCCTTCTGGAGACTGTGGTAATTTACCAGTGGAAGACGTTGGCATGTACTGTTCACCGATGGCTTGGGCAACATGCTTATTTTCATGTTTACGTAGAGCATATTCATAGCCCATAACACCCTGTAATTCAGGGAATTCGTTGACCATCTTGGTTTCTAGATCGAACTTATAGATTTGACTAGCACGCTTGACGTCTTTTAATTGAGTGGCATTTAAGCCAACCTGTTTACCTAAACGTTGAGCGATGACCTGAACACGCTGCATCTTTTCGTACATCGTCGAGATCTTGTCGTGGAAACTAACCTTCTTCAAACGGTTAACGAAGTAATCGATCGAATGGGTCATGTCAAAGTGGTAGAAGAAGATCGCATCATCTAAACGAGCGGTAAGAACACGTTCGTTACCCTTGATGACGTTTTCTAAGTAATCAGTCCCACCGTTTCGAACCGATACAAAGTGGTTCAATAAGTGACCCTGATGATCTTCAACCGAGAAGTAACGTTGGTTATCACGCATGGATATAATCAGAACTTCTGGAGGCATCTTTAAGTATTCTTTCTTAAAGTCACCAGAGAAAGCGGTTGGCCATTCAACCAAATTAGTTACTCGTTCCATTAACTTTGGGTCAGGAACGATTTTCCAGCCGTGCTTCTTTTCTAAAGCGGCAAATTGATCCTTAATCCGCTGCTTACGGTCCTTTTCATCAACCATGACGTACTGGTCATATAACGGTTTAACGTAATGATTGGCGTCCTTTAAAGTGATTTCTTTACCTAAGAATGGGTGACCATAAGTCTTCCGACCGGTTTTAATGTCTAAGATCTGGAACGGAATAACTTTATCATCTAATAAGGCAACTAAAGTATGAATTGGTCGAATGAACCGGAAGTTATAGATGTTCCAACGCATCATGTCTGGGAACGTCATTCCAGTGATGACCTGCTTCATACCTGTTAAAATCTTAGATACGGGCTGACCTTGAATATGTTTTTCGATAAATACGTAAGGAACACCTTTAACATCCTTAAAGGTAATGTCCTTAACGGAAGCACCCTGACCTTTAGAAAAGCCAATCGCAGCTTTGGTCCAGTTACCGTTAGCGTCCTGGGCGATCTTCTTGGAAGGCCCTTTAACGGACTTGTTAACGTCAGGTTGCTTATCAGCTAAGCCGGTAATCCGGATTGCCATGTGACGTGGTGAATAGTATGGTGTAATCTTATCAAAACTAATGTGCTTTGATTTCAGATATTTACCCGCACGACGAACTAACTGTTTAGCACTGGAAGTTGCTAGCTGGGACGGGACTTCTTCTAAACCGATTTCAAGTAAAAACGTATGTTTCATTTTACTTATCCCCCTTGTTGTTCTTCAGCGGATCTTTTTTACCAAAGATTTTACGACGAACTTTCGGGTCTTTAATCAACGGGAAGCCGAGTTGCTTACGTGCTTTAATGAATGCGGATGCTACGGCATGTGCGAGTCGACGGATCCTGTGTAAGTAACCGGCACGCTGAGTAACTGATACGGTGCCTCGAGCATCCAATAAATTAAAGGTATGACTGCACTTTAAGATGTAGTCATAAGCGGGATGAACTAAACCTAAATTAATTTGAGTCCAAGCTTCTTTTTCACAGTCATCAAAACGCTTTAAAAGCATCTGCTGATTACTGGTTTCAAAAGCGTACTTAGAGTGTTCGTATTCGGGTTCCTTAAAGATATCACCATAACTGACACCATAGCCCCAGTCTAAGTCGTAGACACTGTTGACATTTTGAATGTACATTGCCAAACGTTCTAAGCCATAGGTAACTTCGGAAGCAACCGGGTGCATCTGGTGTTCACCGACTTCTTGGAAGTACGTAAATTGGGTAACTTCCATGCCATCGAGCCAGACTTCCCAGCCGACACCGGCACAACCCATTGACGGGTTAGACCAGTTATCTTCCATGAAACGGATATCATGTTCCTTAGGATCAATTCCTAAAGCCTTTAAACTACCAATGTATAACTTCTGGATATTCTTCGGAGCGGGCTTCATTAATACCTGGAACTGATGATGCTGGTATAAACGGTTCGGGTTCTTACCATAACGACCATCGGCCGGACGACGTGAAGGTTCAACATAAGCAACCTTCCACGGTTCTGGCCCTAAGGCACGTAAGAACGTGAACGGGTTCATGGTTCCGGCACCTTTTTCAACATCGTAAGCCTGCATCAATAAACAGCCTTTGGATGTCCAATACTTTAGCAAGGTAAAAATAATCTCTTGCAACGACAATTTCTTTTTCATTGGTGTATCCTCCTTAAAAAAGAAACTTGGCATAAAAAAAGCCTATGCAAAGTTCAAAACGACTTTACATAGGGACGATTCTTTTTCGCGGTTCCACCCTACTTCTAGTTAATTAAAACTAGCACTTGATTTATAAAATAAAATCTCTCAAATAAAATCGGTTCAAAAAGCGCCAAAGTTAAATTTAATCTCGATCAGCTCTCATCATCCTGATCTCGCTTTAAACGATTAGATTTAGCCATCTTTTCTCACTACCGATAACAGTAATTTCAATTTAATAGTAAGTTAACTGGTGATTTTTGTCAAACTAGAGCTTAAACCGCTGCATCTGATCTAAAAAGCGCTTGCTCTTCAATCGCAAACCTACGGAGTTATCATATATATCGTCTAATTGGCGACGTAACTGCTGTTTAGTTCGTTTACTAACGTTGATCCGACCGATTTTTTTCAACGGGACCTTTGATAATACCCGAAGATAATAAACTGTTTTGGAATCCAGATGCGAGCGATGCGGATCATGATCCCAGTGATGAATACATAGTAAGCCACCGTATTTATCCGAATAATCCATTGGTAAGTCGTGACGACCGCAAATTACACAGCCCTTTAAATCTGGTGCAACTCCAAAGACCGACAATAATTGAATTTCAAAGATATTAGTAATAATTTCCGGGTCCAAGCCATCGTTAATCAATTTCAGGCCGTAATATAATTTATCAAACCATTTCACGGCCGGATGACTATCAGGAAATGCGGCGTCGATTAAACCCATAATATACGTGGCGTAGGCATTCAGATTGATATTATTAATGATGTTCAGGTAGTGATGCGTTGATTCGGCAGACTTCAAATAAGACAGACCGTGATAGGCGATACTTCCGGTATACACACCATACGTGAATGGTAAAATGTCAGCCTTCATTTTAAAACGGCTGCGAGTCGCACCCCTGACTAAAAACATTTTTTTACCGCATTCAGCAGTAAAAAATTTAATTAGCATCCCGTGTTCACCATAATATTTACGATAAAGTAAAATTCCGTGAAAAGTAAGTTGCCGACGGATGCTCATCAGATCACCTGAATTAACTTAATAGTCACTACGCTTATAGCCTAACTGGTTAAGGATTGACTTGTTATCTCGCCAGTGTGGGTAAACCTTAACCCATAACTTCAAATAGACACCCGTACCGAGTAATCGTTCAATATCTTGACGGGCTAACGTCCCGATCTTCTTCAGCATCGAACCACGGCGGCCGATAATAATGCCCTTTTGTCCAGGACGTTCAACGATAATTAAAGCTCTGATCAATAATTTATTACCAACTTTTGAGTTCATGCTCTGGACTTGAACTGCAACCGAATAAGGAATTTCCTGACGGGTTAACTCAAAGATTTTTTCACGGATCAATTCGGAAACGATAAACCGTTCTGGATGGTCAGTAACCTGGTCACTTGGATAATATTGTGGGCCCTTCGGTAAGTGTTTCTTTAAATCATCCAATAGTTCATCAACATTGTTACCCTGGAGAGCAGAAATCGGGAAAACATCCGTCCAATTCATGGCGTTCTTGTATGAATCCATAATTGGTAACAACTTATTTGGATTAACCTGATCAATCTTGTTAATGACTAAATAAACGGGAACTTTAACCTGTTTTAACTGCTTGATAATAAAGTTATCACCGGCACCACGTGGTTGAAGCGCGTTAATCATAAATAAGATCCCGTCGACACCCTTAAGTGCTGACATCGCTGAATCTTCCATGAAGTCACTAAGTTTATTCTTGGGCTTCAAAACTCCAGGCGTATCAACAAAAACAATCTGATGACCTTTGTCCGTATAAACACCCTGGATTTTATTACGAGTCGTTTGTGGCTTATCCGTCATGATAGCAACCTTTTGACCGATCATTCGATTTAATAACGTTGATTTACCAACGTTTGGCCGACCAATAATTGCGATAAATCCAGATTTATAGTTAGGATCTAATTTCATTTATAATTTCCTCTCGATAATTTATACCAATCTTAATAAAACGGGTATGAAAACAATGCAACCAATGATTGCCGCAAAAAAAGAAGTAACTAGCACACAACCAGCAGCAATGTCCTTGATGTGTTTAGCACGCAGGTTATAGTGATGACCGACTTCTAGATCAACCATGTTTTCAACAACCGTGTTAACGCCCTCCATAACGAGAACGGCGAAGATTGCGACCAGTAACCAGGACCAATCTTCTAAGCTCACATGTAGAATCAGGCCAATGACTACCACCGTCATTGCCGCACACGTATGGAAACGAAAGTTACGTTCCTCTTTAAACAGGTCAATAATGCCATCCCAGGCATGACCTAATGACTGACAAAAATTCTTATTCTTTGTTATTTGATGATCATTTTGTGAGGCCATAGCTATCCAGGATCTTTCTCTGCAACGGGAACATTACCTTTTGGTCTTCAGGCTTAATATGATCATAGCCGTTTAGATGTAAAAAGCCATGAACGACTAAGTAGCCTAGTTCACGAGCTTTTGAATGCTGAAGAAATTCAGCTTGTTCGGCAACCTTATCAATCGAGATAAAGATGTCACCTAAATTCTTGGGTAATTCGGCTTTCATTTCAGGCGTTAACTTTAACGGAAAATCCTTACCGGACGAATTAGATTCGTTGATTGGAAAGCTAATCACATCGGTTGCCCGGTTGACCCCTCGATACTTTTTATTCATCCGCTGCATCTGGGCGTTATCCATGATCGTAACGGACATTTCAGTATTATCCTTTAATTTTAAGACCTTGCCAGCATGCTGGAGAAGGCCCCGAATTAAATCAATATCTTTCTGTGGTACGTTTTCTTTAGTTCGTTTGTATATTTCTAAATCCATAAAATTCCTCGTTACTTATGATATTTTTCGTATGCATTGATAATTCTGGCGACGATTGGATGTCTGACTACATCCTGTGAAGTAAATTGAACGAAATGAATCCCCTTAACGTTCTTTAAAATAGTCCTAGCTTGAACTAGGCCACTTTCTTTACTCTTAGGTAGATCAATTTGCGATATATCACCATTGACAATCATTTTAGACCCAAAACCTAAACGAGTTAAGAACATTTTCATCTGAGCGTTCGTGGTGTTTTGCGCTTCATCTAGAATTACAAATGACGAGTTTAAAGTTCGACCACGCATATAAGCTAACGGTGCAATTTCGATAATTCCACGGTCCATTAACCGACGGGTATGATCAGCACCGATAACTGAAAACAATGCATCGTAAATCGGTCGAAGATATGGGTCAATCTTTTCTTTTAAGTCACCAGGCAAATAACCAAGACTTTCACCAGCTTCAACAGCTGGACGGGTTACAACGATTTTATCAACCTTACCAGTCTTGAGTTCGTTAACGGCCATAACGACGGCTAGATAGGTCTTACCAGTACCGGCAGGCCCGATCCCAAACGTAATGTCATTATTTTTAACGGCCTGAACATATTCACGCTGGCCAAAATTTTTGACCCTAACGGGATGACCCTTATGATCATGGATCAGGACTTTATTATATAAGCCTTCAAAATAATCTAGAGTATCACCCTTTGCCATCTTCATTGCACTAATGAAGTCGCTACTATGCAAAGTAATCCCCTTATGAATAAGGTTCAGCATATGCTTAAAGATGGCTAGGACTAAACTTGTATCACGAGTATTTTTACCAGCAACTTTAATGGTAGTTCCCCGTAAATTGATCGAAACGTCCATCCCATCTTCTAAAAGTGACGCGAATTTATCACGAACGCCCAATAATTTAGGCGCATCGTTCAAATCTTCTAAAGTAAATTTTTTAACTGATCCAGCGCTTTCTGCCAATCTTACAATGACCCTTTCATTAATAATTTATGCTTATGTTAGCATAATCCGATAATTTTATGAACTATATCTATTTATGTATCAAAGTACTTCATAGAAGAAGTTCTTTGATGAAGATTTTTTAATTACTTAAGTAACTGACGAACCATCTTATTAATTACGGTACCATTAGCACGGCCTTTAGCCTTACCCATAACGGTTCCCATAACTTTACCAAAGTCTTTCATGCTGGTGGCATGGACCTGCTTAATGGTGTCACTGACCAACTTTTTAACCTGGTCAGAAGTTAACGGCTTTGGAGCATATTTCATAAGAGCTTTTAAGTAGGTTTCTTGTTCCTTAACTAAATCAGCACGCTTACCCTTTTTGAAGGCATCGATTGATTCCTTATGCTGCTTAACTTCGTGCATGACAACGGCAGTTTCGTCTTTTGGTGTCAAGTCACGACCTAAGGCAATCTTCTTATTGGTTAAATCAGTCTTTAACTGACGGATAACTGATAAAGAAGAATTGTCTCGAGCCTTCATAGCTTTGATCATATCTTTAGTTAACGTTTCATTTAAACTCATAAACGTTACTCCCCTGTAAGTTTAATTTAAAAACGCCCCTGAGAGTTGCAACAGAGACGTTTGAATATGTCTAAACGAATTTAAATTTATAAATAGTTTCCTTATAATTATACAAAACATCTGAATTTAGGTCAATTACGACGCAATGACACCCGTCACAAATATCGCTATAATATAAATAACACGTAAGGAAATGATATTAATGTCAGAACTAAATCTATTTGTTATTTCAGATTCCAGTGGTGGCACAGCTTTAAGAGTCGCCAAAACTGCCATTTCTCAATTCAAAGATATCAAAGTTAATTATCAACGGTTCCCATTCATTACGACCGAATCTTTACTGAACGGAATCTTAAAATTGGCAATCCAGAAAAGCGCCATGATTTTTTATACCTTGGTCAGTCCAAAGTTAAATGACATGATTAATGACGTTGCTAAATGCCGTCACTTATATACATTCGATTGCTTGCACGCACCGGTAACCATGATTAGCCAGAAGTTAAACGTTAAGCCTGTTATGAAGACCGGGATGATCCACCAATTAAACCATAACTACTTCGACCGAATTGCCGCAATGGAATTCGCCGTTGCCAACGATGATGGTAAGGATCCACAGGATTTGGATAAAGCTGACATCGTGATCTTAGGTGTTTCCAGAACGTCGAAGACCCCGTTATCACTCTATCTTGCCAATAAAAAGTTAAAGGTCGCTAACGTTCCGATCGGTCCAAAGACTCAGTTACCAAAACAGATTTGGAATGTCGACAAGAACCGTATCTTTGGTTTAACCAATTCAATTAAGATCTTACAGCGAATCCGAAGTGCTCGAACCGTTGCCTATGGATTAGGCCCTAACACGCCATACTCGGATCCTAAGCAAATTAAAAAGGAATTGGACTACGCCATTCAGCTTTACCGAAAAATCGGCTGCTTAATCATTAACGTTGCTGATAAGTCAATCGAAGAAACGGCAACCATTATTATGGAAAGCCTTGGCATTAATTAATTGAATTTAAAGCAATAATAAAAAAGTTGGTAAATACTATTTACCAACTTTTTTTAGTAATTGAACCACTTTTTCTGACGAATCAGCGGATTCCCATGTACAGTACTTATGCCGGAATTGTTTCATCTTTTCAGCATACTCTGGGAAGCCGTGATGTTTAGTATACACATCTAGATCTTTATATAACTGATCCGCAGTCGTTGCTAACGGTCCTGGAATATCCTTTTGATAATCGAAGTAGAAGCCGCGTAACGTATTTCGATAATGCGCTAAATCATAGCTAAAGAATAGCATTGGTCGATTAAGGTTAGCATAATCAAACATTACGGATGAGTAATCCGTAATCAGTAAATCACTGATTAGATATAACTTGCTAATGTCAACGTCGCGCATGACCTTAACGCGATCCTTAAACTTACCAACGTCAATCTTGCTCTTGATCAAGTAATGCGGTCGAATAATCAAAATCGTGTCTTTAGGAACGTGCTTGAAAAATTCCTTTAAACTGAATTTCAATTCAAAACGGTACGCACCACGGGTAATGTAGTCATCGTCCCGCCAAGTCGGTGCATACGTAATTACATGAACATCAGAACGACCCAGTAATGATTTCTTTAATCGCTTAATAACTTCCGGTCGATCATCACGATATAAAACGTCATTTCGCGGATAGCCAATCTTTAGGAACCGGTTCTTAAAAGCAAATGCACTCTTGAAGATTTTTTCTGAGTATAGGTTTGGTGCGATTAAATAGTCCCAGCGCTGAGTTTCCTTCTTAAAATGCTTTTTATAGCGTTTGGTACTGGTCCCTGGCATTTCAACTTGTTTCATATCCAGGCCTAACTTCTTAAGGGGCGTCCCATGCCACGTTTGAATATATACAGTTCCCTTATTCTTGCGCCACCAAGTTGGCATCCTAGAATTAAAAATCCAGAACTGAGCTCGAGCGGTACAGTAAATCCACTTGGGCATAAACCGCTTCAAGAGATGAACGTTCGGGTACTTTTCATGTAATTCCTTATACATCCCCGGTTTAACCCCAAAGTAAGCCCGATCACGAGTTGATGGATCATCATGGACCAGTTGCTTATAAATTGCGGCAGGATTATCACTGACGTCTTTCCCGTTAAAACTTTCAAAGAGATAATAATTCTTCTTAACAGGTAAGCAAATAAGCCCATCGTTTAAAACGATGAGCCCATTCCGAATTATTATTTTAATTAACTTGATTAAACGATAAATAATTCGATGTGTAAAATTCATTACGAACGAGACTTCCTTAAATTAGATCAAATCAACAAACCGAGCACGGAACTTGTAATGCAAGTGTGATCCAACTAGCAGGAAGAACAATACCATCAACCAGAAGACGATCGTTAAAATCGGTCGCTGCCAGAACCAGTATTGTGAGAACATCGAATCACGGAAGCCTGAAATGACGTAGAAGAATGGATTTAACTGTAAAATTCTAGCAAATGGTGCTGGAAAGGCATTCGTTTCAAAATTAAATAGAACTCCGGACATGTAAAATAGAACACGCATTACTGATTGTAAGAAGATTCGGTAATCACGAATCAGGACGGTAATGGTTGAATTAAAGATCCCAAATGCTACTAGCCACATGATCATAGCGAAGAAGTAGTAGAACCACTGGAGCCAATAAATCGTCGGCATTAAGCCACCACGGAAGTACGCGATCACGATTGAGAAAGCCAGCATGGTCCAGAACGAACTTAAATTACTGATTAATTTAATAGTTGGTAAAACGCTGACTGGGAACTTCATTTTGGAGACCATGCCAACCTGCTGGTAGATACTCTTACTAGCTTGGTTGGTTACACTATTCATATAGAACCACGGCGTAATGCCGATAACCATCCAGGTCAGGTAATCAACACCCGTTGAAGTTCCTTTTTTTAGGCCAATCCCAAAGACTAGCCAGTAAATACCAATCTGAATTAGTGGATATAGATATTCCCAAACTAACCCTAGATAATGACTTTGATAATCCGACATGTCCTGGTATTTGGAAATCCTGAACATAATTCCTAAATTACCCAGTTGTTCCTTAATCAACACTCCGATGTCTTTCAAATCAATTCCTTCTTCTCAATGGTTCTATATAATGATGAATAAATCTATCAGATGCATGGCCATCGTTATACGTATTCCAGCGTAAATTAAAGGCCTTAAGATTTGTCTTCTTATTTTGTTTAATGACTCTCGCCAAATCTTTCACGTTCTCGACCGGCGAATCCGGTAACCAATTCAAGAAATTAGGCTGGCAACCTGGCATTTTCTGGTACTTTGCTAGATCATACATGAAAAAGATCAGTGAATGAGCCCGTGGCAATAAACTATAGTCGAACGCTACTGACGAATAATCCGTGATCAAAGTATTGGTAATCGTCAATAACTTAGCGGTCGACGCGTTATTTAGATAATACAACCTTGATGAAAAGCCAATTTCTTGTTCAATCCAGGAAAATTGATCTCGTAACGCGGGATGAAGTCTAACAATGACGATCGCCTTTGGATCACTCGTTAATGACTTTACCAACCCAATCGGTGGATTATACTTAACGCCCTTTCGATATGTCGGGGCGTATAAAATAATCCGGCGCCCTCTAAACTGTGGATATCGCTTTAGAACTTGTCTTCGCGATCGTTCAATCCATTTTCGATTAAAAAAGATATCCGAACGTGGATAACCTAATAACCGAATCCGCGAGAACGGGATATGATAATCATTAACAAATACCTGTCCCATCGCTTTTGATGCAACGACATAATTATCAAAATGATTATATACGGATTGGTACCGATGTTGATCGCTACGACTTTGATGAGCTGTGTCAGGATCACCCCAGCCAAACTCTTTAACGGCACCGTCAGCATGCCACAATTGAATCACCTTGACGTTTTTAGGTAACTTTAAGCCGCCCAAAAACGGATAGTAATTATCACAAATAATCAATCTTGCACTCAAGATAATTGGCAGTAGCTTAAAAACAAAACGCAAGCCATCTTTAAAACAGATTGCTCGGATGCGTCTTCTATGTAACGCCAAAATAGCTCTTTGGTGCGGATTGATCCTGGTGTAAAAAACAATTAAGTGGTGACCTTCTGGCATCGCTTTTGCAATCTTATAGATCAGGTTCATATTATTGTCAAAACTCATAATATAAACAACGTTTTTTCGATCTTTATGAAAATGCAAAAGCGAGATGACTTTAACGAGCCATAGGTACAGGCTTTTTATCAAAGAAATTTTTATCACCAACTCATTTTAATATTATACCATTTACGCATAATAAGTTGAAAGTCCAGATCGATCATGGGCAAAAAACGGGGCCTGATCATAAAATGATTAGGTCCCGTTTTTAATCTTAATTTATTACTTATTAACCGGCTTTAAATCATCAAGGTTAACCCATACTTGATACGACTGGTCTGGATCTTCGATCAGAACAAATTTCATTCCAATCAATTCATTAAAGGATGCTGACTGTAACTGCATGCCCTTAATAACTTTAAAGGTATGGTCATCATTGTCGTAATTCTTGTAGAAGTTAACTTCGAACCGCTTTCGAAAATCTTTATCAGGCAACCACATTGCGGCACCATCTTTAACCTTGACTTGACTAGGTAAGCCAAACGGCTTCTTGGTGAAGTAATGTTGGTGAACATTGTCCCCCGTAAATAACTGATGGACAACTCTGGCCGTGGCTTTACCGTCCATCCACTTATTGAACTTAGCAGAGAATTGACGGTATTTATCGCTCATGTGCCAGTGACCTTCTAAAATTGGGTCCAATTTCTGAATTACTTGATCAGTCGTCGTAACAATTGGACCTGGAGCAATCTTACGGAAGTCAAAGTAGAAACCACGGGTGCTCTTAGCATAGTTATCAAAATCATAATCAAAGAAGATGATCGGTCGCTTCAGAATTGCATAGTCGAACATGACGGATGAATAATCAGTGATCAAAACGTCACTGATCAAGTATAAATCAGCGATATCCTGATAATCACTAACGTTAATTGCAATGTCCTTATACTTGGATAAATCCAAGTGATTCGAAATCATGTAATGGGTTCGAACTAATACAACCACTTTGTTGCCATAATGCTTCTTAAATTTGGATAAATCTAAATGTAAGTGAGCAACGAATTCATCACTTTTTACGAATTCATCATCACGCCAGGTTGGTGCATAAAGAATAACCTTTTTATGCGGATTGATACCTAAACGCTTCTTAATCTTCTTAACGTAGTCTGGACTAGCGTTAACTAAGATATCGTTTCGTGGGTATCCCGTTAGCATTAATTGAGAAGTATCTTCTCTAAATGCTCGTGGCATAATCTTTTCAGAATACATATTAGGAATTAATAAGTAATTCCAGCGGATATTATCCTGATAGACCTGCTGATGATACTTAGCAACGTTATTACCAGGCATGGTAACCAGGTTAACATCACTACCGATCGTCTTTAACGGCGTTCCGTGCCAAGTCTGTAAGACAATCGTATTTCTCGGCACGATCCAACGGAATGGACGACGCGCATTAGTAATCCAGTATTTAGCCTGAGCCTGTTTAAACATTCCTCGATAACTAAATCGGACGACATATGGAATGTGATGCTTCTTAAAGAACGGTACGTCTTCAGGATTAACGTTCCAGTATAATTTATACTTCGGATAATGCTTCTTAATGTATAGATAGATTGCCTTTGGATTATCTGAATACTTAGTACCAAAGAAACTTTCAAACATAATGATGTTACGCTTTGGCAAAACCTGACCCAGATAATTCAGTAAGAATGACTGGAAATCTTCGATCTGGAACCAATGCCAGAACTTATTGAAGATCACATGACGATCCGGTGCTTGATCTAATTGACTATCCTTGGTGTTTAAAACGGTATTAACTACCTGTTGGGTAGCATTGCCCTTGCGACCAAATTGAGCAAATCTATCATAGAAGTGGATCAATTTATCATGATATTGATCTTTAACTTGATCCAGATTCTTAATTGCATGAATCAAACTATTTTCGTTCATAACGATTGGACCGGGCATACTTTCGTCATAGTTTAGATAAGTTCCACGGTTCCGGTCATCCAAGTACATCTTCTTATCATAAGGATAGAAGATCATCGGCCGCTTTAAGTAGGCATAATCAAACATTACTGACGAATAATCCGTGATCATGACATCACTGATTAAATACAGATCATTAATATCAGGATAATCACTGACGTCATAAACAAAGCCTGGATTATCAAAGAAGCTGTCCGAATGAGCAACAAAGTAATGCAGACGAACCAAGAAAACGTATTTATCGCCTAATTCACGCTGCAAACGATCTAAATCCAACGTGAAGTTAAAGGCCATGTTCTTACGGTACGTTGGAGCGTATAGAATAACCTTTTTATCAAGCGGAATGTTTAACCGTTTCTTAATGGCGTTAATATACGTCTTGTTATCATGAGTTATTAACGTATCATTTCTTGGAAAACCAGATTCAATTACCTTCTGATGATAATCGAAAGCCTGGGAAGCGGTTCGTTTCATGTAATTGGAAGGAACCACCATATAATCCCAGCGGCGGTTTCGACGGGCAAAATTGTCCTGAATCTTTCGGGTTGCGTTCTTAAAATGAGGCTCATCAAAGCCCATGTGTTTTAAGAACGTTCCGTGAAGAGTTTCAACCTCAATTTGGCCGGCTCGTTTAAAGTACTGGTCAGGGAAATTAGCGTTCTGAACTAAATACTTGGCGGTAGCTAAGTAATACCAATACTTTAACGAGAAGACCCGAACTCGCTTGGCGTTTCCATCAATCGGTGTCAAGCGGTTCTTAAAGAACCAAACGGTATTCATCTTTGGGAAATGTTTTCGAATATACTCATACATTGACCGCTCATTACTACTGAACTGACTGGCCCAATAGGAATCAAAGACGATGGTGTTCCGTTTGATCGGTAACATTCTCATGAGTGGATAAATCAACGTGTAAGCAAGGGCTCGATAACTTCTGGAACTATCTAGGCCAACCCACGGTTGCTTGATCTTAATTCGGAATGAACCGTTATCACTCCGGATTACCTGGTACGTAACCTGATCCCTGGTATTCATGGATAACGTTTTTGGCGTGTCCATGTTTAAGGATGGAGCTAACGTTAAGCCAGTCTTCACAACGTGGTTACGATCGGCTGGTAGATACACCATAAAATGATATTTACCTTGAAGAACCCGGAGCTGCTTTAAATTACGGGTTAATAATGGGATCGTGAAAATCATCTGACGACCGTTAAATTTGACCTGGTGCCTCTTAATCGTTAATACATAACGATTCTTTAATGACTTATTGACTAGCACGATCTTAGCGTGGTTATATTGATATTCATGTTCGTGATACGGCATCCCAAGCGTACTAATAACCCGCAAATTACGACCATTCACTAATGAATACTTATTAACCTTAAATTGAGCAAATCGATAAGCAACGTTAATCGCGTTTCGGTCAAGATATGAAACTAGAACTTCTTTTTGATCATTGACTGACTTCAGATCAAAATTATGATCCGTATTAAATAAATACGGAACTTCTTTATTGGTTTTATTATGAATTAATAATAATTGATAACGCTTCTGAGCGTACTTTAACGGCCATTTACTCAAATCGAATTTAATGTAAACCTGGTCATTATCGTTAATTACCTGGCCAGAAAGACGGTGGTAAGCATCAAAAACGATGGTTGGCGTAATATAATCATTGTTCAATTGAGCATCAAAATATAATGCCCCGTCTTTAATTTGAGGATTACTAATTCGATTAATTTCGTTATTCTGTTTCATGGCTTGCTTTGAACGAGCCTTAAACACTAACTGCCAGTTAGTGTTAAAGTCATCGGTAAACTTAAACTGATGACCTGAAATTGGGTTAAATAATGCTTTTGAAGCTTTACTTGGTGCACAGATATAGTCGTTGACCCAGAACTTATTATCAAGAACGTCATGGACTTCAATTAACCAATTCCCAGAGCCCAAGGCCTTAATCGCTTTCTGATAGTTAAATTTAAACTTGTATCGTGAATTAGTCCACATCGTAGCTGGATGAAGAACTCGTTTATAGGATGCGGTTCGCTTACGTAAGAAGTGAATTGGGTAAACCTTATGGTTATCAACGTTGACTAACTTAGCCGAAATATCTTCATTCCGATTTTGATCGCTGAACGGTTTCTTAAACAACCGAACGTTCCTGATTCGGAACATCCCTTTACCAGAGATGGTGTGCTTATCTTCATCCACCGTCAATCCGGTAAAACGCTGGGTAGTTGGTAACGTCCCGGCACTGTAATTAATGTGGGAGTTAACCGATGAATCGTCTTCAGAAATTTCAAATTTATAATGGTGTGAAAACTTGGTTGGCTTTAAGTAACCAATATCCTTATTCTTTACGTATGTAAACTTCTTAAGAAGTTCAAAGTTAGCGGTTTTAACTGCGTAATACATGATTTGATCTTTGATTGGTAATTTCTTCATGTAAGGTGATGTCCATAAATGCCAATCTCGCATAAATTTATAGATCATTTCCTGAGCTTTATAGATATAATCTTCCTGAGAATCACCAATGTTTTCTAGAAAGATATGGATATCTAAGCCCATGACCTTCTTACGAAAATCCACCATTAAGCTATCAGAATCTTTATAGCCAGCTTTGACCAACATCTGTCGGCAAATCTTCAATGAATTGATTCGGCTCTTAAAGTTAGATAATGCGCTGCGACTCTGCGTGATTGACTGCGGACGCCAACGCCAATAGTAAACAACATCTTTAATTAATGACGTTCGCTTGGAATGCAGATGGACATCTAAGGTAAACGGCAAATCTTCATATAAGATATGAGGAATAAAACGAATGTTATTTTTAACTAAAAAGCTTCGTAAATAGACCTTGTTCCAGGTCGTGGTGTCATATAAAAGACTGTGGGTCTTGTCTAACGTAGTGTTAATTTTAGTGTCTTTAACAGCAAATTTATGTAGATAGGAACCGTGGCAACGTAAATTATCAAAACGTTTAACGAAGCCAACGACAACTTGAGAATCATGGACTTCAGCAGTATACATTAAGTCTGTATATGCATTTGGTGGAACGATATCATCACCATCAACAAACGCAATGTACTTACCGGATGCATGGTCCATCCCATAGTTTCGGGCTAAACTCACACCACCATTGGTTTTATGTAAGGCCTTAATATATGGATATTTATTAGAATATTCATCAACAATTTTAGGTGTCCCATCGGTTGATCCATCATCAACTAACAGGATTTCTAAATTTTCTTTTGGGAAAATCGTTTTATTTAATGAATCTAAACAATCTTTTAAATAGTGTTCGATATTATAGCAAGTAACAATAACACTTAAATCAATTTGTTTCTTCATAAAATTCCGCTCCATTTATCGATACTTAACACGTATTCTCTGATACATTAATGAAATAACGCATCATTTTATATTTTAAAATTAACTCGTTCAATTTTAAATGGATTGGATATAATTTTTCAATTAAAAACAAAAAACTAGGTTATAAATAAATTTATAACCTAGTTAAGAAAATTAATATTAAATTTCAAAAAATGATTTACTTATCGAAATGAATTCCGTGTTTAGCAAGATCAACCTTGATGTGGGCATCTTCTAATTGACCCTTAGTTACTGGACGCGGAGCACCGGTTAACGGTTCGGAAGCCTTTGAATTCTTAGGGAATGCAATGACGTTTCGAATGTTAGGTGCCTGTGCCAATAATCTAGCAAAACGATCTAAGCCGATTGCTAAACCACCATGCGGCGGGAAGCCATAGTGTAATGCACGTAAGAAGTAACCAAAACGCTTCTTAGCACGTTCAGTCGTAAAACCTAAGGCATGGAACATCTTCATCTGTAATCCTGGTGTATGGATACGGATGGATCCACCACCTAATTCTAAACCGTTCAAGATAATGTCATAACTTTGGGCATGAGCCTTATACGGATCTTCGCCCTTGTTTAAGTAATGAGCATCTTCGTAGTTAGGCATCGTGAATGGATGATGGGCTGGAACCCAGCGTTTAATACCATCATCGTATTCAAATAATGGCCAGTCAGTGATCCATAAGTAGTTAAAGACGTTCTTTGGTACCATGCCTAATTCAGCGGCGATCTTTTCACGAACGGCACCTAATGAACCAGCAACTACCTTTGGCGTATCAGCAACAAATAGTAATAAGTCACCAGGGTTAGCACCCATCCGCTTAGTAATGGCATCGTAGTCCTGCTTGAAGAACTTAGCGATTGGACCTCTGAAGCTACCATCAGTAACTTTCATCCATGCTAAGCCTTTAGCACCAAAACGTTTAATATAACTAGCGAAGCGGTCAACATCTTTACGGGAATAATGCTTAGCACCGTTTGGAACCGCAATTCCTTTAACTTGACCGTTGTCACTGTTTAAGACGTTAGCAAAGATCTTGAAGCTGGTACCCTTCATGATGTCAGAGACATCCTTTAATTCCATCTTGTAACGGGTATCAGGTTGGTCAGTACCAAAACGATCCATGGATTCCTGCCAGGTTAAACGTGGGAACGGAGTCTTAATGTTGATGCCCAAGGTTTCTTTCATTACTCGAGCGATCATCTGTTCAGTTAAGGACTGAATCTGGAAACGGTTCAAGAATGAAGTTTCCATATCGATCTGGGTAAATTCAGGCTGACGGTCACCACGTAAATCTTCATCACGGAAGCAACGGGCCAACTGGTAAACACGGTCAAAGCCGGCACCCATTAACATTTGCTTAAACTGCTGTGGTGATTGTGGTAATGCGTAGAAGGAACCTGGGTGAACACGGCTTGGTACCAAGTAATCACGAGCACCTTCTGGACTAGAGATCGTTAAATCAGGTGTTTCAACATCAATAAAGCCATGATCATTAAAGAAACTACGGACGGATTTAGCAATCTGGTTACGGATTAACATCCCACGTAATACAGGACGACGACGTAAATCTAAGTAACGGTACTTTAGACGTAATTCCATAGAAGCATTGATGTGATCCTTGATTTCGAACGGTGTAGTATCAGCCTTGTTGAAGACCACGATCTTGGTAACGTGAACTTCAACCTTACCCGTCTTCATATCAGGATTAACTTCTTTTGGCTTACGGGCAACAACTTTACCAGTAACACCAATAACGTATTCGCTACGTAGATCTTGAGCAATCTTTAAGGCGTCTTCGTCGATCTGCTTACTAAATACTAATTGAACAACACCTTCACGGTCACGTAAGTCAACGAAGACTAACTTACCTAAGCTTCGCTGATACTGGACCCATCCAGTAATAGTAACTTCATGACCTAGATACTTTTCAGTAACTAAGCCTGCATATGTGGTACGTTTCATATCTGTGAACTCCTTCTGATTTTATTCATCAAAATCCTTGTTAACGACGTCACTAAAGTGTTTAGCAACTTTATCGAGTGGCACGGTAACCTGTTTACCGCTATCCATCGATTTAATGCTGACGGAGTTATTCTTAAGTTCCTTATCACCAATTGTTAACGTGTAATGAGCATCTAACTTGTTAGCCATCTTGAATTGAGAGCCTGGTTTACGACCGGTGTAATCACGATCAGTTGAAATCCCCTGATTACGTAAGTCTTGAACCAGCTTTAAACTAGCAATATCAGCCTTATCACCAATATTAACAACAAAGGCGTCTAATGGATTAGCCTTTGGGAATGGTAGGTGCTTAGACTTCATAACTAAGATTAAACGTTCAACACCTAAACCAAAGCCAATTCCAGGGACTTCAGGCCCACCTAACTGATGAACTAACTTGTTGTAACGACCACCGGCGCATACGGTGGTGAAGCCGTTACCAAAGGCGCTGGATTTAACCATAATCTCAAAAATCGTGTGGTTATAGTAATCTAAGCCACGAACAACATCTGGACTGACGTAGTACTTAATGCCCAAGGCATCTAATAACTGCTTAACCCGATCAAAATGAGCCTTAGCTTCCGGAGTTAAGTAATCCAGGATCGATGGCGCACCAGCAACGAATTTCTTATCGCGAGGATCTTTACTGTCTAATACACGTAAAGGATTCTTGTGCATCCGCTTCTGTGAATCTTCACTTAATTCGTTAAAGTGCGGTTCTAAGTACTTAATCAAAGCTTTGCAATAGGTATCTTTAGTCTTCCGGTCACCTAAGGTGTTTAAAGCTAAGTGTAAGTGCTTTAAACCGTATTGGTGAAGTAAGTCCATTGCCATTGCAATGACTTCAACATCCATTTCGGCACTCTTGGAACCAAAAGATTCTACACCGATCTGATGGAATTCACGTTCACGGCCGGACTGTGGATGTTCATATCTAAACATTGGGCCCATGTAATAAACTTTGTATGGTTTTGGTGTATCTGGTCCGTAAAGTTTATTCTGAATAAAGGCACGAACGACACCGGCAGTCCCTTCTGGACGTAATGCGATATGTCGACCGCCCTTATCATGAAAGTCATACATTTCTTTTGAAACAATATCAGAGGTATCACCAGATGATCGAGAGAAAACATGATAGTTTTCGATCATTGGCGTTCTGATTTCACGATAACGATAATCTTGAAAAAGCATTCGTGCAGTATCTTCAATGTACTGCCACTTTTCAGTTTCACCAGGTAATATATCTTTTGTGCCACGTGGGCGTTGATACTTTACCATTAGAATCCTCCTCGTAATTCGCTTATAAACGCATTAATGTATTAAAAAAGCGTCCTCATCATTAAATCGACGAGGGCGCATAAGGCGCGGTACCACCTTTTCTTATATCTCTTGATAACGTCTTCGAAACGAATAACCTTAGTTATTAGCCTCAAAAGTGTCTTTTAGAGGATTTCAATGCACCGTTTCACCAAAGCCGATGCTCTCTAAGCTTGAAAGTCGCTCCTACTAATCTTTCTCATGGGCCTTTATATATTACAAATTTAGAATAGAATACTTGACTTATAAAGTCAACAGCGTTTAGTAATCCTTTTAGAAAATCGTCACAATTCGATATAATTTAATTAGACATCAAATTTGAGGTGATTAATCATGACCGTTAATTCTGAATGGATTACTCATTTACCAATCAAAGGCATCAAATCCGTCTCCCCCGTTTCAGGCGGAGATATAAATGAATCCTATTGTGTTAAGACCAGCCAAAAGAAGTACTTTATGAAGGTTCAACCTAATCGTGGCAAGGGCTTCTTTGCTCACGAAGTTGAAGGCTTAAAGCTATTGAGTCAAGCCGCACTTACACCAAAAGTCATCACCTATGGTCAAGTCGGTAAAGATGGTTACCTAATCCTTAACTGGATCGATTTTGGAACCGGAAGTCAATATCAACTTGGCCAAACCGTAGCAAAGGTTCACCAGATCCATAATAAAAAATTTGGTTTGGACCACGACTTTAAATTAGGTAAGATCCCTAAAAACAATCACTGGCAAAACAGCTGGACAAAATTCTACATTAACCAGCGACTTGATCCACTGGTTAACTTAGCCAAAAAGAACCACGTTTGGAACTCGTTCCGTGAAAGGCATTACCAGAACCTAAGAACTACTTTCATTAAGTATTATTCCAATCCAAAACACAAAGTGGTCCCGAGTTTATTACATGGTGATCTGTGGTTTGGTAACGTTGGGTTTACCGCTGATGGCAAGCCAATGTTAATCGATCCAGACGCCTTCTTCGGTGACCGTGAAATGGATCTAGCCATGACGACGGTTTTCGGTGGCTTTAACGATCAGTTCTATAAAGGTTACAACAGTATTTACCCAATTAAGCCTGGTTTTCAGCAACGATTACCGTGGTATCAGTTCAACTACTTAATGGCCCACCTTAATTTATTTGGTGAAACCTACGGAAGCAGCGTTGATAGTATCCTTAGTCAATACTGATTATTTATGATCAGTATCTAAAATAAATGTCGATGGGCCATCATTATCTAATTTAACTTGCATGTCAGCTCCAAAGACACCGGTTTCAACGTGTAATCCAGCATCACGAAGTGCCTGGTTGAACTTTAGATAAATCTGTTTAGCGTGAGCCGGTTTACCAGCATGGAAGAATGACGGCCGATTACCCTTTTTAGTGTCGGCATAAAGTGTGAATTGAGAGATGGAAAGCACCTGGCCGTGAACTTTAAAGATGTTATAATTCATCTTGCCGTTTTCATCAGAGAAGATTCGTAGATGGGTGACTTTGTGAACTAAATAATTAATTTCATCGTCACCGTCAGAATCTTCAACACCAACTAAAATCATAAAGCCCTGCGGAATTTGACCGTGAACTTGACCATCGATGGTTACTTTAGCGTGTTTAACGCGTTGGATTACAATTCTCATTGTGTTCATCCCTTATTTTTAAAAAATTGTAAAAATAAAGAAGCATCATATTTATGCTTCTTTATTTTTTTAATTTCTTTAGCATCTGTAACTTTTTTTCATGTTCTAATAAATGACCCTGGAGATAATGAAGTAAACCATTTTCATCCCTAAAGATTCGTGGATGCTTCTGTTTATGAAGTCTCAAGTCAATTTCATTGATCTTTTGACGTCCGGTCCAGCGATGTCCATATCGAATTATTAAGCGATTATTTAGACGGTAGCGACCAAAACGGAACACATAAACATTATCAGGGGCCATTAACGGACGAATATAAGTCTTCTTATAATAATATCCGTTCTCTTTTAAATATCTTTTAGTTTGACTCAGCACATAAAGCACCCCCTATTAAATAACATGTGTTACTTAATATCTTAATCAATTTTTAAAATAAAAACAATTAAATGAACATAAATAATTCATAAATCGTCATACCGGTAATATTAGAGTTCGTGTATTATAATATTACATGCAATAAAGAAATTAAATTCATAAAAAGATGATTACATGAAAAAACAGATCACGATCGAAGAAGTTGCCAAGCGCGCTGGCGTATCAAAGGCAACGGTTTCTCGAGCCATTAATAACAGCCCCAGAGTTAGAGCAAAGACTAGAAATTTAATCAACGGGATTATTAAAACGTTAGGTTATCACCCTAACACAGCCGCACGAGAAATTCGAACCAAAGTGTCACGGACGATTGGGATGATCTTGCCTAACATTACTAACCCGTTCTATGCTGAATTAGTCCGTGGTGCTGAAGATCAAGCCCGTCTAAGTGGCTATCAAATCATGATCACCAACACTGATGAAAAACCTGAGCATGAATATGCAGATATCAATAACCTATTAAATCAGATGGTCGACGGCTTAATTATTATTAGTACCGGCGTTATTGATAATTATCAGCAAATTCTGCGAAACACGCCAACGATCTTTGTTGACCGACTTCCTAGTAAAAAAGAAGTTAATCACTTTGACACGCTCTTAGTTGATAACGTTAAAGGCAGTTTTGAAGCCGTTAATACATTAATTCACAATGGTGCCGAACGAATCGGTTTTATTAACAGTTCCGTCCCTGACGTCAACACCAGAAGAATGATTGGCTACAAAAAAGCTTTAGATGCTAATAACATTACTTACGATCCTGATATCATTCAGGAAAGTAATCGCAAAGCGACCAACGTTGAAAAACTAACCGGTCAAT
This sequence comes from Acetilactobacillus jinshanensis, assembly GCF_004359375.1. Taxonomy (NCBI): domain Bacteria; kingdom Bacillati; phylum Bacillota; class Bacilli; order Lactobacillales; family Lactobacillaceae; genus Acetilactobacillus; species Acetilactobacillus jinshanensis. The sequence goes on along the minus strand of NZ_CP034726.1, from coordinate 418,796 downwards.
TAATCATTAACCAAGCATGTGATGGTCTTTTTGCTGCTAATAACACGATCTTTAAGCAGATTTTACTCAAAATCAAAAAATCACACATTAAAAACGTCAAGTTAGCAACGTTTGACGATGATTTCTTCTATCAATTCCTAGATCACGGGATGACAGTAATTCAGCAGCCAGCTCATCAAATGGGTTCTAAAGCTGTAATTAACCTCATCTATCGAATTAATACACCAAAGTTACCGATCAAACACACGTTGTTAAAACCGACCTTAAAGCGATATTTCTGATTAACCATACTAAAGCCATACAAAAAGAGCGCTTCAAAATTTGAAGTGCTCCTTTTTTATTTATGATTTTAATCTTTAATTAATCTTCAATTTTACCAACATCAAGTGCCTGATGCTTTAAACTAGGGAAGATATGTTTATCGGACCAACCGGTAATACCACCCTGGAATAAGAATGCGAAGACAGTACCAAGTCCAAAGTTAGCTAGTCCGTTAAGAAACTGCCCTGGAAAATACCATCCATAACAACTGCAGCAATAGCAATTAAAGTCGGTGGAATGTATGAGCACCACATTGCTTTTGCAGCACTACCGTCAAAATACTTAAAACGCAGGATCTGCATAAGATCATCGGCTGGATGCAATGCTAGATTGACACGCTGATAAATCGAAATCGCAACCGCAATAAACGTTACACCTAAGAAGTTAACAAAGACATAAACGATAGTTCCTAAGATACTACTGGTTGCCGGGAAATAATTGCTAAATACGCCATCAAAAAATTGAATTAATGATGAGAACGGAATTAAGAAAATTAAGTTCCCGATTAAACGGCTCCAGCTCCAATGACCAATTAAAATAAAGTTAAGCATGGTCGTTAATAAACCTAAGCCTAAGAAAGCCCAGAATAAGCTCCAATGGAACGCAAAGCCGAAATTATTTTCAGCAGCGGTCCAGTAAGCAGATCCTAAGATCTTAACATGGATCTTAGCACTGCTGACTAACGTTAAAACGTTACCCGCAGAATTAAAAATTAATGAAACCACAAAATAAGTAATTGCTGTAGTCATTGAAATTGTACGTTTTGGTTTAGTACTCTCCATAATTATGACTAGCCACCTTTAAGCATTAATAAAATTAATCTAAATTTGCGTTGTCGATTTAGTGAAATCGATAACATTTAGTATTATAAGGAACCCACCCCGTCTTTTAAAGGGTTATATTTGACATATCGATATTTATTTAAATTTTATGTTTATCACCATGCCCAAATCCAGAACCCTATTGCAATGGGTCTCTTAACGATATTATGCTGTCGTCATGAAACAAATGTAAACGATTACACTAATTCTAAAACGAAACGGGATGAAAACTAATTCATCCCGTTCAATCAAAATCTTGAATTATTTATGATTTAAAATCACGTCGACGACTCGCTTAGCAGCATGACCGTCATCCCAGGAATTAAACCGTTTGTTAAACTTCTGGTAACGATCATGGTACTTAGCTTTAACCTGGCCAATGTGTAAAATTGCGGATAAGACCTGATCACTGGTCTTTAAAATCGGTCCAGGTAGATCTTTCTGCATATTCAGGTAAAATCCTCTCAGGACACCGGCGTATCGATCATAGTCATAAGCAAAGTATAAAATCGGTCGCTTCAAGTTGGCGTAATCAAAGAAGACGCTTGAGTAATCGGTGATCAATAAATCAGCAATCAAGTATAATTCTGAAATATCATCATAGCCCGATTCGTTAAAGACGAAATTGCCATAGTTAGCTAGGTTCAAATGGTTGGTAACGAAGTAATGAGTACGTAGAACCAGAACGTAGCGGTCACCTAAGACTCGTTTCATCTTGCCAATATTTAACTTTAACTGGAAGTTATACTTACCAGCGCCTAGATACTGATCGTCACGCCAAGTTGGTGCATATAAGATTACTTTCTTATCTAGCGGAATCCCTAACTTCAACTTGACCTCACGAGCGATTCGATCACGATGTGGATTACTTAAGATATCGTTTCGTGGGTAACCGGTCTTTAACATCTTGTTCTTTGGATACATAAAGGCATGACTAAAGACGTTATATGAAAATTCATTATCAGTTAATAGGTGATCCCATTGCTTGGTTTGATAATAGAAGCCCTTTTTATATAACGGTGCGTTAGCAATATTATCTTCATCAAATACCAAGTGCTTTAACGGTGTTCCATGCCAGGTTTCAATAAACGTTGTTCCAGGTCGCTTAATGAACCACCGTGGCTGACGCATGTTGAAGATCTGATACTTAGACGTAGCTAAGTAATACATGTATTCAAAACCGAATTTACGAACCACGATCGTGTTTGGTTCAGTCTTTAATTCACGTTTGATCTTGTCATAGTTTTCATCATCAGCGATCCAGACATGAATAAATTGATTTGGATAGTGCTTCTGAATATATAGATAAATGTACTTCGGATTATCAGCATAGCTTCGACCAATAAATGATTCATAAATAATAACCTTCGGATTAACTGGCAAATGACGAAGAAGTAAACGATATGATTCGTAAATTGCCGTTTGGTTATCATCTTTGATAAAGCTACGAACATCACGACTGGCAACCAATAATGACATCTTACGGCGAGCCAGATTAAAGTGACCATTTTCAATATTAGTTAAAATATGCTTACTCAACGGATTAATCGGTTCATAAGCGGCATCATCTAATTCAGTCAAATAATGCTGGAGCAACTTAAAATCATGATGAATCGAGCCAACCGAATGTAAGTCCATCGCAATGGCTTTATAAAAGTAACGGTGAAGATAAATGATGGTGAACTGACTAAAGGCCCGCTTTAACTGATAGTTATTACTGTGGTTTAAAATCTGAATCGACGTCAGGCAAGCGTTTAACCACTCTGACCAACGGTGTGACGAGTTAATCTGACACAATGATGGATCGTTAATTGGATCGTTATGACCTACTAAGACATAGTGATAATCACTTAATTTTAAGATTCGATCCGTTTGTAAAAGGATTAGGATCATAAAATTAACGTTCGGATACAAGTGATTATACGGATCAAACTGGGCACCAGTAGTCTTAATCATTGATGCCGGGATAACTTTCCCGGCCATCATCAACGTCGGTTTCATCTGACTATATAAATCCGTACCTTCATAAATCCAATATTTGTCTTTTAACCAGGTCTGGTAGTCAGGATAATCGTTCAAGTTATTTAACGGAACGTTAGCATAACTAAATTCACGATAAACCGGATGAAAATTATTGATTTTATACGGAGTCTGCGGAAGTGCATCTTCGCTAGAATTATTTTTCTGAATTGAATTTATAAAAATGTTCTTAGGTTCATAAGTATCATAGGTATTTAGGTCAATGATCGTATGATTGTCTAACTGGTTAGACATCGCATCTAAATCTTTGATAGCGTCTAGAGTCATGTAATCATCAACGTCAACAAAGATCAAATCTTCACCACTAGCTGCTTTAACAGCTTGATTTAAAGCGGCTCCCAATGTATCTGGTGAGAAATGAACCTGTTTAATTTTAAAATTAGTCGAATGTAAATCAAGGTTCGACTGATTGCACGCAATTATCCACTCAAAATCATGATCACTCTGAGCTTCTAAATTACTTTCTAAATCGAGTAATCGCCGAGAATCACGTCGACTACTTGCGGTGATAATACTAAACTTCATTTGACGTTTCCTTTTACTCTAATCAAGATTTCAACAAGGCATGAGCTACACGAGCCGAGGCATGACCGTCATCCCACGTATTAAAGCGATGATTAAACTGGACATAACGATCATGATATTTTGACTTAACTTCATCAATATTTTCAATCGCGTTTAGAACGCTTTTACTGGTCTTTAACAACGGGCCCGGTAAATCTTTCTTCATATTGAGATAGAAGCCACGCAGAACATCAGCATAGTCATCATAATCATATACGTAATACAAAATTGGTCGTTTCAAAATGGCGTAATCAAAGAAGACACTTGAATAATCGGTAATTAAAATGTCGGAAATCAAATACAATTCGGCGATATCATCATAATCAGATTCGTTAAAGACGAAATCACCAAATTGGGATGTATCAATATGATTGGCGATAAAGTAATGCGTTCTCAAGATTAAAACGTATTGATCACTTAAATGTTTCTTTAATTCCGCTAAGTTTAGGTGCAACTTAAACTTATACTGTCCAGGGCCATAGAATTGATCATCACGCCACGTCGGGGCATATAAAATGACCTTCTTATTTAATGGAATGCCTAGCTTTTGCTTAATGTGTTTAGCGATCTGATCTCTTCGTGGACTGTTTAAGATATCGTTTCGGGGATACCCGGACTTCAACATCTTATCTTTAGGATACATGAAGGCCCGATGGAAAATATTATACGAATACTGATTAGCCGTTACTAAATGATCCCATTGACGAGATTGATAATAAAACGTCTGTTTATACAAGTGCGATGCACTAGCAACATTATCCATATCAAATACTAAATGCTTTAATGGCGTCCCATGCCAAGTTTCGATGAACCGCATGCCAGGTCGTTTAACAAACCATTTTGGCTGCCGCATGTTAAACACAAAATACTTAGATGTTGCTAGATAATACATGTATTGAAAGCCAAATCGGCGAACAACTTTGGTGTTAGGCTGAGACTTTAATTTAGATTTAATGTGATCAAAATGCTCAGCATCAGCAATCCACACGTACTTATATTTACTGCCGTAATGCTTTTGAAGATATCGATAAATATACTTAGGACTGTCAGAATAATTACGGCCCAAGAACGATTCAAATAGAATCACGTGTGGATTGACTGGAACGTGCTTAAATAACGTGAAATAAGTATCCTTCGTTATTCCACGACCACGATTAACAACCAATTGATTAGCGTTTCGTAAGCCGATTACGACCTTCATTAAATGACGAGCTGAACTAAAATTACCACTCTTAATGGCGTTAAGAACTTTCTGATTAATTCGTTTTAAGTTACTGTACGTCCGCGGATCAATTAACTGTAAGAACTTTTGAATCTCTAGTAACGTTCGAACCTCATTATTGCCAATTGACTGATCTTTCGTAACTAAATTCTTATAGAAGTACGTATTAATGTTATTAATTACGGTCTTGCTAAAGACGTTCATCAGGGTCTGATCGTTTAATTTTAATAATGCTCGGCATCCCGCGTTAGCCCATAACTGCCAACGATCATTACGAGGTATCTGACTTAACGATGGATCATTAATTGGATCATTATGATTAATTTTAATGTAATGATAATCACTTAATTTAATCAATTGAGCAGAAAATTCCGTTACTAAGAGCATGAACTGAATATCTGGATACAGTGAGTTATCTTCATTGAAATGAAAATGATGATCCTCGATAAACTGCTTTGAAATAACTTTGCCACGTGAAAACAACTGATCATCTAAATCAGTGTATCGATATTCCTTATCATAAATCCAGTACCGATTTTGAAGCCATAATGAAAAATGAGTGTCGATATCATTATTCTTCACGTCAAAATTAAAGTATCGATCTTCAGGCTTATCATACTTTGAGCCACCCCAATCAGGTAACGCATCATTAAAAGATGACTCTTTAGCCATTTCAATCTGTGAAGATTTTTCAGGCTCGTACGTCTGATAACAGTTGACGTCATAAACCGTGTCGTCCGAATATTCGCCAACAATGTGATTTAATAAGTTAATGGTTCCTGACTCAAGATAATCATCTGCATCGATAAAAAATAGATACTTGCCTTTAGCAATCTTCATGGCTTCATTTTTAGCAGCACCAACCGTATTGGGCTGAAATTTAACGATTTTAACTGGAAAATCAACGGATGGCAATTCTAATGATTGATTACAGGCAATGATCCATTCAAAATCATGACTATTTTGTTTTGCTAGATTACGGGCAAGTTCTTTAATTCGATTAAGATCATGACGCCCACACGGCGTAATAATACTGTATTTCAATGGCGACCATTCTTTCTAATGCGATTTACTTAGTCTGTAATAAGACCCTACCGATTCGGCTGACTTTAGACATCAGATGATGCTTAATAAATCGAGAATTCTTGGAATGGAAGATCTCTTTTTTAACGTGAGTGATCTGGTCGTTAACGAATTTCTGGTACTGGTTCAATAACACGGCATCACCAATATAATTAGCTGCGTTACCTACTTCTGAGAGCCATTCAATCCGGTTCTTTAAACTAAAGCGACTAAGAATAACCGTTGGTAAATTAATCTTGACGATTTCAGGTCGGTTAATAACCACGTTAACTAGCGTATTAATCAAGCCGTTCTTAAAATCAGCAACCATTACCGGTGTACAGTGAATCAGGAAATTGGTTCCTAGGTAAACGTTGTTTAATTCGCTATAACGCTGAATGGTGTCCATAACTTTATAATTCTGAAGTCCTAACAAAATTAATAACTGAGAAGACAAGGACAGATTAAATAACGGAACGTTAAGGGGTAAATGAAGTACAGCTTTCACGGTATTCAACCGAACCGGGTATTTTTGATTGATTTTGTTAATAACCTTTTCCGTCTGCTTGATCAATGACGTTTCATTATGTAAATACGTGAGCTCGATTACATCGCTGGAGTGACGATCGATCACTTGCTCCCACTGGGTAATAGCGTTAGGTAATAAACAATCCGTAACGTGTAGATTGATCCAGTAATTCTGCTGATTATTATCCAAGTGAATCTCGGCATAATCATCAACCACTAACGTGTCCACATCAGAGGCCTTGATAAAATCAATGATCGATGAAGTCAGAGATGGCACCTTTTTGAAAACTAAACTTACGTTTGAATTATGCTGACTCTCAATGTTCAGAATAAATTGCCTAACGTTATCTTCAGTAAAAATATTATTCGGTAGTACGTTAATAAGAAATTTCACTTTTCTCACCCTTAAATCTAACGATAATCATATGATAAATAACAAACTTAGGATAAATTATTTACCACCTCGTTCAGCTTCATCAGTCTTGAAGACAGCCATGAAAGCAGATTGCGGAATGACAACTTTACCAACGGCCTTCATCCGCTTTTTACCTTCTTTTTGCTTCTTAAGTAGCTTATCTTTACGGGTCTGGTCGCCACCGTATAACGGACCAGTAACATCTTTTCGGTATGGCTTAATGGTGGCTCGAGCGATGATTTTGGCACCAATTGCGGCCTGAACCGGAATTTCAAAGTTTTGCCGCGGAATTAACTTCTTTAACTTAGTGACCATTTCACGGCTTCTGCTGTACGCAAAGGATCGATGGGAGATAAAACTCAACGCATCGACTTTGTCACCATTTAGTAAGATATCAATCTTAACCAGATCACTAGGCTTATAACCTTCTAATTCATAAGTGTAAGAAGCATATCCACGGGTCTTAGACTTTAAATGATCATAGAAATCATAAATAATTTCACTTAATGGCATGCTGTAAACGATGTCAACGTGATATTTGTCTAAGTACCGCATCGTCTTATATTGACCACGGCGATCTTGACATAACTTCATAACGGCACCAATGTACTTACTAGGTGTCATAACGGTAACCTTAACGTATGGTTCTTCGATTTCCTTGGTCGTACCAGGATCGGGCATATCATACGGATTTTCGACTTTCTTGACTTTACCATCATTTAGAATCGCTTTATAAGTAACTGATGGTGCCGTGGTAATTAGGCTCATGTTAAATTCTTGTTCCAGGCGTTCCTGAACTACACTCATGTGGAGTAAGCCTAAGAAACCACAACGGAAACCAAAGCCTAAGGCCTTTGATGATTCCGGCTTAAATTCTAAAGCGGCATCGTTTAACTTTAATTTTTCAAGTGATTCACGCAATTCTTCGAATTTACTGTTACTGGTTGGGTATAATCCAGCGTAGACCATCGGTTTCCGTTCTTTATAACCTGGTAACGGATGTTTAGCTGGTCGGTCAACTTTCGTAACGGTATCACCAACACGGGTCGTGGTAATATCCTTAATGCTGGCGGTAATGTAACCAACATCCCCAGCCATCAAGTATTTCTTAGCAATCGGCTTTGGTGAGTTAACACCAACTTCGGTTACGGTAAATTCATGTTTTCCGTTCATCATCCGAATTCGGTCGCCGACTTTTACGTAGCCACTATATAAGCGGACGCTAAGAACAACGCCTCGGTAATCATCGTAAGCAGAATCGAAGACTAAAGCCTTCAACGGACCGGCGACGTCACCCTTTGGCGCAGGAATATCGTGGACGATCTTTTCCATTAAATCAGGAACTCCGGTTCCATACTTAGCACTAGTTTCCGCAGCGTTAGAAGCATCAATCCCGATCACGTCTTCGATTTCTTTCTTCGTCTTTTCAGGCTGAGCAGACGGTAAGTCAATCTTGTTAATATCAGGAATGATCTTTAAGTTATCTTTAATTGCTAAGTAAACGTTAGCAATCGTCTGAGCTTCAACACCCTGAGAAGCATCGACGACTAAGATGGCCCCTTCACAGGCCGCTAAGCTTCTCGATACTTCATAAGAAAAATCAGCATGGCCGGGAGTATCAATCAAATGGAAAATATAATCATGACCGTCTTTAGCATGGTACGTTAATTGGACCGCATTTAATTTAACGGTGATTCCACGTTCACGTTCAACGGGCATGTTATCTAATATTTGATTCTTCATATCTCTTTTAGCAACGGTATCAGTTAATTCTAAAATTCGATCAGCTAACGTCGATTTGCCATGATCGATATGCGCAACAATTGAGAAGTTACGAATGTATTTTTGTCGTTGCTGCATCTTTTTTAAATCCATTTTTATTCTCGACCTCTTCAACATGTTATTCTAAGTCTATTTTAACAAAAAAAAAGAGTCGAATTGAACCAACTCAACTCTTTATTATTCAGTTAAACCATTTTATTTATTAAAGGCATCCTTCATTTTATCGAAAAAGCTACCACCTTTACCGTCGTTAGTTTCACCACTAGCTTCAGCAAAGGCCTGCATAGCTTCCTTTTGACGCTTATTCAGGTGCTTTGGTGTAGTTACGGTAACAGTAACTTTTTCATCACCACGAGAACTGCCATGAATATATGGCACACCTAAATTACGTAAATTAAAGGTCGTATCAGTCTGGGTCCCAGCAGGAATGTTCAACTGAACTTCACCATCTTCACTCTTCTTTTTACTATCAAGAGCTTTGACGTTAACCTGACTGCCCAACGCAGCCTGAGCGAACGAAATGTTCTTATGGTAGTAGATATCTGAGCCACGACGCTTAAAGTTCTTGCTTGGTCTAACACGGAATACAATGAATAGATCACCATAGGATCCACCATGAATTCCGGCTTCACCTTGGCCTTGCAGACGCATCTGTTGACCATTATCGATTCCAGCTGGAATATCAACTTCAATTTCATGACTCTGGCTTACTTTACCGGTTCCGCCACAGGTCGAACACTTATCTTTGATTTCCTGACCGGTTCCGTTACAAACTGGACAAGTTCGCTGACTCTGCATCTGACCTAATGGTGTATTGGCAACACTAATAATGTAGCCAGTACCATGGCATCGAGGACAAGTTACGGGTTTTGTACCCGGCTTGGCTCCCGTCCCATGACAAGTTTGACATTCTGCTTGACGATTATAACTAATCGTAGTCTTCTTACCAAACACAGCATCGGTAAAGCTGATGGTCATCGAATATTGAAGATCACGGCCACGCTGCGGTGCGTTCGGATTTCGACGTTGCGTATGTGCTCTAGCACCGCCACCGAAGAAATCATTAAAGATATCACTGAAGCCACCGGCTCCAAAGCCTTGACCGAAGCCACCAGCGTTATTAAAACCGCCAGCTCCGCCAAAGCCGCCACCAGCATCTTCTGATCCAAACTGATCATACTGCTGACGTTTCTTTTTATTACCTAAGACACTATATGCCTGGTTAATTTTAGTAAATTTCTTACCGGCGCCGGGAGAGTGATTAATATCTGGATGCCATTTTTTAGCTAATTCACGATAAGCATGGTTAATTTGACTTTGAGTTGCATCATGCGGCACGCCCAAAATCTTGTAATAATGCTTTGGGTCCATAATTAACCTCCCAACATGTAATTAATCATTATAACGATAGCATATCTTAAACAAAAAGCCAAAGTCCATTTGGCAGACCTTGGCTTCCTGCAAAACATTGATTATTTCAATTATTTGTTGTTGTTATGAACGGTATGGAAGTTTCCGTTAACGGTCTTACCATTACCACCGTTACCGTTGTTGTTATTATTAGATCCATTATTGCCGTTAGCATTAGAGCCGCCTTTTGCAGCACCACCCTTATGCTTGTATAACTGAACATCTAAGTTTTGTAAAGCCTTAGTTAATGCGGTCTTCTTGGACTTCATGTCATCAACGTTACCAGACTTACGAGCTTTCTTTAAGTCATCTTCGGCTGCGTTGGCCTTGTCGATTAAGTCTTGGGATACCTTACCCTTAACTTCTTTCTTGGTCTTATCAGTCTGGAAGATTAACTGGTCAACACTGTTCTTTAAGTCAACCTGAGCTTTACGCTTCTTATCGGAAGCTTCGTTTTCTTTAGCTTCGTTACGCATCTTCTTAATTTCAGCATCGGATAAGCCATTAGCATTCTTGATGGTAATGTTTTGACTCTTACCAGTACCTTTATCCTTAGCGGATACGTTGACGATACCGTTCTTATCGATATCAAAAGTGACGGCGATCTGCGGAACACCACGTGGTGCCGGTGGAATGTTAGTTAACTGGAATTGACCTAAGCTCTTATCATCAGCGGCCATTGGACGTTCACCTTGTAATACGTGAATGTCAACACCAGTCTGATTATCAGCGGCGGTTGAGAAGACCTTGGTCTTAGATGTTGGAATGGTCGTGTTACGATCGATTAACTTAGTGAATACACCACCCATGGTTTCAATACCTAAGGACAGTGGAGTAACATCTAAAAGAACAACGTCTTTAACGTTACCAGTTAGAACACCACCTTGAATAGCGGCACCTAAAGCAACGGCTTCATCTGGGTTAATGGAATGGTCAGGTTCCTTACCGCTCCACTGCTTAACAGCTTGTTGAACAGCAGGAATACGAGTAGAGCCACCATTTAAGATAACGTGGTCGATGTCAGAAACTGATAAGTGAGCATCCTTTAATGCTTTCTGGAATGGAATCTTAGTCTTGTCAACTAAGTCAGAAGTTAATTCGTTGAACTTAGTACGGGTTAAGGTTGCCTGTAAGTGTAACGGACCAGTCTTACCAGAAGCGATGAATGGTAAGCTGATTTCAGTTTCTGATTCACTTGATAAGGCTTTCTTAGCTTTTTCAGAAGCGTCCTTTAAACGTTGTAATGCCATCTTATCTTTGGATAAGTCAACATTATGAGCACTCTTGAAGCCTTCGATTAACCACTTCATGATGCGGTGATCAAAGTCATCACCACCTAAGTGGGTATCACCATTAGTAGATAGTACCTGGAATACTCCGTCACCTAACTGAAGTACGGAGACATCAAAAGTACCACCACCTAAGTCATAGACCAAAATCTTTTGGTCCTGCTTCTTATTTAAGCCATAAGCTAAGGAAGCAGCGGTTGGTTCGTTGATAATACGCTTAACATCTAAACCAGCGATCTTACCAGCATCTTTAGTGGCCTGACGCTGAGCATCATCAAAGTATGCTGGGACAGTGATGACGGCTTTGTTAACCGTAGCACCAATGTACTTTTCAGCGAAGTCTTTGATGTATCCTAAAATCATAGCGGAAATCTGCTGAGGAGTATATGATTTGCTACCAACATGAACACGGTAATTAGGGTCACCCATGTGACGCTTAATTGATGCAACCGTGTTTGGATTAGTAATCATCTGACGCTTAGCAACATCACCAACTTGATGAGTACCATTCTTAAATGCAACAACTGAAGGTGTGGTACGACCGCCATCAGGATTAGTAATAATCTTAGGTTCTTTGCCTTCTAAAACGGCAACTGCAGAATTAGTAGTACCTAAATCGATACCAATAATCTTGTTACTTACTGCCATAATTTACAACCTCGATTCATAAAATTTTTATAAATAATTATTAATTTAAATTATTTAGCAACAACGACCATTGCTGGACGTAACGTCCGGTCGTGGAGTCGATAACCTTTTTGTAAGACTTTAACAACCTGAGCAGCAGGATGCTTTTTAGTGGCGGGAACGGTTTGAACAGCCTGAGCATATTCTGGATTAAATGGCTTGCCAGCAACTTTAACTTCTTTAATACCATTTTCTGATAATGCTTGAGTCAAACGATCATAAACCATCTTGACACCTTGCTTTAACTGCTTGCCACCCTTATCAGGTGTCTTAACTGCTAAAGCACGTTCCATATTATCAAGGCCTGGTAAAATACTTTTAGCTAGCTTCTGACCACTGTATTTCCGAATCTGTTGAGCATCCATTGCATCATGCTTTTGAACATTTTGCATTTCAGCTTCGGCACGAAGATATTGATCATCTAACGAGCCATTCTTCTTTTTTAAATCAGCAACTTGTTTTTTGAGTTGAGAAATAACTTCTTTTGATGACGGCTTTTTAGCTGCTTTCTTAGTAGCTTTCTTACCAGTCGCCTTAGTAGCTTTTTTATCAACTTTCTTAGCTGATTGTTTCTGTTGCTTCAACTGCTTTTTGTCTTTCTTTTCAGCCAAATAGATCCCTCCTATCTATTACTGATCATAATAATTTCTAAAGTAACCTAGCAATCGTTCGGCAAGATCTTTACGAAATGCACTCACAATTCCAATAATCTTAGAATAAGGCATTCTGGTTGGCCCTAATACCGCGATTAGGCCTTTACCATAATTGCCGACGTTATAAGTACCGGTGATCACACTGTAGTGCCTCAGTAAATCATTACTGAGTTCAGAACCAATCTTGACAGAAATCGGTTGATTAGGATCGCCAATAAAATTGGAAATATTATTAGTCTTATTAAGCAAAGTGTATAACGGTTTTAAATAACCAATATCACTACTGTTAGTGAAGTTAAGTAAATTCAATTCACCACCGATATAGAAACGATCACGTACAGCTTTATTAAGGACATCGTAGAACGTGTCCAAGAAGCCATCAGGTGTTCGAATATATCTTGACACTTCAGCAGGAATCTGAGTCTTTAACTGATCTAAGACTGTAGAAATCGCTTCACCTTTCAAGTGGCTATTAATCAGTCTAACGATCATTTCCAGCTGTTCACCAGAAACATCACTAGTGATATGAAAGACTTGGTTTTCAATTTCACCATTATCGGTAACCAGGATTGCCATGACTTCAGAATTACCTAACGGAACTAATCTAAAGCCACTCAGCTTCCGTTTCTTAGATTGTTCAGGACGTAACGTCAATGCTGTATAATGTGTCAAATTTGATAGGATATCAGCAGATTGTTTAACAATCTCATCAATCTTATGAAAATGGCCATTTAAGGCATGTCTGATAATTTCCTGATCAGTCTTAGTAACCGGATTGGGTGAAATCAAATGATCAATGTAGTAACGATAACCGTTAATCGACGGTAACCGTCCTGACGAAGAATGAGTCTTTTTGATCAAGCCTTTTCTTTCTAAGTAAGCCATCTCGTTACGAATTGTCGCCGAACTAACTTGGAAAGGTAATTGATTTGCTAAAGCCTTGGATCCAACTGGATTGCCGTTCTTAATGTAATCACGAACGACAGCCAATAAGACTTTCTTTTGTCTGGACGTAAGCATAAATCAATCACTCCCTCATTAGCACTCTTAGCACTCATATGTCCTTAGTGCTAACGTACATTTATAATATACCAAATGGCACATCATAAATCAAGAGAAACACTCGATTTAATTACTTATTGTTAGAAAAATATTGATGGGTAACAACTTGATCCTTACGCATCTGCTTAATCAAGCCGTCGGCATCAGAGAATTTAATCTGATCCCGAATTTCCTTTAACCAGTTAATCTTTACGGTTTCACCGTAAACATTCTGGTGGAAATTCAACAAATTAATTTCAATCGTAATGGGGTTGTGATTACCAAAGGTAACGTTGTGACCAATCGAAGCCATCCCTTCGTAGCAATGATGATTAATAATCACGGACGTTACGTAAACCCCGATTTTAGGTAGCCATTGATATTCATCATAAGCAACATTAATGGTAGGAAAACCTAATTTACGGCCACGTTGATACCCTCGAACCACGGTCCCGACAGTCTGAAACGGTCGACCCAGTAATTTATCCGTTAGTGCAACTTGGCCATCATCTAAACATTTTCTAATCCGAGTTGAACTAACTCGACCACCGGCAACGATTAAACACGGCACAGAAACAACATTAATTCGGTTCCGTGTATATTTAGGTAATAACATCATGTTAGCCGTATCTTTGGGCCCATATGTATGGTTACTCCCAGCAACTACTGTATTGGCCTTAAACCGGATCAAGTAATTATCAACAAATTGCTGTGGGGTTTGACTCTGAAAACTATAGGTGTAATCGATCATGTACACGATCTGAACACCCCACCGCTTCAAGATTTGAAGCTTCATCTTGTTAAGGGTCAAATACCGTCGATTATGATCATTTAATCGTTGATAAACCACTTTGGGTGAATGATTATACGTTAACAAGGCCAACGGCATGTGCTTTTTTTGAGCAATCTTTTTAGCCGTCATAATAACTTGACGATGACCTAAATGAAGCCCGTCAAAGAAGCCCATCGCTAGAACGACCGGACCTTTAAATTTTAACTTCGGATTTAATGGGTGATGTAAATGAATAACTTGAATATTAACACCCCACTTTATTTGATACTAAACATCGTAATCGGTCGATAACATTTCTGCTTAACGTCATGGCCATATAACGCTTTAGTATCATGATTATATTTCAAGATCAACTTGTTGTAATTAGGTACTTCATCTGGATACAGAAAGGCACCATTTTTAACTCGAGCCCACTGACTTGATTTTAAATTATAAACTGGAATTTCAGGTAAAGCATGCTCAATCGGTGCCAGAAAAGACAGGTCGTGATCTTCAAGATCATGTTTAATTTGACCAAACGTGACTGTCTGATCAAGATGAAAATTACCACTTTTGACTCGGGTAAGGTTGGACATTACCGCCGGCACACCTAGTTTTTTACCAAGATCAACAGACATGCAACGAATATAAGTGCCCTTGCCACAAACAATCCTAAAGTATATGGTTTGCTGCTTTTTATCACGATCATATTGAGATGGCTTAATCTGTTTAAAGCTCTTAACACTGACGATATGTTTGGGTCGATCAACTTTAATTCCCTGTCGAGCGTATTCATACAGGTGTTTACCATTAACCCTGACAGCAGAATACATTGGTGGAACCTGAACTAGACGATCCTTCTCAAAGGTCTTCATTTGTTTATCAATTTGCTTATTAGAATACGGTTTCGCAATGGCTTCCGTTTTGATTACGTTACCAGAAAGATCAGCCGTATCGGTAGCTAAACCTAACGTCACGGACCCTTGATAAACTTTACCAAAGTGCATTAGGTAGCCAGCTACTTTAGTTGCACTGCCCACGCAAATCGGTAAAACACCGTCGACATCGGGGTCTAAAGTCCCACTGTGGCCGACCTTTCGAATGTTTAAAAGGTGTCTAATCTTACTAACGCAATGAAAACTGGTCATCCCACGAGGTTTATATAATGGAATAATTCCGTTCACATTCATCACTTTCCTCATAAATGACAACAAAAGGGATAGGCATTTTTAGTTACCTATCCCTTAATTTCAAAATTAATTATCGATTTTCTTTTTTTAATTTAGAGATAATTTTATCGATTTTACTACCATATTCAATCGATTTATCAAGTTCAAAATGAATCTTTGGCGTGTGGTAAACATGTCTTAACCGAGAACCTAATTCACTTTGAATTAAGCCGGTGGCATGATCCAAGCCTTCTTGAGTCTTCTTACGGTCTGATTCTTTATCAGAAAGAATACTGTAATAAATCGTTGCTTGCTGTAGATCACCGGTTGCTTTAACACCAGTAATGGTTACACCTTGAATTCTAGGATCCCGGATCTGCTTGATTAAAATATCATCAGTATATCGCTGAATCTCAGTTTCAAGTCTACCAACTCGGTATTGAGCCATAATTAAGTCTCCTTAGAACATTACTTTCTTGGAATGGCTTTCATGGTATAAGCTTCGATTACATCACCGACTTTAATGTCGTTATAGTCTTCGATCGTCATACCACATTCAAAGCCTTGCTTAACTTCTTTAGCATCATTCTTAAAACGCTTCAAGCTTGCTAACTTACCAGTGTAAACAACTTTGTTATCACGGATTAAGTGAATTCGGGTACCGTTGCCAATGTAACCTTTCGTTACCATACAACCGGCAATCGTACCAACGGCAGAAGCTTTATAAAGTTGACGGACGTCAGCATCTCCGGTAACAACTTCTTTATACTTAGGAGCTAACTTACCTTTCATAGCTGATTTAACTTCATCGATTAAATCATAGATAACGTCATAAAGTCGAATATCAACTTTATAGTTTTCAGCCTGAATCTTAGCCTGCGGTGTAGGTCGAACATTAAATCCTAATACGATTGCATTAGTAGCTTGAGCTAAGGTAACATCACTTTCGTTGATTGCACCAACACCGGAATGGACGATACTTACTAGAACCCCCTTGACTTTAATATCTTTCAAACTTGAGTCAATGGCTTCAACGGAACCTTGAACATCGGCTTTGATGATCAAGTTAACTTTCTTCATATCGTTCTTCTTCATGGTACTGAATAAGTTACTCAAAGTAACAGTATTATCCTGCTTACGACGTTCCATCTGAGCTTGTTCAGCACGCTGTTCACCAGCAGCACGGGCATCCTTTTCGTGGTCAAAGACAACGAAACGATCACCAGCTTCTGGAACGCTACTCAATCCAGTAATTTCAACTGGAGTGGACGGACCAGCAGACTTCAAAGGCTTACCATTTTCGTTAGTCATGGTACGAACTCGACCGAACGTATCGCCAACTACGATTGGATCTTCGATGTGCATGGTTCCTTCTTGAACTAAGACGGAAGCAACGGGACCTTTACCCTTATCTAGCTTTGATTCAATAACAGAACCGGCGGCATTTTGCTTAGGGTTAGCCTTTAATTCCATGACTTCAGCCTTAAGAATAATCATGTCCAGTAATTCTTTAACGTTAGTACCTAACTTAGCGGAGATATTAACGAAGATGGTATTACCACCCCATTTTTCAGGGATTAGGCCGTATCGAGTTAACTGGTTAGTAACCTTCTTCGGGTTAGCACCTGGTTTATCGATCTTGTTAATCGCAACGATAATTGGGGTCTTAGCAGCCTTAGCATGGTCGATGGCTTCAACGGTTTGTGGCATAACACCATCATCCGCAGCAACAACTAAGACAACTAAATCGGTAATTCTAGCACCACGAGCACGCATTGCTGAGAATGCAGCATGACCTGGAGTATCTAAGAACGTAATGGTCTTACCTTTTTCTTTAATCTGGTAAGCACCAATGTCCTGGGTAATACCACCAGCTTCATGTGCAGCCACATGAGAATGACGAAGGTAATCTAATAACGTAGTCTTACCATGATCAACATGACCCATGATGGTAATTACTGGTGGACGAGGAACAAGGTGTTTCTTGTTATTGATTTCTTTCTTGAACATCTTATCGATATCAGAAATGTTAACCTGTTTCTTTTCTTTAGCCTTGATATGGTAAGCAACAGCTAACAATTCAATGGTATCCTTACCCAGAGATTTATTCTGGTTAACCATAATCCCTAAATCAATTAATTTTTTGACGATTTCAGCAGGAGCACGGTGTAAAATCTTACCAATATCCTGAGCGTTCATCCCTACCGTGTAGTACAAAGTCTTCGGTAACGGACGAGCTTTTCGTCTTGGGGCATGATTATGCTTATGAATCTGACGAATTCGCTGATTAGTGCTGTAACGGTTGTTGTTACGGTTATGTCGACGGTTCCATCGACGACGCTTCTTATTGTTATGACGGTGATAATTGTTATTACCATTTTGGTTCGAGTAGCTCTTCGGACGATGAACAAATTTAGAAGCATTCGATTTATGATTGTTATTGTGATTATTACCATTATGGGAATGCTGATTGGATTTATTTACGTTCGATTTGTGATTATTGACTCGATGTTGATTATTGCGATTATTACCGTGATGATTATTTGATTTGTGATTATTAGCGGGCTTAGAATTTCGGCTTGCTTTAACAGCATGTCGGACTTGAGATTCTTGTTTAGAATCAAGGGTTGCCATATGATTCTTGATATGAATCCCTTTCTTATTTGCCTTAGTAATCAGCTGTTTACTACTCATATGAAGTTCACGAGCTAATGTGTAAACGCGTTTTTTACCCATATCATCACTATCCTTTAGTATTCTGATTCAATTCGATCAAATGATTTACAAATCCACGATCCTGTAAACCCATCACAATTCGATTTCTACCAATTGCGTGACTAAGTTCTTTCTTAGTAAATTGATCATTTAACGGTATTTTGTGAGAACTGGCTTTATCATGAAATTTCTTACTGGTGGCTTGACCGGCATCGGCAGCTATAATAAGAAAGCCAATCTGGTGAGCTTTAATCTTCATAATCAAAGTGTTTTCACCACTGATAATTTTACCAGCTCCCTGGGCAATTCCCAAAAAGTTTAGGAACTGCTTCTTATTATTTATCTTATTTATCATGACTTAATAATTGTTGACGGGCCTGTTCATGATCAGCATATTTAATTAACTGGTCATAGAATTTGTCATCCAAATCGGCTGAAAATACTTTATTGAATGTCTTTTCAGCTTTAGCCTTTTTGGCTTCGGCGACACTCATGCCAACGTATGCTCCACGGCCGGACTGTTTACCAGTTTTATCGATGAACACTTTGCCATCTTTCTGATGAACAATTCGAATCAATTTTTTCTTCGGAGCCATCTTACCCGTTACGATATCTTTACGCATCGGTACTTTTCTGCGACGCATGGTTAATCACTCCTTATTTATCTTCACTGGAAGCATCACTATCTAAATCGGAATCACTACTTACATCGTCTGAATCATCATCAGTATCTGCAGATGTGTCAACATCAGTAGCTTTTTCATCAGAGGAAGTATCCTTTGAAGATTCTTCAGAATCAGCAGCAACTTTATTAACTTTGCTAATAATCTTATCCTGATCCGATTCTGGTTCAATATCAATCTTATAGCCTGTTAATTTAGCAGCTAAACGAGCGTTCTGGCCTCGTTTACCAATGGCTAATGATAACTGGTTATCCGGTACGATTACGGTACAAGCATGATCGTTATCCGGATCAAAGATAACGTTATCGACTTCAGATGGATTTAAAGCGTTAGCAATATACGTTGCCTCATCACTGTCCCATTGAACGATATCCATGTTTTCGCCACCTAGTTTATTAACGATGGCTTGAACACGTTCACCACGGGGACCAACGGTAGTACCAACTGGATCGATATTCTTGTTAGTAGAACGAACCGCAACTTTGGCACGGTTACCGGCTTCACGAGCAATTGATACGATTTCAACTGTTCCATCATAAATTTCAGGAACTTCTTCTTCGAATAAACGCTTTAATAAACCAGGTGCGGTACGACTAACGTATACTTGAGGGCCTTTTGAAGCATTTTCAACTTTAGTAACGTAAACCTGAATATCTTCATGAGGTCGGTAATCTTCGTCACGGATTTGGCCACTCTTAGGCATTACCGCAATAACCTTACCTAAATTAACGTATACAAATTTATAATCTTCACGTTCGACAGTACCAGTGATTAATTCATCCTGGTATTTACTGTATTCGTCGTAAATGCTCTGACGTTCAGCTTCACTGATCTTCTGCATTACGACCTGCTTAGCAGTCTGGGCAGCAATTCGACCAAAGTTACGTGGGGTAACTTCAACCTTAATTTCGTCACCTAATTCATAACCATGACTACGCTTAAGTGCATCATCCAAGCTGCATTCTAAACGTGGATCTTTAACGTCTTTAACAACTTTTTTGATAGCGTAAACCTTTAAAGTTCCGTCATCACCAAAATCGACTTCGACGTTTTGAGCCTGATGGAAATTACGTTTATATGCTGAAGCTAAAGCTGCTTTTAAAGCATCGATAATAGTACCTTTTTTAATCCCTTTATCTTTTTCTAAGGAATTAAAAGCACTTACTAATTCCTGTTTCTGTTTATTCATTATGGAATCTCCTTTTATAACTTAACCGCTAAACGAGCTAAGGCAATTGCTTTCCTAGGAATTTTAACGTCTCTCATAACGCTCATGTCATTATATTTAATGACTAAATCCTTAGAATCATAGCTCTGTAAATATCCTTCATACATTTTTCGATTCTTAATTGGGTAGTACAACGTAACGTGTACATATCGATTAATGGCGCTCTTAAAATCTTGAGGCTTTTTAAGAGGACGTTCGGCACCGGGAGAAGAAACGTCTAAATTATAGGCGTGTGGAATTGGATCCGGGTCTAAACTATCTAATTTCATTCCCAGCTTGTCACTAACTTTCGCACAATCATTAATCGAAATCCCGCCTGCGGGCTTATCGACATAAACGCTTAAGTACCACTTAGGGCCTTTTTTCGAATAATTTACATCATATAAACTAAAATGAAGATCTTTTAAAATCGGTTGCAATAAGTTAGTGACAATCTTTTCAACTTTGTTCATCACGTAACCCTCCTAAAGAGCCCAATAAAAAGAGCGAGCATTTCTGCTCACTCTTTTACCGAGTTTCTATTTCAATTAAATCATATCATATCCACTATCTAATAACAAACGATCCCTTAATTATTTGGGCTTTTCGTCGTTATCTAAGGCTTTAACGGCTTCACGAGCTAATTTAACGTCACTCTTGGTTTTCTTAATCGGAAAATCAACAACTTGAGTCGGCAAATTCCTTTTAGAACTAACGCCAGCAACATGAATCTTAAAATTCGGAAAGCCTAGTTGATGATACGTATCTTCAAGATCAACTAAAGCACCGTCCATTAAGAAACTGCGAAGAGATCTTTCTTTGGTATCTAGTGATACTTGACCGTTAGTGACTTTAAGCTGACTGTTTTTGGCTAGCTGTTGCTTTAGGATTGATGAAAGATGGCAATTATTAACGACCCATAGCCAATAATCCTTAATCAAAGAATCGGTAACCTTAGGCTGGTCAATATGGAACGTAACCTTTAAAGATGAACCGGCAAAGACGTTATGCAGACGTTGCATAAAATCTTGAAATATCTTATAAGGCATAATCGAAGCCAACGTAATTTGAAAAGACCACAAATTGGATCGATCATGAATAACTAATTCGGTTAGCAAACCGTCCTGCAAAGCTTTTTGCGCAGATGGAGTCGTTAACTGTAATTTTTCGATTAGCTTCTTAAATAAATCATGCTGATACGAGGCCACGTTGCAATCCTCCTAAATATGATATGCTTAACGAATTTTTACTTGTTATTACTTAATTCTTTTCTAAAGATTGGAATGGTGTTTTCTAGTTCGTCTTTACGAACCTTTACCGTTTCGCCGGTCTTTCTGATCTTAACTTCAACGACACCTTGTTTAGCGTCACGGCCAACGGTAATTCTTAATGGGATTCCGATTAAATCAGAATCAGCGAACTTAACACCAGCACGCTTCTTTCGGTCATCAAGTAAGACTTCATAGCCATCCTTAGTTAATTGTTTATCTAAGGATAATGCCAAGTTCATTTGAACATCATTCTTAACGTTAACTGGAATGATATGAATATCAAACGGAGCAACTGAAATTGGCCATACTAAGCCATTATCATCAGACTGCTGTTCAGCAATTGCTGAAAGTAAACGACTTACACCAATTCCGTAACATCCCATAATAACTGGTACTCGCTTACCATTTTCGTTCAAAACGGTAGCACCTAAATCTTTAGAATAACGAGTGCCTAACTTAAAGATATGGGCAATTTCAATTCCTGGTGTAAACTTCAAATGACCAACACCGTTTGGTGCAACGTCGCCTTCCTTAGCTAGACGGAAGTCACCATAAGCATCAACCTTAAAGTCACGGCCTGGGTTGACGTTGACGTAATCATAGTCATTTTCATTAGCACCAGCAACGGTATTAACCATGTACTTAACGTAATCATCAGCTAAAATCTTGACGTTAGTATTAACTGGGCCTACGTAACCAGGTACACAGCCCACAAGCTTTTTAATCTGGCTAGGAGTAGCTAAGTCTAAGAAGTCAGCGCCTAAGAAGTTCTGGATCTTAGTTGGGTTAACATCATGGTCACCACGAACTAATACCAAGACTGGTTTCTTCTTATTAGCAATAAAGAGAACACTCTTGATAATCTGTTTTGGTTCAACCTTTAAGAACTTAGCTAACTTCTTAATCGTCTTGGTGTTAGGACAAGATTTCTTAACTAATTTCTTTGGTGCAACGTCAGGCTTTTTAGCAATGCACTTACTAGTAGCCATTTCTAAGTTAGCTTGATAATCACCCTTATCAGAATAAACGATGGTATCTTCACCAACTTTAGCTGGAGCGGAGAATTCTTGTGAATCAGATCCGCCCATGGCACCACCGTTACCAATGATTGGTCGGTAGTGTAACTGCATCTTATCAAAAATCTTTCGATAAGCGACATCCATATTGTGATAGATTCGGTCTAAATCTTTATCATTTAAGGAGAATGAATAAGCATCCTTCATAAGAAATTCACGGCCTCGTAATAAGCCATAACGAGGACGGTTTTCATCACGGAACTTAGACTGGATTTGATAAAGAATTAATGGTAAATCTTTATAGGAATTAACGGTATCACGAATTAAAGCCGTAAAGGTTTCTTCATGGGTTGGTCCTAAGATATATTCAGTACCACGACGGTTCTTTAACTTAAATAATTCGGGTCCGTAAGTACTTAAACGGCCGGATTCTTTCCATAACTTAGCGGGTAATAAGGTTGGTACCAACATTCGAATGGCACCAATCTTCTGCATTTCGTCATTAATAATCTTTTCAATCTTTTCAAGAACCCGATAAGCCAATGGCAAGTAGGCATATATACCAGCAGAAACCTGATGGATATAGCCACCTCGTAACATCATAATATGACTTAAAGCAACGGCACCTTTCGGGTTCTGCTTTAACGTCGGGATTAACATTTTGGATTGTCTCATAAAATAGCGCTCCCTAATTTACTTTTAATTAATATCAATGAATAAAATAGCGTTCAATATCATTCCAGGTCACTAACACCATTAAGACTAAGATCAGAGCAAAGCCAATTAACGTAATGGTGGCTTCAACATTTTCAGATACAGGACGACGACGAATGGCCTGAATAAGGTTCAGTATTATTTTACCACCATCTAAAGCTGGAATTGGTAACAGGTTCATAATTGCAAGGTTAATTGATAAAAATGCTAAGAATTGCAATAGACCTGTAATCCCTAATTTAGCGGCTTGTGACGTCGTTGCAAAAATGGCAACGGGTCCGCCTAAATCATTTAAACTAAAGTGACCAAAGATCATGTGGCCTAACGCATGGAACAGTTGTTCAGTCATGCTCCAAGTCTGAGTAAAGCCAGAAATCAATTTGGCACTGACACTATGGTCTAACGTCTGCTCAATACCAATCATCCCGTATCGTTTGTGGCTAATAACTCTTGACTTAGTTGTAAACGATAGTGTCTTAACGTGATGATCACGTTTAATCATTAGATTAATTTTTTGATGTGGTCGAGTTGCGATTTGTTTTTGAAGACCAATCCAATTCGGTGTCTTATGATGGTCAATCGATATAATTCGATCACCATTTTGAATCCCAGCATCCCTAGCAACGGAATTATGGGGTAAAACATTAACCTGATTGGAATTCGTTAATACGCCACCCTGAACAAAGGATAGCAGCATATAAACAATTACCGCTAATAAGACGTTGTTAAAAACACCGGCAAAATTAGTCATCAATTTCTTGGACACACTTGCTGTCTCATATTGAACATCAGCTGGTGCAATCTGGACTTCAGTACCATCCTGTTCAACAATCGTGGCGTCATGGTCAACATTAAACGTCTTTAAATGATTTTCATCACCATTTACGTAACCGGTAATGGTTAATTGATGCTCTAAATCAGATTTAACGACCTCTATCGGTAACCCCTTAAATAACATGTGTTTGTTACTGGTATTGATTGACTGGACTAAACCGTTAGTTCCTAGTTTTAAATTAACGGCACGCCCAGGACGCATTTCTTCGTTATCGTCATCAGCACTGCCCGCCATTCTGACGTAACCGCCTAATGGCAATAATCGCAAGGTATATGTTGTGCCGTTATACCGATGATAAAATATTTTGGGCCCCATTCCGACCGAAAATTCACGAACCATAATTCCCGACTTCTTCGCAACGATGAAGTGGCCAAATTCGTGAACGATCACTAGGATCCCAAAAATAATTATAAAGGCTATTATTGTAGAGATCATTATCGAGATTACCTTCTAAACTTAAATAATACCTAACAGATGTAAGACCGGTAATACAAACAGTAAACTATCAAATCGATCTAAAATTCCACCGTGACCGGGTAAGATTTTACCAGAATCCTTTACGCCATAATGACGCTTAATTGCCGATTCAACTAAATCACCAAATTGACTGACGATCGAAAGGAAGATCGTAATGATAAACATGGTGACAAAACCGTAAGCATGGACTGGGAAGTAATATAACCAAATCGTGCCGACAATCATGGCAAGAATTGAGCCACCAAATGAACCTTCCCATGTCTTATGTGGACTAATGTGTGGTGCTAAACGATGCGTACCGAATTTTTTACCAATTAGGTAAGCACCGGTATCGGTTGACCAGACAATAAACAATGCATAGAAAATGGTGTCGATGCCATCAATTCTAGCATTAAGGAAGTAATGGAAGCCCATCCCGATGTAAAGAGCGGTTACCGCAATCACACCGGCATCCGAAAACGAGAAAAGGTTCTTAGTAAAGACCATTCGTAATAACAACAGCATTACCATCACGTAAAACAAAAAAGTCTGATTTAAAAATGACGGTAAAGAACTAAACCAACGGTCCGGAGTTATCAAAATAATTACCGCAATGTACGCAATAATGGCTTCCGGTGAAACTAAGATTCGTTTGTCCATAATTAAAATTTCAACGGTAGCAGTTAACCCTAAGAAATATGCCAAGAACGTTAACGGCGAACCACCATAAATTACAAGTGGAATAAAAATTAATAAGGCAACGATTGCCGTAATCAATCTTTTTTTCATAATTAAAAACCTCTTAAAATTATTTAAGGCCGCCAAAGCGACGATGTCTTTGTTGATATTGATATATTGAGTCGACTAATAGATCCTTGTTGAAATCCGGCCAGTATTCAGGACGAAACAGAAATTCACTATAAGCTAATTGCCAAAGCAAAAAGTTAGAGATCCGTTGTTCACCACTGGTTCGAATTAACAGATCCGGGTTAGCATACTTACCCAAAAAGCCGGTCATTAAATGTTTAGCAAAATATTTAGGTGTAATATCACTAATCTTAATCTGGTTATTTTTAACCTCTTGCGCAATGTTCTTGGTTGCGGTAACGATTTCATCCTGGCCACCATAATTAACGGCAAAATTCAGGATCATTCCAGTACACTGGGATGTATCCTGAACAGCTTTATTAATAGCTTTTTGAGTGGATGCTGGGATCTTATCTGTATAGCCCATTACATGGACTCGGACATTATCATGAATCAACTGCGGTACAAAAGTGTTAAAAAACTTTTGTGGCAAACTCATAATGTATTTGACTTCTTTACTGGGCCGTTTCCAGTTTTCCGTTGAAAATGCATATAGCGTCAAAACTTTAATCCCTAAATGACCAGCGGCAGAAGCAACGCCTTTAATGGCTTCCATTCCTTGATGATGTCCAGCAATTCTAGGTAAATGACGCTTATGAGCCCAGCGACCGTTACCGTCCATAATAATGGCAACGTGTTTAGGAATATTATTAGGGTCTAGTTCACGTTCATCAGTATGTAACATCTATTAAAAACTCTTTCTCTCTAAATTATTTAACTAAACGCCATTTACCGTACTTGGCTTCAATTAGCGTCTGGAAATATTTTAATACATGATCAGCTGATTTAGGGCTTCTTGATCCAAGCATGTTCAAACCCATCCCCGTTGGGAACGGATCTGATAAATCAGTAACTGCGGTAACATCTTTATGATGCTTAACTTTTGCAAGTGAAAAAGCAGCGACCCAGTCTTTTGCGACCAAGCGACCTACAATCATAAACAAATTGAATTTACCTTTTACGTAAATCGGCATTACAAAAATCCCCTTTTGGATTTCTTGTAAATGTCGACCTTTATAATCCATTGCTTGAAGCAAGGTATCACTCATCGGCTTGGTGATCTGAAACACCATGTTATTAAATTTGGATGAGCCTGGCGTGATCTCAAGTATGTGTTGCTTATTAGCCAATTTACTCTAAACCCTTTCGTTATCTAACGTATTATTCCGTTTGAATTTCGTGCTGCTTAGCTTTAACGGCATCGTCAACACCTTTAGTCGATTGATTAGTGAGCTTCTGAACCTGATCTTCTAACCGGTGCATTTGATCATCGGTGATGTCACTGTTCTTATCACCTTTTTTAATGGCGGTCATGGCATCACGACGAACGTAACGGATCGTAACTTTACTTTCTTCACCCATGGCTTTGACCTTCTTAGATAACTGATCACGACGTTCATCAGTTAACTGAGGAATAATGATTCGAATTACACTACCGTCATTCGTTGGATTAAGACCAATGTTAGCCTTCATGATCCCTTCGGCAATGTTCTTTAAGGAACTCTTAACGTATGGGTTAATGGTTAAGACCCTTGGTTCAGGTGTTGTGATTGATGCCATCTGACTAATCGGGGTTGGAACTCCGTAATATTCAGCTTTAACACCGGATAAGATACTGGCATTGGCACGGCCCGCTCTTACGGTCCCTAACGTATGCTTTAAATTACGGATGGCTTTTTGCATTTTCTTTTTACTATCATTTAAAAGATTATTTGGATTTAACATAACGAACCGTCTCCTTTAATCAACAAGAGTGCCGACGGAAGCACCTTTAATAATTTTAGTAATATTGTCAGCAGCTTTAAAATCAAATACGATCAACGGGATGTGATTTTCCATTGCTAATGAACTAGCTGTGGCATCCATCACCTGAAGATTCTTTTTAATTAAATCAACGTAGTTTAAATGGCTATATTTAACGGCTTTTGGATCCTTGTTAGGGTCAGCTGAATAAATACCATCAACTCCATTCTTAGCCATTAAAATGACGTCTGCGTGAATTTCTGCAGCTCTAAGAACAGCTGTTGTATCAGTAGAGAAGTAAGGATTACCAATTCCACCGCCAAAGATAACAACTTGATGGTGATTAAGATGATTTAAAGCGGTGTCTAAGTTATATGGTTCAGCAACCTGTCTCATTGAAATCGACGTCTGAACATAGGCTGGGACATTAATTGCTCGTAAACCGTCCTGTAAAGCTAAACTATTCATAATTGTGGCTAACATCCCGATGTAATCAGCACGGCTTCGTTCCATACCAACTTTGGCACCGGTAACGCCTCGCCACATGTTACCACCGCCGACAACGATGGCAATTTGAATTCCGGTTTGGTAAGCAATCTTTACTTTCTTAGTAATTGCTTTAATAACGTCAGGATTAATCCCTAAGCCTTGGTCCCCGGCTAGGGCTTCACCACTTATTTTTAAAACGATTCGTTTATATTTTAAATCAGACAAGATGTTTCCTCCATTATCTACAGAATCTACAGATCTACGTTGATTTTATCATACTACGCTAATTATTAACATTTACAACAAAAAAGATGTGCCAAAATATTATCTGGCACATCTTTAATCATAATATTAATAAATTAGTCTTCACCAATTTGGTAACGAACGAAGGCAGCTAACTTACCTTTTTTAGAAGCAACGTACTGGGCAACGGTCTTCTTGTCATCCATTACGAACTGCTGATCAGCTAAGCAAATCTGTGATAAGTGCTTTTTCATACGGCCCTTAACGATGAACTTTACGATCTTGGCAGGCTTACCAGAATTAAGAGCTTCTTTCTTTAATTCGGCAGTTTCATGAGCCATGTCTTTATCAGAAATATCTTTAGAGCTCATGTAAGTTGGGTCCATAGCAGCAACATGCATTGCAACGTTTTCAGCAGTGTTATCATCAGCACCGTTTAAAAGAACTAATGAAGCGATCTGACCACCATTATGAACGTAGGCACCAAAGTGATCATCATCGGTCTTTTTAAGTAACTTAAAGCGCTTTAACTTAATGTTTTCATGAGTAATCTGAATGATGTGGTTCATGCTGTCTTTGATAGTACCATCTTTAGATGATAACTTTAGAACATCATCGACAGTCTTAGGCTGATTAGCTAAGATTGCGTCACTGATTAACTTAACTAAGCCCTTAAAATCAGAGTTAGCAGTTAAGGTATCAGTTTCACAGTTAACTTCAACGATTACAGCAAAGTTACCCTTTGTAGCAACGTTAACTAAACCATTTTCAGTCTTATTGTTACTCTTGGTAGCAGACTTTTTAGCACCCTGTTTTCTCAAGATGTCCATTGCCTTTTTACTATCACCATTAGCAGCATCTAATGCTTTTTTAACGGCAACGATTCCAACATTAGTTTCATCACGTAATGCTTTAATTTGAGCAAAACTAACTTTAGCCATTTTTTAACCTCCCGAAATTTTAAATCATCTTAAATCAATGACCTAAAATTTCTTATTTTATTTTGTAAATCAATTATATCATAACTACCCTACGAACACACGACCAATAAAAAAGCTGTTTATTCATAATGAATAAACAGCTTTCTTTTAAGATAATTTCAATTATTTATTGTCGTTATCGTCTTTGCTATCGTCAGACTTCTTGGCAGAAGCATCGGAATCACTAGCGGCTTTAGCGCCAGCATCCTTACCTTCTTTACCCTGGTTACCTTCAATGATAGCGTCAGCCATCTTGGAAGTGATCAACTTAACGGCACGGATAGCATCATCATTGGCAGGAATGACAACGTTAATCTGGTCAGGGTCAGTGTTGGTATCAACCATAGCAACGATTGGAATGTTTAACTTATGAGCTTCGTTAACGGCGATGACTTCTTTACGAGGGTCAACGATGTACATAACATCAGGAATCCGAGGCATGTCTTCGATACCGCCTAAGAAGTATTCTAATTTCTTGGCACGTTTAGTAAGTACAGAAACTTCTTTCTTAGGTAAACGATCGAAGGTGCCATCTTTAGCCATCTTCTTTAACTTCTTTAAGTAAACGATACGTTTGTGAATAGTTACCCAGTTAGTTAAGGTACCACCTAACCAACGATGGTTAACGTAGTACTGACCACAACGAGTAGCTTCATCATGAATGGTGTTCTGGGCTTGCTTCTTAGTACCAACAAAAAGTACAACTGCACCTTTTGAGGCTTCGTTCTTCATGAACTTGTAAGCATCGCCTAACATCTTAACGGTCTTCTGTAAATCAATGATATAAATACCGTTACGTTCAGTGAAAATGTATTTCTTCATCTTAGGGTTCCAACGACGGGTTTGGTGACCGAAGTGAACTCCAGATTCTAAGAGCTGTTTCATGGTAACAACTGCCATATAAAAATACCTCCAATTTAGTTATATCCTCCCCGCCAGTCTTTTAATCCAACAACCCAACTTCCAATTGAGCACTTATCAGATTATCGTGACGAGTGTGAATTGGCGCATAAGCACCAATAAACATGTTAACCGATTTCATCGTCGATTTCAATCCAAAATAAAAAAGATATGATTAACTTAATGACCATATCTTTTTTATAAAAATTTTAATAATTAATATTAAAACTTAACTAACTTATCGGACTTGCCAGTTTCAAGTAAGTCTTTGTTAGCGCTCATGGAGAATTCAACCATGTTCTTAACGGCAATCTTAGTGTAGAAAGCGATATGTGGAGTAACGATTACGTTATCACGCTTGATTAAGTTCTTTAAACGAGCATCTGGAATAGCATCAAGGCTGCCCCAGTTCTTGTTAAAGTTACCAACTTCGTTTTCATAAGTATCTAAGCCGGCACCTTGAACTTTGCCGCTGTCTAATGCTTTGATTAAAGCATCAGTATCAACTAAAGTACCACGAGCAGCGTTGATTAAGTAAACGCCATCCTTCATTTCGGAGAATGCTTTAGCGTTGATCATGTGGTAGTTAGACTTTAATGCTGGTGCATGAATAGTAATGATATCAGACTTAGCATATAATTCCTTAGGGTTCTTTACGTAGATACCTTCCTTTTCTAACTTCGGGTTAGGGTATGGATCGTAAGCAATAATCTTGGATCCGAAACCACGTAAAATCTTGATTACCATACGGCCAATGTGACCAGTACCAAAGATACCAACGGTCATCTTGTCCATTTCATCGGCAACGTCTGGAGCCCAGCGTAAGTCACCATGCATAATCTTCTTATCAAAGATCTTGCCACGACGTACTAAACGAAGCATGTCAGTAACAGCTAATTCAGCGATGGCTTCTGGAGAATAAGAAGGAACGTTGGTTAACTTCATGTTGTTAGCCTTTAAAGCTTTAGCATCAACATTATCAACACCAACGTTACGTAATGATAATGCGTGGATACCATAACTGCCTAACTTGTTTAATACGGAAGCAGTGTATGGTTTCTGCTGATATGCATCAACACCGTCAAAACCTTTAGCTTCAGAAACAGTGCTGTCATCTAATAACTTAGGTTCAGTTTTAACCTGAACATCAGAGTTATCTTCAGCCCACTTTTTAAAGTATGGCATTTCATCTTTACGGACACCATATGCAATAATTTTCTTCATATGAATACCTCCAAATCTATGAACACATGTATTATAACATTCAGCCATATAAATTATAATATTAAGAACTAATAATCTTCGGCATTTTCACGCGTTCCATGACCCGAACATGATTTGATGCATAAATTTACTGTACCCCGAATTATTTTCATTCCTCACAATAATCGGTGGCAAAATTTTTACGCCAGGTTTACCACATTTAACGGCTTTAATCAGTACTAATTGCGATGGCTGATTTAATCTCGGGTGAGCAAATTGAATTGCTTTAGGGACTAATTTGTTCTTCTGTAACGTGTTTAACATTTCAATTAACCGATTGGGTCGATAAACGATAAACGCCGTTCCACGCGTGTTTAATAACTTGCTAATTGTTGAGATAACCTGATTTAAATTGGTCTTAATCTCACTTCTGGCAATTGCTAAATAAGGGTTGCCACTAACTTTAGTAGTTGGTAACGTCTTAAAGTACGGTGGATTACACAGCACCACGTTTGCAGAGTTCGGCTTAATGAATTTAAAAACGTCCTTTAAATCAATTGGTAAAACCTTAATTTGTGAAGATAAGTGATTCAATTCAACGCTTCTTTTAGCCATATCGGCTAACTTAGGCTGAATTTCAACCCCGATGATTTTGCCACGAGTCTTATGACTGGCAAATAGACCCACGGCACCATTACCTGCACAAAGGTCAACCGTTAATGATTTTGAAGATCGTTTCAATTGAGCAAAGTAAGCTAACAACACGGCATCCAAAGAAAACGAGAACGTCTTTGAATTTTGAATGATTTTAATGCCTAAACTGTATAATTCATCAATTCGTTCGTTTGGCTTTAATCCCATTTTAATAGGCCCCTATTTACATTTTTATGAATAAATAATAAAATACATTTAGTTTGGGAGGTATACTAATTGCTTTATCCATTTCTAAGAAAACTCGCTCGATCAATCGTCCATTTAATTAACGGTAAAATTGACGTAAGAAACCATGAATTAATTCCAAAGGGAAATTATATTTTAATTGCACCCCATCGGACTTGGTTAGATATCATTATGCTAGCTTTAGCCGCCAGTCCAAAAGGTTCACCAAAGGATTTTGGCTTCCTAGCTAAGAAAGAACTTTATAAGAGCAAAGTCCTTAAATACATCTTAACTAAGTGTCACGGCATCCCCGTCAACCGTGAAAATCCTGGGCCGTCAGTCATCATTAGACCAGTTCAGCTTTTAAAAAAGACTAATCTGTCGTTTATGATTTTTCCGTCCGGAAGCCGTCATTCTAGCAAGGCTAAAAGCGGTGCCGCATTAATTGCTCAATTATCAGGATTACCTTTAGAACCAGCTGTCTATCAAGGTCCGTTAACTCTTAAGCAGTTATTTTCATCCCATCGAACGACCCACGTTGCGTTTGGTAAACCAATCTACGTCAGTCGAAAATTAAAGTTAAATAGTAAAGCAGGTCAACAAGCAATTGATCAAAAGATGCAGGATGCTTTTAACACACTAGATAAGTCACTCAACCCTAATTTCCATTATTCGGATGAATACTTAAAAAATAAATAAAGCTAATTAAAATAAAATTAAAAGGCAACATAGAAATATTATGTCGCCTTTTCTTTTTAATAATTTTGATGATTTTTCATAGTGTTCATCATTTGACGTAATTTCTTCTTAGAAGGACGACGTCCCATCTGAGACATCATTAAACTCAACTGAGTTTCGTTAATTGGCGGATTATTCTTTAAGTAGGTCTTCATGTATTTACGAGCAGCATAAAAGCCAACAACAATTCCACCTAAGAAAAATACAATAATTAGTAAAATCCAAAGCCACGTCATCGTAACGCCTCCCTTTACTTTAATTATAATGAATTAATTCGTTTATTACGATCCTCTACTTATTTACGCCAGCCATGTTCTCGCTGAATCTTTTTAACTTTATCTGACGTAACGTCATTCCCGTTCTGATCAATGAATTTGGTGTGAATAAGTCGACTTCTTAAGTTAGCACGAAAACGCGTGATGTACTTTAACCGCAGGTGTTTCTGTTCTTTTTTCTCACTTGAGGTTAAATTCCGTTTCTTTTCAATTTCAGCTAACTGATTAATTCTTGGAAGTAAACTGTCAAGATATTTATCTGACATGGAATCACTCCTTTATTTTTATTTACGATTACCTAAATAGTGAAATGTCCGATCTCTACCGTGGGTATACAGTGCATAAGCTCGAGTCGTTTCATCTAAAAACGTGATGACGATACATGGTGTTCCCCATGGCGAATACGCCCAGAAGACGGAATCAATGGCATTGTACGGACTATTCGGATGAAGATGATAACCAATCCGATCGTCCCAGATAACGCCATTGGTGTCTAACCAATCTTCAGCGATTCCGGCTTTTACCTGGGCCATTAATTCACTGTTATCAGTAATTAATTCTTTTAACCGGGACCAATCAAGTTGCCAGTCATGGTAATGATGGTCACAGGCATAAAAATTTTTCTTTTTAAATACCCGTAATTTTACTGGATGCAGATCAGAAATCTTCATAACTAATCAACACCTTTGATTAAGATTAATATTTAATTAAACTCATGGTATCAACGTCACCAATCTTATTACGGCCCTTCAAAGCGGACAATTCAATAATAAAACCGGCGCCAACAACGTTACCCTTAAGTTGTTTAACCAATTTAGCGGTAGCAGAATAAGTACCACCAGTAGCCAATAAATCATCAAGGATAACAACTCGATCGCCAGGCTTAATGGCTTTCTTTTCCATGTATAACGTTGATTTACCATATTCCAAACCATAGGAAGCTGAAACGGTGGCCGTCGGTAATTTGCCTTTTTTACGGGCTGGAACAAAACCAATTCCTAATTTATAAGCAACGGGACTTCCCACGATAAAACCTCGGGCTTCAGGAGCTGCAATTAAATTAGCGTGTTCCTTTTTAGCAAAGGCAGCAAGCCGATTAGTAGCTTCACGAAAAGCGTCTGGATTTTCAATTAATGGTGAAATATCACGAAATAAAATGCCTTTCTTAGGAAAATCCTTATAAGAACTAATGTACTTAGTTAAATCAACAGCCATTAAAATTAACTCCCTTTTAGTCAGTAATTAACTGACAAACATAATGAATCAACTGACTAGAACTTACACCCAACAATCGTTTTTCAACATCAATTTCATCTAGTCTCGAACGATATGCCGGTGCATTTTGTAATGAACGTTTTTGTGGATTTTTAATTGGATTCATTATCCCATTTTTAATCGATATGAAATGAAGTTCATAAAAGACCTTAATCATAAAAATTAAGATATCATACGGAACTTGTAAGTAAGACGCCAGCAATTTTGACTGGTGTCGGACATCAACATCTTGATGCGTACATTCAAACTTAAATAAACGAATGTATTGATCCTTTGTCGGCATCCCATAATTAATTGCTGGACGTTTACGGTATAAATATAACGTCAATTGGTGAACATTCAGTTTTTTGATTAACGAAACAAATTGCTTAATGTTGTCTGGACAATCAACAAGTATAATATTATCAAACTGATCTCGCGGCGACAAATTTTTAGCCAATTTAAATTTAGAACCATTATTTAAATATCCATGAATTAATTTAGCTAAATCCGAATGAAAGAATACATACACCGTTGATGGCCTAAACATATTTTGCGTAAGATAACGGCTTCGTCGATCAATAACTCGTATCCCCGTCACCATAATATCCTTAGCCACTAACTGAAAAGTCTTTCGGTTCCGCCAAACGTTTAAACCGATCGATCCGACAACATTAACCTGATACGGCATTGCTTTAAGTGTATTTGCCATCGGTCCTTGCTTAAACGCAACGACATTCAGTTTACTATTTTTACCACAAGCCTTAAAACGTAAATGCTGA
The DNA here is from genome assembly GCF_004359375.1 of Acetilactobacillus jinshanensis. Lineage (NCBI taxonomy): Bacteria > Bacillati > Bacillota > Bacilli > Lactobacillales > Lactobacillaceae > Acetilactobacillus > Acetilactobacillus jinshanensis. Next base: position 383,770 of record NZ_CP034726.1, on the reverse strand, counting down.
TTTGTCTTACCCATCTGGAAAACACCGTTAACGACGTCTGGACGGATCTCAAAATTAGGTTGCAGATTGTTGGTACCGAACGGTCCTAATCGCCTTAATTGATAATACAATGACGAATTAACGTCTTGAATTGGAATTACCGCATCAATATTTAAATTTGGTTTAGACAAGCGATTTAACTGTTGGTATTTACCGCTTAATTCTAAAGCTTTCGATACGGCTACTAACTGATTTTTACCGACCGTTAAGCCACAGGCCATACTGTGGCCACCAAATGATACCATTTCATCCTTAACTGTGTTTAGCGCACCAAAAAGGTTAAATCCTTTAACACTGCGTCCGGATCCCTTAGCCTGTTTCTTATTAGGATCATAATCCAGAACTAGCGATGGTTTATGAAACTTCTCAACTAATCGGCTGGCAACGATCCCAACGACACCCTGATGCCAGTGCTCACCAACGATCATTAACGTTCGTCGACGACGATTTTCAGGTCGATTGGCAATTTGAATTGCTTCAGTCGAGATCTTGGCCACCAGTTGTTTTCGTTTCTGGTTCTGATTTTCAACAAATTTAGCTAGATGAACGGCGCGATCAGGATCCAAAGTGGTTAAGAGCTCAACACCAACATTTGCGTCGCCCATTCGGCCCAAAGCGTTAAGTCTGGGAGCAATTCCAAAACTAATGCTTTGTTCGTTAAGGCTCTTCAGATTAATTCCAGCAGTTTTAATCAACGCTTGAAGTCCCGGTCGTGACGAAATTTTAATTGATTTTAAGCCAAACTTTACAATCGCTCGATTTTCATCGGTTAACGAGACCATATCAGCAACTGTACCAATGGCCGCTAAATCTAATTTATCCTGAGGAATTTCACCTGTTAAGGCCGTTGCGACTTTTAAAGCAACACCAGCACCACAAAGATCACTAAACGGATAATGACCCCCTGGAAAGCGGGCTTGAATAATGGCGTATGCATCCGGTAACGGGTCAGGTAATCCATGATGATCCGTTATAATCACGTCACAACCTAATTTATTAGCCAAAGCGATTGCGGTATGTCCCGCAACACCGTTATCTACGGTAATAATTAACTTAGTCCCGTTTTTAATAATCCTTCGGTATGCATCTGGATTAGGGCCGTAACCATCACGAAACCGATTTGGGATGTAATAATCGACATTGGCACCCAATTCTTGAAGGGTTTCGTACATTATCGATGTACTCGTGATCCCATCAGCATCGTAATCACCATAAATGGTGATTTTTTCAGAATTTTCAATTGCTTTTTCAATCCGGGTAATGCCCTTTTTCATATCATGCATCAAAAAAGGATCATGAAAATCCTCTGGCGACGGTGATAAGAAATGACGAATCGAGTCGACATCACGATAACCTCGCTGAAAAAGAATTTTGACTAAAATCGGGTTGATTTTTAATTCCTTAGCAAATTTCTGAACCTGGTCCGGATGATTAGAATGAATTAATTTCCAGTTAAATCTAGCGGATTGCATTAAATTCTTCCCTAATAATTACTTTTTGGAAATAACGTAGTCGTGTTTATTAAACGGAACGTTAATCATATCAAAATCGTTAACCACACGGGTATTACGGAAGACTTTCTGAGCCTGCTTCTGTAAAACTCGATTCATATGGCCGGTATAACGAGCTGAAATGTGAGTTAAGATCAAACGTTTTACGTGAGCACGTTTAGCTAACTCTGCAGCCTGAACGTTTGTTGAATGGTAATAGTCATGGGCTAATTTACTGTCTTCTGCAGCAAACGTACTTTCATGCACCAACACGTCAGCATTTTTAGCTAAGCCATATGAATGGTTGTTCTTCCGGGTATCACCAAGGATCGCAATGATTCGACCCTTTACCGATGGCCCTAAGTAATCTTTACCGTTGATTTTTCGGCCATCTTTTAGCTGAACCGTTTTACCCTGTTTTAACTGTCCATAAATTGGACCCGACGGAACGTGATCCCGCTTAAGTTTATTGACCAAGAGCTGGCCAGGATGATCGTGTTCGACCACTCGATAACCGAACGAAGTAATGCCATGATCCAACGTATCCATATAGACCGTAAACTTATTATTTTCCATGATCTTACCGGGTTTGGTTAATTCAACAAAATTGATGTGGTAAGCAAGTTTAGTCTGAGAAACACCTAGGCTCACGCAGACGTACTTTTTGATCCCTTTCGGTCCGTATATCGTAAGCGGTGTATTACCGCCTTGAAATGACCGACTACTCAATAATCCTGGTAATCCAAAGATATGGTCACCATGCAGATGAGTAATAAAAATTTTGTTGATCTTTCGGGGCTTTAAATTCGATCGAAGGATTTGCTGCTGGGTACCTTCACCACAATCAAATAACCAGACAGAATTACATTCGTCTAGTAATCGTAATGCAGTACAAGCAACATTTCGGAATTTACCTGGAACTCCTGATCCGGTACCTAAGAATTCTAATTTCATATGTTTCTCGATTCCTTTATCTTATCTACTAGTAAAATCGCAGGTTCAATTATATCATACTGACTTAGCGTTTTTAGATTACCAAAAGTAAAAGCCTGGATTTAACCAGGCTATTTGTTTTATCAAACTTAATTTAATTTTGGAAAGTAAACGCATGACCTTGAATTAAGATGGTGTCACCGTTTTTGGCACCAGCTTTACGCAATGCTTTATCAACACCCATTCCTTTCGCTTTTTTGGCAAAACGAATCAGGCTTTGCATATGCGTTGTATCAGTCATATCGAATAACTTATTAATTTTCGGTCCACTTACGACCCAGTTGCCATCACGGTTGCGCTTAACGGTAAATGGTGGCTGTTCCCTAAACTTATGAATAACTTTCGGCTTTGGTGAAGCAACATCCGTAATTGGGAAACGAGGTGTCGTTTCAAGCAACTTAGCGGTTGCACGAATCAAATGCTTGAGGCCACGATGGGTAACCGATGAAATTGGAATAATTTCACGATTCGGTAAATCAGATTTAGCCAAGGTTTCCTTAAATTTCTTTAAATTAGCCTTAGACTGTGGCATATCCATTTTACTAGCAACGATAATTTGCGGTCGCTTAAGCAAATTCGGATCATAATCCTTAAGTTCTTGGTTAATCTGATAATAATCCTTAAACGTATCTCGAACTTCTATCCCACTCATGTCAACTAAATGAAGTAAAACTCGGGTTCGTTCAATATGTCGAAGGAATTTAAAACCAAGGCCAACTCCTTTTGAAGCCCCCTTAATTAACCCTGGCATATCAGCAATTGCAAAATCACGACCGTCCGGTAATTTAACCATCCCTAAATTAGGAACCAATGTTGTGAAGTGGTAACCCGCAATCTTGGGATTAGCACTGGTAATTGCTGACAATAAAGTTGATTTACCAACGGAAGGAAAACCAACTAAACCAACGTCAGCAAGCATCTTTAATTCAAGACGAATATTACGATGTTGACCAGGTTCACCATTTTCGGCAATTTCAGGGGCCGGATTCTTAGCACTCGCAAAATGAATGTTACCACGGCCACCACGACCGCCTTTAGCTAATACACAAGAATCATTCGGGTGAACTAGATCACAAATGGGCTCATTCGTGTCATTATCATAGATTGTGGTGCCTGCTGGAACTCGAATTACAGCATCATGGGCGCTTCGGCCATGCATTCGTTTCGGCATTCCATTGCCACCACTTGGAGCTTTAAACGTATCGTTATAATGAAAGTCCATTAATGTGTTAAGACCTTCATCTACTTTAGCGACCACGTCACCACCGTGGCCACCATCACCTCCGGAAGGTCCACCAAATTGGACGAATTTTTCCCTTCGGAAGGCAACAATACCATTACCACCGTTACCGGCTTCAACTTTTACTTTAGCTTCATCTTTAAACACATTAATTCCTCACTTTAATAACGATTTATAACTTGGCGACCTTGGTAATCCATTGCCAAATTCGATGCTGGCCAATCTTTTTACTAGCAGAAAATAAAGCTAATGATGAATCATTGATTGCCATTGCGTTTTTCACGAATTTCGCTTCGCGGTTCCATTGACTATGTTTGACCTTATCCATCTTAGTAGCAACTACTAAGGTTGGAATCTGGTAGTAATTTAACCAGGTCTTCATCTGCGTATCTAATTTTGATGGCCAGCGACGACCGTCAACCAAAAGAATAACACCAGATAATTCATGACGCTTGGTTAAATACGTATCGATCATATTGGCCCACGTTTCCCGTTGTTCTTTTGGGACTTTGGCATAACCATACCCGGGAATATCAACTAGATATAACTGATCATTAACATTATAAAAATTAAGCGTCTGAGTCTTCCCAGGCTGTTTTGAGGTATGGGCATAATTCTTTCGGTTCATCAAGACATCGGTAAGTGACGACTTACCAACGTTTGATCGACCAACAAAAGCGATTTCAGGATACCGTTTTCGTGGATATTGCTTAGGTTCAACGGCACTGATTTCTAAATTCACAGATTTAACGTCTGTAGTATCCATAATTATCCACTTCTTTAGTTTAACAAAAAAGTAGGTTAATTAACCTACTTTCATTTCGTTAATTTATTTATTTTTCTTTAAAACTAACTTCGGCTTAGTATGTCGGTTAACTGTCGATGGTGTAATGATAACTTCAGCGACATCATCACGACTTGGTAAGTCAAACATAATATCACGCATCGTATCTTCGATGATGGATCGTAAGCCACGAGCACCGGTATGGCGTTTGATAGCTAACTTAGCAATTGCTCTTAAAGCTGACTTCTGAAAATGAAGCTTAGCGCCATCAAATGAAATCAACTTTTGATACTGCTTAACCAAGGCATCCTTAGGTTCAGTCAGAACTTTAATCAAATCAGATTCATCTAGCTTATTTAAACCGGTTAAAATCGGTAAACGACCAACGAATTCTGGAATTAAACCAAACGATACTAAATCTTGAGGAATAACGTGCTGCATAACGTTTCGGTCGGTAATCTTAGCTTTACGGCCGGTCTTAGAACTTCCTGATTTCGGATTAAAACCGATCGTGTAATCACCTAATCGACGTTTAACGATGTCCTGAATGCCTTCAAAGGCACCACCGACGATGAACAGAATATTACTCGTATCAATCTGAATAAACTTCTGCTGCGGGTTTTTACGACCACCATTCGGTGGAACGTTAGCGATCGTACCTTCTAAGATCTTCAGTAATGACTGCTGAACACCTTCACCAGATACATCACGTGTGATTGATACGTTATTAGAAGTTCTAGCAATCTTATCAATTTCATCAATATAAATGATGCCGTGTTCAGCCTTCTTGATGTTGTAATGCGCATTCTGAATTAACTTTAACAGAATGTTTTCAACATCTTCACCAACGTAACCAGCTTGAGTAAGTGTAGTTGCATCGGCAATTGCAAAGGGTACGTTTAAGATCTTGGCTAACGTTTGAGCAATATAAGTTTTACCAGATCCAGTTGGCCCGACCATTACGATATTACTCTTTTTGATCTGGGTATCACCGGGCTTTAAATGAGCTAAATCACGGATTTGCTGATAATGATTATATACGGCAACCGCCAACGTCTTTTTAGCTTCATCCTGGCCAATTACATACTCATCTAATTTATCAACGATCTGAGCCGGGGTTAAAATCTTATGATTTTTAGCCTCTTCACCCTTCTTCGAATCAACTACTTCATTTTCAGCAGCTTCTTCATCCAGAATGTGTTTGCAAAGATCAACACATTCATTACAGATGTAGACACCGGGACCTGCGATTATCTTTTTAACCTGATCTTCGGTTTTCCCACAAAATGAGCAGGTGATGGGGCCTTTATCAGTATTTTTACGCAAATTAATCACCCCTTAAATAGTTCAAGCAATTATTGGATTGCTTAAAAACTATAACATAATTTCGTTAACACATTAACTAATTCAACTTTCAATTCATTGAACAAAAGGATCCAATTTAACCAACCGTTAAAATGGATCCCTTACTCATAAGTTTTGTGAGTTAATTACTTTTTGCTTGCTTTAGATGATTTTTTATCATCTTTAAAGTAAGACTTAGGTTCTTGCTTTGCTGACTTAGTAATCATCTGAACTGCTTTTTCGATAGCAATATCATGGTTAAGCATGTCAGGAGTTAAAGCACTACGAACAGAACTTGCTTTCATACCATAAGTCTTGGCAAGGTTCTTAATTTCTTTATCACGGTCAGCCTTAGTAGGGTTAATCTTTTCAGCTTTAACGATGGCTTCTAATACTAAGTTAGTCTTAACACGACGGCTAGCACCATTTGCGAACTGTTTCTTTAAATCAGCTTCAGTAGTACCAGTTAACTTGTAATAAGTCTGAGCGTTGATACCCTGCTGCTGCATGTTAGCTAAGTACTGGTCCATCTGACGACGGGTATCTTCTTTCATCATAACTTTAGGAATGGACTTTACAGTAGCGTTATCAACAGCTTTACCAATGGCTTCATCTTCTAAAGCGTTCTTGGCGTTGGAAGCTTTACGGTTCTTAAGCTGTTTCTTGATCTTATCCTTTAATTCGTCTAAGGTGTCAACATCTTCATCAACATCCTTAGCGAATTCATCGTTTAACTTAGGTAACTGTTCTTCCTTGACTTCGTGCATCGTAACTTTGAAGGTAGCCTTCTTGTTACGTAACTGCTTAGCCTGGTAATTCTTTGGGAAGGTTACGTTAACGTCAACCTTGTCGCCATCTTTGTGACCAACTAACTGGTCTTCAAAATTACCAACGAAAGAATGAGAGCCTAACTTCAAGCTGTAGTTAGTGGCTTTCCCGCCCTTAAATGGCTTACCGTCAATGTAACCAGCAAAGTCAATAATTACAGTATCACCTTTAGCAGCAGGACCCTGCTTTAATACTAATTCAGCCTGGTCATGACGCTTACGGTTTAATTCAGAATCAACATCTTTCTTGTAAACACGAGTATCCTGTTTGTGAACTGGAACACCCTTGTAATCACCTAACTTAACGCTAGGTTCAACAGTAACCGTGGCTTCTAATACCCATGGTTTGCCCTTAGCTAAAGATTTGATGTTTAAGCGAGGCTGATCAACTGGTCGAACCTTAGCTTCTTTCAAAGCTGCTGGGTAAACTTCTGGTAAAAGAATGTTTAATGCATCCTGATATAATGCTTCTTCACCATACATGGCATCGAAGATTGATCGGGATACCTTACCCTTACGGAAGCCAGGTAACGTGATGTTCTTCTTGTTCTTGGCAAAGGCTTTGTCTAAGCCTTCCTTAATTTTATCGGTACTAATACTAAAGGTTAATTTACCAACATTAGTACCAGTCTTTTCCCATTTTGCTGACATAATGTTCCCTCCGATATTTCTAACATTAATTTTGTCGTGAGTTTTACGTTAATAATTTTAACGTAATGATTGCTAAATGTAAATGTTTAAGGAAGTTTAGGGATTTAGATATGAAAAAGTCCTGAAATAGACATTGCAATTTCAAGACTTTATTTCATAATTATTTAATTAAATTTTTGGTTAATTGATCTAATTTAACCTGTAAATAATAAATTTGTTTAATTTTTAAATTTTTAAATTCAGGCTGTTTTCCCTGCATTCTTAATACAGCGATTCTCACCCATAACTGTGGATCCTTGATTTCTCGATCATTAAATGGGTATAAGTAAGATAATCCTAAACGTAGATTTTGCTTAAGCGCTAACGTCTGCTGAGGATCATGATAATATCTATCGTTAACGACCTTAATAACCTGATGATAGCTCCGGGTATCGGTTACAGCCTGTAAATCACCGACGTTAATCAAGTATACCTGATCATTAATCCATCGATACTTAATTTTAATCTCAAGATCCATTTTGCGAAGCGCATCCAAAATACTTAGACGCATAATCGGTACCAAAAACGGATCAACCAACAACGTTTTTGAAATTTTCAAAAACGTTTTAAGGGGAAGCTTCTGTGACTTCCGGAAAACAATTCGTTGCTGGATCAAACTAAAATTAGATAAATGATAAAAGCGCTTTGCCAATCGCTTTACTAATTTAGTCTGATCATCAAAAGTTGCTTCCTGATAAATTATCTGTTGATTCAAACGGGTCTTTAACGGGCTCGCTTTGAACGACGCAACGATCTCTCGACAGATAATAAACTCGTGATTCTTTAACAAAACGTTGACCATAAGCTTAATTAATTTATCCTGCGTCGTGTATGAATTAACGTCAGATAATAAGACTTGTTCAGCATCTTGATACGATTTCTGTCGATATAAACAAGCCACCAACAAGTGATTAACGTCATCATTCTTAGTGATCAGGTCAAGTGATACTAACTTATCAATCGCTAATTTATAGTGCCCTCGTGAATAATCATCACGAGCACTTAAATATTTTTTAAATGCTTGCTGATTCGACCAAGGTTCTTTCATGAAGTTTAATCAGATTCCTTATTAACATGATTAATTTCCATAATTACTGGCATAATTACAGGGTGATGAGTCGTTGCCTTGTATAGATAATTACTCAAGACATCGCGAATGTCTTTCTTAAGATAACTCCAGTCATACTGACCATTGCTTAAATCCTTTTGAACAATGTGCTTAACTAATTGAGCACTCTTGTTCATTAAAGCCCTGTTCAAACTGACGTAGATAAAGCCACGTGATTTGATCTGGGGGTCAGCAACGACTTTACCCGTCTTATGATCAATCGTAACGACGGCAATAAAGATCCCGTCTTCAGATAAGACTTTACGATCACGTAACACAATATTACCAACGTCACCAACGCCACTGCCATCAACAATGGTATCACCAGCAGGGACTGACTTACCATAATTCATTCGGTGGCCGTTATAAACTAGCGTGCTACCTTTAGACGGTGTAATGATGTGATCCTTTGGAAAGCCCATTTGAATAGCTAATCGCTTATATGCTTTAAGAACTCGATATTCACCTAATACTGGAATTAGGTACTTCGGGTGCAGTAAATCAATGATCATCTGCATATCACGACGACTAGCGTTATCAGTAACGTTAAATTCATCGGTGATCATTCTAAAGATGCCTTCAGCTCGGCAAATAGCATCCTTAGTTTCAGCAACCTGAACTTCCATCGAATGATTAGGTTCGGTCGCAATGATGACTAAATCATTGGGCTTAATATTAACGGAACCGTTCTGTTGACTGGCCATTCTTCTGAGGGCTTTTAGAGATTCTCCCATTTTACCGGTTTCTAAAATAACTAATTTAGATTTATCAATGGAATTAATGTTCTTCGGGTTAACCAGCATCCCTTTTGCTGGTAACGTCAACTGATGATACTTCAGACCGATTATAATCGGTGCTTCTAATCTAGGGTGCATCAAGCAAACTTTACGATGAGCTTTAAAGGCCGCGTTAAAGATCTGTTGGATCCGAAGTAAATTACTGGATTGACAGCCAACGATGATCCGGTTCTTACGGTGGCTAAATAAGTACGTCAGGTACTGATCAATCTTTAATTCAGGCACGTTTTCGTGATAATTTTCAGCATTTGCTGAGTCACTTAATAATGCTAAGACGCCCTTTTTACCAACTTCACCAATTCTAATCAGGTTTGATCGGTAATTCTTGTAAACCGTCGGGTCAAACTTAAAATTACCGGTATAAACGATTTGACCCTCTTTAGTATTCAAGACGATTCCCATCGATCCAGGGATTGAATGCGTAGTATTGAAAAATGTGACGACAACGTCTCGGAAGATAATTTCACTATTAGGATTAATTACATTAAATTTGTTAAATTTACGAGTGGCGCGATGACTGTGGACTAAATGTTCAGCCATAGCGATTGTGAATTTCGATCCAAAGACTGGTACGTTAAATTCTTTTAAGAAATAAGGTAAAGCACCAATTGCTTCTTCATGACCGTGAGTTAAAAAGACACCCACGATTCGATTTCGATTCTGTTTCAAGTAAGTAACGTCGGGAATAATAACGTCAATCCCGAGCATTTCATTTGTAGGGTATCTTAATCCACAATCTAAAATATAAATGCCGCCATTAACGACGACTGCGTATAAATTTTCGCCTTTTTCTCGTATACCCCCAAGTGGGAGAATTTCAACTTTACTTTTCATAGTTCACCCCAGGTATTTTTCTTTAATTTTATTTATCCGAACATGTAATATAGCTAAATACAGTTTAGCATATAATGTTTATTGATCGCACGACTTTACAAAAAAATGCGGAATTACTAAACAGTAATTTCGCATTCATAAAAAATAAATTAAAATTTAATAAAATTAATGACGTAAGCCTAAGCTCTTGGTCAAATTATGATATTTCTTAAAGTTATTGTTACGAAGGTAACGGAGTAAGTTACGACGGTGACCAATCTTCTTCATTAAACCACGAGCAGAAACGTGATCCTTCTTATGGGTCTTGATATGGTTACTAATTTCGTTAATGTTAGCAGTTAATAAAGCAATCTGAACTTCAGTAGAACCAGTATCGCCATCGTGCTGAGCATACTTCTTCATAAGCTTAGCTTTTGTATCTTTACTTAACATAAAATAAATCCACCTTTCAAAAAAGTGCCACGAACTGAGTAATGGGTCAGTGGAATCCCAAGACCAAGTCCGGGTTAAAAATATACAACATTTATAATATACTACGATATGGGTATATTCGCAAGAACTACTGACGAGTGCATTGCATTTTAAGCCACTATTCTGTATAATATTCTTGTTGAATATATGGATAAATTTTCCATATGGAGGTGAAAATATGCCAGTCATCAAATCTGCTATCAAACGTGTTAGAACTAATGCTAACGCTAAGCAGCGTAACGTAGCACAACGAAGCAAGGCTAAGAGCGCCATTAAGAAATTCTTAACAGCTAAAAAAGCTGGCTCTAAGGACTTAGGTGCTTCTTACAAGAGTGCTATCAGTGCTATTGATCGTGCTAAATCAAAAGGCTTAATCAAGGCTAACAAAGCTAAGCGTCAAAAGTCTCATTTAGCTAAGCAATTTAACAAATAATTTTAATCTTAAGTGATTAAATCTATAAATAAAAATAGTCAATCTGACTTATTCAGATTGACTATTTTTTTTAGCAAATTTTAACATAAATAATTCAAAAAGCATTTCAGGCGATTGGTTCGTTGATTTCATCTGAATTTCCATATGGATTAAGCCTAGATCAGCGGCCATTAGCTGTTCCATTGAGAAATTATTGATCAATCTCAACGCAATCTTAATTCGAAACGGATTCGTCTTAAGCATTCTTGATAAACTACCCTGGCTATATCCATATCGATATAAGATCATCACTTGTAACAATAATCTAAATTGATTGACCAAGATCGCGTTAATTTGTAATGATGGCTGACCCTCGATAATTAAATTATGGTATAGCGAAATCGCCTGTGTCGTTCGCTGATATAAAACATCGTTAACTAAATCAAAAACGTTTTGGTTCAACGATTTCGTGACCAGCGTGTCGATAGCCTTTTTAGAAATCACCTTAGTGTTTCGACAATATAGCAGTAATTTCGGTAAATCCCCCATTATTGACGAGAGCTGACCTTCTGTTCGTTGCAACAATAAACTTAAATTACTTGGACTAATTTTGTACCCATGCTTTGTAATGACACTTTGGACAAACCGATTAGTCTGTGCTTCAGAAAAATAATTCAAATTAACCGTGGTTGCCGTATGTTTAACCGTCTTCGTAATCTTTTTACGACCGTCCAGTTTCGAATATGGAGCAAAAAAGACTAAGATCGTTGACGGCATCGGTCGCTTTAAATACTTAACTAATTCATTGATGTGATTCTTATTAACCTTTTGGGCGGGCTTACCAGTCAAAAAATCAGGATTATCCACAAAAATTAAGCGGTGACTGCCTATAAACGGTGTTGATGTAGCATCATTTAAAACGCTGTCTAACTGAACCGTATGCATATCATATTCCGCAAAATTCATGGCTCGTTCGCCATCTGGGATTAACTTAATAAATCGATTCCGGATCAACCGATTTAAATACTCTTGATTACCCAGGATTAAATATATCGATTGAAATTTCTTGTGCGTTAAATCATTAAGCAATTTCTGAATGCCCATAAAGAAGCCCCTTAATTAGTTATTAGTTGACCAATATCCGTTATTACCATGATAATTATACGTTATCATACCATTATTTTGCGTGTTAAAAATTTTAATTCCATGTCTACGTACTAACTGAACTATCTGTGGATCAGGATGATGATAGCGATTATGTCGACCAGCCGAAATAATCGCGACCTGAGGATTAACTCGAGCTAAAAATTCTTGGCCCGTCGACGTTGAGCTACCGTGATGCCCCAATTTTAAAACGTTAGTCCTTAAATTAGGATAATGATGAATAATGTCCGTTTCACCATTTTTATCTAGGTCACCCATAAATAGCCATTGCTTACCACCAAATAATCCATGGAGTACCATTGAATCAGCATTAGTACCCAGTCCACCCGTAAACGGATGAACCACCTTTAGAGTTGTTTGCGGAATTACATCATCATTCTTAACGGGAATTAATTGGGTACGATTCATATACGGACGAATTCGATTCATAAACCGGATATTTTTGTTCATCCCTAACGGAATAAACAAGCGTTTAACGTTCATTTTCTGTAAAAACGCGGGAACATCCCCGCAATGATCCGCATCCTGATGACTAAGGCATAAATTGTCGACTGTGTGGATCCCACGACTATTCAAATAATTAATCGACGTTCTTAATGCCTGATAGTTGGTTGGCTGATGACCAAAATTAAGTTTTCCACCGGTATCAATGATCGTTACCGATCGATTAAATGGCGTTCGAACTAAAAAGCTGTCCCCCTGACCGACATCAAAATAACTTACTTCACCATTCAACGGAAAATGAATTACCGTAAACATCAATAAATATAAACTAAATAACGTCCAAATTAAACGCCAGCTGGGTTTACCAACCATTAATAACGTTATTAAAAACGCAATAATTACTAATCCAGCATTTGGTTTACCAAAATATATGTTCCCCGGCAAATTACTGATAACGTTCAGAAATTTATCAAAGAAATTAAGAAATAAATCAGCAAGTTGTCCCATCACTGTTGAAACATGACTAATGATCGCCCCAATGATTACCACCGGAAAAACAATCACCGAAAACAACGGTAAGATTAATAAATTTGCGGCAATTGTCAAAACGTGCCAGTTATAGATATTAAAGATGATAAACGGAAAGCTCACCATGTTCATAAAAATGGTTTGCTTCCAAAATTGATAGTTACGCGTGAAGATCAACGCAAATGACAAGACATAACTTAATTGACAGCCAAATTGAATTAAGGATTGCGGAGCTATCATCAGGTTAGCCATCAGAGCTAAACTCCAGACATTTAGTGGTGAGATCCTAAAATTCATCGATCGGCTTAGCAGTCCAATTTCCACCATTAAAATCGATCTTAATAATCCGATTGACGATCCAGCAAAAATATAATAAATCGGCAAGAAGCCAAAAATTAATATTCGGTATCGCTCACGAGTTAACCTTAGATGAACCAAAATAAATTCAAGAATCCCCACCAAATAATAGACGTGAAAACCTGAAATACTAAATAAATGAATTAGACCTAGTTGCTTGATCCCACTTAATTCGGGTGATGATTCTTGATCAGTTTCACCCAAAATTAGACTCAATACGTATATCTTTAACGATGGTGGCAGATTCTGCGCTCGAGAAATTAATCGTTGCCTAAATGAATGAATCCAATTTACTAAGTCAATTCCTTCAAGATTCGAAATTTTGTGAATTTGATTAATCTTTAACGAATTAGTTATTCCGGTACTTTGGTAATACCGGTTCGCATCAAACTGGTTAACATTAGTGGGCTTTTCAATGCTGTCAACATCTCCGTTAACCTGCCAAAGTTGCGCATGATGGTTAGTTTTGAGTTCCTTTAACTGTGCTGATGAGTTAATGACCCCGTGAATTAGGATTTTTTGATGAGGATGAATTAATATCCCCGTACCATGAACGTAATTCTCGTTAATCTGTAACTCATCTGGATACACTTTAAGGATTTGCGTTGTTTGTTTAGCGGGACTTAACCTTCGTTGATGTAGCACATAAACATTAGCCCCGCATATCCCAGTGATGATTAACGCCATTAATAAATTCTTAATCAAAAAATTGGGTATTTTTAAGGAATAAATCCGAAATACCCAAATCATCGTTAAAAGAAATCCTAACCAATGACTAATAAAAAAAGTGGCTGTGATTAGCACCCACAATAACGCTGGAAAAAATAATAAGTCCTTTTTAATTACTATTTAGATAGATAGGATTTGAATGGGATTTGTTTGATTGTTTTCATCGTCAATGGAATCTGCTTCAGGTTAATATGCTTCAATTTGATTAAATGCTTAGCATACGGACTATCATGATAATTTCTTAAGTAGTTAATCTCTGTGATGCCGCCTTGAAGTAACATCTTCGTACACTGTAAACATGGAAAGTCAGTTACGTATAACTGAGCGCCATCCATAGATTCACCAAATTTAGCACATTGAACAATGGCATTTTGTTCAGCATGAATTGTTCGAAGACAGTGGCCACCGACCATGTAGCAACCTTTATCCGTACAATGATAGTCACCAGATACAGAACCGTTATAACCTTCAGCAATGATCCGACGATCTTTGACTAAGACCGCACCGACCGAAAGTCGATTACATGTACTTCGGGTCGATAATAAAACGGCTTGAAGCATAAAAAATTGATCCCACGGGATGCGATGATCTTTCTTTACCATATTAATTACCCCTAATTTATTAAGTATTTCTGTTGTTTATTATATCAAAGTGTGACGTGAGCCTTTATATTAGCTAAGAATTTATCTCCGATGCCTGAAATGTTTTTGACATCGTCAATCTTACTAAAGTTACCATGACTCTTTCGATAATCAATAATCTTTTCGGCTCGTTTTTCACCAATTCCGTCAATTGTCTGGAGCTGCTTAACGTCAGCAGTGTTCAAATTAATTTTACCAGAACCATTACTAGAATCGGTAGAATTTGATCCACTCCCGGAATCACCATTATCATTAACGGACTGAGGGATCCCCTTAATTTCACCTTTGACAGGAATATACACAGTCTGTTGATCGATTAATTTTTTAGCTAAATTAATGTGCTTTCGATCTGCTGATGAATTCAAGCCACCCGCTAAATTAACGGCATCGTCAATCCGCATATTATTAGTAAATTGATAAACGCCCGGCCGTTTAACAGCACCTTCGATATCAATAAATTCAGATTGATAATGTCTGTGCATCCCTTCAGACGTTTGATTGGCATGTTGCATGTTATTAGTTGATGACATCTGGCTATTTTGAACCGAATCACTTTGATCACTATGTTGACCTGTCATCATGATAAATAAGGCAATCAACAAAATTCCAATGATCACAAATAACGTAATAATAATTTTTAGCTTATACTCATCAATAATTTCCTTAATCCTATCCATCCATTCACCCCGTTTCTATATATAACATACGAAAAAAATTCGGTTAATTTTGAACAAATTAACCGAATTTCAAATTAATTGATTTTTATATTTTTAAGTTCGAATTAAGTACTTCAATGCCTGATGAAAATTACTAACTGGGACAATTTTCATGTTTGGTGCATACTTATGCGCAGTCCGTTTAGCCAATTCATAATTAGTTAAGTGACCTGGCTCATACTTCAATACTTTTTTAGTTGGCTTGATATACGGAGCAAAGAAGATCGTGGCACCCTGACGTTTAGCTGCAATAATCTTTTTATCAATGCCACCGATTTCACCAACGTCACCTTTTGGATCAATCGTTCCGGTACCCGCAATCTTACGACCCTTAGTTATATTAACGGGCTTAATCTGACTATACATTTGAAGCGTCAACATTAAACCTCCCGAAGGACCGCCAATTTGTTCCGAATTAACGTGAACTGGAATCTTGGTCTTAATGGAATCATCATCGGTTAAGATAACACCAATCCCCCACCGATTACTACCAGGTAAATGTGTTAAGTGGGAAATGGCCCGATGTTCCACATTATTATGAAGATATTGAACCGTAACTTTAGAATGATGGTTGAGATGAGCCAGATATTCTTGATAGCCATAAGCATTATTAAAATGACGACCATTGATTTTAGTAATTACGTCACCCACGTGAATTATGGAATGGAAATGTGACGTTGGCATCACACCCAAGACATAAATCCCGTGATAATTTGGCTTTACAAACCGATGCGCATTTCGATACGCAACGTATTTAGCGTCATTAATCGCACTAGTCATATAAAATTTTTGGATCTTATTATAAGTAGCGTCATTTTGACCACCGGTAACGTTTTGCTCACTCTCAATTGAGTATTTAGGGTTTAATTTTGCCCAAACATAAGTGATTGGATGAACCGGAGCAATTTCAACTGAAGTCAACATTAATTTACCAGGGTATCGACCAAAGTGATGATTAACTTTAACCATATGATTAAGATTATTGGCTTCACCTGGACCCTCAATATAGTCTGGCATTGGCCAAAATAACAGCCATAAAAAGATAAGAACACCAATGATTGCTAGTAACCATTTCGAAAGTTTAGATAGTTTCTTATTCTTCATGATTCTTTTGGACTCGATTCATTGCTTTTAATACATTTTTAGGGACCCAAGCTGAGATATTACCGCCATAGTGAAACGTTTCTTTTAAGATACTCGATGAAATTGCCTGATATTTAGGTCTAGCCAATAAGAAAATCGTTTCAACGTCGGGATCAAGATGGTGATTGATATTTGCGATCGACTGCTCATAGTCTAAGTCACGTGAATTACGTAGACCACGAATTATGATGTGTGAGTCAAAATGTTGAGTTAGTTTAATGGTTAGTCCCTTATCAGGAACCACCTGAACATTTTTCATCGACTGGACGTTAGCTTTAATCAAATTAATTCGCTGTTCTTGAGTAAACATGTATTTCTTGCTCATGTTATTGCCTACGGCAACGATTAATTTGTCAAAAAGCCGATGAGAACGCTTAATCAGATCAATGTGGCCCAGTGTAACCGGGTCAAAACTTCCTGGATATACGGCAATTTTCATTCTAATCCCCTACGTATTGATAAATCGTAATTAACGTGATTCCATACTTTCGTTGCTTTAGTAATCGATAATTTTCAACGTTATCAGATAATTTCACGTTTGTATCAGTTTCACAAATCACTAAGGCATGATGATTAAGAAGATTTAATTTCGACAATGTCCCCAAATCCTTTACCATTTTCTGTAAACGATAAGGTGGATCTAAATACACCAAGTCAAATTTTTGATCCTGCTGCGATAACTTGTGTAATGCCGCACTAGCACTCATTTTATATACCGTAAAGGCTTTCGGGTCACGCGTCAGTTTTACGTTAGCTAAAATCGTTTTGTATGCTCGATACTGACGATCAATCAAGGTTGCATGTGAACAACCCCTTGAAACGGCTTCAATGCCAACATTACCTGATCCAGCAAAAAGATCGAGGAATTTTTGCTGATGGAAATAAGGTCCAATCATATTAAATAATGATTCCTTAACCTTATCCGTTGTAGGTCGAGTTAAGTGACTAGGGACACCCTTAAGCGTTCGTCCACCAAATTTACCAGATATTACTCGCATGATTAGTCGCCTTCCTTAACGGATTCTTTAATCGTCCGATCTGCAAGTTCTTTTGATAAAGCCGATAATGATGAATCATATATCTTTTTAACAAAATTTAGGTGACTAATTCGTTTCTTAATTGGTGATAATTGTGATTTATCTACATACAGAATAACGTAGTGCATTCGTTTTGACACATACTTCAAATCACCATACTTCTTTAAATTAGAAGCCTGTCTCAATGAATATACGTATACGATTAAACTAACGCGATCTTTAATTTTTAACTTCAACTTAATTCACGACTCCTTTACTTGAACGGCAAATTGACGTCGACGCTGAGTTCGATCAATATTAAGAACCAGTCCTAACGCCGCCGACAAAGTTATCATACTGGATCCCCCATAACTTATAAACGGGAATGTAACTCCCGTAATGGGCAATAAGCCGACGACACCACCCATATTAAACAGCATTTCGACCGTCATATAGGTAGCTACTCCATAACAGATCAATGAATAATAAGCATCATGATCACGAATTCCAATTAAAACCGTTCTGGCAACGATGATCCCTAACAGAACCATAATGATAATAATTGCAATTAAACCCAATTCTTCGGCAATTACGGCCATAATAAAGTCGGTATTGGGTTCAGGTAAATAACCGGTCTTTTCGACACTGTTACCCAGGCCAACACCAAAGACACCACCATTACTTTGGGCATAAAAGGAATTCACTAATTGTTTACCAACGTCCTGAGCATGTTGAAACGGCTGTAACCAAGCGACAATTCTTTGATACTGATAATTATTTTGACCAGCTGGAGATAATGCTTTCGGAATATAATAAAATGATACGAAGCTAAGTAATCCAACAATACAGACACAGGATGTTCCAACGGCTTGTTTCCAATTAAATGCCCCACTAGCCATAATCAAGACGATTACAATTGCAGCGTTAATAATTGATCCACCTAAATCAGGCTGAACATAAATAAAGCCGACGATCACAATCGAATATACGATCGGTGGCAACATGGATTTAGCCCATTCTTTTGTTGATCGATGTCGCCAAAACGTTAGCCAGTGAAAGCGATGCAACCCACCATTATCATCTATCAGATACTTATAATTCTTACTCAATTCGTTTGAAATATAAATAATTAGAAATAACTTAGAAAATTCAGACGGTTGCAAACTAAAACCAGCAATAGTAAACCATCCAGCGGCTCCATTAATTGATTGGCCAAAAAATTTTAAGGCAAAAAAAGCAATTAGGAACAATGCCGAAAAGCAGCCAATCACTGTTCTATTCATCAATTTATGAATTCGGATGTGACTGCACCCAACCAATAAAATGATCCCGATAATGACGTATATCAACTGTTTAAGCATAAACTTCAAGGGACTGCTACCAAGATTAGAACTCGCGGAATAGACCATAATAATCCCCGTTGTACACAGGATTAAATATGGCATGACGATCCATAAATCCAAGTTATAAAGATTGTTGATTATCTTTTTCATCTAATCGATTCCTTAATTGTTAGATATAAATATTATAGCATATCCAGAAATTTCAATTGATATGGTACAAAAAAGACGAAGGAATAATTCCTTCGCCTTTTAATATTTTAATTTTAAATTTTAATTATGTTTATGATGCTTAGCAGCCTTCATACGGGCGTTAGTGTTTAGAATTCGCTTACGTAAACGAATGTGGTGTGGAGTAATTTCACATAATTCATCTTCGTTTAAGAATTCTAATGATTCTTCTAAGGATAAGTGCTTAGGAGTTCTGATCTTAGCAGTTTCATCCTTGGCAGCAGCACGAACATTGGTCATTTCTTTACCACGAGTGATATTAACTGAAATATCATTTTCACGGCTACTTTCACCAACGATCATACCTTCATAAACATCGGTACCAGGGTCAGTAAAGATCGTACCACGATGTTCAATACCCATGATAGCATAAGTAGTAGCCTTACCCTGATTAATGGATACTAATGCACCGTTACGACGACCTGGGTGCCAACCTTTGATAACTGGTAAGTACTTGGAGAATGAATGACTCATAATACCATAGCCACGGGTCATGGTCATAAAGTCAGTCGTGTAACCAATTAAGCCACGTGATGGAACTAAGAACTGTAACTGGTTCATTCCAGTACTGGTGTTACCCATCTTCTTCATCTTACCTTTGCGCTGAGATAAAGTACTAATGATGGTACCAGCATATTCTGGCGGTGTTGAAATTTCAACATCTTCGAATGGTTCACATAACTTACCATGAATGTTACGAAGAATAACCTTTGGACGGGATACTTGTAGTTCGTAACCTTGACGACGCATGGTTTCAGCTAAGATGGATAAGTGTAATTCACCACGGCCAGATACTAACCATGCACCAGGGTTATCAGTATCTTCAACCTTTAAAGATACATCAGTATGAAGTTCGCTCATTAAACGATCATGGATCTGACGAGCAGTAACTAATTTACCATCCTGGCCAACAAATGGAGAAGTATTGGCACCAAACGTCATCTGTAAGGTCGGTGGATCAATACGTAACTTCGGTAATGGTTCTTGACAACTTGGATCAACGATCGTTTCACCAACGTTGATATCTTCCATACCGGAAATAGCAATCAAGTCACCAGCTTTGGCTTCTTTAATGTTAACTTTCTTTAAACCAACGAAGCCCATTAACTTAGTGACGGTAAAGTTTTGAGTCTTACCATTTAATTTCATAACGGTAACCTTGTCACCGACTTTGATATGACCACGGAATACACGACCGATACCAATACGACCTAAGAAATCGTTATAATCTAAAATAGCAACTTGGAACTGTAACGGTAAATCAGAGTTATCGATTGGAGTTGGAATGTACTTCAAAATGGTATCGAATAATGGTTTCATCGTGTGCTTCTGAGTAGAAACATCAGGACTGTAACTAGAAGTACCATTCATTGCTGAAGTATAAATAACTGGGAAGTCGATTTGTTCTTCATCGGCACCTAAGTCAATGAATAAGCTCAAAACATCATCGACACACTTCTTAGGGTTAGCACCCTTACGATCAACTTTGTTGATAACAACGATTGGTGTTAAGTGTTGGTCTAATGCTTTCTTTAATACGAAACGGGTTTGTGGCATTGGACCTTCATAAGCATCAACAACTAAAAGAACACCATCAACCATTCGCATAACACGTTCAACTTCACCACCGAAGTCAGCATGTCCTGGCGTATCTAAAATGTTGATTTGCTTACCTTTATATTTAACAGCCGTATTCTTAGATAAAATAGTGATTCCACGTTCACGTTCAATTGGATTATCATCCATTGCACGGTCTTGTAGATGAGTATGCGAAGATATGGTATCCGATTGTGCCAACATCTGGTTAACTAAAGTAGTCTTACCATGATCGACATGGGCAACAATCGCAATATTTCTAATATCTTGTCTTGTCTTCAACAATATCTTCATTCCCTTCAGTCAGATTAATTAAATGAATTACTAAGATCATATTTATCTACGATCTAAAGTAAATTATTCGCGTAATGTACATTTAAAAATCGTATCACATAATGTAAATATCATCAATAGCTATAAGCTATATCATCATTATTCAAGTAATAATATATGGTAAACTATGCTTAGTACCAATTTTCGAGGAGGAATTGTCTTGATCTTAATGAAGGACATTGTTAGAGATCCGAACCCGGTTTTAAGAAAACAATCCAAGCGGGTTCAATTTCCATTAAGTAAAAAAGACCAAAAATTAGCTAAAGATATGATGCAGTACTTAGAAGTCAGCCAGGATCCAAAATTATGTAAGCGATATGGCTTGCGAGCCGGTGTTGGTTTGGCTGCACCTCAGGTCAACGTTAGTGAATTAATGGCTGCCGTTTTAGTTCCTGATGATAATGATGATCCACATCATCCCCAGTTCAAGGCCGTCATCATTAATCCCTTAATCATCGCTAATTCCGTTCAGCGTGGTGCCATGACGGAAGGTGAAGGTTGCTTATCCGTTGATAAGGATATTCCTGGACTTGTCCACCGAGCCGACCGAATCACTTTACAGTACCAAGACATGACTGGTAAAAAGCACATTGTTAGATTAAAGAACTATCCAGCAATCGTTTGTCAACATGAAATTGATCATCTTCATGGTACCCTATTTTATGATCACATTAATATGAAGGATCGTTTTGCTAAACAAGGTGACGAAGTTCTATTTAGTTAAGCTGAATATAGACTACATATGAAAAAAGCAGATCTTATTGAATATAAGGTCTGCTTTTAATTTTCTAAAGACGATGAATATCCTTTAAATAATCGATGGTCGCGGAATTATATATGCATGCAATATCCAGATGAGTCATTCGACGATATTCCCAGATATCTGCCACAATATATAAGCTCATTCCCGATTTCGTAGTTATCTTATGCTGACGGCAATATGATAGCAACGTATCATTAAAATAATGCTTAAAACGGATTAATTTTGAATCATCTTTAAAGTGTAAATTCAATACAAATTCGTAAGCAAAGATATCACGGCCCCAAATCTTCGACAGGAGCTTTGACGTAATCAAGTATTTCTTCTTTTTAGGAATTAAATGATCGCCTTTTAATGAATCCATAATCATGGGAACGATTCGATCAATTTTATGTTTGACGGTTAACTGTCGCTTGTGATTGGGCAATTTAACCAAGAAATGATGAATCAAATTGTAAAACGCAATTGCGACAATCAGGCCCAGTAATATTTCTAAAATCCACATTTACCTATAAGATCCTCCAGAATTGTCTTAACATTATTCATTCTATACTTATTTAGCCATGTATGATAAAATTATATTAAGTTACGTGTATTATCGAAATAATTAGAATAAGAAATTTAAAGCAAAATTAAGAATAAATTAAAGGAGATTACTGTAATGATTTTTAAAGTTTTGTACCAAGCTGATAAAACTCGAATCCCTAGAAGAGAGACCACTCAGACATTATACCTAAAGTGTGATACTGAAATGCAAGCTCGAATTCAATTAGAAAAGTATACCAACTACAATATTGAATACGTTGAACCGCTCGCGGGCAAGCACTTAAAGTACGAAGAAAACGAACCTGATTTTAAAATTACTAAGTTTAATTAATCACTAAGTTTAACTAGGAGTTTAATACAAAATGAATAAACTTAACGTCAAAAATAACGAAGTAGCTATTTACGGCGTTGGTGGACTTGGTGAAATTGGTAAAAACACCTACGGAGTTCAATTCCAGGACGAAATCATTTTAATTGATGCCGGAATTAAATTCCCTGAACAAAACCTATTAGGTGTCGATTATGTAATTCCAGATTACCAATACTTAATAAAAAATAAAGATAAAATTAAAGCTCTAGTAATTACCCATGGTCATGAAGATCATATCGGGGGAGTACCCTACTTATTAAAATACATCAACGTACCAGTTTATGCTGGCCCACTAGCAATGTCTTTAATTAAAGATAAATTACAAGAGCACGGTTTATTAAGACAAGCTCATCTGCATGTTATCGAACCTGATTCCGTTTTAAAGTTTGACAAGATGAGTGTTACTTTCTTCAGAACCACCCATTCAATTCCAGATACCGTTGGTGTAGCAGTTCATACACCATGCGGCGCTGTCGTTGAAACCGGTGATTATAAATTTGATTTAACACCCGTTACTCACGAGCCACCGGACCTTCAAGAAATGGCTAAATTAGGTAGAGATGGTGTCTTATGCCTCTTATCTGATAGTACCAATGCTGAAAAGCCCGGTTGGACTAGATCGGAAAAATGGGTTCGGTATTCAATTCGCCGAATTTTCGATAAAGCTACTCATGGTCGGATTATTTTCGCGACCTTTGCATCCAACATTTCCAGAATTCAATCGGCATGTGATGCTGCCGTTAGTCATGGCCGTAAAATCGCCATCTTCGGCCGAAGTATGGAAACGTCTTTAATCAACGGCCAAAAATTAGGCTACCTTAAGATTCCAGATGGATCATTGGTTACAGCAGAACAGTTGCATACCATCCCTGCAAATAAGACCTTAATTATTTGCACCGGATCCCAAGGAGAACCATTAGCCGCCCTATCGCGAATTGCCAATGGAACGCATCGTCAAATTTCAATTCAGCCTCATGACACCGTTGTATTTTCAAGTAATCCAATTCCTGGAAATACCATTAGCGTCAATAAGGTTATTAATGAACTGGAAGAAGACGGAGCCAACGTTATTCACGGTAAAATTAACCGAATTCATACCTCGGGACATGGTCGCCAAGAAGAACAGAAGTTAATGCTTCGTTTAATGAAGCCTAAATTCTTCATGCCAATCCATGGTGAATACAGAATGCTTAAGATTCACGTTCACATGGCACAAGAATGTGGCGTTCCTAAGCAAAACTGCTTCATTATGCAAAACGGAGACGTTTTAGCATTAACGAAGGATTCAGCTAGAATTGCCGGCCATTTCGCCGCCGGAGATGTCTATATTGATGGCAACGGAATTGGCAATGTCGGCCACGTCGTTTTACATGATCGTCAGTTATTATCCGAAGAAGGATTAGTACTAGTCGTCGCAACCATTAATAGTAAATCTGGTAAAGTGGAAGCCGGTCCTGATTTACTGTCAAGAGGTTTCGTCTATATGCGTCAGTCCGGTAAATTATTGAGTAAAGGCCGTCAGATTTGTTACGGTGCCATTGCATCATTAACTAACAATGGTGACACTAATCAAGTCCACATTAAAAAGGTCATTATTAATAACTTACAGCGATTCCTATATCAAAAGACGAGACGACACCCGTTAATCATCCCGATTTTAGTTATGGATAATCATTAATTATATTTTCCTATTCATTAGTGGATTCATTAAGTAGATTATGAATGGATCCACTTTTTTGTTCGAGGGAGAATCATAAGTTGAAAAGCAAATATTTAATTATTGTAAATAACTTTGCCAATGGTGGTGCGACCAAGAAGATTTGGCCTAAAATTCAAGCAACGCTAGACCATCGTCACGTCAATTACACGGCAACCATTAGTAAATATCACCGTAATGCAATCCTAATAATTGAAGAATACGTTAAATTAGCTAATTCCGATGATGTCCTATTGGTGGTCGGTGGCGACGGCACTTTAAACGAAGTCGTTAACGCTTCTGAAAAAATGATTAGAATTCACCCTGACTTATCTAAGTTGCCGATTGCTTATATTCCAACCGGACATCGACATGATTTTGCCCTTCGTCATCACATTTCACTGGACTGGCAAAAGGCTTTGGATAACGTATTGGGCCAAGGTCATCATGTGCATCAAGTCATGATCGGATACTTTGATGAAATCATAAAGAATCAACGGGTTTATTTCCTAAATAACGTTGGCTTAGGTTTAAATGCAGATCTAATAAACACACTCCATCATTCTAAGATTGGTTGGAAAGCACTGCGCTATTTCATGGCGTTCTTTAGTTTACTTTACAATTTACAGTCTTTTACAATGGAAATTTATCATCCCCATAAGACCACCATTTATCCAAATGTCTTTTTAGCGGATATTTCCTTAAGTAATAATCCAAAGGATCATCATTTTAACTTAACCATCATTGAAAGACATAATTTGTTGATTATGTTTTACATCTTCTTCAGGGTTCTCTTTAAACATAAAATTAAATTGAAGAGTGTTCATTACGTCAAAGTTAATGATCTACACATTGGCATTCCAACTTTAGAATATGGGCATGCCGATGGTGAAGAACTTGGTGATCGTTTTTACGATTCGTATTATCATACGACCAAATACCCGTTCATTTACTAAATCAACTAATACAAAAAGAGCTGATGATATTAATTTATCATCAGCTCTTTTTTAATGTTTAGAATTATTAATTAGCCCTTAACGATCTTATCGATTTCATCTAATTCATCTTGGGTAAATTTCAAGTTATTTAAGGCGCCTAAATTGTCTTCTAAGTGCTTTACTTTAGAAGCACCAGTAACAACACTAGTTACAGTTGGATTATGCAGTAACCATGCTAAGCCCATCTGAGCTAAGGTCTGACCACGGTGCTTAGCCATGTCATTTAACTGATTAAGCTTCTTAACGACCTTATCTTTACCGTTCTTAAAGACAAAGTTATTACTCCAATGAACATGAACGTCATCAGGCATACCATGTAAGTACTT
Organism: Acetilactobacillus jinshanensis; assembly: GCF_004359375.1. NCBI lineage: Bacteria > Bacillati > Bacillota > Bacilli > Lactobacillales > Lactobacillaceae > Acetilactobacillus > Acetilactobacillus jinshanensis. The sequence continues at coordinate 357,807 of NZ_CP034726.1, read as the reverse complement.
GCCAGTTAATAAACCTTCAGCTAAAGGACCGTAAGCAACTAAGCCATCCTTGTTCTTAGCTAAAGTCTTTAACGTGCCATCTTCTTCTGGAGCACGATTAAGCATGTTGTATGATGCTTGATTTACAACGAATGGCGTATGGAATTCCTTAAAATACTTAATGATCTGGGCAGTCTGCTTACCATTATAATTAGAAATTCCAATGTATAATGCCTTACCAGATCGAACGATTTCATCTAAAGCTTCAGCGGTTTCTTCTAAACTGGTGTTAGGGTCAAAACGATGACTGTAGTAGATATCAACGTAATTTAGGCCCATGCGTTCAAGGCTACGGTCTAATGCAGCCACTAAAGTCTTCTTGGATGAGAACTGACCATAAGGCCCAGGCCACATGTTATATCCAGCTTTAGTGGTAATGATCAATTCATCACGGTAAGGCTTTAAGTCTCTGCGGTAAACTTGGCCGAACATCCGTTCAGCAGCACCTGCGCCTGGCCCATAATTATTAGCACAGTCAAAACTAAAAATACCTTTATCAAAGGCTTTAAGCATAACTTTTTCGCTATCTTCAAAGTTAGCGTCATCACCAAAGCTATGCCACATCCCGAAGGAAATTGCTGGTAACTGTAAACCAGAATTACCGGCACGACGAACTTTCATATGATCATAGCGATCATCAGCAGCTCTATACACACCTTTATACATCTAAATCACCTCATAGAAATAACTCTCTTAACAGTTAAATTGTAGAATGGGCTTAGATTTTAAGTCAATTAAATGGCCTAGTGATTTGACTTCATAAACGTCATTGGCGAAATGCCCTTCATACCAATCATCGGGTCAATGGCTCGGGACTGAATTAATTCGGGTGTCAAAACGTGTGACTTCGGCTTTTGAGGCTTATGAATAACTTTAAACTTCTTAGGCTTAGTTTTTAATGCAAGTTCAGTAGAAGACTGTGTAGAAATATCTTCCGGTTTCTTATGACCAATGACTTGCTGGAGACGAACAGCTAAAGTCGTATTACGGTTAACCGACGCGGTATCAACACACTTCAGGAAAGAATTATAATCACCAATCAAGACCAGCATTTTAGATGCCCGGCTGACCGCAGTATACAAAAGGTTACGCTTAAGCATGACGTAATATTGCGGAACCATCGGCAGAATAACCATCTTAAATTCACTACCCTGGGCCTTATGAATCGAGGTACAGTATGCCAATGAAATTTGGTTCCAACGGTTACGAGAATAGGTAACCTCGGCCTGATCAAAATCAATCGTAATTTTATCTCTAGACTGCCGACCTTTAGAATCTTTATCAATCCCAACGATTTCACCAATATCACCGTTAAAGATATCATTTTCAGGACTATTGACTAATTGAAGGACCTTATCCCCAATCCGGTATTTCATCCCGTTATACTCAACCTGAACTTGATCACTTGACGTTCTCGGGTTCATGATTTCTTGAATAATCTCGTTTAAGTGATTAATTCCAGCTTCACCACGGTACATTGGTGCCAATACTTGCATGTCTGTTGATGTAAAGCCCTTCTGCTTTGCTAATTCAACGATCTGTCGAATAACGGAACCAATTTGAGCTGAATTACAAGCAATAAAACTTCGATCCGGCATGTGAGACGTGAAATTCTTGGGTAAATAGCCGTCTTTAATGCTGTGGGCTAACGGAATAATGGTCGAATTAGAGTCCTGGCGATGAATTGTGTTTAATTCTAATTTTGGGATTTCGTTTGAACTCAATAAATCGCTAAAGACCTGACCAGGTCCTACGGATGGCAACTGATCTTTATCACCAACCAGAATAACTTTCATATCACTAGGAATTGATTTGACCAAAATCCGAAATAGGTAGGTATCAACCATCGACATTTCATCAATGATCAAAATGCCACCCTTTAATTCTTTAGTCACAGTATTTCCAGTGCCATTATCGTCATATGAATTTAAGCCCAATAAACGATGAATAGTGCTGGCTGGAATGTGAGTCGTCTCGTTCATTCTTTTAGCGGCACGACCCGTTGGTGCGGCCAATAAAACAGGATACGGTTTATCCTTATACTTAGTTAAATCTAATGATAAATGATTTAAGTCAGCAAATAACGACACAATACCTTCAATAATGGTCGTTTTACCGGTACCTGGGCCACCCGTTAACAGAAAGACCGGGTTCTTCATGGATTGAACCAACGCACTGACTTGGGAATCATCATAGTCAATATTGAGTTTTTGCTCAATTTTACGGATGCTTCCCATAATATTATGCATTGAGAAAGTCTGGCATGCTTGCTGGTTAGCTTCATCACTCTGAATTCGGTTTAAATTATCAGCGATTTCCCATTCAGCATTATATAACGAAGCTAAATAAATTCGTTTGCCATCACCCACGATTTTATGATCATGAGCCAACTGAACCATTGCAGTAGCAAGCATATCACCATTGATTTGATCATCCCGACTGGTGTTTAAAAGCTTCATTGACTGTTCAAGCAACGGACCCGTGGTGGTATATGTACCACCATCTTGAGACGATAGTTGACGTAAAGCCGTCATCAAACCAGCTTTTAAACGGCCTTTAGAATTATCCGAAATCCCACTCTTTTTTGCAATTCGATCCGCTTTTTTAAAGCTAACTCCGTTAATATCTTCAACCAAACGGTATGGATTATTATGAATTACGTCGAGCGTATTTTCGTGATACTTATTAAAAATTTCAGAAGCTAAATGACTTCCAAAGCCATAACTATTTAATTCAATAATGATTTGCTCAATTCCGTTATTAGCGTTGATTCCGTCAACAACGGATTGGTATTGATTTTTCCTTAAATTTAACGGCTTTAAGATTTTAGGGTCGGAAAGAACTTCTTCAATTAAATTTAAGCCTAAAGCGTCAACGATTCGTTTGGCAGTTTGCTGGCCAATTCCAGGAAAATCGCTGCCAGAAAGGTAAGCAATTAATCCCTTTCGCGAATCAGGCGTGTCGTTCTTGTAACTAGATGCCTTAAATTGAGTCCCGTATTTGGGATGGTGAACCAAATGACCCTTAAAAATATATTTTTTATCTTCGTCAATATCACCAAAGTTACCAGTGATTACAATCTTTTCTTGGTCCCAATCTAAATTGGTTTTGGCAATCTTTACTAACAAAACTTTATAGAAGCTATCAGGACTCTTGAAAAAGACTGCAATAACTTGGCCTTCAACAAAAGGCGTTTTTGATTTTTTGGGATTATTACCCTTTGGCTGTTGATCTAATAAATTCATTGAATGGACCATTTTAATTCACCTCCATTTTTATTTTTTATCTTTCTTTGTGGATCTCTTTTTACCTTTACCATCGTTAACTTGAATAAAGCGTTCAATATCAGCTAACCGTTTTTGACCCTTCTTTACGTATTTAGGATTATACTTTTCAGCCAACTCAAAGTCCTTACTAAACGGGATCCCTAAAACCATGTGACAAATACCCTGATTAAAATAAACGGGACCGTTGGTTGGATCTGCTTGTAAAGCGACCTTATAAAAACGTGCGGCGTCACGGAAATTACCTAACGCCTGTAAGTTTTCACCTAATAAACGATTAATTACGGGATCCTGTTTACGGAATCCCTGGGCGGTTAAAGCAAATACGACTGCACGCTTATAATCCTTTTTAGACATATAGCTTTGAGCCAGCATAATATACGCATTTAACTTTAATTTAGGTTCTTTTACCTGATTAAAGTATTTGATGGCCTTATCAAAACTACCTGCCGCATAATATACATTAGCTAAGCCATAAATCAACGTATCCTTGGCTTCTTGGCTACGATTCTTAAAAAGACCTAAAGCCTTCATAAATAATTCTTCAGCTTGGACATAGTTATGCAGTTCAACTAAAAACGTTCCCAAATCATAATACGTATGATAATTATGCGGATGGGTATCGATGTCCTTAATTAATCGATGTAGAGTAACGGCGGCTCGATGCTGAGCCTGCTTACGTTTCTCAGCGACCCTTTTTTCGTGAATTTGATTTAAAGCTTGTTTTCTTTGGATTTTCTTATTATCCATTCGATCACGTCCCTTATTTATATTACGTCAGTTGGGTCTAATTTCCGCGAAATATATGCGGTATTATTCCATTTAATCAAATGGAACGTTTTACCTTGATCCATCGTTCTCAAAATCGTGGTACTAGTGTTAGCTAAGCCACCGCGACGACGTAAATTAGCTAACGATGTCCCAAGCAAAGCGTTAATTTCAGCGTTTAACGCAGCACCATGACTAACGACCATGACATTAGAATGCAGTGGATTGCATTGGGCCATCAATTTAATTGCGGGTGTCATTCGGTTGATGACCTGCATAAAGCTTTCACCACCGATTTTAGTTGGATTATATTTATCGGGGTGGTTACGAAAGGCATCAAATTCTTTTGGATACTTGGCTTTAACGTCTTTAAACTTCATACCTTCCATTTTACCTAAATGAAACTCTTCTAATCGGCTCCATAAACTAACTGGCGGATGACATTTTAAGCCCCCACTAATCTTCATGGCCGTAACTCGAGCTCGCTTAATGGGACTAGCGTAAATTCGTTCAAACTTAACGTTATAATAATACTTCGCTAATTCTTTCATTTCTTTATAACTCTCAGGAAGGAGCGGTGAATCACCACCGGCACCCTGATAACGACTTTGTAAATTCCACTGTGTTTTTCCATGACGAACAAAATAAATATCCACGAAATCACCTGATTCTTAATTAATTAAGAAAAGCACTAACGCCTATTATTGACGGTTAGTGCTTTAATTTCTATCTATAGATACGGTAATTCTTTACCATTCTTATAGGCTGAGTCAATCGTAGCACAACCTAGGCATTCTTTACCGTCATAAAAGACAACGGTCTGTCCGGGTGTAACAGCACGAGCTGGATCATCAAAATCGACTGTTAAATGTTTACCATCAGGATCGAGTTTAACGGTTACTCCACTATCTTTCTGACGGTAACGGAATTTAGCGGTGCAACGGAATTTGTTACCACGGCTGCTAATGTCGTTAACCCAGTGAATATCATCGGCAACTAAGCTGTTGGCGTATAGGTATGGATTATCAAAGCCCTGGCCAACGTACAAGACGTTCTTCTTTAAGTTCTTACCAATGACGAACCATGGCATATTACCTCGGGGACCACCGCCACCGATACCTAAGCCACGACGTTGACCAATCGTGTAATACATTAAACCATCATGTTTACCCTTTACCTGGCCATCAAGTGTCATCATTTTACCAGGTTTAGCAGGAATGTAGTTACTCAAGAACTTCTTGAAATTTCCTTCACCGATGAAGCAAATTCCAACAGAATCCTTCTTATTAGCAACCACTAAGCCGGCTTTTCGGGCAATTTTACGAACTTTTGGCTTTAACATCCCACCAATCGGGAACTTAATTCGATCTAATTGTTTATAAGATAACTGGCTTAAGAAATAGGATTGATCCTTATTCCAGTCTAAAGCTCTCATCAAATGATTATGACCATTAGCATCTCGTTTTAACTGTGCATAATGACCAGTCGCAATGTAATCAGCACCTAACTGTAAACCATAGTTTAAGAAAGCTTTAAATTTAATTTCAGTATTACATAAAATATCGGGATCCGGTGTTCGACCCTTCTTGTATTCCTTTAAGAAATACTTAAAGACCCGGTCCCAGTATTGCTTTTCAAAATTAACAGAATAGTATGGGATGCCAATCTGAGCCGCAACTTTAGCGACATCTCGATAATCACTTGTCGCTGTACATACACCATTTTGATCAGTGTCATCCCAGTTTTTCATGAAGACACCGACAACGTTATATCCAGCTTTCTTTAAAAGATAAGCTGAAACAGACGAATCAACGCCTCCGCTCATCCCAACAACAACTCTAATTTTACTTTTATCTTTCACTTTTAATCACCATCAATCTGTTACCAGAGAAAATCATCGATTGAAGGTCGAGACACTCTAGTCTTACTTGCGTACTAACACTTTTCTGAGAATTAAATTACTCATTAAATATTTAAACTGTTCAACTGCCGATGCGTGCTTACCATCAAAAATATTAACCTTGCGTAAACCGGCATGATCAGTAATATCCATTTTAAACGTCTTGAGATCCGTTCGAATCACGATCTTTAAACGGGGCCCATTAAGTCCCAACGGATGTCTCATGACAAAGTCACCTGCATTGGACTTACCAAAGCCGACATCACGCAAGGTAAATAGCTTAATGCTTGGACTCAATGTATACACGGTGGAGTCACCATTAATTTGGTTAGCCGTTTTAAAAATCATTTGATTTCATCTCGCTTTGTCTTTTTGGTGTGGCGAACTACTTTAGCAATATTCTTAATCAAGGCGTCAATATCCGATTTAGTGGTAAAACGACCGAAACTAACTCGAATCGATTCGTGTAACCGCGGACTGTTCTTACCAAACATTGCAGTTAGGACATGAGAAGGCTTTAAACTGCCCGCGGTACATGCCGATCCACCCGAAATTTCAATTCCAGCCAGATCTAGATCGGTTTGCATTACGTAAGTTGAAACGCCCTTGATCCATAAATTAAAGACGTGTTGTAAATTATCCTTGGATAAGGAACCGTTAATTTCAAAATCAACGTGTTCTTTCTTTAGGCCAGCGATGATTTGTTTTTTGAAACCGTAGTAACGCTTCTGCAGCTTATCTTTCGTAGCCGGCGGTAAATTCTTTACGGCAGTCGCAAACCCTGAAATCTGTGGGATGTTTTCGGTTCCAGCACGACGTTTGTCTTCCTGATCGCCACCCTTAATAAAGCTTGGGAAGTTGATTCCATCTCGCTTATAAAGGAAGCCAATCATTTTAGGGCCGTTCAGTTTATGTGCCGAAGTTGAAAGCATATCAATATGATCACGTTTTACATCAATATTTAATAAGCCATATGCTTGAACAGCATCGGTATGGAACCAGGCCTGATGGTTCTTTAAGATTTCACCAATTTGGTGGATTGGCATCCGACTGCCCACTTCATTATTACCAGTCATAATGGTAACTAAAATGGTCTGGTCATCCAATGCGTTCTTAAAATCATCTAAGGAAATATTACCGTTTTCATCAACGGGGAGATACGTAACCCGAAAGCCCTTTTTCTGTAGAAATTGAAGTGGACGTAGAACCGCTTCATGTTCAATTGAAGTCGTAATAATATGATTGCCTAAATTCTTGCGGGCTTCAGCAGTTTGCATAATCGCGGTATTATCACTTTCGGTACCACCACTGGTAAAGATAATTTCATGATCCTTAGCGTTGATACTTTTAGCAATAATATGACGGCTATGATCTAAAATTGCGTGTGATTTTCGACCTAAGCTATACATCGTTGAGGCGTTACCATAATCATTCTTAAATTTATCCATTAAATCTGCTAGAACCGGCTTGGAAATCGGGGTCGTCGCAGCATTATCTAAATAAATTTTTTTCTTCAAGATATAAGCTCCCTTAACTAATTTAATGCTTTACATAAATTCAATAACATCTGAGCGGATTGTTTACCAGCTTTAATAATAAATTTATCAAAACTCATTTCAGCATCACCGTTACCGACATCGGACATTGCTCTAATAACGACGTAAGGTGTCTTAAACTGATGAGCAACTTGGCCAATGGCAGCACCTTCCATTTCACAGGCTAAGGTATCTGGAAAATGATTCAGAATTTCTTTAATCCGTTTGTCACTAGCAACAAATTGATCACCAGACACAATTAAGCCTTTTTTAGCAGTTAAGCCGACGGCCTGGGATGCATTAACGACTAAATTAGCCCACTTTGGACTAGCTTTAAAGATTAAAGGCTGGTTAGGTAATTGACCATATTTATAACCAGACGTGGTAACGTCGACGTCGTGATAAGCCGTTCCGGTTGAAACCACTAAATCACCAACTGACAAGCCAGAACCAATTCCACCGGCTGAACCAGAATTGATAACGACTTTCAAATCGAAATGGACGATCATAATGGCTGCCGTAATCCCGGCTTGAACCTTACCGATTCCGGACTGGACTAAAACAACGGGCTGGGACGCAATTTTACCAACGTAAAAATGAATCCCTTTAATATCAACCTGCTGTTCATCCTGTAATGCTTCGTGCAAAGTCTTTAATTCTTCAGACATTGCACAAATTATGCCAATTCTTTTCAAAATTTTATTCACCTATCTTTAAAAATTCACAAAAATTAATACTAAATATACGATGACAATTAATAAAATCAGGATTGCGATAATTTTATCTAATCGCTTTGAAAGTCGCTTGATTTTATATTCTCTAAGTGGCGAATTACGCGTTCGTTTAACATGTGGACGTGATCCACCAAGTTGATTATAAAACGAATCATGCTGATTCTTCATATGTCGATATTGTTGTCGGGTTATAAACGAATGATCATTTTTCACGGAAATTATCCTCTAACCTTTAGTTAGTATAAATTAGTAGCATGATCTTATTTTAATAATAATTAAAAATTAATGCAATTCATTATTCTTTACAGGATTTACTTTAACAGCTTGCGGACCCCGTAATCCAGGTGCTACAGCAAATCTTACCGTTTCACCGACTTTTAATGAACGGCTCGTCTCATTTTCAATGGCTTTATAATTTACAAAAACTTCTTTACATGATTTAGGTTTAATAAAACCAAAGCCACGTGATTTATTATAGCGAGTTACTTTTCCAATCATTTTAAATTCCTTTCCTAATGAATAAAAAAAGCTGGGATTAATCCCAGCTTTATAAACTAGATTTTTCTTAATTATTTAACGTCACTGAAACCAGTTTTAACAGTTTCTGGGAAGTTCTTACGAACAATCTTAGCACAACGTGCACAGAATGTTGGGTAAGCACTATCAGTACCGACGTCTTTCTTAACCATTCGGCAACGCTGACAAGTCTTACCTTCGGCCTTAGAAACCTTAACGGCAATTGATTTACCATACTTATCAGCATCTGCAGGTGCATCAGATAATGGATGAACTTCTAACTGAGAAACCATCAGAACCTGACGAACATTAACCTTCAAGGAGTCCAATAACTTCTGGGTGTCATCATCTAAGTAAAGATCTAACTTAGCTTCGGATGGTTTACCTAAGTTACTGTTTTCACGAACCTTTTCTAATGACTTCAGAACGTCTTCACGAAGGCCGCTCATAAACTTCTTCCAGTTAGCGTAGAACTGCTTGTACTGACTGAAGTCCTTAACCTTTGGCATTTCAGATAATGCGACGTACTGTTCAGGTTCCTTTAAGAATTCCCATACTTCTTCAGTGGTGTGCGGTAAGATCGGTGTCAATAACTTAGTTAAACCAACTAATACCGTGTAAATTACCGTTTGCATCCCACGACGAGAAGTACTGTCTTTAGGATCAATGTATAAAATATCCTTAGCAACGTTCATGTAGAATGCGGATAAGTCATTGTTGATGAAGTTGATCATGCGCTTGTAAACATCCATGGAGTCATATTTATCATAATCAGCCTTAACGTCATGAACCAAGTTGTTGTAATCCATTAACATGTACTTATCTAATGAACTTAACTTATCGAACGGAACGGTGTTCTTCTTTGGATCGAAGTCAGTAGTGTTGGCTAACATGTAACGAAGGGTATTTCTGATCTTCTTGTAACGGCCGGCAATCTTAGTGAAGCCACCCATTGAAGCACGAACATCAGCGGATGTATCAACAGATGCTACCCATAGACGAACGATTTCAGCACCTAACTTCTTGATGACATCGTTTGGTGCAATGGTATTACCAATTGACTTACTCATCTTATGGCCATGCTTATCCAAGACAAAACCTTGGGATACTAACTGTTTGTATGGAGCTTTGTTAGCATAAGCAACACTAGTGATGATACTGGAGTTGAACCAACCACGGTACTGGTCAGAACCTTCTAAGTACATATCAGCTGGGTAAGTTAATTCTGGACGTTCAGCACAGACACCCTGATGAGAAGTACCAGAATCAAACCAAACATCTAAAATGTTGGTTTCTTTACGGAACTTACCATGTGGTGAATGCTTATTGGTATAACCCTTAGGTAATAAGTCTTTAGCAGGCTTTTCGAACCAAATATCAGAACCATATTTGCCAACTAAGTCAGCAACGTGGTTAATGGTTTCTTGAGTCATGATTGGGGTCCCATCTTCAGCGTAGAAAATCGGTAACGGAACACCCCAGACACGTTGACGAGAAATTACCCAATCTTGTCGGGCTTTAATCATATTGTAAAGACGACGTTCACCCCAACTTGGGAAGTATTTAACGCTCTTAACAGCCTTTAAAATATCATCCTTAATCTTATCCACAGAAGCGAACCATTGTGGAGTAGCACGGTAAATTACCGGCTTCTTAGTACGCCAGTCAAATGGATAATCATGTTTATAAGGCATGAATTTTAGTAAGGCGTTAACTTTCTTTAATTTGTCTAAAGAAATCTTGTTGGCATCATCATAGAAGACACCTGCAAAGTCTTTACCAGCAGACTTATCCATGTAACCTTGGTCATTGACGTTAACGTAAATTGGTAATCCATAACGACGGCTGACGTTATAATCATCTAAACCAAAGCCACCAGCAGTATGAACTAGTTCAGTACCAGAATCTGCAGTAACGAAGTTGGCGTTCATAAATAATAACTTACGGTCTTTAATGTATGGATGTTGAGCAACAGCCTTATCTAACTGTTCACCAGAAACATGCTTTAAGGTCTTGACGCCCTTCCAACCGATTAATTCGGCAACACGTGGTAACCGTTCGGTACCGACGATGAATTTACGATTGTCACCATCAACTTTAATTACTGAATAGTCAAACTTTGGGTTAACGGTAATTCCTTCAGAAGCAGGGATGGTCCATGGGGTAGTAGTCCAAACTACGGCATAAGTATTCTTATCATCCAAAAGGCCATGACTGTTTAACATCTTTTCAGCATAGAAAGCCGTTGGTGAAGTTACCTTATGATATTCAACTTCAGCTTCAGCTAATGATGATTCGGAGGACCATGACCAAACGACTGGCTTACGGCCACGGTAAATTAAACCTCTTTGAGCCATCTTGCCGAAGACCCTGAGTTCAGCAGCTTCGAACTTTGGCTGAAGGGTTAAGTAAGGATGTCGCCAATCACCCATAATGCCTAATCGCATGAATTCTTTCTTCTGACGTTTAACTTCCTTAAGTGCATAATCATGGCATAACTTACGGAAGGCGTTAGTTGACATTTTCTTACGGTTATAACCTGCTTTAGTTAATTTTTCTTCAATCGGTAAACCATGAGTATCCCAGCCAGGTACATATGGTGCTCGATAACCATTCATGGATTTGTATCGGATAATCATATCTTTCGAGACTTTGTTCATGGCATGACCCATATGAATGTCACCATTGGCATATGGCGGTCCATCATGAAGAACAAATGTAGGTTTACCCTGATTCAACTTTTGACGCTGTTCATAAACGTGATTGTTCATCCAGTCTTTTTCACGTTTAGCTTCACTGACTGGAAGATGACCACGCATCTTAAATTTAGTTTTACCTAAATTTAACGTATCTTTAACACGCACAGTAACAATCTCCTTGTTTTTAAAATCCTTAATATTATTTAAGTAAGTAGACAAACAAAAAAGGCTTCGTCTTTTGGGACGAAGTCTTTTCCGTGGTACCACCCAACTTTAGGATCCATTAAGAATCCCCTCGTTGTTTGCTGGAATTATCCGGGCATTTAAGCCTTTCAAGACGATCTGTAAACCATGAGTGACCACTGATCTTTCATCAACATCAGCTCGCTGTAGATATCATAATTTACGCGCTATTCTCGACCAGCTAATATTTAAATTAGCTTAAAATAGAAACAAAATTAGAAGTTGCGGTATTTACCGTTCGGATAATATACTACCACACCTTGAGCAGTTTTATCCGTTCGTTGATCATTTAAATGATTAATATCCTTAGATAATTTCTGGAAACCTGCCTTATGGCCACTGTTAAGGACAGTTGACCAACGTTTACTGTCTAATAAAGCTAACTGGCTCTTTAACATAACCTGAACTTTATGTCTGAAGTCATTCGTACTCTTTCGTAAATCAGTTGTTTCGGCAATTAACTGATCAGCTCGGTGGATTGAATTTTGAACAATCTGATCAGCCTTTTTCTTAGCTTGATCAACCACTTCATTAGCTAATTTAGTGGCCTTTTGATTACTAACCTTAGCCTGTCGATCTGACTTAGCTCTAACTTTATTAGCAGCTTCCTGAGCTACTAAAATCGATTGATTCAAGGAATTCTTTAAATTATTGAAGTAATTAACCTTACTGTTGGCACTCTTCAAAGATTTCTTTAAATCATTATTTTCGATTAAAGTATGCTGATAATCCTTTACAATCTGGTCCAAGAAATCATTAACTTGATCAATATTGTAACCACGCATCTTAACAGAAAATTCTTTATTATGGATATCTTGTGGGCTTAAAGCCATGACTATCCCTCCAAATTACTTTTTAATAACAGAAATCACAATTCTTAATTTACCCTTTCGGCTTCTGCCTTTTACGGTCTTAAGCTTAAGGCGTCCGTATTGTCTTACCGACAAAATGTCATTAATCTGTACATCCAAATTTGGTTGATTTACTAATTCCCAGTTAAGTCTGACGTGATTGTGCTTAATCAAATCTTTAGACTGATTCCTTGAAACATTAAATCCTGCAGATATTATGGCATCAAGTCGTAAAGATACAACCACTGAATATTTATCTTGCCAATCATTAGTTGGCTCAATTGCATCAGACAATGGCAAGGCCTGTAACATAACGCGGTTTCGATTAATTTTAGTAATCTGAAACTTTAAATAAGTTGCCATAGAACTTTCGGTAAAGAATTGCCACTGATGATCATCAGTATCAATATCACCAATCACATTCCGCTTAATTCCACTGCTCATTAAAGTCCCTAAAATCTGGCTATGCTTTAAGTGGACAAATTTACTTGGATATTTAATCCCAAACAGCGTAATTTTAAAATCACGATTAGTTGGCTGAAAATACTCGGGATATATTAATCCCCGTTTCATCTCAGCATTTAAATGTCCACCAAAAAATTTAACGTTAATTCCAGAATAACTATTCGTTATTACCGTCAATAAGTATACTTGTCGTGGATTTAAGAAACTTGTCAATATCGGCCGATATTGATTTAAAGCTTGATTACAAAGCCCACTACAATAATCTAAGTAAGGGGCTTCGTCTTTTCTAAAATGCTGTAAGACATTTTGATTCATGATAAGATCCTTACAAGAATGGTTGGAATCCAACTAACTAAAGCCCTTTGCAGAATGTATAAAACTGCTAAAGCCAATACGGGAGCAAAACTTATCATTCCAATTGACGCAAAATCAAAACATCGTTGAAACGGAATTACTAACTTACCAAGAAAACGTCCCAATTTTGAATCATATGCCCCTGGTAGCCAGCTCATTAACGCAAATACAACGATGATCATCATATAAATATTAACGACATCCGCCAGAAGATTAAGGATTGAAATAATAATATTCAACATAAATTATTAAGCCCTCAATTAATGCTTACGACGGAACTTAAAGAACGGCGGTAAGTTATCACTTGATGAATCATGCTTTGATTCATTAGACTTATGAACTTGGTTGAAGTTAAAGGGATTAAACTTATTCTTATCTGGAGTTGAATGAAGATTACGGCCATGATTAGAGTCATTTACGTTCCAATTCTTTAATAATGATGAATTACGACGATTATGACGTGGCTTAGCGACGTGATCCTGGTGGCCTAAAGTATCAGAATGCTTATGAGCCTTAGCAACATGATCCTTTGAAGAATTAGCGTTGGTATTGTGGCCGGCTCGGTTCTTTTCAATTCCTGTAGCGATTACGGTAACTCGAACACCATCACCTAAGTTCTTATCAATTGATGTACCAAAGATGATGTTGACATCATTACTGGTAGCTTGGGCAACGATATTAGATGCATCCTGAGCTTCAAATAGTGATAAATCAGGACCACCGGTAATGTTCAATAGAACCTGCTTAGCGCCACTGATTGAAACTTCTAATAATGGTGAGGAAATCGCTTTCTTAGTGGCTTCCGCAATTCGGTTTTCGCCAGTAGCGGTACCAATACCCATCAGAGCTGAACCTTGATTTTGCATAACGGTCGTAACATCAGCAAAGTCTAAGTTAACGTAACCAGGGTTAGTGATTAAGTCAGAAATGCCCTGAACACCTTGACGTAAGACATTGTCGGCTTCTTTAAAGGCTTCCATCATTGGCGTCTTTTTATCAACCATTTCTAATAAACGATTATTAGCAATGACAATTAAAGTGTCAACGTTCTGCTTTAATGCAGCGACACCTTCAGCAGCATATTTAGCACGACGCGGGCCTTCAAAACTAAATGGCCGGGTAACAACACCAACGGTTAATGCACCCTGGTCTTTGGCAATTTTGGCAATGATCGGAGCAGCACCGTTACCGGTACCACCGCCCATACCAGCAGTAACGAATACCATGTCAGCACCTTGAAGGGCTTCACCGATGGCTTCTTCACTTTCTTCAGCAGCCTTACTACCAACTGCTGGATCGGATCCAGCACCTAAACCTCGAGTTAATTTAGGCCCTAATTGAATTTTAGTTTCAGCCTGTGATGCTTCTAATGCCTGAACATCCGTATTAGCAACGATAAATTCAACACCACTGACTTTATCAGCGATCATACGGTTAACGGCATTACCACCGCCACCGCCGACACCGATGACTTTAATTTTTGCGTTTTGACTTCGGTTAGAGTCTAACGAAAATTTCATATTGTTTTTCCCCCGTTCAAAATAATGTTAATCAAAGAAATCGCTAAAGAATCTCTTAATACCTTCACCGTTGATTCGGTGACGACGCTTTTTATTTTCTGATTTATGTGCGCCAACTTTATTCGGCTGTTTTTCATGATCATTAGAATTCACGTTAGCCACTTTGTGATCGTTATTTGCGTTAGATGCATTGTCATTAGATGGTCCAACGTTAACTAACGTAGCCGAGCGAACTAATTTTTCAATTTGACTTAATTGAGCCTGATAAGCAACTAATGAGAGTGGCAATGCAAATGACGGATGCCGTAACCCCATTTGGTTCGGAACGTAAATTTTTACGTTTGAATCAAAATAATCAGCGGCTAATCCGGAAATGCCAGGTAGAGCTGCTACTCCACCCGTTAAAATAATGCCACCTGGTAAATCTAAAGCGGATACTTGATCTAAGCCCTTTTTAATTCGACCAAAGATCTGTTCTAAACGAGCTTGAATGATTTCTGATAATAGCTTTTCAGACACATTAACCGGTTTACTCTGACCAACAACTTTAACCGGAAATTCATTATTCTTTGAAATATCCAGCGAGTCAGCGTATCCATAATCACGTTTTAATTTTTCAGCATTTTCTAAAGACGTATTCAAAACTTCAGAAATATCTTTAGTTATGTATTGGCCACCTTCATGATCAACAGTCATATACTTTAACTGATGATGATGAATAACTGCGGCGGTAGTCTGTCCGCCACCGATATCAATTAAGACGGTTCCAAATTCCTGTTCACCATCGTCAAGTAAGATCTGACCTTCAGCTAACGGATTAACTTCAAGGGCCTTAATCTTTAAACCGGCTTGATGAACAGCTTTTCTGGTGTTATGAATAATGGTCTTGGGTCCAGTGATGATGTGGCCATGCATCTCTAATTTAACGCCGACCATCCCTCTAGGATCTTGAATCCCGTCAAAGCCATCAACGATAAATTCATCTGGGATTGCATCAATAATTTCACGTTCCGGTGGAAGATTCTTGATCATAGCTGAAGATGTAACTTTACGGACATCTTCGTCATTAATTTCTCTAGACTGGTCAGAAATTTCAATCATTCCACTACACGGTCTAATTTTTAATAAGTCAGATGGAATACCAACGATTACTCGGTGAATCTGGACACTGGCTTTTTCTTCAGCTTGCGATATAGCACGTCGAATCGCTTTAGCAGCTTTATCGATATTAACGATAATGCCACGCTGAGCCCCCATAGAAGCAACGTTGCCAACGCCTAATACGTTAATTTGGCCCTTCGCCTTTTCGGCAACGATAACTTTGATTGAGGTTGAACCAATATCAAGACCTACATATATTCTTGAATTGTCCATAACAACTAAGGGAACCTCCCGTATTTTTATCTAAATAATTATTCATTAAAAAACGATAATATTATCCGTACGTTAACTATAATTTTAACATAAACACTTATTCTTAGAAACATGATTTAATTAAAATTAATGGCGAAACGCCTTTGAATAAACACCTAATTCCATATTTATAGTACCGCGTTTCTTCATCGATTTTGAAATTGCCGAATAGTATTTCATCTTGCGCTGCCAATTTTTATAGTTAGCGTAAATTTGATTTCCATCACTCATATAAACATGGATGCGATCGGGATCGATATTAGTGGGTGAATAAACGATTTTATCAATATCCGGTTTTACACTATTAGGTAATTGCCGATACGTTTTTACAAAGGACCGTAATTTCTGACTAGCTTTAAAATTAACTAAGATTGGATAAGCCTGATTTACTTTAGTACACTGATAAGCCGTCCGGCCGTTATTCGTTACGGCATAGTAATGATTATGACGTGAAAGATAAGCTATTACCGGATATTCAGACATTTTAACGTTAACGTGGTTCCATTTATGAATCCGAACGTGAATTGATTTTAATTGGGCATTTTGTTCAAAAGCATATTTTTTAAAACGACTAGTATGTGCCATTAATCTAAATACCGAATCGCCGGGTTTGGCATTCATATTCCTTATCATGCTGCTTGCTAAGATCGTTCGGTTACCTCTCACAGATACCGATGAAATCCGGTTCAGTGGTGACACAAAATAAAAAGCAATTAAAATAATTACTAAAAGCTCCGCCAAAATTAGAGCAAAATTAGCTAATAATCGTTTTAATCGCTTATAACGAGCCTCTTCACGAGACTTGCTAAATTTATATTGATTATGAAAGTCATTATCCTGTGAAATTTGATGATTAACACGAAAATTATTTACGTTTTCACGATTATTAAAATCAAACTTCATAGTAATGCCCTTCATTCAAATTTATTTATTATTTTTAATTAATGAATTCATAACCTTTAATAATCGATCAGAAGCATCTGGCATCCCTAATTTTTTGGAATTCATGCCCATCTTTTGTAACTTTGAACGATTATCAATTAAGTCATCAATCATATTAACTAATCGTTTCCCGGTTAAATCTTTTTCGGTTAAGATTTCAGCAGCGCCACGTTTTACCAAACTCATTGCGTTCTTAGTTTGATGATCAGCAGTAACGTATGGACTTGGGATTAAAATTGAAGGAATCCCCAATGCTGTGATTTCAGCTAGACTAGTGGCACCGGCTCGGCCAACAATTAATGAAACCTTTGGTAATACCTGTGGCATGTTGTAGATATAAGGCTTTACGATTACATTTTTACCAACTTTAACGTTAGCTAGCTGTTTTTTAACGTAATCATAACGTTTTTGTCCCGTTACGAAAACAACCTGGTACGGTTTTTGATTGAATTCAGGAATGGCCTTCATCGTTGCCGAGTTAATCTTTAAAGCACCTTGGCTACCACCAAAGATTAATACCGTTGGCGTATTTGGATCCAAGCCGTATTCTGACCAACTAAAATTACTCTTGATGTGTGCAGCTTGCTGAGCTCTTGGATTACCTGTAAAGACAATCTTATCCTTAGGAAATTGTGAAGCCGCCATATGAAATGCAATCGCAATCTTATCAACAAAATGACTTAAGAATTTATTGGTTAAGCCCACTAAACTATTTTGTTCATGAATCATGGTTGGGATATGTTCTCGAGCAGCAGCATAGACAACGGCACCAGAAACATAGCCACCTGTTCCAATCACAATGTCAGGCTTAAACTGCTTAATTAATTTCTTAGATTCATGGACACTTTTTAAGAATAAGTAAAGAGTCTTAAAATTATCGCAGATGCTACTTAAGGAAAATGACCTCTTAAATCCTTGGATCTTTAATTCTTTAAATGGGATCCCTTTCTTAGGCACGATGTTCTTTTCAAGACCTCTAGTTGATCCCACGTATAATACCTTAGAATCGGGTTCTTTTTCCATTAAATCTTCAATTAAAGCTAGTGCTGGATAAATATGACCACCAGTACCGCCACCGGAAACCATTAAACGCATAATTTATTTTTGCCTCTTTTTACCAGTTAATTTTTCAATATCTTTAACATAACGAGCGCCACGAACTTCAAAATTAGGGTATTGATCCCAACTAGCGTTAGCTGGTGACAAGAGAATGATGCTACCCTTAGAACTCATCTTATAAGCTGCTGGAACGGCTTGGTCGATGTTATCAACGACTTTAATCTGTGAAATCCCAGCTTTTTCAGCAGCGTCTTTCATTAACTGTTTAGTCTGACCAAATGCCACTAAACCTTTGACGTACTTCTTTAAATCAGGAACTAGTCGATCAAATTTGTAACCACGATCAAGGCCACCACAAAGTAAAATGATTGGATGATGGAAACTTTCTAAAGCCGCTTCTGTCGAATCAATATCGGTTGACTTAGAATCGTTAAAGAAGATGCGACCGTCATAGGTCAAAACATACTGGTTACGGTTACTAGCACCGCTAAAGGTTGCTAGAACGTGATGAATATCCTGATCAGAACGATGATTTAACTTTGCGACAGCAATCGCAGCTAATGCATTTTCAACGTTATATTGACCATGAATCTTAATGTCCTTAGCGTCCATTACATAATGGCCTCTGAAGTAAAGCTTGCCATCCTGTTCGTAGGCGCCGGCTTTAGTATATCCATCGGTACAGAACGGAACGATTTGGGCTTTACTTGATTTACTCAATTCACGCATTTCAGGAGAATTGAAATTCAAGATTAGGTAATCATCAGAAGTCTGATTCTTAGTGATTCTCATTTTGGCACGAACGTAATTGGCACGAGTCTTATGATAATCTAAATGATTGGACTTAATATTAGTGATTACAGCGATATGTGGATGCAAAGTCGTAATGCCTAAAAGCATAAAACTAGAAATTTCCATCACCATGGTGTCTTTAGGAGACATTTTCTGAGCAACCTGTGATGCGGAAATTCCAATATTACCGGCATCATAAGTTTTACCTTCAGGGCGATGCTGATTGAGCATTCTGGTGATTAACATCGTGGTAGTGGTCTTACCATTACTGCCGGTGACGTTGATCAATTCACCAGGATTAATTTCACTAGCAATTTCCACTTCGACGATCATTGGTAAATTAATTGCGAGGGCCCTCTGGACAACGGGATTATCATATGAAATTCCTGGGTTCTTAACCATTAAATCATAATGATTATCTAAAATATCAGGGGTCTGTTTACCAGCAATCAATTTAGCGGGTGTAGTGTCAGCTAAATGCTTTGCTTTTGGAATCTTAGATACCGGCTGATTGTCACTTAAAGTCACATCTGCACCCAATTTCATCAGTAACTTAGCGGCATTAATACCACTCATACCAGTACCTAAAATTAATATCTTTTTGTTTTTATAACTAGTAACTTTTCGCATAGTAATGTCTCCTCAAATTCAAGCTAAATAATAGCCCAAACACCAGTAATTGCAACAAATAAAGCAACTCCCCAGAAGGCGAAGTCGATCTGCCATTCGTTCCAGCCCATCATTTCGAATGAATGGTGAATTGGAGTCATTGGAAAGATTCGTTTACCAGTCGTCTTATAAGAAGCAACTTGCAAAATGACACTTGCGGTTTCAATTACGAATACTAATCCAATCCATAGTAATGATAATTCATGATGTAATAGAATCGAAACGGCGGCTAAAGCTCCACCTAAAGCAAGGGATCCCATATCACCCATAAAGATCTTAGCTGGTTTATGGTTGAAGATTAAGAAGCCTAATAAGCCACCGACTACGGCTGCACAAAAGATAAGAATATCGATTCGACCTTGATACATGGCTACGACACCATAAGCTGCAAAAGCAATTGTAGCTAAGCCACTTACTAAGCCATCGATACCATCAGCTAGATTGACGGCATTTGAAAAGCCCGTTAACCAGAAAATAATGAAGATAACGTACCAAAAGCCTAAATGAAGATCACCGTAGCCAGGAATCCTTAAGGCCATCGGGAATTTAAGGCTGTAAACCCACGTAAAAATAATGGCACCAATTACCTGACCGGAAAATTTCTGCCAAGCTTTTAGTCCCATATTTCGTTTGTGGAAAATTTTGATGCTGTCATCACACATTCCTAATAAGCCATAGAGAACGAAGATAAACATCAGAATCCACAGCGAACTTGATAAATTATGGGTAATTAATCCATAAATAATGGAAGCAATCACGATCGCAATAATAAATAAGAAGCCACCCATCGTTGGGGTACCGTTCTTACCCTTCTGCCATTTAGGGCCATCCATTAAAATGGTTTGACCTTCATGCTTGCCCCTAAAATAACGAATTAAACTGGGCATAAATACAACTGTAATTACAAAACTAATCATGATTGGGACTATCCAACTCATCATATAACATCATCCTCAAAATTTTATATTCATTTGTTATCAACTAATACGACTCGACTGCCCTTAATAACGTGTCTACCACCGGTAATTGACTGTTCTTTAACGGTCCCAGTGGATTTATTACCATGAATTAAGACCGTTAAGCCTAACCGGTTCAAAATTTTCTTGGCATGTTTAATCTTATCACCTTTTACGTTAGGCATTATATTTTCATCGTTTCGAACAAAATGATTGTCATCATTTAAAGCTCTAATCATAACGGGTTTAAAAATCGAAGATATATCCTGATCCGCAGTATGGCCATTTAATTTTGGCTGCTTCATGGTTATATATAATACGTATTTTGGATTGTTAGCAGGAGCCATCCCAACTACTGAATACAGATAATTATCAAAGCCTTGTGAATAGCCCTTGCCATTACTTATCTGGGCAGTTCCGGTTTTCGCAGCGATTGGATAACCATGAATTTGGTAATCATGACCAATTCCATATGGCTTATACACAACGTCTTCCATATGATGACGAACCTGACTAGCCGTGTTAGCTGTGATTGGACGACCAATTACTTTTGAATTATACTGGCGAACAACCTTATGCGTCTGTGGATTAACAACCTTGGAAATCAAGTGTGGACGAAGCATCTTCCCATTATTAGCGATTGCTGAGAAGCCTCTCATCATCTGCATCGCTGTTAATTCAATCCCTTGACCAAAAGCCGTATTAGCTTGATCAATTGGGTATTTAAACGGCATCTGACCGTCTACGCTGTCACCCAAGCCAATATTAATGGGCTTCAAAAGTTTAAAACGTTCAATATACTTCTTCCAGGTTTGACTACCCATGTTGCGTTCTAAATGAGCCATTGCAACGTTACTAGACAATGCAAAGCCCTTATTAAAACTAATTCGACCCCAGCCATTTGGATCCCAGTCAGGAATTTCTTTTCCGTCAATGAAATATTTACCAGATTCAAATGTATCGTTACCGTTATAATGGTGGCTGTTAATCGATGCTGACATCGTAAATGGCTTCATCGTGGAGCCTGGTTCATACAGATCTTGGGTTAAAACGTTGCGCCAGATGCTGTTAACACCCTTTTTGGTGGTGGCGTTAAACGAAGGCCGCTGGGTCGCAGCTAAAATATCACCATTTCTAGCATTCATTAATACGGCACCCATTTCGGAAGGATGAACGTTATTATAAATTGCTGACATTCGACCTTCTAGCAATGTCTGTAAACGATAATCTAATGTTGTATATACATCATCACCGTTTTTAACCGATCGATTATGTTTATTATGACCATCAAGATCATTTTGCTGAACTTCACGATAACCAGTGCGACCGGCTAACAATTTATTAAAGGCCTTTTCAATGCCCATTTCGCCAGCTAAATGCGTACCGGTTTTAGTGTTAACCGGTGCAGCTAGACCAATTAAATGCGATGCAAAAGTACCGTTTGGATAAAGACGTGCTGGCTGCTGGGTAAAATGGACACCGTTTAAATGATATCGTTGAATTTTATTTTTGGTTTGTTCAGAAATATTTTGACCATAATTACCTAATGAGACCTGAAAAGCACTTTGCTTTGGGGATAAAGCCTTTAAAATCTCATGATCCTTAATTGGTAAATAATGCGAAAGGACTCGTGCTACCTTATGTTTATTAGTAACGTATAGGGGACGACCTTTGATGCTCTTTTGTTTATGATTCAGGACCAAATAAACTGAATAAGTGCTAATGTTTTCAGCTAATGGTTGTCCGTTAGCATCATAAATTGCACCTCGTCTAGGTTTGATAACGTTACTCTGAGTGTAGAGATTACGAGTTTGCTGAACTAAATTAACGTTATGCGCACTCTTAAAAATCGATATGTATGAACTTCTTAACGCGACGATTAAAAATACAAAAATAAACAAAAAGAAAAGAATCTCACCGACAACCTTTTGATTTCGGTGAAGAAACTTCTTGTTCTTAGCTATTGTTGTTTTGCGACCATTGTTCATTATTTAACATTCCTAACGTCATGACTTGAAAAACTAAGGCGATTGTGATGAGCAATTTTTTGTAATCGATCATTACTTTGTAAATCGCTCACCAATTGTCGAGAATTATTATTCAAATTATGAAACTTAGAAACTTTAGCATCAACGTTAACGATTTGATATTGATAAACGTCATTCGTTAATTTGGTACTAACTAAAACCACCATTAACCCAAGGGCTACGATTACTCCAATTACTAACGCATATTTTTCAAGATTATTAAGGAGTAGCCGAGCGTGTTCACCCTTTAAATGGCGTCGTTTATTACTTCTTATTAATTTGAGATTTAGATTAGTATGACTAGCCTGTTTATTATGGCGATATTTAGGAACTTGTTTATATTTCGGAGCCACATTACCTTGTAGCATGTATAATTCTTCCCCTAAAATTATTTAATTCGTTCAATGGTTCTTAATCTTGCACTGTGTGAACGGTGATTTCTAATTAATTCAGCTTTACTTGGTCGAATAGGTTTTCGGTTAATCAATTTAAAATGCGGCATTAATGATTCAGGAATGACTGGTAAACCACGGGGAACATCTTGAACGGTTGACCGTTCTTTAAACATGTTTTTAACTAGTTTGTCCTCCAACGGTTCAAACGTAATCACACTGATTCGGCCGTGCATTGCCAATAATTTAAATGCCGATTCTAAAGAACCTTCTAAGGCCCCTAATTCATCGTTAACCGCAATTCGTAAAGCTTGAAAAACCTTTTTAGCCGGATTACCGCCATGACGACGAGCTGCTGCAGGAATTCCTTCTTTAATAATTGAAACTAATTCCTGAGTTGTATTAATGGGGCCATCAGCTCGATGGATCTTAATCCGACGAGCGATTGATTTAGCAAACTTTTCATCACCGTATCTAAAGAAGATCCTAATTAATTCATGAACGCTCCAACGATTAACGATCGTCCACGCCGTTAATTTATTATCCTGATCCATTCTCATATCAAGTTTAGAGTCCTTACGATAACTAAACCCCCGTTTAGCATCGTCAAACTGAGGTGATGAAACGCCTAGGTCATAAAGGATTCCATCAACATGATCAACAGAATATTTACTAAGTGCTGACTTAATATTCCTAAAATTATCATGAATCAGGGTAATTTTATTTGCTTTAATTTCACTATTTAACTTAATTTGATTATATTTAATGGCTTCCCAATCTTGATCAAAAGCATATAAATGACCGTTTGACAAATGGCTTAAAATCTTTGACGTGTGACCACCACCGCCTAATGTACAATCAACGTACGTTCCATTAGGCTTGATATTTAAACTTTTGACCGCTTCATGTAATAATACTGGAACGTGTTTGAAAGTCATTAAATAAATTTCTCCTTCTCAAAATTCAGATAAGATAAACAGCTCTACGATAATAAGTGTACCACCATAAGAAAAATAAAAACAGCGAACTTTATCGATCAAAGTGCGCCGTTTTAAAAATTATAATGTACTCACAATTCCGGCAAATATCCATGCAACCAAGAAATATAAATCGCCGATTCGCCATAACGTTCGGTAAAAATTCTTGTGGCTTAATTGATGTTTTGTGAATGCTTTATGGATCAAAACTAAAATTCCGATGAACATCCAGCCAATTATTAAGACCGGATCCCACGAAAAGCCCTTCGGATTAATTGTTAACTGGTGAATAAAAATCAAAGCCAATATCGGCATGGAATCAATTAACCGTAACTTAAATTCCTTTTGATGAAATTTATTAATAATTAATCGTAACCAATCTAAAATTATGCAGATGGCGAATAAAGCTACGATCTGTAAAAAAAATAATTTTATCACCAGTTATCAACCACTTTCGTGAATTAAATTTGCAATAATAAGTCGTGAAATGTAAACTATCAACGAGAACTTAAATATACAAGGACGGTGTATATTTTGAAGAAAAAGCGAAGTAAGTTTCAAATTATTACTATGACCGCTGTTTGGGCAATGATTATTTTCACTCTATTAGGTATGATCTTGCCACCAGTAGTTCAATTACTTCAACAATATTTCAACTTTTAAACTTGGATTAAATAATTATTTTAATTTATCATGCGGGTACTTATGAACTCGTTCTAAATTCAAGAAGTTTTGTTGCCGTACAGCTTCATAAATGACAATTGCACATGAGTTAGATAAATTTAAGCATCTAATATGTGAATCATCCTGGGGAATGCGAATTGCTTTCTCAGGATTTTTTCGCATAAACGGTTCTGGTAAACCAGTCGTTTCCTTACCAAACATGAAGTAGTAGTCACCTTTAATCGGTTTACTATAATCATGGTCCGTATAAATATGGGTCGCAAATTTAGATACTAAAAATAAACGAGAGCCGGGCTTCATACTTTTCATGAATTCTGGTAAGTTATCATGATAATGAATATCAACGCTGTTCCAATAATCTAAGCCAGCCCGCTTTAGCCGTCGACTGTCAACAGAAAAACCTAATGGTTTGATTAAATCTAGAACGGTATCGGTACCAGCACAGGTTCGAGCAATATTTCCCGCATTACTAGGCATCAACGGTTCAAATAATACAATGTGATTTTTCATTTTATACTTCCTTTATTTATGTTCAATATCATAAAAATGCTGAATCCAAAACGGAACTGGATCAAATAACTTTAGCCGTTTTTGACGAAATACATCATAGAAACTTAGATAATAGCAATGCAATGCTAGTCGTTTTGATGGGATCGGTTTGCCATACAACCAATCACCAATAATTGGATGACCAATGGTGCTAAAGTGAACCCTAATCTGATGGGTCCGACCCGTATACAAACGAACGGAGACTAATGTATAATGATTAGTTTCATCAATGACTCTAAAGCCCGTTTTAGAATACTTGCCATTAACGGATACTCGCTGCTTAACTAACGAATTAGAATCTTGACCGATCGGTAAAATAATTAAACCGGTTTTAGGATTTAATCTACCTTTTATAACGGTTATGTATTTCTTTATAATTTGATTATTTTTTAGTTGATAATCCAGCACCGAATGCGCAAAGTGATTCTTAGCAAAGATCACCATCCCGCTCGTGTTACGATCCAACCGATTAACAATGTGAATCCGCAAGTTGGAATACTTTTTGCGAATAAAATAGCCTTTGACTCGGTTCGTCAAAGTATCCTGCTTATATCGGCTATTTGGAATTGAAGCAATCCCGCCCGGCTTGTGAACGACAAGAAAATTATGGCTTTCATAAATAATCTTAATCGGCTTGTCAGACGGCACCACGTTCGGATTAGATGGTTCTGGCGGTAAAATCATCGTAACTAGATCATTGGGCTGCAAATTATAGTTAGTCCGCCGAGCATGATTATTTACTAAGATTCGACCACCATGAAATTTTACTTTTTTCAATAAAGTATGGCTAACTAATTTACCATATAAAAAATTCCCTAGCTTTTTAGGTCCAATGAATTTATATCGCCACGTAAAACTAGTCAATTATTATCAAGTCCAATGAATGAATTGCTGACTCGTTCCCAAAAATGAATGTGCCGATAACGAGCAAAATAAATTCGATGGTTAGAGATTTGATATTCGATGGAGCGAATCGGTCGATCATGAACCATCATCTGATCACAAGTTAAAACGTTATGATAATGATCTTTAGGAATGATGGTGACGGTCTGCTCAGGAGAAATTATCATCGGTGAACCAAGGGTCCTGAAGACCCGATTATTAATGGACGCCATTTCAGATACCTGAATAGCGTTCAACGACGGGTCCAAAATCGCACCACCAATTGATTTATTGTATGCAGTCGACCCCGTTGGTGTTGAGGTGCATAATCCATCACCACGGAATTTTTCAATAAATTGATGATTAATGTAGATATCAGTTACCATGGTGCTACTAACTCGCTTTAAAACGGACTCATTTAAAGCCAATAACTTATCCGAACCACCGCCATCAGAATAATTGATCTTTAATGACAATAATGGATAGCTGACACTTTGGCCATTATCCCGTTGTAAGCTATGAACTAAATGATCGACCTCATTATCGCGCCAATCAGTGTAAAAGCCTAAGTGACCCGTATGAATACCAATAAAGCGAATCTCATCAATTGAATCGTTATAATGATGAAATGCTGATAATAGCGTCCCATCACCGCCAATTGAAATCACTAATTCAGGATTCAGGCCATCTAATTGTAAATTTCTGGCTTTAAGGATACCCTGTTTTAATTTAGTCGCCACAACGTTTGACGACTTGCCATTGTTACTAAAAATGGCAATTCTCATAAATGGCCCTCCTTTTACTTTTTATTTTTAATTCGCATTAACGCGTGTTTGATTTTAGACATGCTTTCATCAAGATCAAAGGACACCCTAGCGGTATCCTGTAACTTCTTTTCCAGTTCAACAGGAAATTTACCTTCATGTTTATAATGCAAGGCATGGTCAACTGTTGACCAGAAATCCATTGCCATGGTTCTTAATTGGATTTCAAATAAAAGTGAACGCGGGCCATGAATCGTCTGAACGGTATAGTTAAAGACCATGTGATACGAACGATATCCGCTGGCCTTTTGGTGCTTAATGTAATCCCGCTCTTCAACAACTTTCATATCAGTCCGCTGTCTGAGTAAGTCCACTAAAAAATATACGTCATCAATCAACGGACAGATGATTCTTACACCGGCAATATCTTCCATATCTTGTGAAAGTCGATCTGGTGAAATATATCGACGACGCATCTTTTCCTTAATGCTAGGAACACTTTTTACACGGCCCGTAACGGTTTGAATTGGATTATGCTGATCACAAATCGCAAACTGTTGTTTGAGACTATTAAGTTTAACTAGTAATTCATCAACGGTTTGATGATATGGCAACAAATATTCTTTCCAATTACGAACCATGATATCGCTCCTATTAACAACTATAATACTTTCTTTAGTTTACCACATCCCCAAATTAATATAGAATTTTTAAAACTAAGCAAATCAATTTGTATCTAAAAATAAATTTGGTATTCTAACACTGAACGTAAATATACTGTCGGTTATTTATAGGTATTAATCGGGGGAAATAAAATAATGCTGGAAGCATATTTATTTGTCGATCCATTATGTAAACAATGTATTAAATCTGAAAAAATAATTAAAAGATTGGCTAAAAATTTAAATACACATTTTTTGTATCAGTTTATTCCAATGCTAAACATTAAGATTCTAAACAATACTAGGGTGCCGAAAATGGCGAGAATTCACCAGCAACTTTATTATCAAATCGTTATGGATTATAAAGCTGCTTTGTTTCATGGCAAAAAACGTGGTCAGAATTTTTTTATCACACTTCAGGAGGAACTCTTGAATGATAAAGATCGGTACAATAATCGATTGGTGTTAGCAACCGCTGAAAATTCTAAATTAGACCTAGACATGTTTAAAGAAGACCGTCGATCACAATTAGCCAAGAAATCATTTGAAGCCGATCAGCAATTGGTTCATGAAATGAAAATTACTAAGCCCTCTTCGGCAGTTATTTTTAACTGGGCCATGTTCAACTACGGAATCTTGTTTAACAACGTTAATTACGATGATCTATACCGAGTTTGTCATTCCCAGCCTGAACGGATTAACCGTAAATCAATCCGCGATAACCATGGAATTCCGGTCCCGCACGTTAGCATTAATTAACGATGCCGTTTTAAATATTGGATCTTATCATAATAACTATTGAACCAACGAGGTTGTTTAAACCTCGTTATTTTTTTATGGTCGGGACTAACTTCTAAATAATGATGCTGAATTAACAAAGCAACGTATTTATCAAACGCCCTTTTATACAAGCTTTGATAATTATTTATCTGGCAAAAAGAAAGCGGTAAAACAAGTTTACTGTTCGCTACTTGATAAATTTTTTGAAGATCAGAATATTTGTTCATTAATAATAAGATTAAGATCCGCCAAAGCAAATACCGCTTCTTAAAAATCGGGTATGTGTACACCGGTAAATGACAAATTATGGGGCATCCCATAATCGTATTATGCCTTGTGCCCAACATTTGTTGAATTCGCATTATCTGTAAATCACCATGAAATAATCGTTGCTGATTAACGTGAATTTCATGAGAAACTAAACCTAGCCATCTCGAATAAGTAATGGCCCGGGATTTAATTCGAGTATAATTGATAAAATTTATTAATTCGGCATACGTAAAGATCCGTCTGGTTCGATAAAATATTCGGCTACCGCATTCACATTGTTGATAATGGATCTCTAAACATTTTTGAGAAATTTTCCAATATAGCATAAAGAAACCTAAGCGACTTGAATAATTTAAGAATTTAGCGATATATTTAGGCCTTAAACGCCTTTTTTGATATGGACTGCCTAATATCCACCATGATTTAATACCTAACGATGTATATCCAGCAATTATTTGTCGTAACTTCTGGACGCTAATCGGGCTACATTGAAATTCAATCACGGTGTTATTCACCATCAAATCTGGCCATTGGTTGATCTTAGGCAAATATTTTTCAATCACAACTGAATTATCTTTAGTCTTAAAGAACTGATACAATTGTTGTTTTCCTGCTAAATGTTCTGACGTTTCTCCAGGATTATTAAAGCTGTTATCTGTTAACACATGTGAAAAATAAGCGCTGTGATGATTGGTTGAGTTATGATAAACCATCCGTTTACCACAAAAAGGACACTTATATCTTAAATGTCCCTTAGCTAACTGTGTACTTATAATTTTATGGTTATACATTGCAAATTTCATAAATACTTGATCACCCAATAGTATTTACGAAATTTGATTAGATTTTAATGAAAATAATAACGACCCTGCGCTAAAGCGTTATTTTTCATAATTAATTTTCCATGATTCTTTAATGTTGACGGTTGAATTGATGATTTATGACCATATTCATAAGCAAGTGATAATTGATCCTTGACTTTATCCTGTTCGAATTTAGTTAATCGATCATTAAACGTTAATTCAAGATAATAATGACCTTGATATTGGTATAAATTGGAGTTACCCTGCTTCGTTTTTAATAGATGTGCAACCTGAATAAAATCTTCAAAAGTCTTTAAGTCAATTACGTAACAATTTAATGTGGGTTGATTGGATTTGACTGCCGATTTGACCTGATTATTCTTGATTACAATTGTCTTTTCATGTCAACTAATAATGATATTTAAGCCTAACTTATCAGGAATGACACGGAACGTTAACGGTTCATGATCAGTAAATAAATGTTGTGTGTCTACTTGGTCCAAGATTTTATAGAAGAACCTTTCAATTTGATTATGGTCACCAAGCAAATCCAGTGCCGTAATCCCGTTTCGTTTTAAATCATCACGGGTGACAAACACTTTTATCGTATGATCATCAATGATTCGCTTCTTCATAATCTGTAACCTCTTTATATCTCAACGACTTTTCCAACGTGAGCTAAACCGATTCTTGGCTTAGAGCCCGCAGTCTTACGAGCTTCAGTAATTAACTGCTTTAAATCACCATACTGTGGCAAATGACTGAGTAATAATTTTTTACAGTTTGATTGTTTGGCTAATTTACCACACTCTGAAGATGTCATGTGCCATCGTGGTTCAACAGAATTTTTATTAGCATAATAATTAGTGTCAGTAACTAATAAGTCAGCATTTTGAGCAAACTTTGCCAAACCTTCAAAATAATTACTGTCTGCAGTATATACCAAAACATGTTTGGTATGATTATCTTCAATCCGCATTGCGTATGCCGGAACCGGATGAATGGTTCGCTTAAAAGTAATGGTTAACGGTCCCAGATTCAGTTTACTGTTACCGTTATAACCTTCGCCTTTAGTTGAATTAGGCCATGTTAAGCTACCTAAGTTCAAAGGATCAGCACTATTACCGTAAATTGGCAAAACCGATTCTTGACGACCTTCTGTGTGTAGCTGCCAGTAATACTGTAGGACACCGACATCAGCAATATGATCCCAATGATAATGTGATAAAACAACAGCATTCAATTTTAAAGGATCAAAATACTTTTCCAAGCTTAATAAATCACCACTGCCGCAATCAATGAGTAAATGGTAATCTCCGGCCGTTAACAAGTAGCTACTGGTCCCAACACCCTTTGCAGGATATCCGCCATAACAGCCAATCACACGTAACTTCATAGTTAACACCTCGTCTGTTTAATTTTAAAATTAGTAATGATAACGATTATATCTAAAAAGGACTTTGTTATGTCACAATTAATTTCATTAACTTCCGGATCTAAGTCTATTTTAACTAAAATCATGGCTAAATATCCAGAACACCATTTAGCAATGTATAAATCACTAACCGAAAATAACTTTCAACTAATTGACTGGTTCACGAATAAATCGATTTTTAAATTACCAATTTCTTATCGGATTATTCAATCATCAAAATTAATTAGAGAAGCACCTTTTATTAATTTAATCTTTTTAACTTTGAGTCCAAAACAAAAAAAACTTTTGTTTGCCTACGTTAAATATCAGTTGTTACATTCGATGCCTAATGATATGACGAGTTTATTTGAACTCCAAAATATTGATAATTCTTCTAAAATGATTATCGGAACCAGTTGGACCGCTAATACAAAATATCTATCTTGGGTAATTCACTCATTTGTCCAGAAGTTTTTGGAAGACCCTAATAATGATTGCTTTCATAATAATTTAGAACGAATTAGGTAAAACAAAAAGATCACTTAATATTTTTAAGTGATCTTTTTTCTCAATTTATTTAGCGGTTCGTACCGGACTCGAACCGGTGATCTCTTGCGTGACAGGCAAGCGTCCTAAACCAAGTAGACCAACGAACCATAAATCTCTAATTTATATATTAATTGCGGGGGCTGGATTTGAACCAACGACCTTTGGGTTATGAGCCCAACGAGCTACCAAACTGCTCCACCCCGCGATAATTGATGACCCGTACAGGATTCGGACCTGTGTTACTGCCGTGAAAGGGCAGTGTCTTAAACCACTTGACTAACGGGTCATGGGTTAATGGAGAGTGGGGGATTCGGACCCCCGAAACAGGTACTGCCCGTTTACATCATTTCCAATGGTGCGTCATAAACCACTCGGCCAACTCTCCATAAATAACTCCGGCAGGCGGGCTCGAACCGCCGACACTCTGATTAACAGTCAGACGCTCTGCCAACTGAGCTATGCCGGAATAATCGCGTGGCAACGGCCTATCCTCGCAGAGGGCGATCCCTCAACTACTTTCGGCGCGCGGAAGCTTAACTTCTGTGTTCGGCATGGGAACAGGTGTATCCTTCCGGCTATCGCCACCACACTATATTTTCAAGAGAACTTCGTTCTCTCAAAACTGGCTAATATTCATACTTCTCCGAGGATACCTTTTTGGGTTAAGTCCTCGACCGATTAGTACTGGTCGGCTTCACGCCTCGCGGCGCTTCCACGTCCAGCCTATCGAACTCATCATCTATGAGTGGTCTTACTTCCCCGAAGGGAATGGGAAATCTCATCTTGAGGTGGGTTTCACACTTAGATGCTTTCAGCGTTTCTCTCATCCATACATAGCTACTCAGCAGTGCCCCTGGCGGGACAACTGATACACCAGCGGTATGTCCATCTCGGTCCTCTCGTACTAAAGACGGCTCCTCTCAGATTTCCTACGCCCGCGACGGATAGGGACCGAACTGTCTCACGACGTTCTAAACCCAGCTCGCGTACCGCTTTGATGGGCGAACAGCCCAACCCTTGGAACCAACTACAGCTCCAGGATGCGATGAGCCGACATCGAGGTGCCAAACCTTCCCGTCGATATGAACTCTTGGGGAAGATAAGCCTGTTATCCCCGGGGTAGCTTTTATCCGTTGAGCGATGGCCCTTCCATTCGGAACCACCGGATCACTAAGTCCGACTTTCGTCCCTGCTCGACCCGTTGGTCTCACAGTCAAGCTCCCTTGTGCCTTTACACTCGATGAATGATTTCCAACCATTCTGAGGGAACCTTTGAGCGCCTCCGCTACTCTTTAGGAGGCGACCGCCCCAGTCAAACTGCCAACCTGACACTGTCTCCTGCCACGATCAGTGGCATGGGTTAGAGTGTTCGTACAACAGGGGTAGTATCCCAAAGACGCCTCCACCGAAACTAGCGTTCCGGTTTCCACGGCTCCTACCTATTCTGTACAAGTCATATGAACACCCAATGTCAAGCTACAGTAAAGCTCCACGGGGTCTTTCCGTCCTGTCGCGGGAAACCTGCTTCTTCACAGGTACTTCAATTTCACCGAGTCCTTCGTTGAGACAGTGCTCAGATCGTTACGCCTTTCGTGCGGGTCGGAATTTACCCGACAAGGAATTTCGCTACCTTAGGACCGTTATAGTTACGGCCGCCGTTTACTGGGGCTTCATTTCAGAGCTTCGCCGAAGCTGACTCATCCATTTAACCTTCCAGCACCGGGCAGGCGTCAGCCCATATACTTCATCTTACGATTTCGCATAAACCTGTGTTTTTAGTAAACAGTCGCCTGAGCTTTGTCACTGCGGCTGCACTGACGTGCAGCGCCCCTTCTTCCGAAGTTACGGGGCAATTTTGCCGAATTCCTTAACGAAGGTTCACTCGCTCACTTTAGAATTCTCATCCTGACTACCTGTGTCGGTTTGCGGTACGGGCGGTTAATCACTAGCTAGAAACTTTTCTTGACAGCGTGACGTCAGTAACTTCCTTACTAAACTTCAGTCCTCGTCACTGCTCACGTGAACGGGAACAAGCATTTGACTCATTCCCTGGCTCGCAGCTTGAACATGCACAACCAGCGGCATGCATTACTTAGCCTTCTGTGTCTTTCCTTCGCTTAAAACGCAATTAACCGGTACAGGAATCTCAACCTGTTATCCATCGCCTATGCCTTTCGGCCTCGGCTTAGGTCCCGACTAACCCTGGGCGGACGAACCTTCCCCAGGAAACCTTAGTCATCCGGTGAACTAGATTCTCACTAGTTTCTCGTTACTCATACCGGCATTCTCACTTCTAAGCGCTCCACAGGTCCTCACGGTCCTGCTTCAGTGCCCTTAGAACGCTCTCCTATCACGCGCACCTGACGGTGCGTGTCCACGATTTCGGTAATGTGCTTAGCCCCGGTAAATTTTCGGCGCAAAACCACTCGGCTAGTGAGCTATTACGCACTCTTTAAATGATGGCTGCTTCTGAGCCAACATCCTAGCTGTCTATGCAATTTCACTTCCTTTTCCACTCAGCACATATTTAGGGACCTTAATCGGTGGTCTGGGCTGTTTCCCTTTCGACCATGGATCTTATTACTCACAGTCTGACTCCCGGATATTTAAATCAATGGCATTTGGAGTTTATCAGAAATCAGTAGCTCAAGACGAGTCCTTCATTCTAACAGTCGCTCTACCTCCATGATTCTTCATCCGAGGCTAGCCCTAAGGTTATTTCGGAGAGAACCAGCTATCTCCAAGTTTGTTTGGAATTTCACCGCTATCCACATCTCGTCCAAGCAATTTTCAACTTACACTGGTTCGGACCTCCGGTCCGTATTACCGAACTTTCATCCTGGACATGGATAGCTCACTTGGTTTCGGGTCTACGGCAACATACTCAACGCCTGATTGAGACTCGCTTTCGCTGCGGCTCCGGCTTTTCGCCTTAACCTCGCATGCAACTGTAACTCGCCGGTTCATTCTGCAAGAGGCACGCTATCACCCGTTAACGGGCTCTAACTGCTTGTAAGCATATGGTTTCAAGAACTGTTTCACTCCCCTTCCGGGGTGCTTTTCACCTTTCCCTCACGGTACTGGTTCACTATCGGTCACTAGGTGGTATTTAGCCTTGGGAGATGGTTCTCCCGGCTTCCGACGGAGTTCCACGTGTTCCGTCGTACTCAGGATCCTGAACTGAGAAGCATCAATTTCGCCTACGGGGCGTTCGCCCTCTCTGGCAGATCTTTCCAAATCTTTTGACTATTAATGCTTTTGGTAACTCAAATGTTCAGTCCTACAACCCCATGAAGCAAGCTCCATGGTTTGGGCTCTTCCCCGTTCGCTCGCCGCTACTTAGGGAATCGAAATTTCTTTCTGTTCCTGCTGCTACTTAGATGTTTCAGTTCACAGCGTCTTCCCCTCGCCAGCTAATCAATTCACTGGCGAGTAATCACCGACTGAGGTGATTGGGTTTCCCCATTCGGAAATCCCCGGATCAAAGCTTACTTACAGCTCCCCGAGGCATATCGGTGTTTGTTCCGTCCTTCTTCGGCTCCTAGTGCCAAGGCATCCACCATACGCTCATAATAACTTAACCTAAATGTTTGTCACTTGCGTGACAACGGTTTTGGTCATTTTGAATAATTTTAGAATTCAAAAATAACGCGGTGTTCTCGGTTGAAATTAAAATTTAAAATAAATAATAATTTCAATAGGAAATATAAATATTATCCAGTTTTCAAAGAACCAAGTAAGAGACCATAGGTCTCTCAAAACTAAACAAGATTTCGATATCTGTACAAGTTTCCGATTGAATGTAAATCCTTAGAAAGGAGGTGATCCAGCCGCAGGTTCTCCTACGGCTACCTTGTTACGACTTCACCCTAATCATTCGTCCCACCTTAGATAGCTGGCTCCCCAGAAGGGGTTGCCGCACTATCTTTGGGTGTTACGGACTCTCATGGTGTGACGGGCGGTATGTACAAGACCCGGGAACGTATTCACCGTGGCATGCTGATCCACGATTACTAGTGATTCCAGCTTCGTGCAGTCGAGTTGCAGACTGCAGTCCGAACTGAGAACAGCTTTATGGGATTAGCTTGACCTCGCGGTTTCGCAACCCATTGTACTGTCCATTGTAGCACGTGTGTAGCCCAGGCCATAAGGGGCATGATGATCAGACGTCATCCTCACCTTCCTCCGGTTTATCACCGGCAGTCTGACTAGAGTGCCCAACTGAATGCTGGCAACTAGTCACAAGGGTTGTGCTCGTTGCGGGACTTGACCCAACATCTCACGACACGAGCTGACGACGACCATGCACCACCTGTAGATCTGTCCCCGAAGGGAACAGCTAATCTCTTAGCCTAACAGAAGTATGTCAAGGCCTGGTAAGGTTCTTCGCGTAGCATCGAATTAAACCACATGCTCCACCACTTGTGCGGGTCCCCGTCAATTCCTTTGAGTTTCAACCTTGCGGTCGTACTCCCCAGGCGGAGTGCTTAATGTGTTAACTTCGGCACTAAAGGACGGAAATCCTCTAACACCTAGCACTCAACGTTTACAGCATGGACTACCAGGGTATCTAATCCTGTTTGCTACCCATGCTTTCGAGCCTCAGCGTCAGTGACAGACCAGACAGCCGCTTTCGCCACTGGTATTCTACCATATATCTACGCATTTCACCGCTACACATGGTGTTCTACTGTCCTCTTCTGTACTCAAGTCGCTCAGTTTCCAATGCACTTCTTCGGTTAAGCCGAAGGCTTTCACATCGGACTTAAACAACCGCCTGCGCTCGCTTTACGCCCAATAAATCCGGATAACGCTTGCCACCTACGTATTACCGCGGCTGCTGGCACGTAGTTAGCCGTGACTTTCTAACCAGATACCGTCACTACCAAGCCATTTCCTACTTGGTACGTTCTTCTCTAGCAACAGAATTTTACGAGCCGAAACCCTTCTTCATTCACGCGGTGTTGCTTCATCAGGCTTTCGCCCATTGTGAAAGATTCCCTACTGCTGCCTCCCGTAGGAGTCTGGACCGTGTCTCAGTTCCAATGTGGCCGATTAACCTCTCAGTTCGGCTATCCATCATCGTCTTGGTAGGCCTTTATCTTACCAACTAACTAATGGACCGCGGGTCCCTCCAAGAGCGACGCAAACGCGCCTTTCAAACTGAAACCATGTGGTTTCAGTTGTTATCCGGTATTATCATCCGTTTCCAGATGCTATCCCAGACTCAAGGGCAGGTTACCCACGTGTTACTCACCCATCCGCCGCTCACTCGAATGTAGAATCATTTGATGCAGAGCATCAAAATCATCTACGGGAGTGCGCGCGACTTGCATGTATTAGGCACACCGCCAGCGTTCATCCTGAGCCAGGATCAAACTCTCATGTTAAAAATAACATAAGAACTTAATTACAAGCTCTTAAGATTAAATTACTAGTTTAGTTGTACGAACGAATTTATTAAAAACGCACGTAAAGTTAAAAATCTCATTATAAAATAACGAGACCACTTGCACTTGTGATGTCAAAATCTTGTTCAGTTTTCAAAGACCTACAATTACTAGCCACATGAGCTCTCGCTCACGTGACAATTATTAATATATCACTCACGTGAAATATTGTCAAGCAGCATTTTAAATCTTTTAATTAAGATCAATAATTAATTGAGATAACTACTCGTTGCTCTCACGCGACGACAATTAATAATATAGTCTTTAGTACGATAAATGTCAATCAGTTTTTCAATATTTATAAAAAAAGATCGAAACCTTTTCAGATTTCGATCCTTATAATTAAATATTAAGTCTATACTTACTTCAATTCGGGGGCATCAGTATCATAAGTAATCGAGTGACCATGATTCTTATCGATCAAGCTCGTATGCTTCTTATGATTAGCCTCTTTTAGCTTCTTAAGACCGTAACTAGGCTTATAGTTATAATCCTTCTTATTGACCTTCTTAAAGCCCTTAGGCTTGTAAAATCTTAACAAGTCACCATAAATAACTTGATCAGATAGTGATAATTCTTCATCGACGTAATGACGATCAGCTTTAATCTCTTTCTCTTGTTGAG
Source organism: Acetilactobacillus jinshanensis (assembly GCF_004359375.1). NCBI lineage: Bacteria > Bacillati > Bacillota > Bacilli > Lactobacillales > Lactobacillaceae > Acetilactobacillus > Acetilactobacillus jinshanensis. Next base: position 320,241 of record NZ_CP034726.1, on the reverse strand, counting down.
CATTCGGCTTAATCTTCTTACCAGTCTTGGTTAAGTAGACATCACTACCCATCACGGTAAATTTAGGTGTTACAAAATTACCATTTCTAAAGGCAACGATCTGATTACGGTGATTAGATAACAAATCATTACCGAACTGAACGGTATTGTTATCCTTATAGCCTAACAAATGCATTAACGTTGGCAGAACATCAATTTCACCACCGTAAGTATGATCAATCTTACCCTGTAAGCCACGGTAATTAATCATAAACGGTACCTTCTGGAACTGGGCTAGATCATAACTATTGATGTTACTCTTATGAAGCAACTGAGCAATTGCTGGACGATGGTTATTAGAAATCCCGTAATGATCACCATAGGCAACCACGACACTATTCTTGTCTAAACCAGTCTTATGCAAGTAATGTAAGAATTCACCAAAGGCCTGATCTAGATAATGAGCCGTCTGAACATATGGATCAACAGTCTTATCACCAGTCTTAGTAGCTGGGAAACTTCGGTTCTGCTTATCCAATAAGTATGGATAATGGTTAGTCAACGTAATTAACTTAGCGTAGAACGGTTGTGGCAATCTCTGGATATACTTAGATGCATCCTTAAAGAAGATCTTATCTTTCAAACCATAACCAACGTTATACGATGGTTTTTCTTTGTAGTACTTAGAATCAAAGAAGTATTGATAGCCCCATGACTTATAAGTATTATCTCGGTTCCAGAAACTAGGTACATCCCCATGTAATGCTGCAGTGGAATAGCCATGCTGATCTAAGAATGCTGGAGCAGCTTGGTACGTGTTTTGAGTACCATAGGTAACCATTGCAGATCCTTGTGGTAGACCAAATAATGAATTTTCCAACATCATTTCGGCATCAGACGTCTTACCTTGTGATACTTGATGATAGAAATTATCAAAGGCAATCGTATGATCATTATGATAGAACTTATCAATATTCGGCGTTACTAATCGGCCGTGAACACGATAATTAATTAAGAACTGCTGGAAACTTTCTAAATGAATGATAAAGACGTTCTTGCCTTTGGCTTTACCATAATATTGAATATTAGGTTTAGTACGGTGCTGGTTAATGAATTTCAAAACCTTTTTAATATCCTTAGGCTTAGCTTTGGTACGGGTCGCACTTTCTTTATGCGTCTGATAAGCATTAAAAGCTGCGTATTCATTGAAGCCCAAGTACTTAACGATATAGTTGTTATCAAAAGTTCTGGTTAATAATCCGGATCGGTTAGCGTTTGACATCCCAAATTCAGCAAACATCAAGACCAACGATACAACCGTCATCGCAAAAGCGTTTCGCTTACTAAACTTACGATGATCGACCTTAATAATCTTAAACAATAACAGCAGAATTAAGATCAGGACATCCAGAAATACTAAGAAATCTGATGGATGCATAATACTGGATAAACTTTTACTTAAGTTATTACCAGCGGCACCGGAACCCTTAATGATCCCAACTGACAAAAAGTCTGAAAATTCACGGTAATACAGGATATTGGCAAAGATCCATATTGACTCCAAAGCGTCGATAATAATCATTAGCCAATACGATAGATTACCGTTAAAATACAAAGCAATTCCAAAAATAAGCAATGCTGCAGGCACCGGATTAATCAGCAGTAAGAACTGTTGCACACCACCCTTGGCACCTAGAGTAAAGTAGGTCCTATAAGCATAATAGATCTTGATCCAAAACAGTAAGATGACTAACAAAAAAAAGCCAAATTTAGTGTTAAGGAAGTCCCTACACTTTTTAAGATGACTTGACATTACATTTATGCCTCCACATAAAGAATTTATGATTTGATTCTATTTGGCTTTAAAAATAAAGCAATCGCCCCTAGAAACATCCCGAGGTAATAAGTCAGTAACCGCCAAATAACCATGGCAAGCAACAACTTACTTGAACTGGTGATATAGCTCTTGAACAACGTTTCAAAACTATATTCGGCTCCACCGGAACCGCCAGGGATTGGAAATAAAGAAATAATCATCAGAATTAAAACGTGTAAACTAACGATCATCACAATATTAATCTTAGAATAACCTAAGCCTAGCATAATAAAATAAGGGATTAAATAGTAAAAGAACAACTGAAAAAACGTAACGATAATTAATTTAACCAGCAGTTTACGATGATGAGCGATCCGCATACTTTCTGCATAAAAAGTATCAATTTTAATCGCAAGGGTTTGCTTCATTTTAGAATAACGTTTTTCACGCATGAACCATTTTAGCGGTTTGATCACGATTGACATCAATTTCTTAGTGAACGCGTGCCAGTACATGATCATTAGTAATGACACGATCACGAACAAATGAATCATGAACCCAAAGATCACGAATAATGACAGGTAGCTCATCTTTTCAGCGATGTAATTAAAACCGATGATCAAGCTGATCAAGAAATTGATCACGATCATGGCTTGGAAAACGATGAACTTCATTAACAATGCTGAACTGGCACGACCACCATCGACACCCGTCTGAAGCATTATAAATAGCTGAGCCGGCTGACCACCAGTCGAAAACGGTGTAATCCCGTTGAACAATTGCTCAACCAGTGGAACTCGTAAGGCATCTTTAAATGAGAAGCCACGGGTCTGATCGTTCATCAAAATCTTAGTGACCACACCTTCTAAGCCCAAATACAACAGGACACAAAGCGTAGCTACAGCGATCCACCACCAATTTAAATTATCGAAATCGTTAATCAGAAATTTAACGTTAACGTCCCTTAATAAGTAAGCGAAGATTAAAACGCCTAATAATATGACGCCAATAAAGGATATAACGTTTCGCCTTGGCATTCATCAGGACTTCTTTGCTTGTTCTTGATAAAATCGATACCAGATTTTAGCTAATCGATCTTCAGAATAATAATCAGCAATTTTTAATGATTTGGCTCGAAGTTGCTTTTGTAAATCTTGACTATTAACAATTTTTTCTAGTTCTTTTGATAATTCTGAGAAATTATTAAAAGATGCATAACTATCTTTAAAGATATTTTTATACAAATCTAAATTACGTAATAGAACCGGAATTCCACACGAAAATGCTTCCATTACGGACATCGGGAATAATTCATTGTAGGACGGCAACAGGAATAGATCGGCCATGTTGTAGTATTCGGCCATTTTACTCCGATCGACAATTCCTGGAAACGCAACGTTCTTGGGTGGATTATCCACGATCTGTTTTAATTGTGGGTAGCCGTCGGTAATCTTACCAAATGAAAAGCCGCCAACCCAGATAAATTGATATTGGGGATACTTTTTAGCTAATTTAACAAAATCCATAACGCCCTTTCGCGTTTGGATCTGTCCCGTTCCAATCACCGTAAATCGATCAACGTCATAACGATATTTGATCCGTAACGCTCTTTTGACATCTTTATCAACCGGATAAAATTCATGCCGACTAACAAAATTTGGAATATACGTGATCTTTTTCTTCGGGATTCCGTAAGCCATCAATTTAGGAATGAATGCCGGATTAACCACCACCAGCTGATCCATTCGTTTGTAAAAAGCAATTACGTATCGATAAAAAATTGCTTTGACCCATTTCGGCATTTTTAAGCTTTGGTCCAGAGTCTCTGGTAAAAAGTGGACCATGCCAACCTTACGACCACGGCGCTTTGAAAATGTTGAAAGGTAATAAGGAAAATTAATGGTGTGGTAGTGGCTCACATCGGCCTTACGATAATGGTTAACATCGATTTTAAGCTTTGACTGAAAATGCCGATGAAGCATTGCCATTAATTCATCGTAAACACTGCCAACACCTTGACCTTTCACGGTATCAGCCTGCGAAAACATTTCAATTTTTAACATAGTAGCTCCCCTATATTTAAATCCTAGCTATCTAGTTGTTGCTCAAAACGCAATTGGCAACTATGGTAAAAAGCAACTACTTTCTTCTCAAAATTAGATGAAGAAATTTCGTTTAACTTTAATTTTCTTAACTCTGAATTCTTTAATTGATATTGGTCACCATGCTTTAAGTAGGTAACCACATCATGAACATATTCCGGAATGGTCGTGAACGTCATCCCTAAAGATTTATGATCCAAAAGATCCTTTGTATAGGCGCTCTTGTAGACCACGACCTTTACTCCGGCGGCCATCGCTTCAATGTAAGTCAACCCCTGCGACTCTGAATTAGATGTCGATACAAAGACATTTGCCATATGATAATACTGGTTAACGTAATCATTGTTAACTTCCCCAACAAAATAAACGTGATTTGTAATGTGAAGTCGATGAACCTGAGCAATCAAATGCTGCTTTGATGGCCCATCACCAACGATGACTAATCGAACGTCCGGGACCTGCTTAATAATCTTTGGCATCGCAGCAATCAACGGTCCCATGTTCTTTTCATAAGCTAATCTACTCACCGATAGCATTACCGGAGTATCTTTAGTAAAGCCAAATTGGGGACGTAAATCCTTGTACTTTGGGCAATCATAATGTGAAACGTTAATTCCGGTTGGGATCACCCGAATTGGGCTCTTCACGCCATAAGAAGTTAACTTATCAAGAACTCGCTTACTGGGTGCGATCACACCGTTCATATGATGACAAAAAGCTAAGGTTCCTTCCTTAACGTGAATCGGTTTTAACAATTTGCCGTTAGCCACATAGTGCAGATAATCTTCGTACATCGTGTGGTAAGTATGGATACACGGAATCTTTAGTTTCTTGGCAACGAATCGACCAATAATGCCCATCGAGAATTCCGTTTGGGTATGAACAATATCTAAATTTAAGCGCTTGGCAATTCGGTAAGCCTGAAAAAGGCCTCGAATCGCAATTCGACGATCAGAAAACGAAATAAACGGAATACTTGAAAATCTGAAGATGTTCCGTTCATATAAGCCTTTAGCAACATGTGGATCAGTCGTCGTAAAAATGTAGACTTGGTGACCATGCGCCCTGAGCTGTTCCGTTAATGTCTTAATCGAAGTGGCAACACCACTAACTTGTGGAAAATAAGTATCAGTAAAAATTCCAATATTAATGGTCATTACCGCCTTTCATTAATAAAATCAATAAATATAGTCATTTTAAATTATAATCCTTAAGAAACTAAAGAAAAAGAGGCCTACCGGGTAGGTCCCCTTTCTACAATATCTAATCTTTAATGACGATTTCTTAGCTTAGCAATCGAACTATGAACTAGACGAATAACGTCGATTTCACTACTTGCAGATTTAACGATCTTGTTAACTAATCGGCGCATGGCTTTTGCATTCAAATTCTTGATCAAGGATCGTGAACGCAGAATTGACATGCTGCTCATCGACAGTTCATTAACGCCCATGCCTAATAATAATGGGATGGCAACCGAACTAGCCGCCATCTCACCACAGACACAAGCCTTAACGTTATTTTGATGGCAACAGTCAACGATATATTTAATCATTCTAATCACTGACGGATCAAACGGCAAATAAAGATTTGCTACTAAACTATTGCCACGGTCAGCGGCCATCATAAATTGAATTAAATCGTTAGTTCCAATATTAATTGGGTTAGCAATCTTAGCAAACTTATCAGCTAACATCGCAGCCGCAGGTGTTTCAATCATGGTCCCAACGTGAATGTGACCAATCTTATAACCCTTTTTAACTAAGGAATGTCTGACTTCTTCATAAATTTCCTTGGCGTCTTTAAATTCTTGAATCGTAGAAACTAACGGAAAAATGATTGAAACATTGCCATATCTAGACGCTCTAATCAACGCTCTTAATTGAGTTTCAAAAATATCTAAATGATCAAGGCAAAATCGAATCCCTCGATAACCTAAGAATGGATTATGTTCATGTGGCAACTTCATATAAGGTAACGTTTTGTCCCCACCAATATCCAAAGTTCTAAAGGTTACTGGTTTACCGTGCATTGATTTAACGATGTATCGGTAGGCCCTGAATTGTTCTTCTTCGGTTGGTAAATGAGTGGCGTTCATGAACAGAAATTCGGTTCGGTATAAACCAATTCCTTCAGCACCGATACTGATTGCAGAACTAACGTCTCGCAAATTATTGATGTTAGCCGCGATCTGTAACGGAAAACCATCTTTGGAAACGGTGGGTCGCTTCTTTAAATTCTTTAACTTTTTAAGCTGTGACCAGTACTTTTTGATTCCGGCTTCATATTTTTTGATTTGTTTAGGGGTTGGGTTGATCATAACGGTACCGTTCGACCCGTCAACAGCTAAGACATCATTATTCTTAACCATTGACGTGATCGTATGCATCCCTACGATTGCAGGAATCTTTAAATTTCTGGCCATGATTGCGGAATGGGCCGTTTTTCCACCTAGATCAGCAACGGCGCCTCTGACGTATTTTGTGTTTAATTGAGCCAAATCACTAGGTACTAAGTCATGGGTCACTAAAATTACCGGTCGGTGAATTAAAGCTAAATTGGGTAGTCCATGGCCCAATAAATGACTTAAGATCCGGTTCGTTACGTCACGAATAAAATTAATCTTAATCTTGACCGTTTTCTTAACTACATGATTATTCTGATCCTGATTTTGATGAATCAACAATTGAATCATGTTTTTAGAAATGGTGCTCAAAGCCCATTCAGCATTCAATTTATCGTACTGAATCTGTCTTTTTACCGCATCGGTAAACTTGTTATTAGTTAAAATATCGATATGTGACTGAAAGATGTGAGCATTTTGATTCCCGAGGTTACTTAAGACGTTTGCTTTAATGATCTTCAAATCATGAAGCGATTCTTTTAAGGCTTTAATGAACCGCTGAGTTTCGCCATCGGTATCAGTAATCTTTACCTTTTTAAAAGATAAATTGGGAGTAGTGATCTTATAGGCCTTTGCAACCGCAATTCCGTTACTGGCGGAAATGCCTGCCAAACGTTTCATAATTAATCAGACAAGCCTTCCTTTTTCATGGCCTGGCTAATGTCTTTAATTGCAGCGTCTTCATCTTTACCATTCGCACTGACGGTAATTTCTGCGCCTTGCCCTACTCCTAATGACATGACGCCCATGATGGACTTTAAATTAACTGATTTATGGTCATACGTAAGGGTTATTTTTGAATCATACTTAGTAGCAGTTTGAACTAATAAAGTTGCGGGTCTAGCGTGAATACCCGTTTCAGCAACGATCTTAAATTTACGTGTTTCCATAATTATTTTTCTCCCCATTAGTATGTATATAAAACGAATTCGATATTTATGAATAACTTAAAGGATTTATAACTATTATATCATAAGTTTTATTTGCAGCGGAAATGTTGCCATATGATCTAAACAAATTACTTGAATGATCTCATGCAAGTGGTATTCTAATTCTGAAAGGTCAATATTGGTCAAACAATATAATTACATCAAGATAAACGGTGTTTTTGGCCTTTATCCCGTTGATTAGGTATAATGAATAGTAATTAGAGAAACTATCATGAATATTTAATAGTTTATAATAAAAGAAGGGAAACAAGCGATGCTTTGTCAAAATTGTCATAAAAATCGAGCAACCATCCATCTTTACGTAAACGTAAATGGACAAAAGCGTCGAATCGATTTATGTCAAAATTGCTATCGACTTTTAACCCATCGTAAAAATAATTTGAACGACAGATACGGAGGTGCTAACGATATGGCACAAGATCCATTCGGATTTGGTAATTTAGATAATATCTTCCGTGCTATGCAAGGTGGCGGAAACCCTAACGGTAGTTTCGGCTTCAACCAAGTACCACCGAGCCAGAATGGCGGATCTCAAAACAATAACAATCAGAATAACCGTGGTGGCAACAGTCGCCTCAACAAGAACGGTATCTTAGCCCGCTACGGTGTCAACATGACTGAATTAGCCCGTGAAGGTAAGATTGATCCAGTCATCGGTCGTGATAAAGAAATTTCGCGTGTAATCGAAATTTTGAACCGCCGTCGTAAGAACAACCCGGTCTTAATTGGTGAAGCCGGTGTTGGTAAAACCACGGTTGTTGAAGGTTTAGCCTTACGGATTGCTTCTGGCAATGTCCCAGCTAAATTAATGCATAAGCAGATTATTCGTCTAGACGTTGTATCCCTAGTTCAAGGAACTGGAATTCGTGGTCAGTTCGAACACCGGATGCAGCAAATTATTGATGAAGTCAAGGCTAATCCAGATATTATCCTCTTCATTGATGAAATTCATGAAATCATGGGCGCTGGTAACGCTCAAGGCGGTATGGATGCTGGTAACATCTTAAAGCCAGCATTAGCTCGTGGCAGTTTCCAGTTAATTGGTGCCACTACCGTTAAAGAATACCGAGACATCGAAAAGGATGCCGCATTAGCTCGTCGTTTCCAGACCGTCATGGTCAACGAACCATCCCCTAAGGAAGCCATCAAGATTCTTAAAGGGATTCAGAAGAAATACGAAGATTACCACCACGTTCACTACACGGATAAAGCTATTAAGGCTGCGGTTCTTTTATCAGATCGTTATATCCAGGGTCGTTACCTACCGGATAAGGCCATCGACCTATTAGATGAATCTGGTTCAAGAAAGAACTTAACCATTAACGTGGCTGATCCACAAACGATTGATAAACACATCCAAGCTGATGAAAAAGACAAGCAAACGGCTTTGAAGAAAGAAGACTACGAAAAAGCAGCCTACTATCGTGATCAAATCCGCAAGCTTGATCAAAGTAAGAAGAACGGCAGCGTCAAGAACCAGAAAGTTCCTGAAGTTACCAGTCATGATATGGAACAGATCGTTGAAGAAATCACGGGTATCCCCGTTGGTAAACTTCAGCGTAAACAGGAAGAACAGCTTAAAGATCTTGCCCCTGACTTAAAGAAACACATCATCGGTCAAGACAAAGCTGTTGATGACGTCGCTCAAGCCATTAAGCGTAACCGAATCGGCTTTAACGGCTCCGGTCGTCCAATTGGTTCGTTCTTGTTCGTTGGTACCACCGGTGTTGGTAAGACTGAATTAGCTAAACAATTGGCTAAAGAACTCTTTGGTTCTGAAAACGCCATGATCCGATTTGATATGTCAGAATACCGTGACCCACAGTCAATTTCGAAATTAATTGGTTCTGCCCCAGGTTACGTTGGTTATGAACAAGCTGGTCAGTTAACCGAAAAGGTTCGTCATCATCCATACAGCTTGATCCTGTTAGATGAAGTTGAAAAAGCTAATCCTGCTGTTCTTAACATGTTCTTGCAAGTAATGGATGATGGTCGTTTAACCGATTCACATGGCCAGACGGTTTCATTCAAGGATACCGTTATCATTATGACTAGTAATGCCGGAACTGGTGACTCTGCTAATAACATTGGTTTCAACGCCACGGCTAACAACACAACTCATGATGTGATTGGTCATCTTACTGATTACTTTAAGCCTGAATTCTTGAATCGTTTTGATGGCATCATTCAGTTCAACCCATTGAGTAAGAAAGACTTAATCAAGATCGTTGGCTTAATGCTTGATAAAGTTAACACCATGATTAAACCTCATGGCTTCCACATCCACGTAACTAAGGCTGCCCAGAAGAAATTAGTTGACTTAGGTTACAATCCAGCCATGGGTGCCCGTCCGCTTCGTCGAGTTATCCAGGAACAGATCGAAGATAAGGTTGCTGATTACTACTTAGATCATCAGGGAACTACTGATTTAACTGCTGATGTAAATAGTAAGAAGCAAATCTACGTTCGACCCACTAAATCAGTCGTTAAGTAAATCCAAATCTTAAGATAACAAAAAGCGCTTGTGATTATTAAATCACAAGCGCTTTTATTTTTACTTAATTAAAGATTATAAATTCTTATCCATATCGTAGGTCAACTTCGATAGCGTTAAGCCTTCAGCCATCAAATGATGACAGAATTTAACCGTTGACTTACGCATTTCAGCAACAATCTTATGATTTTGCTTAGTTAAGTAATCGGTTAATTTAGCGCCGGATAAATCCTTTGAATCTTTAATGGCACCGTTCACATGTTCACGGAACTTCTGATGAACTGAAATTAAGAAATCAGCATCTTCCGGTGAAAACTGTGGATAGTGAGATTCAACTAACATGGATAATTTACGATACATCCAGTAAGCACTCTTATCATCCAAGTGTAACGGTGTGTGGGCATAGGATGGATCCGTATCATTAGCGTTGGCAAAGAACGGAACGTATGGACTAAATGCTGGAACACCAAAGCATAACCACATAACTGCGGAACGGTCACTTGGAACGTCGTTTCTAATCTGTAAAACATGTGAATTCTGAGTTCGGTTCATAGCAATCGGACGGAACTTTAATTTCAAGTTCTTAGGACCCTTGCCTAATGGATCGTATGGAGTTTCGTTATAGTGAGAACCTAAAATCCGTTCAATATCTTCAACACTAATCTTGTGGGTAGTGTGACAAATAAACGGTAAATCACCGGAAACTGGTGACTGTTTGATTTCAGGATTTAATAAATGCTGACCATACCATACTCGTGGCGTATTGTAGTAACGATCCTGACGGTTAAAGGTTCCAAAAATATGACGGAAGTTAAAACCGGTCTTATCAGGATTCAAATGGTTCTTCTTTACGAATTCACGAATGTTTGGTGACCACATGAAATGATCCGGATCATTAAAATTAACCTGCTGAATAGCAACTTCATTAGCACAGACTGCGTAAGCATCATCTGGGATCCGTTCAGCGACCCACTGATGACCAGTTACGATTTCCATGTACCAGACTTCGTCTTTATCACCAAATAAGACACCGTTACCTTCGGGTGAACCATACTTCTTGATTAACTTACCAAGGTATTTAACACCATCTTTAGCGGAGCTGATATAAGGTAAAACCATGGATTGTAATGAATCTTCAGCCAAACCATTCTTAACCCAAGGATCACAAGCTAAGGCCTTTTCATTACCATACACACTTTCGGTCGCACTCATGGCAACGTTCTTCTGGTTAAAGCCACTTTCAGCGAAGACACCTTCGTGCTTAACATCAGCGTTTGGCGTCAACATGTAACGTTGAGCCTTTTTTGGATACGGGGCTTTAAAACCGTTTTGGTTAGATACCCACGTACCATGTTGATGATCGTTAGCAGGCTTTACGAAAAAGCGCTGCGGGGTTAACGGTAAAAAGGTATCATCGTTTCGGGCGATCATAGTTGAGCCGTCAATTGAAGCGTCTTTACCAACCATGACACTGGTACAGGCAGTTAAATGATTCTTCATAAAATTATCTCCTTTTATAGCTTACTGGTTAACTTAACGTCTGGATACTTATTCTGGAACCAACGCATGGCAAAGTCATTATCGAACAGGAATAACGGCTTCCCCTTCTGATCCTTTACCAATAAGTTTCTAGATGACGACATCCGAGGATTAATCTGCTTAGGGTCAACCCAACGAGCGGTCTTGTGACCCATTCGTTGTAAATTAATGTCAGAATGGTATTCATTCTTCATTCGGAACTGGAAGACCTGGAACTGTAAATCACCAACGGCACCTAAAATATAGGCGTGGGTTGAAGAATCACGGAATAACTGAACCGCACCTTCTTGAACCAGTTGATGAATTCCCTTGTAGAAGGTCTTCTGTTTCATAACGTTTTTAGCACTGACTCTAGCAAATAATTCTGGTGTAAATTGAGGTAACTTAGGGAACTTAACATCCTTCTTACCCGTGTAAATCGTATCACCAATCTGTAAATTACCGGTATCATATAGGCCGATAATATCACCAGCAACGGCTAAGTTAATGTTTTCTCGAGTGTTCGCAATGAATTCAGTAACGTTATTCAGACGCATTTGACGCTGGGTTCGTTGTAAAGTAACCGTCATTCCTTTAACAAATTTACCTGAGCAAATTCGAACGAAGGCAATTCGGTCACGATGATGTGGATTTAAATTAGCCTGGATCTTAAAGACAAAACCGGTGAACTGTGGATTAGTCGGAATGACTTCACTCTTATGTGAGTTGATCATGGCTTCATGCGGTTCCGGTTTTGGTGCAAAGTCTAAGTAACCATCTAAAAAGGTCTTAACTCCAAAGTCCTTTAATGCAGAACCAAAGAAAACTGGTGTCTGTTTACCATGAAGGATCTTGTCTTCACTAAACTGGTTCCCAGCTTCGTTGATTAACTGCATACTGTCTTTAGCTTCTTTGTACATCCCAGTTTTGGTAATCGGTGTCGGTTTGATTGGGTCACCATTTTTACCTAACGGAATGTATGTCCGATCCTTAGCTTTATTCGCATAGGTCGTTAACCGATGGTTATATCGATCATATAAGCCCTGTAAGATTCGGCCAGAACCAATCGGCCAGTTCATTGGATAGGCTTCGATGCCTAAGACATCTTCTAGCTGACCAATTAAATCCATTGGATCTCTAGTATCACGATCGATCTTGTTCATGAACGTGAAGATCGGGATTCCACGCATACTACAGATCTTAAATAATTTTTTAGTCTGTGCTTCGATCCCTTTTGCAGAATCAATTACCATGACGGCAGAATCAACAGCCATTAACGTTCGGTACGTATCTTCAGAAAAGTCCTGATGTCCTGGCGTATCCAAGAGGTTGATTCGTTTGCCACCGTAATCAAATTGCATTACTGAACTGGTAACTGAGATTCCACGTTTCTTTTCGATCGGCATCCAATCTGATTTAGCATAATGACCAGTTTTACGAGCCTTAACGGATCCAGCCTGATGAACGACACCACCAAAGAGTAATAGGTTTTCAGTAATGGTCGTTTTACCAGCATCTGGATGCGAAATGATCGCAAATGTCCGTCGCTTATTAATGCTTGAACTTAGGCTAGGTTTCTTCATACTGTTTGTTTAGTCCCTTCATTTTCGAATTAGTATCAATTAATACACGAAAAGCCCCTAGTACTTAACTACTAGAGGCCATAACATTTTATTTGGTTTTCCACACGTTCGGGTTCGTTAAGCCTAGATCATGTTTAATTTTACTAGTTGAAATTCCTTTGGTTCGAGGTAGATAAATGACTTTACAATATTTCTTTAAGAAGTCGAATTTACCTTTCCAGTCACTGCCCATGACGAAAATATCTGCATGATATTTCTTAACGTCGTGAATCTTCTGGCCCCAATCCTTTTCAGGAATTACTTTGTCTACGTATTCGATAGCATCTAAGACATACTTTCGATCTTTATATGGTGTGTAGGCTCGTTTGCCTTTCACGGCATTAAATTCATCAGTCGAAAGGCCAACGATTAAATAATCACCTAATGCTCTAGCTCGTTTTAGTAAACGAACGTGTCCATAATGTAAAAGATCAAAAGTTCCGTAAGTAATTACGGTCTTCATAATTAATCACCTGATTCGTAATTTAATATCGATAATTTGATTTTAGTTAATTCGCGTGTTTTTCATTAATTTTTAGTCGATTTGGTCCTACCAATGAGCCAAATGGTATAAATATATTGTACAACAGTTTTTACTACTGCATATAGGGGTATGGCTAAAATCATCCCTATTAATCCTGCAATGTGTCCAGCGGCCAACAAGATAATGATGATCGTCAACGGATGGATCTGAAGGGTCTTACCAATCACGTTGGGATAGATGAGATTCCCGTCAATCTGCTGAACGATAATCACGACAACGATAACCCAAATCACTTGGGTGATGTTAACGGACAACGCAACCATTAACGACGGTGCAATCCCTATATATGGGCCTACATATGGGATGATGTTACAGATCCCAGCAAATAACCCGAGCAGAAACGCATAACGCTGGCCGATCAATAGATAACCAATTGTCGTAAATGTCCCAACGAATAGACATTCGATCATCTGGCCACCGATATATCGGGAAATAGTCTGGCTCATTCGATTTAAGAGTCCCATCACTCGAGAACGATGCCGTTTTGGCACCCATTTTGAAATTGCCGGAGCCAACTTGTCCCCGTCCTTTAGCATGTAGAACAGCATCACCGGTACCGTAATGATGATAATAATAAAATTGGTGGCCATTGAGATGACTCGACCGAGACTCGCCGTGATCCTGCTTAGCAAGCCCTTAATATTACCGGCAACATATTCCTGGATCCGGTGAGTATACTGCTTCATCGGCAGATGACTCATCCAACCGTGTTTGGATAGATGATCCATCAGGCCTTCAGTTTCTTTAGTGAAATGAGGAATGTGCTGGATTAGATCACTAATCTGGGCAACTAGATTAGGAACAAACGACGTAATCAAATAATACAAAATGGCAAGAATGCCAATAAAAATCACCGCGACGGCAAAGGTTCGTGATACATGATGATGATGGAATCTAATTTTTATCATCAACTTAACGACCGGATTCAATAGGTAATATAAAGCACCCGCAATAATTACGGGAACGATAATTGATGAAATAAAAACACCAACTGGTGAAAATAAAAACGAAATCTTGGTCCCAATCCAGACGATCAGAAAAACGATTAATATTTCCAGCGACCAAAAAATAACTGGGGCCTTTTTAAATTGACCAAACACTCTCTATCACCCGTTCTTTAATTAATTTAAATCACAATGTTGGTTAATCTTGACGTGTATTTATGCTATAACTAGATTTAGAAATTTCTTGAAAGGAACGATCAAATGTTAAAAGCTCACGTTGTATTCGCAACCATCACTGGACATAACGAAGACGTTGCGGATATCGTAACTGAAGGTCTAGAGGGTCTTGGTGTTCAAACGATCGAAACCGAAATCTCACAAACGGATCCTGAAGAATTCAAGGATGTGGATATTTGTGTAGTCTGTGCTTACACCTACAATGAAGGTCATCTACCTGAAGAAGGCCTTGATTTTTACGAAGATCTGCAAAAGTTAGATCTATCTAAGCAAACGTACGGTGTTGCCGGATCCGGTGATACGTTTTATAAAAATTATTATAACGTAGCTGTCGATAAATTCGACCACGCATTCCAACTGACTAACGCTAAGCATGGTGCCGCGAACGTTAAAATTAACCTGGAACCCGATGCAAAAGACATCAAGACTTTAGATAATTTCTCGAAGCAGTTAGTTAATGTTGCCAAGAAAAATAAATAATATTTAAACATTATCAAATAAAAATCACTAGTCATTAATCAAAATGATTAGTGATTTTTTGTTTCCCGTTCTTTAATCAAACCGTTACGATTAAAGTAATCTTGATTAGTAGCGTTAATGACGGCACCAAATAAAATGATCAGACCAAAAAAATATAACCAGAACATTAAAATGATGAAGCCGCCTAACGCCTGATAGGCACTAAAACTACCTGAAAAATACTTTAAGTACAGGGAAAAGACTTTAGATAGAAGAATTAAACCGATCGTTGCAATCAACGTTCCAAACCAGATGTACCGAAATTTAACCCTAAGTGTTGGGACAAAATAATAGAATGAACAAATTACTGAAAACAAGACGATTAAAACGGTCGGGGCCTGAATTCGGTTGATCATTCTCAAAAGGAATGGTGATCCATGAGCATAACGAACGGCAATCTTGACGATCATCTGATCAAAGATCAGGAAGAACGTCAAGCCAACGATAAAGATGATGAATAAAATCATCCACATTAGGGACCCAATTCGATTCCTGATTACATTAGGCTTATGAACACCGTACGCTAAATTCACGGTTCGCTGAAACGCAGCGATCATCCGGCTAGCTGACCATACGGTAATTAACAAGCCCAAAGATAACTGGGCTTTACCACCGTCACTTAATGCCGAATAAATAACCGGTCGCAACAATTCAAAAATTTTAATGGGCAGTAAAAACCTTAGTGAGTTAATTAAATGACCGTAGCGGACGTTAATGATCTTTAATAAACTACCCAAAATAATTAATAGCGGAAATAACGAAAAAAGGACGTAATATGCCAAGACAACGGCCGAGTCAGAAATATTCGCTTTCTTACAATGATGGCTTAAAAGGATAATCCATTCCCGTATTCTTGGCATAATTGACATGTTACTTATCACCATTAATTTCTTTATAAATTGCTGATAAGATGCGATTAGCGGCCTTTCCATCTCCATAAGGATTCTTAGCGGTACTCATCTTATGATAAGCTTTCGGGTCATCTAGAAGCATTTCCATTCCGGCTTTAACCCGCTTTGGATCGGTACCAACTAATTTCAAAGTCCCAGCCTTAACACCTTCAGGACGTTCAGTCTGATTTCTAAGGACTAATACAGGTTTGCCTAATGATGGGGCTTCTTCTTGAACCCCACCGGAATCCGTCATAATAAAATAGCTTTTAGCACAAATGTTATGGAAATCCACAACGTCCAACGGTGGAATTAAGTGAACTCGATCTACCGAATCAAATTCTTGATGCGCAGCTTTTTGTACGGCTGGACTTAAGTGAACTGGATAAATGACTTCTGTATCGGAATGTTTAGCCAATTCTTGTTTAATGGCCTTAAAGGTTCGAAGCATCGGAACACCCTGGTTTTCACGACGGTGCATCGTTAATAAAATGATCCGGTGCTTATCATCAATTTTATCTAGAACCGCATGATGATAATTAGGATCCACCGTCTTCTTTAAAGCGTCAATTGCGGTATTACCGGTAACATAAATGTGCTTATCACTATGGTGTTCAATCAATAAGTTGTGACGGCTTAAAGGTGTCGGTGCAAAATACACGTCAGCTAACGTATCCGTTAACTGTCGATTCATTTCTTCAGGGTACGGTGAATACTTATTCCAGGTCCGTAAGCCCGCTTCAACGTGACCCAACGGAATCTTATGATAAAAGGCACTGATTGCCGCAGACAATGTTGAAGTCGTGTCACCATGCACCAAGATAATGTCTGGACGATGTTGATCTAAAATCGGGTCCAGCTTATTAATCACGGTCGTGGTGATTTCACTCAATGTTTGGTTTTTACGCATAATATTCAAATTACAATCGGGATGAATATTAAACACGTGCAGGACCTGCTGGAGCATTTCTCGATGCTGGCCCGTTACGACCGTAATGGGATCAAAGCGGTCTGGTTCTTGCTTCATTTTTAAAATAATCGGGGCCATCTTAATGGCTTCTGGACGGGTCCCGAAAATTGTCATAACTTTAATTGGTTCGTTCATATTTAACACCTTTACACCCTTTTTACTTGCTTTAATTATAACAAAATATTTTTATAATTCCGATTTTCAGTTAATAATTAACAATGTGTTATTATTTAGGTACTATTATAAATAAATTCTAATATTAGACATTTGAAATTAAATAAGGAGCTTTGTAATGAAAAAGATTGGTCTAGTAGTTCCATGCTACAACGAAGAACCCTCAATTCGACTCTTTTATAAAACCGTAGAAAAAGTCTTTAAGCAAATGAAAGCTCATGGGATGCATTATGATTATGAATATTTATTCATTAATGATGGGTCCAGTGACAAAACATTACCCATTATAAGGGACCTTCACGCAAAAGATCCGCAGCACGTTCATTATATTTCGTTTGCCCGTAATTTTGGTAAAGAAGCTGCTATGGCCGCCGGCTTTAACAATATTACTGGTGATTACGTCGCTGAAATGGACGTTGACTTACAGGATCCCCCGTCTTTATTACCCAAAATGCTTAAGTACATCCGGGATGACGGTTACGACTGTGTCGGTTGTGTTCAAACATCCCGTAAGCAAGGCCCCATCAGAGCATTCTTATCCAAACACTTCTACGGAATTTTAAACCGGATCTCGTCCGTTAAAATTCAACCTAACGTTCGTGACTTTAGATTAATGACCCGTCAATTCCTTAATACGTTCCTTAAATTAAAGGAACGGAACCGTTTCACCAAGGGATTATTCAGCTGGGTCGGCTTTAAAGTTAAATTCCTTAAATACAAGGGCCGACCAAGAGCTGCTGGTAAATCTGATTGGTCATTACACTCCCTATTTGAATATTCGCTGGAAGCTATTATTGATTTTTCTGACGTCCCGTTAAAAATCGCTACAATCATCGGCGGCTTTTCCTGCTTCTTAGCATTTTTAGGCCTGATCTTCGTTGTCTTAAGAGCCATCTTCTGGGGCGGCGCCGTTGCTGGCTGGCCGTCATTAGTTTCAATTATTCTTCTGATCGGTGGTATCCAGCTCTTCTGTCTAGGAATTATCGGGAAATACATCGGGAAGATCTACCTGGAAGTAAAGCACCGCCCGTTGTACACCATTAAGGAAATGAAGTAAGTAAATCATAATGACAGACCTAATTCATAAACTTATTTTTAACGAGAAAATTGAATATCTATTTTGGGGCGGAATGACGACCCTGGTTTATTTTGTCGCTCGTTTTACGTCAATGGCGATGATGACCAGTGAGATGATTCCGGTTGCAATTGCTCAGACCATTTCAACTGTTTTTGCATTCATCGTGAATAAGTATTTAGTTTTTAACAATAGTAACCAATCAAAAAGTGTTACGGCACAGTTTATTATTTTTTTAATCGGTCGTGGTATTAGCGCCGTTTTCGACTTTTTGCTTACGTCCCTAATGATTACCCATTTTTATGAATTCTTTATCCATATCTTTTTGTTGAACCGAATTAATTACCAAACGTCGCTATTAAAGATGACAATAATTCATAACTTCGTTGGCAACCCGATCCTAATGAATAAAGTCATTTGTGTAATTCTTATTCAAGTCATCATTATCGTAATTAACTACATCGTCTCAAAATATTTTGCCTTTAAATAATAATTAAAATCGCTAAGGAATGATTAATATGAACATTGCTGCGCTTCTGGTTGGCTTAGGTCCCCTATTAGGCTGGGGCTTCTATCCAACCGTTGCTTCCAAATTTGGCGGTAAGCCAACTAACCAAATCTTGGGGTCAACCGTTGGAACCCTAATCTTTGCCATCGTATTTAATATTGTTGATGATATTAGTGTCCCAACTGGCAAAGCCCTAATCTGGTCCATTATTTCCGGATGTGGCTGGGCCTTTGGACAGATCATGTCGTTCAAAGCCTTCCAGTACGTAGGTTCAAGTCGAGTCATGCCGATCACAACCGCATTTCAGTTATTGGCCACTACCCTCTGGGGTGTTTTTGCGTTAGGTGACTGGCCAGGTCTCGCCAATAAAGTATGGGGTATGGTTGCCTTACTCATCATCATTATCGGTGCAGCAATGACCGCTTGGCAGGAACACAAGAGCAAAGCTAACAGTAGTGATATGACCAAAGCCGTTATTTTACTGTTAATAGGTGTGATCGGTTATTGGTTATATTCAGCTGCTCCACAAGCCGCTCACATTGACGGTCAGCACGCATTTATGCCACAGGCTGCCGGAATGGTTTTGCTAGCTTTGATCTATTGTATAAGTCACATGAATAAACAGAACGTTTTTCGTGAACCCGTTACCTATAAACAAATCATCAGTGGCTTCTTCTTTGCCTTTGCAGCATTGACCTATTTAATTTCTGCACAACCGCAGATGAACGGTCTAGCCACTGGATTCGTTCTATCACAAACGTCCGTAATCCTAGCTACTCTTTCAAGTGTCTACGTTTTACATCAAACCAAGACCCGAAAGGAAATGACCGTTACGGTTGTCGGTTTAGTTTTAATCGTTGCGGCAGCATCAGTCACCGTTATGATTTAAATTTATTAATAATAGAAGCAAAAAGAGCCAAATTAATTTGGCTCTTTTTTATTCCTTCAAGTAATGGTCCTACTCGGATTCGGACCGAGATCGACCGCTTAGGGGGCGGTCGTCCTATCCAATTAGACTATAGGACCATGACATGAATTATTTTCTCACGTTAATTTAATAAAGTAAAGCTAGTGTTGATGACGGCGATCTTCTTTTCGCCACTTATGCCACATGCCTTTGTTTTTAGAATTCTTGCGCTTTCGCTGATGATGTTTGTGACTGTGGTAATGACGGTGCTGATTAGGCTCAGTTATGTGCTTTTTCTGTGGATGTTCAGCATGATCCTTAGCTCGAGCTTTTTTAAGCTGTTCACGGTTCAGGATCTGTTTATCGTAGAAGTAAATCAATTCAAAATGATAACCTAACCCCTGGCATTCATGCCTAAGATCACGAAAGTCATGACTATCACCAAAGTTAATTACTAATCCCTTGTGACCCATTCGACCGGTTCGGCCAATTCGATGAATGTATTCAATTTTATGCTTAGGGACTTCGTAGTTAATCACTGCGGGTAATGCAGGAATATCCAAACCACGGGCGGTAACATCGGTCGTTAAAAGTAACTGGATTTTGTTCTTACGAAAACCACGCATAGCTTTAGCTCGTGGAATCTGACCTTGGTATCCAGCTAATTTTGCAACACGGTGAATGTTAAGGTGCTTAAAGTAACTATACGTCTGGTTAAGTTCCTTTAGATTATTAAAGAAGACTAATGCTTTAAAATGCGGAACGTCCATCAACATCTTAAGCATTAGATTGCGTTTTCGCATCCCGATTCGTAATAAACCATGAAGAACGGGGCCACGGGTCTTATCCTGACGACGAACATCGATCCGTTCAACATCTTGGGCGAACCATTGCTTTAAATGATGAAGAATGTCAGTATCCGTGGCGGAGAAAAAGCTTAATTGAACGTGGGATGGACCGTGATCCAAAATCCCACGAATGACTTCAAGTGTATTACCAGTCAATAAATTATCGGCTTCATCGATCACGACTGACTGCAGGTGCCCTAATTTTAAGTGGTTACTATCAACTAAGACCTGAATTCGGCCAGGCGTTCCAACAACGATCTGCGGGTGGCGTTTCTTCAGATTTTCCTTCTGTCGACGTAAATTAGCACCACCAATTAGAGATAACACCGTAAGATGAAGTAGATTAGCCCATTCACGAGCAACGTGACTGGTTTGAATCGCTAATTCTTGCGACGGTTCAAAGATTACGAGTTGAGATTCAGAATCCCTCGTCACGTTTTCCAATAACGGTAACAGGAAGGCAACCGTTTTACCAGAGCCCGTTGGCGATAAGCCCACAACGTTATGACCCGTGGATAACGGTTGATAAACCTTCTGCTGAATCAGAGTTGGCTTATGATACAGTTTATAAAAATGTTCTTTAAATACTTTTAACATTCAAAATACCTCGATTAACTTAATTAATGTGGTTTAAATCCGAAAACTCACGCCAGTTACGATGATTACCATTAAATACAAATTGAGTAACGTTATTATCCTGACCGTTTAAATTCAAGGTTTCCTTTGGATTTAAGACCATCAACCATTCTTGAGGACTTGGTGAATTATTAATCCAAACGTGTCCTAATTTCAACTGATTAGCGATCGGACGTGATGTCCAGATGATCACCGGCTGATGATAATGCCGTTTAACGTCATTAACAAAAACTTTTAGTGATGCAATCCTGGACTTAGTTAGCGGTCGTTTAGAACTAACTTGAACAGCGATCGGTAATGAACCAACCCTGGTCGCAATCTGATCTTTAAAATTCTTAAATTGATCTTGCGGGTGGCTAGCAAAACTAAAAACGTGGTAAACACCAATATCTAAGCTAGAACCTTCCGCTCTTTGATAATTATTATCAAAATCATTATCAGTATAGATGGAACCTTGAGTTGCTCGAATATATACACGAATTTTTGACCGGTTTTCGCCAACGAAAAGAAGTCAACGTACCCATCCTATTGGGTTACACCAACGCCTCGATATGGATATTGATTAAGCCGTGACATCTCATAATGATGATAAACCGAAACGCTGCTTATTAGGCCGATTACTAATAAAATGACAATTAACATCGGCCATAAATATCCTGACGATTTAAAATTATTCTGATCAACTCGTCGACGCAAATGGTTCCATCCCCCGTTAGCGCGCTCAACTTCTTGGACGATCAACAATTATCAAGTATAATTGAGTTGAGCGGCTGACGCTACTCAGTAATTTTTATCATATAACTTTTATCTAAAAAGATAAAATTTTGAAAGGAACGCTAATTTATTATGGATTATGTTATTGGTGCCGATATTGGTACCACTAGTATTAAACTGGTCCTTTATAACACTAAAGGTAAAGTACTAGGGTATGTAAATAACGGCTACAAATTGTATCAGGATGCTCCTGGAATGGCCGAAGAAGATCCACATGAAATCTACTTGGCAATGTTAAAGGGACTACATGATTTAACCAGTAAAGTTGACAACCCAAGTGACATTAAAGGAGTTTCATTCTCCTGTGCCATGCACAGTTTAATTTTATTGGATAAGAATCACCGTCCATTAACCAGAGCTTTAACATGGGCCGATAACCGAGCATACAAATATGCTGATCAACTTAAGCACAGTGATTTAGGTCCCAAGCTTTACCAAGCCACTGGAACCCCGATCCATCCAATGACACCATTAACTAAAATTATGTGGTTCCGCAACGAACGCCCCGACTTATTCAAGAAAGCTCATTGGTTCGTTGGCTTAAAAGAATACATCATTTACCTATTATTCGGTACGCTTAAAGAAGATTACTCAATCGCTAACGCCACCGGAATGTTCAACATTCACACCATGGATTGGGATCCAACCGCATTAAAAGTTGCCGGCGTTAAACGTGACCAGTTACCAGAATTAGTTGATACCACCTACCAATTAAAAGGTTTAAATTCTCACGTTGTTAAATTGACCGGTCTTGATCCAAAGATGCCATTCGTTATCGGTGCATCTGACGGACCTTTAGCTAATTTAGGTGTTAACGCTATTCAACCCGGTGTATTAGCAATCACCATTGGTACTTCCGGTGCCGTTCGTGTAATTACCGATAAACCGAAGACTGATCCTAAGGGCCGTGTCTTCTGTTACTACCTCTACCATCACATGTGGGTAGTCGGTGGACCCGTTAACAACGGTGGAATCGTCTTCCGCTGGATTCGTGATCAGATCTGTGGCTCCGAAAAAGTTACCGCTAAGGAACTTAACATGGATCCATACGACCTGTTAACTAAGATCGCTTCAACCGTTCCTGCTGGATCTGATGGTGTTATCTGTCATCCATTCTTAGGCGGTGAACGTGCACCAATTTGGGATGCTAACGCCCGTGCATCATTCTTCGGTTTGACCCGTCAAGACGGCATCCCGCAGATGATCCGTGCCGCTTTAGAAGGTATCGTATACAATTTATTTGCTGTTAATAAAGCCTTAGAAGACGTCGTTGGTAAGCCGAAGAGTATTCAAGCCACCGGTGGCTTTGCCCGTTCTGGTTTATGGCGTCAGATGTTAGCTGATATCTTCGATCAGGAAGTTACCATTCCAAAGAGTTTTGAAGGTACTGCTTTAGGTGCCGCCACTCTGGGTATGTTAAGCTTAGGCTTAATTGATAACTTAGGTGAAGTTAAGAACTTCGTTGGTACTACCCGTTCATTAGAACCAATCAAGAAGAACGCCGACGTTTACAAAGAATTAATCCCAATTTACCTTCGTCTTGGTAAGAAACTTGAAACTGAATACAAAGCAATCGCTGATTTCCAGCGTGAACACCACGAAGGTTAATTTACAAAATTAATCTTAATCATACAAAAACACCGTTTAATTATGATAATTAAACGGTGTTTTATTTTACATTAATAAAGAATTACTTTCGTTCCAATACCGTAACCGATTCGATTTGAACCGTTTGCGGAAACTGGTCAACCGGCTGAACCGGTTGAGTAACATGATAGCCCAACTGGTTAAAGCGACGAACGTCACGCACTAACGTAGCTGGCTTACAAGAAATATAAACGATCTTTTTTGGTTTGACAGAGGCCGCACTCTTGATAAAGGATTCTGCAAGGCCCTTTCGTGGCGGATCCACAAAAATCACGTCAGGTCGAATCCCGTGTTTTGCCCATAATGGCATTTGGTCTTCGGCTCGATTAGCAACAAACTTGACGTTATCGATATGATTTAACTTAGCGTTAACTTTTGCATCTTTAATTGCTTGTGGAACAATTTCAACACCGTAAACCCGTTTAACGTATTTCGCAATCGATAATGAAATCGTCCCGATTCCACAATAGGCATCAATTGCAATCTGATTTGGCTTTAACTGGGCTTCTTTAATCGCAATTGAATACAGCTTTTGAGTTTGGACCGGATTAACCTGATAAAAAGCGTTTAAAGAGATTCTAAAGGTTAAGCCCATTAGTTGGTCATCGATGTATGGTTTACCATATAACAAACGATTTTTAGTCCCTAGAAGAACGTTATTGTCACGTAAGTTAATGTTGTGGATAACACTCTTAACTTCGGGACACTTATCCACAATTGCTTTAGTAATCTCTTCAGCATGCGGTAATTTCTTGGACCGGGTAACCAATCCCACCATAATTTGATGCGACTTTCGACCACGGCGGACCATGACATTACGAATCACACCTCGATGAGTTCGCTCATTATAAGGGACAATCTGATACTTTCGTAAGATATTACGAACTACCAAAATCGTTTGATCAATCTTTGGATCCTGAATATAGAAATCAGTGATCGGGACCAAATAATGGGAATGTCGTTTATAAAAGCCGGTCTCTAATTGACCTTTAACCATCTTAACGGGAATCTGAGCCTTATTACGGTATTGATAAGGTTTCTTCATTCCGATGGTGGGCTTTACCTGAACCTTTAAGCCAGCCTTTTTAAATAATTCAGCCACCTGATCATGTTTAAATTTTAACTGAGCAGGATATTTTAAATGTTCTAACGGCGCAATCCCCGTTTGTAAATATTTTTCATCAATTGAATGAACACGATCGGGACTCTGTTGATAAAATTTTAGGACTTTACCAAAACTAAAGTGACGTTTAACCCGAATAATTCGTGTCAACACATCTTCACCTGGTAAAGCATTATTAATAAATATTGGAAAATCCTTATAAATCCCAACGCCTAAGCCCTGATAAGTCAAATTAACAATCTTAACTCGATAGGCCTGGCCTTGTTGAACTGGTGCTTTTACTTTCATGATTGATTCACCTTTGTATAAACAAAAATTTTGCCGTTGAGTTAAGCGACAAAATTTTCTCAATCTAATTCGAATTAACTTAAAACTTAAATAAATGATTAACTCGCTTTAGAAAACGCTTTTCAGTCATCTTAGGACCATTTGATTTTGGTTGACGAGTGATGTGTTTACCAACTAAAGCGTGTTGAGGCATTTGATCAATATTAGCGTAAACTTCGATGTGCTGCTTTAAATTCTTAAATGTCATCGGTGCGTTACCACCATATTCACCATCTAAATTAATTTCCATTTTATTATTAATCGGTTTAGCAACTAATTTACTAGTCTTCTGAATAATAACCCGTGGATCATTTAGATGTTTACCATTGATGGCTTCAGTTAATAACTGGATAATCTGTAAAAGGTTACTGGTCTTAACGATAATTAAGGTAAACTCGCCATCATCCAATGATGCGTTTGGAACAACGCGCTCCAAACCACCAATGGAATTCGTCATTGCCAATAAGAACATTGAAGCTTTGCCCCTAAAATGACCACCATCGTATTTCAAATCCATCTTAATGGGCTTAATCCTGGGTAACAATTCAGCACCCTTAACCAGATAAGCCAAATAACCGAAGACCGTCTTTAGATCAGACGGAACGTCATACGTTAATTCGGTCAACAGGCCACCGCCAGCAATATTCATAAAGTAATTCTGGTTAGCCTGACCGATATCCATCTTGAACGTTTCGTCCTTTAAAACGACCTTTGCAGCTGCGACGGGATCATCCCGAGGAATTCGCAATGCACGAGCAAAATCATTCGTCGTTCCACCAGGAATAATGGCCATCTTAGGCCGTTTTTTTAACGGTGCTAAACCATTCACTACTTCATTAATGGTCCCGTCTCCACCGGCGGCAACCACTAAATCAAAACCTTCCTTAGCAGCTCTGATCGCTTCGTTCTTAGCGGAATTCGGGGCTGGAGTGGTGGCATAGGCACTCGTTTCGTAACCGGCCTTTTCAAAGACGCCTAAAATATCAATCATTTTAGACTTTAAAAGTTCACGGCCTGAGGTTGGATTATAAATTACTCGTGCACGTTTACGCATAATCAAACTCCTTATTTATTTAAAGCTTTATCAAGCATCTTACTTACCATCTGTGGGTTAGCTTTACCACGGGTAGCTTTCATAACTTGACCAACTAAGAAGCCTTTAGCACGATCCTTACCATTTCGGTAATCAGTAACTGATTTCTGGTTCTTTTGCATAACGGTCTTAACCAAGTTTTCTAGCTTATTAGGATCTGATAATTGAACCATTCCATTAGCCTTAACATAAGCTTTAGGATCTTTACCTTTAACTAGAGCGTCCTTAAAGACTTTCTTGGCGATCTTAGTTGAAATAACGTTTTTATCGATTAATTTAAGTAACGCGGCAACGTTCTCTGGCGTTAACTTAGTGTTCTGGATTTCAACCTGTTTACTGTTTAAGTAAGAACTGATATCATCCTGTAAGTAGTTGGCAGCCATCTTTGGTTTAGCACCGGCTTTAACGGTTTGATCAAAGAAGTCTGACATTTGCTTAGTTTCAGTCAAAACATCCACGTCTTCTTTAGTTAAGCCAAAGTCATGAATGTAGCGATGTTCACGGCTGGCAGGCATTTCAGGCATGTTCTTCTTGATCTTATTGATCCAGGCATCAGAAATTGTTAACGGTGGAATATCTGGTTCTGGGAAGTAACGATATTCATCATTGCTTTCTTTATAACGTTCTAAGTAGGTCTTACCATTAGCTTCATCTAAACGACGGGTCTGTGGCAAAATCTTACCACCGGACATTAGAACTCGTGCCTGACGTTTACTTTCATAACTAGCAGCCATTCGAATGTAGTTAAATGAACTGACGTTCTTCATTTCAGCACGAGGTCCTAACTTCTTACTGCCAATCGGATGAAGCGATACGTTGGTATCAGCACGAACGCTACCTTGTTCCATCTTGGCATCAGAAATGCCTGTGAACATAATAACCTTTCGTAAGGTCTTGATGTAATCATAAGCAACTTGTGGTGATGGAATATCAGGTTCAGAAACCACTTCAAGTAACGGTGTGCCCTGTCGGTTCAAATCAACGAAAGAATAACGAATTCCATGACTGTTTTTACCGGCATCTTCTTCGATATGCATTTCATGAATGCGAATCTTGTAATTTTTGCCACCACTCTTGACCATTAAATAACCATTTCGAGCGGTTGGCTTATCAAACTGAGTAATTTGGTAAGCCTTTGGGTTATCTGGATAAAAGTAGTTCTTACGATCAAAACGTGGGTGATGATCAATCTTAGCGTGTAAAGCAATTGCGGCTTTAACACCATCAGCAACTACCTGACGGTTAATGGTTGGTAATGTCCCAGGATAACCCCAGTCGATGACGTTCGTATCTTTGTTTACTTCGTCACCATATTTAACAGGAGCTGGACTAAAAATTTTTGATTTAGTATTTAATTCAAAATGAGTTTCTAAACCGATATTAACTTTGAAATTCATTATTTATTGCCTCCCATTTTTGGTACTCGTTTATGAAAATCAGTATTCTGTTCAAATGCATAACCAGTACGGTAAACCGTCTGTTCATCAAACGGACGACCGATTAATTGCATTCCAATTGGAAGGCTGTCTTTAGTAAATCCATCTGGAATTGACATACTTGGTAAACCAGCTAAGTTAACCGGAACGGTTAATACATCGTTCATGTACATCTTAATCGGGTCAGAAATTTCACTACCAAGGTCATATGCTGGTGTAGTACTAGTTGGTGCTAAGATAACGTCATGATTCTGATAAACTTTCTTAAAGTCATCAATAATCAAAGTTCTTACCTTAGCGGCTTTCTTAAAGTAGGCATCAACGTAACCAGCGGATAAGCAGAACGTCCCTAACATGATTCGACGCTTAACTTCATCACCGAAGCCTTCTGAACGACTCTTAATGTATAACTGTTCTAGGTTCTTAGCATCTGGAGCACTGTATCCATAACGGATCCCATCGTATCGTTCTAAATTAGATGAGGCTTCACTTGAAGATAAGATGTAGTAAGCGGAAACTCCATACTTAGTGTGTGGTAAAGATACCATGTCGACTTTAGCACCCAGCTTCTTGTACACTTTGATGGCATTTTCAACGGCATCCCTAACGGCAGGATCAATCCCTTTAGCCATGTATTCTTTTGGAACCGCAATTCGGAGCCCCTTAACACCGTCTTTAATGTGAGCAGTGAAGTCAGGAACCTTTTTATCGGAACTTGTTAAGTCATGGACATCATGACCTGCAATTGCGTTAAGCATAACGGCGTTATCAAAGACGTTACGGGTCATCGGACCAACTTGATCCATACTGGATGCAAAGGCGATGATGCCCCAACGGGATACTCGACCATAAGTTGGCTTCATACCAACAATTCCGTTAAAGGCAGCTGGCTGACGAATCGAGCCACCGGTATCAGTACCTAAAGCAGCTAAAACGTCACCACTGGCAACCGCAACGGCGGATCCACCAGATGAACCACCAGGAACCTTTTTGTGATTCCAGGCGTTATGAGTCTTTTGGAAAGCAGAGTTTTCGGTTGAACCACCCATAGCAAATTCATCCAGGTTGGTTTTACCAACGTCAATGGTACCGGCTTTCTTTAATTTCTTAATGACGGTTGCGTCAAAGATTGGGTTAAAGTTATATAACATCTTAGAAGCGGCAGTGGTCTTAACGCCCTTCGTAAGAATTAAATCTTTAATTGCAACCGGAATTCCACTTAATAAATTCTTTGGATCGATACCCTTTTTATCAACAGCTTGAGCACGTTTGATTGCCTTATCTGCATTAACAGTAATGAAAGCTTTTAATGCTGGTTCAGTTTTCTTAATGTTAGCTAAAGTCTGACGGGTTAGATCTTCAGCTGAAATATCACCATTAACTAGTTTTTGGTGGACGCTAGTTAAGCTTTGATTTAAAAAGTTCATTAGCAAATCCTCACTTTCGTTCGTTCTTCTGCTGTTTAACAATTACAGGAACCTTGATGAAGCCATCGGCAATCTTCGGTGCATTCATTAATAATGCATTTCGTTCGCCCCAGTCTTCAGGAACGTCCGGTCTAGTAACGTCTAACTGATCAGTAACACTGTAGGTTGGCTTAACGTTAGATGTATCGACCTGACTTAAGGTCTTGAACATCTTCATGATGCTTTGGATCTGTTTAGTAAAATATGGTAATTGCTTAGCACTAAAATTCAATTTAGCTAAATGAGCGACCTTTTGAACTTCTTGGTCGTCAATCTTTTGAGTCATACCGATATCCTTCTTTCATTTTATTAATTGATTATATCTATTTAATTAATAACTGTTAAATACGTGTGCAGAGAAGCTCTTACTACCACTCTTTCGAGCTAGGAAGCTTTGAACACCTTCTGTTGATTTAACGGTAATATCAATCGGCATCCCACTTGGTAAGTACTTCTTAGCAGCCGTCTGTAAGTATTGCGTAAACGCAATGATTTCGGTCTGGCTATAGAACTGCGTTGTAATATTAACGTGCATTCCACTTAACGAACCATTAATATAATGAGCCTGAGCAGTAACTCCACTCAAATTAGGGAAGAAGTTCTGAACTCGTGACTTAAAGTTACTAAAGTCATTAGCATCGTTGGCGTGCTTACCTTTATCACCTGAATTAGACGGGAAGACGTAATTTCGTTCATCAATTGGCTTCCAGCCATCAATGCTGGAACCTTTGTTTACGGAATAGGCAAAGAAATTACCACCAACTAAGCTATCATCAGAACCTTGACGATATAAGCCGATTACGATCGGAATGTGCTTTAAGCCTGGTTTACGTCGTAAACGAGCCAAGACTTTGGCACCGATCTTATGACCTTCGGCTTTAACGGTAGCGTTACTAATTGATTTCTTATAAGTCGGTCCATATTTCTTCTTTTTGTAGTAGTAAATCGAATTAATACCTAACCCAACCGTCATGCCACTTAACTTTAAGTGTTTACCATGCTGGGTTAAGAAATCCTGTTCATCCATTTGTTGTAAGTATAACGGGACTTTGGTTTCTTTCCCGGACGGGTTTAATCCCTGAGAATTTTGACTCTTTCGATCAAGCCAATGTTCAGTCGTCTTGGTGGAAATGTGCTGGCCTTCCTGGAAGATGTACTTATTAGTCGGGAATTCTTTCTTGGAAAGGTCTAGCAGACCATTTTCAAAACTCTTTAAATTAAGTTGATTAGCGTCTTGCTGAACATCAACCCCACGGGATTTACTGGTCAAGTAATGACCGTGCTTAATCACGCTCTGATAATTACTATTATTCGCGTGACCGGTTAATTGAGTGCCGTTGTTAGAAGATGGTCTTGATGATAAATTACCAAGTCCACAACCTCCTAGAATCAAAGCACTCGAGGCAATAGCTAAAAACACTTTTAGCTTTTTCAAAGCAATTACCTCCATGAATATGTTTAAAAATTGCTCTCTTAATATATTTTACTTAACTTTGTGAATTGGCGCAAACGCAGCAAGTAGCCGCTTAATTCCACGATCAGGAAATGCGATATCCAATTCCATATCTTCACCAGAACCATTCACTTTAATAACGGTGCCAACGCCCCACGCACGGTGCTTTACACGATCACCAATGTGCCAGGGTTTCTGATCAGCTCCCGTTTCCTTAGGCTTTTCAACTTTAGCCGTATGATACGGCTGCTTAAATGCCGTGTGGTCACGACGCCGATCAAACGGTGTCCTGAAGTAATGCTTTCGGAAACCCGGTTCAGATCTGTTCTGATCATCACCGACTTTTTCAATTAAACTCGGGTTAATTTCCTTAATGAACCGCGATGCTGGATTGGACTGAAGCCGTCCATAAAGCATTCTTGAATAAGCGTTTGTTAGATACAACTTCTTCTTAGCACGGGTAATTCCAACGTAAGCTAATCGGCGTTCTTCCTCTAATTCGGAATGATTGCCCATAGCACTAGCTAACGGAAAGATACCTTCTTCCATCCCGATAATGAAGACAATCGGGAATTCCAGGCCCTTAGCTGCATGTAACGTCATTAAGGTTACCTGAGGTTTCGATTCATCAACGTCATCCTGTGCGGATACCAATGATAAATCAGCCAGGAACGTTGCTAGTCGATCCTTTAACGGAACTTCACGATGATTCTTATCAAACTGAAGTGTAACTGAGATGAATTCTTCAATATTTTCCACACGGGTTTTAGCTTCTAGAGAATTAGAAGCTTTTAAAGTTGGTAAATAGCCACTGACGTCCAGAACCTTTTTGGTTAAATCAGTTACATTTAGCTTTGGAATTTGCTTTCGAAGCGTATTAATCATGGTGCCAAAACGAGTCATTGAATTCTTGGCACGGGTACTAATTTGATTAGCTAAGTCTAAATGACCGGTTGCTTTTAACAAACTCCAATGATTTTCACGAGCAAAATCAACTAATTTGCCAACACTGGCTTTACCAATCCCTCGCTTTGGAACATTAATAATTCGCTGTAAATTTAACGAATCACTAGGATTAGCTAATATGGTTAAATAAGCTAAAATGTCTTGGATTTCTTTTCGGTCGTAGAACTTGTTACCACCGACGATGTTATACGGGATATTAGATTTAAGGAACGTTTCTTCAATTACACGTGATTGGGCATTGGTTCGATAAAGAATTGCAAAATCATTATACGAATAATTATATTTTTTGTGATCTTTAATGATTTTGGACACCACAAAATGGGATTCATCTTCGGCACTCTGGCCACGATAATAACCCACTTTAGGACCGGTAGCGTTATCCGTCCACAGATTCTCGTCATCCTGGCCGTCATTATGCTTAATTACTGAGTTAGCAGCGTTCAGAATATTTTTAGTTGAACGGTAATTCTGCTGCAGAAAGACTTCATGAGCGTCTGGATAATCATCTTTGAAGTCAAGGATGTTATTCATGTTGGCACCACGCCAGCCGTAGATACTTTGGTTAACATCCCCAACAACACAGACGTTCTGATAACGTTTGCCCAACAGATGAATTAATTCATATTGAGCTTCGTTAGTATCTTGATATTCATCGACACTGATGTATTTAAATTTCTCTTGATAATATCGTAAAACGTCAGGAAATTTCTTGAATAAGATAATCGTTAGCATAATCAAGTCATCAAAATCCATCGCTTGATTTTGATGAAGTTCATGCTGGTAACGAACATAAACTTTAGCAACCGTTTTAGTAAACGGATTGTGAGCCTTATCCTGAATGTCTTTATATTCATCGGGTGTCTGTAAATTATTTTTAGCCATCGAAATTGCGGATAAAACAGCTCTAGGGTTCATCCGTTTTGGATCCATATTTAACTCACGGGTTAAGATATGTTTAACGAGGGTTCGCTGTTCACTAGTCCCCGCAATTGTAAAAGCACGGTTATAATTTATTTTTTCAGCGTTAAATCTTAAGATGCGCATGCATAACGCATGAAATGTTGATACCCAGGCACCCTGACTATGACCATTCAATAATTTAGTTATTCGGTCACGCATTTCTCGAGCCGCTTTATTAGTAAAAGTAATTGCCAAGATGTTCCATGGGCTAACGCCACAGGCTTTAATTAAATAGGCAATTCGTCTAGTTAGTACTCGGGTCTTTCCACTACCGGCCCCGGCCATAATTAGTAATGGACCTTTAGTGCATAAGACCGCTTCTTTTTGTTTCGAATTAAGTCCGCTTAATATATTTTCTTTAGGCAAAAACGATTCAACTCTTTCTATTGCAAGTAAATTATAGCATAGCGATTAGTTTTCAAGATTAATCCATTTTATAATTTATCAGCTTTAAATTGCTTCTTAACGTTGTCTAACGTATCGGCATGCATCAGCGCATAGCCTTTATGATGGTTAATTAATGAATTCAAGTCAAAATTAACTGAACTGTTATTAGACAATAATTTTTGAGCTTGACTTAAATTATGCTGATCAATCACACTGAGTAACCAAACCTGATGAAGTGACTTTGATTGAACGGGTAATCCAAATACAGAATGTAAAAAGGTTTTATATAGATTATCAGGAGTTAAATTATAAATGTTATTAACTAATTCAAATGGCAATTCAACATTATCAACGTATACCTGTCCATCAGGGGTTAAAATAAGGGAAAGCGTTAAGCAACCTTGATAGTCTAAATGGCTAGTTAAGTTATCGGTAATCTTAGTAAATTGATCAGAAACTTCAGATGATACCTTAGGGCTAAGGTCAGCCATCTTTAATTGTGGACCTTGATAATGTTCTTCAATCACGGGTAATAAAGTAACACCTGAATTTGATTTGATCAACGTTAACTTAAAGTATCGAGATCGTTTGGGAAGTGCTTCTAGTAAGTAGGTTTCACCATTAAACATATGACTTAAATGACCCAATTGACTTGGATCTGTAACCAAGACGCCATTTTGATGAACGTAACTTGTTTGAACGGGCTGGATATATAAAGGATCATGAGAATCACTTAAAGATTGCTTGACGTCATCTAGATTAAAGACAGTCTTATAAGGCAAGGACTTAATATTAAATGAATCCAATAGAACCCTTAAAATAGCCCGGTCATTAATCAAATCTAAAACTTTGGATCCCTGCGGAACGTTTGTAAATTGACGTAGATAATTAATTAAACCAGCGCTAATTCCGGAACCGTCAACATAGACAACTGTCTGACATTCATTTGCAAATTCTTTAAGGTGTGCCTTATCGTTGAGCTTACCGATTATCTTAAAATCAGCGGATCTTACGGCTGGATCATTTTTATCAGTATAGATCCCGATTTTAATCCCCAGACGATGAGCTTCATAGATTAATCGCGCAACATTAGCATTTTGATTACCAATAATACCAATTGTCGTCTTTAAGAGTGATAATTTACTCAAAATGTTCACGGCTCCCTTTTAACCTTTTTAAGTATGACGTTAATAATAAAATACCCAAACATCATTTTACATCATTTTAGTTATTCAAACTTACTCTTTACACCAAATTTCATTCGGATTAGATCGTCCCAATTATGTTAAAATAAGAATGTTAGGGGATGAATTTCTTGATTCGTAAAAAAAAGAAGTTAAGCTCTGCTGAATTAAAATATAACGTTGGTGACGAGGTAGCTTTTACTTTAGATAAGCAGAAGTTCGTAGGTCGAATCGATAAACGATACATCAATTCGTTCTTAATCTCATTTCATTCTGACGACCCGTCGATTGTGGATAAATACCATAACAAGACCGTTGTTAATAATAAGAAATTAAAATTGATTAAGGCTGCACCTAAAAAGAAAGCTAAAAAATCGGCTCCTAAAGCATCTAAATAACTTAAATCACGTAAATAAAAAAGGATTGCTAAAATTAGCAATCCTTTTTATATTATCTTGATTAATAAATAATCGATAATTAACGCTTAGAGAATTGACCTGCTTTACGGGCTTTCTTCAAGCCAGGCTTCTTACGTTCCTTCATACGTGGATCACGAGTTAATAATCCAGCTTTCTTTAATGGAGCTCGGAAGTCAGGGTCAACAGTTAATAATGCACGAGAAATGCCATGACGAACGGCACCGGCTTGACCGGAGTAGCCACCACCATTAACATTTGCTAATACATCATAATTACCAAGAGTATCAGTAGTATGGAATGGCTGCATAATAATTTCTCTTAAGTTAGGGAATGGAATGTATTTATCCATTGCCTTGTTATTAATAACAACTTTACCAGTACCAGGTACTAAACGTACACGTGCAGTAGAATCTTTACGACGACCGGTACCGCGATATTGAACTTTAGCCAATTAGATTCCCTCCTTAAATTAACTTACTAATATCTAATTTAACGGGTTCTTGAGCTTGGTTTTCATGCTTAGGACCTGCATATACATGCATCTTTAAGAATTCATGATGACCTAAGCTGTTGTGAGGAAGCATACCCTTAACTGCTAATTCAATTAAATGAGTTGGCTTAGTAGCTCTCATCTTACCAGCAGTCATGGACTTCATGTGTCCAATCCATGCTGAGTGATGATAATAAACTTTTTCGTCTGCCTTACGGCCAGATAATTTAACTTTTGATGCATTGACGATAACGACATTATCACCAGTATCAACATTAGGTGTATAAGTTGGCTTGTTCTTACCACGTAAAATAGAAGCAACAACGGATGCTAAACGGCCTAATTCAATATCAGCGGCATCGATAACATACCATTTACGTTCTACCTTACCGGCATGTGCCATATAAGTTGTACGCAATTTAATTCCTCCATGTTCTTTGTTTGTATCAACAATAAAATAACAATATTCCGGGGCTTTTATTGTGGAGGCAAACAATACCAACTCCAATAATACAAACTATTTATTATAAAGTCAATGTTGTCTGTCTTGATTATATGTATCCTTAGGGAATTTGGTCGGGTGTTTTGGATCTTCACCCTTATAAATAACTTTCTTTAGGTATAGACCACTTGCGGGTGCCGTAAAAACTGCTTGGTTACGATCCTTAACCTTATAAAGCCTTAAAATATCATGGACGGGTCGACGACCTGATCCAATCTCCAAAAGGACACCAACGATAATTCGAACCATGTTATATAAGAAGCCATTACCATAAAACTGAAAAATTAACTCATTTTCTTGATGGTCATAATGACATGTTGCGTTATATATAATTCTAACGTGATTCTTAACTTGAGAACCAGACGCACAAAAACTTGTAAAATCATGCGTGCCAATCAAGTCTTTGAGTGCAATCTGAATTTTATGCACGTTGACTGGAATTCGCCAGTGCCCCGTATAAAAGCGCTTAAAAGGATTCGTAAAGTGACCTAAGTAAGCTCGGTACATATAGATTTTACCAGACACGTCATATCGGGCATGAAACGTGTGCGGAACCTTTTCGACCTTTTTAACTTCAATATCCAAGGGCATCATACTATTAAGGCCTCGCCACATTCCGTCAACAGGAATGTTAAACGGAAAATCAAAATGTGCTACTTGGGCAAGTGCATGAACCCCAGCATCGGTTCTCCCGGAGCCATAAATTTTAATGGGCGGTTGAGGATTTTTAGCCATTGTATTAACAATATCGGTAATTGTACCCTCAACAGTTCTCAAGCCAGGTTGCTTCTCAAAGCCGTAAAATCGAGTCCCGTCATAGGCAAAGGTTATTTTATATCTAATACTCATAAATTCACTATCCTTTACTCATTATTTCCAAGGCACCAAAAAATAAATAAATGGCCCACGCAATGCCATCTAACTTCGTAAATGATGATTCATTGATTTGAGTTCGACGAATATTAGTTTGGTAACCTCTTGATAGCATTGCATAACTTAATTTCCTGGCTTGTTCAAACGAACTAAACAGAAGCGGAATAATTAACATCGCCATTTTTTTTACACGATCCGATAACGATCCGCTCCGAAAGATCATCCCTCTTGAACGCTGAGCTTTAATAATTGTCCGTAGTTCTTTATACAGCGTTGGGATAAAACGCAATGCAACTGAAATCATTAATGATATTATGTCAACCGGCAATTTAAGCTTCCGAAAAGGATTTAAAATCACTCGAATCCCGTTTGCTAATTTAGTGGGTGGCGTTGATAACGTCAGTAACGTAGAAATCAATATTATTAATAAAAATCGACAAAATACAAATGCACTGCTTGATAGGCCGCCTTCCGTAATTTTTATGGGACCAAGACCCCAAATCAGCTTTCCTGCTGGATCAAAAAACAACTGAAGTATCGCTGTGAATAAAATTATCAATAACAAGGGCTTAATGCCACGATAAATTACTTGGAACGAGATGTGGCACATCACAAAGCTAATTATTATTAATATTGATAATTCTGCATAATCAATCCAATGCGAACTAATTAACGTCATGATTATAAATAGTACACACAATAATAATTTGGATGCCGGATTCATTCGGTGAACCGGTGATGATCCTGGAATATACTCACCAAAGATAAAACTATTCACGGTAACGCCTCATTTTCAACGTGTTAACGATCAAACGCGACAATTGATGTAAATCCAATGGTAAATCATTTAATTTAATTCCCAATTGTGATAATTCATTCGCAAATCTAGGCGCAAACGGTAATTTAAGCCCTGATTTATGTAATAATTCAACGTTCTTAAATAATTTATCAGGCGTCACGTTTGCAACCAATTGACCATGATTTAGTACCAGAACTTGTGTAGCATATTTCGCAACTAAATCCATTTGATGTGTAACCATAATAATCGTTAAATGAAATTGCTTTTTTAATTTGCATAGCAACGTCATAATTCGATGCTCTTCAAAGCTATCTAATCCAACGGTTGGTTCGTCAAGAATTAAAATCTTTGGAAAACAAGCGATGACACCAGCAATCGCTACCCGTTTCATCTGACCACCTGATAGATCAAATGGTGATTTAGACAACATCAACTTTGATAAATTTAACGCATTAGCACTTGTTTTAACGGCTTTTTGCACATCGCTTTTATCAAAATCAAAATTTCGAGGACCAAACGCCAAATCATCTTCAACCGTTTCACCAAACAACTGATCCTGGGCAACTTGGAAAACCAATCCAACTTGCTTACGTAGTTTAATTAAATTACGAGTATTCATTTTAGAAGTGACACGAATCGATCCAACTTGGACAAGACCACGGGTTGGTCGCAATAGTCCGTTAATCTGCTGAACCAGTGTTGATTTACCACTGCCCGTTTGACCGACAATCATGGCAAACGAACCGGCTTTAATTTGAAATGAGACGTCAGATATTCCACCTTGAATATCAGGCTGATCACTAGGATATTTATATGTCACCCGTTTAAAAATAATTGGTGAAGCCACGACAATAACCTCGTTTCATTAAAGTGTTGATTAGGAATATCAATTCCTTGGCTTTTTAATAAGTCCCGTAAAGTATCTGGCTGAGGTAATCCCAAATGAAGTTTATGAAATAATGCAGAGCGTTGAAAAATAGCGTTTGGCGTCCCACTCGCAACAATCTTTCCATGATTCATTACAGCGATTTTCTGTGCATATTTAGCTTCTGATATATTATGCGTAATGTCAATAATCGTTAAATTAAAACGATGCTTTAAAGCATTAACTAGACGGATAATCTGATCTCGACCCTGTGGATCCAACATACTGGTACATTCATCAAGAATGATAATTTTAGGCCTTAATACAATGACATCGGCAATCGCAATTCGCTGTTGCTGACCACCTGATAAATTATCCACTAAAGAATCATAGTAAGAGCTCATCCCAACTAATGATAAAGATTTTCGAACGGCGTGTTTTATCTTGTCTGGGGCAACTTGCTGATTTTCTAGGCCAAACGCAACCTCATCTTTAACAGTGACACCAACAAATTGATCCTTAGGATTTTGAAACACGACGCCTATTTTCGGTCTAATTTTAAGAAGACTCTTACTTGTTAATAGCTGATGGTCAACTACAATTTGGCCACTAGTTTTAGGTACTAAGCCATCAATTAATTTAACTAACGTACTTTTCCCACTACCGTTTAAGCCAATTAGGGTCAGCCATTCACCACGATTAAGCGATAAATTTACGTCATTAACAGCTAATTGCTTAGCACCTGGATAATGATACGTTACATGATGCAACTGAAGTATTGGGTTGTCCATAATTTAACCAGACCTTAAATTTATGTATAAAAAAATCACTAACAGACTTATGATGCATAGGTCACCGACCCATATTCGAGCTAGACTTGGATATTCATCCATCATCGTAACGCTCTATATCATAAACCTTAGTGATTTTTAGAAATTATTCAATTACCAACGGTAATTAGATAAAATATGTCGTTTTAATAAATACGACTAATAAACCTTAAAAATATTTTTAAGATTTATACTAACTGTAAGATAACCATCGGAGCACCATCACCACGACGAGGCATGGTCTTGTATGCTCTAGTGTATCCACCATTACGCTTAGCGTACTTCTTTGCTAAGCTACCAAATAATTTCTGGAGTGCAGTGGTAACGGTGATGCTTTCACCATTTTCTTTAGCACTAGCAATTACATTTTCTAAGAATGAAGCTGCTTGACGACGAGCGCTTAAATCACCGCGTTTGCCAAGAGTAATCATTTTATCAGTGGTAGAACGAACATCTTTAGCTTTAGCTTCAGTGGTCTTAATCTGACCATGAACGATTAATTGGGTCGTTAAATTACGAAGTAAAGCACGTCGCTTATCACTTGTGCGACTTAATTTACGCATAACGGATTTTTCCTCCTTTATCGATCTTAATTATCTTTACGTAAAGATAAGCCCAAGTTATTTAACTTGTTCTTAACTTCATCAAGAGATTTTTGACCTAAGTTACGAACTTTCATCATATCCGATTCACTCTTATTAGTTAATTCCTGAACCGTATTAATTCCAGCTCGCTTCAAGCAATTATAAGAACGAACCGATAGATCTAATTCTTCGATTGGTTTGCCTAATAACTTTTCTTGATGAGTTTCTTTACGTTCAACCATTACTTTAGCGTTTTGAGCTTCTTTAGTTAGATCAACGAACATCTTAAGATGTGACGTCATAATCTTAGCAGCTAAGCTGATAGCTTCATAAGGTTTGATAGAACTATTAGTCCAAACGTCTAAGGTTAATTTATCATAGTCTGTTCGATGACCAACTCGGGCATTTTCAACTTGATAATTAACACGTTCGATTGGGGTATAAATGGAATCAACCGGAATTACACCAATTGGCATTCCGTTATTACGAGCCTTGTTTTCACTAGCTGAAACCCAGCCACGACCTTTATTAGCCGTCATTCGCATTCTAAAGTTTTTACCTTCAGAAAGTGTGCAAATGTGTAAGTCAGGATTCATAACGTGAACATCACCGTCACCTTTAATGTCACCGGCTGTAACTTCACCAGGACCCGTTACGTTAATGCTTAATGCTTTCTTAGTGTCATCTGGGCCATCAATCTTCAAATTAACTTTCTTAATGTTTAAGATAATTTGAATAACGTCTTCAGTAACCCCTTTAATTGTGGAAAAGGCATGAAGAACACCATCAATTTGAATACTGGTGATTGCGGCACCAGGCATGGATGAAAGTAAAATTCGACGTAATGAATTACCAAGAGTAGTTCCATAACCACGTTCTAATGGTTCGACAATAACTTCTCCATAATTCTTGGTTTCTTCAATCTTATGAATATTAGGTTTTTCAAACTTGATCATTATTATCTTTGCCCCTTTCAAAACGCATCGAGATAATCAACTCTCATTATTAAAAACGAAGTAAGATTATATTCGACGACGTTTTGGAGGACGAGATCCATTATGTGGAACTGGAGTTACATCACGAATTGCAGCAACCTGTAATCCAGTGGACTGAAGTGCACGGATAGCAGATTCACGACCGGAACCAGGTCCTTTAACAGCAACTTCAACGTTCTTCATGCCATGTTCCATAGCATCCTTGGCAGCAGCTGCAGCAGCCATCTGTGCAGCAAATGGTGTTGACTTACGGCTACCATGGAAGCCTAAAGCACCGGCAGAAGACCATGAAATAGCGTTACCTTGCATATCGGTAATCATAACTAAGGTGTTGTTAAATGTAGAGTGAATATGAGCAACACCGGTTTCAACATTTTTTCGAGCTCTACGCTTACGAGAATTTCGTTTAGCCATATGAACTTAAACCTCCTTCTGATTTAAATTACTTAGAAGCTTTCTTACCCTTACGGGTACGAGCATTATTTTTATCATGCTGACCACGAACTGGTAATCCTTGACGATGACGCATGCCACGGTAGCAGTCCATTTCTTCAAGACGCTTGATATTAGTACGAACTTCACGTCTTAAATCACCTTCGACCGTGTAATGATCAACAACTTCACGGATGCTGTCTTCTTGATCAGGTGTTAAATCTTTAATTAAAGTATCTGCGGGTACGTGAGCCTTTGCTAAAATTTCTTTAGCACGGTTACGACCGATACCATAAATAGCAGTTAAACCAATTACGGCATGCTTATTATTTGGTAAATCAACACCGGCAATACGAGCCATGTGCTACACCTCCTTATAAATTTATTTACCTTGTCGTTGTTTATGTTTAGGATTTGCTGAGCAAATCACCATAACGTGTCCACGACGATGAACAATCTTACAATGTTCACATAATCGTTTTACAGATGGACGTACTTTCATTTTTTATACCTCCCAGTATGAATAAATTACTTAAAACGATAAGTAATTCGACCTTTAGTCAAGTCATATGGAGACATCTCAATTGTGACACGATCTCCTGGAAGGATTCGAATGTAATGCATCCGAATTCGGCCGGAAATAAATGCCAAAATAGTGTGTCCGTTCTTTAATTTAACGTGAAACATAGCGTTCGGTAAGGTTTCAGTAACTTTACCTTCTACTTGAATAACGTTTTTATTAGACAAAAGAGTACCTCCTATATAGAGTACTACTCAATACGTTCTCTATCAACAGTAATTAGATGTTGATTTATAAGTTATCTAGAACGTTCTGAATTTCCTTATTTACATCATACATGTTCTTAGTTTGATCGATATCTGGATGACCATCAACAACATGTAATAAGTTACGTTTCTTATAAAAATCAAGTAATGGTTTCATGGTCTTCTTACCAACCTTTAAACGATTCTTAACCGTTGCGGGTTTGTCATCGCTTCGCTGGAAGAATTCATGACCACCACATACATCACAAGTATTAGCAACTTTAGGCATTCGGAATAATTTATTGTAAGTAGCACCACACTTCTTACACATAAATCGTCCGGATAAACGTTTAATTAATAATGGTAAATCAACTTTAATGTAAATTACCGCACTTAAAGGACGTTTCATCTCAGTGGTCATGTTTTCTAAAGCTTTAGCTTGGTCAACAGTCCTTGGAAAGCCATCTAAGATGTAGCCCTTTTTAACGTCATCTTTACTAAGACGTTCTTTGACGATACCACAAGTAACATCATCGGGTACTAAATCACCTTTATCGATGTACTTTTTGGCACGTTTACCCATCTCAGTTCCTTTATCCATAGCTTGACGAAAGATATCACCGGTTGAAATATGGGGAATACCATATTTCTTAACAATAAATGGTGATTGCGTACCTTTACCGGCACCTGGCAATCCCATAAAAATTAAATTCATTGACATTTAAATTTCCTCCTAATCCTCAAATTTGACTATAAATTATTTGGACGGGGAGTTCTAATGAAACCGACGTATTCACGTTTCATCATTAAGCCACGAACTTGTCGAATTGTATCGATGGCAACACCAACAACAATTAACAAGCTAGTACCACCTAAGCCAATCGATTCATTTAAATTCCAGATGTTCTGTGCAATTAATGGAATTAACGCAACAACACCTAAGAATAATGAACCAACAGTACTTAAGCGCATTAATAAATTAGAAACATAATCCTGGGTTTCATGACCTGGCCAAACATCAGGAATATAACTTCCTTGCTTTTCTAGATTCTTAGCTAACTTTTCAGGGTTAACTTGAACGAAAGCATAGAAGAACGTAAACATGACAATCAAGAATGTATATAAAATGGCACCGTCCGTTGTCTGCATGTTAAATACATTCGACATGATTCGATACCATGCATCGCTACCATGAGATTTCTGGAAGAACATCAAAAGTGTTTGTGGAGTCGAAATAAATGAACTAGCAAAGATAACTGGAATAACACCAGAAACGTTTACCTTTAATGGTAAGTAACTATCTTTACCAGAAGTTGTAGCTCGACGTGTGTATTGAACAGGAATTCGACGTTCAGCCTGTTGAACCCAGGTAACAAAGGTAATAATAATTAAAACAACTAAAGCAACAGCCAAGACAAAGAGAATGCCTTCAATTAAGTCGGCACCACTGGCACCTTCAATATACGTTTGCCATAACTGCTTAACCCCAACTGGAGTATCAGCAATAATACCAGCAAAGATAATAATGGAGATACCTTGACCAATTCCTTTATCAGTGATCATATCACCCATCCAAGTGGTTAACATTGATCCACCGGTTAAAATAATACCGATGCTAATGTAAGTTCCGATACTTGGATTCTTAACTAAATGCATTGGACTTAATGCATTAAAACCAGCCGTAATACCAACGGACTGGAAAAATGCTAGAACGATGGTTAACCATCTAGTAACTTGATTTAGTTTACGACGACCAACTTCTCCTTGTTTACTCCATTCCACGAATCGTGGGACGATATCCATTTGAAGAAGTTGAATCACAATTTGAGCAGTAATATAAGGTGAAACACCCATAGCAAATAGTGAATAATTAGTTAATCCACCACCACTAAAAATGTTTAACATGCTAACTAATCCTGAAGATGAAACACTTTGTAAAGCTTTAGCGTTTACTCCAGGAACCGTAATATACGCACCGATTCTATAAATAACTAGAATCATTAAGGTAAATAGTATCTTTCCGCGAATATTCTTTACCTTAAAAGCGTTCTTTATGGTAGACAGCATTAGATCACCTCAGTTTTACCGCCAGCGTTTTCAATTGCAGATTTTGCAGATTTAGAGAATTTATTAGCTTTAACCGTTAATTTCTTAGAAAGCTTACCTTTGCCTAAAACCTTAAGGCCATTCTTAAGATTCTTGACAACACCATCTTTCTTTAATAGTGCTGGAGTAACTTCAGTACCATCTTTGAAACGGTTTAAAGTCGTTAGATTAACGATAGCATATTCTTTACGGTTAACGTTAGAAAAGCCACGTTTTGGCATTCTACGGTATAACGGCATTTGGCCACCTTCGAAACCAACACGGGTCTTACTACGTGCACCTTGGCCCTTTTGACCACGGCCAGCAGTTTTACCTTTACTGGAACGGCCTCGACCTTTACGAGTACGGTTAGAACGAGAACCAAAAGCTGGTTTTAATTCGTTTAACTTCATAACTGAGCACCTCCTTAATTATTTATTTAACTAATTCAACTTTAACTAAATGGGTGATCTTAAACAGAGCACCACGTAATGCAGCAGTATCTTTCTTGGTAGTAGTACTGTTAATTCGGTTTAAGCCTAATGACTTAACGATTCGACGTTCATTAGGAAGACGATGAGCAGCACTATGAATTAAAGTAATCTTTAATTTAGCCATTATAAACAGCCTCCCTTTATTCTGCTAAATGCTTAACAGATACACCACGTAATGCGGCTTCCTGCTGAGCACTTCTTAATGAAGTTAAGCCTCTAAATGTAGCTCTGATTTCATTAATTGGGTTATTAGAGCCTAAACGTTTAGCTGTAACATCTTTGATACCAGCTAATTCCATAACGGCACGTACAGTACCACCAGCAGTATCACCAGAACCTTCAGTAGCAGGCTTAAGTAATACAGAACCGCCACCAAAGTGACCGATAACTTTATATGGAATAGTAGTCTTAACTAATGGAATAGTAATAATGTGTTTCTTAGCTTTTTCAGAACCTTTATTGATAGCAGCTGGAACTTCTTCAGCCTTACCAATACCAAAGCCAACGTGACCATTACGGTCACCAACGATTACTAAAGCAGAGAAACGTAAACGACGTCCACCTTTAACAACCTTAGTAATACGGTTGATAGATACGACGTTGTCTTCTAACTTTAATTTACTTGGATTAGCATATTTAGCCATAAGCGGATATTCCTCCTTTATTTAGAATTTCAAGCCAGCCTGACGAGCAGCATCAGCTAAGGCTTCTACACGACCGTGATATAAGTAACCTCCACGATCGAAGACAACCTGCTTGATGCCTTTCTTCATTGCATTTTGTGCAACTAACTTG
Source organism: Acetilactobacillus jinshanensis (assembly GCF_004359375.1). Taxonomy (NCBI): domain Bacteria; kingdom Bacillati; phylum Bacillota; class Bacilli; order Lactobacillales; family Lactobacillaceae; genus Acetilactobacillus; species Acetilactobacillus jinshanensis. The sequence goes on along the minus strand of NZ_CP034726.1, from coordinate 275,360 downwards.
CCAACGCTCTTAGCTTGATCAGTCTTAGTAGTACCACTAACACCTTTGTCTAAGGTAGAAGCACTTGCTAATGTATGACCTTTAACATCATCAATAACTTGTGCATAAATGTTCTTGTTAGAACGGTAAACATCTAAACGCGGACGATCGGCAGTACCAAAAACGTGTTTACGAACACGATCATGTCGACGTTCACGATCTTTGTTTCTATTCGTCTTTGTGATCAAAGTTGTCACCTCTCTAAATCCATAATCTGAAGCATAACTAATAAGTAATTATGATTACTTACCAGTCTTACCTTCTTTACGAAGAATGTGTTCGCCTTCATAACGAATACCTTTACCTTTATAAGGTTCAGGCTTACGAATGCTACGAACACCAGCAGCAAAATCACCAACTAATTGTTTGTTGATTCCGCTGACAACAATGGTGTCTTTCTTAGGAACCTTAACAGTTAAATTAGGGTCGATATCAACCTTAACAGGGTTGGAATAACCAACGTTTAATACTAAGGTCTTACCGGCTAATTTAGCACGATAACCAACACCAACTAACTTTAAGGTCTTACTGTAACCTTTAGCAACACCTAAGATCATGTTCTTTAAATTAGCGTTCATCGTACCATGTAATGCACGGGTCTTATAATCATACTTACCCTTAGGTTTAAAAGCAATGCTCTTACCCTTAACAATCATGGCAATCTTTGGTGAAAAAGCACGAGTTAAAGTACCTTTTTTACCAGTAACAGTAACGTTGTTACCATCTTGTTTAAGAGTTACACCATCAGGTAAAGTGAGTTTACGATAACCAATTCGACTCATTTATTTACACCTCGATCCATAAATTACCAAATGTATGCTAATACTTCTCCACCGATTTTCTTAGCACGTGCTTCTTTATCGGTAATAACACCTTCAGAAGTAGAAATGATTGCAATACCTAAGCCGTTAAGAACTTTAGGTACATCGGCAGATTTTACATAAGTACGTAAACCTGGTTTAGAAATACGTTTTAAGCCAGCGATTACTCGTTCATGATGCTTACCATACTTAAGGTATACTTTAATAGTACCTTGATTATTGTTTTTAACAACTTCAAAGTCGCGAATGAAACCTTCATTTTTTAAGATGTTAGCGATTGCGACTTTCATTTTTGAAGCCGGAGCTTCTACCGAACTGTGTCTAGCCATATTAGCATTTCGAATTCGAGTTAAGAAGTCCGCGATTGGATCAGTCATATGACTTAACGCCTCCTCGTATATTAATTAAATCTACCAACTAGCTTTTTTCATACCAGGGATTTGGCCCTTGTGAGCTAATTGACGTAAGCAAATTCTGCATAAGTGAAATTTACGGTAAACAGAATGTGGTCGACCACAACGTGCACAACGGGTATAGTTCTGAGTTGAGAACTTAGCAGGACGTTTGCACTTTTCAATTAAAGCTTTTCTAGCCAAATTAAAACCTCCTTGATTTACTTGTTGTTTTTATCAGCAAATGGCATACCAAACTGATCTAATAAGGCACGGCCTTCTTCATCAGTCTTAGCAGTAGTAACGATAACAACGTCTAAGCCACGTACGTGGTTAACGTTGTTGTAATTAATTTCTGGGAAAATTAATTGTTCACGAACACCTAAAGTGTAATTACCGCGGCCATCAAAAGACTTTGGACTTACACCATGGAAGTCACGAACACGTGGTAAGGAAACGTTGATTAATTTATCTAAAAATTCATACATACGTCGGCCACGTAAAGTAACTTTGGCACCAATAGCCATTCCTTTACGTAAACGGAATCCGGCAATGGACTTCTTAGCTTTAGTAACCAATGGCTTTTGACCAGCGATTAATGATAATTCATTAACAGCTTCGTCTAAGTTCTTGGAATTATTAACAGCATCACCAACACCCATGTTTAAGACAATTTTGTCTAACTTAGGTGCTTCCATTACGGATTGATACTTAAATTTTTTAACTAAAGACGGTTGAATCTTTTTAGCGTACTGAACTTGTAAGCGACTTTTCATGAAGATATTTCCTCCTCTCGCTATAAATTACTTAATCGGCTTTTTAGTCTTTTTAGAAACTCGGATCTTTTTACCGTTTTCAAACTTGTATCCGATTCGAGTAGGTTTCTTAGTTGATGGATCAATAACCATTACGTTAGAAGCATTTAATGGAGCTTCTACTGATTTGATACCACCTTGGGGATTACTTTGAGAAGCTTTTTCAGCTTTCTTAACAACGTTAATTCCCTTAACGATTACACGGTTAGCATCAGATAAAACAGAAAGGACAGTACCTTCTTTGCCTTTATCTTTACCAGCAATGACACGAACTTTATCACCAGTTTTTACGAACATAAGGACACCTCCTTATTCTGATTAGCTCTTTTTTATAATACTTCTGGAGCTAATGAAATAATCTTCATGAACTTGTGGTTACGTAATTCACGAGCAACGGGGCCAAAAATACGAGTACCCATAGGGCTCTTATCATCATTAATAATTACAGCTGCGTTTTCATCAAAACGGATATAACTACCATCTTTACGATGGATAGAACGCTTAGTACGTACAACTACAGCTTTAACAACTTGACCCTTTTTGACAACACCGCCTGGTGTTGCTTCTTTAACAGTAGCAACGATAACGTCACCAACTCGTGCATAACGGCGGTTAGAACCACCTAAGGCTTTAATTACTAAAAGCTTTCTAGCACCAGAGTTATCAGCAACGTTCACACGACTTTCTTGTTGAATCATAGCGATTTCCTCCTTTCACCGTTAATAACTAATATCTTTAGATTAGTTCAAACTTTGCTTAACAGATTTCTGAAGAACCTTAACTAAACGAGTGTGAACCGTCTTTGATAATGGACGACAGTTCATGATTTCAACATAATCACCGACATGAGCAGCATTATTCTTGTCATGAGCTTTGTACTTCTTAGAGTATCGTACTCGTTTACCGTATACAGGGTTATCTTTATAAGTAGAAACTAATACAGTGATTGTCTTGTCCATCTTAGTAGAAACAACACGACCACGGAAAATCTTACGTTGATCTCTCAAGGGATTCCCTCCTTTGATTATAATACCTGTGTTATTAATTACTTAGCACTTTCCAATTGCTTCTGACGTAATACCGTTTTAATACGAGCAATATTATGACGAACCTGCTTTAATTTAGCAGTATTTTGTAATTGGCCAGTAGCTAATTGAAAACGAAGATTAAATAAATCTTTCTTGAAACTAGCTTCTTTAGATTTCATCTGAGAAGTAGTTAAATTTTTGATGTCTTTAGCTTTCATTGTTCGCCACCTGCTTTCTTATTCTTTCGTGGAATAATTCTAGTTCTGATAGGTAGCTTCTGAGCAGCTAACCATAAAGCACGTTTAGCGGCAGCATCGGAACACTTACCAACTTCAAACAATACTTTATCACGCTTAACAGCGGCGACCCAACCTGCTGGGGCACCTTTACCACTACCCATACGAACACCAACACCTTTTTGAGTGTAGTTCTTATGAGGGAAAATCTTAATCCATACTTTACCGTCACGTTTGAAGTAACGAGTCATGGCAGTACGGCAAGCTTCGATTTGGCGGTTAGTAATCCAAGCAGATTGTAATGCTTGTAAACCATAAGAACCAAAGGCAACAGAGTTACCACCTTTAGAATGACCCTTTAAGCGGCCACGCTGTTGACGACGATACTTAACACGTCTTGGTACTAACATGATTATTTGCCTCCTTTACTCTGACGAGCTCTAGCTTCAGGATGTCTCTTTCGTGGTAATACTTGACCACGGTAGATCCATACCTTAACACCAATTGAACCATAAGAAGTGTGAGCTTCACAGTCAGCGTAATCGATATCAGCACGTAAAGTATGTAACGGAACAGTACCATTGGAATAGCTTTCAGTTCTGCACATATCAGCACCGTTTAAACGACCAGCGACCTGAATCTTAACACCCTTAGCACCAGCATGTTCAACACGGCGCATACCTTGACGCATAGCACGACGGTAAGCAACACGAGCTTCTAACTGACGAGCGATGTCATCACCAACTAACTTAGCGTCTAAGTCAGGCTTCTTAATTTCAATGATGTTAACGTGAACACGTTTACCAGTTAATTTATCTAAAGCTTTACGAAGACTTTCAACTTCAGATCCACCTTTACCAATAACCATACCAGGTTTGGCAGTGTTAATAGAAATGTTGATGCGCTTTGCAGCACGGTCAATTTCTACTCGAGAAGTGGATGCATCGGCAAGTCGTTTTGCAATATACTTACGAATGCGTAAATCTTCAATTAAGTTTCCGGCAAAATTGTTATCAGAGTACCACTTGGCTTCCCAGTCACGGGTAATACCCATTCGTAAGCCGTTTGGATTTACTTTTTGACCCAAGTTTTATACCTCCTACTTTTCAGAAACGATAATCGTAATGTGACTAGTACGTTTGTTAATCGGAGAAGCAGAACCTTTAGCACGTGGACGGAAACGCTTTAACGTTGGCCCTTCGTTACAAATGGCTTTGCTTACGTACAAATCTTCACGATCTAAATCAAAATTATTTTCAGCATTAGCAACTGCTGATTTAAGTACTTTACTTAAAATTGGAGAAGCACTACGTGGAGTGAACTTCAAAATAGCAGTAGCTTCGGCAACGCTCTTACCTCTGATAAGATCCATAACAAGGCGAACTTTGCGGGCCGAAATTCGAACAGTTCTAGCAGTAGCTTTTGCTGAAGTAACTTGTGCAGCCATTATTAATCCTCCTTATTATTTAGTAGTCTTATCGGCAGCAGTGTCATCACTGTTAGTGCCATGGCCATGGAACGTACGAGTTGGTACGAATTCACCTAACTTATGGCCAACCATATCTTCTTGGATATATACCGGAACGTGTTGACGACCGTTATATACGGCAATGGTGTTACCAATGAAGCTTGGGAAAATCGTAGAACGACGTGACCAAGTCTTAATTAATGTCTTCTTATCTTTACCTTTTTGCGCTTTGATCTTCTTTAATAAAGATTTATCAGCAAAAGGTCCTTTTTTCAAACTACGACTCATGAGACGACCTCCTTCAATCTGGTGTCTTAACTAATTTACATCTTGGACTGCTTACGACGACGAACAATAAACTTGTTTGAACGAGCTTTCTTTGAACGGGTCTTTTTACCAACAGTCTTCTTATGCCATGGAGATAATGGAGATGGGTAACCAACAGTGGTATGAGCATCACCACCACCATGCGGATGGTCGTTAGGGTTCATAGCAGAACCAGTAACATGTGGACGTTTGCCTAATCGACGGGTACGACCAGCTTTACCACTTACTACTAATGAGTGTTCAGCATTACTTAATGCACCAATTGATGCACGATTAGTAGCTAATACTAAACGAACTTCACCTGATGGTAATTTAACTAATACGTACTTGCCCTGCTTACCTAATAAGTGAGCAGAAGTACCAGCAGAACGAGCTAACTGACCACCTTTGCCATGTTTTAATTCAACATTATGAATGGTGGTTCCATCTGGAATATTCTTTAACGGAAGTGCATCACCGACTTTAATGTCAGCGTCAGGACCGGATTCAACTTTGTCACCAACATGTAAGCCCTGTGGTGCTAAAATATAAGATTTAACACCATCAACATAATAGATGAGGGCAATATTGGCAGTTCGGTTAGGATCGTATTGGATTGACTTAACAATTGCGGGAACGCCATCTTTAGTCCGCTTAAAATCGATTAAACGGTAACGACGCTTAACACCAGCACCATGGTGACGAACCGTAATCTTACCACCGTTGTTTCGACCGGATTGGGCCTTACGGTTAGCTAATAAGGACTTTTCAGGGTTGTTTTTAGTAGCAACTTTGTAGTCGATATTAGTCATATTACGGCGACCATTACTGGTGGGCTTGTATAATTTGTTAGCCATTATTTTCCCCTCCTATTCTTTATTTATTATTACTCTTGTTAAATACATTAATCTTCTTCGAGTCTTTGGATAAAGTAACGATGGCTTTACGACTACGACTAGTGTAACCAACGAAACTTCCTTCTCGCTTAAGCTTGCCTCGAACGTTCATAATGTTAACTTTAGTAACTTTAACACCAAAAACATCCTCGACAGCCTTTTTAACTTGGGTCTTGGTAGCCCGTAGGTCAACATCAAAAGTGTACTTCTTCTGGTCCATACGATCAGTTGATGCTTCGGTAATTACGGGACGTAAAAGTACATCACGTGATTCCATATTATGCGAGTACCTCCTCTACTTCGGCTAAAGCAGCTTTAGTCATAACCACTTTACGGTGATCCATAACGTCTAAGGTGTTAATACCTTTACCAGTAATGGTCATAACGTTAGGTAAGTTACGAGCAGCTAAAGCAGCTTTATGATTACCAGATTCTAAGACAAGTAATGTCTTGGATGAGTCTTTTAAGCCAGCTAATAACTGACTCATTTTCTTAGTCTTAGGTGCGTTGAATTTCAATGAATCAACGACGTATAAGTCACCAGCAGCGACTTTGTCTGATAAAGCAGACTTAGTAGCTAACTTAGTAACTTTCTTTGGAAGATGGTAATTGTAAGAACGAGGAGTAGGGCCAAATACAATTCCACCTTTACGCCATTGCGGATCACGAATGGAACCTTGACGAGCACGACCAGTACCCTTTTGGCGCCATGGCTTCTTACCACCACCACGACGTTCACCACGTGATTTAGTATCAGCGGTGCCTTGTCGTTGTGATGCTCTTTGCATTAGAACTGCATCGAATTCAACATTGTTGTTCGGTTTAATACCAAAAATGTCATCGTTTAATTTAACGCTACCATTCTTGCTACCATCTTGTTTGTATAATGCAACGCTAGTCATTTATTTTTCCTCCTTTCTTACTTTCGAGCTGTAGAACGAATCATTAAGAATGACTTGTTAGCACCTGGAACACTACCACTGATTACTAAGGCGTTATCTTTAACGTCGGCATCAATAACAGTTAAATGCTGCATAGTCACACGATTATTACCCATACGGCCAGGTAATTTCATACCTTTAACAACACGGTTAATAATCGGGCCTAAAGAACCTGGACGACGGTGGTAACGAGAACCATGAGCTTCTGGGCCACGGTGCTGGTTATCTTTCTTAATAACACCCTGGTATCCGTGACCTTTAGTAATACCGGTGACATCAACAACGTCACCCTTTTTAAAGATATCAGCAGATACTTTATCAGCAACTTTTAACTTTCCTAAGTCAGCATTACGAATTTCTCGAATAAAACGCTTAGGAGCAGTTTTAGCTTTTGCTACATGACCTTGTTCAGGTTTATTGCTTAAAACTTTTCGTTTATCGGCATAACCTAACTGGACGGCATTGTAACCATCATTTTCTTTGGTTTTCTTCTGTAGAACAACGTTTGGTGTGACATCAACAACGGTTACTGGAATTAATTCGCCATTCTTGCCAAATACTTGGGTCATACCAACTTTTCTACCTAAAATTCCTTTTCTGGCCATGAGTACACCTCCTATACTATTTTAATAAATCTCTATAATTTAATTTCAATATCAATACCGCTTGGTAAGTCCAACTTCATTAAAGAATCAACAGTCTTTGGGGTTGGGTCTAAAATATCAATCAAACGTTTATGAGTTAACATTTCAAACTGTTCACGAGACTTCTTGAACTTATGCGGTGAAGCAAGAACCGTATAGATCGTACGATCAGTTGGTAACGGAATTGGGCCAGAGATACTAGCGCCAGTACGTTGTGCTGTAGCAACGATCTTAGCAGCTGATTGATCTAAAATACGATGTTCATATGCTTTCAAACGAATCCGAATCTTTTGTTTTGCCATTATATTCCCTCCTTCGTCTATATTTGAAATAAGACTAACTCCGTGAAAATTCCCGACGCACCCATGGCAAAGCAACCGGGTGTGTCGCAACCTTTCACATCATAGCTATAGGGTAAACTACCCCAATCAGCAACAATTCTTATAATACTAGGTCTCCCCTGTACTGTCAAGGTTTCTCATAATTTATCCAAATTAAATAAACAAAAAAGGATGTCTAAAAAGACATCCTTTGTAATTATTAATTCAATTAATTATTTTAATTAATTTTTAGAAGATTCAGTTGAGCCACCGTTCTTTTCGATAATCTTCTTTTGAAGACTCTTCGGAACTGGAGCATAGTGATCAAACGTCATAGTAAATGTACCACGGCCTTTGGTAGCAGATCGTAAATTAGTGGCATAACCAAACATTTCACTTAATGGAGTGAAGCAATGTAAGGTTTCGGCTTTGTTCTTTTCAGCCATACCACGGATCTTACCACGACGAGCGGTAATTTCACCCATGACATCACCCATGAATTCCTTAGGAATTACGACATCAGTCTTCATAATTGGTTCAAGGATAACTGGATGAGCAGTCTTAGCAGCTTCTTTCAATGCTAAGGCACCAGCGGTTTCAAATGAAGCCTGGCTTGAATCAACTGGATGATAACTACCATCGTATAACTTAGCCTTTAAGTCAATTAATGGGTAACCGGCAAGAACACCATTCTTCATGGCACCCTGAATACCTTTGGAAACGGATGGAATGAATTCACGCGGAACAACACCACCGACAATGGCATCTTCGAACTTGTAACCTTCACCAGGTTTAGTAGGTGTGAATTCAACCCAAACATCACCATACTGACCTTTACCACCATTCTGGCGGATAAATTTACCATTAGCTTTAGTAGGCTTGGTGAATTCTTCACGATAAGCAACCTGTGGCTTACCAACACGGCATTGTACGTGGAATTCACGACGCATACGTTCAATAATAATGGTTAAGTGTAATTCACCCATACCAGAAATAATGGTCTGACCAGTTTCCTGATCAGTATGAGTCTTAAAGGTAGGATCTTCTTCAGATAACTTTTGTAAAGCGTTATCCATTTTACCTTGATCAGCTTTAGTCTTAGGACCAACGGATACACTGATAACTGGGTCAGGGAAGTCCATGGATTCTAAGTGTAATGGATGATCCTGAGCAGTTAATGAATCACCGGTACCAGTATTCTTTAAACCGATAACAGCGGCGATATCACCAGAGAAGACTTCAGGAATTTCATGACGCTGGTTAGCGTGCATCTGAAGTAAACGACTAGCACGTTCACGCTTGTTCTTGGTTGCGTTTAAGATATAAGATCCGGCTGGTAAAGTACCTTGGTATACACGGATATAAGTTAAACGACCAACGAATGGATCAGTAGCGATCTTAAATGCTAAGGCGGCAAATGGTTTCTTATCATTAGCCTTTAATTCAACAATCTTGTTGGTTTCAGGATCCTTAGCTTCGTATGGATGAATATCCAATGGAGATGGTAAGTAATCCAATACGGCATCCAATAACATTTGAACACCTTTGTTCTTATAAGCGGAACCAGCTAAGACTGGGAAGAACTTTAATTCTAAAGTAGCTTTACGAATAGCAGCTTTGATTTCAGCATTAGAAATTGGGCTACCAGATAAGTATTTAGCCATTAAGTCGTTATCAACGTCACATACAGCTTCGATTAACTGCTGACGACGCTTCTTAGCTTGTGGTAAGTACTTAGCAGGAACTGGAACGGTATCCCACTTAGCACCCATCTTATCTTTATCATAAATATCGGCTTTCATATCGATCAAGTCAATAACACCTTTGAAGTTATCTTCGGCACCGATTGGCATTTGAATGGCATGAGCATTAGCACCTAACTTGGTGTGTAATGACTTAACTGATGCATCGAAGTTAGCACCAATTTTATCCATCTTATTAACAAAGACGATATTTGGAACACGGAATTGAGCAGCTTGACGCCATACGGTTTCAGTTTGCGGTTCAACACCGGCGTTAGCATCTAAGACGGTAATAGCACCATCTAATACACGTAAGGAACGTTCAACTTCAGCAGTGAAGTCAACATGTCCTGGCGTATCAATAATGTTAATTCGGTGATCTTTCCACTCGGCAGTAGTAGCGGCAGAAGTGATCGTGATACCACGATCTTTTTCTTCACTCATCCAATCCATTTGGCTATCACCATCTTGGGTTTCACCAATCTTATGGATCTTACCAGTGTAATACAGAATACGTTCAGTAGTAGTCGTTTTACCGGCATCAATATGAGCGATAATTCCGATGTTACGGGTCTTCTCAAGTGGAAATTCTCGAGCGTTAGCCATGTATATATTTTCTCCTCTCAAACGATCAATATATCTCTATATCAATAAAGTGGCTAAAAATTAGCCACTTTATTTGAAATTATTTAATTATATCGTACTTACTAAATTACCAGCGGTAATGAGCAAATGCACGGTTAGCTTCAGCCATACGGTGTACATCTTCACGTTTCTTAACTGAAGCACCAGTATTGTTAGAAGCATCGATAATTTCACGAGCTAAATGTTCGGTCATGGTATGTTCACCACGTAAACGTGCGTAGTTAACAATCCAACGTAAGCCTAACGTTACTCGGCGAGTAGGACGAACTTCGATCGGAACTTGGTAGTTAGCACCACCAACACGACGAGCACGAACTTCTAATACAGGCATAACATTCTTCATAGCAGCCTGAAATACCTTAACTGGGTCATGATGAGTCTGTTTTTTAATTAATTTAAAAGCATTGTATAAAATCTTTGATGCAGTGCCTCGCTTACCATCGATCATTAAGTGGTTGATTAAACGAGTAACCAACTTAGACTTGTAAATTGGGTCTGGTAAGAAAGTACGTGGTTGTACTGGACCTTTTCTTGGCATAGATTATATCCTCCTTACAAAAACGAAACTAGTTACTTCTTAGCCTTAGGCTTCTTGGTACCATACTTAGAACGGCCTTGACGACGGTTCTGGACACCAGCAGTATCTAAAGCACCACGAATGATATGGTAACGTACTCCAGGTAGATCTTTTACACGACCACCACGAAGTAATACCACACTATGTTCTTGAAGGTTATGACCAATTCCAGGAATGTAGGCAGTAACTTCCATTAAGTTAGTTAAACGAACACGGGCGTACTTACGTAATGCGGAATTAGGCTTCTTTGGAGTCATCGTACCAACACGGGTAGCAACGCCACGCTTCTGTGGAGAAGGAACATAAACTCTTTCCTTCTTGTAACTGTTATAACCCCAGTTTAATGCAGGGGACTTTGATTTAGAACTTTTAGATTTACGACCTTTACGGACCAATTGATTAATTGTTGGCATCTAAAAAGTCCTCCTTTCAATTTAAAATTTGATTGAATTTCAAGTCCACACATCCAGGCGGTTCTTTTTCTAAAAGACTGCTTGGACACTTTTCACGCTTAAGACATGGTTAATAGTATCATTCTCTCCAAAAAGTGTCAACATTTTGCGAAAACTTTACGTATTTAATGGTGAGGTGTTAATCATATGATCAACTTTTTTAAATTCATTGTGGGAACCGTCATTGGCTCTTTTATTTCATTATCAAGTATCAGGTCATATCGTCACGAATCCATTATTTTTCCAGCATCCCACTGTGATCACTGCAATCATAAACTCAGACCTTGGGAATTAATTCCAATCGTTAGTTTTATCCTTCTTCGAGGCAAGTGCCATCAATGTCATCGACCGATTGGCTTTCTAACGTTAATTGGTGAATTGACTGGTGGCTTAATATTTTTGTTTAACCCGCTCACTCTTAACGGACTTTTAGAAATTATTTTTGAATTATTATTTCTATTCATTGCCGAATGTGACTACAGTTACTACACCATCCCAACTTGGTCGTTAATATCAATGTTAACGTTAACTATTTTGCAATTAATTACTAACGGTAAATTAGATGTCCTAACTTTTGCAATTATTCTCATTATTTATGCATTAATTTCACTACTAAATCATTATCTTAAATTTATCGGAAACGGTGACGTTGACCTAATGTTTTTACTGTTCCTTAAAACCGATGTCACCACAATTATTTATATCATTGCGATATCATCTTTCAGCGCCATCTTTAAATACGTAATTCATCACAAGCATAAACTAATTCCTTACGCACCCTACCTAGGATTCGCATACCTACTACTTCGGAGTATAAAAAAATAGCGGTTGCTTATTCAGCAATCGCCATTAATTAAAAGTTATTATTTTTTATTTAGTCTTCTTTAGTACTGTCAGCAGTTGATTCTGCGTCATCGGCTGATTTATCAGTATCAGCAGGCTTGTCTTCCTTCATCTGAATATTACGGTATCGATGCATACCAGTACCAGCAGGAATTAACTTACCAACGATGACGTTTTCTTTCAAACCAACTAACGGATCGTTCTTACCACGAATAGCAGCATCGGTTAATACTCGAGTAGTTTCCTGGAATGATGCGGCACTTAAGAAACTCTTGGATTCTAAAGCAGCCTTAGTCAAACCAAGTAATACTGGACGAGCAGTGGCAGGAATCTTACCTTCGATGACATACTTAGCGTTGGCTTTACGGAAATCATTGATATCCATCAAGGAACCAGGTAATAACTTGGTATCGCCAGGCTTCATGATTCGAACCTTACGCATCAATTGACGGATGATTAATTCAGGATGCTTATCGTTTAGATCAACACCTTGCATACGGTAAACTTTTTGAATTTCACCAAGCATGTAGTTAGCGGTTTCGATCATGTTAGTAACCTGAAGCATTTCCTTAGGATCAATTGAACCAACGTTTAATGGAGTACCACGGTGAACGTGGTCTCCTTCTTTGACGATCAACTTCTGGTCCATCGGAATCTTATACTTCTGAGTATCAGATTTACCTTTAATAGTAACTTCACGAACGTTTTCAGCAGGGTTTTCTTCAATTAACTTGACGTCACCAGTAACCTTACTAATTAAAGCACGGCCTTTTGGATGACGAGCTTCAAAGACTTCTTGGACACGCGGTAGACCTTGGGTAATATCAGCATTACCAGCAACACCACCGGTATGGAAGTTACGCATAGTTAATTGAGTACCAGGTTCACCAATGGCTTGTGCGGCAACGGTACCAACAGCTTCACCGACTTCAACTAATTTGCCAGTGGTCAAATTACGGCCGTAACACATAGCACAAACACCATGAACGGTATGACAAGTCAATGCAGAACGAATTTCAACTTCCTTGACGCCGGAGTTAACAATTTCCGTGGCCTTCTTTTCATCGATCATCTGATTATGACGAACGATAGTCTTTCCAGTCTTCGGATTCTTAACTTCCTTCATGGCGACACGGCCTAAGATTCGTTCATACAGTGGTTCTAATAATTCGCCACCGTTCATTAAAGCATGAACTCTTAAGCCACTATCAGTACCACAATCATGTTCACGAACGATACAGTCTTGAGCAACATCAACCAAACGACGGGTTAAGTAACCAGAGTTGGCAGTCTTCAAGGCGGTATCGGTCATACCTTTACGGGCACCATGGGTGGAAATGAACATCTGTTGAATGGATAGACCTTCACGGAAATTCGCGGTAATTGGTAATTCCATAACTTTACCATTAGGTTCGGCCATTAAACCACGCATACCAGCTAATTGAACGAAGTTCGAGATGTTACCACGGGCACCGGAATCAGACATCATAAAGATATCATTTTCTGGATCAAAGTGATCTTGAATCTTCTGTTGAACTTTATCCTTGGCGTCACTCCAGATATCAACGACACGCTGATAACGTTCTTCATTGGTAATTAGACCCATCTGATATTGCTTAGTGACTAAGTCTTTCTTCTTCTTACCAGCTTCGATAATGTAAGGCTTTTCTTTCAAGTCAACAATATCAGGAATAGCGAACGTTAAGCCTGACTTCATGGAGTTTTCGTAACCCCAATGCTTCAAGCTATCAGCGACGATTGCGGTCGTAGCAATATGGTAACGACGGTAACATTCAGCGATAATATCACTGATCATGCCCTTCTTGAATGGCGGAATTAACTTCGAATGCTTTAAGTAATCGAAGATATTTTCGCCAGGCTTTAAGAAGTACTTATCTGGTAATTCACCACGTAAGTTACGCTTAGTCGGTTCGTTCAAGAATGGGAAGTCATCTGGATACATCGTATTCATGATGATCTTACCAACGGTGGTTACCAAGATTTCTTTACGCTGCTGAGGAGTAAATGGCTTCTTCGGCATGGAAGCAACTCGGATACCAACACGACTATGCCACTGAACATAACCATTCTGGTAAGCTAAGACAGCTTCGTTAGCATCATTAAAGATGGAACCTTCACCTTCACGATGACGTTCTTCTAAGGTGATGTAGTAGTTACCAATGATGATATCTTGTGACGGTGTGATAATTGGAGAACCATCACGCGGTGCCAAAATATGAGTAGAAGCTAACATTAACGTACGGGATTCAGCTTGGGCTTCATCACTTAACGGTACATGTAATGCAACTTGGTCACCATCAAAATCGGCATTATAAGCAGTACAGCAAAGTGGATGGAATCGAATGGACTTACCACTAACTAATACTGGGTAAAAGGCTTGAATACTTAAACGATGTAACGTAGGCGCACGGTTTAATAGGATTGGGTGACCTTTAATGACGTCAGCTAAGACATCATAAATGTCATCATCACGGTTATGAATCTTACGCTTAGCGCTCTTAACGTTTGAAGCAATGCCTCGTTTAACTAATGCGTGCATTAAGTAAGGCTTGAATAATTCCAATGCCATTGGAACTGGTAGACCTAACTGGTTGAACTTCAAATGAGGTCCAACATCAATTACTGAACGACCAGAGTAATCAACACGCTTACCTAATAGGTTCTGACGGAAACGACCTTGCTTACCTTTAAGCATATGCGATAAGGACTTTAACGGACGGTTACCCGGACCAGATACTGGACGACCACGACGACCATTATCGATTAAGGCATCAACAGCTTCTTGTAACATCCGTTTTTCGTTTTGAACGATGATACCAGGGGCATGTAATGCTAATAAACGCTTCAAACGGTTGTTACGGTTAATAACACGACGGTATAAATCGTTTAAATCAGAAGTAGCGAAACGGCCACCTTCTAATTGAACCATCGGTCGTAATGCTGGTGGAATAACTGGAATGACGTGCATTACCATCCAGGATAACTTATTACCAGACTTTAAAAATGCCTGTAAGATATCCAAACGACGAATGGCACGGGTACGTTTCTGACCACCGGCAGTCTTCAAAACCTTTTCTAAATGAGCTGATTCTTTCTTAAGATCAACATCATTTAGTAAGGTTTCAACGGCCTGAGCACCGATCTGAGCTTCAAAACGGTTACCATATTCATTCTTCTTTTCACGGTATTCACGTTCAGTTAATAACTGTTTCTTTTCTAATGGAGTATCTCCAGGATTAGTTACAACGTAAGCCGCAAAGTAAATAATTTCTTCTAAGGCTCGCGGACTCATATCTAATACCAAGCCCATTCGACTAGGAATGCCTTTAAAGTACCAAATATGAGTAACTGGTGCAGCTAATTCAATGTGGCCCATCCGTTCACGACGAACGTTAGAACGAGTAACTTCAACACCACAACGATCACAAATGATGCCACGGTATCGAATTCGCTTGTACTTACCACAAGAACACTGCCAATCTTTGGTCGGTCCAAAGATCCGTTCATCAAACAAGCCTTCCTTTTCAGGCTTTAAGGTACGATAATTAATTGTTTCTGGCTTTTTAACTTCACCATAAGACCAGCTTCGGATCTTATCAGGAGATGCTAGGCCAATCTGCATACTTTCAAATCTATCAACGTTGACCAATTAATGGACCTCCCCGTTATTTATCAGTCTTTTTACCATCAGTCGGCTGCTTCTTTGGATCAGACTTTTCGTCTGTCTTAGTCTGCTTCTTTTGTTCCTGCTTTTCAGCGAACTTACTCAAAGCATCGACGTTCACAACGTCCTGATCTTCGTTATCTTCATCACTTAAGTCAATTTCGTTATGGTTCTTATCTAGAACTCGCATGTCTAAGCCTAGACCTTCAAGTTCTTTAACAAGAACACGGAATGATTCAGGTACACCTGGGTTAGGTAACGGTTCACCTTTAACGATTGCTTCGTAAGCCTTAACACGGCCGACAACATCATCGGACTTGTAAGTTAAGATTTCTTGCAAAGTATAGGCAGCACCGTAGGCTTCTAATGCCCAAACTTCCATTTCACCAAAACGTTGACCACCGAACTGGGCTTTACCACCTAGCGGCTGTTGAGTGACTAATGAGTAAGGCCCGATAGCACGAGCATGGATTTTATCATCAACCATGTGATCCAACTTAAGGTAGTTCATAACACCAACGGCAATTCGTTTGTTGTATGGTTCACCAGTTTCACCACTGTACATGACGGTCTTACCATCAGTAGCACAAGCGGCTTCACGTAAGGCATCGGTAATTTGAGCATTACTAGCACCTTCGAAGACTGGTGTATCAACTTTGATACCTAACTTACGGGCAGCCATACCTAAGTGTAATTCTAAGACTTGACCAATATTCATACGAGATGGAACACCCATTGGACTTAATAGAACATCAACGGGTTCACCATTTGGCAAATAAGGCATATCGTTTTCTGGAACCACAATGGAAATGGTTGACTTATTACCATGTCGTCCGGCTAATTTATCACCGACTTGGATCTTACGGAACTGAGCCAAGTAGACACGAACCATTTCGTTAGTACCAGGCGGTAATTCATCACCGTTTTCACGGCTGAAGACTTTGATGTCCTGAACAATCCCACCGGCACCATGCGGTACACGTAATGAAGTATCACGAACTTCACGGGCCTTTTCACCAAAGATAGCGTGAAGTAAACGTTCTTCACTGGATAATTCAGTCATTCCCTTAGGAGTAACTTTACCAACTAGAATATCACCGGTATGAACTTCGGCACCGATACGAACGATCCCATTTTCATCCAAGTTCTTTAATGCGTCTTGACCGACGTTTGGAATTTCACGGGTGATTTCTTCAGGGCCCAACTTCGTATCACGAGCTTCGGACTTATAATCCTGAAGATGAATTGATGAGTAAACATCATCAATATCCATCCGTTCACTAATGGCAACGGCATCTTCGAAGTTATAACCATGCCAAGTCATGAAGGCAACCAATGGGTTTTGACCCAATGCCAATTCACCTTCCTGCATAGAAGGACCATCAGCAATGATTTCATTGGCGTCAACATGGTCACCAACTTTAACGATTGGTGTCTGGTTATAGTTCTTACCGGCATTAGAACGCTGGAACTTAGTTAAGATGTACTTATCTAAAGCACCATCGTCACGACGAACACGGATTTCGTTGGCATCAACATATTCAACGGTTCCTTCGTGCTTACAAATCTTAGCAACACCGGAATCATGACCAACTTTATATTCAACACCGGTAGCGATAACTGGAGAATGTGGACGAACTAACGGTACGGCTTGACGCTGCATGTTAGCACCCATCATGGCACGGTTTGAATCATCATGTTCTAAGAAGGCAACACAAGCAGCGGCAATTGAAATGACCTGGCGTGGAGATACATCCATGTAGTCAACGTCGTTAACGTTACAAATAAAGTTCTTGGACTTATGACGAGCCATGCAGGTCTTGTTCTTGAAGGAGCCATCATCATTTAACGGTGTGTTGGCTTCGGCAACGGTGTACTTATCTTCTTTATCGGCAGTTAAGTAATCGATCTTATCGGTTACCTTATGGGTCTTCCAAGATACACGACGATATGGTGTTTCGATGAAACCATACTTATTAACTTTAGCGTAACTAGCAAGACTGTTGATTAAACCAATGTTAGGACCAGACGGTGTTTCGATAGGACAAATACGACCGTAATGAGTGTAATGAACATCACGAACTTCGAATCCGGCACGGTCACGGGTTAAACCACCAGGACCTAAGGCGGATAGACGACGTTTATGAGTTAATTCACCCAACGGGTTGTTTTGATCCATGACTTGAGATAACTGTGATGAACCAAAGAACTGTTTAACGGCAGCGGTTACTGGACGGATATTAACTAGCTTCTGTGGAGTAACGGTTGCCGCATCCTGAATTGACATTCGTTCACGAACGACACGTTCCATCCGTGCTAAGCCAATTCGGAACTGGTTCTGTAATAATTCACCAACACGACGAATACGACGGTTACCCAAGTGATCAATGTCGTCTCGAGAACCTAAGTGTTCCTGCATATTGAAGAAGTAGTTCATTGCAGAAATGATATCCGCATTGGTTAAGTGAGTATAACTTAACGGAATATTATCAGGAGCAACGACTGGTACAACATGACCAGGGTTCTTCTTGGAATATACCTTGATGATCTGAACGGTCATCTTCTTTGGATCAACCGCATCAGAACTAGGTGTAAAGGTATATGCCTTAAAGTCTTTTCGTTCTAAGAATGGCTTTAACTTCTTCATTACTTTGTTATCAACTTTAGTACCCTTCTTGGCCAGGATTTCACCGGTGTCTGGATTAGCTAAAGTTTCAGCTAAGGTCAAACCTAGTAACTGATTCTTCATGTCTAATTTTTCGTTAATCTTGTAACGGCCAACCGGCGCGGTACTATAACGCTTATGATCGAAGAATCGGTTCGTTAATAAATGACGAGCAGATTCAGCAGTCTTCGGTTCACCAGGACGTAGACGAGCATAGATATCCTTTAAAGCTTCTGCCGTACGGGTATCCTTAGGGTTCTTGTGTACATCCTTTTCTAAGGTTAACGACAAACTATCGTTACTACCTAAGATGTCCGAGATCTCTTTATCAGAACCAAAACCTAAGGCACGGACTAATTCAGTGATTGGTAACTTACGGGTACGGTCAATTCGTACGTATGATAAGCCCTTAGCATCATTTAAAAATTCCATCCAAGCACCACGGTTAGGAATAATGGTGGCTCCGTAAATCGTTCGGCCCTTCTTGTCTTTATCCTTATGGAAGAAGACACCTGGGGAACGAACTAACTGAGATACGACAACACGTTCGGCACCGTTAATAATAAAAGTACCTTGAGCCGTCATCAATGGAAGATCACCAAAGTAGACATCCTGGGTCTTGATTTCACCAGTTTCATGGTTGGTTAATTCCAAAGTAACGTGCATCGGAGCAGTGTAATTAGCTTCGTGATCACGAGCTTCAGCTTCGGTGTATTTAGGAGTTCCTAACTTATAACCAATGTAATCTAAGGTTAAATTACCCTTGAAATCGGTAATGGGCATGATTGTCTTAAACATTTCATCAATACCCTTATCCAGGAACCACTTGTAGGATTCAGTCTGGACGTCCGTTAAATTAGGAATTGCGAGCACTTTTTTAATGCGAGCGTAATTTCTACGAACACGGTGTTTACCGTATCGAACTAAATGTTCCGGCAAGCTGTTCACCTCTCAAAAAATTCTACGAATGCAACTTTATATTGCGGAAATAAATGTTACATTTTGATTACAATTACGTTTGAGGCCCTTATTGACCTCACGCAAGGCAAAAAAAATCCAAAAACAAGGTAGTAACCTCATTTTTGGAAACTATGCAAATCACTAACGGACAATATATCGCTAGCAATCCATTTCAAATCATAGTTAATACATCATGCTACTTTATGATATACACCATGGAATTGAATGTCAATATTTAACTGATTAATTATTAATGATCAGCAACTTTTGATCGTTTTGTTTTTGGTGACTTTTTAATTGGTTTTGAACTGATGGTAATTTTACCCTGACGAGCACCAATCGTAACGGCATCCCCAGAAGCAACCTTACCAGACAAAAGATCATCACTTAACGGATCTTCAACTAAGTTCTGAAGAACTCTTCGGATCGGTCGAGCACCATATGCAGGTTTATAACCCTTGGTTGCAATTAAGTTAACCGCAGCCGGAGTCATCTTAATCTGAATGTGCTTAGCGATAACTCGTTTCAAGAGGTCACTAGCCATTAATTTAACGATCTTACGAATCTGTGGCTTGGTCAACGAGTGGAAGATAATGATGTCATCAATTCGGTTGATAAATTCAGGACGGAAATGTTCCTTCAACTGATGTTTAATCGTATCTGACATATCTTCATAACTGATCTTCTGCTTCTCGTTACCAAAGCCAACCGGTTTGGCGTCACGTAACGTCGTGGCACCTAAATTAGACGTCATGATGATGATCGTGTTTCTGAAGTCGACTTTCCGACCTTTGGTATCCGTTAAGTATCCTTCATCTAATAATTGAAGGATCACGTTAAAGACATCTGGGTTAGCCTTTTCAACTTCATCGAACAGAACTACAGAATACGGATGAGTCCGAACTTTATCAGTTAACTGACCACCCTGACTGTAGCCAACATAACCGGGTGCAGAACCGATCAAACGGCTGGTGGAGTACTTTTCCATGTATTCACCCATATCGATCCGAATTAGATCCTTCTCAGAACCAAAGACCGTTTTAGCTAATTCTTTAGCTAACTGGGTTTTACCAACACCAGTTGGTCCAAGGAACATAAACGAACCAATTGGACGGTTAGGATCCTTTAATCCGCTCCGGGCACGACGAATGGCCTTTGAAACTGAATCCACGGCTTCATCTTGACCGATAATCCGCTTATGCAAGATCTTTTCTAAGTTTAATAAACGATCCTTAGCACTCTTGGTCAAACGGGTTACCGGAACGCCAGTCCATTCAGAAACAACCTTAGCGATATCGTCAGGCGTTTCTTTCAATGAATATTGGCCTGGCTTTAGATCACGTTTAGCAAGCTTTTCCTTCTTTTCGGATAACCGCATCTGGTCTTTCAAAGCCAACTGATGATTTCTGATCTGGGCAGCTTTTTCAAAGTGCTGACTTTCAATGGCAGTTTCCTTAGCCTTAGCTAACTTCAGGTAACGACGGCGATTCTTAGAAACCTTATTCGGTCGTTGGTTAACCCGAATCATAGCGGCTGCTTCATCCATTAAATCAATGGCCTTATCCGGTAAGAAACGGTCCGGAATGTAACGGGTCGATAATCTAACGGCCGTCTTCAATGCGGCATCGGTAATGTTAACGTGATGGAATTTTTCGTACTTTAGCCGTAAACCTTGTAAAATCTTAAAGGTTTGATCCTTAGTCGGTTCTTTAACGGTGATCGTAGCGAATCGACGTTCCAATGCGGCATCGGGTTCAATGTGCTTTCGGTATTCAGCTAACGTCGTGGCACCCATTAATTGGAAGTCACCACGAGCTAACGACGGCTTCAAAATGTTAGATGCGTCAATGGCGCCTTCAGCGCCACCGGCACCAACTAAAGTATGTAATTCATCAACGAAGAGAATTACGTGACCGTCAGTTTTAATTTCGTTAATAATGTGGCGAAGACGATTTTCAAATTCACCACGGTATTTAGTACCGGCAACTAATGAGCCCATGTCTAATGACATTAATCGTTTATGAGCCATGTCACTCGGTACGTCACCGTTGACGATTCGTTCAGCTAAGCCTTCGGCAATGGCTGTTTTACCAACACCGGGGTTACCTAAAAGAACTGGGTTGTTCTTAGTACGACGGCTTAAAATCTGGATAACCCGCTGAATTTCACGATCACGACCGATAACTGGGTCGAGGCGACCTTCACGAGCTTCCTTGGTTAAGTCGGTAGCAAGTGAATTTAAAGTTGGCGTGTCCTGACGACGGCGACTTCGACGATGGTTTAAAGCCATTCGCTGGGCAGAAATTGAACTAACGCCCATCTTACGAAGGGTAACCGTCTTAACGTCTTCTGGCTTAACGCCTAACGCAATTAAAATCCGTGATGATAAAATCGTGTTATCACTTAACAAGGCCAGTAATAAGTGTTCAGTACCGACTTTTTCAGCTCCGTACTGTCGAGCGATTTTAGCGGCGATCGATAAAATTAACTTAGCCTTGGGAGAATATGGTAAATAAGTTTCAGGTCCCATGCCGGCTAAAGTTCCGTAACCAGTAAAGTGTTCAATTTCACCACGAATATCAGCATCGGTGATCGAAAATTGTCGAAGAGCGTGATAAGCAATCCCGTTCTTTTCCATTGATAAGGCTAACAATAAGTGTTCAGTGCCGATAGCTTGGTGCCTGAACCGTTTAGCTTCCTTCTGTGAGATCACTAAAACGTTTCTAGCACTGGGTGTAAATAAATTATCCATAAGCTGGCCTCGCTTTCTAACTTTCGTATCGCAAGTGATTCAAAATTGAAATCAAAATTCGAGCTCTAATTTCATTTTCTAACGCAGTGTTACCTATACATAAGGTTCGTTTGCTAATCGAAGCAATTACAATGTTTGCTTCTTTATGACTAAGGATATCATGTCGAACTAAAGTGTGTACAATCGATACACCCTTCTTCTCAGATAGATGCGTACCAATTACTTGAGTCAAGAGATCTAAGATCCCTAAATTATCAAGGAGCTTAACATGTTCAATTCGAATGTATCCCCCACCGCCACGTTTACTTTCAACTAGATAGCCATTCGGAATCGTAAATCGAGTCCGGATAACGTAATTAATCTGTGACGGCACCACGTTAAATAGGTGGGCAATTGACGATCGTCTAATTTCGATTTGATCGTCATCAGCCATTATCTTCTTTAAATAGTGCTCGATAAGGTTTGAAATATTTCTGCTTCTCATAATATATCCCGTCTTCTTGACTAATCTTGACTATTATTATAAGAAATCCGGAAATTCATTAAAAGGATTTTGCATATTCTTCATAAGGTACAAAAAAATCGGAAAGACAAGATTCGAACTTGCGACCTCTGCGTCCCGAACGCAGCGCTCTACCAAGCTGAGCTACTTTCCGATAATTTATAACCTATATGTATTTTATCATTCATTTTGCTTAATAAAAACATTAAACAAAAATCGGGAAGACAAGATTCGAACTTGCGACCTCCTGGTCCCAAACCAGGCGCTCTACCAAGCTGAGCTACTTCCCGAAGAATATATGCACCATATAGGGCTCGAACCTATAACCTCTTGATTCGTAATCAAGCGCTCTATCCAGTTGCGCTAATGGTGCATAACATGCCGAGGATCGGGCTCGAACCGATACGGACAAAAATGTCCGCGGGATTTTAAATCCCGTGCGTCTGCCAATTCCGCCACCCCGGCAGAATATGAAATTGTATAAAAACAAAAAGCGGAAGACGAGATTCGAACTCGCGACCCTCACCATGGCAAGGTGATGTTCTACCACTGAACTACTTCCGCATTGTTTATGCCGACTAACAGATTCGAACTGTTGACCTCATCATTACTAATGATGCGCTCTGCCAACTGAGCTAAGTCGGCATATTGACTCGATAAATGCAGGCGATGGGGCTCGAACCCATATGTCCAGAGGACACAAGATCCTAAATCTTGCGCGTCTGCCAATTCCGCCACGCCTGCATATCATGGCAATAAGTCATATTCAACTTAATGAGCCGTAAGGGATTTGAACCCTTGACCCTCTGATTAAAAGTCAGATGCTCTACCAGCTGAGCTAACGGCTCATAAAAATATGGAGGATATCGGGCTCGAACCAATGACCTCCTGCTTGTAAGGCAGATGCTCTCCCAACTGAGCTAATCCTCCAAAATGGAAATATCCATATCACTGTCGTAACGGCGACAGCAATTATTATATTATCACAATTAGAAATAATGTCAAGAACTAATTAATAAAGATTTAAATGAATTTATTAACTAAAGCTCAAGGCATCACACCTCGCGACAACAGTTATTAATATACTCGTCTTTTCCTGAAAATGCAACACTTTTTCCAAAAAAGTTAACAAAAAAAGAGACTGAAGAATATCCAGTCTCTTTAATCGCAAAACTAATGATTCGATTTTAGAACATGTGGTCCTTAGTGATCTTTTTAATGCCATGCATGTATGGTTGTAAGACCTTTGGTACGTTGATCGTGCCATCTTCATTCTGGTAGTTTTCCATAATGGTGGCAACGGTACGGCCCACGGCTAAGCCAGAACCATTCAAAGTATGAACGTACTGGAGCTTACCGTTTTCGTCACGGTAAGTGATGTGAGAACGACGAGCCTGGAAATCACAGGTGTTGGAACAGCTTGAGATTTCACGGTAACAATGCTGACCTGGCATCCATACTTCTAAGTCGTAAGTAGTTGCGGCAGTAAAGCTCATGTCAGAAGTCGTTAAACGAATTACATGGTACGGGATCTTTAATAAGCGTAATAAGTGTTCAGCTTCGTGGGTGATTTCAGCTAATGCGTGCCAAGATTCGTTTGGCTTAGTGAACTGAGCTAATTCAACCTTGTTGAACTGGTGAACACGGATTAAGCCACGTGTATCACGACCAGCACTACCGGCTTCAGAACGGAATGCTGGACTTAAAGCGGTAACTCGGATCGGTAACTGGTCAGCGGGTAAAGTTTCACCACGGTAGTAGTTGATTAACGGAACTTCAGCCGTTGGAATCATGGTTAAATCAGTGCCTTCACATTCGTAACCGGCGTGCTTTTCCAAGAACTTTGGGAACTGACCAGTACCGTACATGGATGCAGAATTAACCATGTATGGCGGTAGAATTTCTTTATAACCGTGCTTGGTGTTTTCATCCAAGAAGAAGTTATATAAAGCACGTTCTAATAAAGCACCTTCACCAACGTAGTAAACAAATCGGGCACCGGAAACCTTAGCGCTTCGTTCAAAGTTTAAGATTCCTAGGTTTTCACCCAAGGTCCAGTGATGCTTTGGCTGGAAACTGAAGTGGGTCGGTTCACCGATTCGGCGAACTTCTTTAGCCCCTTCTTCAGTTAAGCTAACCGGAACGTCATCAGCTGGTAAGTTCGGTAAGTGATCAGCAACGTTCTTTTCAGCAGCCTGAACCTTGTTGAATTTCTTATCAAAGTTCTTGATGTCACTACCAACTTTACGCATCTTCTGAATAACCGGCTTGATGTCTTTACCAGCCTTGGCCATCTTAGGAATCTGTTTAGAGACCTTGTTCTTTTCGGCCTTTAACTGTTCATCCTGAACAATCAAATGACGACGCTGTTTATCATATTTTAGTAATTCATCAATCTTTTTACCCGGGACGTTACGGGTAGCTAATTTTTTCTTAATGTATTCGGGATGGTTCCAAATTAATTTCATATCTAGCATGTTCTACTACCTCCTATAGAAAGCAAAAAAGGCCCTCGTCATTGGGACGAAGGCCTTTCAGTTCGCGGTACCACCCAAGTTCTCAAACTAATGAGCAACTCGTTAGCGATAACGGAACTACCGTGCAGCATTTGAACTGCCTACTTAGATATACCGGAAACTTCGATCAGCAACTCTCACCAACATCGCTTCTCTTTAGATCTACTTATGAAAGCATACCTTGTAATTTCTCAATTACGTTTAATTCAACTTAATAATATTACAAATAATAGCAATGCTCAACATAATTCAAGAATTTAGCCTTAAATCTAATTGATATACCAAATCCTCTTGATTAATTGCCATGTTAAGCACGGATCGATAATTATGGAAATGATTTTTAAGTAAGACTTTTCGTGACGGGACGTTATTCTCAGCTACTAATGCCACTAATCTTTGAACGTGTGAATGCGCCTTTAATCGATTAATCAGCATCCCTAACGTTTTCCCCATATAACCATGATTCTGATACTTGGGCAGCATCATATCAGCTAATTCTAGACACGATTGATTTGGTTCACCATGAGATCCAACTGTCGTATACAGAGAAACCATCCCGATCATTTCATCATTTAAAATGACGGCGTAACTCATGGCATGATTTAAGTCATCTTTAAATAATTCCTTTGCGTTCGACCAATCCTTTGCTGGCTGAAATCGTGCTCCTTGCGCAATCTTTGGATCACTAACTAATTGATAATAGGTTTTGAAATCGTCCTGACTCATCGGACGCAGTTTTAAATTAGAAATAGACGTCAACTTCCCCAATAAGTTATAATTAACACAATCATTATCTCAATTTCATGAGGTGTTCAATTAATGAAAATTATTACAACTAAATTATTAAAAAATTCTAAAGCCTATTTAAAAGGTTACATCAGAAGTAATGTCTATGGTAGAAAACCTAAAAACGAAAAGTTTCCGGCTATGATCATTTTACCTGGTGGTTCGTTTACCCACATTAAGCCCCAGCAAGCCGAAAGCTTTGCCCTAGCTTTTACGGCACTTGGCTACCAGAGTTTTTACCTTCGTTACAGTTTTCAGCAGGAACACAAACCTTTGTACCCATACCCGATGATTGAACTTTGCAAGGCCATTGAATACGTTCGTGCTCATGCTGATGAATGGGATATCAATCCCAATCAAATCGTGGTCGCTGGATTCAGCGTTGGTGGTCACGTCGTTAGTTTATTAAACGACTTTTACGACAGCCCTTGGTTCAAAGAAGAATCCGGCTTCAAAGATCCCAATAAGATCAAACCTAACGTCACGATCTTGGGTTACCCCGTGATTGACCTCCGAATGGGCTTCCCTGAAAAGTTATCCACAGCTAAGCGCTGGATCGATAACCTCCGTGAACTCCGACCTGAATATCACGTCACCGACACTAACGTACCCACCTTTACCTGGGTAACCGCCGATGATAACTTCGTTCCTAGTCAAAACGCCATGGTATATGCCTATGAATTAAATAAGCACCACATCCCGAGTGAATTCCACATGTATTATCATGGCCCACATGGCTTAGCATTAGCTAACCGAGTTACCGCATGGTCACCAGAAACCGATGACCCCCACGTTTCCAGCTGGGTACCATTGGCTGATGAATTCATCCATTCCATTTTTAAACGTCAAGCCAAAAAATAATTTCAAAAATAACTAAAAAAAGACGATCTTTTAATAAGATCGTCTTTTAATTTTATCTAATTTAAATATACGAATGACTAGTAAATGGCCATTTCTTAAGGATTGGTGCAATCTTAATGTAAAGCCATTCACTGATCTGCAGCCACATGTAACCAATCGCAATTGCGCCAAACGTATCGGTTGGATAATGAGCATTCAAATAGATCCGGGCCAGCATTACGAAAATCAGCCAGATCGTTGCCACGATGTAGGCGAACCAGCGCCACGAGGCTTTCTTAATTAGCGGAAACACCACTAGCCACAGCACGCTGATCACCATAAAAGTACTAAAGACGTGACCACTTGGAAAACTATAACCAGTATCAGCAGCCGGATGGAAAGTCGGTCGTGGACGCTTGATGATGTGCTTAATAACTTCGTCAATGACGTCACCACCAAAGACGTTGCACATAGCCCACAATGCTTGAATCTTATATTTAAATCCCCATAATAGAAACGCGATGATCAGAATCCAAACGAGTCCCGCTTTGGGACTGTCTAGAAACGAAACGAACACGTACCACATATGCAGAAATGCGCTTTCGTGCTTCTGAACATCACCGATAATCGAAAGATCGATAAACTGCAGATACTGAGAATTATCAATCACGGGAACGGTAATCAGGAGCGAAATAAAGAACGCCAGTAGAAAACGAAGCGGTCGGCTGTATTCTTTATTAAATAACATTAACCATTAGACCCTTCAATTATTTATGTTTATTTATGTCCTAATTTATTACTTAATTAAGTATACCACAGGTGATTAACCAAAATCCCGAGTCCTTTTTGTTATAATAGGTATAACTTATGTTATTAGGAGGTCTAATATGTTTGCCACCCAAATGATTTTTATCGGGATCTTCGCTGGAATTGCCGGAGCGATCCTGGGCCTTGGTGGTGGAATCATTGTTACCCCAATCTTGACGTTAGCCTATGGCCTGCCCATTAAATACGCCATCGGTGCCAGTATTATCGTGGTCATCGCCACGAGTTCCGGTGCTACCATCTCGTACTTAAAAGACAACGTTTTGAATTTACGGGTTGCAATGTTTCTTGAAATTGCCACCACGATCGGTGCCGTTGCTGGATCCTTGCTAACGGGAGTCCTTAACCCCATGTACCTATACATTCTGTTTGGGCTCTTGCTAGTCTTTAGCGGCTTTAACATGGCCAAAAAGGTTCGAGGAACAACCGATAACTTTGCTAAGCACACCGGTCCAATCGCCCAAAAATTAGAATTAGACAGTAGCTATTACGATAAAGCGGCTCACAAAAAAATTAATTATCAAGTCACGAATGTACCTGGTGGCTTCATCGTCATGCTAGGTGCCGGACTAGCCAGTGGTTTACTTGGTATTGGTTCTGGAGCTTTTAAAGTCATCGCCATGGATACCTTCATGAAGATGCCTTTAAAGCCGTCGAGTTCCACTAGTAACTTCATGATGGGAGTTACTGCCGCCGCTAGTGCCACGGTCTACTTCTTTAACGGTTCGATCTTGCCACAGATTGCGGTTCCGCTAGCCCTTGGCATCTTAGTTGGTGCCGTTGCTGGATCTAGGATCATGCAGCACCTACCTGCTAAATGGATTCGAATCGTATTCGTGCCGGTTCTGTTTTATATCGGGATCGATATGTTACTGCAAGGATTCGGGGTGAAATTATAAGATGAATAAATTAGAACAAGCACGCCAAAAACGTATTCAAGCTAAGATGGATAAGATTGAAATCGTGATTGGTAACCTATTACGAGCTGGTGTTATCATCAGCGCCGTTATCATGATTATCGGCTTTGCCCTCCTAATCATTACTGGTGGAACCGGCTATCCAGCTGGTTACCATCCCCATGATTTTAAGCAAATCTTCGCTGGAGTAATCGCCTTCAAGCCCTACGCTATTATGATGCTCGGTATCTTCTGTTTAATCTTAACCCCGGTTTTACGAGTCTTAGTTTCAATTTACTCATTTTATAAGGAGCACGACATGCTATATGTGTACATCACGACGTTCGTGATGTTCGTGTTAGCCTTTAGTTTCTGGCTCGGAATTCATAAGTGAATCTTAATCAATTAAATAATAAAAAAGCTGTGATTTAACTAAAAATCGCAGCTTTTTATTTATTATCTTAAATTTTTACTTTTTAACCGGCCGAACAAAAATATAATGAGCGGCTTTGTAGCCGATCGTTAACTTAGTGTGATCGGTCAAATTATGAACAATCACGGGACCGTCAAACGGTGCATGTCGTACCACGTGAACCACGTCACCAATATCTAACTTAATGTCGCCTAAATAGGTCAGCAGATCACGATTATCAATAAACCGATCCACCGCAACGGTATGACCGTCCTTAACGTCATTTAAGACCACGTGACTTTCACGACTGTAGTGACCATCTTTACCAGGAATTACACCACCATGCGGACAATGTCTAGGATAGCCCAACCACTTATCTAAAGCTTTTAATAACTTCGGGCTGGTAACGTGTTCCAAAACGTCAGCTTCCTGATCAACATCGCTTAATTTAAAGCCTAATTTTCTAACTAAAAAGACTTCCCAAAGGCGATGTTTCCAAATCAAAAGTTTGGCCAGTCGAGCACCCTTAGCGGTCAGGGTAACCCCTGAATACGGTTCATGTTTAGCGAGACCATCACGTAATAATTTATTAACCATTTCGGTTACAGATCCAGCGGCAATGTTAAGGCTAATGGCAATCTGTTTATTAGATACCTTCACCCGGGTACCACCAAGTTCAAAAATTATTTTTAAATAATCTTCTTTAATCGGACTCATGGCTATATCCCCAATTTTTTCAAAAAACAGTTTTACGTTTACTATCTTAAAAGATATAATTAGATTATACCGCAATCATTTATTACAATAAATGGTGGTTTATAAGTATAGAATTCTATAATTTAGTTTGAAAGGAAGCATCTCATGAGTAAGCTCGTCAAATTTGATCAACTCAGCGATCAGGCCAAAAAGAAAGCGATCCTCGATTTTGCGAAGTTCTACGTTCCGCATTATCGTTCCGAAAACTTAGAAATTATTGGCTCATATGACCACACTGGACTCATCTGGGATATCAATCGTGACATTTGGGATAACAAATTCAATTCTAAGGAAGACGTTATCAAGATGTCTGCTCATGATCGTCCTAAGCATTACGGTAAATTACTTGATAAGATGGACCAGAAATTCTACGAAAACGGCAATCCCGAAAAGCCGTGGAAGAAATGGTACCATGATAAGTACTTCAGTATCGAAACCGGACTATAATTACGATTTAATCTAAAAACGAAAATAACGTGAATTTTAGTTGATCACTAAAGTTCACGTTATTTTTTTATCTTTAATTTAATTATCTATTAAACATCGTGATAATGACCGTTACTGTAATTATAGAAATTCTCCTGTTTACCACGGTTAACTTCAGCCTGTAAAGTTACGTGATCAATATGATATTTCTTATGCAACAGCTCGTAAATTGGATGATACGTCTTTTCAGCTTCACTGATCGTCATGTCACGCATATTGATGTGCGCAGAAAAGATAATGCTGTTTTCATCGATCAGCCAGATATGAACATGATGAACACCGGTAACTTCCGGTAACTGCATCAGATCATGCTGAATCGCTTCACTATCGATATCAGGGGCACCCTGCATCAAAATCACGATGGTCTTCTTAATAATTGGCCAGGTTTCAGCCATGATGTATAGGGCAACGCCGATCGTGACGATCGGGTCAACGATGAACCAGCCATATAATTGAATTAAAATCCCACCGATAATGATGCCGACCGAGGATAACGTATCACTTAATAAATGAAGATACGTGGCTTTGATGTTCAAATTATGCTTGGCACCATGGTTCAAGATCACAGCTGACACTAGATTAGCGATCGTTCCGACAATTGCAACTAGGAACATTAATTCACCATTGGTGTGCTCAGGGTGAAATAATCTTGAAGCCGCTTCAACGATTAAAACTGCGGAAATAATCATCAAAAATGCGGAATTAACGAACGCTGAAATAATCTGAGCTCGTTTATAGCCGAACGTCTCGTGTTTCGTCTGCGGACGACTACTGATTCGATGCGCATAATAACTTAAAACGACCGAAGCCGAATCACCGAGATTATGAAAACCGTCTGATACTAGTGACAGACTTCCGGCCAAGGCACCTCCGGCAAATTCGACCACGGTGATGACGATGTTTAAGATCGTGACGAATAAAAACCGGGCACCTGACATCTGGTCCTTGGATTGCACACAATCGCCTACTTTCTTATTGTTGGGACTTTATTATGGCACGTTAAAAATTATTTTTCCATCCGACCTAACTTATTTTAATCGGATGTAACCATGCGCCAGTCCCCTTCGGCGGCTTTTGAAATCAAATTCAGAAAGTGAGCGACGTGCAAAGCTCGTTGGGGGTCATGCTGATGAAGATGATTCAAGCCGCGTCCAGTAACCATGGGTCGACCTAATCGAAAGTCACCATTTTCAAAATGACCTTCTGAAAAGGCCACGACGGTCTGGCCAGATTCAATCTTGGTTACGATAAAGAAAAGACTGTAACTGTCTTTGGCTTTCATATAAGCCGGCATTGCCCAGATATCAGGAGCAATTTCTTCTAACTTTTCGTTCATGAATCGATAATCTAAATGGTTCTTTTTGGTAACGGGTCTGCGCAACACAAATATCATTCTATTAAAAATGGGGTTGCCTAATTCGATGTGGTTAATGTTTTTTGGTGTATTCATGTTTGTGCTCCTCTTTAGTCTCTTTGGTTATATATCGATGTTCAGCCTTATTTTCGGTCCTCAAGATATTATTCTGACGACGAAGGTCCATCAATTCAGCGTGAACCTCGCCTAAAATCTGGAGTTGTAAACGCTGAACCTCTAAATTATGCGGTAATTGATCCTGGTTTAAATGATCCAGCTTAGCGTGTAAAATACGAAGTTCATGTTCCGATTTAATGTTGACATGATAATCGTTTTCAGCTGACAAACGGTCATGGTCGGCGGAACGGTTTTGACTCATCATGATAAACGGGGCTTGAATGGCAGCAATACAACTCAAAGCTAGATTAAGCAAGATATACGGATACGGATCAAAGTGAATCCCAAATAATTCCAGACCGTTGACGGTCATCCAAATTAACAGGAAACCAACGAAGATAATAATGAAGCTCCAACTACCACCGAAGTGGGCAACGGCATCGGCTAACTTCTGCCCAAAGGTTTCGTGTTTCTGTAGGGCCTGGTTAACGTTGGTGATTGCGTAATTATCGTTATTCAGAGCCCGAGTCAACTTTCGGTTGATCTTATGGTTACGCTTGGTATCACGATTAATCATGCGGTTAACTTCGTGAACTCGGTAATGCAACAGATGATCACCACAAATAAAGTCGGTATCTTTAGCATGATGATAATCATATTTGATCTGACCTCGGATCGACGGCTTCAGTTCTTTTAAGAACATTCCGTCGACCACTCGATACTTTTTGCCGTCAACTAAGCACTTTACAACACTATTCTTTTTCATAACTATCCCTCCGAACTATTTCTGGGTTAGTAACCGTTTCATATCAGCCGGTAAATTGGCCTTAAATTTTCTAACTTGATGAGTAAACGGATCAGGAAAGGCCAAGTACCAAGCATGCAATGCCTGACGCTTAATCCCCCAGTCCATCGGTCCGCCATACAGATGATCACCCACTAAAGGATGACCAATTTCAGTAAAATGAACTCTAATCTGATGGGTCCGTCCGGTATGCAAACGGGCCTTGATCAACGTAAATTTCGGGTACGATTTCACTTGCCGGTATTCCGTCCAGGCAAACTGACCGTTGATCATTTTATGCCGCTTAATTTCGTTTGGTAATTTCCCAATCAGCATTTTTACGGAGCCGTGCTGCGTCTTCAAATGCCCTTTGATTATAGCTAGGTAAACCTTTTTAATCTTATGGGTATTAATCAACTGGTTAGCCAGACTGTTAGCAAACCGATGCTTCGCAATCAGCATTAGACCACTGGTGTACATATCCAACCGGGTAATTAAATGTGGACGTAAATTAGGCGAATGATGCGCTAATAAATACCCCTTAAGGCGGTTCACCACTGTATCATGCCGATTATGCGGACCGGGGACCGAAGTCAGTCCAGCCGGTTTATTAATCACTAGCCAGTTCTGATCTTCATACACTACATCTAATTTACCATGACTAATAACAACGTGGGGATCTGCCGGCTCAGACGGAATGTCAACGGCTACTTCATCCCCTAATTTCATCGGCTGACTAGTCACGATCCGGTGATGATTTAGATAGAGCTTCCCGTGATGTTTAATCGAAGTGAAGATCCGGTGACTGATTCCACGGTGCTTTAAAAATTTTTTCACGGCAATTCGTTTAAACTGCTGGTTAACCCAGGAATATTGCAAATACTATTTCTCCTTATTCAATATAAAAGGCCCCATTATGGAGCCGTCAATCATTAATACTTTCGAATGTAAACTTTATCGATCCGGTGATTATGAGTCTTATGAATAATAAAGTCAGCTCGTGACCGGGTCGGCAAGATATTTTCCTTTAGATTTGGTAAATCGTTCTTGTCCCAAACCCGTTTAGCCATTTTAACGACCGCTTCCGGATTCTGATGAGCATACCGATAATAATAATTCAGTGGATCCTGAAAGGCCGTCTTCATTAATTTCTTGAGTCGGGTTAGGTACCACTGTTCAATCAATTTGGCGTCGGCATCGATATAAATGGAAAAATCAGTAAAGTCACTCACATAAATCTGCTGATTACTCGGTAACTGTAAAACGTTAATCCCCTCGACGATCAAAACGTCGGGCCGGTCAACAATGTCGAAACGATGCGGAATTACATCGTACACTTGATGTGAATAAACCGGTGACTTAACCTCTCGCTTGCAAGTCTTGACGGCATTCAAGAATTTAATCAATGCTGGCATGTCATAAGTCTGCGGAAAGCCCTTCAAAGCCATTAAATGCTTCTTTTTCAAGACCTTATTGGGATACAGAAAGCCGTCGGTCGTAATCATCTGGATCTTGTAACCTTCAAAGAAATGCGAAAGTAAGACTTCTAATAGCCGAGCTGTAGTTGATTTACCGACCGCAACACTTCCGGAAATCCCGATGATGAACGGGGTCCGCTGAGCTGGTCGCTGTAGGAACATCGCTCGAGTATCGTGCCAGGTCTTAAAATTATCCAGACGCATCCGTAATAGATGAATTAACGGGATGTAGATATCCTGAACATCCTGCAAAGAGATTCGATCATTAAACGCTTTGATCTGCTGAAGACTCTTTGCGGTAATCGGGACGGATTCACCCTGGTAAAATTGTTTCCACTTATCCTTTGGATACATAAAATAATTACGTTTACTAGGTACACTCATGTTTAATCCTCTTAATTAATCGTCTAATTGGTACAACTGCTTTGGAATTGCGTTAAATAACGGTGACAAATCATGAATACTGATCACGTTCAACCGGTGCATGGCTCGGGTACAGATCGTGTACGCTAACTGACGATCTTCATCGTTAGCGTAATTATGCCGGGATGCATCCAACATCACGACGGCATCGAATTCTAGTCCCTTGGCTAAGTATGCCGGAACTACTAAGATCCCGCTGACCAATTCCTGATTTTCAGTCTGGATCAGATGAACGTTAACGCCACGCTGCTTTAGCTGCTTAGCTAACAGCTGACACTGTTTTAGATTCTTACCAATTAATGCGGTGGTGCCGTACTTATGATTATTTTTAATGATCTTAATTAAGCCGGCTAATTCTCGACCACGGCTTGGTTCAACGGATACTTTCGGTAATTCACCATTTCGTGCGAACGATTGAATGTCTTCACCATCCGGTAACAGATACTTACTGAAGTCGGTAATCTGTTGAGTGGATCGGTATGATTTAACCAGTTGAACCTGGTGAATTGTTTGACCCTTAAAGATCTGCTTAAGATCACCAAGTAAATGATGACTACGCTGATGGGTAAAGATGGCTTGATTAAGATCGGCCAAGACGGTAAAGCGAGCCTTTGGGAATTCATAATGAATCAGTGCCATCTGGAAGCCAGTGTAATCCTGGGCTTCATCGATAAAGATGTACTTGATGCCCGGATGACCCAAACTACCAGCAATTCGATCATGCAGATACAGATAGATCGAGACATCGGCCATCGAAATCTGGCCATAATCTAATTCGTTAATGAATTCCTTTAAGCTGTTTTGCCAAGTCTTTTCCGGAATCCCAAACTGCTTTAAGCTAATGTACTTCGGTAATGCATTTAATAGGTGCAGATACTGTAGGTTCAGGTTGATAAACAAGCCGTTGGTAATGATGTGTCTAACCCGACGAAAGGCACCGATAACGATGTGCTTAGCCAAGAAATTATACGAATTATCGACGTTCTGGAATTCGTTCGGATGACTTAATTGAATGGCTTGTAACTGAGCACGATCCATATCTTCGATGGCGTCGGAGACCCACTTCTTCTTCATTTCGGACTTAATCCGTTCACGTAATAAGATTAATAATTTATCTTTAGTTGCGTCTAACCGGTTACTAAGATCGTAATTCGAATTGAACTGGTAATAGATCTTTGCGATCTGCTGCTTAGAAATGAAGACGTGACCGTTAAAGATGATGTTCTTGAAGTGCATCCCGCTATGGTTCAAATCACCCAAATATTTATTAACGGCTTTAAAGCACTCTAAGCTGTTCTTCAAATTATTAATTCGCTGATCATGATGCGTTAGATTATCATCACTAAACCGCTGAGCTAAGGTTTCAACACTAAAGTGCGGAACTCGATGGTCACTGTATTGGTAGTACGTCATCCGAACCATGTTGTGTTCACCTAAACTCGGTAAAACGTGGTTAACGTAATCATTGAACAACTGGTTCGGCGAGAACAGAATAATCTGTCGAGACGTTAAACTCGGTCGGTAATGGTACAAAAGGTAAGCGACTCGCTGTAAAGCAGCTGACGTCTTACCAGAACCAGCGGCCCCCTGAACGTAAAGTAAATCAGCGGAAGTATCACGGATGATCTTGTTCTGATCAGCCTGGATCGTGGTCACGATATTCCGCATCTTAGGTGTTGACTGCTGGCTTAAATTACTAAGCAATAATTGGTCACCAATGGCGGCTTTAGTATCGAAGACGGTCACAATCTTACCGTTCTTGATCTGAAACTGACGCTTCAGGAGAACATTAACGGTATGCGGACCAGATGGTGCTTGATAGGTGACTTTACCCAATTTATTTTCGTAATAAATACTCGAAATTGGGGCTCGCCAGTCATACACCAAATAATGTTTACCTTCGTTAGCAAACGAGGCTAAGCCGATGTAAATGGTGTGGACCTGATCACTATTTAACTCTTTGAAGTCGACCCGGGCAAAGTACGGATTCTTAGCCAGTAACTGAAGCCGCTTCAAGAAGAAATGCGCCTGATGCCATTCACTATTGAGCTGATCTAGCATCTGCTGTTTCTGACGAACTTCGACTCCGGTTTCCATTAAACCGGAATAGGTCGTTGAACGTAAACGAACGTCATTGTAGAAATCCTTCTGAATGATCCGTTCGTTCTTTTCGTCATGATGAATCGTCTTTAGCTGTTTCAATTTAGCTAAATTAATCTTTTGAATTACTGAATTAAGCCGTTTCTGTTCTGCGATCTTAATATTTTCTGCCATTTAAATTTCCCCTAAAATTAACGATAACTTGTAGAACCAGCCTTTATTTTATCACGTGACGACCACTAACAAAAAAGCAGGACATCAAATTAAATCCGTGTAGATTATTTAGAATTTACAACCGACATTAATGGATAATCCCCGGTAACCTTGATAAAATAATAAATAGAAACGCAACGCAGTCAGGAGGCGCTTAAATTTTGATCAATATCTTTTTTGTTCGACATGGCCAAACGTACTTAAACATGTACTACCGAATTCAAGGCCTATGCGACGCCCCACTTACACCCAAGGGTGTCTTGGACGCTAAGAAAGCCGGTCAGCGACTCAGTTCAATTAAATTCGACGCAGCATACGCTAGTGACCGGCCACGTGCTATTCACACCGCTGAATATATTTTAGCTAGAAATCCGTCACCAATTAAAGAACCCGTAATTGACAAAGCTTTCCGTGAAGAAAACTTCGGTTACTTCGAAGGTGCCGATGGCGAACACGCCTGGCACATGATCGGTGGTCCTTACGGTGAAGACACCTATAACAAGATGATTAACCGTTGGGGCATGAGTAAGGTCTTAGACATGATTCACGATGCCGACCCATTCCACGATGCTGAAAGCAGTGCGCAGGTTAAGAAACGGTTTGAAGCCGGTTTGAAGCGAATCTTAAGCAAGGCTCATGACGGTGACAACATTTTAGTTGCTGCCCACGGGACCATCATTCGCTGGATCGCTTATTATTACGGTAACCATGTTGACGTCTCCCAGTCGACTGCTAACGGCAGTGTTACTAAGATGGTCGTCAAGGATAACCATCCCGAAGTCGTTTACTTCAACAAAACTGACACCAAGAATTTATAACCGATAAAATTTTAAATTAAAATCACGTGGCGGTTAGTATTTCTATTGAATACTGACCGCTTTTTTAGCAAGGGAAGCCTTAATATCGATACTAAATTTACAAACCAGCCGACCAGAGTTATTACCATCGGTTTAAACCTGAATGATCCTCACTTTGATTACTCCATTAAGGAACTCAACGCCCTGGCCCAAGCTAATCATATGCAAGTCGTTACAACCGTTACCCAGAAGCTCGATCATCCGTTTGCCGGAACCTACTTCGGCCCTGGCAAAATCAAGAGTCTAAAGGAAATTGCTGAAGCTCAAAAAGCCCAGTACATCATCGTTAACGATGAATTAACGCCTAGTCAGATCCGAAATCTAGAAAAGATGACTGGTAAAGACATCATCGATCGAACAGGTTTGATTTTAGAAATTTTCGCTAACCAAGCTCGAACTAAGGAAGCTAAACTTCAAGTTAAATTGGCCCGATTAGAATATCAGTTACCACGACTACGAACCAGCGCCAGTGTCCGTTTGGATCAACAAACCGGTAACGGTGGTGGTTATACCAACCGTGGTTCTGGTGAAACGTTGCTTGAAATGAGACGCCGAACCTTAGGCCGTCAGATCAACAACATCCGTCATCACCTTAAATCAGTCAATAAGACGAAAAAGGTTCAGAGTCACCAACGGAAAAAGATGACCATCCCGACCGTTGCGTTGGTTGGTTACACCAACGCTGGTAAATCGACGATCTTGAACCAATTAGTTAAACGCTGGGGCACCAACGAAAGTAAACGGGCTTTGGTTAAGAATATGCTCTTCGCGACCTTAAGCACCGAAGTTCGTAAATTAACCCTACCTAACAACCGTAAATTCCTGCTTAGTGATACGGTCGGTTTCGTTAGTAAGTTACCTCATGAATTAATCAGTGCGTTCCAGTCAACCCTATCAGAAGCCGCTAACGCGGATCTGTTAATTCAGGTCGTTGACTACTCCGACCCAAACCGGCAATTAATGATGAAGACCACCATGAAGACCTTAAAGAAGATGGGTATTCATGGCATCCCAATGATCACGGTCTTCAATAAAGCCGATAAGGTTGGTAAACATTATCCGGTTCAGGAAGGAAACAGTTTGATCATGTCGGCTCAGGACCCAACTAACCGGTCCATCAATGCATTAGTCAAAATGATTGAACAACGGATTTACCGCAATTACATTACGGTTAATCTCGTAATCCCTTATAACCAAGGTCAGATCATCAGTTATTTGAATACCCACGCCGACGTTTTAAAAGCTAAATATTCTGCTAAAGGAACTCAAATAAAAGTAAATTTGCCAAAGCCCATGCTAGACCGGATCAGCCAATATCAGATTTAAGTCAAATCACGGCTCAGCCCCGTCATATTGCATGTTCCACAACATGTGGCACCTCGAATTGACTTAGCCCCAATCTATGGTATTATTTTAACTGTCATTTGATATTCATATCATAATTTTAATAATTCAGGGGTGCTTAATATGACAATTATTTCTAAAAAAGGTTTTTGCCCTGGCTGCATGATGACCCAAAAGGTCTTGGACGCTAAAGGTGTTAAATACACGATCAAACACATTGATTCCGAAGCGGAAAGAAATCATATCCTGGATTTAGGTTTCCGTAGCTACCCAATCGTAGAACCGAACGATAAGATCGATGATGAAACCTTCTGTGGATTTCGTCCAGAAAAGTTAAAAGCTTAATTAAAGAAAACTAAAAGCCATGACGTGTGATTTAGACGTCATGGCTTTTTTGTAGAAAGAATAATTAAAATGGATCTTGCGTTGTCCGAATATCACGTTATTGTTATGAAGCACACCGATGATCAATACACCGTTCTTTGCCATGATCAAGATCGATATACGATTAAGACCGATACTCAAAAAGCGATCCTCAAGGACGATCGTTGTCTGTGGGACCGAACGACCATGCGAAAGATGATCCGAGATGTTGGCTTTCAAAAGCCGGAAATAACGGCCATTTTAAAGAAGGTCACCGGATTTGATAATCTCAGCAAATGTCAGTTTGTATGGGCCGATCAATTTAAACTTAACTAAAAAGACGTCAACATTATTAGATCAATTTCTACGTCTAATAATATTAACGCCTTTTTTCTTTTACTCAATTTAATTAAAATTGCGGTCGTTCAAAACGAACGTTGACCTGCAAACGATATGGCTGGTGATGCTGATAAACTCGCGAGCGCCCCATCATCTGGTAAGGACCGCCAACCAAGATGACCGAAGTTAAAACTGGCACCCAGGAATGAGCGTGCTGGTTAACTTCTTGGATCGGTTGAAGACCAATCCGGGCAATCTTACCAACGTAACGGGCATGAAATTTGTCATTACCGGCAAATACTCGCCATTCGTTATCGATGTGCCGAAGCTGGTAAAACGGGACTAAGGCTCCCGCACCAATGGCGTAGACCGGACGGTGATGATCCTGCTTCAAACGTTTAAAGATCTGGTGATAACTTAAGCCGGCATAATCAGTATTTAAGTGGTCACCCTTGATCAAATCCTGAACTAAAGCTTGAAGGTTCCGACGGGTCTGTTGCGTAGTGATCAAGTGAGCTGGGATCGACTGTCGAATCTCATGAACCGCATCCCGATCATCCCGCTGATGCAAATTCTGTAGATGCGTTAATGAATGGGTGGCTTCTTCATTAAACTGCTTCAGGCCCAGTTTCTTCTCGATAACTGGTGATACATCAAATGGTGCTTCGCGTTTTAAGAAATAGTAGTAAAAATTGATGTACAAGAAATAGACCAACGCAACGGAAGCTACCACCAGTAAGACACCATGAATGATAAAGCCATTAATGATAAAGCGGCTTCCCGCATAAAACAGGTATAGATCACCTAAGATTCCGGCGGTCGTATAGATTTGATTAAGAACCCTATTACCACGGCTCCCAATGTTAATGAACCCGAAATAACCTAATCCTTGACTAAGTAAATTTAGAAAACTGAACACGATGTCACCTTCTATTGATTCGACTGGCTGCCACTGTTATTCGTCGACTTGCTCTGACTTTGACCGGTCGACTTTTGGGCACCTTGTGACGAACTACTACTTTGGGATGAGCTCGACGAATGACTCGGTTGGTCACTAGTTGATGTCGAATTATTCACATTTGACTTATTCGATCGATTCGGTTGCTTCGTTGATTCAGTCGAATCATCGTCCGATTTTTGATCATTTTTATTATCTTTATCATTTGGTGACTTAAGCTTGTTTTTAATCTTATCCACGATACTATGGCTCCGGGTTCTGTTCTGGTTATTATTTACCACCCGGGTCTGCCGAACAGGCGCACCTTCGTGGGTATTAGTAACTTTGTTTTCAAAAACATTTGACGCACCCAAAATCAAAATTATCGATAGAATCGCAAATGGCGTAATAAACGGCGGGGTGCGGTGCATATTAATCATCTCGGAATTAGATTAGGCCTAACTGCTTTTTAACGAACTGGTCAACATCATAAAAGACGTCCCGTTCGTTATCGTAATAAAAAGTGTGGTAAGCGTTCCGAAAGTCGAACCATCCGTAATCCATGACCTGTTTCTTAGACGGAGTTACAATTACATGCGATTTAACCTGGGCTACAAAGACCTTGACCAAACGCTTATCACCAAGGTTAGGATGATAAGTTAGCGATTTACAAAAAGGTAGTTTAATCTTAACGTCTAAATTAGTCAATTGTTTAGCGCTGGCTTCAGCAGCTGATTTGAATTGATCTAAATCTTTTGGATCGGCATCTGTTTTTAACGGACCCTTCGGAAATTCCCATTCACCGTTATTACGGTGAACTAATAAATAATGGGGAAAACCGAAGACCTTCTGATAAATAATGACGCCGCCTTCTAATTTTTCGGCCATAATTAACCTCCTCAAAGGTAAATTATACTCGGTTCGGTTCAGTTTATGTTAAATGGCCATAATGTTTCCACCCATTAAACATTTATTAACAAGTTAATGATTTTAGATAAGCATTAGCTGTACAATACTATTTAGGAGGTTATTTTATGCACATGAAAAATCATCAATTCGCGATCGAACCCGTTAAGTTTTCGCAAATGATCCATGAATTAAAAGTTATCCACTTTTATAACGATCAAATGAGC
Source organism: Acetilactobacillus jinshanensis (assembly GCF_004359375.1). Lineage (NCBI taxonomy): Bacteria > Bacillati > Bacillota > Bacilli > Lactobacillales > Lactobacillaceae > Acetilactobacillus > Acetilactobacillus jinshanensis. The sequence continues at coordinate 233,672 of NZ_CP034726.1, read as the reverse complement.
AAGTTATCCCCTGCTCTGCTCTTTAAACACTTACTTTTTAAGGCTTTCGTTAACGACCATAGTCAGGCTTTGAAAAACTTCCGACTTCACGGTTTAATGGCCACACCTGACCAAGCTGCCGATAATTATTTAGACAGCACCCAAAACTTATCCACAAGTGCTTTTTATAACGTTGCTTTACAGCTCTGGCACTTTGAAGTTCATCTGGACTTTGAACTTGACGCTCCATTAAAAGCAATGAAAAAGATGCGCTTGCCAATGGTCAAGGTTGCTAACCCTAAGGCAATGACCAACAAAGACGTCTTACATGCTTGGTACTTAATGTTAAATACTCACACCAAGCTTGGTCAGACCTACTTAGATGATCTAGCTAGTGACGGTTATTATAAACAATTTAATGACCTGCCAAAGCCACTCTTCATCGACGGGAAAGCCCAGCCGGTCTTTAATACTAATCATCTAATTCACGAAGTGGTCTACGTTGAATCCCCATTAGACACTGATAAAGACGGTGAACGGGATCTTTTAAAGACCGACATCATCAGACCGAGTGAAACTAATCACGGTGTCAAAGTCCCAACGTTATTCACAGCTAGTCCATATAACATGGGAACTAACGATGCTGACGGTGACCGAATGACACATAATGTCAACAAACCGTTAACTCGCAAGCAACCAAATAACTATACATATCAGGATGTTGAATCACATGCTGATCCAACCAAGAACATCCCCGCACCCCGTGCAGTTAAGGGTCATGCTAAACAACCTGAACAAGCTTTCCATCATGAATGGACATACACGATGAACGACTACTTCTTGGCCCGTGGCTTCGCAGTCGTTTACTCTGCCGGTGTCGGAACGTTAGGCTCACAAGGACTAAAGACAACCGGTGATAAAGCCGAAACGGTCAGTGCTGAATCAGTCGTTCAGTGGTTAGCTGGTAATCGCACCGCCTTCACCAATCCATCTGATCACATCGCAATCGATGCCTGGTGGTCTAATCATAACGTTGCTATGACCGGTCGTTCATACTTAGGAACCTTAGCGACCGCCGTTGCCAGTACCGGTGTTAAAGGTTTAAAGACTTGCATCATCGAAGCCGCCATCTCTAGCTGGTACGACTACTATCGTGAAAACGGCTTAGTTTGCGCTGCCGGTGGCTTCCAGGGTGAAGATGCCGATGTCTTAGCTGAAGAAGTCTTCAGCCGGAAAAAGAGTGCGGGTGATTATCATCGCATTAAACCGTTGTGGAAAAAGCAACTTGCTAAGATTACCCATGACCAGCATCGTGATACCGGTGCATACAATAAATTCTGGGACGCCCGTAACTATCTAAAGGATCTCAAGAACACTAAGGCTGACTTATTATTTGTCCACGGTTTAAACGACATCAACGTTAAGCCAATCAACGTTGAACACAGCTGGAAAGCCTTAAAAGATGTCCCCGTTACCAAGAAATTAATCCTGCATCAGGGTCAGCACATTTATATCAACAACTTCCAGTCAATCGACTTTACTGACATGGTCAACCTGTGGATAAGTAATAAATTATACGGTGTGGATAACTCCGCTAATCAATTAATTCCACCGGTTACCGTTCAAGATAACACCAAGCCAGAAACCTGGAATACTTACAAAGATTGGTGTAATAGTCAGCATCACATCACCTATCATTTAAATGATCAGTCATTAGATCCAGAAAGTTGTTCACAGGCTCCGCTATCATTTAAGGATTATGTGGATAAAAAATCGTTTGCTAAATATTGTCACTACTTACCAGTCTGGTATCACGATCTGATGAGCAGTAAAAAATCACCATTAACCGGTAATAAATTAATCTTCAAAACGGCACCGTTCAAGCATGACCTTAAGGTCGACGGTAACGTTAAAGTTAACTTACGTGTTAAGAGCAGTCAGGACATCGGATTAATCAGTGCCATGCTTGTGGATTACGGAACTGCTAAACGCTTAACGATTTCTCCACAAGTGATCGGCTTCCAGAGTATTTACCAGGGTTATCACTGGCGTAAAGATGATCTCCGTGAATTCAAATATCAGAAGCACCCAACCCCGTTCAAGAAGATCGTGGTATCACACATCAACCTACAGAACCGTCACAATGCCTACAAGGTTGATGATCTAAAGCCAAACCAGTACGTTGACGTTAGCTTTGAACTTCAGCCAACGTTCTTCCACTTCTTACCGAAGCATCAGTTAGGTCTAATCATCTTCGCGACTGACTATGCTCGCACGTTACGTGGTAACCAGCACATTAGTTACACGATCGATCCTAAGTACTCCAGCTTGGTCGTTCCGGTTTATAAAAAATAAATGTTATTATATAAGTATTAACGATTAAAAAGGAGATTCAATATGCGAACTGGTACTAAAATCATTACTTTAGACAATGGTTACCATCTCTGGACCCATACGTCCGGTCATGGTCACATTCATTTACTCGCATTACACGGTGGCCCCGGTGGCACTCCAGAATACTGGGAAAACGCTGCTCAGGAATTAAAGAAACAGGGCTTGGACGTTCAAGTTACCATGTACGACCAATTAGGCTCATGGTATTCTGATACGCCTGACTTAAGTAACCCGAAGATTGCTAAACGGGTCCTTACCTACAAGTACTTCATTGATGAATTAGATGAAGTTCGCCGTAAATTAGGCTTAGATAATTTCTATCTGATCGGCCAATCCTGGGGCGGCTTAATGGTTCAGGAATACGCTGCTGATCCAAAGTTACAGAAGCACTTAAAAGGTGCCATTATTTCATCAATGGTTTCAGACATCGATGATTACACCAAGCACCTAAACCAGATCCGTGAACACGCCCTTCCGGCTGACGACGTTGCCTACATGAAGAAGTGTGAAAAGGAAAACAACTACGATAACGCCCGTTACCAGAAATGCGTTGACGTATTAAACCGTGGCTGGATCGACCGGACTTATCCACCGGCAATTCATCACTTAGTCGACATCAACAACGAAGATATTTACCACGCTTTCCAGGGTGATAACGAATTTGTCGTTACCGGCAAGTTAAAGAGCTGGCACTTTACCAAGCACTTAAAGGACATTCACGTTCCAACCTTAGTAACCTTTGGTCAGCATGAAAGCATGCCGATCTCTGCTGGTAAAAAGATGGCTAAGTTAATTCCAAACGCTAAGTTCGTATCAACTCCACATGGTGGTCATCACCATATGATTGATAACGCCCCTGTTTACTACAAGCACTTGGCTGACTTTATCCGTCAGGTCGAAAACGGGACATTCAACAAGTAATTTAAATTTACTTTAATAACAAAAAGCTCCTAATTATCGTAATGATAATTAGGAGCTTTCTTTATCTAAATTATTAGATTAATTATCTTAAGTTCGTGTGTAAGTTGTTGGCACGTAACATCGCGTCACGGTACTTAGCTTTGTAAAAACCGATACTAGTCTTTAACTGTTTGTAGTCTTCACGCTTCAATACCACGTAATTCTTTTTCCATTCAGCAAAGCCATGGTTATGCATATGCTTATGCATCTTCTTGAATTCACTGAAAAGCTTCTTACCAAGTTTTGTGCCCTTGGCAACGAACTTGTTACCCTCCAACTTACTGATTTGATCTTCTAATTTGTTTTTCTGAGCTTCTAATTTCTGTAATTCTGCTTTCTTATCCATTGGTAAGTACCTCTTTAGTTTGATTTAATCTTTAATCAACTAGGTCAACTCTACAACTAATTAAGCATGTTCACTAGGTTTATGCAGGTCTGGATTTTGAAGACTGAGTTTTTCAACGTTAAGAACTCGATCACATAAGCCATCGTAGAAGCCGACTTCATGCGATACGATAATCGCGTTACCTGGGAAGTTCTTGATGGCAGCTTTTAGGGATGCTCTAGTTTCAGCATCTAAATGATTGGTTGGTTCATCCATGATCAAGAAGTTACTAGGCTTAAATTCCATTAAGGACAACTTAACCTTGGTTTGTTCACCACCGGAGAGTTCCTGCATTGGTTTCATGGCGTTAGCAGAATCTAAGCCACACTTAGCTAGCTTAGTTCGTAACACCTTTTGTGTCAGATTCGGGAACTTACCTTCCATCATGTGGAGTGGCGTTTCTTCCGGATGTGGCCAGACTAAATCCTGACTAAAGTAATTAACCTTAGCGGATGGTGAAAACTTGGAGTGACCACTAATGGCAGGAATCATCCCTAAAATCGTCTTAATCAGCGTTGATTTACCAACCCCGTTAAAACCTTTGAGGCCGATCTTTTCATCGGTGGTAACGGTAAAGGTAACCGGTGACAGTAACGGTTTGCCATCGTAACCAACGGATAGCTTCTTGACCGATAAAGCATTTTGCGAACCGGTATCGTAATACGGAAAGTTGAATGATGCGTGGATATCCTTAGATGGCTTGGCAACCTTATGGATCTTACCCAGCATCTTTTCACGCGACTTCGCCATTTTGGCGTTAGATCCGGCACGGTTCTTACGAATGAACGTCTTGGCCTTGGCAATCTTGACCTGTTGCTTATCGTAAGCTTTCTTATAGAACTTTTCTTCAGCCGTCTTCTGACGCATGGCTTTCTTAAAGTCACCACGGTACTTCTTAATGTGACCGAACGCGATATTCAGGATACAATTAGTAATCTTTTCTAAGAAGTCGTAATCATGCGAGATGACCATGAAGGTCCCAGAGAAGTTATTCAAATAGTCAATCAACCAGTCAACATGGGCTACATCTAAGTAGTTAGTTGGTTCATCAAGCAGGATAACGTTCGGCTTTTCTAAAATGACCTTGGCCAGAATAATCTTGGATCGCTGACCACCACTCATCTTAGATACTTCTTGATTCTTACCGATATCATCTAAGCCTAGACCGGTAATAACTTCATTGATCTTAGTTTCGATATCATAGAAATGATGCGCTTCAAGAGTTTCCTGGATTCGACCTGCCTGCACCATCAACTTGTTATCAGGGTGCTTGGCGTAATCCTTATATAACTGGTTCATGTGGTCGTTCATATCATAAAGCTTCGAGTAGGCAGTATGTAGAAACTTCATCAGGGTCATGCCCTTGGGGATGTTAACGTATTGGTCTAAATAACCGATTTTAACACCTTTCTGCCACTTGATCTGGCCAGTTAACGGTAATTCGGCACCGGTAATCAATTTGATTAAGGTTGATTTACCAACCCCGTTTTGACCAACGACACCCATGTGTTCACCTTTGTTTAATGTGAAATTAGCGTGTTTATATAAAGTCTTATCAGCAAAACTCATGGTTAAATTTTTAACGTCTAAAAGAGCCATTGAATTCCCCTTTGCGAAAAACTAGTATAGTCTATTTATATTTTAATGGATTTCTTATATAAAAAAAGAACCTACTAGAGAAACTAGCAGGCTTAAAAACAATATGGATTTTTCAACTTGATTATATTCAGCATCTTTAAAGTACTGGATATTAATAGATTAGTCAACCAGAACACATATTAACTTATGCTATAATTTACCTGATTACCACAATACATAAAGGAAGTTTTACACATGAGAGTACGTGACTTTGATCACATCACCATCACCGTTAAAGATCTCGATCGCACAATGCGTTTTTATCATGAAGTATTAGATTTACCGGTCGTTAGCTTTACTAAAGATTTATTAACCGTTCAATTAGGTCACCAAAAGTTAGTTTTTCGTCAGCTTGGTAAAGATTACGATCCAAACATCCCAGTCCCAACACCTGGTGCATCCGCATTATGCATTACCGATAAGGATTCATTAACCTACACCAAGGAACACTTAGCTAATTACGGTGTTCCAGTTGTTAAAGGTCCCGTTGAAGTCAAAGGTTCCAATGGTCCAATGCGAGCCATTTGGATCTTAGATCCTGATAAGAATTTAATCGAAATTAAAGAATCCAAGCAAACAAAATCATTTAATTAAATCTAAATCAAATTGATCCAAAGTGGCCCAGTACTTGCTAGACTGGGCTTTTCTTGAACCATTTTCTAAATTTTGATATAATAATAGATATGTCATGAGAACAATTCATGACTTTACATTTGAATATCGAATTGTTTTTGGAGGAAAGTTATCAAAGGAGATTTGATAAATATATGAAAACTAAATCCAAACGTCAAATCGGTCTCTTTCAGATCGTGATGCTCGGACTAAGCTCCATTATCGGATCCGGATGGCTATTTGGTTCCTGGGAAGCTTCTAAAGTTGCAGGACCAGCAGCCATTCTTTCATGGATCATCGGAGCAATCGTCATCGGTTCAATTGCCTTTAACTACATTGAACTGGGTACCATGTTTCCAGAGACCGGCGGAATGAGCCGTTACGCTCAATACACTCACGGATCGCTACTTGGTTTTATCGCGGCCTGGTCTAATTGGGTCTCGTTAGTGACGTTAATCCCAATTGAAGCCGTCGCAGCCGTTCAATATATGAGTTCCTGGCCGTGGAGCTGGGCTTACTGGACCCGAGGCTTTATGTATAATGGTGAGATCTCGAACGAAGGTCTGTTTGTTGTCTTTCTATTCATCCTGGTCTTCACCCTCTTAAACTACTGGTCAGTTAAGTTCCTGGCTACGTTTACCAGTTTCATCTCTATCTTTAAATTAGTAATTCCGTTACTAACGATCGTGATGTTACTGTTAGCTGGCTTCCACCCCGGAAACGAAGTTGGTGCTGGAATCGGTGGCTTCATGCCTTATGGTAGTGCCGCAATCTTTGCTGCCACCACTAGTTCAGGAATTATCTTCTCGTATAACGCCTTTCAGGTCGTTATTAATATGGGTGAAGAAATCAAGAACCCGAAGCGAAACATCCCGCTTGGGATCGTAATCTCGTTACTGATCAGTGTTGTAATTTACGTCTTACTTCAATTCACGTTCGTTGGTGTCGTTAAACCTAGTATGGTTGCTAAACTCGGTTGGCACGGGATCTCATTCCAGTCACCATTTGCTGATTTAGCTATTATGTTAGGTGTCTACTGGTTATCAGTATTACTGTATGCTGATGCTTTCGTATCACCGTTCGGAACTGGGGTATCATTCGTTGCCCAAACCGGTCGTACTTTAGCCGCAATGGTTGATAACCGTCATATGCCAAAGTTCTTGGGCATCACCAATAAAAAATGGGGTGTCCCACGAATTGCGATGGCCGTCAACTTAGTCATTAGCGTTCTGCTGGTTGCGTTCTTCCGTTCTTGGGGAACCTTAGCCAGTGTCATTTCAACGTCAACATTGATTGCCTACTTAACTGGACCGGTTACCGTTACCACCTTAAGGAACATCGCACCGCACTTTAAGCGACCGATTCACCTTAAGATGATGAAGTTCATGGCACCATTTGCCTTTGTCTTAGCTAGTTTAGCTACTTACTGGGCAATGTGGCCAACCACCGTCAAGGTTATCTTGATCATCATGTTAGGCTTACCATTCTACTTCTTCTACGAATGGCGAATTCACTGGCGTCACACCGGTGCTGAAATTAAGAGTAGTATGTGGATGATCGTTTACCTAATCGTCATCTCGGTAATGTCATACTTCGGTAGTAACAGCTTTAACGGAACGAATTTAATTCCGTACCCGTTAGACTTTGTTATCATCATTATCGTATCCTTGGCTTTCTACCGTTGGGGAATTTCCAGTTATCAGATTACCAAGAATTTGAAGACCGCTCGTCACGTTAATAGTAAAGTTAAAATGAAGTAATCATTTCCAAAATCTAATTAATCCTGCTTATTTCAATATAAGCGGGATTTTTCTTTATCGTCTGAACTGTGATAATATTATTTTGGATAGAAAACATTAGGAGTGATACGCATGCTTCCTAACGAATCACAGCATTCACAATTAAAATGTTACCGTTTTAATTATCATCGTCAAAAACGTAATAATCAGCAGGCGGTCATCTGTGTCTGGATCTCCGGTTTAATCATCATCGTCTTTCTGATCCTCGGTGGAATTAGACTGTTCAATCAACACCAGACGGCTGAGAACAGTTACCACAGTCACGTCACACGACACGTTAGTAAGTCGGATCAATCCGTAAACCGAAATAGTCTTCGGGCGATTCGAACGGCTCGAAACGACCGAGTCGAACAAGAAAGACAGCCTAAGGTTAATTACAATACTACTGTTCAGAAGAAACGTCAGCCACCAATTCCACCGCAACCGGTGTACCATAAACAGCGCTTTGCTTCGATTAGCAACGCCAAAGCTTGGGCCCAGGCAACTCAGCAACGCTGGCTGCATGCTGGTTATACTAACTATCTAGTTCGCTCTGATGGTCAGGGTGATTACTACTTACAATTCACAAAATCAAAATAATCTAACTAATATCTAAGGCATTGTCTATAATATAGGCAATGCCTTTTATTTTACTCATCTTATCAATCGATAAAGGAAGCATTAACATGAAAGACTTTAAAACCTGTACCACAATGCTAGTTGGTAAAGCTGCTAGCACCGATGGTTCAACGATCGTCGGTCGAAACGAAGACATTCGGGAACCGAAATTCCCCATTAAGTTTTTGGTCCGCCCCGCTCATGATAATCAAAATCAAACTTTTACATCAGAAAAAACGGGTGTCAAGATTCCGTTACCCAAACACGCCTATCGATATACTTGTCAGCCCGTTGCCATGAGCGGCTTCTCAAATCACGCCTATGAAGAAGGCGGCGTTAACGAAAAGAACGTCTGCATGAGCGCCACGGAAACTACCTCTAATAATCAGCAATTTCTCAAAGCTGATCCGCTAACTAAATACGGTTTAAATGAAATTGACATGCCAACCGTTATTTTGCCCTATATCAACAGTGCTCAAGACGGTGTTAAACGTTTGGGTAAACTCTTGGAAAAGTACGGTACCGGTGAAAGTAACGGGATTATCTTTTCAGACAAAAATGAAATCTGGTATGTCGAAACTGCCGGTGGTCACCATTGGGTTGCCCAACGCATCCCGGATGACTGCTATGCAATTGCACCTAATCAGATGATGATCCAGAACGTTGATTTCGATGATCCGAAGAACTTCATGTGGTCACCAGATTTACCAGAATTCGTTAAACAGCACCATCTTAATCCTGATCTAAAGGAATTTAATTGGCGACACATTGCTGGAACCCGAACTACTCATGATCTTCACTTCAGTAACGGTCGCGCTTGGTATGGTCAACGCATGTTTACGTCGTCCGCTAAACAATCACCCATGGATCCTGAGATTCCGTTTCTTCACCATCCCGACCATAAGTTAAGCATTGTCGATGTTGAAAAGTTCTTATCATCCCATTATCAAGGCACACCTTATGATCCATATGGAAAAGATAAAGTCCATCATTATAAATTCCGCCCCGTCGGTGTCAGCACCAACCGAGCTTCGCATATCTTACAGATTCGTAATGATCGTAATCTTAAATATTCCTGTGTTGAATGGTTAGGGTTAGGTAACCTTGTCTTCAGTCCGTACGTTCCGTTCTACACCAACATCAGTCAGACACCCGCTAATTATCAGACTGCTGGTGATCACTTTGACCGCCACAGTGCCTACTGGATGTATGAACTATTGCAATCCCTTGTAATTCCTCACTATCATGGATTAATCAAAACCGTTAATCAATATCGAGAAGCTTGTCAAAGCGATGAATTTAAGCTATTAAATCATTTCGATCAACAAGCTAAACAAATCCAACCTGACCAGATGACCAACTTCCTCACCAAAGCTTCATTTAAGATGGCCAATCACATCACCTATAAGACCCAGACCTTAATTAGACAACTAATTGAAAAGACTCTTGCCCTACAAAACGATCAATACATCAAGAATTATTCAACACCACCCAGAAAATACTAAACTCAAGGTAAACAAAAAAGCGGTCGATCTAAACTAGATCGATCGCTTTTAATTTTAGTTAAATTTCTAAATTCTAGTTATTCTTGAAGAATGGCTTCCACTGGTTAATGATAGCGTCATCATTGAATTCTTTAGCCTTAGCTAAAGCACCCTTACTTAACTTATCATTTAATGAGTTATCACTCATGATCTTAGCCAAGTGGTTAGCAGCTTCACGAATGTTACCCTGCGGAACTAAGTAACCGTTCTTACCGTTTTCGATAATGTTGTTCGGTCCGTAATTGACGTTGTAGGCAACTTCAGGTAAACCGTATTCTAAGCCGTTCACTAAGGACATACTGAGGCCTTCACCAAATGACGTCTGGGCCATGGCTTTGGCATCCTTCATTAACTTGTCCTTACGGTCACCAATCGCATAGTTGATGAACTTAACGGATTTCTGCATCCCTAAACGCTTAACCTGCTGCTGTAACATCTTCTGGTACTGTGGTGATTCAAAGTAACCAACGACTTCTAATGTTAAGTCAGGAACGCTGTTCTTAACGAAGCTGGCAATCTGGATTAACTGGTCGATATGCTTATCATGGGCAATTCGACCGATATATAGAAGATTGTTATCTTTCTTAGCAGCTGGCTTTAATTCCTTGGCAACCTTAGCCATGTGATCACTATCTAAGGCCGTATCAGAAATGGCGTAAACCGGTACTTCAGGAAAGAGACGGTTTAAGTCCTGTTTCTGCTGAACAGTTGGAACGATCAAGCCATCGTAATCCTGTAAGTACTTGTGGAATAACGGTTCCAAGACAGGGAATAACTTACCCTTGGCACTACCAGCCATGGCGGCATTCGTCGTCTGTTCATTATGAAGTAACTGGTACTTGGAATCAGCGTACTTCAACTTGGCAACGACACCAGTCAAGGTTGGGCGGTCATTGATAACAACGGCTGGCTTCTGCTTTAATAAGTCATCCAAGAAGAAGTCGAACATGTCATCTTCAGTGTTAAAGCGCCAGTTGTGACCCTTGTAGTTCAATAATTTAAACATGGTAGGACCAACCTGCTTGGTCTTGTGGTTGATGTACATGTGGGTAATTTCGATGACCGGAACACCCTGGTAGTTATAAACGATTTCGTCACCAATGGTGCCATCCGGATGCATGTACTGAGTCTTGGACTTGAAGCCACGACCGTCCCAGATGTCACGGCTGGTAACGTTACCGAAGTCATCGTAGTAAGAAACGATGCCGACTTCACCAACGGTCAACGGGAAAATGTTAACCTTGGCAACGGTCCGCTGACCACGCTTCAGTAATGAATAGTTACTGTTAACACCGATAATCTTGTCATAACGCTTATCAACGATCTTGGAGTAACGTAATTTTTCATGATGATGCGGAACGTGCATCGTACCCTGAAAGTAGTCATACATGTTGATGATGTCATCATCTTTTAATCCGTACTTAGCGATTTCCTGGTGTAAGCCCTGGTTGTAATTACGGGTCACGATCTTGGAATCGATGCCGTGCTTACGGAAGAGCTTCTGACGGTTCATCGCGGAGAATTCAGTACCGGAATTAAAAGTAAAAATATTTTCGTTAACGAATAAATATCTTTCACTCATATCTTATAAATCCCTCGATTATGCTTTGGCTTGACTCTTCGACTGCTTAGCAAGGCGTTTTTCCTTGGCTTCCAACTGACGTGGTGTGCCTAAGCCTTCGCTAATGTCTGGACGGTACTGCTTGTACATGGCAGGCCATTCTTTCTTGGCGGTGTCCAGTAACTTCTTCCAGCCTTTCCAGACGTTGGTTTCACTGAAGCGCTTGGATAATTCGTAGGCGTTATCAGACATCTTCTGGAGTAACTTTGGATTGCTGAATAACTTAACGAAGCAATCGGACATCTTCTTCCAGCCGCCCATTGGAACGATGTAACCGTTCTTGTTATTGACGACTAATTCGTTAGGACCGTAGTTACAGTCGTAAGTAACACCGACGTCACCTTCGGATTGAGCTTCCATCATGGCTAAGTTAAAACCTTCCATCATGGATGCTAACGGGTAAACCTGACCCTGCTTCTGGTACTTAGCAACGTTGTTGGTGTAACCATGTAAATGAACACGACCCTTGGTGTTAGGAAATTCCTTCATGGCCTTCTTGATGTGCTTGCTAGCGGCATCGTGGTTGGAGTGGTCAACATAACCGTAAAGATCGATGCTTAAGTCTAACTTAGGATCTTTCTTCATGGCTAAGCCCATAGCACGGATAACGTCATCAAAACGTTTATCGGCAGCGATACGAGCGGTGACAACGATGTTACCCTGCTTACGATCCTTCATTGGAATTCGTGGTTCGTCAAAGTGCTTATCAGGAATCACACCAACGGGAATCGTGAACATATCAGTCTGAGGATGGAAACGGTGAATCACGTCACGAGTCTGCTTATGGGTGGCAGAAATAATGGCGTTGTACTGGTTAGCGTTAACCAAGCTGTATTCATAATTGTTGTTCAAGATTGAAGTATTCGGCTTGGTGGCATCACCCGACTGACAGTTATGCAGGTGTAAGACCTTGTAACAAGGGTTTCTTAAGTAAAGTAATTCTTCTTCGTAAACATCGGAACGGTCCATGATGAAGATGTTAGGCATCTTAGAGTTCATGTAATGATCGTTGACGTCGTTTAGGAAGAGACGGATTAATTCACCACCAGAAGTTAAGTTGTGAACAGTACCGTCTTCGTCACGGACTTTCCAACCAGACTTCTTCATCTTGCCAAGGGCGTTCTTACGGTAGAAGTCTTCGATGGCAGGACGGCCTTCTGGGGTGTACCATACTTCAGTGCCAATCTTGTTATCAGGTGTGTACCACTGAACCATGGACTTGAAGCCACGGAGATCAAAGAAGTCAACGCGGTATAAGTTACCAAAGCCATCAAAGAGTTCAACGGACTGAACCTGTTTGTGATCGGAGATGTCCTTGACAAAGTAATTAACACGGCCTAAAAGGATGTTACCTTTAAAGACTAAGTAACGGTTGGCACGAGGATCTTTCTGGTATCTTAACTGGCCACGAATACCGAAGTCGATATCACGTGGTGTAATCTTTTTATTCTTAACGTTAGTTGCGTGCTGGAAATAATCGAATAAGCTCAAAATTTCGTTATCATGCATGCCGGCAATGTGAAGCCAGTGGTGAATTAACGGGTTCCACTGACGAAACACCAGCTTGAAAGGCACCTTATTCTTTCGGAAAAGTAATGCTCGCTTTAACTGAGCATGTTCAATCCCGGAATTTTGGGAATTAAAACCTTCGTTCATGAAAAAGTTCATAAAGTGTTAACCTTCTTCTTTATTTTGTGTAATAACCATTTTCTATTATAGAATAACCAAGTCAAAAAATCTATGTCAATCCTAATGTGATAACATTCAGCAAAAATTAAAGCCACTGATTTAATAATTATTAAAAATCAAATTTAATATGGCCTAATTTTACTCAAACTATTTTTGACCTATTTTTTCCGTTTTTTACGTAGACCGACATAGCTAAAGATGACCCCTAAAATAATGAAGAGAATTGCAATCAACGTTACAGTATCCCGTCGTTCACCAGTCTGGGATAGTCGCTTTTGATTATTACCACGATGATGAATTAATTGATTAACTTGGCGATGATCAATATGATGAGATAAACGATTACCTTTAGTATGATTATTGGGGCTTACTGATTGGTAAAAGTCCCTCAGTGCTTTATCAGGATTAATTTGATTTTCATCATAACTTTGACTCGCCACGTTACTTAAATCGACAGCACGGCTAGAATTATTGGTTGATATTGCTGACGAACTATAATACGAGCTAGGCACAACGGGTACATAACGATTCGGAATATTTGCACTAGAAGGCTCACTTGATGAAACACTTGTACTACTAGGTATAACTGGTACATTCGAACTAGTTTGACCAGAAGTACCGCTAGGTAATGAACTAGTAGAATTGCTTGAAGTTCCCGATGCATTAGAGCTAGCTCGGCTAGATGAACTGCCAGTCGTGGAACTAGTACCACTGGATGGATTTGACTCCGCAGAATTTGCATTCGACTGACTACCTGCACTAGATGAATCTGATGAACTAGACGGGTTGGTTGATGAATTAGTATGGCTTGATGAGCTTGAAGAACCTGAACTAGAGGCATTAGAACCAGATTGACTCGATGGCTTAACGGCACTTGATGAACCTTCACTAGCTTTACCAGATGAATTAGGCGTTGTAGAATTTGATGCAGGTTTATCATGGTGATAAGTAACAACCAAATTAACTATAGGAGTTGGATTAACCGAAACTGGAATAGTCTCAGATTGTTCTCCAGACTTAATATTTTGAGTCCCATTACTAAGTGTCCAATGATAATTCGCGTAGTGCGGGATCGTAACAGAGACTGATACCCCTGGGCTAACACTTTGTTCATCGCTAGTTACTTGATCTTTTGTGATTTTTGCTTTATACATTATATTTTGTGACGTTGGTTGTGGGAGTTGTGGTAAAAGCCTCCTATCAGAACTAGTGAACTGCACGTTTTCGTCAAATGACTGGTCAGATGTTGTATTTATAATCTTGTGCTTCAAGTGAATATCCAAATTCTGGGTATTACTAGAATACTGGAAAGGAATTTGATCATCATGGGCATTGCTGCTGGGTAAAGAAACTAATTCGTAGCCGTTCTTTCCCAACTTTTTTAGTTCTTTACTTGCATCATAAGTAGTCTTATCCTGACCACTACCATTTTTCATGAAAACAGGAGAATCACTAACATCCAAGCCGTTTTCATCGTCATCAACGTAATGAAATTGGACGGAACCCTCTGGATTATAGTCAATATTATCAACAAAATTATAAAATTTTGGATAATCTTTTGAACCTGCTGATAAGTTACTTACATCGGGAGTCTCAATTTTACTGACACTTGGTACATAACCAGTATTCTTAGGCATTGTAACATCAGTAAAATGCTTAGGTGTAGGTATCCAATTCCCATACTTTACAATTTTTCCTGCATAATTTTCATAATTAGTTTGAGTAAATAACGGAATTAATTGACTAACACTAGATGTCGTTGTGCCACCATTTATATGATTAATGTTAAAATTAATCTGCCAGTGTGCGAACACTCCATTAACAAACGGCTTTAAATCACTTGCAAAATTAATTACATATGGCTCAGTACTATAAATATATTTTGTTGGGCTACTTACAAGATGAACATGTTCATCTGATTCAACTTTCTTAACAGCATCATTAATTTCAGCTATAAGATTACTGTTAAATGCAGTTCCAACATAGCCTTTATTAGTTGTTAAAACGGATCTCAATGGCTCTCCATTATCAAGGAATTCAATCTCAGCTGAAGCCATCTCTGGCTCGTACACAAAAGTAACGGTCTTGCTCCATTGATGTTTGGCGTAATCATATCGATCATTAAAAGTAAATGGGTCCCCATTAGGTGTTGTACCAGCTGGTATAATTTTATTCTTATTATTACCGTAATAATAGCCCACGTATTGATACGTTATACCATCTACACGATCTTTAACGGGCGATGAAACAGCACTGCGATTTCCTGTAATTTGGAAATTAGCTGATCTATCTGACTTTGAATCTGATTGCTGTGTAGGCGTGTATACTATACTATTTGCAAATTTATTTACAATACTAGAATCATAATTAGCGTTATGAACCCCTGATACTGTCATTCGATAAGGTGATGGAACATTTGGTGCGATTTTAATCGTAACAGTATCCTTATCTTTAGCTTTAATATCTTTATTGTTATCTATAAATTGAGCTGATGAAGCTTGATATCCATGAGTCCATTTTGAACTTGGTATCGTAACGTCCGTATTACTTCCATTATCAGCATCAATTGGAACATTGTTATAAGTATTCAATTGGCCTTTACTAACATCAATCACGTTAACAGTAATAGTAGCCGGATCAGCCTTATATGTGTATGTTGGTCTAGGTAAATCACTGGACATATCGCTTAAAATATTACTAGTATTTTGAGAAGAAACCAAGTGGTAATTTACATTATTAATAGTAATTGTATTTGGCATCTGCGGTAATGCCACATAATATTCCTTTAGATTACTATCGAATTGAACTGGAATCTTGCTTACACTACTTAAGAATTCTTTTGCTTTCACATCAGAATTATTAGGAGTAAGTACACTATCTGACTTCCCGTCATAATGCTGAAATTGTAACTGCCCTTTTATATTCTTATCAGTACTATTTGCTTTATTAAAATGAATATAAATATTGACTGATTCATTATCAGATGGAACTGTATATTTACTTAGTAATGCGAAAATATCTGGGTATTCAATTGGTTTACTATTATTTCCTATATAAACATCAGCGCTCACAGGAACTTCACCAGAATAATTGTAAATACTAGCCTGATTATCCTTTAGAACACCCTCCAGATTTTCTTTTGGTGTTAATGAAAGTAATTGAGTATTTTCAGGCCGCTCACTTTCGTCACTTTTATTATCGTTTACATAATGAATAGTAACGTTGCCCTTGTAATACCACGTTGCAGTCATCCCATCAGATGATAAATCTGATTTAACAGGTTTACCATAGTTAAATGCCTCAGAACGACGCTTATCGTATTGAGTCATCAACGCTGTTTTATCCGGGTTACTTAATGAAGTTATGTTGACCATATATACTGGAGCTGGTTTTCCATTATTCATAAGATAAGCAGTATTAATAACTTTAAGTGTCTTTAATGGCTTTAAATGTTTGTCACTAGTGGAATTATCAACTTGGACAGCCTTAAATGTTCCGGCTAAATTTGGGCCTAAAACGTCATCACCGACAATTGTATATTCAGGCTTTTTTGACACGTGTAAAACAGCAGTGTCATTATAAGCATGCGGTTGTAAATCAACATTATTGGGGCCCAATTGCCATTTACCAGTTGACGATTTTGACACCCATACCCTATCACTATCATTATGTGAGATATTAGGAATCACAGTATCTTCCCAATCAGCATAATTACTTTGATAAGCAGGATTATACTCATATCCAACAGGCATTTTTGTATTAGGTATTATTAAATCAGTCTCAATAGAGTCATTTTTATGTTGATTATCCAAATCAGTCTTACTTACCGGCCACGTATCGTAAATATAATGAAATTGGTGATCTTGATCATCATATTTAACCCAATCACCATTCACACCATTAATTACTTTAGGCTGACCAACGATATCAACTTTACTCTTAGCTTTATCTGGATAGCCACCCTTATCAGAGAAATTATCGTCGCTAGTAATTGGCTGATTATAAGTACTATATTCAATATTTAACGGATGAGCTGGATCTGTAATCGTATTATATACGTTAAAGACATACTGCTTAGGAGTGTTTGAAGTAAGAACTTTAAATGTAACAGGGTTAGCTCTATCACTATTAGTATCTTCACCATAATAATAATTACCATTATCATAACGATAAACGTATCCTTGTTGGAAAGTGTCTAGCATCGATGTGCCTGCTGAACAAAATTGTCTATGTTTAGCTTCATCATATTGACCTAGCTGGTTGTCAGATTGTAAGTCATCCTTAGCTAAACCTCTAACATTTGTCCATGCATCCTGTTTTTTTGCTGCAATACTGTTATCTTCAGCAAATATTACTGGAGATCCAGCATCATAACTACTGTTTAATATTTGATATGTGTCATCACCTGTAAACTGAACGACTAAATATGGATTAATAGTACTTTGCCCCATAAGTTTTTGAAAGTTATCATCAAATAAATGGATAGCTACAATCGTATTTATTGGAACATATTTTGGTAAATTAGCCGTAGCGTTAGCAATCTTTTCTCCATATGGCATAACTAAGTGGCTACTATCTTTAATACCTCTAGGTAACTTACCGGTATTAATATAATTTTTATAGTCATTCAAATCATATTCACTAAAGTATCTGCCAGTTGAATCTTCAACGCGGGGACGATAATAGTTAATTACATAATTAATTGGTGCCGTGCGAACGTAATTATGTAGTTTCGTTCCATTAATATAATTAATTACTGGAATTTGATTATTCATCCATTGAGCGTTATTTTGCCCATTAATTCCCTTGATTCCATTGATTATAGCGTTAAATGAGTTGGTAGTTAGGATAACGTTATCACTATTATATGGATTCTTAGCGTCAGATAATTTAACGCCTGATAGCAGGCTAAATTTAATACCGTTATCAGATGGATGCAGGGCATCCCATTTAACCGTTGAGCCATAAGATCCATTCATAGTAATCTTTGCTTTAATTGGATTATGACCGTTTTCAGGCTTACCAGTATTGTCAACTTCCTGGAAATACACGGGTAATGTGATATTAGATACCGAATTACCTTCTGTATCAAGGTAAATTGTCTGAGGTATTTGTTCATATGCGTAGGTAGATGGATTAACTAGATGATAATAGGTACTAATAGAGGCTCCTTTATTAGCGCCATAAGAGAACTTAAGATTATTAAATTCCCGTGTAATTTCACTAGTAGTTAACGATTCACCAATGTAATGGTGGTCACTAAATGTAAACGAATAATGATGATTACCAATTCGATAATTAACCGTAATAGGAGCCGCTGGTTGAGCAACTAAATCAAATGCATCCCGATTACTTAACCAACTATCAGAATTAGTATTATTTTGTTTTGAATTAATGATTGCATATAACGGGGCGTTATCTTTTAATTTGTAACCATTGTTAATGTATTGACCAAGTAAATCAGAATTAGGTGTAATTCGAATTGGTTCACCATAGTAACCACTAATTGTAATAGGTGGCGTATTCTTAATACCACTATTATATTCAGGGCCATTGTCACCCCGATAAAATTTCAGACCTGGAGTAACATCATAAGTAACATATTCTGGAGTGAAAGAATCGTCCGAAAACGTATAGTAATGATTAACCACTGGATTACCATTTATCTCAATTGGCTTTGGATTAGGATACGGTTTATTACTTTGATCTAATAATTGGCCATTATTACCCAGTTTAACAATTTGACCATTACCTGGTAATGTTATTTGTTTACTAGATGGGAAGGAAAGTACGTATTTATAATAGTAAGTCCCATTTTCCAAATTAACGACTACGTGTCCCTTATTATCATACATAGGTCCATTATAAGTAGATGTACTACTGAGATTTCCCTGTTGGTTTGGTGCTTCAGTATTCTGACTCTGAGTGGTCATTTGTCTAGCCAACAAAGCAGCATGAATATTATGCGCATATTTTGAAATCAAGTTAGGGTCTTGAGATGATTGCTGTATTGCTGCGGAATTTTGCTTAGACGACACTACCATCGTTTTAGACGTATCTGCCTTTACAGTTACATGGCTAACAACGCCCATTCCACCCAACAAAGCAAACATAAAAGCACTAGCAACGATCCAGCCCTTGCCAGCTTTAATTAATTTCTTCTTTGCATTTGTGATTCTAAATTGGTTTCGATTGTACAGCACTAGTTAACAGGGCTCCTGTAAAAATAATTTTCAATCTGATCTCGATATAAGTTTCGTTAATTTGTTATTTTTGATCGAATTTTCACATCTATAGTAAAGCTATTTTACTTATTTTAGCAAACAAAAAAGAGCTAAATCAATGCGATTTAGCTCTTTTAATGAGAATGATATTAAATTGACATGTTTGCAATCAAAACTTAATCATTACTTTTAACGACTCTCGATACGGCATACGCTTCAACCAATGCCAACACGAACATGAAGACTAAGGCATGTTCCGCACCTGCAGCCCACAAGAATGAGCGACTAGCACCACCGGTACTAATGGCGTGGGCGACGATTGCGGATACGATCGCGGTACTCACGGCACCAGATAATTGCATCAAGGTATTGAAGATGGCGTTACCATCGGGCTGACGTTCAAGTGATAAATGACTGAGGCCATCGGTCATGATGTTACCGAATGATAAGCCAACCCCGATCATGTAGATGAAGTAGAAGCACATGATCATGTCGTTGGATAAGTCTTCACCAGTACAGATGAACAGGAATAATGCAATTACGATTAATCCAGCACCGGTCCAGATTGGCTTCCGAGCACCTAAGTGATCAAGTAACTGACCACCGAATGGTGCGAAGACGGCACCAATCACGGCACCTGGTAAACAGAATAAAGCGGCCTTCGTAGCACTCTGACCGTTAACTTCCTGGATGTAGTTAGGCAAAATGAATGAAAAACCTAAGGTCAGTAACTGTAACGAGAAGAAAGCAATCGTGTGACCCGTGAAGTTATGGTTCTTCATGATGTTCAAGTGAATGATTGGATTATTAATTCGGTCAGAACGATGGAATAGTAACCACGCAGCAACTAAACCGACGATGATCGAAACTACCGCAACGATCACGTTACTGGTTAAGTTACTGAAGCCATAAACTAAACCGATAAAGGTGATAAAGATCCAGAAAACACTGGTCTTATCAACTTTCACCTGCTTATGCTTATCTTCCTTTGGAATGGAAATTAAGCCCATAATTAATGAAATAACTAATAATGGTAACAGGAAGATAAAGATGTAGTGCCAGCTTAAGGCATCTGAAACGGCACCACCGAAGATGGGTCCAACAGCAGGTGCGATGGCGGTAATCAAAGCACCGACCCCCATCATGGCACCGATCTTGTCACTTGGGACTTCAGACAGGATGATGTTGAACATTAACGGTAACGCAATCCCGGTTCCAATTCCTTGGATCACACGACCGATTAATAGCACACCGAAACTTGGAACGGGAAAACTTAGAATCCCGTCGACAGCTAACCCGATGATAAAGGCTAAGTTAGCCACCAAGAATAATGACTTCGTCCGGAAATTCTTCTTAAAGATCGCGGATAACGGAACGATGATGGCAACCGTTAAAAGGTAAATGGTTGTCATCCATTGAACCGTTCCGGTTGAAATCTGGAACTGACGACTTAAAGCTGGAAAGACGATGTTGGTCGCAGTTTCAACCGCCACTCCACAGAATGACATTAGACCGGCAGCGATAATCGCGCCGATCACTTTGGGTGAAATTTGTTCACTAGATGAATTATTCAAAATCCAAATGCTCCTTACTTTTGATTAATTAAGTTCTTTAACAATTGATTTAGCAACTTCATTTGATCCGGTGTGAATTGGGCCTGAATCTGATGCTGCTGACGAGACATGTAAGTGGTAATGACGTGTTCCAGTCGTTTCGACTTATCAGTTAAGATCACCTGACGCTGACGGGCATCCGTTGGACTCGATTTCCGCATGATTAGACCGCGATTCCCCATGCGCTTCAACAGGATTGAAGCCGTTGACCGCCTGATCATGAATTCATGCTCGACATCCCGCTGAAAAATCGCCCGGTCACGATGGATATACAGAAAATCGATCAATGACATCTGGACTGCGGTTAAATGATACTGTTTCGCAAATTGATTAAAGCGCCGTGACATTTGTGCTGACGCTTTCTTAATTAAACGACCGATGTCTTCCACTTACTGATGACTCCTCTCAATTCGTTAGTTATATAACGTTAGAACACTAACAATTATACAAGACAACTTTAGATTACGTAAGAACTTTGCTGAACTTTTTTGGAAGGAATCATTTATACTTGAGCTGAAGAATTCTTTTGCATCGGAGGTTTTTATATGAAAGTACAAGTACCATTAGATAATGGCTACATTAATAGTAAGTACGCTAAAGGCGCTAAACAGACCATTAATGGTAAGCCTAGTATGTCATTCCCGATTATGATTAGTGGCGTTCCTGACAACGCTAAGACGTTGGCATTCTGCGTGATCGATTGGGACTCCATTCCAGTCTGTGGATTACCATGGATTCACTGGGTTGGTGCTAATATTGATCCAATGACGACTCTGATCCCTGGTAATGCCAGTCAGAATGAATCAGTTAAGATGACTCATGGTAAAAACACGTTGGCTGGGGCCGCCTTTGGCCCGTTGGATCCGAAGATTTCTCAGCACTACACTGGACCGGTTCCACCTGATAAACCGCATGACTACACCCTTTATATGTTTGCCTTAGATAAGAAGCTACCGTTAAAGGATGGCTTTTGGTTAAACCAGATGTTCCACGCTATGAAGGGCCATATCTTGGCTAAGGCTAAATTTGTCGTGCCAGCTAAGAATTAAACGATATCAATTCGATTAAATTATTTTGAGCCTTCAAATTGCAGGCTCTTTTTTGTTGCCAAGACGCCTTATTCAAGATCCTTGAACCGTAATGATGCTTGTTATACTATACCTTATATACGCTTAAAGGCTTACAGAATTAATCTTCATCGAAAGGTAGTGGCATTGTGGTCTCATACAGTAAGAAATCCACCTTGTACTTATGGATCTTTACCGCTTGGGCTCTCCTTATGTTCTTATTTGGCTACTACACCGTTCGTGATGGAATTATTGTTACCTGGGATCAGGGCAAACCTGTAATGGCCGTTCTTGAAGGAGTTAACTTCGGGGTGTTTACTAATCTCTTTCTATTTTTCAGTGTCCAGAATTTCACGTATCCCATTATGTATCAGCACATCAAGAATCCTGAAGCTAAGCATGAACGCAAAATCCTAGCTAAGCCCTTGCCATCGGATTGGCACCCGATCGTTAAACTTCTGTACACAACGTACAATGATTTCATCCCGTACGCTCTGAATGAATGCATGAATCAGACGTATGATAATGTCAAAACCGTTATTTTAGATAATAGTACTGATCAGCATTTCATTAATCTCATTAGACAATTCTGCAAAGTTCATCCTGATGTTGAATGGGTCCGAGATGTCCCCAATCACCACGCTAAAGCCGGTAATTTAGATAATTATCTTTGTCATGAAGGCCGGGACACCTACGATTATTTCGTCATCCTGGATAGTGATGAATTGTTACAGCCCGATTTTGTCGAGAAATGTCTGAAATTCTTTTACTACGGCAATCATTTGGGTATCCTACAATGTAATCACATTAGTGGCCGTAATGATAATGCCTTCATGGACATGTTTGCCCATTCAGGAAATAGTTTCTGGCCGGTCCAAAATTCGGTTCGCTCGAGTGAAAACGGTTATTTAGCACCAACTAAACATCCACAAGTCATTAAGCCTGGTGATACGGTTGACATTGGCCTTGGTCATGGTGTCATGGTCAGTCGGAAATGCTTCGACTCGTTTGGCGAATTTCCGTGGATGGTTGCTGAAGATATGTGCTCTAGCTGTGAAGCCTTATTAAAGGGCTGGAACATTAAGTTTGCAACCCAAATTTACGGTAACGAAGAGTTTCCAATCAATATGGAAGCGTTAATGGTCCGTAGTTCTAAATTTTGTTCAGCTAACTTCCAGTTCTTTAATCGGTACGTGCGACGTCTATTTAAGACCAAATTATTAACCCGTCGGCAAAAATTAGACCTGTTGTCGTTTACACTGAACGTCCCAACGTTTGCATTGATGTACATGTCATTGATTTTATGTAGTATCGTCTTCCCACTTGATCGTGTCCCAATGGGCTACAATGCCATTATGTTATTACCAACTTTACTCTGCTACTTTAGCCAAAGCATCACCGATGGTGTCTTTGAATTTCAAGATGGGATGCCATTCTGGGATGTTATGAAGTACGAACTTGAATCAATGATTATGTACGGTTCGTTCTACTACTTAACCGTTAAATGTACCGTTTTAGCCTTACTGGGTGTTCCCGCTAAATTCAATGTGACACCAAAAAGTAATACTAAAATCACCTATCATCAAGCCTTTATGGAAAACATTGGCAGCATTACCTTTAGCCTGATTACAATCATCACGTGTATCGTCATCAGTCGTTCATCTTGGATCCTATTATCATTCGTACCAGGCTGCTTAGGATGGCTCATGAGCTTGAAAGCCAATCACCAAAGCAAATCTGATAAAAAGAAGCAAAAAATACTTAGTGATTACAATTATTATGCGTTATATCATCCTGAGCATGTTTTAAAATGGTATGAATAATTTAACGGTCTCACATTATTTTGGTATAAAATAAGGAGTATTCTAGTTATTCAAGGAGTACTCCAGCATGTACATCATCCCGACGATAATTATATTAACGGCCGTTTTCTTATGGCTATCGAATAGCATTAAGAATGAACCGCCGATCACCAGTCCGTCAATTAGCCAATTTTTCGTTAAATTAACCCGACGACATTGGTTAGTAACCCCAGTCATCATTATGATCTTAGGTTTCAACCTAATCTTTTTACGATTATTGGGAATCATAATGGATGGCTTTTTATTATGTTGACTGCTCATTGGTGCTACAAAGTTATTCAAAATACCCGAAAACAGCTACAATATATTAGATCAATCAGTCCTAATCATACATATCACTATATTCAAATCCGTCTAAGTCCTGAAGATAATAAAAAATTGGGTGGTAATGGACTGCATTATATGTTTATTAATCCCAGCTCTAAAGTAATTGTCTTCCCCGAATCAAAATATGGTAATCATCGTAAATATTATTTAACTAAAATGCAATTCAAGCCCACGTATGGGCCAAATTACTTACGTTTAACCTATGATGGTAATCAGTGCACACGAAAAGCCCTTTTTAAAGATATAAAGATGGGACGTGCCTACAATAATCAAATTACCGAAATCCCGAGTATTGCTTATCTAACGTTAAAAAATGATTGGAGCGTCACAATTATTATTCAAGATTAAACTTCATGACCAAATCAGTGAAACGGTTGATAATCTTAAGAATAAATGGAAAATTTCGAATTTAAATCCACATCAAAATTAAGCAAATAAAAAGCCGTCAGGAATAAATCCTAACGGCTTTTTTGTAGTTCTCTGAGTGGACTCCCTGGGAATCGAACCCAGATCAAGAGGACCGAAATCTCTTG
This sequence comes from Acetilactobacillus jinshanensis, assembly GCF_004359375.1. Classification (NCBI taxonomy): domain Bacteria; kingdom Bacillati; phylum Bacillota; class Bacilli; order Lactobacillales; family Lactobacillaceae; genus Acetilactobacillus; species Acetilactobacillus jinshanensis. The sequence continues at coordinate 208,828 of NZ_CP034726.1, read as the reverse complement.
TGCTATCCGTTACACTAAGAGTCCATAACTCACTACACCTTTAATAATAACGAACTTTTTATTTCAATGCAAGTCAGCTATTTTGAATGGCAATTTGATCAGCTTGATCTTCTAGATTAATCCGTAAAAACAGGGCGTTCTTCCTGAAACTCTCAGCAAAGGTCTTGTCCTTTGCAGATACCTGAGCGACCTTAGCATTATTAACGTTATTGACCGTGATCAAGCCCGGATTAGTCATCTCGGCGGTATCATAATGACCTTCTTCAGCGTTATCGAGATAGATCTGAAAGAGGTGCAATACCACGTGCGTAATAAATTCATCGGCATCAATTTGCTGACCAGCCTGTCTTAAATCGTTTAATTTAATGCGAACTTCCGCCATGTTTTCAGGTACTAACTTGCTCATCTTGAACCCCTCCATAATCTAATATACCACAGCCCCTTTAAATTATATCGAGATACCACCTATAATTAAGTTAATACTAAAATTGAAATAAACATCAGATTACTAAAACCAAGGTGAATTATATGAAAGTTGCTGTCGTTGGAGCCGGACCCCGTGGCCTGCTAATTGCATCCCACCTGATCTATCATTTCTCCCAGAGCTCCGTTAAGAAACTCCGCATCCAGATTTTCGATCCCTATCCAATCGGTGGTCGAGTCTGGAAAACAACCCAACCTAAACTATTGATCATGAACACCATCGCTCAGCAGATGACGATGTTCGATACCCAAAGCTTTACCGGGCCCAACCTGTATCAATGGGCTAAAGGTCAGGCGATCCCGTACATCGAAAGTGAAGATTATCTGCATAAAGATACATTCATTAACATCGCTAAAGATTTAGGACCAAACGATTACACGCCCCGCTGTATCTTCGGAGTTTATCTGCAGTGGTTCTATAAAGAGATCACAACTAACTTACCAAAAGGCTTAACGATTCAATTCATTCAGCATTCCGTTAAGGGTCTTAAAAAGATTGATAATGGCTATGAATTAGAACTCGGCAACCATGTTCAATGTGATGCTGATAAAGTTGTTATGAACTTAGGTCAGCAGGCTAATAAGCTAACTCGGGATCAGCAATCGCTAGAAGATTATGCCTTTAAACATGACCTCACGTATTATCGAGAAGGATATGCCGAAGACAAAGATCTCAGTAAGATTAAGCCCCGCCAGAAAGTTATTATTCGTGGGATGGGTTTAAACTTTGTTGATTACATGACATTACTGACCGTTGGCCGTGGTGGTAAATTCCACAATCATGACGGCCGACTTAATTACATTGCTTCAGGCAATGAACCGCGCATTATTGCCGGTTCCATTCGTGGTGTTCCGTACTATTCCAAGGCCAATAACCAGAAAATCAACGGCCACCATGAACCAACGCACTTCTTGGATGAAGCTCACGTTAAGGCTCATTTAAACAACCGTCATTTAAGCTACAAGGTCTTCATTCATTTATTACGTTTGGATATGGAACTGGTTTACTATACCCATCTAATCAAAGCTAATTACCATAACCTCGACGCTAATAAATTTAAGCACGCTTTCTTAAAGAGCAACGATCCTGATAAAGTCGTCAAAAAGTATCATTTTAAGAAACAGGACCTGGTTGACTGGCGCAAGATCTTGAACCCAGTTGCTGGTCTGAAAGTTACCAACTTAAAGGATTACCGAAACGCCGTTATCAAATGGATGAACGGTGTCATTAATGATGCTAACTTGGGTAATAACACCAGTTCGTTAGCTTCAGCTCTAGAAGTGGTCCGTGATGACCGAACCCCAATTAGAAAGTTAATTGCCCAGAACCGTTTTACCGATAGTGAATACGTGCTTCGGTTCTTACCGATTTTCTATTCAATCAGTAAGTTCCTGTCAATGGGTGCGCCGGTCGTCTTCATGAACCAATTACGAGCATTAATGCGGGCTCGAATCATTACGATCCTAGGACCACGGATGCACGTCATCGGTGCTAAAGGTCATTTCATTGCGGCTTCTGAATTTTACCCAAAGGAATACTTTAAAGCCAACACCTTAATTGAAGCTCAATTACCGAAGCCACGGTTAACCCTATCGGCTAATCCGTTACTTGAATCGTTACTTCAAGATGGCACCTTAAGTCGACCAACCATGAAGTTAGCTAACGGTCAAAAGTACAAGATCAATGCAGCTAACGTTAAACGTGGTACAGATCAGGTCGTCAACTACAGGAACAAGGTCCAGCATAACTTATACATCTGGGGATTAACTACCGAAGGTATTTACTTCAACACGGCTAATAGTCCCCATCCAAGTGGCCATGATGCTTTACTGCATGCGGCCAACCGAATTGCTCGGCAAATGTTGGGTATGAAATTCAAATCATATCGATTAATGTAATTTAAAAATTATCTAAGATACAAAAAATCGTCAGATCAAAATCAATTGATCTGGCGATTTTTTATTACTTAATATTTTTACGATTTAGCCTTTTGGTACCATCCGTTTATGCTTTTTCTGTAACTTCTTGGTGTTGATGTAGATGCCATGCTTGTACTTCTTAGGTACTTTAATGAAGTTATAGTAAAACTTTTTCTGACCGGCATGTAAACCAATTCCGTTACCAGCGTTGTTCTTGAAGACGGTGCTCAACTGAACGACTTCCGGTTTGTCCTTACCTAAAGTCTTCCAAACGGATTTCTTACTCAAGTACTTCTGAGCTTCATGAGATAAGTTAACGTCATGCTTCAACTGGTTACGGTTACTGATCAAGATGGAATTACTGCTGCTAGCGGCAACTTTCTTACCATTAGCTGCAAAGTGATACTTTTGCTTAAAGTTCCGGGCCTTCGTCTTACCAATCATAACGTAGTACTTATGAATCTTCTGGTTCGGGTGCTTTAAACTTAACTTAGTTTGGCTTTGGGTAATTGGACTTGATTGAACCGTGATCTGTGAATTAGCTGGTAAAACGTGATGACGACGGGTCGTTTTACCCATCCCAATCAACAGAACAACCAAAATCAAGACTTCGAACAAGGTAATCTCGAAATTATTCTTCGAAACGTTCCAAGATAACTTGTGTTTCTTGTTACTCATGGCCGTCTTGATTAAGCGTTTCTTTCTTGCATGCGAATTATGAATGATGAATAGAAAATAGGCAATTATGGCCAACCAAACAAAAATGCCTAGCCAATTCCATGCTGACGACATATTACTTCATTCCCTTTCCTTTAAGGTCGTTTCAATAATTTATCAATTGCGTTTAACACGACTGCATCCCGTGCCGGACCAGATAACGTTTTGGCAATATCGCTGACCTGAGCGTCGGCATTCGGAAATGTATACGAATACTTAGCCGCGTTCAAGTAGTCAAAATCAGCAGCATCGTAGCCGAAGGCGGCCGTCTGTCGATTCCGGACCTTCAAATGATCCTGAATCGTTTCAAGAGCGTTACCTAAGTCAACTTCTGGAGCTAGGATGTAAAAATGCTTCTTACCACCCTTGATCAAACGAATTGAAGTCTTAAAACGATTTCGTAACTGACGGGCGTATTCTGCAACGTTCGGTAACGGAACGTCAACTCTGATCTGATAGATCTGACTAGCGACCATTAGTAGATCTGAAACCCAGTGAGTGGTTGGGTATAATTTCTTTAAATGTTTATCGATATCGCTACCAGGAATTGCGTTGGTAATGGTGCTTAAACGGCCTGACAACGTTAACGTCGTCTTACCAAAAGCCGGTTTTTCGCTCATCCAGTTTAAGATCTCACCTAAAGTCGTGGAGTCAAGCTTGTTTTCTTTAACGTTAACCCCGTCAACCACAACTTCAGCACCGTTTTCGGCGATGTAATCTAACGGACCTTGAACATTCTGAAATTTAGCTAGTAAATAAGGATATGATTTTGGTGTAATCAGAACCAATCGAGTCCCGTGTTTTTTCATTTCGTTTAACCGTTTCTGCAATCCTGATACGTTAACACTTCCGTGCTGATCCATCAGCATCCCTTCTAAACGGCTAGCAACCAATCTAATCATCAAAAGCCTCCGAAAAGCGTTTAGCTTGGTATTCAAGCCAAACGAAAGTTAATTATACATAAATTATAGCATTTTTGGGATTACGACTAAATCATGCTCGGGGATTGGCATTGACGAAGTACATCAAGGAACGGGTATCTGTCATATCTTTAACGTCATGAAGAACAACGGTGATAACCCGATCCTTATGCTTAGGTTGTTCGGTACCGACAAAGCAGAATCCAGCATCTGGAGTGAAACCGGTCTTTAGACCGTCAACCGGTAAGTTCTTTTTAGCAAAGGCTTTCCCTGGTAGTAATTCGTTGACGTTATAAAGGGTCTGACCATCAACTTTTTTGGATACCACTCGCGATGTTTTAATCACACCAGGGTGCTGAATTAACAAGTGCTGAGCAATGATCGCTAATGCTTTAGCAGAAACCATGTTACCTGCCTGTGAATTACCAGCAACTTTTAATCCGTACGGCTTCAAATCGTCATTTTCTAATCCCGAAGCTGAGATGAAATGAGCCTTAATGTGCCAAGCCTTAGCCTGAGCATTCATCATCTTAACGAAGGTTCGATTATTACCGGCAACCCATTCGCCTAACGCAATCGCTGAATTATTAGACGACTGAATCATTGCCGCCTGGAATAACTGGCGAACGGTGTAACGATGACTCTTCTTAAATTTAAAGCCACCGATTTTCTTGTTATAGCTCATTTTACGCAACTGTTTATTTTGAGCAGCCTTTACAGGCTGGTCCCAGCCGTGGACATGATTAGCCTTTTGTTCAACTAAATATAGCGTCATCAGTTTAGCAACCGACGCAACTTTTCTAGGTTGATTAGGATTCCGCTGATACAGGATCTGACCCGTTTTAGCATCCATCGCAACGACACTCTTGGCGTACTTCATCTTGGGTGCTCGGGGATTCTTAATTAACGCTAACTGACCAACCTTTCGACCACTTGGAGTGTGACTTACATAGTTAACCCGTTTTTTAATTTGACGAGTCGTAATCGGTCGACTACTGGTCATCATCCGGTGATGCTGAATCACACCGTAACTACCGGTAGCAGCTAAGATAACTATCACGCCAATCGCTAACTTAAGTCGAAACCTAGTCTTTTCCCTCATGTTGACTTCCTCCATTTATAATGCGATACCTTGAAAATCAAAGTCTAAGTTAGCACTTATCAATCCCGCCGGCAAGCGCTTTACCTAATTTTTTGCATTCACCATGATTACCCGCTACGATTAATTATGAAATCAATATAATGTTATCTGGGGTGCCGTAATGGCTGAGATAGACCCATTGAACCTGATCTGGTTAGCGCCAGCGTAGGAATGATGTCAATCATCACAGTTTCAATCGAATTGAACTTGAAATTATGGTCTCCAGATAATATCTGGAGACCTTTTTTGTAGTAAGGAAGATAATTTTGACTCATCGTTGGAACTTACGCAACATTATTATGTTGACTTTAATTAGTATCTTTTGTGGGGTTATTTTCTGGGGCACCAGCTTCATTTACAACGGGCTGGTATATGTATTGACACCGATCGGCATGAAGCCCTTTGCGAATGAAATCCTGGTTGGTCTTTATATTTTGGCCGGACCGTTAGCCGCTTGTCTCTTCAAAGTCCCAGGCGCCGCCACATTAAGTGAAGTCATTGCTTCAATCGTTGAAATGTTTTTAGGCAGTCAATGGGGCGTCATCGACATCATCGCCGGATTGATCCAGGGTGTCGGTTCCGAAGCTGGTTTTGCGTTAACCGGTTACCGTCATTATGACTGGTTCGGTGTCACCATGGCTGCCATTACCGGTACGGTCGTCACTTATGCCTATGACTGGTTCAACTTGGGCTATGGTAAATTAACCATCCCGATGAACATCGGCATCGTGATCGTCCGCTTCATCTCGTTAATGATCTTCAGTGGTTGGTTACCGTTAGCCATCAGCCGGAAATTGACTAAGAGTCACGTCATGCAACTACACAAATAAGGAGTTCGTTAGATCTTGGAACAACTTCGAGTTAATCAGTTAACATTTGAATATCCACACCATACGCCAACCTTACGAAATCTTAGCGCGGTCTTTAAAGCTGGGACCATCAGCTTAATCACCGGTCCCTCTGGATCAGGAAAATCAACGCTTTTACAACTGCTGGCAAGGTTACTGTCAAAAGCCAGCCATGGTCAAATACTTTATGGATCCAAATTATTAAAGAACATCCCTGCTCAGCAGTTAAGCCACTACGTTGCCATGATGTTTCAGGATCCCAATCGGCAATTTGCGATGCGAACGGTCAAGCATGAACTGATCTTTACATTGGAAAATCAATCCGTTCCGGCAAATCAAATTGCCCAGCAAGTTAATGCTACCCTAGCTAATAATAATTTAACGGATTTCAAGAACCGAAAGTTAAACACCCTTTCCGGTGGCGAAAAGCAGCGGGTCGCCCTAGCAATCATTACCGCTTTAAATTCAAAGGTGATTTTGTTAGACGAGCCGTTTACGAACGTTGATCATTTTTCACGAGCTAAAATCATGCATCAACTGGTTAATTTGAAGCACGCTGGTAAGATTATCATTATCGTGGACCATGATTTACAGGGTTATCAAAAAATCACCGATCAGCTATTGATAATGAAGAATGGTCAGTTACAGCCCGCTAAATTTAGCCAATTTCAGAACGAGTTAAAGACAATCGATTATCAATGGCAACTACCGAATGATAATAATCAATCAATTTATCAGATTAAAGACTTTAGTGTTGGTTATCGAAAGCCATTAATTACCACTGATGATTTTAAGGTATTTGCTCATCGCGCTACGTTGATTACCGGCCCAAACGGTTCCGGCAAATCAACGCTATTTAAGGCGTTATTAAACTTGATTAAATATCACGGCCAAATCACCTACCAAAAGAAACTCGTTCCGAAATTAAAGCCCCGCAAGTATTATCATGACGTCAACTTAGTATTTCAGGAACCCATTAATCAATTCCTGGAAATTACGGTTAAAGAAGAATTAGATCTATCAACGCGAGATCATACCAATGGCAAAAGTTTGTTGAAAAAGATGCTTAAGTTTACAGGGTTAGACCATCACCTTAATCAAGTTGTGTACTCGTTAAGTGGTGGTCAACAAAAGTCCTTGCAACTAATCGAGATCTTAATTAGTAACACACCGATAATGTTAATGGATGAGCCGTTTCAGAGCCTTGACCATCGTTTGATTCAATTCTTTAAACAGCTACTAAAAAATGAAGTGCAAAATAAACACCGGACTTTAATCGTGATCAGTCATCAAATTGCACCGGTTGCTGATCTATTTGACTATCACATTCGTTTAGCATCTCATCACCTGAAATACTTAAGGGGGCTTATTCAATGAACGCCGTTATGAAATTAGGCATATCCCTATTACTCGGAATCGAACTATCGTTTACGCCAAGCTTAAGCCTCAACGTCGGTCTGATCATCGCGAGCTTAATCTACCTGTTCATCAGGCATATTCATTGGAAAGTCCTCTTGTACTTAATGTTGGTACCGGTTATCCCGGCAGTTGGAGTAGCCATCACGCAAATCATGTATGGTGCCGGACTTAATTATGGTGTGATCCTAGCAACCCGTATCTACGCTTATATTTTGATTGGTGCTGACTTAGTAATTAATACGACAGCCCTCGAGATGACCAACGCGTTAGAAGAAAACTGTCATTTACCAGCCAAGTTTGCGTTCGGGATCTTAAGCGCTTTAAACTTAATTCCGCAAATTGTTTATCAGGTCAAAGTTATCAAGGTCGCTGCTGAAATGCGTGGCGTTCACCTAACCTGGATCTCACCGACCCTTTATTTCAAAGCCATCTTGGCCTCAATTCAATGGGCCGACCAATTAGCCAACGCCATGAAGTCGCACGGCTTCGTGGAAGATGCGCCCCGAACGCATTATTATCAGTACCCAATTCACCCTAGTGACTGGTTTAAATCCATTGGACTCTTCATAATTATTCAACTCTTAATTTTTATCTAATGGTCATTATTAATAAATTAAGTTATAATATGTTCAGACACATCGATTTCATCAGGAGGATTGCAATATGGCATTTAGTAAGATTGCAAAAGAAATTATTGATTACGAAAAAAAGCATAATGGCATGACTGATACCCAGTTAGCCTTTAACCTTCATTTAAGTGTCGAACGTTTACATGGCATCAAGTCCATGCAAAAGCTCCCAACTAATGAAGAAAAGACAATGATTGAACAATTCTTCATTAACAATAACTAATTTGAAATTATTTAATTAAGACTCAAAAAAGAGCTTGATCTCATAAAAAGATCAAGCTCTTTTTGTTTACTCTAACTAATTATTTTTTCCAGCTTTGAACATCGAGTTGCTTTTTAACCAAGTAGGTGCCTAAATAATCAAAGGCAATCTCCTGTAAATCATTTAAACTGATTTCGTGGGCAACCGACAAGCCCGTCTGACTTTCGTTAACGGGTCTGAATAATAAAACGCCCTGACGAAGTTGACTCGGATAACCCATTTCACTATGGGCTTCACCTTTGGTCCTGATTCGAACCAAGCGGTGCATTACTAACGCCTGCCGTAATAATGCTGGTGCCATATCTTCAGTTGGATCAAAGACTCGATCATCATTTAAAACCGGTTGGACTAAGTTCTTGGCCTTACGGTTAACTTCGACAAAGTGATTAATGATCCGTAAGTAATCACTCTGTTGAGCGAGATAGCAAGGGCTATCTAGTCGCATCAAGACGTAACCACCAAACTGACCGGACATATCAATGACCTTCATCATGACGTCCTTAGAATTAATGGCAACGACCCAGCCAACGTAGAAGTAGTTCTGATCCTGAACCGATTCAACTTCGATCAACTGATGATCTTGATAGGACTTCTTTAGGCCCTTCATAATTGCTTCTGGCGCAGACTGACTGACCGTCGGAATCGATTTACCCATTAACAATGATTTGGACTTACTGAGTAACGTTAATTCTTTACCCTGAAATTCGATAACTTCGATTTTGTCATACGAAATCGTCATCTTTTCACGACGTTCAAAATGAAACTTATTAATGGCCATAAAACTAATCTGGTTCTTACCGATCTTTTCAACGAAACCTTCAATGTAATGGGCGCGGTCCGTTAATTCAAGCATTACTTCCTGAACTTCAACGAACGACCGGCCCAGGATCTGTTTAGTCAAATCCTGATTTTCGAGTAATTTCATTGGCGTCTGGCGAGTATATTCGAGTAGACCGTTTAATTGTGCTACCCGGATTCGAACGCCCATCGCGGTCAAATCATTACTGTAGAATTCGACGTGATAAATGTCGCCAAAATTCAGGAAGACCATCCCGTCGGCCATCCCATACTCATTAAACGTTCTGATTACTACCCCGTCGTTGCCTAAGACGTAGACGTATCCGGTGTAAAAGACTTCGGACGTTTTCTGATAAACGTTAATTAACGATTTTCGGCGTTTGGCCACGGCTAAATCTTTTTCAATCACGGCCGATCGCCCTTTCTAATGTCTGGATTATATCTCGATTACTTACAAGATTAAGGTACTGAGTACCATTGTAACCGAAAATTAACTTATCGTCATTGTTAGAATTTTCAACTAATGTTAAAATTTAGTTAACTTAATGTGATTGCCTATATAATACCAAGATGAGGTTGGTTAGTGTCTACCCGAACCCGTAAAGTTCGGACTATAAGCATTAAGGCCGTTGTCATCAACGCCACCTTTACTTTTCTCACCTCCTCAGCAATCACAATTGTCAGGAGGATTTTTTGTTATTATGTTTAAACATCATCAAATTAATGATGAAGCAGGATTAAAACAGGTTCCGCAAGGTCAAGCTGCGATTCTGGGCCTGCAGCATCTGTTAACGATGTATTCCGGTGATGTCATCACAGCATTAATCATCGGAACTTTCTTACGGTTAAGTGCTGGTCAGATGACGTTATTGATCTCCACCGATATCTTCATGTGTGGGGTCGCTACGTTATTGCAGTTAAAGCGAACCTTTATTACCGGGATTGGACTCCCAGTTGTCCTCGGTTGTGGTGTTCAATACATTACACCATTAGAAACGATTGGTAAAAGCTTTGGCCTTAGCGTCATGTATGGATCAATCATTGTTGCCGGGCTATTTGTCTTTCTGATTTCAGGATTATTCTCTAAAATCAGAAAATTTTTCCCGCCGGTTGTCACCGGTTCATTAATCACCATCATTGGTTTCTCAATCGTCCCAACCGCTGTTCAAGATTGGGGCGGTGGCAGTTCTAATGCTGCATCATTTGGTAGTCCCAAAGATTTAATCATTGGTTTCATTACGATGATGATCATCGTATTGATCAACGTTTTTGCGCACGGTTTTCTGCGGTGTATTTCGATTTTGATTGGGATGATTGCCGGGACCGGAATTGCGGCGGTTGAAGGAATGGTTTCACTTAGTGCTATTGCTAAAGCCAACTGGTTTCGCATCCCGCGACCGTTCTTCATCGCGATGCCCCATTTTCAGTGGTCCAGTTCGTTAACCATTATTTTGGTTGCCATTACGGCCATGATTGAATCCACCGGAGTCTTTTTCGCCCTAGGTGATATCGTCGGTCGACCGATTCACAGTAAAGACTTAGGCCGAGGTTACCGTTCCGAAGGTCTAGCCGCCATCCTTGGTGGGATTTTTAATACCTTCCCATACTCAACGTTCTCCGAAAACGTGGGTGTTGTTCAGTTATCCGGAATTAAGACCCGTCGACCAATTTACTATGCGGCTGGTTTCTTACTGGTATTAGGCTTCTTGCCTAAGATTGCGGCACTATTCCTAATCATTCCAAAATGTGTCCTGGGTGGTGCCATGGTACCAATGTTCGGTGTCATTGGGGTTCAAGGAATCCGGGTCCTCCAGAAGGTTGACTTTAGTAAGGATAATAACGATCTCTTGATCGTTGCCGTATCAATCGGTTTAGGCTTAGGTGTTACCACCTATCCACAGTTCTTCCAGTTCTTACCACAGTCATTACAGATTATCTTGGATAACGGAATCGTCGTTACCAGTATCGTTGCTGTGGTATTGAACTTAATGCTGAACTACATTCCTGAAAAACTGAATAAGAAGAAAGTAACTATTAAAGATTAATAATTATTGACGAATAATTACTTATAAAGTATTATTTAAATTGAAGACAGAAATGAAGTCATTATTTAAAATAACTTGTTACCAGTAGGTCGGTAACAAGTTATTTTTGTACATAAAAAAAAGCGTGAGTAATATTTACTCACGCTAAAGCACACTATGAATTATTATGGTGCTTAAAAAAGCGGTGATTTATCCAGTGTGTTATTAAGTAGGTCACCACGCCAGACAGCACCGTCAGCAGAAATGAAGTCATTATTGCCACCTCCTTATATTTGAGATGACAAGCAAAAGTATATCAAAATTTATTAAGTATGTCTTTAATTTAGACTAAAGAGATGAATCCTATGAAAAATCGCTTTTATCAACCCAAGAATTCAAAAGACGCGATGCGTTTTATCGAAGAACTTTTTAATAAGTATCGTAATGCACCGTTAACTAAACCGTTGTTGCAGTACCATGAAAAGCTGATGTTTCAGATCCACGACAACGTCTTACCCGTTGCCAAAAAGGAAGGTATCCCTGACCGAATTAAATCGGCTCAACGCATGTATAAGATCATGCGACAATGGATCACTATCCGGATGAGTGGACACGCTTTTCAGGGCAAGATGCGCCACTTCAAGATCGATAATCATCACCATAAATTCAAGGCTCGTCACATCAAAATCAATAATGGGCATAACTACCAAACTAGTCGCCACTGATTTTCACTTTTAATCAAAGCTGATTTCAGCTAAAATTAGAGTAGTTAGTTCGTTTCTACGAGGTGAACACATTGTTTAAAAAACGTTACGAAAAAAAAGAAGACAAAAAAGCAATTATCGATATTGATAACTTCATCGTTACCTATGGTGAACAAGTCTTAGGCTCAAGACCTGATTTAACCCAAACCATTTATAAGGCTTGTAAAGGTAACCTTAAGGGTCTAGACAAATTATTTAAGGATCAAGGCTTCGGCCGTATCCATAAGTTTGTTGAAATCGCCCAGGGTTACGTCAGTGACATGTACGAATTAGACGGTAAGGCCGCTGAACCCAAGGTTAACTTTATTATTCATCAGGCAATTGCTTACTTAGGTTCACACGCTAAGGACCTTAATAAGTGGAAGTTAGCTTAAATTAATCAACGAAATAAATTAAAAGAGACAATTCTTGAATTAAGAATTGTCTCTTTTTAGTATCTATTACGAATTTATCTTATTAGAAAGCATGATCAATACGCCTGCCGTTACTGGAGAATTCGTCGGGACATACATCATGATGACGCTTGGTCTTGGGATCAGTGTCATTATCAACTACTTTTTGTACCCCAACGGCCAAAGTCGTTATTTAACCGGCTTTTATTGGGGCATTAGTATTTGGATTGCATCCATGATTGGGACCGGAATTTGGAATACCGCGAATTTCAATCCGCTCTTTTCGATTGCACAGGGCCTCAACCAGCAAATTACGTGGTCAGTCGTGATTGGTGAAATTATGGTTCAAATCTTAGCGACCTGGTTAGCAAGCGCCACCGTTCATCGGATCTGGAAACACTGGCTGATTACACTACCGTTAAACCTAAACTTCTTCGCAACGGTCCCCAGGCGTTTTAACCACAACTGGTACAACTTCTTTTGGGAAGCTGGTGGAACGGCATTAATCACCATCAACGCCCAATTATTACCGTTAGCTAACTTACCCTGGTGGGTTAACGTAACCTGGTCATCAATCGTGATGTTTATATTAATTACAATCGTCGCACCCATTACCGGAGCGGCCTTTAATCCAACCAGAGATTTAGTACCTAGGGAGTATTTTTCTTTTCTAATCAGTCATGATTATGCCCAATGGAATTACGCTATTGTCCCATTGATGGGCCCGATTGTTGGTTGCGGATTAGTTATGATCATTAAACTATTGATTTAGTTATTTCTTACAGATCATGACGGCAAAGGCATTATTACCGGTATGGTTAGAAACGATTGCGGATGTATAAAGAAAACTGATCGGTAAATCAGGATACATCTCATGTAAGTGATCTGCACAGAACTTTGGAAAGACGGTACTGCCAGTATAACTAATGCCGATAAATGATAAATCAGTACCTTTAATATGCTTAATAAAGCGCTTGAACCAACGATAGAAGGTCTTCTTGCCCCGGCCTTTAATATCTAAATGCAAGTCCTTATCGCTTAACGTAAAGACAACGTGTAAATTTAATAAATGGGTTAAGAAGCCGGTGGCTCGACTGATTCGGCCACCCTTAACCAGGTTATCTAACGTACTAGCACCAATATATAATTCACTTTTATCTCGAACTTTGTTTAACTTATCAAGGATCTGATCCATGGTGTACTTACCAGATTGAGCCATCTTAGCGGCAACTAAGACCATGTGGCCCATACTCTGATCAATGTACTGAGAATCAATCACCGTAACTTTACCCTTGCATAAACGGGCTGCTTCACGGGCGGCATCAACGGTTCCACTCAATAACTTAGTCATCTGAATTGAGAGAACCTGATTGCCATCGGCCGTCAATTTATTATAAGCGTCTAAGAACAAGCCAACTGACGGCTGACTAGTTTTTGGAAACGGCTTTTTATGGGTATTCATAAAGTCGATTAACTGTTTTCCATTAATACTGATTGGATCTTGATAGGTCTTATCCCCGATCGTAACGGTTAAGGGAACAATCGTAATGTTATATTTCTTTGCTTTCGCTTTTGGAATCAAAGCGGAAACATCGGTAACGATCTTGATCATGAATATACGGCCTTTCTTCGTTTTATTGATAGTACAATTATACACCGGAATGTTAATTAACTTATAATAATAATTCAATTCGCACTTTTTCTTTTACCCAAAATTACTATAGAATTAACTCATACTAAAGAGGTGTCCAGTATCGCAAAAGCCAAAGATCTTGGAGTCCGCAAATTAATTGAATTCACTCTACGCAGTGGTGATTTAGGTGCACTTATCCACAGCCAAAATACCGCTGCAAACGGGAGTCGGATTCATCGTCGAATCCAGCGCCGACGTGGTAAGACCTACAAACCAGAAGTCTATCTATCGCAACCTGTTCAGATTAACCACCGTCACTTTCTCATTCATGGTCGTGCTGATGGGATTATCATGCGCAAGCATCCCCTGATCGAAGAAATCAAGACCTGCGACGTTGATTTCGATCAGCTCCCGAAAAGTATTCTGATCCTATATTGGGGCCAGGTTAAAATGTACGCTCATCTCTTGATGAACAAACATTCTGAGATCAAGCAGGTCAAATTACGGTTAACTTACGTTAAGACACCCGATAACCAAATTACCGAAAAGATCCAGCAATTCACCAACGTTCAAGCTCACGAATTTTATACCCATGTGCTCAATATTTATCAACAATGGATTGAACTCCGAGATGAAATTGTGGATAAACGAAACCGAACCGCCAAGAAATTACGGTTCCCATTTAAACATTATCGAACCGGTCAACATGAAATGGCGGCTGCGGTATATAAAACGATTCTTTTCCACAAGCATCTCTTCTGTGAAGCACCAACCGGGACTGGTAAAACGATTTCCACTATTTTCCCCAGCGTTAAAGCAATGGGTGAACACCTGCTCAACCGCATCTTTTATCTAACGGCTAAAAAGAGCACCCGCCACGTTGCTGAAGAAACCATGAGTTTTTTGGCAAAGCATGGCCTGTGGATAAAAAGTATTACCATTACCGCCAAAGAAGAGATTACTTTTCCACAGGAGATTGATAAAGACCCTGACGAAAATCCGTATATGTTGGGCTATTACGACCGCTTAAAGCCAGCACTAAAAGATTTATTAAAACATAACAACCAAATCACCAAAGCAACGGTTATCCACTACGCCAAAAAATATACTCTAGATCCATTTGAATTTTCACTGGACGCCAGTGTTTTCTGTGACGTGGTAATCTGTGACTATAACTATCTATTCAACATCGAAGTCTATTTACAAAGGTTCTTCTCAGCCCATGATGACGGCAACTTCTTTCTGATCGACGAAGCACACAATCTAGTTAGCCGTTCCCGTGACATGTACTCAGCAGATCTTTCTAGTGCGAAGTTAAAAGATCTGTTAACGCTGACTAAACATCACAAATCACGTTGCTACGATATCCGGCCTAAATTACTGAAACTAATGCGAACCTTTGAAGACGAAAGTCTATCGTTAGATGAATCACATCAATATAGTCTGAGTCTTAAAAAGCCATTAAAAGGTTTTAATCAAGCCGTGGCGGAAACGGCTCACGCTATCCACAAATGGTTACCACGCCAGCAACATCGTGATGATTTGGTCAACGCTGTGATTCAATTCTACTTTGACTGTAATACCTACTTAACGATTGGTGATTTGTATGACGAGACCTATCGAACCCTCATGATCCACGATAAGGGCCATCAGGTTATTTTCCGTGAATTCTGTATTGATCCAAGTCAACATCTAGCCCACTCACTTAGTCTAGGTCGTGGTGCCGTACTATTCTCAGCAACTCTAACCCCAATGAAGTACTATCAACGGGTTCTAGGCAATGAAAAAGATAGTCTAGATTATCAATTGCCCTCAGCTTTTCCACCCCAGAACCAAAAGGTATTGATAACTAATTACATTCGGACAACTTATCGACAGCGTCAGGCTAATCAATCTACAATTATTGATACCATTTACACCTTAATCTGTGGAAAACCAGGTCATTATTTAGTGTTTTTCCCATCTTATGACTATTTAAACTCGGTTGCGGACGACTTTAAGCATCGTTATCCACAGGTTAAGACATTAATTCAGACCAATGACATGTCGATCGACGACCAAAGGGACTTTATCCACAAATTCAGGACCAATTGTTCACAGACCTTAGTCGGATTTGCCATCTTAGGCAGTAACTTTTCAGAAGGCATCGATCTTAAGGGTAACGCCTTAATCGGGGTTGCAGTCGTCACCGTTGGCTTACCGAAAATTAACGATGAAACTAATTTAGTTCGTGATTATTTCGACACGGAGGGTCACGGCTTTGAGTACGCCTACCAATTACCAGGATTAAATAAAGTTATGCAAGCTGCCGGACGTTTAATTAGAAGTGCTAGTGACGTTGGGATCGTGGCGTTGATTGATCAACGCTTTAGTTGGACCCAGTATCGACGGTTCTTACCAGCCTTTTGGCGCCCTCAGTCTGTGTATAATTTATCTCAATTCAAGCAAGCAGTGAATAACTTCTGGCAAAATCACTAGTTATCCACCTGTGGATAACGTAAATATTATGATCAATTATCGACAAGCCCAATCAATAAGGATTATGGGCGTTAATTTATGGTAAAATAATTAACGGTGAATAAAACGATTTAAATGTAATAAAATCAGTTGAAGGGACGAAACTTAATGAAAGAATTTAAGGATTTAGACGACAATGCACAGAAGTTATTAAAACAGACGATCGACACTACTCAAGATTTAGCAACTGTTTACATGGACTTTGCTAAAGAAGGCAAGGATGCCGTTAAAAAGGCTCAGCCTAAGGATTCTGAAGCATACTTAGCTGATCACTTTGACGATGTCTATTCTTTAGCTAAGAAATATGGTATCGGTAGCGGTGCCTTCAGCATCAGCAGTGTTCAACAGAGTTTAAACGACGTTGTTAATAACTTAAAACGGATTGCCGTTTATCCTAACTCTCAATTACACCAAGTTATCGATGATTTAGTCATGATCGCTGAACATTACGATCATGATCCTAAGACCTGGGTTGAAAATACCGTTAACGTCAACCAGGATGGTAAATGCTTAGATGCCGATGTTGGTGAAATTAAGCGTAGTTTTAAGATGACTGATAAGTAATCTCGAAAATTTTTATTGAATTATAGACAAAAAAGCTTGGCTAAATTAATTTTTAACCAAGCTTTTTATTTATAATCAGTTTCAATTATTTACTTAATAATCTTTTCTGGGCAAACGCAGACACCTTCAGGAACTTTGAAGTCCTTCTGGATCATCTTTAATTTACCAGTTGAAGCGTTACGTTCGTATAAAGTAGCGTTATTAGTGTTCTGGTTCAATGCGATTACCATACTCTGATCATGGTTGAAGTTGAAGTCACGTGGGAAGTCACCTTCAGTGGAGATTTCCTGAATTAACTTTAACTTGCCTTCAGCATCGGACTGGAAGACAGCAATACTGTTAAAGCCACGGTTAGATACGTAAATGAACTTGCCATCTTTGGACATGCGAATGGCAGCCGCACCATTATGTTTCGTCCAAGTGTCAGGAATGGTCGAAATAACCTGCTTCAATGAAAACTTACCGACTTTGGCGTCGTAATTCATAACGGCAACGTTACTACTCAATTCAGCAGATACATAAGCAACGCCCTTCTTTGGATCGAAGACAATGTGACGCGGACCAAAACCAGGCTTGAACTGGAACTTACTTACGGGGCTTAATTTACCTTCATCACTTAAGTTGTATAAGTAGATGCGGTCCTGACCTAAGTCAACGACGACTAAACGGCCATCTGGAGTTAAGTCAGCAAAGTGCGGATGAGCACCGTCTTTTTGTTCAGGACGCGGGCCCTGGTGACCTTTGTCGACGACGCGATCAGTTTCCTGTAACTTACCCTTGGGCATAATCTTGTAAATAATGATTGCACCAGTGTGGTAGTTAGCGGTGAAGACTAACTGCTGTTTTTCATCAACGGTGACATAACAAGGTGAAACACCTGGATCTAATTTGGTGTCGGTTACGATGGCCGGACGAGAATTATTGTCCAAGACCTGTAAGCCGCCACGCATGTGATCGTTACCTTCACCTAAGTTCTTTGGCCATACTTTATCGATCGCATAGATTCGGTTAGCTTTAGAAATGGCTAAGTACGTTGGGTTACCGCTACCGGCAACGAAGCGTAAGTTCTGTAAACGTTTCTTGTTGTCATCTAATTCTAAATCATAAACGCCGTGACTAGTCTGCAGCGTGTAAGTTCCAATCAGGAATTTTTCGATCATATCTAACATCCCTTCTCATAAGATTACATTTAAATTCTACCACCGATCACGTTAAGAAAGAAAGCGCTTTTATTAATGGTAAAAAGGCAAGGCATTTGATCAGAAATGCCTTGCCTATAATACTTTATAAATTATATAAATCTAATTTATCTTCGATTAATTAATTTAAATGGCTGTCCAGCCAACTCATAATGTCGCGCATTCGCTGGATCCGTAAGTTCGGTAATCCATGACGAGAAACACCATGGAACCCCTGCGGATAACGTAAGTAACGGACTTCAGTTCCAGTCTGTTTAACGGCGGTGAAGTACTCTTCACTCAAACTGTCAGGACATCGCATGTCATATTCACCATGCTGGATTAATAGCGGTGTCTTAACGTTCATCGCATAAGTAATCGGTGATTCCTTCTTGTATAATTCATCAGCATGATCTTTATAGAGATCTTTCCCTAATTCATCATCACAGAAGCGAATTCCGATATCACTGACACCATATTGTAAACGCCAGTCAGCTAACGGCCGTTGAGCAATTGCAGCGGTAAAACGATTGGTGTGACCAATGGCCCACAATGACATGAAGCCACCGTAAGAACCACCAGCAATGTAGACATGCTTACCGTCAAGATGTTTAAACTGCTTCAAAGCGGCGTCCAAGCCGGTAATTACGTCCTGATAATCAACCGTTCCAAACTTACCAATCACTGCCGTTTCAAACTTCTGGCCATAGGTCGTTGAACCACGTGGGTTAACGTATACTAATGAGTAACCGTGTTCAGCGATCGCCTGGAATTCCTGGAAGAAACTGTCACCATAGGCATCATGTGGGCCACCGTGAACGTATAAAACAACTGGGCTCTTAGCCTGGTGCTTCAACGATGGCATTACCCAGCCGTAAATCGTGGCTTTTTTATCTGCGGATTGGCAATGGAATGGAACTGCTTTAGCATAATGATGATCCTGTTCATACTGCCAGTTCGGGTTATAAACCGTTTTTTCGTCATCGTAATCTAAGCTCATAACCCGTAATTCACACGGCTGTGACTGTTTCGATGAACTTAGAATTACGTGACGGGCATCGATAATGTTAAAGTCATAGACCTCGCGACGACGATCACTAACTAATTTAATCTGTTTACCGTGACCTAGATATAACTGGCTACGACCGTGATGATAGGCATGAAATAGATAATCACCGTTATCTAACCAGTGCATTTCGACATTGCTTCGCTGCTGGGCAAAATCAGTACTCAAGCCACCAGCGTAGCCAACGTCTACGTCATCATGATCTTTAGTTAAATTACTGAGCTGGTCATTTTCAACGTCATAGAGCCAGAAATTATTCACCGTTACGCTTGGGTAACTATCATCATTCCCAATTAACGCAATCCAGTGACCATCCGGAGAATATTGAGCAGTATGAAAGACACCTTTTGGTACATCGTGATTAATCAACTTGGCCTGATGAGTGTTCACGTTATACGCAAACGCGCCTCGAGCTCGATTAATATCAGTCATCTTGTGATTAGTCTGCTGAAGATACAATACCGTCTGATGATCAGGACTAATTGATTGAAGATTAAAGTCGGCCTGGCTGTTCATCAAGACCGTAACCTGATAACTCTTTTCGGAGTAGACACACATTTCATAACGAGCGTCATTCGGTAACCAGCCGTAGCCATCAGCTTTGTTGACTAATTTCGTGACCGTTCGGACCTGTGGAAACTGACTAGTTGGATATTTTGGTGTTTCATAATTTTGAGTAACCTTAAAGTAAAGCTGGTCTCCAGCTAAATGAAGCTGACTAACGGAGCCGTTAACTTGAATCGGTTCAGCCTGACCACCTGATAACGACATCCGCATTAACTGGTTACCTTGTTTAGTCTGATGAACATAGTACAGGTAACTAGAACTAACCTGCGGATTAGTATTGATTCCACCGTCAGCCCAAATCTGATAGTTACCCTGATGATCGATGCTGGCAATGCTAGCTAGATATCGATTATCCTTTTGATCCATCGCATTTTCAACAAAGAAGTAGCGACCATCAGCACTGACCGGCTGAGTAACCGACTTTAACTGATATAAATCCGATGCACTAACGCCTTTCATATAACAACCTCCTATTTCGATGACTTTTTACCGTGTTTTTGATGATACCGTAATTGCTGAGCCATTACCAACGATGTGATTGGGATCGTGATGATGACTCCGATCAATGAGAAGATAATAATGATAAATTCAGCAGCAAAGACCTTGTCGTTCATGATCATACCGAATGAATAATGCAGACCAAGGAACCAGACAAATAAGGCTAATGAGCCACCAAATAGACCAAAGAAGAGTGTATTTAACGTGGTTCCGATGATCTGCTTACCAATCATGATCCCTTCACCTAGTAAACGATGCGGTTGGATCTTTGGATCATGATCAATAATTTCACCAAGCCCGGAAGCAATCGCCATCGTGGCTTCAGCAATCGCACCCAGAGTACTAAGAATTGCCGTGGCAATGGCAACCTTAATGAACGGAATCCCAATCAACAATGACATCCCTTCCAGGTCATCACTGTCTTCAAGGCCAAAGCCCTGGAACTGACCCCAGTATTCAAACGGCACGATTAACAGAATCAAAACGAATAAAACGAATAACGATGCTTCAAAGGCAATCTTACTGGTGGTGTCGTTCGAGCCACTCAGGAAAATGGTCAGCGACAAAACGATGATACTGGTGATCACTGTGATCCAGATCGGTGGCAGATGAAAGGCAATTAACACAATCGCAAAGAACAAGAAGCCAAAGTTAAATAATAAGCTTAAGAACGATTGCAGCCCCTGTTTACCACCAACAATCAGCATCAACACTAACAGAACTAAACCTAATCCACTGATAACACTCATGCTGTGGCACCAGCTTTCTGGTTACCTTTAATCCAAATACTGGCAAAGAAACTCGATAACAATACTGCTAAAACAATTCCAATTGCACTGATCAAGCTCTGGACAACGCCTAATGACATGTTCATGGTAAATGAATAACCCCAGCTGTTACCGTTCTTTAGGAACAACAACGTTAAAGGCAGTGCACTACCCATGAAAATGAAGAACAGGACGTTAATCAACGGACCCATAATCGATTTACCGATGTTTCGGCCCGCTAGAAAGATCAGATTACGAGAAATCTTGGGCTGTTCACGGACTAAAGCAAATAGTGACGATGTAATATCAGTTGATTCATCCATTACCGCACCTAATGATCCAATCAGCGATTCAGCCAAAAATAGCGGCTGCGGCAGCTGGGTGACGTACTGCATGGATTCGTAATGGATCCCGTGCTCATGAGTAAGGTGAAAAACGAGCAAACTGATCAGCAATGCTGCTAAAGTCCCGAAGACCGTTGACGCTAACGTGATTAACATCTGCCGACTGAAACCTAGAATTAGCAGTAAGGTCACAACTGAAAAGACTACGGCTAAAGCTCCGAAAAGTAATAGCACCTTAGTTCCTTCGGTTTTACCGTTAATCACGACTGCTAGCATAAACAATATAATGTTGACCACGATACTCAAGAGTGCCGTTAAGCCACTGATCCTTAAGAAAATCAAAAGCAAACAAATTGCGAGGTAAGTTAATGCCGCAACTGGCACGTCCCGTTTATACGTTCTGATGGTAGAACGGCCAATGTCCTTATGGATCACCAAAAAGGCTTCTTCACCAACGTGATACTCACGGTCCATCGCGTTGGATTCAGAATAAGTATTAGAAATACTTAAATGATGACCCTTGTGTTTACCGTTCATAATGACTCCGCTCAGCTTCTGATTAGTCTGACGGTCCTGATTATGAAATTCATCGGTTGCCTTATCACTACTGAGTTCACGAACGTGATTAACCTTAAAGATTGGTTGCTGATACAATGCTTCATCATGCATCATTCCAAAGATAAAAATGATCCCGATGATTAGCATCCCAAGGATCATTTTCCACGGAATTTTCTTAATCCATAACATAATCTATAATTCATCTCGAAATCTTATCATTATTTATCAGTTCTCATTTTAAACCCTTTGTAAACGTTTGAATAACCACAGCTTTCAGAAACAAGGTATACTATATTCTGAACTTAAAATAAGGAGACTTTACAATGTCAGACCAAGTAAACAAAAGTCTACTCAAAGATAATTTTTACCAGGCCGTAAACGGGGAATGGCTTAAACATGCCAAAATTCCTGCTGACCACTCCACTACCGGTGGTTTCCGTGACCTGGTTGACCAGATCGATAAAACCTTAATGAAAGATTCAGATAAATTATTGTCCGGTAAAATGCAACCGAAGACTAAACCGATGGCAGAATACAAGAAATTCTACGCCATGGCCATGAACTTTCAGAAACGTGATGATGACGGTGATAAACCGTTATTACCAATTCTGAATCAGGTTGAAAGCCTATCATCATTAAAGAATCTTAACGCCCACTTAGCAGACTGGACACTGAGTGGAATGCCGTTACCATTCGGTTTCGACGTTGATTCTGATATGAAGAACGCCAAAATTAACGCCTTATCCGCTTACGCACCAGCCCTGTTCCTGCCAGATAAAAACTATTACAAACCTGGCAACAAGGCCGCTAAGAAACTAATGCCAATCTTCACTAAAATGAATCAGCAATTACTTATCTTAGCCGGATATTCAGCACCTGACGCTGACGACATCGTGGCCAACGCCAAGAAGTTCGATAAGATGATTGCACCACACGTCATGAGTCCCGAACAGATGGCTAAGGTTCAAAATACTTATCACCCTGACAGCTTCGAGCACTTTGCCAAGTATAGCAAGTACGTTGATTTAACGAGTCAGATCAAAGCTTTGATCGGAACCGTACCAAAGAAGATCAACGTTGTTGAACCCGCCTACTACAAGGTGATGGATAAGATCGTTAATCCAGATAACTTCAACATGATGAAGGACTGGATGATTGTTAACATCGTCATGGACTGCAGCGACTGTCTATCCGAAGAATTCCGTCAGACCGGCAGTGTCTACGGTCGTGCTTTATCAGGACAGAAGAAAGCCGTTAGTCAGAAGAAAGCGGCTTATTACTTAGCCAGTGGTACCTTTGACCAGGTCGTTGGTCTGTACTACGGTCACAAATACTTCGGTCCAAAAGCTAAAGCCGATGTTTTAAAGATGGTCCACAAGATGATCGGTGTTTACAAGAAACGTCTAGCTAACAACACCTGGTTAACTAAACAAACCCGTCAGCATGCCATCGAAAAGTTAGAGAATTTAGTTCCACAGGTCGGTTATCCCGATCACTTGGATCCGCTCTTTAAGAAATTCAAGGTCACTACGACCGCTGACGGTGGCACGATTTTAAGTAATCTAATTAAATTTACCCAGATTGCCACTAAAGATATGTATGCTCACTGGAACAAGCCCGTTAAACGAACCCGTTGGGAAATGCCAGCCGATGAAGTCAACGCTTATTACCACCCGTTAAAGAACATTATCGTCTTCCCAGCCGCAATCCTACAGGCACCGTTCTATAGCCTTAAGCAGTCAGCTAGCGCTAACTACGGTGGAATTGGTGCCGTAATGGCTCATGAAATCTCACATGCTTTTGATAACAACGGTTCGCAATTCGATAAATACGGTAACATGAATAACTGGTGGACTAAATCTGATAAAGCCAACTTCAATAAGCGTGCTAAAGCCATGGTCGACGAATTCAATGGTATTCCGTACGCCGGTGGGAAAGTTAACGGTAAATTAATCGTTTCCGAAAACATCGCCGATGCCGGTGGCTTAAGTTGTGCCTTAGAAGCCGCTAAATCAACCGATCATCCCGATTTACAAGCCTTCTTCATTAACTGGGCTCGTATCTGGCGAATGAAAGCCACGACTGCATATAAACGGTTACTATTATCAATCGATGTTCATGCCCCTGGTGAACTTCGTGTTCAGGTCCAGGTCAAGAACCTTGATGACTTCTATAAAGCCTTTAATATTAAACCTGGTGATGGCATGTATCTAGCACCAGAAAAACGAGTTAAAATCTGGTAATTAATCAAATCAAAAGATAACAAAAGCTCCTTAATTCATAACGAATTAAGGAGCTTTTAATTTACTCTAAATAACTTCTATTTTTTTCTAAACGCACAAATCATGCTGACCAAAGCATCCATCAGCATCCCAAATGCCATCATGATCATGGCAATCATGTTCATGTGATATAACACTAGAATAAACAAGACGAGATAAAAGATGAAGAAGACAATGGTCCAAAATTTTGAACGACAAGCCATTATTTAGTCGCCTTTCTAGGGTTCTTGATCATGAAGGCGGTAATAATACCAACAATTTCGATGATGAAGAAGACGATAAACGTAGCGTGGAAACCCATCCGAAGTGCTGAACGGGATACCATGGCAACGTTGCCTCCAGAGACGTTAGTTAAGATAAGCATGGCAACAACGACACCAGTTGAACCAAGGATTTGACGCATCGTGGTGATCAAAGCGGTTCCGTGTGATACTAAGTCCTTTGGTAAGGAATTGGCACCCATGGTAACCGATGGCATCATAACAAAGGCGTTCCCACCTTCGATAATGGCTGCTAAGACCATCATGGCAACGATGCCTAAGTTAGAGGTAACACTTAAAAGACCCCAACCAACTAGAATCATTGCCATACCAATTAACATGGTCTTCTTAAAACCAATCGTACCAGTTAACTTACCAGTATATGGGTTTAAAAGACTTAAGAAGACGGCACCTGGAACTAGTGCCAAACCAGAAACTAACTTGGATGTCCCCAAGACGTTCTGGTAGTACAGTGGGAAGATAATCGTAACAACGATTAAAGCAATGTATGAGAAGCAGGTTAAACCAACGGCTAAGTCATAATTAAAGGTCTTCATAACTCGTAAGTTTAAGAGTGGCTTCTTCATGTGTAACTGACGGTAAACAAATAGAATTACCATGATTACACTAACGACTAAGACAACATAATTCCAAACGCTAATGTTACTGAAGCCGTTCTTGAATAGGTCGATAAAGTATAAAATTCCAATTAAGCCGATGGAATAGATGACGGATAAGACATCCAAGTGGCTCTTTTTCTGTGGCATTACATCTTTGATAAAGAATAAGGATAATACAAAGATGACTGTGATAATAATCATGAAGAAGATAAAAATGCCTCGCCATGAGGTGAAATTCATGATAACACCGGAAACGATTGGACCACAAGCTAATGCCGATCCCATAACTAGTCCTGCGAGGCCCATGATACTACCACGCTGATTCTTTGGTGTTATGTATAACAAAACGGACTGGAATGACGGGAACAGAATCCCCATTGCCAGGGCTTCTAAGGTTCGACCAATCATCATTGTCCAGAAATTCGGCGTTAGTACAATAATCAACGTTCCGACGTCAAACATTCCTAAAATCCACAGGAACAACGTCTTGAACTTCATGTTGTTCAGGAACCATGGACTAGCTGGCATCATGACACACATGATTAACATTAAACCAGTCGTTAACCATTGAACGGTCGTTCCAGAAATTCCAAACGACTTCATCAACGTTGGGTAAGCCGTTGAAACGGATGATTGACTGATTGACATGGTAAAACTACCAAACAGCAATACCAGTACAAAGGCTAACAGGTTATACTTGTGGCCTTCTAAATCAATTGCCACATTTTTCTTTTTCATCTATTTCCACCTTCTAATTTATAATCATTATAAAGTAGTTCGATTGTTATTATACCCTAAAATAAAAATGATGTGAAAGAAAGAACATGTTCGGCCCAAACAAAAAGTCGAGCTCAAAATGAGCTCGACTTAGTAGCATTTATTTATTAAAAATAAATCGATTTACGATCCGGTCAACGACTGAATTGTGATGCAACCAACTATGTTCGGCATAACGGCCGTAGATCGGGACTTCTTCATAGCTAACGTCACGACCGTGAAGCAAATACTTTAATGATCGAGCGGACACGTTAGTTACATATCCATCAGCATTGACCTTTCGATCAATTCGACCGTAGATATTTAAGACCTTAACGCCCTTCGGGAAGTGACGACTGTCTCTTAGCAACTGCTCATAACCTGGGTACCAACGGTTACTGTGGTAAAAAATCTGTGGTTTTCCCTGACGATTAATGGTGTTTTGATTAGGTTGATCGTTCATCCCAATCACACCATCATACGGCCCGGCAATCGAAGCAAAACGACTCAAGTGAGCCACGTTCTTCTGAGTACCATACCTATCAGTAGTTTCTAAAACAGTAATTGCACCGGCCGAATGGGCAATCGCATTGTACTTATTAATGTGATACTTTGACTTCATTAGCATCAAAATTTGGTGGGCCCACTGAACCTGCCGACTAACGGGTGCCATGTTATCCAAGAAATTGACCTGAACCAACGGGTGCTTCATATTTTTACGAATACTACCACGACAATCTAAGCGACCGTTTCGGTCAACGTTGATGATCATAGCTCGCTGGCCATCGGTTCTAGCGGCGGTATCAATTAAATGGTTCGTTGAGCGAGCGGTCCCCTGCAAGCCATGAAAGTACAGGGTCGGAACTTCGTCACTACTAGCAACCTGACGAGCCGTTCTTAAGTGATGGTGGGTAGTGTGACCACCGGTGCTAACCTGATGAGTGTTATAGAACACCGCCACTCCGATTAAGGCGACACAGACGACGATTAATTCGATGGTGTGTTGTAACCATTTACTCACAAAATCATTTCCTTCATCATTTCATAAATTTCGTTAAATCGAACATTCGTTTTCTAGAATAACCGATATTGGATTAAATGTCAGTAGTTTAGTTAGGGATTTTTGAAATTAGCCAAAAAGAAAGCCGCTTTTTTGGATAAACAATATTTTTATCCTTACGCCTGTTATAATAAGTACTGAGATATATTTTAAAGGAGACTTATATTTTGATTACGTTAAAATCCCCTCGTGAAATCAAAATGATGTGGAAGTCCGGCCAGATTTTAGCCGGCGTTCATAAGGGCT
Organism: Acetilactobacillus jinshanensis; assembly: GCF_004359375.1. Lineage (NCBI taxonomy): Bacteria > Bacillati > Bacillota > Bacilli > Lactobacillales > Lactobacillaceae > Acetilactobacillus > Acetilactobacillus jinshanensis. The sequence goes on along the minus strand of NZ_CP034726.1, from coordinate 181,595 downwards.
TACATAAGTTAATCAAACCGGGTATCGATACCTGGGACATCGAAGAATTCGCTAACCATTACATTCGAGATCATGGTGCTTTTCCATCCCAGATCGGTTTCGATGGCTACAAATACGCCACCTGTATTTCAATCAACGATGAAGTTGCCCACGGAATTCCGCGAAAAGGCTTAAAGCTTAAAGATGACGATGTCGTTAAGGTTGACATGTGTGTCAACTACAAAGGCTTCGAAAGTGATTCTTGCTGGTGCTACGGCGTTGGTAAGTGTTCTAAAGAAGTTGAACATTTGATGGCTGTTTGCCACGATGCCATGTATAAAGGTATCGAACAGGCTCAACCAGGTAACCGTTTAGGTGACATTGGTTACGCTTGCCAGCATTACATCGAAGACGTTAACCACATGGGTGACGTTAAAGAATTAATCGGTCATGGAATCCAGCCTTCCATTCATGAAAAGCCCAACGTACCGGCCTATGGTGAAAAAGGTCAGGGCTTATTAATCAAACCTGGCATGACTTTCACCATCGAACCAATGGTTATCTTAGGTGGTACTTGGCACATCAAGGAACATTACGTTAAGAAAGATGACTGGACCTACTACATGAGTGCTGATGGTACTAAGTCCGCTCAATACGAAGCTACCTTAGCCATCACTAAGAACGGTCCATGGTTATTAACTTCCCAGGATCATAAGTATGATAAGAAGTTCATGCCTGACTGGGTTAAAGATGCTGACTAATCGTTAAATTAAATCTAAAATCTAAAAAGCTGGGTCATTAATCTATAATTAATAACTCAGCTTTTTGTTTTGCGGTTATAATAAGAATTGTTACCTTTAATTCATACAGGAGTCGATAATCGTGGATCAATTCCATCAGTTACTAAATAACCTAAACCAAAATAAATCGGCAAAATCACAATCAAGAAAGCCGGTCAAACCGAAACCAATTCCGCCTCGCCAATTCCCGAAGCAACAGTACCAGAAATTCACCAGGAAGTTATGGCTTACCGTTGTCGCAATCTTGATCGTGTTATTTATCGGTGGCGTTGCGATTGGTGTCCATCATAATCAAAATGTGGAGCATCAAGCTAGTCATTCACATGTTGAAAGACCAGCTCGTCCCAAGCATCATGTTAAATCAACCGTTCATCATCATAAGATGATCAAACATCAACACGCCAACCGGTTATCACCTAAGCAAGGTGAAAAATTACTGGGTCATTGGTTAATTAAGCTTCACTATTCAGAAGCTCAAAGCCAGAGAATCCTCAACATCTACCAGCGAAGTAACGTTAACGAAGAAAATTCAATTACTCAACGACTCAGTAACATAACTAATGGAAAATCCACATCGGCTCAGAAACAAAGCGCAATTCAAAATTATCTTCACCAAAAATTCGCAAGTACGAAATAACGTTAAAGATATAAATAAAAAAGATCTGATTTGTATAAAAATCAGATCTTTTTTGTTAGGCGTAATTGTAATGAATTTAATTATTTAGTTTCGGCATGCTTGCGGTGGAAACGATTGATTTCATTAGTTTCAATCTGTTCTAAGGATTTGCCTCGGGTTTCTGGTACGAGGAAGATTACGAAGAACATTGAAATGAATGAAAGGATTGCGTAAATAGCAAACGGACCACCAACGTTATTACCAAAGAATGTTAATAACGTAAGTAAGGTTTGTGAAACGATGAAATCACAGATCCAGTTCGTAGCGGAACCAATGGCAGCACCAACACCACGGACACTGAATGGTAAGATTTCGTTCATGATTACCCATACTAATGGGCCCCATGAAACAGCGAAGCCAACGATGTAAATCATGATTAAGATGATCGTTGGAACAGCTGTTGAGGAAGGACTCAAGGTGTAGTTCAAGATTGCTAAGAGACCTAATGATACGGTCATAACAATGGAACCAAAGATCAAGACACTCTTACGGTTGAAGTGATCCATGATCTTGTAAGCAACAACGGTTGATACAAAGTTAACGATCCCAACACCAACGGAAATCCAAATTGAATCACTCGTTGCAAAGTGGAATGACTTAATAAAGATTTGTGGTAAGAAGTAAATAACGGCATTGATACCAGCGAATTGCTGGAAGAACATTAAACCAATCGTGATCAAAATAGATGGTGTAGCGATCTTGAATAATGTCTTCAAGCCACCCTGCTTCTTGGACATTAACTTTTCAATACCAGCTAATTCCTTGTCAGGATCATCGCTAGTACCAGCACGTAATTTATGTAAAATATTACGAGCTCGACTTATGTACCCATGCTTAACTAAGTAACGTGGTGATTCTGGTAAAATTAATGATCCGAAGAATAGAAGTAAGGATGGGATCAAAGCTGAACCAAGCATCCAACGCCAGTCACGTACACCTAATAAGTTATGGTGTAAGAAACCTAAGTTAGATACGTAAGCTAGTAAAATACCTAAGGTGATCATTAATTGGAACATGGTCCCTAATGATCCACGGTGCTTGGTATCAGCTAATTCAACTAAGTATGCAGGTGTTAATGCTGAAGCAGCACCAACGGCAAAGCCTAAGATGATACGGGCAATGATCATTGATACGAAGCCAACAGCGAACATCGATAATGCCGAACCAATAAGGAATAGAACGGCGGACCACTGAAGTAATCGCTTACGACCATAGTGGTCTGATAAAGAACCAATGCATAAGGCACCGATTGCAGAACCAACTAAGACCGATGAAGTAATAAATCCAGTTTCAGTAATCGTTAAATGAAAGTTAGTTTCAATTAACGGAGACGCACCTGAAATGATCCCGGTATCGAACCCAAACAGTAAACCACCAAGGGCTCCAATCAGGAAGATCAGAAACGTACTAAATTTCATCTTATTATTGTTTTTAGATGTAGACATTAATCTTCATCTCCATGAAAATCAGTTGCTCATTTGTCTTTCCGTAAGCGCTTACATTGTTTGGAACAAGCAACACACGTAATCATTAATACAGTTATGATGTTACTTTTTTCATGAATTTAAACAGTGTTCAAATAAGAATTGAGCACTGTTGATTTCATAGATGAAAGTTAGGTATAAACAAAAAATGCTTGATCAGACTTAGCCAATCAAGCATTAGCGATTTTATTATTTTATAAAATTATTTAGGCTGGTTAACCGGATACAACGGTTCCTTACCGTTTAAAACTCGAGCGACATCCCGTTCAGCCATTTCAGCGGTCTTACGGTGAGATTCGACGGTCTTTCCGGCACAATGCGGTGTAATAAAGACGTTTGGTAACTGACGGAGCTGACTCTGTTTCGGTAACGGTTCTTTTTCAAAGACGTCTAATGCGGCACCTTGAATTTCATGCTGCTTTAAAGCGTTGACCATGTCAGTCTGATTAATTAAAGTTCCCCGACCGAAGTTAACGATGAAGGCACTATTCTTCATCATCTTAAAGGTCTTCATATTGACGCAATGAGTTGTGTCAGCTGTGGCCGGGATATGCAACGTTACGTAATCAGACTGGGTGAATAACGTCTTCCAGTCAACGAATTTACCGTATTTAGAAGTCTTCGGGTGACGATCCCAGATTAAAATCTTAACGCCAAAGCCGGACAGCATCTTGATGACCTGCCGAGCAATATGACCGTAACCAACGACACCGACGGTCTTCCCCTTTAAAATGCGGGGCTTGTAATTGGCAATTGGCTGTTCACCACGCATTAGAGATGACGTGGTAAAAAGACGCTTGGATAACACCAAAATATCGGCAACCGTGTTTTCAGCAACGGAAACTTGGTTAGAACCAGGCGTATGGGTGGCCCAGATCCCCTGCTTAGCAGCTGCTTTGTAATCAACGTTATCGTAGCCAACGCCCATTCGGGTAACGATTTTTAGATTAGGCAACTTCTTCATTAACGAACCAGGAAACGGACCAACCATCAACATCGCACCACTGATGTCAGGCGCCTGAGCCAAAATGGTGCTCGGCTGCTGATCTTTTAAGCAGACTGGCTGAAAGCCGTCTTGTCTTACTAACTTAGTTAAAATGTTCTTATAATTACTAGGAATTAATACTTTTTTCATACGTTTAGCTCCTATATACAAAAAGGGCTGAGATCAATCAGCCCTTTATTATTTTTTACTTTTAGTCCTTATCTTTAGCGGTTTCACGAGCCCAGGTTCGTAAGTCGTTCCGACGACGGCGCCGTTGACGACGGGTCATAAACCTGTGCATCGGGTGCGCCGCGATCATCTTAAAGTGGTTAACACTCGGATCGCTGTGCAACATCTTGATGATTGACGCTAACAACAGCGGGAAAATGAATAGAACTGGGAATCCGGCAATCGTACAGAACGTCTGAACGGTTTGGAACCCACCAACGACAACTAGACTGAAACCAAAGATAACAAAGACGATGACCCAGGTCATTCGATTCAAACGGCTTGGTTCCTGATCAGCCTTTAACTTTAGACTAGTGAACGATGACAGAACGAATGCCGAACTGGAAATCGTGGTGGCCAGGAAGATGAAACATGAAATACAGTAAATCGCGAACATGATCATCTTGAATGGTAAAGTTGAAATTACGGCCGCAATGACAGCAGCTTGACCCTGGGTATTCAAGATGTGGACTAGGTTAACAACACCTGTCTTCTGTAGCCACAATGAGTAACCACCTAAAACGGCGTAGAAACTCATACAGCCTAAGGCACCAAACGTCAGCATCCCCACTAGAATCTGACGGATGGTTCGACCACGCGAGATTCGGGCGATGAACAAGCCCATGAACGGCATGTAACTTAGCCACCAGCCCCAGTAGAAGATGGTTTCTTTCTGAGCAACACCGGCAGTTCCGTTCGGTACGGTATTTGTACTCATTGGAATGAACTTCTGAACTAACAGACCAATACTGCTGGTTTCTGAATTCAGGATATAAACGGTTGGACCGACTAACAGAACGATCGCTAGGAAGATGATCGCTGTCCAGATATGGGCGTTACTTAATTTATCAATCCCACCGTTTAAGCCTTTAAAGACGGTAACGGTAAAGATAACAAACAAGACGGCGAACAATTCAGACTTTAAGCCTAAATTATCTTTTAAGCCGGTTAAAATGCTCAAAGTCTTAGAAATTACGGGGATTTCTAAACCGATACTGGCACCAACACCGCCCATGATTCCGAAGACCACGACGATGTCAACGATTCGACGCAAAGCCGTCTTCCACAAGCTATCACCATCTAAAACGGTGATGGCGTTACTTAACGATTGGACTTTCCGCTTTTTCTTGTACATGACGTAACCAATCGCAATCGTCGGTGCAGCGAACATTAACCAGGCCATTGGACCCCAGTTAAACTGACCGTACATATGCGATACGTCGTACGCCGTTGTGGAATATGGTTTAGCGCCAAATGGCGGATCCTGAAGATAACGGAGCGGGTCAACGATACTTAACATTAAAATACTGGCATCGATTGCGGTCGCGAAGACCATGCTACCCCACTGGAACGTACTGTATTCAGGCTTTTCGTCCTTTTTACCAAAACGGATTTTGCCGTACTTACTAATCAACAAATAAGCAAAGAAGACAAAGTTAATTACGTAGATCCACATGTAGCCCCAGCCCATGTTGGTGGAGATCCAATGCAGGATGTTTCCAAGGAAACTCTGTAAGGACGACCCACCAGCAATCAACAGGCCAGAAATTACGAAGAACAGAATAACTGTCGGAATGAAGACCACTTTGTCGATTCGTTTGCGCTTAAAGATAAAAGGTTCCTCCTCTAGGAATCAATTAATAGTTAAACTAAATTTTTCTAAAATAACGTATTATTACGATACATTAAATATTATACACACATATTGAAAGTAAATAAAAAAGCCGTTGGATCGCGGCTCTTTCAGGAATTTACTTCTTGTTAGGTTTGGCTTTATCGTTATCTGGTTTGATCTTACGAATTACGTGACCAGGGTTACCAACGATGATGACGTTGGGGCCAAACGACTTAGTTACTACGGTCCCGGCACCGATAACATCATTATCACCGATCTTAACGCCGGGAAGAATAGTAACGTGGCCACCCATCCAGACGTTATTACCGATCGTGATCGGTTTACCTAATTCAATGTCCTCTTCACGCTGCTTAGGATCAATTGGGTGAACCGGTGTGTATAAGCCAACATCTGGACCTAAATAACAGTTATCACCAATCGTAATTGGGCAAGTATCCAGTAATGTTAAATGATAGTTACCGTAAAAACGGTTCCCAATGTGGATGTTGTAACCATAATCAAATTGAATCCCAGTTTCGATGAAGAGGTCCTTGCCGCAATCACCGAAGAGATGAGCTAATTCGTTATTCCGTTCGTCATTATCAGTCAGGAAATTAATCTGGCCTAACTTCTGGCGAATGTACTTTCGACGAGCCTGTAATTCGGGATCGTACTGATCATACGGCTTACCAGCCGTCATTTTGTCACGTTCGGTTAACATTATTAATCACGCTTCTTATCTAATCGTTTTAATATGGTTGCTTTAATTATAATCCATTTTACTTGGGATATTAATTTTGTAAGAAACCACGTTTTCGTAACTCACGTTTAATGTCTTCGATCGAATTAGAACCGTGAATAATGTAGGGCTTAGCAGATTTTGGTTCATTATTTGAACGACACGTTTGGATAGTTTGATGTTGAATCGTTGAATGCTTGGTATGACGATCCATCGCTTCATTAAGATAGTGATCCACAAAATTATTGCCACGATTAGTCGCGTGACCCTTAGTCCACTTGAACTTCAGGTGATCAAACTGCCGTAATAATCGGTACATAACGGCCCATAATTCGGCATTCTTAACAGGACCACCACTGCTCAGTCGCCAGCCACGGCGTTTCCAACCGTAGATCCAACCTTTAGTGATCGCGTTAAGTAAATATCGGGAGTCCGCCACTTCGGTAATCGAGGCATGATTAAGGTGATGCGCTAATAACCATTTCAACGCCTGAACTAACGCCATCATTTCCATCCGGTTATTGGTGGCACCCCATTCAAAACCAGTGCCAGGATATTCTTTGCCATTAATCACGATTAAATAAGCCCAGGCTGATTTATCATTACCTTTAACGTGCTGATCACGTTTATTTCCGGTATTACGGGAGCCACCGTCGGTATAAATCGTAATGTCATCCTGTGATACCGATGGTGCGGTCCCGTTAAGATATTCAAGAGCCGCTTGTTTATGGTTAAAGCCTTTAAACTCCGGCTTGGAATAGCCCTTTAGCATTTTTTGGACGGTTGGCCAATCTGTGTAAAGTCCTGGCTTGGGTCCCTTTTTAACGGCATAGTATTTTTTACTCATGAAGGATCACCTTTAAAACGCAAAATAAAAATCCGACTAAAATTTAACTAATAGTCGGACCTTAACTCGTTAATTTATAATTATTTTTTGAAATCGCTTAATAAAGCTTTTTGAAGCTTAGCGTTTCGAACCTGTTTCTTTTGTACTTTCTTATGATCGATTGGACGACGGCCTTGGACACCATCTGGATGACATTCACGCATGAGTTAAACCCTCCTTTATTTATTGGGTTTCAATTATACTAATATATTGTAATACACATTATTTACGAAAACAAACCGTGAAAATAGAAACGTTAACTTATTATTGAAAAATCACTATAATGGCATTAACGCTTTATTCACAGGAGGTCGTAACATGATTAATCGTTTTCCACAGGCTGTTACCATCGCCGGTTCAGACAGTGATGGCAGTGCGGGAATGCAAGCTGACTTAGAAACGTTTGAACACTATCACGTTTATGGTGCGTCAATCATCACCGCATGCGTTGCCGGTAACTCATACGGAATTCACGGTAGCGTTGTAATGCCGCTGTCATTCATCGATCAAGAATTTAAAGATTTAGCCGATGATTTCAACATCAAAGCGGCCAAGACCGGCATGCTTGCCGATTCAAAATTAATTGACGATGTCGTTAAAAATTATAAGAAATATAACTTTGGTCCGCTGGTTGTTGACCCAGTCATTGTTACCAAACATGGTGCAATGCTGCTCAAGACTAGTGCCTTTAACACCTTAAAAGAAAAGTTAATCCCGTTAGCAACGGTCATCACACCTAATTATTACGAAGCCCAGAAATTAGCGGAAATGCCAATCAAAAATGATCATGATATGTTAATCGCCGCTAATAAATTAATGAGAATGGGCGCCAAAAACGTGATGGTCAAAGGTCGGCATAACGATCCTGAAAATCAGGACAGTGTTCGTGACTTAGTCCTGTTAGAAAATGGCAAACACTTCTGGTTATCAGGTCCCTATTACAAAACTAAACGAAAGAACGGAACCGGTGATACTTTATCCGCCGGAATTACCGCTGGTCTAGCTAAAGGCATGTCGGTTGAAGATTCAATCAAGAACGCTCGTCAATACGTTGATAACGCTATTCATCAATCATTAAACATTGCCCATGTTTACGGGCCAATCAATCATTTTGCTAAATAAATATTAATCAGACAACAAAAACGACGACTAAATTTTTAGCCGCCTTTCTTTTTACCATTTGGCGTGATTCCAGGTCCGGCCATCCAATTCCATCTGGGCCTGTTTTAAACGCTTCGATTGTTCCTTAACTAGATCACGAGTCCGTTCAAGCAAGGCTCGCGGTTTAAATTTGGGTTCATGCTTAATTTCATTAGTTAATTGGTGAACTAACCATTGTTGCGTATCCATTACTGATCATCTTTTCTCTTGATCATGTTGATCTGACTTTTGAGATCATCGAGCTGGTTTTGATTCTTTTGAATCTGTTTAATGACAGAGTCAAAAACGATTTTCTTGACCTTATCTTTGGGCGCATACTGCTTAAGTTGATCTAAGGACCACTTAATCTTATTCTTCAGTCCAAACGGTTTTGGATTTGTCAGATAATTCTGGTAATCGACTAACGTTTTAGCTTCCTGCGGCGGCGTCTTATAAAAGAATTGCGAAATGATAAATGGTGATAAATATTGCATCCCCGCTTTTTTCGCCAACGCCTGATACGGTGTTAGCAGTTCCGATAAGCTAAAGTGCTCACCAGCACCAGGTTGATAATTCTTAGCGGGAACACCCAATGTAATTACCATGCCCAACTGTTTATGACGTAAGTATCCGCCATGAGCCGCGTTGGCAAATTTTCTCACCAGCACGTCATCTTCCCACTTCTTCAGAAGTGCCGGCGCACTGTACCAGAATAGCGGAAACTGAAAGATGATCCGGTCATAATGCATGAGCAATTGCTGTTCGTGTTTAATATTGATTTTAAAATCCGGATACAAAATATCCAGCGGGTGCCAAGTGACATCGTTAAAATCCGCCTGAGCATCATGTAAAAAAGATTGGGTATACGAATCTTTAATGGTCGGGTGTGAAATGATAACTAACGTTTTCATGAAAAAATCCTTTATATCTTAAAATGCATATATTTCGATACGAAGATGACAAGTGAGTCAACGGGCGTCTTCATCCCGTTTTCAGTCCAGGTAATCAAAATTTCGGTTAATCCGCCGGCAATCATCGCAATCAACAGTTTTGATGATTGCTCACGGGTCCGTAAAACTCGTTCATCAATTAAACCACCGATATAGTACTTTAATCGGTCTAACATCAACGAAGATAAATTATTTTTAATAATCAGCTGCATTTTATGCTGACGCTGCTTAATTAAATTAAAGAAGATGGTCGCGATCACGATAAATGTCGGGTGATGACTAGATGCAACCCGCTGAATAAAGATGGTAAAATCCTGATCAAACGAATAGCGAATAATGTCGTCCTTGGTTCGGAAATTACGGTAATACGTCATTCGAGAAATGCCAGCCGCTTTACAGATCTGTTTAACCTGCAGCTTCTGATAACTCTCGTGCTGCATTAATTGAAATAAACTATTCGCAATTTTTCGTTTAGCAGGAACCCGCTGGCGCATCTTTCTGTCATCTTCTTTTTAACCAAGGTTTTGTAAATCACTTATTAATGATATAATAATTTTTGTTAATGATAAACTACTTATACGACCAATGTTAAACATTCAGCCGTATACATCAGGGCTAATTCGTATTATAATTTAATTAGACCTGAATTATAAAGGAGGAAATTATAATGGCAGCAATTGATGAATCTAAATCACTTGCCTTAGATAAGAAATTCGAACATAACGCCCTTTTAGACAAGCCAATGAACAAAGTATTTGACTGGGCTAAGACCGACGATCCAGTTCGTATCGCTTTATGGAATAACTTCATGGAAAATGATGATCACGATACCATGAAGACTGCCGACAAGATGTTACCGTTCTTAAAGATGAGTGACGATGACGTTAAAACTAAGGCCGAATCATTATTAAAGAAGTAAATTAAAAAACTTTTTTAACATAAACAAAAACAGCCATTTTGGTGGCTGTTTTTTCTTTACCCTATTTTTCTTTTTGTTGAGCAATTTTAATTAATTTCGGTGATACATAAGCCGTTGTAAAACGCTGTAAAGGCGTATAGTTATGCCGGTGGTTATACTTAACCTTATGATAAGCAACAACGGCAACCCGTAATTCATTTTCGGTCAAGAATACTTGGCCGATTTTTTTGAATTTACCTTTAGTGTGGCGGCCGGTCCGCCAAACGTTTAATTTAAACTGACCGTGGGCATCCCGTTTAATTCGATAGTTTCCATCATCATCAGCCGTCAAAACAACGCCTAAATATCGATTAACCGGATATTTTCGTTTCAAAATAATCAGTCCTTTAATATTACGGTCTTCTACGATAAACCATCAAGAAACCAGCTAGCACTAACCAAGTCATAATCGTAATCGCCATCATCAAGCCTAAGCTGAAGTCCGGATGAAATTCAATTGTAACCCGGTTCCAACCCGGTCTAGCATGAACCTTTAAGGCACCAACCTTTGAGATCCGTGGGTCACTGACCGGTCGGCCGTTAATCGTGACTTGGGTCTGATGATAGGCAACTAACGGTAAAATTGTTACCTTAGAACGACGTTTATGGTTCATCCAGTGTAAACTCAATTGATCACGATTAATGATCCAATGTCTAAAGACTGAGTTGTCATCATCCAGTTGAACATTCTCACGATGATAAGGGTGAAGATGATAATAGTCGTGATTGGTTCGAAGTGATGCACTTGACGGCAAATAATCAGGGGTACTCTTAGTGATAGCCTGAATAGCTAAGTGAAGATCAGATGATTGAAATGCATGCCGAAGTTGACCTGGTGTCTTAGATTTAATGTGCAACATGTTACTAGGTTCATTTAAAACTTCATCGGATTGATACTGTTTGACTTCTTGATTCATCGTGCTTCGTAAGCCACCGACGGAACAGACCAGAAAAATTAACAGCATAATCAACTTTAAATTATGGAGCTTAAAGCCCTTATAAGATAAGTCAGCTAGTGGTGAACGTCGTGAACAGATCTGACCAAACGCTAATAAAAGTAAAATAATTGCAATGATCATGAACCGCCGCGGAAACTGAATTAAATTGGCGAACGCTGTCCAGTGTTTGTGAGCCCAATGCCATGGGAACCATGCGCTTGATAACCACAGGAAGAACCAGCTAATGAATACAATCGTCTTCCATCGATAATCATAGTATTTCCACCTAAAGATCAAGGTCAAAGTAACTAATAACGCCACAATCGTCATAATGGTTCCCAAATAAGCAAGATGTCCATGGGTAAAGTAAATCGTACCCTTCATTAAATCCTGTTGCGGAAAGACCGGGATAATGTGGTTGGTGGTAAACATCTCAACGATGCTGCCCCAGACGTTACCCGTCAGTAAAATCGTTAATCCAGCGGCTTTAAAAGCGTTGGTGAACATGTCAGCTCGATGATGCGATGTAACCCAGCCGACAATAAACATTGGGATTAACGCCATAATCGCAACCAGGGAACTCATCAGATGCGTTTGAACCAATAACGTCATGGTCATCGCTAACGGCAGAACACGGATCTGATGATTATTCAGCATCTTAATCCCACAAAGGATTGCTAACGGCAAAAAGGCCGCACCTAAACCGGTAAATTTCTGAGCAGTCGGCCAAATACTTACCGAATAACAGGTCATATACATCGTTCCCATTACTAGTGCGGCCCAACGTTTGACGTTACTCTTAACAGCTAACACGTACATTAGCCAGCCACTTAGCGAAAGAACTAATAATGAATTAACGATCTGAAAGTTAATCCAGTTCTTACATAACAGTAATAAACCGCCAAACACGTAGGCCATTAACGGTCCGTAAAACGCATTAACTAACCGACCAGTCTGATGGAAAGCAAATATAGACTGAAAATAACTAAAATGACCCGTTTTAATCTGCATGGCTGTCTCATAAAACCGGTTCATATGAAATGCTGAATCGGTTCCCGCAATAAAAGCGTGATTACTAATTTGCGGCCACATAATAATTGCGGCAATCCCAAGAAAAATAAGGTATGAAATTAGGTTAATAATAATAATTTCAAAAGTAGATTTTGGCGGTCGATGACCTTCGTGAACCGCGACTCGAGTTGGTCTCATCTTCAAGCCCTTTCAAAGAGAATTTCATTAGACATTATAACGCGCACCATCACCGAAATGACGATAAAATAAAAGGCCAGTCAAATTAATGATCGGTCTTAAGAGATTTAATTCAAATTGTCTTTAACGAACTTTAATGTTACGACGCCCAGCTTCCATTAGCAGTGAATCGTAACGACGATCAATTGCGTGACGAACCATTGCGTTACGACGTAAACTATTACGGGTTCGGTGAATCATTTCACGGATTTCAGCATCCGTATATCCGGACATGTGCTGCTGAACAAAACTGGTGTGACGATATGCAGAACGAGTCAAAATAGCACCATACTTTCCGGCATGGACAAGTCCTGTTACCCATGCGTTGATTTTACGATCCTGATGACTAAAGCGGTTGATCTGGTCAACTAAATCACGACTAATGTGCAGGTTCCAGAAGTTAATCAACGGACCCGCAAAGAATGCGACGACAATGGTCATGATCCCAACGGAGCCGCTGGAAATTCCACCAGCGAGGACACCCGCAATCATGAATAAAATATCCTGAGAACTACGAACCCACTGGTATTTGGCGTGTTTAGAACGTTCAACAATAATGGGTGCGATGGCATCGTAAGGTGCAACCCCTAAATCAACTGACATATATAATGAAGTGCCTAATGTAAATAATGCGATTCCAACTAATGCATCAACGATAATTAAAGGAATGTGCAATCCTTCGGCAACGTGAGCACTATAAATAGCTGAAAACCATTGAATTTCATAACCAACTAGTACCATGTTAAAGAAGGTACCAATTCCGATTTGCTTACGATCTAAAAGTAGAACGAAAATAAAAATGATAATATTAACTGATAATTGATAGGTTCCTAAAGCCATGCCTAAATGATTGGACATTCCAATATTTAAAGCCGTGAACGGATCCAAACCAACGTGGCCCATCTTTAGAAAGGTGGCGCCTAAACCGATTAATACTACACCAAGTAAAGATACGATGGCCTTAAGCGATTTGCCTAAGAGGTTATCTTTACTCTTTTGGGGATTTAATACATTGTCCATAAAACTAAATTCCTCCCATGCAAGTAACCGTTTACATCTTCATAATAGCACGATTTAGACCTTTTGCAACCTGAAAATAAAAGCGCTTTCTTTCAAAGCGCTTCAACGATTATCAAATTATGTAAAATTTAATTTTGATGTTTAGCAGGATCGGCAGCCAAAATAAAGACAACGCTTAAAATTAAAATTCCACCGATAATTTCAGCACCGTTAAACGGCGTTCCAAGAAACATGATCATTCCGACGGTTGCCGATAACGGTTCAAAAGTATCCAGCATCCCGGCAACGGTCGGTGTAATGTATTTTAAACTCGAGATAAAGAACATGAACGCCAAAATGGTACTAAAGACAACGATAAAGGCAACGCCCATGAAGGTCCCAAAGGTCAACTTCGGGGCGTCGACCCAGAACGGGTGGATAAAACTAAAGATAATGCCACCGAGTAACATGGCCCAGCCAACCAAGATTGATGTGGGATAATGACGAAGTAATGGAACTGGCAGCATGGTGTGTAACGTTGCCGCAATGATCAGAAGGACACCAATGATTAAGGCTTCTTTACTGATCGATAATTTGGTCATGTCACCCTTAGTGATCAACATCCAGGTCCCGATGATCGACGCGATTAAAGCGATCCATTCACACACGGTTGGGAACCAGTGGTAAATGGCAATCGTTACTAGCATAATCAAGACTGTCCCTAAATTCTGTAAAATGGTTCCAGTCGCACTGTTACTAGCTTTAACCAAGACTAAATAAAAATATTGAACGGCCGCCATGCCTAAAATGGCGTAGCATAGAAACATAAAAAGATGTTTTTTATCATGCCAAATCCGAAAGATATGCTGACGTTGATAACTCTTCGCGAACAGTAAAATTAAAAGGCCGGCAATGGTATCTTTAACGCCCATTAGCCATTCTGGAGAATAGGAAGCATCCTGAAAAAGAAATTGTGAGATGGGTCCCTGGATCCCCCAGCAGAACGCAGCTGAAATGGCCAGTGTCCAGCCAATCATACGCGATTTATGAGTCAATTTATCCACTCCTTAAATGCAATTACGGGCTTAATTATACCAACCTCGCCCGATCTTATCCACAGGTGGATAACTCTCAGAATGGTACAATTAGAGTATTAAATATGGAGAAGATGAAATTTTGTCAGTTACCTTAGATCAATTCTTTAACCATCGACCAACCACAGAAATTTCCCGTGATTTACTTGGCAAACGATTTTCATACCGCGGTGCCAGCGCCTGGATAACCGAAACGGAAGCTTACGTCGGTGCTAAGGATCAAGCCGCTCATGGTTATCAAAATCATAAGGCTAAGTGGAACCGAGCTCTATTCATGGCTCCTGGGACCATCTATGTATTTACGATGTATGGCTCCAATCTACTTAATTTCATCACCCAGCCCGTTGGTAACCCACAGGGTGTTCTAATTCGTGGTGTTCAACCCGCCAGCGGAATTAAATTAATGGAACAACGTCGTCATAAAAAAGGTTTCAATCTAACCAACGGTCCCGGTAAGTTATGCACAGCAATGGGCATTAATCTGAGTATTAATACCCAAAGTCTTGCTAAATCACAACTCCACCTGGACCTTGTGGATAACGCTAAACACCCGGAACGAATCGCGACATCCGGTCGAATCGGTGTTCCGCATAAGGGTAAGTGGACAACCGCTCCGCTTCGCTACTACGTTGCTGGTAATCCCTATGTATCCAAGATGCCAAAAAGTAAAATGAATTTAAAGACCTACGGATGGAAATAATCCACAAGTGGATAATTTTTTAGCCAAAAATAAATCCGTCAAGATTACGATTAATCTTGGCGGATTTTTAAGTTCTTTGATTTAATTTTTAATTATCTAATTTCTTATTAACGTAATTATGAATCTTTTTAATGGTGTCCTGCTTATTCTGCCAGCATTCCTTTGACAGATCAACTGGATAATCTTGTGGATTCAGCTGACGTCGATATTCGGGCCAGAGTGAAGCCAGTGATGCATTGGCGTGTCGTTTAATGTCACCAACAGGTGGTTCATGATAAACCTGTTTACCGTCCTTAAAGATGGTCTTCAATAACGGTTCCGCTTTAAAGTCAGTTAAAGTCTTGTTGATGTAAGTGTACTGAGGATGGAACATGTACAGTGATTTTTCAAGATTAGGATTTTCACCGTTAATGGTGATGTAGTCACCTTCAGATTTACCATCACTGCGTTTCGTAATTCGCCAGACCTGCTTTTTACCTGGCGTGGTAATCTTAGCCGGGTTGTTAGTCAACTTCATGGCGTTACGCATCTTACCGTGACCGTTATCAATTGAAACTAACTTATAGACACCGCCTAAACTTGGCTGGTCATAAGCAGTGATCAACTGGGTGCCAACGCCCCAGGCGTCGATCTTAGCGTGCTGCATCTTTAAATCGGTGATGATATTTTCATCTAAGCCGTTTGACGCAACGATCTTAGTATTGGTGAAACCAGCGGCATCTAACATCTCACGAACCCGTTTGGACAGGTAGGCCATGTCACCGGAATCTAAACGAACGGCAGCAAAGTTAATCTTGTTGCCCATTTCCTTGGCTACTTTAATTGCGGCCGGAACACCGCTCTTAAGGGTATTATAAGTATCAACTAAAAACGTGCAATTATAATGCGTTTCAGCATAGGCTTTAAAGGCGTCATAATCATTACCGTAAAGTTCAACTAATGAATGAGCGTGAGTACCGGCAATTGGTAAGCCAAAGAGTTTACCTGCTAAGACGTTCGACGTGGAGTCAAAGCCGCCAATATAAGCGGCACGGGTTCCCCAGAGTGCTGCGGATACTTCCTGAGCACGACGACTGCCGAATTCCATAATCGGATCATCACCGGCCGCGGTCCGAATTCGGGAAGCTTTGGTTGCGATTAAAGTCTGGTAGTTAACCATGTTTAAGATGGCGGTTTCAACTAACTGACATTCAACGATGGTTCCTTCAACCTGAACGATGGGTTCATTAGCGAAGACCAGATCACCTTCATGAGCGGAACGAATTGTCCCGTGAAACTTGAAATGACGTAAATAATCCAGGAACTTCGGGTTGAAGAAATGGGTACTCTTTAAATATTTGATATCACTATCCGTAAATCCTAAATGATTAACGTAATCAATTACGTGCTGTAATCCAGCAAAGATAGCATAACCGTTACCAAACGGATTCTTTCGGAAATACATTTCAAAAACCGCGTGACGGTTCTGAAGATGCTTACCCCAATAGGTCTGCATCATACTGAGTTCGTATGCATCAGTATGTAAAGTTAAATTTTCTTCTGGCATCTTAACACCTCTGGCTTTAACCAGTTTCATAATTATTTTCATTAATTTAATCCTGTTGGATCATTTTGACTTTAGCACATTTTAGCCAGTCAGGGAAAATAATAACGCTTCTCAGACCAAAATAAAACGCCCGTAATCAAATTACGGACGTCAAAGGATCTTATTTAATCAAGTTTATTCTTTCCAGTCTTTAGGAGAATCATCCCAATGATCAACTTCATCAGTGTACGGTGCGTTAACACTGTGCCACTTGAAGTTGTCGTACCATAAGGCACGCTTTTCTTGATCAACGTTGTTGATAGCATTGATTTCATCATCAGTTAACTGGAAGTCAAAGATCTGACTGTTCTGAACGATTCGTTTTTCATGAGCGGACTTTGGAATCGTAACGATACCACGATCCCAGTCCCAACGTAAGATCACTTGGGCAGCTGACTTACCGTGTTTCTTAGCAATCTTGTTAATGGCCTTATTGCCAAGGGCTTCACCACCACCTAATGGTGACCAGGCTTCAGTCTGGATCCCTTTCCAGTTATCAAAGGCAATGACCTTCTTTTCCTGGTTGATCGGGTTGAATTCCATTTGATTAACGGCTGGAGTTACGGTGGAATGAGCTAACAGGTTCTTCATGCGTGGAACGTCAAAATTAGAAATTCCGATCGCACGAACTAAACCTTCATGGTATAACTTTTCCATTGCGCGCCAAGTATCGATGTACTTGCCGTCAACGGGCCAGTGCATAATGTATAAGTCTAAGTAGGATAAGCCTAAACGCTTCAGGGTTCCCTTAATGGCGTGTAACGTCGTGGCGTAACCTTGATCACCGTTGTAAAGCTTAGACGTAATGAATAAGTCTTTCCGATTGATGCCGGTCTCAGCAATGGCTTCTTTAATTCCCTGGCCAACACCATATTCATTACCATATTGTTTAGCCGTATCGATTAAATGATAGCCATGTTCGATCGCGTTCTTAACTGAATTCTTAGCGGTACTATTATCCGTCTTCCAGACACCTAAGCCTAAACGAGGCATCATAACACCATTATTTAATTCAGTAGTTGACTTTAAACTTTCGGGCATATGGATTCTCCTTTATCAATGACTTTCCTTTTCGCTACATTCATCATTATAACGAAGAACCGAAATCAGTATCAATCAAAAACGTTTATCCTAAACGTTCCATAGGGCATTAATATCATGCTGGTTGGCTTGAATTTCTTTTGATGCGGCCTGCTGTAATTGGGTCCCCTTTAAACTGGCGACCAAATCATTGGCTCGGTTCAAATCAGTCTGAGCTTCATACGCATCAGTCAAAGTAACGTCAAAGTTATTTAGATGCGGATATAAGTCCATGAGTGATTTTTGAGCGTCATCTTCGTCGACACTAATTAACATCAGAATTGTTTTATTTGATAAACGACGGGCGTTAACGTTACGCAAGTTTACTTCAGGATCGAAACTATAGTCCTTGTTGACATAACGTAAAGCTTGATTGAACAAATTCATGGCGTTACGTCGGTCACGACGATTATGGATCTGACCTAAAATCTTGCTAACATGGCGTAAGCTGCGGTTAGCTGCGTTAATATCCTGTTTAGCTTCTTTAGGCTGATGGTTAGCATTAGCAACTTGAGCTGCGGCAACTGATTTAGCAGCCTGCTGGTAATCAGAACGGATCGTAGCAATGCCTTTCATTGTCTTTGCGCTTGGGTTAACGGATTTGACCACCTGTAAATAGCGATACCCCTGCTGAACCGCGTTTTTGGCAGTTTGATAATCAGGAGTCCCCTTTAAAGCCTTAACTGAAGCTGTGGCCTTACGCAAATATTTCTGGGCCGGCTTTAACTTTAACGGCGTATGATTAACTAAACTCTGGTGTTTGTGTTCATCAATATTGATTTTGGCCTTATTAACATAGTAACCAACGTTACCACTAGCCGCTTGTTGCTTTGGATCCAGAATGGTCCGTAAATCGGTTTCGTAGATCCAGCCCCTAACGGAATGGTGCTGTGAAACGATCTTTAAATACCAAGAGCCCCGATTTGTGACGGCCTTTCGATAAGCCATGAATCGAACGTGCCGTTTAGCTAATTTTCGAACTCCACTTTTCGTTAATAACCGGTGAGTACCCTTAACGGTTCCCGGTAACGTATATAAAGCATGGTCACCCGTTACATAATTCGTATAACTTTGGTTAGGAATTGAAACGATTCGTTCGATATATACATCGTCATTATCATTTTGTGAATTATGGATTGGTGTTGCTTGGTAATTGTTTCGGTAAGTCGTTCGCTTAGCACTCACTTGTGAAGCGGGCATCGCGATACCTAACAACGTTAACGCGGCTAAGCTATAGCCTAGCCATTTCTTAATTTGGATTTTCAAACTAATCACCTCATATAAAATGATGTTCGTTTCATTTATATTATTGCTTTTATGGACTCTATTTTTACTAATAAATCACGGTGAGAATACCACGAAATCCAATTAAAAACAATTTGTGAAGCCCATTTATAAACCTTTATAGCTTTACCCCTCAAATCGCTGTATAATTAATGTACAATTAATTTGAAAATAAAGGAAACAAAGCGGTAAGGTGTTTTGCAAAAATGAGTACCAGTTTATTCTTTAACCTAAGCTTTGATTTGGGTGGAATTTCGTTAATCCTGTTTGTAGTTTGGTTCTTTGTTAACTTTAATAATTCGGCAGCCGCGTTCAAATGGTTCTCGTTATCGATCCTGGCTTTATTGGCCAGCGTCATTATTTTAAGTTACGGAGCAACCAAGTTAGCCAAAGTTCGAAGTTCGCTGCCGTCACAAAATCAGACCGAGATCATCAACCTTAAACAAGAAGTTTCAGATTTAAAATCTAAACAAGCTCATCATTCTAAAACCACGACTAAAGAGCCAAAAGCGACTAAATCTCATCATAAAAGTCACAAGAAGACTGAAGCTGATGAACCAGCGGTCCCATCACGGATCGTGAATGAAACTGATAATCAGATCGTTAAGACCGTGGTCGAAAAACATCCCCACCACATTAATTTAGTGGCTAAGGTCACTAATCAATCTCAACCAATGATGGTTCGCGGTGTTCACAGTAATCAAACCTATAAGATTCATGGTAAACACGATCCAATTACCGTTGGTGAATTTGTCGTCATCAAAGGAACCGCTACTAAAGTTGACAGCGCCAATACAATTCACGTAACTTCAACTAGCGTTAAAAAACAAGTTAGTTAATCACCGTTAATGAAAATCTAATGCAGAAAGAATGCGATGCATTTCCTGGGCTGCTGATTGATACTGATTAGTATCAAAATCATGCAGTGCTGTGGATGCACCGTTTTTTTTCGTCCACCGAACGTCAATCATGATGAACCGAAAATGCTGCGCACTCTTCTGGTATTGATTCATCGTCTGGTATAGGACTGCCAAACGGTAACGGGTCTGGTTATCATGCGGATCCAACGTCAGAGCTTGTTCATAATCCGCAGCGGCTTCATTGGGATGGTGTAAATGCTGCTGTTGTAACTTGCCACGGTTAATGAACGCTAACGTATACCGTGGATTTAAAGCCAGGGTCTGGTTAAATTCAGCTAATGCTTCTTTATATTGTTGCTGTTCTAAATGGCTAATCGCTAAATTATAGTGATGATTAGCCTTGATGAATTTATCTAAAATTGACAAACGAATTCCCTCGTTTCCTTGATAAGTAATGTAACACTTATAGTATAATAATGGCGAAAATAACTAAACGCATTCCAGAAAGAAGTCTCTTTGATGCTAGTTCTAATCATTTTAATTATCGTTTTGGCCGCTTTCTTTTATTATCTTTATTACCTTAATAAAAAGCGTCTTCAACATTTGATTCAAATTGCGCCAGATGACTTAGTTCATTATCAAGGAATTAATCTGGTCCGTGATCAATATAATCCGCTCGATAAGATTGGTATGGATAAAGAACATCACATTCGATACATCGGTGTCGATAAACAGCACCGAGTTTTGTTCCCCGAATCCAAATTCGGTAATAATGCTCGTTACTATTTAACGGCAACCAGCTTTAGTCCCAAACTTTCTGAGTCCGGACATCCCGCAGATAACGTCCGAGCAGCCATCAACGTTAAGGGCGCCGCATACAGCGACAACGCTAGTCAAAGTGGCGTCGTTTACCTAACGCTCATCAAAAGTGATCTATCTGATGCTTTTAAAATCGCCATCAAAGCTCAGCAGCATGATGTTAATTTATTAAACGAAACGTTTGCCTTAAGTGCTGCACAGTTAAAAGATCTTCGCCAGAAAATCAGTCAAACTAACAAATAATTTAATCGATAATAAGATAAGAAAATCCCCTGGAATTTGATCCTGGGGATTTTTTATTTAGTTCTTAACTACTTTAAAGCGAACCAAAAAAACTTGATCTTTAGCGTGTTGACGGCTATTCACCCGAATGTCACCATGACCTAACAGTTCCTTAAAAGCCACTTTGACGGTGTGCAAAGAAACCTGATCATGTTTGGCCAACGGTTGTGGATTAAAAAACGTGAAGTAATCATGCGCCTGCTGATCATATTGACCCTGACTCATGATTAAGTAAATCAGGTACATCATGACGTGAGCTTCAATTTTAGAATAATGAAGCTGCTGGATCACGTGCATGATCGATTGGTAGCTAGTTTGCTTACTAATCGGAATTTGTCGGGACATATTTTCGCCTCCAAAAAGAAAGCATCACCTTTGACGTGATGCTTTTTTATCGTTTAATTTACTTATGCGTAAAATGAATCGCTAGGAGATTGACAATCAAAAGCAAAATAATTGCGACAATTACAATTCCAATGCCCTTAATACGATCTGATTTGGTACTCTGATGATCAATTATTTTAGTAAGACCATATAGACACCAAAGAGCAATCAAAACGTCAATTACGCCAAAAAAGACCAGGTTCCTAGTATACGCTTCAATTAGAATTGACATCGTGTTCAGGCCTTATCTATTTACCTTGAATAATTGTAAAGCTCTTATCTCTCACTCTACTCTTTTTACTGTGACGTGTCGAACGCCGTTGGGTATGACGTGAACGAGATTGCTGATTACGTTCTCGAGAACGGGTCGATCTACGATAATTGTTGTTACGATGAGTCTTTCGGTATGAGTTTGAGTTACGTTGGTTGGATTTACGATTATTTGAAGGTCTGGATTGCTTTCGATAGTTATTACGCTTTGGTGTCGAACTATTTCGGCGGATATTTCGTTTCTGATTGGACCGACGATTGTTTTCACGACGTGAATTATTTTGGTTGCGTCGATGGTTATTTCGATGTTGTTGATGGCCACGTGACGCATTAGAACTCTTAGATCGGTTAGCATTATTAGAATTATGCGAACTATAAGACTTGTGCGTATTACGTGAACGGTAATTTCGGCGTGAACTCTGAGAATTTTCATCAGACGGATAATAATGCGGCTGATAATTTAGCTTCTTAGCACTCCGAATAACGCTCTTTTCAAGATGTCGACTAAGGTGGTCTTCAACGTAAGTATCATGAATGACCATGCGAATTAAGCCAATAATTTCTTTGGCACCCTTAACACTGACGTTCCCAAAGACGTTATCAACGTTCTGGGTTTGATGAGCACCAATATTACCAAGTCGACGAATTGAATCGATTGCTTGCCAAACTCGTGGATTACTCTGTTTATGACGAAGCTGATCTAAATCATGATATAGATCCCCTTCTTCAATGTGATAGAAGTCCGCGATAATTTCTTCTAAAATTCGTCGGGCAAGCATCGCAGCTGAATTAGGACTGACTTCATAAACTTCGTTAGCTTCCTTATAATCCTGACGAATTTGGTCAGGGACGTAAGTCGGAAGCGGATCAGCATTAAACCGGGGATAAATATTAAACACGTGATGGTGCTTATATTGATCACCGATTCCAACGGCACGGACCGTGATCCGATGACAGTTCGGACATGCTGACATTTCAAGTCGTAATAATTCAGGATGCTGCTGTTTTAATTTCGGGCTAGCGGCAACGTTTTTACCAAGTGGATAAATTTCTAAACGGTTTTTCATTCGCTTCAAATAGACGCGGCTGTCAACATAGGATAAATCACTTCGATAAAACGTGGTCCCACAAAATGGACACTTAATGTTATTACTAACGGGTCGTTTTACCATATTTTCGCCTCCCTTCAGTTGTGTTAACAAGTTAATTTTAACATAATCTAAAATTTAAAATTTTGAAATTAACAAAAAGAGCTCGATAACGGGCTCTTTAGATAATTTATTCCTGATTAAAGACACGACGCTTTAATTCAGATAAAGAAACGTTTTCATAACTATTATCGTCATAAAAGGCGTCAGTATAAAGATCGTTCAATTTGCGTAATGTTGCCATGGCTCCGGTATATTCACTAGCACTAATCTGGTGTTCAGCAACCTTTTTAAGTTCATTCGTCGCAACTTCACCATTGATGATGCCATACTTGCGAAGAAACTGGGGATGTTGATATAACCAGTTATTAACGTCAGTGTAGACTTTCGCAGTCTTCAATAAATGTTTAGCTGTTTTCAATAGGGATTGATCCATTGGTATTTATTACTTCTTTCGTTAATTTAGAACTGTAAGTGACGGTTATAATTAGCTCTCAGGATTTCTGGTGAACGGCTAACTAATAGGTACCCATTACCGAAACGATCGAAGGACAAACCTTCAAATTCTCGAGTTGTATTAAATTGGGTATTCCAAACATCAGATGTCTTCAAATGACCTAAATATTTAACAGGAACGGAAGTTACAGATTCGTCACCTAAAATATAAAGACGATTATTCTTTGGGTTATAAGTTAATCCCTGAATTACGTCACTTGGAGCATAACGTAAAGCCTGTTCAATTAATTTCATATGGATACCACGATTATTAATTAATCCAGCAAAAAATTTCAAGGCACCGGGCGTAGCAAAACTACCATTCCCTGCTTCAGTAACGCTATAAGCATTCCCTTTTCGATCAAAGGCTAAGTCATCCCCGATGGTCGTATTACCAAAATGGAAATTAATTCGTAATTCTGGTAACAAAGTACGTGGATTAATCAGACTTACAGCAGTCTTAGTCCTTTGGCCTGTTATATTATTTAATAACCATAATTGGCCAGTCTTTGAATTATATGCAAAGCCCTGGCCATGGCCCCCGTAAAAGACAGGGCCAACTTTGATATTCCGATGAGCAGCCTTTAGATTTTCGTTATAATCTTTTACATGTTTGCTTAAATCAATTCGAATGATTTGAGTGGCACCAGGCTTTTTAAAGGCACTCGTACCAGTTGAGTTATCACCATTAATATAACTAGCTGGTGTTTGTTTATCCTTATCGCTATCATTATTATGGCTAGACTCATAACTATTGGTCGCATTCGTAATTACATATGCATAATGACCAACAATCACTAAACCTTGTGGAGAATAGAATTGATTCATGATTCGCTTATTATTTAACTTTTTTGGAATAAATGTCACGCGATGAAAAGTTATTGTGGAACCATTTTGTGTTGTCCCTGTAATTGGTGTGCCAGTTCTGGCATAATCAGGATCTCCATACTGACCGGAACTTTGGAAATTAGCTGGTTGATCATTTTCAACATACTTAATTTTTTTACTGTAATGATTAACAGCGGATTTCTTTTGGTTAATGATCTTTTCATGAAACCGAGCTAACTTTGGTGCTTGATATTTCACAGTCCGTCGCTTTTTAGCCCTTGGCTTACGGACGTTTCGCTTGTTTTTATTATTACGGTTATTCCGGTTTTGTCTCGTTACTCGAGGGTTATTCTGTTTATTCTGTCGACGATTCTTTTGGTTTTGACGATTAACCGGTCGTTTCGTATTCTGCCGTTTTTGATTATTTTGCTTATTATTTGGTTTCTTAACGGATTGCTTATTGCTACGATGGCCACGACGTGAACCAAGTCGAATTAATGCATTCTGATTATTTTTAACGGTTCGCAAATTCTGGTAAGTATAATGATGACTTACTTGATTCTTAGGCATTACGACTGATGATGATTTAACCTCATGACGATTATTATTCATCTGGGTTGTCTGTGGCCGTTTGGTCGTTTGCTGTTGAGCCTGATTAGTGGCAGCGTGAACGTTAACGTTCATCAACATCGCAGCAGAACACGCAACGATCATCGCTAAAATCTTAGAATTCAAATGCTTCATATTTTTTAAACGCCTCTTGAATTATTAGTACCTAATTTTTACTGGTAAAGTTCATAGGCAACCACGACTTTATTATCTTTAGCTTTATCAATGTAAGCCGTGATCCCAATCAACCGGTTCTTAGGATCAAGTAAAATCTTACGATGACCCCAATGTGATCCAGCATCATGATAAATCATCCCGTTAACCGCACTGTGAGCAACTTGAACTGCCGTATTATCAACGTCACCGACCTGTTCCGATAAACATTCGGATAAGTGAGTCCGAGCGTTAAGATAACTTGGACTGACGTGTAATTTAGCGGCATCAACCGCACTTAATGCCTGTCCGGCACGATTATAATGGTCAAAGTTTTGATTAGCCTGAACAGCACGCAATGACGCCACTTTATTCAAGGATTGATTTAACTTTAAAGCTGGTAAATGCCGTTTTGATCGTTCTTTATTAATATTACGAAACGCCTGCATCCGAATATCATTAAGGTAAGCCGTTTTATTTTTAGAATCAAAATAGCCATGATAATGAATCGGGTGCTTAAGTACAACCTGATGAGTTTCTCGTGATACATCACCAGGTGCCTTTAATTTAGGTAAACGATGTTGCTTTAATATAACGTGTCGACGAACCTGTGGCTGAAATAGATTTGGGATCCGAAGGTCATCCCGGTTAGCGTATTCATCGGCACCAACGATCACCAATAAAATAATAACTAGCGTAAACCAGAATTTCTTCATATTACGATAACCTCGACTAAATAGATTTCTCATGTATCATTATACCTTGTTCGGAGTCGTTAGCTAATTATTGATTTAGTTTTAATCCCGCCCGTTTTCAGCTAGAATATAGTTAGCAATAGGAGGATTAACATGAGTAAAAATCGTCAAGTTAAACCGAATCAAGATAAAGATGTTATCCACACCGTGTTAATGATCGTTAATCCAAGCCCTGCCACCATTCAACTTCGGAATCGAATCATTAATCAACGAAATTCCAAAGACCGGGTTGGTATCGTCACAGAAAAGCCTGGTACTCTTAACGCTTCATCAACAACTCGAGAAATCATCTTTAACGTTAATTTAAAAAATGAACCAGCATTATCTAAATTAATTCAATCCCAAGGTTTTGATACCGTCTACATTGATTTAAAGCAAGCCAATCCTGATTTAATGCATAACATTATGGAAGCTGCATCGGGAACCCAAGTCAACCGGGTTATCTTAGCTCTAAATGATAATGACAAGCCTAGTGACGCGCAAGTTAATAAAGCTACTGAAATCGTTAAACGAAGTGGCATTCATTACACCATTATTCGTCGGGCTAAACTTAATCGTTATGACCTTATTAGTTACCAAGTCGTCAACAACGCTCAACCGGTAAGTGACAGTAGCGTTTCGCCGTCAAGTGTTGCTGATTTAGCCTATCAGATTATTGAACACCCCAATTTACATAGCAACGTTGATTTAGGAATTGCTCAATTACCATATAAATAAGAATTTTACATAACATTCAAAAAAGACGATCAAAGTAAAAACTTTGATCGTCTTTTTTATTATCTTAAATTTAATTACTTAATTAACCGCGAAAGGCGTGACCATGACGAGTTTGGTAAATCTTCATGGCTTTCTTTTCGGTGCGTGATAAACGATAGTCACCACGTTTAAATTTACGGCCGATCTTGGTCATTTCATGATGGTACTGTCTAAGGTTGAATGTTGCAGTCCGTGGAGTAACCTTGGTGATTGATTTAGCTCTTCTAGTTTTAATGGGTTGAACAACACCGTTGCCATTGGAACCAATCCAAAAGCTTAACGGTTTGTTACCCATTAATTTAGAGGCATCAAGCTTTTGACCTAATGCTTTACTGTAATGAGTACTTGAATATTGCCAGAGGTCATATTTATGACCAATAATTGGTTTCTTATAATAATATTGAGCAACCCAAACAGCATCATAATGCTTAAGAGCTGGACGTAAGTACTGATTTATAAAACTAGCGCCACTATAAAGAACAACTGGCTTAGTAGTTAATCGTTTCATCTGATCAGCCCATGCATTAGTAGCCGAGACAATCCGAGAACCAGCATTATTTTGTTCAATATCATTAATATAAAAGTTAGCTTGTGGGGCTCGATTATATAATGTAGAAGCTTCGTTACGAGCCTGCTGATTATTATGGTAAAGACTGTAACTATAAACACCGTATGGAACGTTATTCTTATTCATTTCGTTCATACTGTGCTGAAATTGAGCATCTTGATAACTTGAACCTGCTTGAGCACGTAAAATTACGAATTTAACTTCATTTTTTAATCCTTGAGCTTGACGATCATTAATTCGACCTTGATATTGCGAAATATCATAAGCATCAGCTTGACTAGCGTTTACTTGAATATGGTGACCACTAACGAAATTGCCACCAACTAATAACGTAACAACTAATACTAGACTCATAATAAGGGTCTTTAGAATATTTCTCGATTTCATTAAAAGCCTCCCGTTTACATTATTTATAATAGCATAGAAACGGGACTTTAAACCTTGCAATATAGTTTCATTTTAGTTACAGAGACATTACCTAATATTACTTATAATTGAACTAAATCAGGGTTAACTTTATAGCAGACTAAGCCCTTACCCAACGGCAAGTTCTCGGAAGTAATCATGTGATGTTTTTCTAAAATATCTAAGGTTTTGTCAACCATTGATTCAAGACTAATGTTCGTATTTAAGCGAACCCCAGTTAAACGGGCCTTTTGAATTCCAGACTGGATTAATTGGGCAACCGGAACTTTTGAAACGTTGTTACCGTCCATATGAAGAACCAAAATTGCAAAGGCCCCGGAAGCGTTAATGCCATGCTGAATATCATCTAATTTAGACAGAAGTTTTAAAGCGTCTGGATTCATCTTAACGTTATTATTATTCATCTAAATCAACTTCCTTAATTACGATCTTAAGAACATTTACTTACTAAGTTTAACCCAGCCCTGCTTCTTGGCATCGTAAACATAGGCCACGGGATTCTTTTGCATTAAGTGACCTTTTAACCAGATGACGTTGTTAATGTCGACGTTTTTAGCAATTACAGCACGCTGATTATTCGGGGCATAATGATTCATAATATCCGGGCCATACTGGCGAAGATCAACGAAGCCACTTAGTTTCCATAAACGTGGGTTATTAGAACGACGAAAATGCGATCTTAGAATAATTACCGCTCTTCTTTCTAACGATTATCTATAATCACATTATATCATGGCTATCTGGCTACGCTACAACCCTTTCAGATCTAGTAAATGTGATAAACTATATTTCAGATTATTAATGAAAGGAATTAAATATGAATTCACATCCTTCAAAATTTAATTTAAGTCGATGCTTAAAGTGGTTATCAATCCTATGCTTTATCCTAGCGATTGGCTGCTTTGCTTATGAGCCCGTTAAATCACACCTAGTCAATCACTACCAGGTTCAGGTCAATCGTCAAACCGTTAACCAAGGCTTACGCCACAAGTCGAGTGGCTACGATATGAGCAAGGTTAAACCCGTGACCATGAGTCAGGTTGTCAGTGCTAGAATGCATGCTAAACATTTACCTGTCATCGGCCAAATCCTAGTCCCATCCGTTGGGCTCCATTTGCCGATTGGTAAGGGTGTTGGCAACGAAACGTTAATGCTGGCTGCTGGGACCATGAAAGCTAACGAAAAAATGGGCCAAGGTAACTATGCCTTAGCGGGACACCACATGATCAATAAATCAGCCCTTTTTACACCGCTTTGGTTTCACGCACATAAGGGAACTCAGGTGTATATTACCAACATGAAAAAGGTATACGTTTATAAAATCAACGTTCGAAAAGTTATCAGCCCCTATGACGTCAACGTCATTAATAATACTAAGCAACCAATTTTAACGTTAATTACCTGTAACGACAGTGGTAGTAAACGGTTATTACTGCAGGGACATCTAAGAAGAACCGTTTCAATTAATCATGTTTCACCGGTAATCCGCAAAGATGTTCAAGCAAGGACTAATAATCACGACGTCTTGAAAGGATATTAGCTGACAGAATTATTAAATATGATATAATAAGGTTGTAGTCATTATGGGGATGTTAAGGATTCGACATTCAGCCCTCAGTAGTACTGCGTTCGTTAGGCGTACGTATAAGCGCACTTTCTTTGTTTAACTGCAAACAATAATCAAGCTATCGCTGCGTAATTTAACAGCGCTCCTGTACTGATGACACCGGATAGTTAGTACAGTATCATATGCCGGCTGTTGTTGATGTTTCGATTTGCATACGACGTGACGGTGCTATAAAGAGTTGTTTGGACACGGGTTCGATTCCCGCCATCTCCACTAACAATTAAAATAATAAAAGGCCAAACGGAAATTTCCGTCTGGCCTTTTTGTGTAAAAAAATAACCATATCTAATGATTAGATGTGGTTATTTTACGTCTTATGTTATGCAGCCAAGAAGACTCGAACTTCCATCGGGAAAAATCCCGACGAGATCCTTAATCTCGCGCGTCTACCAATTCCGCCATGGCTGCATTATTTCTTTGACGGTTATTAATATAGCAGAGTTCGAGTCATTTTTCAAATAAAAACTTATTCGCCACGAACGGTGGTACCGTTTCGATCGATTCCTAATACTCGGATAGCACCCTTTAAACTTGCGTCATCACTGAGCCGATCATGAAGTCGATTTAATTCAATTCGTTGACCAAAGGTAATGATTAGCGGTCCCTGACCATTCAGATAAGTACCATAAATCCCTAACTGATGCGCCTGATTACGAATCACCTTTAGATCATGAAGACCGACTTTTCGATGATGGGCTTTAATGGGATCTTTTTCCATCATCATGGAAGCCTTTGTCCAGCGGTTATCCATAACGGCAGCAATCAAGACGTTTGAAACATCAATTGATTGGATCATTTCAGATAACGTAACCTTTTTAATTGGCGGAACAGAATGCTGCTTACTGTTGTAGTGAGGAATGATGTACATTAATGCGTATACTTGAGGCATATGCGTTTTGACCGTCGAAACCCGCTTGCCATTCGCATATGATGCCGTCAGATCACCTAAGATTCCGGAAGCAACACATTCCGGATGACCCATCAATTGATTACCAATGTTGATCTGCTGATCCAGGGTTAAATTCATGTGACCCAGAACGTTCGCAATTTTAATTCCGGCAATGATTGAAGCGGTACTGTGACCTAAACCATGAGCTTGCGGAATATCTGACATAACGGTTAACTGTCTTGGCGCAATTTTCGGGTTAATCCGTAAAATCGTCTGAACAATTAAATTATTAGCGTCATGCGGAATTCCTTTTAACGAATGGTTAACTCGCCAACGATCGGTCTTTTCTTCAACGATTACGGTTGAATACAGAGCGAACGCAATCCCCAATGAATTGATTCCGGCACCTAAATTCGATGACGTAGCGGGAATTCTAATCACAATCTTTTTCATTCGGTGACTCAGCTTTCTAATTTCAACGGTCCATAACAATAACTACATACGTATCGATGAGTATCTAAATGACGGTGTCGCCAGTAAATGCGACCACACTTTAAACAACGATATTTTAACCAGCGAACATGCTTAGGTTGCGGTGCATATCGGCTACCACCAACCGCTCTTAATAATTGCTTAAATTCAGGTGTATTGTGACGACCGGAATAACCGGCCAAGTGAAGATGATAATGACATAATTCATGCTTGATCACGTTAATCAAATTAACGATTGAAAAATCATTTAGCATTCTTGGATTGATGTCAATATCATGCGACTGCAGATAATAACGACCACCAGTTGAACGTAACCGTGAATTAAATCGAGCGTGATGACAGAACGGTTTAGCAAAGTATCGTAATGATACCTCTTCAACCAACTGTTGTAACTGGTTATTAGTCATTCAAAATTCATCCCCATCGTTATATACGTATGGAGCTAGAAATCTCACGCCATAATTCGATGAATCCAGGAAACAACTTCGTTAACGTTTTTATCCTGGTCCTTTTCAGACTGGTTAAACTTTTTAACGTCAACTTTCTGGTTATCTGAATCAAGGCTGTCGGTCATATCTTGGCAGCTCTTTACATATCGAGCATAAGCCGTTTGAAGTGACATGCTTGGCCCAATGACTTTAACGGGAGCGTGTGCTTTCTGAAGCTTTTGAGATAATTTTTTATATTCATTAGTCCCAGATTGAAAGACCTTTTTAGTTTGATCTAAATCAATTTTAGAAAGGTCCTTATCCGCTAAAGCTTTTTTAAGTGGTGTAAAGTATTTCTGTAGCTTCCCACCAATTTTATTCGTAGTTTCGATTAGATTAACGATTACTGGTGCGTAATCTGACATTCGAGCAATTTTATGCATAATATATCTCCTAATTATTTCTTCCAGAAGGTTGAGTAAACGTTAATTGGCATGTGACGTTTATGTTCGGTCTTCTTCCACCAGCCTTCAATCACTTCAGCTGCGTGATCACTAACTGGACGGCCTTCTAAGTAAGCATCGATGTCTTTATAACGAACGCCCAAGGTGACTTCATCAGGTAAGCCCGGATGACCATCTTCTAAATCAGCGGTTGGTACCTTTTCGTATAAGTGAGCTGGTGCCTTCAAGACCTTTAACATTTCTTTACCCTGTCGTTTATCTAAACGCCATAATGGGGCAATGTCACTGGCACCATCACCAAACTTAGTGTAGAAACCAGTTACGGCTTCGGCGGCATGATCAGTACCGACAACGACACCTTTGGTTTGGCCGGCAATTGCGTACTGAGCGACCATTCGTTCGCGGGCTTTAATGTTACCTTTATTGAAGTCGGAAATCTTGATACCGTTCTTTTCAACAGCCTTAACGACTTCATCTGTCATGGACTTAATGTTGACACGAACAACCTTATCGGCATGCATATAATGAATGGCTTCCATAGCATCACTTTCGTCAGCTTGTTCACCATATGGTAAACGAACGGCGATGAATTGATAGCTGTCATCCCCGGTTTCTTTGCGGAGTTCAGTTGTCGCCATCTCACATAATTTACCGGTTAAGGTCGAATCTTGGCCACCGGAAATTCCTAAGACTAAGGTCTTTAAGAACGAGTATTTCTTTAAATAATCTTTAATAAAGTCCACACTGCGACGAATTTCCTGCTTCGGGTCAATTTCTGGCTTTACACATAATTCTTTATCTATTTTCTTTTGTAACGGACGCATTGTTAATCACCCCTATGATTAATCATTGGCAACGTTTTATTCATTAATATTTTAGCATTATTATTAAGTTAGTTTGAAATTTTAACCTAGTTTAAAATAAGGAAGTTTTTATTATTATTCATCGAACCCGAATTCTCGGCGTTAATTTTGTTAATACGTCCTTTAAAAAGTTTACGGATGTGATTGAACAACGAATTCAGCATCATCAAAACACGTTTATCGTAACCGCAAATCCAGAAATCGTGATTTACGCTAATCAACACTCTAGCTATAATCAATTAATTAAACGAGCTGATTATATAACACCTGATGGAATTGGCATTGTTAAAGCGGCTAAGATTTTAAACGATCCAATGCCAGGTCGCATTTCAGGATTTGATCTCTTTGTTCAATTCCTAAAATGGGGAAATGAACACCACAAGTCAATTTACTTATTAGGATCTCATCAAGCTGTAATTGATGATTTAATCAAGGTTATCCATCACCGTTGGCCTAATTTAGCTATTTTAGGCTCACATAACGGCTATTTTAGTGATTCCCGCGCAATTACCAAACAAATTCAAGTTAAGCAACCTGACATGGTTTTTGTCGCTCTAGGTTATCCAAAGCAAGAAGCTTTTATTAATCGATATCGTAAGTTAAGTAACTCCTTATGGATTGGTATTGGCGGTAGTTTTGATGTGTTATCAGGACACACCAAACGAGCACCACAATTTTGGATTAATCACCATGTTGAATGGCTTTACCGCTTACTTAAGCAGCCACAAAGAATCGGAAGAATGATGTCATTACCACGGTTCTTAATTGACGTATATAAACAAAAAATGACCAAGCCAAAGTGACTTGATAATTTTATAAATTTAAATTCAGTTTTAATTATTCGAATAGTTTCTAAAAAAGACTGACAATTAAGTCAGTCTTTTTTATATCTTATTGATAATATTGGGCTAGCTGGGTTCGAACCAGCGCATCTCGGGATCAAAACCCGATGCCTTACCACTTGGCTATAGCCCAATAATATGGACGGGATAGGATTTGAACCTATGAACTCGTAAGAGAGCGGATTTACGGTCCGCCGCGTTTAACCAGACTTCGCTACCCGTCCAAAATATATGAATTATCATACTTTTTGCATGACAAATATTATATTAAATGGTTTAAAGATTTCAGTCAATATTTTTAAGAAAATGACTTAAATCCTTATGCCGATTGGCAGATTCGAACTGCCGACCCCTTGTTTACGAAACAAGTGCTCTGCCAACTGAGCTAAATCGGCATAATATAAAAGTGCTAACCATAACAGCTAGCACTTTTACTTTAGGTCAACTCCGGCAGGCGGGCTCGAACCGCCGACACTCTGATTAACAGTCAGACGCTCTGCCAACTGAGCTATGCCGGAATAATCGCGTGGCAACAACCTATCCTCGCAGAGGGCGATCCCTCAACTACTTTCGGCGCGCGGAAGCTTAACTTCTGTGTTCGGCATGGGAACAGGTGTATCCTTCCGGCTATCGCCACCACACTATATTTTCAAGAGAACTTCATTCTCTCAAAACTGGCTAATATTCATACTTCTCCGAGGATACCTTTTTGGGTTAAGTCCTCGACCGATTAGTACTGGTCGGCTTCACGCCTCGCGGCGCTTCCACGTCCAGCCTATCGAACTCATCATCTATGAGTGGTCTTACTTCCCCGAAGGGAATGGGAAATCTCATCTTGAGGCGGGTTTCACACTTAGATGCTTTCAGCGTTTCTCTCATCCATACATAGCTACTCAGCAGTGCCCCTGGCGGGACAACTGATACACCAGCGGTATGTCCATCTCGGTCCTCTCGTACTAAAGACGGCTCCTCTCAGATTTCCTACGCCCGCGACGGATAGGGACCGAACTGTCTCACGACGTTCTAAACCCAGCTCGCGTACCGCTTTGATGGGCGAACAGCCCAACCCTTGGAACCAACTACAGCTCCAGGATGCGATGAGCCGACATCGAGGTGCCAAACCTTCCCGTCGATATGAACTCTTGGGGAAGATAAGCCTGTTATCCCCGGGGTAGCTTTTATCCGTTGAGCGATGGCCCTTCCATTCGGAACCACCGGATCACTAAGTCCGACTTTCGTCCCTGCTCGACCCGTTGGTCTCACAGTCAAGCTCCCTTGTGCCTTTACACTCGATGAATGATTTCCAACCATTCTGAGGGAACCTTTGAGCGCCTCCGCTACTCTTTAGGAGGCGACCGCCCCAGTCAAACTGCCAACCTGACACTGTCTCCTGCCACGATCAGTGGCATGGGTTAGAGTGTTCGTACAACAGGGGTAGTATCCCAAAGACGCCTCCACCGAAACTAGCGTTCCGGTTTCCACGGCTCCTACCTATTCTGTACAAGTCATATGAACACCCAATGTCAAGCTACAGTAAAGCTCCACGGGGTCTTTCCGTCCTGTCGCGGGAAACCTGCTTCTTCACAGGTACTTCAATTTCACCGAGTCCTTCGTTGAGACAGTGCTCAGATCGTTACGCCTTTCGTGCGGGTCGGAATTTACCCGACAAGGAATTTCGCTACCTTAGGACCGTTATAGTTACGGCCGCCGTTTACTGGGGCTTCATTTCAGAGCTTCGCCGAAGCTGACTCATCCATTTAACCTTCCAGCACCGGGCAGGCATCAGCCCATATACTTCATCTTACGATTTCGCATAAACCTGTGTTTTTAGTAAACAGTCGCCTGAGCTTTGTCACTGCGGCTGCACTGACGTGCAGCGCCCCTTCTTCCGAAGTTACGGGGCAATTTTGCCGAATTCCTTAACGAAGGTTCACTCGCTCACTTTAGAATTCTCATCCTGACTACCTGTGTCGGTTTGCGGTACGGGCGGTTAATCACTAGCTAGAAACTTTTCTTGACAGCGTGACGTCAGTAACTTCCTTACTAAACTTCAGTCCTCGTCACTGCTCACGTGAACGGGAACAAGCATTTGACTCATTCCCTGGCTCGCAGCTTGAACATGCACAACCAGCGGCATGCATTACTTAGCCTTCTGTGTCTTTCCTTCGCTTAAAACGCAATTAACCGGTACAGGAATCTCAACCTGTTATCCATCGCCTATGCCTTTCGGCCTCGGCTTAGGTCCCGACTAACCCTGGGCGGACGAACCTTCCCCAGGAAACCTTAGTCATCCGGTGAACTAGATTCTCACTAGTTTCTCGTTACTCATACCGGCATTCTCACTTCTAAGCGCTCCACAGGTCCTCACGGTCCTGCTTCAGTGCCCTTAGAACGCTCTCCTATCACGCGCACCTGACGGTGCGTGTCCACGATTTCGGTAATGTGCTTAGCCCCGGTAAATTTTCGGCGCAAAACCACTCGGCTAGTGAGCTATTACGCACTCTTTAAATGATGGCTGCTTCTGAGCCAACATCCTAGCTGTCTATGCAATTTCACTTCCTTTTCCACTCAGCACATATTTAGGGACCTTAATCGGTGGTCTGGGCTGTTTCCCTTTCGACCATGGATCTTATTACTCACAGTCTGACTCCCGGATATTTAAATCAATGGCATTTGGAGTTTATCAGAAATCAGTAGCTCAAGACGAGTCCTTCATTCTAACAGTCGCTCTACCTCCATGATTCTTCATCCGAGGCTAGCCCTAAGGTTATTTCGGAGAGAACCAGCTATCTCCAAGTTTGTTTGGAATTTCACCGCTATCCACATCTCGTCCAAGCAATTTTCAACTTACACTGGTTCGGACCTCCGGTCCGTATTACCGAACTTTCATCCTGGACATGGATAGCTCACTTGGTTTCGGGTCTACGGCAACATACTCAACGCCTGATTGAGACTCGCTTTCGCTGCGGCTCCGGCTTTTCGCCTTAACCTCGCATGCAACTGTAACTCGCCGGTTCATTCTGCAAGAGGCACGCTATCACCCGTTAACGGGCTCTAACTGCTTGTAAGCATATGGTTTCAAGAACTGTTTCACTCCCCTTCCGGGGTGCTTTTCACCTTTCCCTCACGGTACTGGTTCACTATCGGTCACTAGGTGGTATTTAGCCTTGGGAGATGGTTCTCCCGGCTTCCGACGGAGTTACACGTGTTCCGTCGTACTCAGGATCCTGAACTGAGAAGCATCAATTTCGCCTACGGGGCGTTCGCCCTCTCTGGCAGATCTTTCCAAATCTTTTGACTATTAATGCTTTTGGTAACTCAAATGTTCAGTCCTACAACCCCATGAAGCAAGCTCCATGGTTTGGGCTCTTCCCCGTTCGCTCGCCGCTACTTAGGGAATCGAAATTTCTTTCTGTTCCTGCTGCTACTTAGATGTTTCAGTTCACAGCGTTTTCCCCTCGCCAGCTAATCAATTCACTGGCGAGTAATCACCGACTGAGGTGATTGGGTTTCCCCATTCGGAAATCCCCGGATCAAAGCTTACTTACAGCTCCCCGAGGCATATCGGTGTTTGTTCCGTCCTTCTTCGGCTCCTAGTGCCAAGGCATCCACCATACGCTCATAATAACTTAACCTAAATGTTTGTCACTTGCGTGACAACGGTTTTGGTCATTTTGAATAATTTTAGAATTCAAAAATAACGCGGTGTTCTCGGTTGAAATTAAAATTTAAAATAAATAATAATTTCAATAGGAAATATAAATATTATCCAGTTTTCAAAGAACCAAGTTCTAATGTATGAGCCCTCACGGGCTCAATGGAGTATAGCGGAATCGAACCGCTGACCTCCTGCTTGCAAAGCAGGTGCTCTCCCTGCTGAGCTAATACCCCATAACAGCAATGGGTCTGGACAGACTCGAACTGTCGACCTCACCCTTATCAGGGGTGCGCTCTAACCAACTGAGCTACAGACCCATACGGGCAAGGCCTGTAGGCCTCTCAAAACTAAACAAGATTTCGATATCTGTACAAGTTTCCGATTGAATGTAAATCCTTAGAAAGGAGGTGATCCAGCCGCAGGTTCTCCTACGGCTACCTTGTTACGACTTCACCCTAATCATTCGTCCCACCTTAGATAGCTGGCTCCTCAAAAGAGGTTGCCGCACTATCTTTGGGTGTTACGGACTCTCATGGTGTGACGGGCGGTATGTACAAGACCCGGGAACGTATTCACCGTGGCATGCTGATCCACGATTACTAGTGATTCCAGCTTCGTGCAGTCGAGTTGCAGACTGCAGTCCGAACTGAGAACAGCTTTATGGGATTAGCTTGACCTCGCGGTTTCGCAACCCATTGTACTGTCCATTGTAGCACGTGTGTAGCCCAGGCCATAAGGGGCATGATGATCAGACGTCATCCTCACCTTCCTCCGGTTTATCACCGGCAGTCTGACTAGAGTGCCCAACTGAATGCTGGCAACTAGTCACAAGGGTTGTGCTCGTTGCGGGACTTGACCCAACATCTCACGACACGAGCTGACGACGACCATGCACCACCTGTAGATCTGTCCCCGAAGGGAACAGCTAATCTCTTAGCCTAACAGAAGTATGTCAAGGCCTGGTAAGGTTCTTCGCGTAGCATCGAATTAAACCACATGCTCCACCACTTGTGCGGGTCCCCGTCAATTCCTTTGAGTTTCAACCTTGCGGTCGTACTCCCCAGGCGGAGTGCTTAATGTGTTAACTTCGGCACTAAAGGACGGAAATCCTCTAACACCTAGCACTCAACGTTTACAGCATGGACTACCAGGGTATCTAATCCTGTTTGCTACCCATGCTTTCGAGCCTCAGCGTCAGTGACAGACCAGACAGCCGCTTTCGCCACTGGTATTCTACCATATATCTACGCATTTCACCGCTACACATGGTGTTCTACTGTCCTCTTCTGTACTCAAGTCGCTCAGTTTCCAATGCACTTCTTCGGTTAAGCCGAAGGCTTTCACATCGGACTTAAACAACCGCCTGCGCTCGCTTTACGCCCAATAAATCCGGATAACGCTTGCCACCTACGTATTACCGCGGCTGCTGGCACGTAGTTAGCCGTGACTTTCTAACCAGATACCGTCACTACCAAGCCATTTCCTACTTGGTACGTTCTTCTCTAGCAACAGAATTTTACGAGCCGAAACCCTTCTTCATTCACGCGGTGTTGCTTCATCAGGCTTTCGCCCATTGTGAAAGATTCCCTACTGCTGCCTCCCGTAGGAGTCTGGACCGTGTCTCAGTTCCAATGTGGCCGATTAACCTCTCAGTTCGGCTATCCATCATCGTCTTGGTAGGCCTTTATCTTACCAACTAACTAATGGACCGCGGGTCCCTCCAAGAGCGACGCAAACGCGCCTTTCAAACTGAAACCATGTGGTTTCAGTTGTTATCCGGTATTATCATCCGTTTCCAGATGCTATCCCAGACTCAAGGGCAGGTTACCCACGTGTTACTCACCCATCCGCCGCTCACTCGAATGTAGAATCATTTGATGCAGAGCATCAAAATCATCTACGGGAGTGCGCGCGACTTGCATGTATTAGGCACACCGCCAGCGTTCATCCTGAGCCAGGATCAAACTCTCATGTTAAAAATAACATAAGAACTTAATTACAAGCTCTTAAGATTAAATTACTAGTTTAGTTGTACGAACGAATTTATTAAAAACGCACGTAAAGTTAAAAATCTCATTATAAAATAACAAGACCACTTGCACTTGTGATGTCAAAATCTTGTTCAGTTTTCAAAGACCTACAATTGCTAACCACATGAGCTCTCGCTCACATGACAATTATTAATATATCACAGATGAGACATAATGTTAAGTTATTTTTAAAATTAATTTAAAAACTTTTTAAACTAACTTTACAAATCATTAACATGTTTATTCTCACGCGACAATTGTTAATTTAACACGATCATCAATACCTGTCAACGCAATTCTAGAAATTAATTTGAATTCTTATAAAATAAAAAGGCGAAAGCCCAATGCCATCGCCTTTATTAGAACTAAGAAAATTTAGTTTAATCAATTGATTTAACTGTCTGTAACGCTTCTGATATTAATTTACGCTCAAGTTTTTGCTTCATTTTAGCTTTAAAATCTTTAGTAGCTCGTTTAGCCACTAATTTCTTCTGAGTAACGGATAATTTAGGATTCTTATGAATCGCATCCATTTCCTGTGACTTCACATACATCATCGCCTGTTGACGAATCCTGTGTTCTGCCTGTGGTGAGTTAGCTTTTTGCTCCAATTGACCGCTACGGTTCTTTATGATCTGTTTTAACGCTAACGTCTGCTTCATTGATAACACTCGCCAAGAATTAGGAACGTAAAAAGTATGCCGAACTCGATAAGTCGACGGTTTCTTTGCTAAATAAAACCAAAAATGACTAGTCGAATTACTATATATCCATTTCGAGACGCTCGTAACCACGTGTGGCTTGGTTATTTTACTATTCTGAACAATTTGATTAGTAACTTTTAAGTCAGATGCAGTATGAACTACCTTATTGTGTTTATTTTTATAAATTACAATTTGGGATTTGCGACTATTACCCATCGGTCGATACACTAGCATCTTTAATGATCGTCGCGGTGATATCGACTTAATTTGTTGGGTTTGTTGTGGCTCAGTCACCTTATGCATCCCGTAATGATCCTTAAAGTTTGCAACCGCAAAAAAGACCGTGACTAAAAATAGCAACGTTGTTATTAACGACGCAATAAAATGAATCTTACGATTATCGATTAAATTCCAAGCCAGGAAGAACAGAGCTGAAGTAATAATTAATGCGTAAATAATCATCTTAGTTCAACTCCTTTCTGGTTTCTGCCGTAAACCCACGGTCATGCTTCTTAACCAGGAACGTAGCAACTAAACCAATCACTCCAAAAATAATGGCGACCACGAATGCAGCATGATAACCGTTCATGGCGGCGTTAAGCATGTGATCCTTATACTTTAACGGATTAATCATCAACATATGATGCATAGGTTTATCACCATTGGTCGTATTCGAAAGCACCGACGTTAAAATGGCGGTCGCAATCGAACTAGCAATCTGCTTAACAGTATTATTCGCACTAGTCCCATGATTAATTAATCGATCAGGTAATGCGTTCATGGAATAAGTAGTAATGGTCATCATCGACATGGCAATCCCGACGGATCGAATCCCGTACAGGACAACGATATATAACGTTGACGTGTGCTGAGTTAAAAAGATAAACGGAATCGTCCCGGCCGTCAAAAAGATGAAACCACTAATCGAAAGGTCCCTGGCACCAAAGCGGTCAAAAAGCCTCCCAGTAATTGGCGCAAAGATTCCAACTAGCAATGCCCCTGGCAACAAGGTTAATCCAGAACGAAAAGCACTATCACCATGCATTGTCTGTAAGTAAAGTGGCAGAATCATTTCAAAACCGACTAAACTCATCATTGCTAATGAACCGATAATGGTCCCTAAATTAAATTTGAATGATTTAAAGACCTTTAAATTCAACAGTGGATCATCGATTGATAATTCACGCCGGACAAAGACACCGACAAAAATTAAACCAATCAATAAACTGCTTAATACGATCCAACTTGTCCAGCCGTCACTACCGACGGATGAAAAGCCGTACAATAGAAAGCCAAAACCGATTGAAGACCACACAACGGACCAATAATCTAACGGTGATCGATGGTTATGCAAAACAGGCTTAATATAAACTAAGCCAAGAAGCAATACTAACGCCATCGGGATGATGTTCATCCCGAATAAATCTCGCCAGCTGGCGTTATCAATAATCCATCCTGATAACGTTGGTCCCACGGCAGGCGACAGACCAATTACTAATCCAGCCATCCCCATGGCGACGCCACGGTGTTCTGGCGGGTAAATACTCAGCATAATAGTTTGGAATAACGGCATCGCGATCCCGACACTGATGGCCTGAATAATCCTGGCAACCAATAAGATCGAGAAACTTGTGGCAACGTATGCCATGATGGTCCCGACCTCAAAGATGATTACCGAAAATAAATAAAGCCACTTGGTATTATATCGAGCGGTCAGCCACGCCGTTAACGGAATCATAATTCCGTTGACCATTAAGAACGCACTCGTTAACCATTGGACCGTTGATGCGTTAACACTAAAGTAACTCATCAATTTCGGATACGCGGTCGCAAGGACCGTTTCGTTCAACATTGTAAAGAATCCACCGATCAACAGGATTAAGACCATCATCGGTCTGTTGAATGGCTTACCATTCTTATCAACTATTCTGTCACTTGTCATTAAATCTATCACTTCTCAGTTCTACGTTTAATTTCAATTATTTTGACGTAAATCGTCAAGTATTAGGTATTTTACTATAAATTTATTTATCCCTCAAAAAACGCTTAATTTGGGTATAAAAAAAGCCCTTTTAAAAAGGACTTCCAAAATTAATTTAAAATCTTAAATTATTTGCCTAACTTAACTTTGTTAGTGACGTGTAACTTGTCATCGAAGTCATAGACAACAGGCTGACCTAAGCCCATTTCTAAGTTCATGATGTCATCATCACTGATGCGTTCGATGTACTTAGTTAAGGCACGTAATGAGTTACCGTGGGCAGCAACGACAACGTTCTTGCCATCTAATAACTTAGGAGCGATCTGGTCTTCCCATAATGGCATTACTCGCTTTAAGGTAACCTTTAAGTTTTCACCACCAGGGATGATGTTAGGATCTAAGTACTTGTAACGACGGTCGTGAACAGCAGAACCTTTGTCACCAGGCTTCATTAACGGTGGTAAAGTATCGTAAGAACGACGCCAGATGTGAACCTGTTCAGCACCGTACTTTTCAGCAGTCTTATGCTTATTTAAGCCCTGTAAACGACCATAATGACGTTCGTTTAAACGCCAAGTCTTCATTTCAGGAACCCATAACTGATGAGAATAGTATAAAACATAATGTAAAGTACGGATGGCACGAGTCAATACGGAAGTGAATGCGTAATCAAACTTTAAGCCAGCCTTGTCAACTAATTTACCAGCGTTAATAGCTTGCTTAACACCGTTTTTACTTAAGTCAACGTCGACCCAGCCAGTAAATTGGTTTGATAAATTCCACTGACTTTGACCGTGACGAATTAATACTAGTTTTGCCATGACTTTAAACCTCTTTTGATATTAAACTTATCACAAATAATTTTACATCAAATTAATGTAGTTTGCATATTTGATATAAGTCCGTCTAATAACAACTCACCTATTAACGATACCACAAACTACCGTGAGCTCAAATTAATAGTTGTCTTTAGCGTAGCGGTAGATGCTGATGTGGTGCTTATTAGCCTGTCGAATTAGATTAGCTACGTCCTGATTGTTCATTTGATGGGCGTCAACGCCAGCCCGCTGAATGTCACGACGTGCTTTCGTAATCGTGACTTTTGACGGGTGGTCGGCGATCACCTTCGGTGACTTCAACTTAAATTGATTATTTTTATTGTGATTAGCCGTTACATTGGAACTGATTAGACTACTCCGTTGCTTACGATTATTGGATTTAATCAATTTTTCAACTTTCGATCTAAATCCTTTAAAGTACTTATCATCAACGCCAGGATCACTAATGATCCTATCTAGATGCTGGGTCGAGCGTTTGAAATCACCACGATGGTTTAATTCGAGAGCCTGATCATATAAAGTCGTAAATTTATTGGTATTATTTCGAAGACTTTCAATGTTTTGGTATGCTAATTTAGACCGACGATTTAATGCCGCAATCGCATTAATCTTAACTGCCCGATGATAATTCTTAGCGGCTTGACTTAATTTATGCTGGCTTAAATAGTGATTACCGCTGACGTAACTCTGAATTTGATCAAGATCATTTTTGGCATGGGATCCCGTTGGATCGACCTTAATAGCACCCTGAAAGTAATTTAAGGCATCATGATAATTACCATCAATCACGTCATTTTGACCTAAACGAACGCAAGCGTTATAACTTCGCTGACCGTGGCCGTGCAACGTTATCATCCCGCTGCCTAACAAGACGATGATAATGATCGAGCCAATGATTAAGAACCATTTTTTCACGTTTGTTTCCTTCATTCATTTCGTAATTTCCGTGAATAATTATAACATTTACCCATTATTTCTCCGTTAATGATCAATCCAACCTTGCCTGATTCTTTGAAATAATTGACTTTAATGGGGCCTAATCTGTAAAATTATTGTGTGGTATTTACACTTAATGAAAGGATTCCTAACGGATGTTTGAAAAGACTTTCTACAAAAAACTATTAAAAAACAGCTTTAACATCCCGCTCCGGGTAAAATTCTGGGACGGCAGTGTTAAAGAGTACGGCGATGGTGATCCACAGATCACTCTAATTTTTAACCGTAAGATTCCGGTTAAATCAGTTCTCACTAACTCATCCATTGCTTTGGGTGAAGCTTACATGAACGGTGATATTGAGATCAAAGGTAGTATCGAAGATTTAATCTGTGCAGCATATCAGAAAAAATCTAGCTTCTTAGAAAATGGTAAGAAGTTTATTAAATACATGCCAAAGTTTTCGCACTCTGTAAAGTCAAGTGTTAAGGATATTCAGCATCATTACGACATCGGTAATAACTTTTATGAATTATGGTTAGATAAGACCATGACTTATTCCAGTGCCTACTTTGAACATCCTGGTGACAGCTTATACCAAGCTCAGCTTAACAAAGTTGACTACATTTTACGTAAATTAGATCCAAAGCCAGGTCGAACCTTCTTAGATATTGGTTGTGGCTGGGGTACTTTAATGTTACGTGCCGCCAAGAAATACAACTTAAAAGTTGCTGGTATTACTTTAAGCCGTGAACAATACAACTACGTTGAAGAACAGATTAAAAAAGACGGTTTACAGGATCAGGCTAAAGTTGAACTCAAGGATTACCGTAATATCGGTAAGAATGAACAGTATGACTACGTCACTTCAATCGGCATGTTCGAACATGTTGGTAAGAAGAACTTAGGCGAATACTGCCAGTTACTCAGCCAGTACTTAAAGCCAAACGGCCGTGCTTTAATCAATGGTGTTACTCGTCAGCAAGGCGGTGCCACCAATGGTTGGATTGATAAATGGATCTTCCCAGGTGGTTACGTACCAGGCTTAACCGAAATGCTTAATCACATCATCGGTAATGGTATGCAGATCTATGATTTAGAATCATGCCGTCGTCAATACCAGTGGACCTTGGAAGCTTGGGATCATAACTTTAGGAAGCACTTACCGGAAATTAAAAAGATGTTCGACGAAAAGTTCATTCGCATGTGGGATCTATACTTACAGTCCTGTGCAGGTGGATTTAAAGCTGGTAACATTGATGATTTCCAGTTCTTACTCTTCAAG
Source organism: Acetilactobacillus jinshanensis (assembly GCF_004359375.1). NCBI lineage: Bacteria > Bacillati > Bacillota > Bacilli > Lactobacillales > Lactobacillaceae > Acetilactobacillus > Acetilactobacillus jinshanensis. The sequence continues at coordinate 136,838 of NZ_CP034726.1, read as the reverse complement.
GGTCCAAGTGGTTATGATTTACCAATGACCCGTGATTACATGTACGATCACAATAAGTAATTTTAAGAATTAAACCAAATTAAAAGAGCTGATTAAAGTCAGCTCTTTTTTTGTTTACCTAAATTAATTCAAAGCTACCTCTTAATCAAACGAACTCGACGAACGCCAGGGATTTGCTTTAATTTGTCTAATGCGGAAGAAGATAACGGTGACTTTAAATTGACCAGTAAGTAATCAGCAAATTGATTCTTTGCGCTAACTAATTTACCTAAACCTTTTAACTGATCAGTAAGCGTAGCCAACAGTTTAGCATCCGATTTAGCTAAGATCGAAAGCCGGGATTTAGTTGTGAATTTCAACTGAAGATCCGGACAGTTCAAAGCCCTATCAACGTTACCGGTATTTAAAAAAGTCTTAATGTCACGAGCTGCCATATAAGCACCGTTGCCTTCACCTTCAACGGTCGATCCCCCAATGTGCGGAGTTACGATCACCTGATTGCCGTTATATTTTGCTAAACTGGGATCACCAAAATCAGTGGCATAAAAACGTAAGTGATGATCATCCAACGCCTTTTCAACCGCATGGTTATCAACGATGCCTAACCGTGAATAGTTAAATAAGTAAGCGCCCTGCTTCAGCTCAGCAATCTTATCGGCACTGATGAAGTCACTGTTAGCCTTGTTCTTCGGGATGTGGACCGTTACATAGTCCATTCCCCGAATGGCCTGATCAACGGTCTTCACTCGGGTAACCTGTGGTGATAATTTCCAGGCGGCATCCGACGTTAAGTATGGATCATAGGCATAAACCTTCATACCTAAATTTGCAGCGGCGTTAGCAACCGATGAACCAACGTTACCAACCCCAATGACACCCAGGGTCTTACCTTTGATTTCGGTTCCACGTAGCTTGGCGTCACTCTTTGGATCCAGTGATACATCACCGGTGACGTTCTTTCGGGTGTACTCAATGGCTTGAAAGAGATGGCGTGAAGTAGCAATCAATAACGCAATTACTAATTCTTTAACGGCGTTGTGATTGCTACCTGGCGTGTTATAGGCAACGATTCCGTGTTGGGCCAACTTTTCAAGCGGTAAATTATTGTAACCAACCCCGGCACGGCCGATCACCTTTAAATTGCTGGGAAACTTGGCGTGATGTAAATCAACGGATCTAGTGATATAGGCATCGGGATTATCAGATTGGTTGACCTGATAATTTGGATCCCGTTTAAATAATTTTAAGCCCCAATTAGAAATCGCATTATACGTTTTAACGTCAAACATCATAAACGCCCCTTTTAAAAAGCAAAAATCCTCATGATTATCTAAAACCATGAGGATCTAATTTTTTAATGATATTTTCGATTTCTAGATTCATTAGTATCCACATGGTTTAGATATTGTAACCATATGAATACAAGTTACGAACCAAATATCCATACAGCCGAATTAAACAAGTTCAAACATGGCTTGCTGTTCGACCGTAAGTTCAAAAACGTATTTTTGAATGACTGAATAAAGTTTAGTTCGCATTTTAAATTTCCTTTCGTCTAACTACATTTATTATTGTAAACCATTATTAGTTAAATTCCAGTGAAATTTAAAATTAATCAGAACTTTTTATTAACTACTATTTATTATTGTTTCTATATTACAAAGGCTAATAGCCAGACGGCGATTAAACCTAAGATGACGGAACTCGCCATTGACCGGGTCCAGTACGCAACGACAATAACGATCACCGTTGCGATTAAATCGGGAGCTTTTCCGGAAACGGAAAATGCGTAGTGATTAGTAATAAAAAGGCCCTTCACAACTAAAGCTGTAAATAGCGATATCGGAACGTAGCTCATCCATTCGTTAAACCATTTCGGGATCTTTCGTTTCCGGAAGAAAGATAGCGGAATAAATCGTGGAATCAAAGCCACGAAAAAACAAATTATGATAAGCCAAAAATGGTCCATGGTATTCCATTCCATAGGTAAATCTCCTAATAATTAAAACTTATCACCGTAATCGACATCCTTAACATCTTCTCGAGGTCGACCTGCTGGGTTCTTAAAGGTCTTCAACAGGTGACCACGACGGCGACGTCTAGCGTAGGCATCAATTGCATAACCGATCAACGAGGCAATTACTGCAGCGACCACGATTCCTAACGTTGATCGCATCAATACGATCATGATAATCGAAATAAAGACCGAAATGATCGTTACAAACAATTTAATGTAATCCTTGGTCTGGACAACGATCATATAGATAAACAATGCTGTAAGCGCAAATTCGACGACATCCAGGTCGATTACGATTGCATTACCGACGAAATTACCAATAAAGTTACTAACGGTCCAGAACAATAACGAATAATGTTCCACAGATAGAGCATCGTGCGGCGTGAATTTCTTATCGGTCGTAAACTTTAAATAGTTGATCGCAAAGTTTTCATCGTTTAAAGAAACCGCAAAAAAGAAGGTAAACCGGTTAGAATGCCCCTGCAGATATTTAGATAAACTCGACCCCAGTAACGCGTAACGAAGTTCTAGAAAGAACATCATTAGCACGACTGAATACATCGGGGATTTAATTAAAACCAAAGACGCAATAATAAATTGAGCCCCGCCACTGAAAACCAACATGGAGATCATGACCGTCAGCCAAGCGTTAAAACCGGCCGCATGCAGTAAAATTCCGCACGCTAAGCCGATCGGAATATAACTTAAGTCCAACGGTAGTGAGACCCGTAAATTACTTAACCACGCCGGTTCGGTTGAACCCGCGTATTGTTTAATCAAGAATTGTCCCCCATCTCAAATATCGAATAAGGCCAATCAACTTTCGCTTTCATTATATTAGAATTTACGAACAATAACAAAAAATTATGGAATGTGAATCCTACATAATGACTAAAAAACAGCCAATTAGCACGAATTACTGATTGACTGTTTAATTTATTATTTAATTCAACGACGAGGACGAGCGTGGAAAGCACTCGAAACGTTGTACTTGTGATGGACCCAGAAAGCCGCAGCAATACTGATTACGGCTAAGGCAATGTTGACCCATGGGCTGAAGACTGGGTTCAGTGGACGTGGTAACAATGCGGATAGGTAGAAGACGGCCATCCAAGCCAGGAACAAACCAATCATAATCAAGAACCGAACGAAGCCGTTATACTTATGCTTGATTCGGTCATCAAATAATCGGGTCATGATTGGCATCCCGAGTCCAGCGACAACTGAAGTAATCACTAGGCCAACGAAACCGGCGGCACCCTGCTGATTCTCCATCTTGCTGGAAATCATGTAGGTGATTCCGTAAAGCAAGTTAAAGATGATGAAGAAGATCAGCATGTTATAAATGGCGTTCGGCCAGTAATTCTTGTTCAGCGGAACCACTTTTTTCGGTGGGTGAACAATGGTGTGAATCTTATGTTTGACCGTACCATACATACGACGGGCAGTAAGTCCTTTTCGCTGGTTAACCAGGAGCTCGTGAATCATCTTATGAATGATCTTCTGTTTTTTGGCATCATCCATTTTAACGTCAGCGAATTCCTTATTGAACTGGTACATATACTCAGTATTTCGCTTCGTTAAGCCCAGATTATCAAAGACCTGACCAGTCTTCTGATGACGATGTTCAATCGTACCATGTTGACGATGACGAGCCTTTTGGTTATGGATGGTGTTCTTTTTTTCCATTTCTTCTTCTGACATCACAAAGCGCCCCTAATTAAACGTTAAATCTGAAGTAAGCGATGTCGCCATCTTGCATGACGTAGTCTTTACCTTCGACCAAGAGCTTACCGGCTTCTTTAACCTTATCTTCACTGCCTAATTTATCTAAATCAGCATAGTGGATGATTTCAGCACGAATGAAGCCTCGTTCCATATCGGAATGAACTTTACCAGCGGCCTGAGGAGCTTTGGTACCCTTCATAATGGTCCAGGCACGGTTTTCTTTACCACCAACGGTGAAGAACGTCTGTAAGCCTAATAACTTGTATGAAGCTCGAATTAACTTGTTTAAGCCAGGTTCCTTAACACCTTCGGAATGTAAGAATTCGATAGCGTCTTTACCGCCTAATTGAGCGATTTCTTCTTCAGCTTCACAAGCGATACCCAATGCCTGAGCATGATGAGCGTCAGCATACTTCTTAACTTCACGGTAGTAATGAGACTTTTCAGGATGAGCCATGTAGTCTTCACTGATGTTGGCAACGTAGATAACCGGCTTAGCCGTCAGTAAGAATTCACCCTTAACAATCTTCCATTCATCTTTGTTAAACGGAATGGAACGAACGGAACCACCGTTTTCCAAAACGGGCTTAATTTTCTTTAAAACGGCTAATTCAGCCTTGGCTTCTTTGTTACTGCCTTTAGCAGCACGTTCAACCTTGCCCATTCGTTTATCAACGGAGTCTAAATCAGCGATTGATAATTCTAAGTTAATGGTCTTGATGTCATCAAGTGGATCAACCTTACCGCTGACACTGGTGATGTTATCATCATCAAAGGCACGAACCACATGAACGATGGCGTCGGTCTGGCGAATGTTTTCTAAGAACTTATTACCTAGACCTTCACCACGGTGAGCACCCTTAACGATTCCGGCGATATCCGTAAATTCGAAAGTGGTCGGTGTAATCTTTTTGGCCGGGATAATCTGTTGGATTCGCTTTAATCGAGGATCCGGTACGGCAACCGTACCGACGTTTGGCTTGATCGTAGCGAATGGATAGTTAGCAACTTCAGCCCCAGCTTTTGTAATCGCGTTAAACAATGTTGACTTACCAACGTTTGGCAAACCAACGATACCAGCTGTTAATGCCATATCTAACTTTCACTCTTTCTATAAGAATTTGCGCTCTCTAATGTTTTCGGGCGCCTTTTTTAATACCTTTTTTAGTTTTCGTTCAAAATGATGACGACTAAGCATCACAATGTGGTGGCAATTAGTGCATTCAATCTTAATGTCCGCACCCATTCGAATGATCTGCCACCGGTTAGCACCACATGGATGTGGCTTTTTCATCTGAACAATATCATGTAAGCCATATTTCATCATGATTAATCACCACTCTAATCCAAGTTAATGTTTAAAATCTTCAGAATTCGGTTCAAATCATTCTGAGACGTGTAATCAATCTTAATTTGACCTTTACCATGACTACCACGGGGACTATGCAACGACACTTTAGTTCCGAACTTATCCTGGAGTTGATTTTCGGTCTCACGCACAAACGGTGACTTACGAGGACTGTATCGACGCCGGCGCCGTTTTTGCTGTGGCTGCATCTTGGCAATCAATTGATTGATCTGACGAACGGTCAGGGTCTTCTGGTAAGCTCGTTTAGCCAAAGCGACTAATTGCTGCTTATTCTGAACGGCCAATAACGCACGGGCTTGACCCATTGACAACTGCTTGTTTTGAAGCATCGCCTTAACTTCGGTCGGTAAACCTAAAAGCCGTAAGTAATTAGCGATGTATGGACGACTTTTACCGAGGCGCTTCGAAACCTGTGACTGAGTTAAATGAAGCTTGATCATCAACGTATTGTAAGCTTTAGCTTCTTCTAACGGTGTCAAATCTTCACGCTGTAAGTTTTCCATGACGGCAATTTCCATCATTTGTTCATTGGTAGCGTTGCGGACAATTGCGGGAATGGTCTGCTTCTTAGCGATCTTTGAAGCCCGAAAACGTCGTTCACCAGCTAAGATCTCGTATTGACCGGCATGGTGAAGCGACTTCCGAACGATAATCGGCTGAAAAACACCATCCTCTTTAATCGATTGGGCTAAACCGTTTAACGATTTTCGATCAAAACGAACTCGCGGCTGGTACGGGTTCGGAACTAGTTTACTTAGTGGAATGTGAACGACCGTTTCACCGGTATTTAAGCTACTGTCACCAAACAGAGCAGCAATCCCACGGCCTAAGCCTTTTTTATTACTTGCCATGAGCAGCTAGCACTTCCTTCGCTAATTGCATATAAACCTTAGCACCTTTGCAATTAGGATCATAGTCAGAAATGGCTAATCCGTGACTGGGCGCCTCTGACAAACGAACGTTCCTCGGAATCACGGTCTTATAGACCAGACCCTTGAAGTACTCACGGACCTGTTGATCAACCTGATGGCTCAACTTAGTTCGTGAATCATACATCGTCAGCAAAACCCCTTCGAGCTTAAGGTTTGGGTTAAAATGCTCTCTGACCAGCTTCATAATGTTTAAGAGCTGACTTAAACCTTCTAGAGCATAATATTCACTCTGAACTGGGATTAAAATCGAATCGCTGGCACAGAAAGCGTTGATCGTAATCAGACCTAACGATGGTGGACAATCGATCAAGATGTAATCATAATCCTTTTTGACCGGTCGGATAGCTTCCGTTAAGCGGGTTTCTCGAGCAATCATCGGAGTCAATCTAACGTCAGCCCCTGATAATTGGATGGTCGCCGGTGCGATATCTAATCCCTTATGCGTCGTGGATTTAATGATGTTTTTAAGCGGTTCTTTATTAATCAAGACGTTATACATGTCAGCTTGAATGCTCGACTTACGAATACCGACCCCGCTCGTAGCGTTACCCTGGGCATCGGCATCGATAATCAAGACCTTTTTACCTAGAGTTGCTAGATCAGCACCTAGATTAATGGCTGTCGTAGTCTTACCTACGCCACCCTTTTGGTTGGCTAACGAAATGACATAAGCCATCGTAATCCTCCTTTAAAAGCGACTACTTGGTATTAAGTAACGGTCTACGGTTAGGAGTTCCAGCTTTACGAGGATACTTCTTTGGAGTCCGTTTCTGTTTTCTGATCACGATAATCCGTCGAATATCACCCGATACCGGTAATTTAAAAGTGTGATCATTAATGACCTTGCCACCAAGCTGATCAATCGCGTAACGGGACTGATCTAGTTCTTCCGGTGCATTCACGGATTTCATCGCTACGAATTCACCGCCGATTCGAGCCAACGGTAAGCAAAATTCACTTAAGACGTTTAATCTGGCAACGGCACGAGCGATTACCAAGTCATATTGCTCACGATGATGCGACCGACGACTACCGAAGTCTTCAGCTCGAGCATGGTATAACTTAACGTTTTTCAAGTCTAACCGATGAACTAGATCACGCAAAAAATTAATCCGTTTGTTTAACGAATCTATAATGGTGACCTTGAGCTGCGGAAACGCGATCTTAAGCGGTAACGACGGGAAACCAGCACCAGCGCCCACGTCACAAATTGATAACGAATGATGACGCAAGCCTTCAATAAATCGAGCCGGTGTAATTGAGTCATAAAAATGCTTTAAATACACATCAGGCTTACTGGTAATGGTCGTTAAATTAACGGTCTGGTTAGCTTTGATTAATAAATGATAATAAAGATCAAACTGAGCAAGCTGATGGTCATTTAACTTAATCCCCAGCTTCTTCAAAGCTTGAACAAACTCTTCCGGATCCATAAAGTCCTCCTCGTGAAACAAAAACTAGTTTCACATTTTTTATTTTAACATACTCAGGTCACATCGACCGCAACAGACTATTCGATAACGGAATCTCAGTTCCAGGTTCTTTAAAGTTATCGATCAATGTAGCAGCAATGTCACCAACGCTCTTCCGAGTGCCGACGTAATGGCCCTTAGATACTTCCGGCGTGTACATAATCAATGGTAAGTATTCACGGGTGATTTGTCTTTCCGGATAACTAGGATCATTAGCGAAGCTTGACGTAATGATCAGTAAATCCGTTGACGTCAACGTTGACATTAACAGTTCGATTTGCTTATCAACGATCGAAAGTCGAGCGGCATAACCCTGTGGATCCTTTTGCGTGGCGACCCACTGTAACTCAGGAACCTGTAAATAAATCAAACCGGTATCCATCTGCTTTAAATTATTGATCAATTTTCGGAACCCTGTGTTGTCATTAGCGCTCTGGATCTGTAAGCAACAGTCCTGATCCGCTAAGTAACTAATGAACCGGGAAATAATGATAGTCCGGTAATGACAACGCGATAAATGATTAAAGACACTTAAAGTCCGTAACGGTTCATTGAAGTCAAACATCTCACGTAGACTAGCATCTTTGGTTCCCGAATGGGTCCTGACTTTGAGTTTGCCGTAAAATCCTAACGGCGTTTTGGCCGGCGGGATTGTCAGGAACTGATGATGACGACGAATGTTCCCGAGGCCTAATCGTTGTAATGTTGGGACATTCAGTAAATATTGTTCATCTAAATGTCCGAGCGTATTTGCTTTTTCAGAATGATATCGCTTTGCGTCAGGCATAGCACCGAGTCCTAACGACGCAATATCAACCACGATAACTCGACGAAAATGCATATGGGTTAACCCTTCTTTAAGTAACGAACGGCTTGGTCGTGATAGGTAAAAAGACTTCATCAGTTAAACCAAGTCAACCAATAAAGTCTTTCCCTGCCAAGGGCGTACATTTATTGTACAATATATTTAACTCAAATTAATCAATAATGGAGGAATTTTAATGTTAGTGGCGTTAGGCGATTCTGTCACCCGTGGCTTTGACGGCTACCACGATCTGTTTACCGGAACCTATCCGCAAGATCTCGAAAAGATTCTAGGTGAAAAGGTCATCAATCAGGGTGTCGATGCGGCATCCCTATCCGGACCCTTTTTAGGTGACATGACCAGTCAGCTTAGAAATACCCACTTTCCACAATATCGTGGCGTCATTTTGTTCTACGGAACCAACGACTATGACCATACGGATCATAATCTCAAACAGATCTCAGCGGCCCTTAAAAAGAACCTTAAATATCTGCATAAAAACTACCCAAAGCTTAAAATCTGGGGCGTTTTACCACTAACCCGTTACGATTTTTATAAGAACGACGATAACGTAAAAAATGCAGTCGGCTTTACTTTTAAACAATTATTAAACACGTTAGAAAAAACGTATCAAAAGTGCCACGTTCCGGTCCTTAACTGGGAAGAAGATCCGCGTCCCATTATCAATGACAATAACTATAAACAGCGGCTTAACGATAGCCACGTCCACCCGACTCGAGCTACTTATCAGCTAATCGCGGAACGAATCGCTAAATTCATCAAAGCTAACGACTAACGTAAGAATTTCGTTTTACTTAGGTTAACGTAGGGTTTGATCATTGCACTCTGCATCATATTCAAGGGCTGGCCTTGCCAGTATTTCGTTAGCATTAAACCAATACTAACGGACTTTTCGGTCATGCTTCGGGCATTATCCTGTAACGTCGTGTCTTTCCATGACCGCCAATGTCCCTGATCGTGAAAGAAATGATGACGATTTTTATACACCATTAATTCGAGGACTTTCCAACCGACGTGATTATTATCGATGATCTGTTTCTTGTGTTCACAGACGATCTTTCGGTAATTATCAATAATCGGATTGGGTGCAGCTTTTAACCGTTCGTTAACTGATCGTTGATCCATATAAACCACTTCCTAATCCACATGATAACAAAAAAGCCAGTCAAAATTGACTGGCTTTTAATTTATGATTATTTATTCAAAATGATTCTTTTTGATCGAGCCCTTATGATAACGTTTCCGGAGTACATACATGAAGGCTGGTAAAATGGTCAAGGCACTGATCAATGCATAAGCGGTATCAAGTACGGTGATCATTCCAAAACTCTTCAAGACTGGGAAACTAGAGAACATAATGGCAACGAAGCCCCCGATAACGGTTAAACCGGAAGCGGTGATTGCCTGACCAACATAGCTAATTGCTCTGGTGATCGCAGTTTCAGAACCATTACCCTTAGCAAGTTCTTCACGGTAACGTTCCATAATCAGAATTGTAAATTCAATCCCAATCCCTAAGACTAATGCACTCAGTGAAACCGTTAATGGATTATACGAAGTGTGCATCAGGAACAGGGTCAATGGTGATAAGCCTAAGACAATCATAATTGGAACGATCGGGAAGATTGCCAGGCGCCAGTTGCGGTATACCAAGAACAGAACGACGAAGATGATCAAGAGACCAACTACGATGATTAAATCACGATTAGCCGTCATGTTCTTAATACCTTGGAACATCATGTTCTGGGTACCGGCTGAACGAATTGTCATACCCTTCTCGTTACGCAAATCATGCGAAATATTATTCATCAGATGTAACTGATCCTTGGATGGTGAATTCTGGTTAACCTTGAACTGCAACGTAGCGTAAGTATGCGGCTTGTTAATCAAAGTCTGACGAACTGACTTCGGCAGTTTATTGATCGTGGAGTTAATCTTGCTCTGCGATGCCGTAAACTTACCGTTGCTCTTCTTATAGGTTGTGGCAACACTGGTAACACCCTTAACGTTAGTGTACTTGTGTTCTTCATGCTGACCTAAATTATACAATCTCTGCATATCCTTAGGATTCGTTACGTGATGGTCCTTAACCAGGTACGTAATGTACATGGTTGAACCAATCTTATGCTGTAAGTAACGGGTGTTGACTAAACTTGACATGTTTTGCGGAATCATGTGGGTTAACTGAGTATCGACACCAATCTTAGGTTCAGTTGAGAAACCAACGGCACCTAAAATCAAACCAATAATCAGAACTGGCCATGCATGACGCATAACGAAGCCCGCATAACGAGCTAATAGACGAGACAGAGGTGTAACTTTAGATTTATTCTTTGGAACCTTACGATCAGTCATCTTGGCATCCCGTAAACTAACGGTACCGAAGATCATGATCATTTCAATGAAGTAACTGATTACAACCCCGATGGCCAAGGTCATCCCGAATTTCTGCATTAACGGCGCTTTAGAAAGGAACATCGTTAAGAAACTCAGGGTCATTACGATCAAAGCAATTCCGACGGCAGGACCCATGTTTTCAATCGATACTTCAATTGACTTAGTTGAATCATGACGCTTCTTAAATTCTTCTTCGTAACGGTTCAGGAATTGAACTCCAAAGTCGGTACCTAAACCAATGATGATTGGTAAGGTTGCCATGGTAGCTAAGGTCAGTGGTAAGCCAACCCAGCCCATGATACCAAATGTATCATCTAGACAAATTAGAACGAACAGTAACGGTAAGATCCGACGACGAACTGGGAAGACTAGCGCTAGGATCAAGACCATCAAAATGACGGCGAAAATCAGCATAATGCCCATGTTCTTAATAACTTCAGCGTTGACCTGGCCTAAGATGTGCGGAGTACCGGCTAACTTAGTGGTAACACCGGAGTTAAAGTGAGTCTTCTTCATAGCGTTCTTAACGTCGTTGGATAACTGAACGTCGACGCTCATGTCTGATGACTTACTGGACGTGTTCAGAACCATCAAAGCGTGGCGACCGTTTCTTGGGAATAACAGCTTGAGCGGCTTTTGAATGTTACCGTTCTTGTCCAAGAAGATGTCACGTAATAATGGCGTTGACATGTTCTGAACTTTTGGAATGCTCTTAGCAGCACTACCCTGTAAAGCTTTTTGCTGAGCAGGGTTCAAAATTGTCATGGCGTAAGCCTTGATCTTAGCCTTTTGACCGCTGTTCAAAGCCTTAGCCACCATGGCCTGTTGCTTTTGTTTTCCAGCGGGTGACTGGCTTGCTGAAGCAACAGCCATTTGAGCCATCTGCTGATTGCCACCGGTCTTCTGCATGGCTTGAGCCATCGCAGCTTGCTGCAAAGCTTGCATCTTCTGCTTTTGAGCCGGTGTCAAGATAGTCAAAGTATACTGCTGAACTTGAGCCTTTTGAGCAGATGTTAAAGAAGCCTGAGCTTGTTTAGCTAGTTTGGCCTTTTGAGCTTTCGACATCGAACTCAAAAGATCCTTCTTTAACTTAGCCCGGTTAACGTTACTCATGTTAGCCTGGGAAGACTGTTTATTCTTTAGTTCACTGTTGACTAAATTAACGACGCTAGTCGTGTTCTTAATGTTTTTAACATGATTAGCCTTATGACTAAAACGAGCGATATCCTGCATCGTCTTGTGGTTCAAAATGTTTTTACGTGGCCCGTTTAAGAGAACGTAAAGTGAATCACCACCAAAATGTTTCTGGTAGGTCTGAGAATTCTGATAAATTGCTCGGCCTGGACTAACGAAGACATCGTTACCCATTTTCATCTGAATCTTGGGTAAACCAAAGGTCAGAAAAATGGTGATCAGGACGATGGCCGTGATCCATACCTTAGCGTGGCGATGAATCGAGCGACCGAATCGACCAAATAACTTTTTCATCGCTTTGCCTCCTAACTTGTGTTCAATTTTATTTATCAATGCTTAGACTAGAACATTTCATAATATGATACAATAGTTCCATAGATGTTGAATAAAAAACTAAATTTTGTTTCATAAGAAAAGGCGATTCTATGTATCACATTAAGCCTGATAAACGGTCTCAGCGGTCCGCAACTTTAATTTGCCAAGGTTTTAATAAATGTATCGCTAAGAATCATAATCTCAACCAAATCACCATTTCACAGATCATTCATGAAGCAACGATCGGCCGGGCAACGTTTTACCGGCTCTTTGATTCGAAGCGCGACGTGTTGGCGTATGAATGTGACCTGCTTTTTAAGCAGGCGGCCATTAAATCTAAATCGTCAAACAACAGTTCAACACGAGACCTATTTCTCTACTGTGCTGAGTTGTGCATCAAGAATCATCTGTTATTTGAAGCCATTATCAAATCACATCAAGCCCAGATCATTTATAACACCCTGATGAATCGACTTAGCTTAATCCGGAAACATTTTCGAATCGCTAACAACGTCTCAGATGCGCAGATGGATTACTTCTTATCAGATTTAACCCACTTAATTATTAGTACCCTATCTACCTGGATCCGGCACGGTGAAAAGGAATCAGCTCAGGATCTAATCAGTAACGCGGCCGTGATCATCGGGATTATCTACCGATCAATCAAATAAAAAATAAAGCCATGATTTATTAAAAATCATGGCTTTATTTAGTCTAAAAATTATTTTTATAAATTAAGCTTTACGAAATGCTAAGACGGCGTCATGACCACCAAAGCCAAATGAATTACTAATGGCGGTGGTAATCGGCTTCTTGTTATTCTGCTTATTGACCAAGGTAATCTTAGCTTCCGGATCCTGATGGTAACAGCCAACGTTAACTGGCATCTGACCACGGTTCAAAGCACCGATTACGATAACGGCTTCTAAAGCACCGGCGGCACCTAAGGCATGACCAGTCATCCCTTTAGTACTGCTTACTTCTAAGTGGTCGTTTCCGGCAAAACACTTGGCGATAGCTTGAGCTTCGGCACCATCATTATCTTTGGTGGCAGTACCATGGGCGTTAACGTAGTCTAAGTCGTTCTTAGCGATGTGACCTTCGTTAATGGCCTGTTCCATAGCACGAATAGCACCTGAGCCGTCCGGACGTGGGGCGGTTAACTTGTAGGCATCACTGGTACTACCGTAACCAACGATTTCACCTAAGATGTGAGCACCACGCTTCTTGGCATGATCCCAGTCTTCTAAGACTAAGGTCCCGGCACCTTCACCCATGACGAAACCATCACGGTCTTTATCAAATGGCATGGAGGCTTTCTTTGGATCCTTAGACGTTGATAAGGCGGTTAAAGCGGCGAAACCAGAAATTCCGATTTCGTTAACGGATGCTTCGGCACCACCGGTGATCATGTAGGTAGCTTTACCCTGCTTGATGCGTTCAAAGGCATCACCAATGGCGTTGGTACCGGATGAACATGCGGTAACGATCCCTTCACTCATGTTACGGGCATCTAAGTTAATGGAGATGTTACCAGCAGCCATGTTAATGATGGCGTCAGGAACGAAGAATGGTGAGACACGATGCGGACCCTTCTTGTACATCTTGATAACCTGAGCCTGAATGGTATCTAAGCCACCAATTCCGGAACCGTAGATAACACCGATGTCATCAGGGTTATAGTCACCCTTCTTTAAGCCGGCGTTGTTCATGGCTTCGAATGCAGAGGTTACGGCAAACTGAGAAAAACGGTCCATTCGACGAGCGGTCTTCCGCTTCATATATTTGGTTGGATCGAAATTATTAACTTCAGCGGCAACTGTAATTCCGGTATCACTGGCATCAAAGTGGGTAATCGGTGCGATTCCAGTCTTGGATGCAAAAATTCCGTCAAGGAAAGAATGTAAGTCGTTGCCTAACGGACTAACGGCTCCCATTCCAACTACTGCGACACGATGTGACATGAAAGATACCTCCTATTTTTTAGCAGCCGGAACGATAAACGAGAGTTCGGCTTCACAAGCACGTTTGTCACCAACATAGGCTTTACATTCAACTAAGCCCATGTTCCAGTGCTGACGGCCCATCTTGACGTCAAAACGTAAAACGTCGCCGGGACGAACAACTTTACGGAACTTAGCGTTCTTAATGCTGCCCATGTAAGCAGTCATGCCCTTATACTTAGGTGACTTTAAGATTAAGATTGAAGCAACCTGAGCCATGGCTTCAATAATTAAGACACCAGGCATTACCGGGTTACCAGGAAAATGACCCTGGAAGTAGTTTTCGTTAATGGTAACGTTCTTGGTGGCTTCAATGAACTTGCCCGGTACTAACTTATCGACTTTATCGATAAATAAGATTGGGTAACGGTTCGGGATTAATTTCATAATATCAGTTGTGTTTAAAACGCTCATAAAATAATGTCCTTTCAATTTTGGTATATCTATCTAGTTTGTAGTAGACGCACCTGCGAAGCGTCTCGATAGTTTAAGTGATGAATCTGCTGTTGCTGATCTTCTACTAATAGTCGGGCCATGTCATCAATGCCAAGAACTCGACCGATTTGCTGACGACCGTTGATTTGATAAGTAACACTTTGATGAATCCAAATTAAACGTTTTTCATAATCATTTAAAATGTCCTGATCTGACGCACGTGCCATCTTAACCAGGTAATCATAAATCCTAGCGATTAACTGGTTACGGGATACCAACGGTTGATGACTGAATAGATAACCCGCTCGTTGCTGAATCGATTTTGGAAACGAATGGGTATATAAATTTAGTCCGATCCCGATCACAAAGCTACGAATCGAATTATCACTGGTACTGTGGGTTTCAACTAACAACCCACCACATTTCCGCTGATCTAAGTAGATATCATTCATCCACTTTAGATTAATTCGCTTCTGGACGTAAGGCTGAATGGCCTTAATTACGGCAACGCCTAAACCAGCTGTCAAAACACCGGGCTTCATAATGAAGCGTTGTTTAGCCGGTAACGTGATCGTCATGTAGATCCCGCTCGACTTCGGTGAATAGAAACGGTGGCCACGCTGACCTCGACCCTGGGTTTGGTGATCAGCAATTACCACGTGTGGTGTGATGAACTGATGCTTTAACGAATACGTCTGGGTTGAATCAATCTGCGCAAACGTATCAACAACCGGTTTCGGGCTCGTAGTAATGAATTTTTTAATCTGTGATGAATCTAGTTGATCAGCCATGATTAAAGATCCTTTATGATGGTGCCGACGTATTCAGGAGTTACGTTATACGGAATTAAGCGATACTGCTTACCTTTCCGGGTTGCAGTCTTAAGATCCGGTACCAAAGTATGAACCGTTCTGACACCACCGTTCAAGCCGGTACCTACCTGTTTTAGAACGCCTTCGATAATCGTCCACAACTTTAGTGTGGCTCGAGAACGCTGATCCTTGGGTACTTTAGCCAGGTAATTAATTTCATCACCCGTAAAGGCGCGATGAATTCGATGGTAATCAATTGGGCGAATCTTTTCGGTGTCAACCGCAATCGGTGTTTTATCAGCAGCTAAGATCACCTGCTCCTTTGAATTCGTAATGTTAAAGGATAACGAATGATCTTTTAAGTACGGTTTACCAAATCGACCGTGAATAAACATGTCACCACTAATGATTTTCGATAATGGAACGTGAAATAACTTCGCCAATAAACATTTTCCCACTAAACTTTGTCGTGGGTGAAATTTATGGACGTCAATTCGGTATTGCTTATATAACGGCTGATAAATCGGGTTGGTAATCGTATCGTGTAAAACAATCATTAAGTTAGAAGATGAACTCCTTTATCAACGAAGATCACGTTACCAGTAACACCGGTTGATAAGTCGCTCATTAAGAAAGCGGCAGCTCCACCAATTTCGTCAATGGTGACACTCTTCTTATCAACGGTTCGAGCTTCTGATTCATTCAAGAGATCTCGATGATGCTTAATTCCAGTAACTGATAACGTCTTAACGGCACCGGCAGAAATGGCGTTGACACGCATTTCCTTTGGACCTAAATCACGAGCTAGGTAACGAACACTAGCTTCCAAAGCGGCTTTGGCAACTCCCATCATGTTGTAATTTGGAATTGCTCGGGTGGCACCCATGTAAGTCATGGTAATGAAGCTACCCTTGGGATTCATAATCTTACTAGCGTAATGAACAACGGAAATGAACGAGTAGGTACTGATATCCTGGGCTAAATTATAACCGGGTTTCTTAACGTCCATTAACTTGGACTGTAACGTTTCAGGATCGGCATAGGCGATCGCATGAACGACCCCGTCGATCTTACCGTACTTCTTACCAATTTCAGCAAAAGCATTCTTAATGTTTTCGTCATCGGATACATCACACGGAACCATTGGCTTATCATCACCAACTAAGCGTGATAAATGTTTCTTGGAGCGGGCGTTACGGTAAGTATAAATAATCTTAGCGCCCTGTTCAGCCATGACCTTGGCACATCCCCACGCAATACTGCGGCGGTTAGATGCTCCCATCACGACGATTTGTTTACCATCTAAAATTCCTGACACAACTGACATCTCTTTTAACTTTTAATTAAAATTACGGAAACGAGCGTGACGCTCTTTCAATAATTGTGACTTCGGCTTCTTACTCAAGGTCTTGATCTCATTGATCAGCATCGTCTTGAAGTGACGCATCGTTTTGGCATCATGAACTTCAGGAACGATTTTATCGATGATGTGCTTCTTTAACAATGTCTTTGGTGTCAAGCCCATTACGGACGCGGCTTCACGAGCTTTACTGGAGTCCTTCCACAAAATCGTGGCAAAGCCTTCCGGTGAAAGAATTGAATAGACACTGTTTTCAAAGGCCCAAACGGTATCACCAACGGCCAATGCAAGTGCACCACCGGAACCACCTTCACCAACGACAACGCTGATGTATGGAACCGGTAAGTTCAAGCCTTGAATAATGGACTGAGCGATATTATAACCCTGGCCATGGTATTCAGCATCAACACCCGGATAAGCACCTGGGGTGTTGATTAAAGTAATGATCGGCCGGTTAAATTTAGCGGCCTGTTTCATCAAACGTAATGCTTTACGATAACCAGATGGTTCGGCAGAACCAAAGTGACGCTTCATGTTCGACTTCATATCATAACCCTTTTGGATCCCAACGATCGTAACGGGTTTATGATTAATCAGACCGATACCACCGATAACGGCAGGATCATCCTGGTAAGCTCGGTCACCGTGAAGTTCAATAAAATCTTCGGTAATGCCTTTGATCAAGGTCTTAATACTAACTTTATTTTTACTACGAGCTGCAAGAACTCGATCGTATGCTTCTGGTGCTTTCTTCATTCTAGGGCCTCCTTAATTCCACTTCAGCATCTTATACAGAAACGTCTTCATCTGAGGACGCGGAACGACTTTATCCAAGAAGCCGTTCTTTAATAACGTTTCTGAACGCTGAAAGTTCTTCGGTGGGACCTGCTGAATCGTCTTTTCGATAACACGGCGACCGGCAAAACCGATTAAAGCATGCGGTTCACTGACTAAAATGTCACCTTCGGAAGCAAAACTGGCGGTAACACCACCGGTTGTCGGTCCTGTCAAGACATCAATCAAAAGTAGACCCTTCTGGCTGTGTTCGTATACAGCCTGAGAAACTTTAGCCATCTGCATTAAGGAATCGATACCTTCCTGCATTCTAGCACCACCGGAAACGGTGAATAGAATAACCGGTAAGTTATTTTTGGTAGCGAATTCAATCAAGTGGGTAATCTTTTCACCCATGGCAACACCTAAGCTACCCATGACGAATCGCCAGTCCATAACGGCTAAAGCAAATTTTTCATCCTTGATGGTGGCAACTCCGGTTGCGACACCTTCCTTTAATCCAGTGCGCTTCCGAACTTGATGCAACTTAGCTAAGTACTTTTTATCACTGGCAAAGCGCTTTGGAGCCTGTAAATTATGGAACATCGGTTTGAAGCTATCACAGGTCAAATTAATTCGTTTTTGTGAGCCGATTCGAAAGCCGAACTGGCAATGCGGACAAACATCATACTTACCTAATTCACGACGGTAAAAGACGTGACCGCAAATTGGGCACTTGATGAAGATATGATCAGGAATCCGTGTGGCCATGCGTTTTTCTACTTCAGTTTCAGTCTTTTGCATGTTTACTCATCCAATCTTTTAAGAACGACTGTTCAATATAACGATTATTGAAGTTGCCCTCTTGAAAGCCCTTATCACGGACTAAGTCCAACAGAAACTGACGGTTGGTATGAACACCCTTGATGTCGAATTCCTTCAGAACTCGAGCCATCTTGGATACCGCCTGCTTCTTGGTCGGCATGTGGACAATGATCTTAGCAATCATGGAATCGTAATATGGTGAAATGACGTCACCCTGACGAACTCCGGAATCAATTCGGACACCCTTCGTACCAAACGGGAAGTTAGCGTAAATAATCTTACCTGGTGTTGGCATGAAGTTCTTAGCAGGGTCTTCAGCGTTGATTCGGCATTCCATTGCGTAACTATTCAGATGAATGTCTTTCTGGGTGTATGGTAACGGCTGACCTTCGGCAACTAAAATCTGATCCTTGATCAACTGAACGTTAGATACTTCTTCAGTAATCGTATGTTCAACCTGAAGACGAGCGTTCATTTCCATGAAGTAGAACTTATGGTTGTCTTCATCTAATAGGAATTCAACGGTACCAGTATTGGTGTAATGAGTGGCTTTCATAGCTTTAGTAACTAAACTGCCTAAGTATTTTCGTTCCTTAGGTGAAACTTCGGAACACGGCGTTTCTTCTAAGACCTTTTGGTGTTCACGTTGTAATGAACAGTCACGTTCTGGGAAGTATACGACATGGCCGAAGTCATCGGCAATGGCCTGCATTTCAACGTGTTTAGCGTTCTGAATGTCTTTTTCCATGTAAATGGCGCCATTGTTGTAGTCTAACTGAGCTTCACGTTGATCGGCTTGAAATTCATGAATTAAGCTATTGTCATCGGTGGCTTTACGGATTCCTTTACCACCACCACCGGCAGTTGCTTTTAACATCACTGGGTAGCCCATCTTATGAGCTAGATCCAAGGCTTCATGAACATTCTTTAAATTGCCGTCACTACCGGGAATGGTCGGGATACCAACTTTTTTCATGGTAACTTTGGCACTGGCCTTATCCCCCATTAAACTGATGGCCTTTGAACTCGGTCCGATAAACTTGATATGACAGTCTTCACATAAGGCTGCGAATTCAGCGTTTTCACTTAGAAAACCGTAGCCGGGATGAATAGCGTCACAACCGGTCAAAACGGCAGCGTCGATGATGGCGCCCATGTTGATGTATGATTGAGCCGGTAATGGACCACCGATGCAGACAGCTTGATCAGCCAAGTGAACGAACATACTGTTACGATCAGCTGTTGAATAAACGGCAACCGCCTTGATGCCCATTTCGTGAAGAGCTCGAATGATCTGGACCGCAATTTCACCACGGTTGGCAATTAATACTTTCTTAAACAATGACATCATCCTTTACAAACTCATTCGACCGCAAAAATTAAATCAGCAGTACAAATTACCTTATGATTACGAACGATTACTCCGTGACCAATGCCAAAATTACCGATGATCCGCTGCATTTCAACGGACAAATGTAAAATATCACCTGGACGGAAAGCGTCTTTAAAAGTGGCCTGTTTAATCCCGCCAAAGAAGACGTTCTTACCAGCGAATTGATTCATCGATAAAATTGCACAAGCTCCAGTTTGAGCCAGTGCTTCGATTGCTAACGGTTTCGGCATCTTAGGATCACTGGACTGGTTATCGAAATACCAGTCATTGATATTCAGTAATTTAATTGCGTCTGCTGATAGACCGGGCAGAATATCGATGACCCGATCAGTCATCTTAAACGGATAACGTTGTGGAATATATTTATCTGCGTCCATCGTTTAATCTTTCTTAATGCTGAAGATCGGCTGATGATATTGAACCATTGAGCCGTTCTTAACTAACTGCTTGGTGATAGTACCGCTGCAAGGAGCCTTAACGTTGTTTAAGACCTTCATGGCTTCGATCTGACAAACAATGTCGCCCTTGTTAACGTGGGAACCAACCTTAGCAAAGACAGGCTTCTTCGGGTTGGGTCGGAAGTATACAATCCCAACTAATGGTGCTTTGATACTAGCACCAGCTGGTTTCTTGGCCGCCGGTTTAGTTGCTGGCTTGGCTTGACTAGCGTTCGTCTGTGGTGTTTGAGTAGCAGCTGGTTGAGCAACGGGAGCCTGTACTTTAGGAGCCACGTTATTCTGAGCAACTGCGCCCGGCTGATTCAACTTACTGAAGTAAATTGAATCACTGCCACTTGTTAAACGGAGTTCGTTTAAACTGGAGTGTTCAAAATTATTCATTAATTTTGAAATATATTCTTCGTCCATTAAAAGATTCTCCTCTAAACTTAAATGGTCAAGCCACCGTCTAACGTGATGACTTGACCTGTCATATACTGATTATTGATTAAGAATTCGACCGTCTGTGCAACTTCATCGGGTTTACCGAAACGATGCATCGGAATTTGTTTCTTCCAACGACGAGCGACCCGATCACTTAACTTAGCAGTCATGGCCGTAGCGATCATCCCAGGCGCAACGGCGTTACAACGGATCCCCCGTAACGAGCCTTCTTGGGCGGTCGTCTTGGTTAAGCCAACGATTCCGGCTTTACTAGCGGAATAATTAGCTTGACCTAAGTTACCATGTAAGCCAGAAACACTGGACATATTAACGATGACACCATGACGCTTCTTGAACATGTAACGAAGAGCGGCTTTCGTCATGTTAAAGGTCCCGACTAAGTTAGTATCTAAAACATCTTTAAAGTCCTTTTCCTTCATTAACGGGATTAAGGTGTCACGGGTGATGCCGGCATTATTAACTAAAACGTCAATATGACCGTACTTCTTAAAGACATCTTTAACCATGCCCTGAGCGGCTTTTTCGTCACTAACGTCACCAACTAAAATGTCAGCTGGATGTACCAGCTGATCCTGAATCTTCTTAACTTCGTCATCGCTTAATTTACGGTGAGAATTAATAATGATCTGATTATTCGGGTCACGAGAAAGGCGCTTAGCGTCAGCTAGACCTAAGCCTTTAGTGGCACCGGTAATTAAAATGATTTGTCTCATTTTTATTTAACTCCTAGCTGATCTAAAGTGTCGTGCAACGTCTTAACGCTGTCTACACGATAATTCTTAACATCAGGCAACGTCTTGTGAGCCAAATGACTTAACGTATGACCCGGGCCAACTTCTACCAAGCCGTCCAAGTGCATTGGCTTTAATGCGGCCACATCCTGAGCAAAGTGAGTTGGGTTAACCAACTGTTTGATCAAGGTTGGCTTGATGTTCTGCTGAGTAAACGGTTTAGCTAAAGTGTTACTCATAACCGTCGTCTTAGGGGCGGCAAAAGTCATCTTAGCCATCCGTTTAGCTAATAGATCACTAGCCAACTGCATTAACGGCGTATGTGAGGCAACGGCAACTTTTAACGGAATTACGATGCGAATTCCGTGAGCTTTCAAAGCTTTACGAGCCGCTTTAATGCCTTCTTTAGTTCCACCGATGACAGTCTGGGTAGCCGTGTTGTAATTACACGGGTAAGCACCGTCAACGGTGTCACAAATGGCCTTGACCTTTGATGGGTCAGTCTTTAATACGGCAGCCATGGCACCCGGATGTTTAGCTCCGGCCTCGTCCATGTAATGGGAACGGTCGTGAACTAATTTTAAGCCATCTTCAAATGATAATGAACCGGCCGAGATCAAGGCACTGTATTCACCTAAACTCAAGCCAACCATGGCTGCAGGTTCAGGTAACTTCGTCCGTAAGATCCGGTAAATTGCATAGCTCATGGTCAAAATAGCGACCTGAGCATTATTGATATCATCGAAGACCTTGGGATCAGACATGTCCATCCCTAAAATCTTCGAAGCCTGATCAATCGTCTGTTTGTACAACGGTTGGTCTTTGTATAAGTCCTGGCCCATGTTCTTAAACTGGCTGCCCTGACCTGCAAACAGGAATCCAAGTTTCAAAACTTAATTCCTCCTAAATTACTTGCTTTGCTTCTTCTGGATTTCGTCAGCGATGTAGTCAACGAACTGGTCAACAGTGTCTAAGTCCTGGTCAGTGTTGATTTCGATATCATAAGCATCTTCTAAGTCATCAACGATTTCGAAAATGTCTAAGCTATCTAAGTCTAAGTCCTTCTTGATGTTAGTCTGTGGGGTGATCTTTGACTTATCAACGTCATCTAACTGATCAGCAACGACACTCTGTACTTTAGCAAAAATCTTTTTCTTATCCATAATGTAGTTCCTCCAATAAAAACTAAAAATTAAAATTTTAAGATAACGGTCCCAACGGTTAAACCGCCGCCAAAACCGGTTAAATCAATTATATCACCATGCTTAATCTTACCTGAATCGACCAGTCGTGACAATAGCATCGGTTCACTAGCCGCAACGGTATTGCCATACCGATTGATACTGATAGGAAATTTATCGAACGGGACGTGTAAATGACGCGAAACGCTCTTTACGATCCGGGCGTTCGCCTGGTGTAACACGAAGTACTTAATTTGATCTGGTGACATGTCAGCTTTCTTCAAGGCCCGTCGAATCGACTTCGGGACTTTACGAATGGCAAAGCCGTAAATAGCACGACCGTCCTGATGACAGAAGCGGTCTTCCGCATCGGCCTGATGATATTGTGGATCATGGTAGCCAAAGTGGCCCGCGGTTAACTTGGAGCCTAGATCACCATAAGTCGCTAGATCCGTCGTAATGATTCGGCCATTACCAGCATTAGCGGCCAAGATACCACCGGCACCATCACCGAACAATACTGCAGTTGACCGATCGGCCCAGTTAATGTACTTGGTCATGGTTTCGCCACCAATCAAGATTCCCTTAGCACCAGGCTTTTGAGCCAATAAGGCATCCAGGATCTTAACCCCGTAGGCGAAACCGGAACAAGCAGCACTAATGTCAAACGCCGCGGCATTTTTAGCACCGATGATACCCTGAACCGCAGCGGCAGTCGACGGCATCATGTAATCAGATGACATCGTGGCTACGATCACGTAGTCCAGTTCGTCAGCATTCACACCAGATTTATTAAGTAACTGTTTTGCAACGTCAGCAGATAACGACGTCGTGGTTTCCGTTGTGGCTACCCGGCGTTCGTGAATTCCGGTCCGGCGACTGATCCAGGCGTCAGACGTATCCATGATCTTGGAAAGATCATCATTTGTAACCACTTTTTTAGGAACCGCACGCGCGGTAGCCAGAATTGAAAACCGATTCATCAATTAAATCTCCTAACTTATACGTTTATCCTAGATCGTTAATAATTATTACGTAAACGATCTTTTGGCAAGCGAGACTCTTATTATTCGTCAAAGTTCCCGTAAAATCAATGATTAGAAAAGAATAACCGCACCCTCAAAATCGAGGTTACGGTTATCATGATTTGTAACTAATTTATTTTTAGAATAAGCCGGTAATCTTACCGTTCTTATCAATATCCATGTTTAAAGCGGCCGGATGACTTGGTAATCCAGGCATCGTTAAGACTTTACCAGTTAAAGCAATGATAAAGCCAGCCCCTAACTTTGGTTCAAGGGCACGTACATGGATCAAGAAGTCCT
Source organism: Acetilactobacillus jinshanensis (assembly GCF_004359375.1). Lineage (NCBI taxonomy): Bacteria > Bacillati > Bacillota > Bacilli > Lactobacillales > Lactobacillaceae > Acetilactobacillus > Acetilactobacillus jinshanensis. Next base: position 112,847 of record NZ_CP034726.1, on the reverse strand, counting down.
TTGGTGCACCTAAGCGATGAGCATCATCAGTTAATGAATACTGAGTCTTAGCAACACAAACTGGTAATTTATCCCAGCCATTCTGTTTCAATGATTCTAGCTGGGCCTTAGCTTTAGAGCTTAATACAACTTTCTTACCACCGTAGCAGTTCTTAACAATCTTATTTAACTTGGTAACTAGGTCATCATCTTGATTGTACAATGGGTGGAAAGTACGTTGTTCATTACAGTCCTTAGCAACGATCTTGGCTAAGTCCAAGGCACCTTTACCACCTTGGCCCCAGACGTCGACGACGGCGGCATGGGTATGTAAGTCCTTAGTGATGTAGTTCTTTAAGACCTGAACTTCATGGTCAGTTCCGGCATCAGGAGCACCGGCAAAACGATTAATGGCAACCACAACCGGTTTTCCGTAACGTTTCATGCTGCTAATGTGCTGCTTCAAGTTAGCGGCACCCTTTAATAAAGCCTGAACATTTTCCTTTGGTAAGTCAGCTAACTTCATTCCGCCGTTGTACTTCAAAGCACGAACACTGGCAACGATGACAACGGCATCCGGTGTCTTATGAATCCGTGGAGCGACGATGTCCATGAACTTTTCGGCACCTAGGTCAGCACCGAAACCAGCTTCGGTAACGGTATAATCAGCAGTATTTAAAGCCGCTTTGGTAGCTAAGATACTGTTACAACCATGGGCAATGTTAGCGAACGGACCACCGTGAATAAAGGTTGGGGTGTGTTCTAAAGTCTGAACCAAGTTCGGCTTAATGGCGTCCTTTAATAGTAAGGTTAAGGCACCGGTAGCGCCTAAATCTTTAACCGTGACCGGTTTTTCATCAAAGGTGTAACCAATGACAATCTTACTGATCCGTTTCTTCATGTCCATTAAATTACGGCTTAAGCAAAGAATGGCCATTAATTCACTGGCGGCAGTGATGCTAAAACTATCCTGACGAGGAACACCTGAGAAACGACCACCTAGACCAACGACACAGTTACGAAGTTCACGATCGTTGACATCCAAGACACGGTGCCAGGTGATCTGACGAGGATCTAAGTTCAACTGGTTACCATGATGAATATGAGCATCAATCAAAGCCGATAAAGTATCGTGGGCTTCAGTTAAAGCATCCATATCACCGGTAAAGTGCAAGTTGATGTCTTCCATCGGTTCAACCTGGGCATAGCCACCGCCGGCAGCTCCACCTTTCATGCCCATAACAGGACCAATTGAAGGTTCACGGAGTGCTAAAGCAGCATTGTGATGTAACTGGTTCAAAGCATCAGCTAAACCAATTGCAACGGTCGTCTTACCTTCACCTTTCGGGGTTGGGTTAATGGCCGTCATTAAGATCAGCTTCTGTTTAGTGTGCTGGTCTTTAATTGGTAATGAAACCTTAGCCTTGTAATGGCCGTAAGGTTCGATCTGATCTGGTGTTAAATGTAATTTCTTAGCAATTTTTTCGATTGGCCACATGTGGCAGTGTTGGGAAATTTCGATATCTGATTTCATATATCAGCCCACGCTCATTTTTGAACGCGGAATTGCCCCCTCTTATTAATTCAAAGTAACGAAACAAATTTTACCGCATTCATTATATCATTAAATCGCTAATTAATAAGGGTGTAAGTTGATTTAAGCAGCCCGTCAAATTATAATTCAAAATGAAATCTTAAATTCTAGAATTCGTTATCAGTTAAAGAAGGTTTATAGATGTCAATTGACGTAAAGAAAACTTACCAGAGTTGGTGTCAGCAGGTTAACATGCCCGTTTATTTAAAACGAGAATTAGCCAGCATGAAGGATAATCCCACTAAAATGAAGGACGCATTTGGTGCCCAACTTAATTTTGGGACCGCCGGAATGCGTGGTACGATGGGCGCCGGCTTAAATCGAATCAACATCTATACGGTTCGTCAAGCTACCGAAGGCCTAGCTAACTATATGGATACATTATCACCGAAGGACAAGCAACGTGGTGTTGCGATCAGTTATGATTCCCGATACCACTCCCGTGAATTTGCTGAAAATACCGCCATGGTATTAGGCGCTCACAACATCCCAAGCTACATTTTCGATGATATCCACCCGGTCCCCGAATGTTCATTCACGGTTCGTCATCTCCACACCTTTGCTGGAGTCATGATCACGGCTAGTCATAATCCAAAGCAGTACAACGGTTACAAGATTTACGGTCCTGATGGTGGTCAGATGCCACCGAAGCCATCTGCAATGATCGTTAACCGAGCTCGCAAAGCTAGCGATCTCTTTGCCATCAAGACGATGCCGATCCCGGAAATGCGTCAAAAGCATTTAATGCACATCATTGGTGAAGACGTTGATGAAGCCTACTTAAAGGCCGCTAAATCTGTCAACATTAACCATGATCTACTAAAAAAGTGGGGACCGAAGTTAAAGTTCGTTTATACCCCATTGTATGGAACAGGGAAAGTCTTAGCCCGACGCGCTTTACGTGAAGCGGGCTTCACTAATTATGTAATCGTACCGCAACAGGCCATTGCTGATCCGGAATTCCCGGATACGGTCCATCCAAACCCACAATATCCAGAAGCTTTCCGGATGGCAATTCAGTTAGGCAAGAAAGTTAACGCCGACGTCTTAATCGCTACTGATCCAGATGCCGACCGTTTAGGTGCTGCCGTTCGTCAGCCAAATGGTGAATACAAATTATTAACAGGTAACCAGATCGCTAGTATTCTTTTGAACTACATTTTGAAAGCCAAAAAGAATGCCGGCACTTTACCGAAAAACGGCCGGGTTGTTAAGTCGATCGTTTCCACTGAATTAGCCACCAAGATTGCCGAAAGCTACGGCGTTGAAATGAAGAACGTCTTAACTGGTTTCAAGTACATTGGTCAGCAGATTAAAGAATACGAACAAACGGGTAAGCATACCTTCCTGTTTGGCTTTGAAGAAAGTTACGGGTACTTAATCAAGCCGTTCGTCCGTGATAAGGACGCTATTCAATCCACAATGTTACTTGCAGAAGTTGCTGCCTACTATAAGAGTAAGGGCATGACCATGTACGACGGCTTACAGGCCATTTACAAGAAGTACGGATACTTTAAAGAATTCCAGGATTCAAAGCTATTTAGTGGGATTAACGCTCAGAAAGATATGCAGAACGTCATGGTTAAGTTACGCAAAGATCACTTAACCAGTTTCAACGGCCAAAAGGTTGAAAAAGAACAGGACTTCCTGTCATCAACTACAACGGATGCCAACGGTAAGACTAGTAAAATCAATTTGCCAAAGTCCAACGTTATGAAGTACTGGTTAGCTGACGGCACCTGGTTAACCGTCCGACCAAGTGGAACCGAACCGCGCGTTCGTTTCTACATTGGTACCGTTGACAAGACCAATGATGGTGTCATGAAACGTTTTGCTAGTTATAAGAAAGCCGTTGCTAAGTTAATCAAAGCACTCGCTTAAGTATTAGAAACTGATATTAATTTCTGGATTCGCTATCAAATTAGCGGATCTTTTGTTTTACACTAATTACGTAAAGAAGGAGTTTATATGAATAACAGTGCCGCATTCAAGCTTGGTCCAGGTCATCATCTGACAACCGAGCAACAAAAACTAGTCAATCACGTCGAACATTTCGCTAAACAAAATCTACACGCACCCAAGCACGCCGTTTTCGTAATCTACGGGGATGCCGGAACCGGGAAAAGTGTCGTCCTTAGTCAGATGTTCTACGATATTCAGCAGATGACTGCTGATAAGAACGATCCGTTATACAAGACCAATAATTATTTCTTAGTTAATCACCCCGAAATCCTAAAAGTCTATAAAAAGATTGCTGGCAGTGAAAGTCACGTCCTAAAGAAAAACTTCAACCGACCGACCTCGTTCATTAATCAGATGCATAAAAAACATGGTCACGCTGACGTCACGATCATCGATGAAGCCCACCTGCTGTTATCTGAAGGTGACCATTACAATAATTTCTATCAAAAGAATCAATTGGCTGAAATTATCAAAATTTCGCAGGTTACTGTATTAGTCTTCGATAAGCACCAGGTCTTACGGACCAAGAGTTTCTGGAACGATCATCGTTTACAGAAAATCATCAAACCGTACATTATAGATAGTTATCATTTAACCCATCAATTCCGCATGACCGCCAGTGATGATTTAATCCATTGGATTAATGACTTAACCGACGGAACATTAAAACCATTACCGAAAGACTTCGGTAAAGATTATGATTTCAGAGTCTTCGATGATGCCGAAAAGATGCGCCAGGCAATCGTTAAGCGTAATAATCAAGTTGGTTTATCACGAATCGTCTCAACATCCGGTTACCCATCAACATTAGACGGTGGCAAACACTACATTCACGAGATTCACGGCTTCAAAATGCCATGGGATCAATATAATCACACCCAAATCCCGTGGGCTGAACTCCCGCAGACGATCAACGAAGTCGGTTCGATGTTTACTTGTCAGGGCTTTGATCTAAATTACGTTGGGGTCATCTTGGGACCACCCGTTTACTTAAAGCCTGGCACTAACCAAATTAAAATCGATTTCTCCAAATACACTGACACCGAATCCCTAAAGAAGCGGAAAGACATCCCAAATCCGAAAGTCTTTGACCAGATCAAGCAACAGCTAGTACTTAATTCAGCCAACGTTTTGATGAAGCGTGGTGTTAAAGGAATGTACCTGTTTGCCCACGATCCGTTACTGAGAAAGAAATTGATGCAGTATTATCGGGATGCCACAAAATAAATTGACAGAATTCACTAAAACTAATATCTTGTAACTGAGAATATTAAACACTTATCTAAAAAAGCGCTGCCGAAATTGAGTTCGGCAACGCTTTTTTGCTGTCAATTATTTAATTCTAAATTAATAAGACGGAGCGAACTTCATAGCGGCCAACTTACTAAAGTCTTCATCAGGATACTTATTCTTTAAAGCCTTCAATAACATTGACTTCGTTACTTCCGGATTACGAGCCAAGAACGAATGGATGTAGGTACAGTATAAGTTCTTTAACTGAGCACCTTCACCATTGACCTTGGTATTGTTACCGCCCATACCATCAATGACTTTACCAAGCGGTTTTTCACCATTACCTAAGAACGTCTGGTCCTGATGATGCTCGAAGCCATGATAAGTCTGATGAGTAATGGGATCAGCGATTCTTTCTTCACCCACAAAATCATGGTCACGGTGCCGCTGGTCAGTCGTATGGCTCATAATACCTAAGCCAGGCATTTTATGACCCTTAGGCGTTAAGTAAGATTTACCTAATAACTGGTAACCTTCACCAACGGCTAACATCGGAACGCCACGGTTGATCATCTTCGTTAAGGCGTTTTTCTTGAATGGTAAGTCTTTCGCAACAATTGACTGTTCAAAGTACTGACCGTCACCAAAGATGGCTAAATCATACTTATCAGGATCTAACTCGCTACCGATGCTAACGACGTTAGCGTCAACTTTGATGCCCATCTTACGACCGTAATACTGCAGAACCAAAATGTTTCCGTAGTCACCGTAAGTATTCATAAGGTCACCATATAAATGGGCAATTCGTAATTCATATTTCGATTTCATATCAGTCGAGCCCCTTCTTTACGTAGCCTTTTTCGGCAAGAATTCCACGTAGCGTTCTCATTGGTGTGTAACAAGCCACAACGTAGACTTTCTTGGTCGGTACGTTGGCTAAATCGTGGATTAATTCCTTATAATTCTTAGCAACGATGTGTTTATCATCTGGAGCACCGGCAACCTTCATACGGTAGGCAATATCCTTATAATGATCACCGCCGGAGATAAACTGCTTTGGATGCATCTTAACGACTTTTTCAAAGTTACAGTCCCACATGTAGCTAGTGTCTAAACCATCGGCGTTCTTGGAGCTCAACAGAAAGGCAAACGAGAACGGATTTTTTTCGTGAGCTAACATGTCAAAAATAACGTTAACGCTGACCTTGTTCTTGATCATGATTAAAATGATCTGACGATTGTTAATGTCAATTTTTTCTTGACGGCCAAAAATCTGGGCGTTAGTTCGGAAAGCCTTAATAATCTTATCATCATCAACGCCAAAGAACTTAGCGACAGCATAAGCCGTTAAGGCGTTGTAAATGTTGTAGGTCCCACCAGCTTCGATCGTTAACTTATGATGGTCAATTTCAAATTCTGAAGTATCAGGGGTTAATTTATCGATCTTGGTAACCGCAGTGGTTAATTTTGGCCTAGCGTAACCACAGTTAGGACAGAAGTAGTCACCTAAATTAGCGTAGGTAATGTAATGATAATGAAGAATGTGATGACAACGTGGGCAGATCACATCGTCGGTATTCGGCTTAGCCTTGAAATCAAGGTGTTCGTCATGATTTGCAAACCCATAGTATACAACCGGATTTGGTAAATTAACTGACTGGAATAGTGAATCATCACCGTTAGCGATGATGGTAGCCTTCGGTGCTAACTTAATGGCCTTCAGAATTAAATCGTAAGTGTAATAGATTTCACTGTAACGGTCCAACTGGTCACGAAAGATATTGGTCAAAACGAACGCAATTGGTTTGATATACTTAACGACCTGAATTACGTAGGCTTCATCAACTTCTAAAATGGCTAACGGACGGGAACCCTTCCGATGATGGTGACCCTTTAAGAAGGTCGTCACAATCCCACGCTTCATGTTGGAACCGGACGGGTTAGTTAAGATATGCGGATACTTCTGCTTCAAAGCTCGAACGATTAAGGACGTGGTCAGCGTCTTACCGTTGGTACCGGTGACGATGACGACCCGATAATTCTTACCTAATGACTTCAGAATGTCAGGGTCAATCTTGGTGGTAATTTCACCAGGGAAAGCCGTCCCACCGTGCATAATGTTGTGCAGGAACCAATAAGATGACTTCCCGGCCGCCGTAGCGATAATGCTTCTAAGTGACATTTAACAATCGCCTCAATGTAATTTGATTAATAATTTCTTTTTGTGAACTTATTTCTTAAAAATTATACCAATCTTATTTTAAAAAGTAAATATTATTTTATGATTAAGCTTTAATTCTTAACTTAGCACGGATGCTGTCGGACATATTATTACCTAAGACATAGTCAGCTAAGTGGCTCTTAAATACGCAGTATACGTAAGTTAAGCCAGCGATGATAACGGCAATCATGGTAACGACGAAGCTACCAACACGACCGTCAATATTCATCAGCGGTGCTAAGTAACGGTTGCTCAAAGTAACGGTAACCAATGCTTCGACGTATACCAATACCGAGCACAGTAAAATCCCGTTCGTAGCTTTAGCAATCTGATCATAATTAATACCAAACTGCTTATTCATCGAATGCAAGATCAAGCCACTGGTGACGATAAAACCGATCCCACTAGTGATCATCGGGCCGAACGTGCCGAAAAACTTAATAAATGGAACCTGCAAAATAACCTTCACTAACGTCCCAACAAAGAAGTACTTAACGGCCCGCTTGTTCTGCGAGATCCCCTGCATCATGGCACTGACGATTGCAAAGAGACCAAACGTAATCGCAATCAGTGAGTAAAACGAAAGGACGTTAGCGGCAATTACCTGATGACCAACACCATAGAATAAGCGGTTCAACGGTCCGGCAACCGCAGCCATCCCCAATGAACTCGGTAACATCACGAATTCAAACAGAATCAAGGCACTGGTAATCTGCTGACGAGTTTCGGCTTTATCGTGTCGGGTATACGACTTCGATAATAACGGAACCACGGTAATCGCAATCGACGTCGAGAGCGAAATCGTAATCATGATCAACTTTCCGGCATTTCCAGCAAAGATGGCGTACAAATCATTGACTTCGATACTCGAATAATCAGTGAACTTATGCATAGCACGGAAGAACGTGTATTGGTCGATCAATTGAAAGATCGACGTTCCGGCACCCAAGATAATGAACGGGATCGACTGCTGGATAATTTCATGATAAAGCTCCATCGTTGGAACCTTCATCTTGTGGTTACTGTTGATCACCAAGCTACGGTAATAATGGTGACGACGCATGTAGTACCAACCTAGGATTGCGAAGCCGGCAACGGCACCGACGAAAGCGGCAAAAGTCGACTGTGAAACGGCTGTAACCCAGTTACCATGCATGACCTGCATAATAATGTATGCCGTGACTAGCATGTAGGCAACTCGGACGACCTGTTCACCAAATTGCGAGATCGCTGACGGTGCCATATCTTGATAACCCTGGAAAAAGCCACGGGTAATACTCATCGACGGGATAATCATGATCGCCCAGGCTAACGAATGCATGACAGGGATGACGTTAGCATCGTCGTTATCCAGAAACGGCGCGCAATAATAAAAGACACCGGCACAGATAATCCCGATCGTGATCGACAATGACAAGCCTCGCTTATACAGCTTGACCCCGATACCATATTCGTTCAATGCGTTGTAATGGGCAACCTGTTTAGCGATTGCCGATGGAATCCCGGCAATTGCGATAATCAGTAACGTCGCGTACACGTTATATCCTTGGACGTAGATGGCGTTGGCCCGGAAGTACTTGTCGGCAAACCAGATGCTCCACGGAATGATGTAGATCGCACCTAAAATTCGTGAAAAAATACTGCCGGCGGTCATCCAGGTCGAACCGGCCAACATGGTTGATTGATCTTCTGAAGATTCGGTACTTTGATTATTATTCGACATCTTAGAAATCCTACTTTCACTTAACTTAATAAAATCGTACGCTATCAATTTTATGGCATGCTGTTAATACATGTCAATCAGGGTTTACAAAATGAAAATATCCCGTATCTCTAGCTGAACGCTAGAAAGTACAGGATACTTTATGTTATTTCAATTTCGTAACTTTATTAATAACGAACGAAGCTTACGTTAGTCTTATGACCATTCTGACTAGTTAACTTAAAGTTGTTATTAGTTAGGAACTGAAGGGTCATGCTCTGGTTCTTATTGCGATTCTGATAACTAATCGTCCAAACGTTGTTCTTAACGCTATTTACTTTGTAAGGAGCATTAGAAATGTACTTCTTACCATAACGACCATTCTTGTAAGCCTGTTCGTTCAAGCCACGCTTCTGGCTAAGGTTCCATCGCTGGTTATATGATTGCCAGTTACCATTAGGTGTTTTAACGGTGACTTTGTTGGCTTTATTACTCTTACGAGTGGTCTTGCGGTTACGATTAACCTTGTTGGCTTTCTTATTTACCTTTTTAGCAGATTTACGAATGCGTTGTTTAGCGTTCTTATTAGTGGTCTTAACGTTACCAGTTTCATCATCTAATTCAGCTAAAGCTTGTTCTGCGTTGGCAATGATCGCCTTAAGATTAGCTCGTTTAGCAGCAACTTTGCTACTAGTATCCGCTTCAATCTTGGCTAAATCGGCTTCATCACGATTGTAAAGTACTCGTTCTTTAGCATTGCGAATCTTTAAATCGTTCATCTGATTTTTAAGCTGAGCAACCGTTGCATTAACACTAGATTTAGTAGTTACTTTAGGAGTCTTCTTGACGGTCTTTTTAACTGACTTCTTAACAGGCTTTTTGACGGTCTTCTTGGCAACCTTTTTATTAACTTTCTTGTTAGCTTGAACGGCAGCTTTCTGGTTAGCTGGTGTCTTAACAAAGATAACTCTGTATGGATGCCAGTAACCCTTCTGAGCCGTAACGGTTAAGTGCATATCAGCCTTTAAGCCCTTGGGAATCCGTAACGTGTAACGACCGGTCTTCTTGTTAGCATAAGTACTAGCAAGAACCTTCTTACCATTCTGTAAGGTAACACGGAAACCTTTGCTAGCAGTACCCTTAATGACCCGGGCATTACTACCGATGCTTTGTGGTGCGTTAACAAAATATGAATTTGCATTTACATTTCGAGTTACGTTCGTACGATAATGGTGGGCGGTCTTAGCTTGAGCTGACTGTGCCGTTGCTCCGATTCCGGTTAAAGCTAAAAGAGCTGCACCAAACAGGTACATATATTTCTTACTCATTATTATCCACCTCAACCCTTATTATATGGCGATCGGGCCGGTAATCAATTATTACGATCGTCAATTATATTGACACTGCCGTCGATCACGCCACCTTCACCAGATAGGTTGATTTGGTTGAAAGAACCGACATCTAACTTCAGACCTTTATCAAGATAACGGGCTGAATATGGTTTGTAATAAAAGGTCCCTAAGTCACTATCTAACTTACCACCATAGTCAGGTGTCTTTTCATCGGGCTTGACGGCAATAATGTCGAACGCCGTGCCAATGCTGCATGAACCCACTTTAGAATAAGGCCCGACACCATCGTTATAACTGAGTAATAATTTAGCGGGACCCTTGATTTTGTCTTCGATTCGTTTTTTAACGGCATCACTAATCGTAATCTTGTCCATAATATCTCTCCTTATTAACGTGAAATGTTAAATGTTAATAATTATTTATTAATTAACAGTTTTCGGCGGTGGAAACGACGTGGGTTGACCGGGTGATAACGGTAATCATGATAGTGAATCAAACGGCCGTCAACGTAATCGTTGTAGAAAGCCGGAGCGTTCTTCGGAATTGGAACCTGCATCGATTGATCGATGATCGAACGGCCCGTTGAGTAGTCAAACTTTACACCCGGTTGAACATTAAAGATGTAAACGTTGAAGTCTAACGAATGATCCGTTGAGATCGCTTGCATGTGAACGCCACGAGCCATCAATTCGTGTCCTCTGAAGATCGGTTTAACCCGGAAGATCACTTTCTTATTACGGTAAAGAGCTCGTCGAACCTTACTCTCGTAGATGGTCTGCAACTTCTGGTTACTAAAGGCCGTCTGAGTAAACAGATTCCGTGGATTATTCTGGTCACCACTTGGATTATACGGTCGGTAACTGCCAGTGTAGTCAATACCTTTCGACAAGCTGTACGCTATCTCATGGCCTCGATTAATGATTGCCTGGTTAGCGATCATCTTCTGGTGCCAGCCACTCGGGAACACGAACTGACGCTGACGTAACGTGTCATGGGCAATGTTCTGACGAGCTAAATAAGCCGTGTTCCCTTTCGACGTTCGGTTCAAATGATCTAAGTTAGTGTAAACGATGTGATCAGACTTCCAGGATCGCGGGTTCAACGTACTTCGATCGTGATCAACCTTAACGATGGCTGAATGGCCAGACTGATAATCTAGATTAACTAAGTGGTTATCATCACGGGTTGCAGAATGATGGGTAGTGTTGCCACAGCCAACTAAACCAACGGCAACCAGTAGGACACTAAAGAGAACCGCAATTCGTTTTAATTTCAACTTCATATTAATCACCCGCATTGCTCATGATGGTTTCAATTTCTAACAGCTGACTTTTCATTCCCGGACTTTCCCGAAAATGGCCTAATTTTTCGGGTGTCTCTAAGACCCGATGTGTCGGAATCAGGATCAGGATTGGGTTAAGGCGAAGGGACTTTTCAATCCGGGCAGCACTGCTGTGCAGTCGTTTAGCCAGCTGCTTAACGGTCCGTACTTCACCGTACGGGATTTGTCGGACTAAATGCCAGACTTGATGATCCAAATGATCACCGATCCCGTCTAAATCCAACGGAAGATGATTGGAATAGTGTTCACCGGCAAGATAATCCTCGATCACTTTTTGGTACGGTCTAGTTAAGTCAGCTTGGTACTTAAATTCAAATGACTGGTGGCGATAAAAATCGTAGATCTGTGAAATCCCCTGCTTGGGATCGGACATGAATTTAAGGCCCTTCTTCGTCACCGCCATGTACATTCGATGATCATTAAACGCGGCGGTATTCCAATACAATCTTTCCATATATAAAACAGCGTCCTCATAAATATTTCTATGGTAAATTATGGTACCATTTCTCGCAAAAAGAAAGGTGTCGGATACTTAGATCCGACACCCTTAATTACGTAAAATTATTGAAATTCAATCACATTATTTAAAAATCGTTTTGACAATCAAACTGGTGTATTCCTGATTACCCTTTGGGTTCGGGTGGACATGATCGCTCCAGAAATAATTTGAGTGGCTATGACTTGCGGCGTACCAGTCAATCACGTGGAAGTTACGGTACTTCTTACCAGCACGACGAATCGTATTATTCGTCGAATTCTGGTAAGGCTTAGTTGGAACGTGAGCCGTAATCCAGTAAACATTACGATGTGGGCCAACGATGTCCATAATTTCTTTGATTTGGCTAGATGTCAACGGTGCATTAGTACCAATATTGACCAGGATGTTCTTCTGTAAGGTGTGGTTAGATTTCTCTTGACGAAGAATATCAGCAGCCTGGTTCAACTGGCCACCAACTTTGGCTTTAATCAACGTATTCTTAAAGACTTGATGTAAGTCCTTTGAGCCATCAACCAATACGGAGTCACCAACGGCAGTCATCGGGAAGCTCTTGGCATCTAAGACCTGACGTTTGTTCAAGCCATAGCGCTTGGCAACCTGTTGTTCCTGCTTAGTTAACGGACGACGAAGTTGATTATTGGTAACTTTATCCTTACCGTGATCCTTCTTCTGACGCTTGATCAACTGTTTATTACCTTTCGATAATGAACGCTGGTTAGTCGTAATGTGCTTCTGCAACATGTTCGGATTCTGATGATTAGGAGCCTGAACGGCACCGACACCACAAACGTAGAAGACCGCGATAACTGGAATAATCAGTAACTTTCTCATCGTTGACTTAAAGGAACGGTTGCGGAAGTAGTGCTTGATATCATAACCAAGACGGCTGTAATCATAATGATGCATTGGCTGTTCAATCCAGCGGAATGATGCTTCACTGATTAAACCGATGATAATCATTTCGATAATGGCGTTAAGTAACGGGTGACTAAGCCTGGTTCGGGGAACCTTAGCTTCATAAAAGATCATAACTGGGAATTGATACAGGTAAATCCCGTAACTACGGGTCCCTAACCAATGGAAGATCGGGTTAGTCATAACTCGGTTAACGTCGGCGTGTGAATAAACGATGGTGCCTAAAAAGACGGTGGCTTCTAAGGTAACGAGTAACATGCCACCTTTATAAGTGGATGCACTCTGACCAGCCATCGTAAAGCCGGCATAAATCAAGCCGATTAATGAAACCAATCCAATTAGATCGATCAGAATTCGTTTAAACGCTGACAATTTATGTCTGACTTTATCAACTGGGAACATGTAAGCCAATGCGATTCCAGCAAAGAACGAGAACATTCGCGTATCAGTACCATAGTAAACACGGTTGATGTTATTGGTATGCATGTAAATGAATGCCATGTACCAGGCACCAATGAACGTTAAGGCAATGAATAAGACCGCCAGTAACTTACTGTTCTTATGCAGTAATAATACCAAGGCAACCATGACCCATGGCCAGAATAAGTAGTACTGACCATCGATGGCTAACGTCCACAAATGAATGAACGGTGATTCACCCTGGAATCGGTTAAAGTAACTTTGGCCGTGGGCGATTTCCCACCAATTATAAACGTACAGTAAGTTCGTCCAGATGACGGAACGCAAATGAACCAGCAAATTCCGCTGGAATAACGTAATGTATGCTCCAGATCCGATCACCGTGGTGACCAAGGCTGGATACAGACGTTTCATCCGACGATAATAGAACGTCTTAATGTTAATGGTACCCGTCTGCCGCCATTCCTTCATAAACAGATCGGTAATCAGATATCCGGAAATGACGAAAAAGATGGGAACTCCCATGTAACCACCTTTTAGATCATAAGGTAGTAAATGGTAGATGATAACACCAATGACCGCTAACGCACGGAGACCATCAATCCCAGTGATGTAGTGGCTATTCTTTAAGCGTGGCTTACGTTTCATTTGCAAACGGCTCACGACTCCCTCAATTGTTACTTAGTTTTTAGATAGCGTACGTTCTTTAATTGTACAGTATTAAGGAAGTCGGCTCAATGACTTATCACAGTTATTAATGTTAACTGTTAGACAAACGTTAACGGTTAACAGAAAACAATCAATTACTATTTCAACTAAAAAAGCTTCACTAAAATTTAGTGAAGCTTAATTCAGATATGATTTACTTTTTCTTCGAATTCTTGGGACCAATTGAAATTGGATCCTTGCTCGTGTAACGATGTTCAATCTTCATCGGCCGCTGCGAGTTCTGAGTTCGATTATTCCGTTGCTGACGCTTCGTCATCCGTGACTTATTTTTTGAATTCCGTCCCGTACGTTTCACACTGACACCTTGAGTATGACGATGTTGAGTCTTTTTATGATTTTGATACGGACGGACCCGTTTTACAGAATGAGCACTCACATAAGTATGTGAAGTCATCACGCCACCAATTGTTAAGCTAAGTAAAGCAACTACGACGATACTTACTTTCGACATGATGGCTTTAAAATCATAGTGAATCATCTGATAGAACTTCCCTTATCTTTTGTTTATAATTGAAGCTTAAGAGAGGGTACACCCTACTCTTTACGCTAACAAGATTAGTGTATCAAATCACAAGCGTTTTTTTCAAGATGATTTCACAAAAAATATCAAAAATTAGCCACCATAACCCGTATTGATTGACGTGTTTCTTAATAATGCGTATATTGGAAAGTGGTACGGCGTGTTCATTCACACCATATTTAATATAAAATGAACAGTTAAAAAGTGATTAATCACCATTTTGCTCCGCATAGCAAATTTTGGAATGCGTGGTTAATGTCATGAAGCCGGATTTCTATAATTAACTTAGCGTGGTTGAGAGAATCGGTAGGTTTAATCTTAGTAACTTCCATTTCCCATCTCTAGTCTTAGAGAGCTTAAATTAAACTACTGAAGCTCCACTGCCTTGCTGAGTTGATTGCTTATAATTTCACGGATTGCACCCTAACGATCAATGAAATTATCAGAGATCATCTAGTCAATTTGTTAACCCTAATAACAAACGCTAGTCAGACTACTCTACGGTACGGCTCCAGCATTTAGCTGAAAATCCCAAGTTAATCACGAAATACTATTCATATAGCAAAAACAAAAAATCTCCATTTCAGTGAAATGGAGATTTTTTCGTATATAATTATTAACTAATCAAATGGTGTATCATCACCATCATTGAGTTGATTAAACCAATCGCCATTATCATCAAAATGATTAAAGAAATCTTCCCAATTATCATAGTTAACTGGTTCATTATCATCATTATCTGAAGTGTCATTACTATAAGTAATATATAGATCTAATTTATCATATAACCATTTACTATAATTATGATGATATACATAATGATGAACTTGGTAAATATCATATAAAGCATCATTAATATTTGATCCAATCTTAATTAATTCTGCAAAATCGCCTTTGTCTCTTGAAGACAATTTATCTTTAATATATTTAATTAAATTCTTATTTTCCTCATAATAAGTATTATCAGGTAATCTGCCATAATTAACTTCTATGTAATAATTGAAAGAAATAGCCGACTCCAAGCTACTTTCTGCTGAATCAGCTAACGAATTAGCTGTACTTTCAGATGCAGCTGTTGATGCTCTTTCTGAAGCAGCTTTTGCCTCATTACTTAAACTATTAGATGTTGCGATTGAATCTGAAACTGACGTGCTAATTGAATTAGATAACGACACAGATGTACTTGCAGATGCTGATATGCTAGCTGAAGTTGAAGCAGATAATGAATAATCCGTGCTATCAGATACCATAGTTGAGGCAACTACTGAAGCATTAAATTCACTAGTGGCTTGACTTGATGCCATATAAGCTTTACTAGCCTGTATTAACGCATCTGTAGAACGAGATAAAGAATAAGCTGTACTTTCTGAGTTCATATTAGATAATGCAACCGATGCATTATACTCTTCAACCGATTTACTAGCCACCATATAGGATTCACTAGCTTTAATTTGCGCATTAGCAGACTGAGCATATGAATTAGCAATAGATGATTCTAAGTTTTGGTCAGCCTTTCGAGCAGCAGCATTAGCTTTAATTTTATTTGCACTAGATACAGATGCCGTTACAGAATTTTGATATGATTTAGCTATAAGACTATTTGCCTGTGAAACAGAATTACTAACTGAATTTGAATAAGAATTAGCAATACTTTGATCAGCAACACTAGCATATGAATATGCAGTGCTTTCAGAGTCCATATTTGAGACAGCAACCGATGCATTGTAATTCTTAACAGATTCACTGAATGCCATATAAGCTTCACTAGCTTTAATCTTATTAATTGCTGAATCAGCATATGAATCGGCAATGGAACTCTCTAGACTGCGGTCAGCTTTGGATACAGAATTACTTACTGAATCCTGGTATGACTTAATAATTTTCTGATCAGAAGCACTTGCGGTCACTGAAGCTTTACTACTGTTAGCTATAGATACTGAAGCACTAACTGAATTTGAATAAAAATTCAAAATACTTTGATCAGCTGAATTAATTGCATCATTTTTAGCTGTACTGTCTTTAGCAGAAACATCCGCAGCAACTGAATCTTTATAAAAATTAGAAATCGATGTGTTCGCAGATCTAGCTGCAGACGTAGCCACACTTTTGTCGTATTGGTTAACTGAATCAGAAACAGAATTACTATACGATGTAGCTATACTTTGGTCAGCAGAAGCTGCAGCACGCTTATTAACTAAAGCCTGAGATGCTGACAATGATTTAGCATGATTAATGTGCGCAATTTTTGAGGGATCATTACTTCCCTTACGTATAGCCCATGCTGAATCATGATTGGCTTGATCAGCTACAGATTTAGTTTCTGCAGCAGATCGACTTGCCGCATGGGATTTTCTGACCATAGCATTTGAAGCTTTGCGCTTTAACATCGCAGTATGACTAGCAACTTTATAAGCATAAGATCTCTGAGCCATATGATTCTTATGAACCACGGCAGCAGATGCCTTTTTAGCAGCTGGATTTAAATGATGTTGACGTAAATAATCATTATGTGCTTTACGTTTCATAGCAGCCTTATGACGAGCAACTTTATAAGTATGCTGACGATTAGCTAAATTACGCTGATGAGCCTGTTGATCAGCAATTCGTTGACGGTGATTCTTACTATCCTGACTGTTACGCTGAGTAATTTCACCTTTAGACTGACCCGTCCGGCGTAAGTAATCATTGTGTGCTTTACGAGCCATGGCTTTTTCATGTTTTGCAACTTTACGGTTATGAGCACGAATTGCTTTATGTTCAGTAAATGCTGATGCAGCAGCACTACTCTTAGCATGAGCTAATTTGGCTGGATCATTACTACCACTGCGTACAGCCCATGCTGAATCATGTTTAGCTTGATCGGCTACCGATTTAGTCTCAGCATTAGATCGACGTGTGGCATGTACTTTTCTAATAGCTGCATTAGAAGCCCTACGCTTTAACATCGCCGTATGACTAGCAACTTTATATACCTGAGCACGTTGAGACATATGTTCACTATGAGCAGATGCCAACGAAGCTCGTGAATTTTTATGAGCTGTAGATGCAGAAAAAGCGGAGCTTCGTTTACTTTGATTTGCTAAAGAAGCCTTTTGGACATTAGCCCGAGAACTCATATGATCACGATGGGCTTTTGAAGCCACATTATAATTTGATACTGATGTACTCTCAGCATTACTTCGAGCTGACATATTACTCTGGTGTGCTACCATAGACTTTTGATAGTTAGCTTCGTCACTAGCCTTTTTAGCTTGCACTTGATTATAGCTAATCTGATCAGACTTTGATTTAGCAATTGCTGCAGCACGTGCACTCATATTAGCACTATGAGCTGCAGAATTAGCGGATCTACGCTGCACCATGGCATTATGACTAGCTACTTTTGAGCTATGATCATTGTCAGTAGTACTTTGATTAGCATCACTATCTATAGAACTATTAGTAGTGGTACTCTGGCTATCACTACTTACAGAGCTACTTGCGCTACTAGCTGGTGCTGTTTGGCTTGAACTAGCTGTAGACTTATTTGCACTATTGCTAGATGCTGCATTCTGACTTGAATTAGTTACAGAGCTATTCATACTACTTGCGGCCGATGATGGAATATTTGGTACATCTGAATTATTAATTGATGAAGCAGTAGACGCACTTGGTATATTAGGAACATTGCTTGGCATTGGACCAACATTTTGTGTAATTATATTTACAGTAGACTGTAAATTCATAGTACCTGCACTACTCTGAACATCAGCACTTGATACAGAAGTACCATTACGATGATTGTTCTTATTAATATTTGGCGTATTCCTATGTGGTACTACGGCAACGGCTTTAGCTCGACGCTGAATTCGGTGTAATGAACGCAGTGCTTGTTGTCGAACTCGACGATTACCGTGCTTAGCATCCCACAAAATACCATGATAAATATCCTGAACACTACGTGGATCATTAAGTTTACGTAATGCTCGGATGTAATCTCGGTATTTTCTTTCTACCCTTCTTAAGGTACGTAATGCTCGACTTTTAGCACGTCGACCACGAGCTCGTCTAACCGCAATTTTAGCTTTACGGATCGCTTTTCGACCCACATTAATCCGCTTTTTGATAATCGCAAGCATGGCCTTACGATACTTACGTGGGATTTGACGTTGTTGACTATGACGTAAATGACGACGAGCTCGATTAACCCGTCGGTTGTTATGTTTGCTATGGACCACACGCTTCTTATGGTTATGGTGTGGTGTTATTTGTCGTGCTTCAGCCACATTAGCTGAATCAGCTAACGGATTTATTGTTGTAGCAACAAATCCGCTCGCCCCTATACTTAAAACAATAGCCGAGACAACTAGCCATTGTTTCCCTACTTTGTGTAGGACCTTTTTAGTATCTTTGATACTAAATTTATTCTTATTTATCATTTTAGATCTTCCATTTCCCAGTCAAAAGGCTTGGAGTATCCGAGTGGTCAATCGCCACCCTAAAAAGAGCTGTTCCCTACGCAGCTCTATAAACTAAAATGAAGCCCAAAGAATTACACGGTATACCCTAAATACCGAACGCATAATTAATTCTTTGCGGCTTATAAATTGTATGACGTGAATAATGTAACATAATAATAGATCGTGCACAACCTATTCTATTAATTTATTAATATTTTTGTGAAATTATCCACGTATTTACCAAAGTATAAATAATTCATTATAATTTAAGCAATTCTTATTTACGTTAAGGAGATTATATCTTGAACAAAGTTTTAAAAGATAGCTTAATCACATCAGCAACCCTATTAATGCTGCTGTCAACCGGTGCTGGCATTACCAACGTCAGTGCATCACATCATGATCCTGAGCCCAACACCTACGAAACGTTATGGGTCGGTCACCGCCTAACTAAGCGTCAGCAGATTCATCTCGAACATAAGTACTTTTATCACATTACACATAAAGATGTCTACAGCACCAAATGGTATCAGAAACATTATTACAAAATCCTGCAATACCTAGGCGATGAACCTGGCACCGTCACCCAAAATTCATTTGGTCATTTCTACACCCAACCTGGTAAAGATTTCGTACTTGGCTACAATGACGCCACCCGTGGTACCGGTGGCTACTACGTTCGAAGCGGCTTGATCCGTCACCACATCTTGACCCGTGATTATAAGACCGGTTGGGTAATGGGCTTTAGCTACAGTCCAGGTGATAAACATGATGGCTTTACTGCTAAGAACATTAAAGCATCACTTAATGATTATCATTTAATCAAGTACGGCCCGACCCGTCGTCAGATCAGAAAATGGGCTCACTTTGAACACCTTAATATGTCACCAACCGCTAAACAGGCCAATGATCCACAGTGGTACTTGAAGCACTATCGTCAGGACAATCATTATTACATCAATCATGATGAAAATATATCATCGATGAACCGTTCACTCTTTGTAACGCGACAAGGACACAGCTTTGATGATGCCTATAATTACATGCAGAACTTCCATAATAACGTCCGAGTTAATGCCACCGCTAGAAGTAAGCACCCCAGCTATCGTTATCTAATTCGGCACGGCTATAATCCATCGGCTTACAAAGCTGGTTGGATCGTCGGCGCTTATGATGACTATACCCAAGGCGCTGGTCAGAAAGCTACTAAGCAGCAATTTGCTAAGTGGATCCATAATTATAATCTAAATCGATATTATAATGACTGATTAGTCGTTGATAAGACACAAAAGATCTCGTTACTTAATATATAAGTAACGAGATCTTTTTTAATTTATTCAAATAACTATTACGCACTCATTCGGCCTCTAACACTCACCGTTCTTAATTTTCGACCGTTCGTGAAACAAAAGATCAATTTACCAGAAATGCAGCCATTTTTATCTTTCGGTGGATGCTTCTTAAAGGCCTCAATTAAGGCTTTATCAATATCATCATTTTTGATCGGAATGTTAATCACACGGTGACTATCGTTCATCACCGTCGGCATCTCATCAAGGAGACTGGGGAAGAATTCCGCATTAACTGGATATAATCGACCATCACTATTCATGTACAGAATTTCCTTTAATTTAATATAGTTGATGGCTTCATCACCAGAACGGTTAATGATCTTAAGTAAAATGCCGTCGCGCGTGGGAAAATAATCAACACCCCATCGTTGTCGGTAACCTAAATGACGATAAATGACGTAAACAATGATAAAGATCACAACTGACGTTACCCATTCCAGGAACTTAGAGAATCCAGCTAATTCATTCATAAAATCTAAGAATTGATCAATTCGAGTAATCATTGTATCGCCACCGTAGATTTCCCTAATCTTTATACTAGCTTGGGTGCAAGGTGATATGAGTGGCGTTGATAAGATTGAGTATGGCTATTTAACTACTTTACTTGGCTTAATCCTATCAATACATTTTGAACCAACTTATAATTTTTAGTATCTTGATACGACTTAATCGCATCGTTCGCAACGTCATTCAATAACTTAACTGCGATCGCAAGTACTTTTGCATCGCTAACGCTAATCTCTACTGTGGTTCGACCGGACAAAAGATCTCTTTTATACACTCTGTCCAACTTCGCTAATGGGTAAAGGATATGAACCTGATTATCCCAATACTTGCTAACTTCCTGAGTCGTTATTCTATGTAACTTCCCAAAAATAGGGATCATAAACAAAGATTTGTTTCGCTTGCCGGCACTGTTATAAGTTATGCATAATCGAATCGCGTCTAAAACAACTCGAAAATTATCAGTACCGATCATCGTATTATCATGGAAACCTTTGATTGAAGACATTAGGATTACTCTTCCCCAATATTAAAAATTAGGAATAAAAAGAAAAGCCATCAATTATTTGATGACTTCCTTAGAACACTTGATGGTTCACATAACCAGTCAATATTCCTTTTGCTCAGTTTCTAAACTATTACTTTTCTTATTAATTGTCAAATGATATTATACTAATGTGCAGCTAGTCCATCATAAAGGTGGTGGCCCACATGACAAAGTTTATACTCCTTTTGCTCACGTTATGTCTATTAATTTTATCAGTGTGTATGCTAATCATACTCACTAATAATTAAAATAGATATATGACTTTGTTTACTACTTGAATCGACTGTACAACAACGTTATTTAGTTAATAGCTGAGTAACGCTTTTTATTTATGATCGTGTCGCCACAGATACAACTTCCGAATCGGCTTATTATACCCAATCGCCACGATATCTAAGATAAACAAGATCACATCAATAATCTTAAAACCAGTCCCGATAATAATATCTGGATTCAAGAACTTCGTGATAAATGAGATTGAAATATCAGCCAGAGTAGTAATCATCGTTACCAGAACGTTAATAATCGATAAGAGGTTAATTCGCCTCGTCGAGCCACCATTCAAATTATCATAAGCCGGTGGATAAACTCTAAAGTACCGATGTAACCACGCACCAAACTTAGCGATAAAGATATCAATAAATAACGAAGCAACGATGACAAAGATCAAATAATAAACGGGGTACCAAATATTAAGATGTGGTTTCAAGATACTCATAAGTAACGACATGTCGTTCACCCCAATGATTAGAATCATCTAATCTTTATCATCCTTACTTTAATTTAACGCATTTATTAACGATGTTTATTGCTAATCCATCTTTTTGGTGTGGCAATATTCCATCTCGTTTAAGTGTCACACGTAACATGTCACATGTGACACGTTACACATAATCTACATATTACCGTTCCATTAATCTTCCATTAAATTTTCCCATTTCACCCTCACCCTCGCGAGACTTTCTTTCCAATGCCTTATAATAAACATAGTTAATCCCACACAAGAAAGAGTGATCGATCTATGTATTTAGCAATCGGTGATGAACAAACCCCTGGATATAATCCAAAAACAACGAATCGAACTGAATCAAAAGCCTTAACTAAAGCACTTGGTCAAAAGGTCATCAGTAAAGGTGTTAAAGGCTCTAGCTTAACTCTAAAAAATAAGGGTAACATCATGCATCAATTAGACCAATTTAGCCTGCCTGCTTATGATGGCATTCTACTATTCTTTGGTGCTAATGATTATTTCCACTCGAAAGCAAACCTTGGCAAAATCAACGAAGCCATCACTAAAGCTGTTGCCACCATCCGACGTAAAAGCCAATACACCCGGATCTACGGTATCTTACCATTACCTATGTATGATAAAAATGGGAATGCCTATATGGGTAAACGCAATCAGGCTTTCTATACCCTTCACGATCTAATGGATATGATTAGAATTACTTACACCAATAACAATGTCTACTCATTAAATTGGTTAACCTTAACGGCGCCGATCGTTAACCGGAATAATGCTAAGCAACGCTTAATTAATGGTTGGATCCCAACCAAAGAGACCCAACAATTAATGGCACAACGGATCAGTACCTTTATTAAGCAGCACCCTGTCAATGTATAACGACTGTTACCGCTCCATTAAAAGTACGTTAAATCAATGTATCATCACTAATCAGATGCATATCAAATGGTATAATCAATAGCGAATTAAATCATAAGGAGATTAAACTATGAATAAAAACTTTAAAAAAATATTAGTTACCGGTGCGGCATTATTAATGTTTGCCAGTGTTGGTGTAGGTGCAAATGTTAACGCTGCCCGCAATCATAATATCGGCTGGCGCCAGGTAACCCGCAATACTAACTTGAAAGTAAACCGTGGCAAGAAACTTTCATTACGAAAGAACCAGCGGGTTTACGTCATCAAGTTATCCCGTAATAAGAAAACCGCTCAGATCAAAATCGGCCGTAATTACTATAACGTCAACGTCAAACTGTTAAAGAAGGCTAACGTTAAGAAAGCTGTTAACAAATACAACCGCACTAACCGTAACCTCAAGAAGCAGCACAACCGTAAATACAATCAACGCAAAGCTAATCAGAAGCGTCAACGCAATAACAAGAAGTTAGCTAACCGTATTAACAAGAAAGCACACACTCGTCGTAACCGTCGCCGTGTTAATAACAAGAAGAAGAATGGTAACGTCTTAAAGCCTCGTTATCGTCGTTCCAACAGCAAGCGGTTATTAAAGAAGAGTGGCTACCAAGGTGTTAACGCCCAAGCCGGATTCGATATCATGAGTAACTACGCACCAACTAGTCGTCGAGCTGTAATCCCGAAGAATGTTAAACCAAATAAAGTTGTTCTTTGGATTCAATACAGTATTAGTAAAAAGCCTAAAGCCCATTTCGTCGAAAAGAATGCTTTTATGTATGATTCAATGAATCATGGGTGGATCAAATTAGCTAACGCTCATGTCGGTGCTAATAATAATCAGTAATCAAATTATTTCAATATAAACAAAACTCCCGGTTCAGTTCATCTGAATCAGGATGTAGTGACCCCATTTTATTGGACAATTAAATTTGTTCAATAAAGTGAGGTCATTTTTTATGTATAGTTTTGACTTTGACACTAAAGCAAATGCAGTTAAAGCCTATTTGTCGGGAATAGGTTCAACTACGTTGAACCATACCTATGGGATTAAAAGTAGTGCAACGATATTGGGTTGGGTCGCCAAATATAAGAAATATGGTTCTAAGGGCCTAGTTGTAAGCCATACCAAGAGCGTGTATCCTTTTAAATATAAATTAAAAGTGCTGAACTGGATGGTACTTCACCACAAGTCTTATCCAGAGACAGCACTTCACTTTAATATTGCGTTCCCAGCAACAATCTTTTATTGGGAACGTAAATTAGAAAATGGAGATCTACGCCCAATGAAATCTAAGTATAAATCCCATAAGATGAATGATGACATAGACTCGTTAATAAATCAATTAAAATCTTGTCGAAAACAAAATTTGGAACTTAGAATCCAATGTCGGTACAGTAATTTGACTAAAGACTATGACCAAATAGACAGTATTCATAGGATAATTAAGGAATATTCTCAAGTCCCGATAAGTCGTATCTTAAAGATACTTGATATTCCCCGAAGTAGCTATTATTACAAGAAGAAAGCGTCGCTTTCTCATCGTGACGCATATAATTTAAAATTAGCTCATACAATTTACAAAATAAGAGAAATATCTAACTATAAATTTGGGTACCGTACAATTACAGGCATTTTAAGAAACACTGTCCATATAAATCATAAGCGGGTCCAAAGAATTATTCAGATGTATGGCTGGCAATGTACGGCTTTCAGCAAGAAAAAGCGTAAATATAATTCATATCATGGTCAGGTTGGCAAGATAGCTCCTAACGTACTTGGTGGGAACTTTAAAACTAAATTATTTGGACGCAAGACAACGACTGATGTAAGCGAGTGTAGATACGGGAATCAAGATATTCATCATCGCATCTATATATCGCCATATATGGATTTAGCGACCGATGAAATTATCGCATTCAATATCAGTAATCATCCAACCGTAGGTTTCACCTTAAAGCCATTAATTAGGGGCCTGAATACATTAAAGAAACTTCATTTACCATATAAAACGATTGTCCATAGCGATCAGGGAATTCAATACCAAAGCCACGTTTGGCAAGACACTCTAAAGAATTATGGTGCAATTCAATCGATGTCTCGTAAAGGTCGCTGTCATGACAACGCCCAAATGGAGTCATTCTTTCATCTGATGAAGGTTGGAGTAATGGATAAACATTATCAGACCGAAGGTCAGTTAATTAAGGCACTTAAGTATTGGATATGGTACTATAACAATATTCGCCCAAAGAAAAAACTAGGTTATAAATCTCCGGTTGAGTACCGAAAATTTCTTATAGCCTAGTTAAATAACATTAATAAATTGTCCAATTTTATGGGTGCAGATCAGGAGTTTTTTGTCTATAGTTATTTTTTAATCTTTAAAATCTTCAGTTAAATCATAGCTACTGATTTACGGATTATACGCGGTTCCCATCCAAATCATCGTATGGTTTAGGATTATAATATTGTTATGATGCTCCACGGTTTCTTGACCTAATATAAGGACTTATAATCATTAACTTTACGAAAGTTTCTCTTATTATATATGTTATAGTCTCTTAATATATACATATATGTCATAATAATTATGATTTAATCCTAAGTAGCCTTTCAAATTCACTTTTACATCAAATAATAATATACTGATTCATACAATTACAAGAACATATGCATCATATTTATAGCTCGAGTTACTTGGTTATTTTTATCAATTTCTCTATTTTGTTTTAAGATAATTGATTGTAAGTCTTTACGGCTAAATATTTTAGAAATCATGTAATTATATGTATTTCTTTGAACCTTATTAATTTTAGGATTAATCGTTATCAGGTTAATTATTGCCTTTCTTCTATAATCTTTAAAAAGAGCTATAAATTGAATTTTTTGATTATAAATTACATTATTCACCATAGATTTATACCATTCATTATCAACATGACAAATTTTAATAATATCTGATATAGGAATAACAATACTATCTAAACAAGATTGTGGATCTAACGATGTAAATTTACGAAAATACTTAACGTAACTTTCATTATAATTTGAATCACCTTTATCATATCGAATTATATGGGGCTCTATCGTCCTAATCCTTTTTCTACCAAAGTTCTTATAAAATTTAATATCGTGTTTTGTTGGAATAAGTCCGTCAAATTCAACTAAACACTTACTTTTCTTTGCATTATTTATAAACATAACTTTTAAACGGCTAAATCTTAGATTATCAATATTAAATGATGAATCAATCTTATATGAATGGCGAAAATAAGAAATAGACGAAAGTCCCGCTATTAGAGCCGTAGCCAATTCAGATAAAGGCCCAATATTATTAAACTTAATTATAAACATGATTGCATACATATTGATTAGGGACTTTCTATACATAAAACTACATCTATTGTTTAACTATAACATCACTAATTTAACTAACGACCATATAGGTTTGGTATAATTACAATAATTGTGGGTGGTGCTTCATCAATTAATTAAACATTAAATTCATCGCTATTATGCATAATAATATGAGAGGGTCATATCTTTTACCACATTTTTGAAGAAAAGTTATTTAACCACTCTCCACTCAAACAATATACAAACATAAATAAAGCTACAAACCATTTCATTATCTATGAAATTTGTTATTCATTATTACTATGAATCCAGTGATTAATTTTACTTACTAATCTAATAAATATATTTCTATTGTCATATTTTAATTCACATGTTTGGATATCTGTAATGCCTCGATAAGAAAGTGTCAGCATCTTAACTACAGTTTCAAGAGACATATGGAAAGATTCCATAATTTTGTAATTCTTTTCATAATCATCTGTTAATGACAGACCTTTTGCTAATTCAGGCTTTTGTATTAATGCTATTTGTAATAAGTCACAAATAGCATTAAATAACGAGTCATAGGATGTCTTATTATCTGTTACTGGTGATCTCTTTTGTTTTTCTTTTTTAGCCTCCTTATTAAGCTCATTTTTCATATCTTTAAGAAATCCTAAAAACGACGACTTACAAGCTTTGCTATATTTAGATGTGGCTTTATCAAGTGACTCAATATCGTTAAATGTCGATAAATCATTAGATATAAATTTTACATATTTTAATGGAACTTCATTATTGGCATAACTGATCAAAGGTAATACATCACTAATTTTATTAATATCGCTATGATATGTTTCGATTGGAAAATCATTAAGAACTGCGCTAGTTTGCTTCTTTATCAATGATATTAAATGTTTATTATTAATGCTTGCATACATAATCACTAGCATATCAACTTGATCAATACGAGCAGCCCACTTATCAATATCTGCATTAATATTATCTAATTTTTCATAATAGTATTTATACAATGTATTATCTAAACTAAATACTCGACTATTATTAGAATTCATAATAGCAACAGATGTTGATATTATAAGAGCAACAAGTGACAAAATATTTGAAAACATTTAATTAAACTCCTTATTGCATAGTTAAATTTATTAAATTATCTTTCAAATAAACAATTTACAGGATTCAATCACATATTTCAAAGATTTTAAGACGTTTGCACTTTTTATAATATTTTTTGGTATACGCTTCAATAATTTCAAAGCGCTTAGATGGTTTCCATGCTCAATATCAGCAACAGCTTTATCCCAAAATATTTTAGAGATGAATTCAGTCCTCGATTTAATTCATTAACATTATTAATGATCTTCTTATTTAACAGGCTAGGATAAAAATAATTGCCTATGGTAGTTTGGTGTGTACCCCAATTTAGAATATAAATAAAATAAAAAAGACTGGAATTAAAAATTTCAGCCTCAAGTGCTAAATATCATTAGATTACCCATATCAGAAATTAAATATATTAAAACTTTTTATTTAATTTATACATTAATTCAGGTAATGTAATTGTTTGAATGTGAAAATGTTTAGCAACAAAATTAATATTTGGTGAAAGATTAGATTGCGTAAAATTAGCAACATCTTTTATATTAGCATTATCATGCAGTGTCACAATTTCTTGATTATTAGCTAATGCCGTTGATATAATCCAAGGTTCCGGAGTATATGGATTAGTCCAAAATTGTGTACCAATACTATTCCATAGACCAGATGTTGTACTAACCCAATTCATCAGAATTCCATATTTAGAAACAATTTCATCATTAGGTGATAGAGTTGACTATCCTTAAAATTCTTCTTGCACCATTTATATAAGAAACCATTATTTATATTAGCGATATATTCATATGCAACAGAATTCATTTGAATATTTTTATTATTACCTAATATTTTCCATAATGAATTAAAAGCCCTTGGATTATAAGTATCATGAGCTGCTTGGACTAATGATTCAGGATTTAATAAATATTTCATTTATTTGTACCTCTTTATAATTTATACTCATTACAATTTTTTAATGGCATTATCATAATGCGTTAAACTTACATCTAGCATTGAAGCAGCTCTAGGTAATGTAATATCACCCTCGGCTTCAGAATTAATAACCGCTGTTGCAAAATGAGTATCTACTCTAGAAGATACATTATTATAATAATCCCCGCCAGAGTTTTTACTATTTTCTTTATTTATTTTTAATAATTTCTTTTCATGACGTTTAATTTCATCAATCAGTTTTTCTGTTATACCATGAATACCCAGTTTTTTTAGTCTTATTGCTGTAGCCAATTCACTAACATGCGAAACGGAGGCTATATTCCTAATTTCATCTCTTGGAACATCATTAATATAATTCAATACCAATTCTTCAGGTATTAATACATTAGCTGTCACATTATTAATCCATCTTTCGGAATCAATTTGGTTACTTTCTTCTATAGATGCATTCAATATTTCGTTTTTACCAAGCAAAATATGAATAAGTTCATGAACTAATGAAAATATTTTTGCACGCATACTATCAGAATTATTAATAAATATAAATGGAACTATATCATCTATTAATGCAAATGCTCTAAAATCTTTTACTTTTAATGTTCTATGGGTATTTTTACCAACAATACCACTTTGCATAATAACAATACCCATATTACTAATTTTTTGTCTTAATAAATTAAAAAATGTTCTATCAGAGTTTTCATTAGTACCACTATTATCTCTAATTATATTTAATTTCAATAAATTACTTATTTTATCGGATATGTTAATAACATCATCATTAATATGGATACATTTTATATAATTAAATCTATATTGATTATTTTGGTGAATTAAGTGATTTCTCATCCATTCTTGGCGAGATTTCATTTCATCCAAAACATCTATTAGTTTCCAACTCAAAGTCTTCGATTGTTCATTATTTACAGTTCTAAAACGAACAAAATAATTTGGTTTGTGGGGTAATGTATTCCCAAAAAAATAACTAAAAGGAATTCGTGTACAATTACTAAAATTTTATAATTGCTTAAATGTTGGATAATCAGATCGTTTCTTAGGATGCATCCACTTATCAAAGTTATATTTTTTTGCAGCACTGTTCAAATATTCGCCATGATCCAATGACCATTGGATTACGTCTTTATTTACAGGTACATGATAAATTCTAGCCATTATAACAATCCACCTAAATAAATTAAAATAGTGTCATTATAAACACATAATAAAAACAAGAACCATATTTATTTCTACGTTTTCATTATTAATGATACGTTATGTTGTAAAATAAGTAAATATAAATATGAAATTCCATCTCATATATTCAACTATTTAATAATAAGCCGGCACGAACATATAAACAAAATAATCATACGCAATTACTTTATAAAGACTACTAAACAAAAAACTGAGATATAATAACAATACCTCAGTTAATACATAAAAATTATTTTAAAGTCAAAAGACAAGAATTAATGAGATTGCACCAAGTATGAAACAAAAAAGGAACATACGTCTATTCATTTTAAACTCAGGATATCCTTTTATAAATCTGTAAAACCACATAAGGCCTAATCCTATAACTAATACACTAAGTAGAATCCATACGAATTTATGATCTAAAAAGAAATTCAAGAACATTGATGATGTTTGCTTTGGTGTATTGTTAACCCCAAATACAAAAGTACCATTATTGAGAACATGTTTTGCATGTTCAAATATGAGACTTATACCCAAATCAATTAATGAGAAATAAATTGAAAATTTATGTAAAAACGATAACATTCTATATAACCTCTTTTTAATTATATAAAAAAGGCGCCGACCCAACAGGATCAACGCCTTTTAATTGGCTTTTATGCCAAATTATTTCAAATTAATTATTCGCTAATTAGAAGAAGAACTTCTGGTTAGCAGAGCTAGCTGCAGAGCTTGGTGCAACACTTGCGTTAGATGCACTGGCACTTGTGTTGGATGCAGCACTAGCAGACTTAGGAGCACCATAGCTGAAGAACTTAGTGTTAGCAGTGAAGTATAAGCCAGTCTTGTTATCCTGGAATGCAGAATAACCACCGAACTTATCATCATTACTGTAAGCAGTAGCATTAACAACAGTACCCTTAGCTAAGGTCTTGTGAGCAGATACCTTACGTGCAGCATCTTTGAAGAGACGTGCATTCTTAGTTAAGGTGATAGTTACGTTGTAGTTAGTGGTATCACTAGCTTCAGCATAAGTTGGTGTTACGTAGCCCTTAGCAGTAGTTAAGAAGCCTTTGTCTTTGCCATTGGTTACTAATAAGTGTAATGCACCATTATTACCAAAGCCTAAGCCAACGACAGTGAACTGTTCACCCTTAGTAACTTTAGCGACTTTCTTATCACCGTTAACGTTATAGTTAGGCTTGCTGTGTAATAATGCGTTCTTAGTAGCAGTTACGTATAATGGAGTGTTAGCCCAAACATTATCAGCAAATTCAGTTGATAAGCTGTTGTACTGAGCTTCTTCAGAACTAGCAGCTAAGTAACTAGCATTGTCACTAGCGAATGATGAGTTACTCTGAGCAGAAGCAACTGAGTTGTATACGTTAGTCATTTCACTTTCTGCACTAGAAGCAACACTGGATTCAGTAGAAGCATCATTGCTGTAACTAGTAGCAAATGAAGCAGCTAAGGTTAACGGTACATCCATTGCGGTTGCGTAACTAGAAGCAACAGAACTAGCATTGTTGAATGCAGAGTTAGCACTGGAACTAGCAACACTTAATTCCATGCTGAACTGGTCAGCGGAATTACCGTTCTTAGCATCATTGCTGAACTGAGCATTAGAACTGCTCTGAGCACTCATAGAAGCACTGGCACTGTTAACAGCACTGTTTACATCACTGAATGCAGAAGTAGCAGAACTAGCTTCTAAGCTGTTGTAGTTAACACCTAAACTAGCTAATGCAGCAGATTCAGCATAGTCTTCAACAGATGCACTAGCAGGAGATACACCTTCTGCATTTTCAGCATCAGTATCTTCTTCTAAGCCATTGTGACCAGCAGCAGTAGTGTACTGAACATTAGCAAACTGATCAGAGGCACCCTTTAAAGCCTTAGCAGCATTCTGTAAATCAGCAGCAACCTTAGCTACACTGTTGGTACCAGTTTGATCACCAGTTGGAACGAAGTCAGTATCGTTAGCTAATGCCTTGGCAGCCTTTGTCTTAGCATCAGAATCATTGAATAAAGCATCAACTACAGTAGAATAAGTGGTAATAGTATGACTGCCTTTAGTAGAGCCACCTAAGTCACTAGCTAAGTTTGGTAACTTATCAATAGCACTAAGAGTGTCCTGCTTATTATAAGCATTTAATGCATCAGCAGCCTTGTTTAATAAGCCTTCAACAGCTTCTGGATCCTTAACAGCATCAGAAACTTTAGTATTCTGAGCAATAGTTAAAGCGCTATCACCATAAGCATCAGTTAAT
Source organism: Acetilactobacillus jinshanensis (assembly GCF_004359375.1). Classification (NCBI taxonomy): domain Bacteria; kingdom Bacillati; phylum Bacillota; class Bacilli; order Lactobacillales; family Lactobacillaceae; genus Acetilactobacillus; species Acetilactobacillus jinshanensis. The sequence goes on along the minus strand of NZ_CP034726.1, from coordinate 81,006 downwards.
GCCTTCTTCTGAGCATTGGAATCAGATGATAATAATGCCTTAACAGCAGTTAAGAAGTTATTTTGGTCAGCAACTTTGTCGTAAACTTTGGTATTACCCTTATACTGGTCATTTAAGCCAGAGAATACTTCGTTAACGGCATCAGGAGTAGACTGTGCAGCTTTACCTAATAAGTTCTTAGCATAGCTAACAGCAGCAGATGCAGCTTTAGGTTCGCTAACAGTAGAATTAACAGCAGCAGATAAGTTGTTAACTAATACTTTTTCAGCGTTAGCTACATCATCGGCATAACTAGCAGATACAGATGCATTGTTAGCTTTGTCAGCACCACTTACAAAGGCATTCATAGCATTAGAAGCCTTAGCAGAGTAGAAGTTAGCAGATGCAACATGAGCATTAGCGAAGATAGCCATGGAATTAGCTTCCTGGGATTCACCTTCGTTAGATGCAACACTAGTTAAGTAATCAAAATCACTAGTTAATGAAGCAGCTAAATTACCATTAAGTGCATCTAATGAAGCAGTTAAGCTACCATTAGCATCAGCAGCAACAGAGTCTGTAGCATATGATGCTAAGTATGATGCAAAGTCCGTAGCAGAAACGGAGTTATTACTTAATGCAGAGCTAGTAGCAGTACTCTTACCATCTAAGTCAGCTTTGCTGTTGAATAAAGAACTAGCATTTAAAGATTCCTGACGAGCAGCAGAAGCTACAGCAGAATTAACAAAGTAGTTAGCCTTAGCTAATGCAGAAGTCTGGTCAGCACTCTTAGTGAATAAGCCACTGACAGCTGAACTTAAGTCATTGTGAACTAAGTTCATGAACATGTTGTCTAATGGCTGGTTCATGCTAGCTTCAGCAGATAATGCAGATGCTTCACTGGAAACCATGCTTGCTTTCTTAGCAGTGTTTGATGCTGCAGAAGAAACAGATGCAGATTTAGTAGAAGCGGTGTTAGCATTAGATACAGTCTTAGAAGCAACCGTTGATTTAGCATCAGCAAACTTAGCATTTAAGTCAGCTTGAGTAGCAGCTAATGACCAGTTAGTGTGGGTTAATGCATAAGCCATAGACTGAACAGCACTGTTAGCATTTACATCAGCAGATGCACTGCTTGCAGTTTCGTTGTTAACCTGGTTTTGAACGTCTACACTGCCGGCAAAGTCAGTAGCATCGGAGCCGTTCTTTAATGCTAATGAGTTAACGGTACTCTTAGTAGAAGCCTTGCCTGCAACAGCAGAGTAAGAACTAGCTAACTTAGTATCGTTAGCTTCTTTAGCACTAGCAGAGTTAGCGTCAGACTGGAATGCACTTACAGCAGGTGCATATTCAGCGTTAACACTGTTAACAAAGCTCATAACGCCTTTGTTAGCATAGCTGTTCTTAGCAGAAGAAGCAGAAACCGCTTGTGCATGGTAACTGGTAGCAGAACCAGCATTGTTCTGTACGTAACTTACGGCAGAGCTAGACTGTGCAGAACTAGTAGACTGGCTAGTAGCAGAGCTATTAGCAGACTGTGGAGCAGCACTGGATGCCATACGCATAGTTGGTGTAGTTAAAGCATCAGCGTTAGCAGTTGTGTGACTAGCGGCAACAGCACCACCAGCAACAGCCATAAGTAATGCAACGGAAACAACTTTCCATTGCTTACCTACTTTATGTAAGATCTTTTTATCGTTGGTCTTACTTACTTTATTTTTATTATAAAGCATTATAGGTAACTTCCTTTCAATATAAATCTTCAATTTGCATGCAAAAAGATTAAATGAATCCTTTTACATATCTCATGATACATGGGGCATATATCCATGTCAATTTAGAGCGAAGATTTTCCGCATTCTACCGATACCGTTAGGGCGTAGACTATGCAATCGTAATATAACTTAATCTGATTGACACTATTATGTAATCTCCATGTAAAAATGTGTTATAGTATTTGTGTACTGAAAAGAAGGTACACACATAATCATTTAATTGATTTGTCGCTGGTCTTACGCGGACAAGCCAAATCGATGACGTCATCATGATTTGATAAGGAAGCACAAGTTCTGAATCCTGCTTGTGCTTTTTGTCTACGTGAAACTGACTCATGAAGAAAAAGTGTTAACCAAACGAAAAGTCACTCACAAATGTGAGTGGCTTTTTGCATCTCAGGCCTACGGCCTAATAAAATATCTTATTTTCTTATGTATACCAAGAATTATTAGTAATAGCCAGCTTAATATCGTTATTAAACTTAGGGATTTGAATAGCAATCCCGGTTGATACCCAATTTGCATTCGATTCATACCGGGTCTAGCTTTAACCATCATCGTTCCAATCAACGTTCGCTTGGGATTAATTTCCTGATGATTTAATTGGACTTGTGTATGACCGTATTTAACTAATGGCACTTGCATCCGTTGTGCCTTTGGACTTTGCCAACTCATCAGCAAGCTATGCTTCTGGGTTGTTTTGCGGAATTTCGATTGATTTTTAAAGATCTTGATGTAGTCCTGGTTAAATGGATTATGATAGTAAGTCTTCAAATTAACTTTATTGGGTGTTGGCATGTAATCAGTCGTGATCTTATGGACAACGTTAACGGCTTGGCCTAAATCAGGACTTCGGAAGGCTTGTCTGATCTTGGCACCTTGATGAAAATCTTTGGAAAAGCCACCGTTGGGTGACGGGTGAACCCAGTATTGAATGGCATTAGCCGATTGCCAATTCATCGACTCTTGATGAGTGATTTGAAGGGCTGGATGTAACATGATTAATAGTCCAATCGCTAGGAGCACGTTAACGATTCGACGCGGTTTACTTGCGATTGTTAATCCGATTCTTCCCATTAATAGTAACGTGATGATAAAGACGATCGCGATGAACCGAACCGGGAACTGAATGATCAACGCTAATTCAGGGCAGATCTTCAGCATGGCTTGCCAAGGGAAATATATAGATGATAGCCATAGAAAAAGAACGTCATCAAGGAGTAGGCACCAATCAACTGTAGTTATGGATCGATACCGAAGAAACATTGCGATAATTACAATGACTAGTAGCCAAGTATAGAACGTCCCCAGGCCTGTTAAACTATGACCCTGAAAAAAGACGATCTTATTAGCAACTGGCAACTGGAGATTAAAGTTCGGAAACGTCGGAATTACGTGATTTGTGGAGTAAACATCATAAATTGCACCGAAGATGTTGCCACTTAGGCAGATTGCTAAGATTGCTGCTGCGATTGCGTGCATGATCAACTTAATTCGATTATCAGCTAGCACCAGGCTACAGATGAAGAACGGGATTAACGCTAGTGCTGCGATCATGCTGGTCATTAGGTGGATTTGCAGACAGATCGCCATCATAACGGCTAACGGGATCACTTTAATTTGACGAGCTTTAAGCATTCGGATCCCTACCAATAATACGAATGGTAATAAGACGGTGGCACCAAAGCCCGTAAACTCAAAATTACGGATCCAGAGCGTCATGACCGGCCCCGAGACCATGTAGAATAAGGCAACGATGATCGATGTTACTTTAGCCATCTTTAATTCACGGGCGCAACTGTACATCCCGAACCCACAGGTCACCAACGTGATGAAGTAAGTCACAAATTCAAAGCGGATCCAGCTCCCGCACAGTAGAAGCAATGCTCCCAATAGATAATTAAAGATTGGTCCGTACAGACTATTAACGATCCGGCCACTCTTTTCAAAGCCGAATAACGAGATGAAGTAGCTAAAGTGACCGGTCTTAATCTGCATTGCATCCTCATAGATACTGTTCATGTGGAAGTAGGTGTCATAGCCACTCCAGAATTCCTGCTTGGTTAGTAATGTCCCTAGGATTACCAGCGCCAAGGTGCAGATCCAGAAGACCGGTAATTTAATAAGCTGGATTAGTAAGTGTTTATTATGATGATTTGACATGAATTCACCCTATTGTAGTGGAATATATTTTTATTTTACTACAACATCGAAGATAATTAAGATATTTTATTGGCACAACTGTCATCAATTCATTAAGGCGGGATCACATCAAGTTTTTTACCACGGAATTGATGGACCGCATTTTATGTAGAAAAGATGCATCATACGACAAAGACCGTAAAGTAATAGTAATATCCAGAATCCAATACTGATTAACATCCCAATTCGGAACCACTGACTGGGTTGATACTGCAATGAGAAGCGATTTTGTCCGGCCTTTAATGGTAACAGCATTGCGCCAACTTGATTAATCCGTGGATTAACCACATGATGATTGAGAACTACTCTAGTATGAGCGTATTTAGCAAATGGTACGGTCTTCATTTGGTCACGTGATGAATTCAAAGTGATGATCTCTTTGCCGTGACCAATGATGTGCCAATGGAAATGGACTTTCTGCATCTTCTGTAAGTAAAATAAATTATACCGATAGTACGGTTTAATATCTGCGTTATATTGACGGATATGTTGATAATTTATACTAGTCGGTAAGTAATCAGGAACGGCGTTACTTACCATATTCAGGAACAGGCCTGGATTATCAATTAGTAAGCTTCTTGTAACCGCTTTGGGTTACGCTTGGCCGTTCGATGCATATTGGTCCAGTGAATCACTTTACTACTGTGATAGGCCTGGATCTCAGTTTGATAAGTTGTGTTGTTCATTAACCCAATTCCGCCAATGAAGAACAACAACATAATCATTGAAGCAAGCCATTTAAAACTCAAGCCGGCTCCGTGTCTCGGAATTGATTTAGATAAAATAATACCTAGAGTTAAATAGATCAGAATTAAACCAATCGGTAAAAAGCGTCTTGGAAATTGGATTAGGGAGCATATGGCACCTGCGTAATGGCTAACGAAAGCCCACGGGAACCATCCCGAAGATAACCAAATAAAGAATAGTCCAAATAACATATAAATATTAATGACATAATTTAGGTGACGAACCTTGAGAAGCCATAGAATTAAGGCAACCACGAGTAATAATGCGCCACAAAAGCCGAGCAAACTCGGTGTCTGTGAAAACTTCAACCATGGATAGACATTCATAATTGAATTACTGGGTCGATCTCCTAAATGCTGACCTGGAAATGTCGGCACGATGTGATGCAGATTAGACCCAAAAACTTCAATGATACTGGCCCATTCGTTAAAGGATAATAGAATGGTTAATAGTCCGGCTTCCAGAACGTGCCTGATCAGACGAATCTTATGATTGGACACAATAACGCCAATCAAGACACACGGGATTACGAACGTCATCGATAAGACAAACGTCATTAAATGAACTTCAACAACTATTACGATCACTAACGCAAATTTAACGGGACTAATATCCTTTTCATGCAGCATTTCCGACATCATCAGGACAATTAATGGAACTAACGAGGCGGCAAATCCCGAAAATTCCTGCAAGAAGATAAAATTATATAGAGGATTGGATAACATGTAAATGACGCCAATCAGGAAACTGATGGATTGCTTAACGTGCCAGTAACGGCATAGGTGATACATCGTGCCACCGGCTAACGTTAGTGCAAGCATAAAGATACAGATTTCCCAGTTATACCAACTTTTAGTTAATAATAAAATTAATCCACTAATGTAACCACCCACGGGACCGTATAAGGCGTTCACAATTCTGGCGTTATGATGCCAGCTAAATAATGACAAAAAGTAGCTGAAGTGTCCTGTCTTAATCTGCATCGCTGTTTCGTAAGTTCGTGACATATGAAAGTAGTAATCCATCCCGCTAATAAAAGAATGAGTGTAGATTTGCGGTGATAACATACATAGTGCAGCAATTACGATCAGTAAATATGGAATGATTTTCTTGGCCCCAGTTTTAAATTTAATGTTCAATTTCTAATTGCCTTCGTTCTCAATCACAAATTAATTCCACCTAATTATAGGAACGTATCCTTAGGTTTGTCCAGGATCACCAAGTCAAATTGTAATGTCAAGAATTTTGACTATACTAAGAATTGTTTAATTCAATTACTAATATAAATCCCATTTGAGAAAGGTGTATCAATTCCATGTCCAAAAATTTAAAACGGGTTCTATTAATTGGCGCCGGTGTTTTAGCAGGCTTGTCATTATCGATGGTATCCCCGAAAGCCGCAACGATTAACCAGCGTGGTAATGCTTTGACTTCTTATATTAAATCCTCACATTTTAATTTTGTTAAGAATGCTCACTACGTTGAACCAGATAACTACTCTGATAATTATAATCAGAACACTAATCCAGACCGAACTTTTAAAGCCACTGGTGGTAATTACAAAGTTAATTACAGCGCTTATGCTCAATTAGATGACCAAAACGGTAATTATAATCCACAAAGCGTTGCCATTGATAAAGATGGTACTACTTATGTATCTTACCGAGTCGGACCGACTAAAGTTCAGATCGCTAGATACCCAAGTATTAATAACGTTAGTGACGGAATGCTAAATAACGTTAAATATGGTCCTGTCTTTAATGGTGGTCATGGTCAGGCCATGGCATTGAACCCGAAGAACGGTCAGTTATGGTTACTGTATAATCCAGATGGTTCAGCCTCAAGTACTAAACTTTTCGAAATTAGTAAGTCTAGTCTAAAACCAATCAATACCGTTAAATTTCACATGAGTCCTTATCCCATGGGTGATACTTTAGCATTCGATAAGAATGGTAATGCCTACATGTGCATCCGAACCTTTGGTGGTGCCGCTCCAGTTGGTAGTCTAAAGTTATTCAAAGGTAAGATTACTCCGCATTCTGTCAATTTCAAGATGGTCCAGGGATTACGTTATGCACCTGGTGCTATCATGCAGAACATGAGCTACAATCCATCTAATAACCGCATTTACTTCATCACCGATGGTGAAATCATGTCAGTACCAGCTAACCACTACTCTCACTTAAAGCCAAGTGACGTTCGTGCTGATGAGTTAAGTGATCACTACGAATTCGAAGACTTAGCATTCCACGATGGTAAAGGCTACCTATTAGTTCATTATCCATCCGAATTAATGGTCAGCAACAACCACGTTAGCCAGTCCAGCAAGGTACCCAAAAGAGTCGCTAAAAAAGCTAACAAGAAAGCTACTAAGAAGCACGCCCGCAAAAACGCTAAGAAAGTTTCTGCAAAACAGAATCGTAAATCCACTAAGAAGACGACTAAGCACAGCAATAAGAATAATCACAAAAAGGTAACTAAGCGTAACAATAAACGTAACGCTAAGAAGTCCGTTAAGAAAGCTGTTCGTCGTCATGATCGCAAGAACCGTAAATAATTAAGTCAACCTTTCAATTAATCTAATCAAAATAAAATGACGTTAATCCAAATGGATTAACGTCATTTTTGTATCTAAAGGGATTTACCAGAGATGTTTTTTGACGATCTCAAGGCCAATGTTTACAAGGAACATCAACCAGACGACGATGCTGATCCACGTCATAACTCGATATGAAGTCGACGGTATATACTTAAACTTCATAACGTTATGACCAGTTCGCGGTTTAACATTGATTGCACCAACTTGGGTCAAGCGATAATGACTTAACAGTTTACCGTTCATCATGACTTGGGTATGCGCATACTTAACGAACGGCACGATAATCCGGCGTGACGACTTTCGATTAAACGAAATGGTCATGACGTGGTGGGCTAGATGATGATGATACGATAATTTATTTAAGATCACCTGCTTATAGTAACGATTGTACGCATTAATCTTATGATATTGTGCATCAGTTTTAATTCTCTGCGTGGTTGGCATATAATCAGGCGTCGTCTTAGTGACTAACTGGAAATAACGACCTGGATTACCACCCCGTAAACTCTGTTTCAATTTCTTCGGTTGTGGTTTCTTACCCTTAGTCAGCCAACCGTCAGCGGTTGCGGTGTGAAAAGCACTCCCAAAATAACTGGCGACGGTCTGTTGACGATACAAAAACTGAGCTTCATACTGAGTATTTTGCCAAGCATGAATGACGAACATCCCTAAGATAACGAACAGGATAAAGGTCAGAAAATATTGGTTATGCGCATGGTGCTGCAACTTAGTCAACAGGACACCCAACATCAGGCAAAATGCTGATAAAGCAACTGGCAAGAAGCGCTTTGGGAATTGAAGATCAGTATCTAGAATTGGGAGATGCTGCTGAATTAAGGGCCACGGAATCAAACGTGACGATAAGACCAGAAAGCCGATCCCTAAAATGATCATGATAAAGTTTAGCTGCACATTTAAATACCGCATATCTAATAGGTAGAGAAACAAAGTAATCAGTAGGAGCACGGTTGCGGATAATCCCAATAAAAACAGGTTCTGATGAATTGAGAATTGATGATTATAGAAAACGGTACTCCACATGTTCTGGAAGAAATTCGGAACGGAGTACGTCGGAATGATCTTACTGTGGTTGGACCCAATGACTTCGATGATCCCACCCCAGACGTTGAACGAAAGAATCGTAGTCATGAAAAGCACTTTAATGGCTTTCCATGTCAATGCGCTTCGGTGGTCATTGATTATCAAACTTACAATATAGCAAAGGCCCAGTACCAATAGTCCCAGTAGTAATGAGAAGACGTGAATTTCAGCTAGAATGACCAGTAATAAAACTAACTTCCAATTCTTAAAGTCATTATGATTTAAAATCTTGGAACCAAAGTACAGGATCCACGGCATAAAGGCGGCGCCGACCCCGTCGTACTGAGAATTCATCCAGAACGCCATTATCGGGAACGTGAATATGTATAAACAACCGATTAAGGTACTATAGATTCGGGTGACGTGCCAGTAACGGCATAGTTGGTACATTGAGACACCAGAAATCATAAAGATGATGAAGAACATCGCAATTTCCCAGCGAAACCAGCTACCAGTTATTAATAGTAGTAAGCCACTGAAGTAGCCCCCAAGTGGACCATACACAGCGTTAACGATTCGCAAACTATGGTAGAAACCGAAAGCTGACAGAAAATAACTGAAGTTACCGGCTTTCAGTTGACGATATGTATCATACGTAACCGACATGTGGAAAAACGAATCGATTCCGTTGATGAAGAAATGATGTGTCATTTGAAAAAACAAAATTGAGATGACCATTAAGATCAGAACTATGTATGGCAAACAATTCTCCAGATGACGTTTGGTAATTCGACTGATCATTTATTATCCATCCCTCTTGCAAGATCTCGAATTCAGAGAACAAGTAAATTCTACCATCATTCCTAGTATGGCGACGACTTTAAGATTTGAAGCGTCAAATATTGACATATCAGGTCAGTATTATATAATGTTTCATGAATAATACTTATAGGAGTCTTTATCCATGTTTATGTTCACATCTGTCGAACAATTAAATATGCAGATGGCATCTATTATTGCCATTTCAATTATTGCCATTATTATTATTGCGATTTTGGCTTTAACTGAAATGGCTGCTGGATAGAGATTTTTATCCATGCAGCCGGATAAATACGCGCTGCGTGGATCTGCCGTTAATAAATTGTGACTAAAAACGAGTCCTCACAGCGCAATCGCTGTGAGGATTTTTTGTTGTCTATGTTTATTGAGGAGTGAGTACAATGTCACATAGTCGTAAGATTAATGTTGTCGAAGCCTTCGCCCTTTCGTTAGCGACGATGGCCCCAACTGGTTCAATGGCCGGAAACACTGGACCGGGTGCTAAGTTTGCTGGGGTTAACTTACCGATCGCTTTCTTGATTGCTGCGGTCGCAATGCTACTGGTTGCCGTTGGTTTCTGTGAGATGTCGAAGCACATTTCAGCTGCTGGTTCTGTTTATGCATATAACAGAGCATCACTTGGTGAAAACTGGGGCTTCGTTTCCGGCTGGGTCATGCAATTAGGTTACACCGTTATGGGTGTTGCCATGTGTGCCCTATCCGGGACCTATGCTTCATTAATTCTTAAGAATTTAGGCGTCAGCGTTTCACCAATGCTAATCGGTTTCTTATTAGTTCTCTTAATGTGGTTCATTCTTAGTCATGGAATAAAATTAACCAGTAACTTCTCGTTAGTTACTGAATCAATCGCCTTGACGATTTTAATCGTTCTTAGTGTTACCGTCTTAGCTAAAGGCGGTGGCAATGGTGGCGTTAACTTAAAGCCATTCGTACCAACCGTTGGTGCTTCTGGCATCACCCAAGGTGTTGTTTACACCGTTCTTTGCTTCGTTGGTTTTGAAGTTGCCTGTACAGTTGCTACCCGTACCAAGAACCCGAAGCGTGCAATTCCATTAGCTCTGTTACTTACCATCCTTGGTGGTATGGTAATTTTCGTTTTTGTTAGTTATGCCGTTGTCATCGGCTTTGGTACTAACGACGTTGCTGAATTAGCTAAATCATCAGCACCATTAAACGTTTTGGCAGCTCGATTCATCAGCCCCGCAATGGCCGTTTTAGTTGACTTCGCTATTTTCTTAAGTACTTTTGGTGCCGCCGTTTGTGTTACTAATGGTGCTTCATACATGTACTACGCCATGGGTCAACAGGGTTACTTACCAAAGACCTTAGGTAAATTTAACTATTCTCATAACGCACCTAGTCATGCTGTCCACATGGTTTGTGGTTTAGACGTTCTATTATACATGTTGGCCGACTTTACTAAAGGTAATGCCAATACATATCTTTACTACATTACTTTAGGTGCCGTTTGCATGATCGCTATTTACATGATCGGCTGTGTTGGCTCATTCGTATTCTTTAAGAAGCACGCTGAATTCAAGCATTCATTCTTAAAGCATGACCTGGCACCAGTTGTCGGCTTCGTTGTCTTAGCATTTCCATTATTATCAAACTTCTATCCAGTTCCCGCATTTCCGTTAAACTTCTTCCCATACTTCGTTCTAGCATGGGCTGCCTGCGGTTACTGGATGAGTCGCCATCACGTCAAGAAAGCTCATCTTCAGAAGGTTAATGATAATTCAAACGCTAATAATAATGAGGCTGCGAATTGACGCATTAATTCAATTAAATAATCAAGCATATCATTACAAATAACCTGTTGCATGGTAAGAAATTGCAGTAGGTTATTTTTTATACGCAAAAAGACCGTTCCGACATTTATCGAAACGACCTTTTTTACTTATTAAATTAATTTTACTAGGAGTAAGTTTAACGTAAGTTAGCTGGACGAGACATACCAACTAAATGCCACCATGGGGCCTTAACGTTTTCAATTACGACACCACGTAACTGGGCATCGATCATCTTACCGTGACCAATGTACATACCAACGTGGGTAATGTTACGACGACTGGAACCAAAGAATACTAAGTCACCGGCCTTACCATGACGGTAAGATACATGCTTGTAATTATAGTACTGGTCACCAGCTAAACGAGGTAAAGTCTTGTGTAAAGCATGCTGATAAACGTATTTAGTAAAACCTGAGCAGTCGAATACGTGAGGACCATTACCGCCCCATACGTAACGATCACCTAATTTAGATTTAGCGATCTTGAAGATGCGGTTGAACTGTTTGGATTGAGGCTGCTGAACATTTTGGTTCTGGTTCTTGTTAACCTTTTTGAACTGATGATTAGTAACCTGAGCACCATTATCATTGTACTTAGCGGCACGATCCTGTTTATTATTCCGATTATAGTTAACCGATACTTTGGAATTGTTAGAAGCGGCGTTAACGTGACTAGCGTTTGCTGATAAGGAAACCGCAAGTAAAGCGACCACCATTAAGATGATCATCATTGTTTTGCGCGCGACACTTTTACTAACATTCATAACAAATAACTCCTTTAATTTAATAAATTTGTTTTTAAGATTTAAATTCATGATTAACATGTATCCTGATGAGTTCTCCTCATCAATCGACATTTTATATATTAAAGATTAAATGCTACCAGACTGATACAGGGACATTGCAGGAATGTTAAAGAATACCGCGTTTTGAAGCATAGCCTTAACATAAGTCGACTAAGCCCCCGTACAATAGCTTGTGGAAATCGCGGATTTAGCATAAAATTAATGCATAAGAAGGAAAAATTTTTATGAATTTATATTCGTACGGCTATTTAACCCATAATTCAGGGATCTTAGATGACTTTTTCATCTTTATCGGAATTATGATCGGAATCACCATTTTAGTATCAGGTTTTAAATACGCTCGGAACCGAACCAACCTCCGTTACCGAAACGTCCTGATAACAATGGTCCTCTTTGCGATCCTAATCATCTGCCTTGAAGTGGGCCGAATCCAAAACCAGCAGTCGTCACAGAGTCAGATCGGTCAGACGGCACAGATCATGCGAAACATCAGTAGTAAGGACCACATTCCGCTATCGAACATCTACACCAGTTCGACCACTCTGAATAACGGCATGACGATCAAGGCTGGTAAGCATTTCTACCAGGTCAATTTGAATAACAATGATAACAGTACCTATACGTTGTCACCAACGCACCCTATCAATCACCAGATGAATTATGTTCATCACGGTGGCCTTAACTTCAACCTTAATAATGGTAAGTATCTGAACATCGCTGTGAAACTACTAATCGGTTTCGTAATGCTAGTTGTCCAGATCAACCTTGCCGGGAAGAGTAATCTGGCACCGTCTAACGCAATTGATCAGCTCCAAAACTACGTCTTAGGTGGTATCGTCGGTGGTGTGATCTATAACCAGGCCATTACGATCCTGCAGTTCATCATCATTATTTTGATTTGGTCAATCATCATCTTCGGTAGTAAGATTCTGATCACGCAGAGTGATTTCTTTAAGACGATCTTCATTGGTCGTCCTCACGTTCTGATTAACCACGGCTTGATCAACGTCAACGCAGCGTTAGCTAGTGGCATGTCGGCTAATGATCTAGTTTTTAAGCTCCGGAGTGCCGGTGTCAACGACTTTCAAAAGGTTAAGCGAGTTACGTTGGAACAGAATGGTCAATTAAGCATTAGCAGATATAATGACCCCACTAGCGTTAACTTCCCAATCATTACCGATGGAACGATTAACGATGACGTCTTAACACATATTCATAAGGACCGGAAATGGTTATTGAAATTACTAGAACTAAAGCATCATCAATTAAAGGATGTTTATTTGGGACAAATCATTAATGGTGATTTAGTATTAACGCTGTATCCGCAGCACAATAACCGAATCTTCAAATACTTACCAAGTCATCGAATTGATATTAGTAAATTCCTGAAAAATACCAAGGATCACTTAAAGAATACAAAACATCACTTTAGGATTTAGAAATTGAGACAAAAAGTATATCATATCTTATGACTTATTAAATGACGATGATGTGTTAAGAGTAGCGAAAGAATTAATGGGTAACCATAGTTATTGCCCAAACAAAAAGAGCTGGCTAAAAATTTAGTCAGCTCTTTTTGTATCTAGCTTAAATTATTTACCAATCGCAACCGCTCTTGGTCCACGAATTGGAGCATTAATGATATTCATAAACGCTTTTTCTGGTGTATTACCTGGACGGTTATACCATTGATCCGGATCAGTCCAGTAGAAACGATGATTACGATAGCCATAAATTAGCATTACTCGATCGGACCGATAGCCGTTGTACCCACGACGGTTTGTCCGAGTTCCAAATTGCATATGGTTACATCCTTCAAAGACTACCGGATACCCTTTTAAAATTGCCTGTCGAAACGCATTCGCAGACGCTTTTCGACCATATAAGCCATGACCATGCTTGTAGTAATCATCAATGATGTAACTCTTTTTGGCACCGTAACGTTGAGCAACTTTTAATAATGCTCGAGGATATAATGAAGCTCCAGTGCCTAATTTCCACGGATTCTTGGTATAACCCTTTTCCGGGTCCTTACTTCTTGGAATTGTACGGACAAATTGAGCTAGATTATAATGCTTTGCCAAGTCAAAATGATGCAAGGCCATCAAAAGTGAAGCCGCTTCGCAACCATCGTTTGCATTGCCACGGCCTTTTTGACTGATAAATTGGTAATGCATAAAACGACTATTTCTCGCATGATTATATTTCCGTGATTTATGACGATAAGTCTTTCTATAATTATTAGCAGCGCTAACGCTAGTCATCGAGAAATTTAAGCCAACAGCTACAAATATAGATAAACAAGCAACGACCAATAGACTGATTAGTCGCTTAGATTTATTTTGCATAAAATCAATCCCTAGAAATTACAAACAAAAATAAAAGTGCCAAAACCATTATATAGCCTTGGCACTTTATTCGTATCTTTAAAATTTCAATTCGTTAAAATGATATTTACTTAGCAGCGTTGTCAGAGGCCTTTTTAGCAGACTTCTTAGCACCTTTTTTAGCTAATTTCTTGCTACTCTTTTTAGTGGCTTTCTTATCAGCTTTTTTGGCTGATTTCTTGCCTAATTTCTGACTGCCTTTCTTAGCAGACTTCTTGTTAGACTTGTTAGCTAACTTTTTGCTACCTTTCTTGGCAGCTTTTTTAGCTGGCTTCTTAACGGCTTTCTTGTTGGCCTTTTTGGCTGACTTCTTGCTGCCTTTCTTAGCAGTCTTTTTGTTAGCTAATTTCTTGTTGCTCTTCTTGGCTGCCTTTTTACCAGCTTTCTTAGCTGATTTTTTGTTGCCTTTTTTGGCAGCTTTCTTACCAGCCTTTTTGGCTGACTTATTAACACCCTTTTTAGTGGCTTTCTTAAGAGTCTTTTTTGCGGACTTCTTAGGAGCTTTCTTGGATGATTTAGCGGCAGCCTTCTTAACGGCTTTCTTGCCAGCTTTAGAAGCTAACTTCTTACTGCTATTTTTGGCTGCCTTTTTACCAGCCTTTTTAGCTGATTTCTTGGCACTCTTCTTAACAGCCTTCTTAGCACCTTTAAGGTTCTTCTTAGTAGCTTTCTTATTAACTACTTTTTCGGTTTTGGCACCTTTAGTTGCGGTTGATTTAGCATTAGCATTAGTTAAACCAGCACTGCATACCATAGCACCTGCTAATAATGCAACAGAGGCACCTTTAGCTAACTTTTTTAATAATGATTTTTTACTCATTGAAAGACATCTCCTGATTAATTTTCGATTTTTATTGTACCGCATTCTTAACAAATTTTGTAGATGTCTTCCAGAAAAGTTAATAATTTCTTTGAAAGCGCTTCGATCTTTGTAAATATCGGTCGATAAATACGAACAATATTCCAACAACGGTTCCTTTAATCAAATTAAACGGGACAACCCCAAATTCAATCAACTTGGTGACCGGTAACTGAATCGTCATCCCAGCAATTTTCATGTACAACGGAATTGCACCTAGGTTAGTAATGGCCATAATCACCGTTAGATTAAGTGTCAACAACATGATCAACAGTAACTTCCGTGACCATGCGGGCTGGCGTCGGTACCAGCTAATTAATAACCCGACCGTTAACACCAGTGTCAGTGCTGAAATGAACATCAATGAGTCACCGATGATAGCTGGTAACGATAAGCCGCTCATCAATAGATGTAATAGTGTCGTCACTCCAGCAATTGACGCACCGGCACTGATTCCCAATACAACAGTGCCTACTAAAATCGGTAGATCACTGAGATCGAGCTTAAGGTACGGTACAATCGGAATCACGGGAAACGCAAACAACGTCAGGACGTAGGAAATTGCCGCTAAAATCGCAACTTGAATAATTTTGGTTAAGTGTTCAACTGTTAATGGCAAAACAAAAAGACCTCACTTTTCTCGCAAGGTCTACCTTTAGGGTTGATTATCTTCTTCTTACCAGACTTTAACTGTCGGTTCAGGAATCACACCTGATTAACCGTGCACTGCACGGGTCGCGGACTATCACCACCGGTCGGGGATCACACCCTGCCCTGAAGACAAACCTCTAATATATTATACGATTATATCTTATTAATTAGTTATTTAATGATCTTGAAACGCTTGTCATCTGGCATGAATGACTTCTTGCCAGCCGGAGCTTCGATGGAACCGATGTTCATCTGAGTACGTAACTTCCAACTCTTTGGTAAGTCAAAGGTCTTATGAACTTCGTCATCAATCAACGGGTTGTAATGCTGGATGTTAGCACCGATACCGTTTTCAGCTAAACCGGTCCATACGGCATACTGGGAATTCCCCTGGGCCTGTTCAGACCAGTCTTTAAAGTTAGCAGCGTAAGTCGGGAACTGCTTTTCAAACTTCTTAACGATGTCCATGTCAGTTAAGAATAAGATCGATGCATAAGCATTCTTAAACATGTTGATCTTACCAGCGGTACCCTTTTGGTAACGTTCCTTACCAATCTTGGCTTCTAAAGTGTTACCAACGATGTCCCATAACTTTTCGTGGTTCTTACCGAATAACATAACGACACGAGTCGTCTGGTTATTGAATGGGGACGGCGTCCATTTAACGGTTTCCTTAACGAAATTAAATAATTCGTCAGGGGTCTGTTTAACATTTTTGCCTAAAGCATAGATACTGCGGCGCATTTTTTCTAATTTAAGTAATTCTGTCTTCATAGGAATTTCCTCTTTGTTCTTGTTAATGTTAATTATTTTTAATGTTTAACATTGATCTCTTCCTATTGCTTACTTTTAGTAAGTTTACGCTACTTGATTAACCATGTCAAGTTTTCACTAACTTTTTGTAAGTTTTCTGGTCCAGTTGCCATAGCTTGCTTTAAACTCATGGCTCCAGGAATGATTGGTAAGACCGCATCAATCCCCTTTTTATAAAGTGGCTGGATGCCATTACCAACGTGACCACCTAAAGCAATTACTTTACAATCAGGACTAACTTTCTTAGCTAAATCGGCAACGCCAACGGGGACCTTACCGTACTGCGTTTGTGCATCAACGCTACCTTCACCGGTCATGACAACGTTGGTATTCCGCAGTTTACTTCGCAAGTCCGTTAATTTCATAACGACGTTGATCCCAGAGTCGAGCTGACAATTCGTAAAGGCCATTAGTCCAGCACCTAGACCACCGGCCGCACCAGATCCGGGCTGCTTTTCCACGTCTTTATGTAAGTCCCTTTTGATAACTTTAGCGTAATGCGATAAATTATAATTTAAGTGTTTAACCTCTGCTGAACTAGCGCCCTTTTGTGGGCCAAATACGGCTGCGGCACCATGAGGACCCGTTAACGGATTCGTAACGTCGCTGGCAATAATTATGGGGATCTGCTTTGCTTCAGGAATCATATGGCTTTCGTCAATTCTTACCAAGCGGTTAAGTTGATTACCACACGGTAAGATTGGATGACCAGTCGCATCCAGAAATCTAACCCCGAGTGCAGCAGCCATCCCAACGCCACCATCATTCGTGGCACTGCCACCGATCCCGAGGATGATCTTCTTAACGTGCCGCTTCATGGCGTCTTTTATCAAAATCCCGGTCCCGTACGTCGAGGTATCACCTGGATCAGATATCTTCGGGTCAATAAATTGAATTCCACTGGCCGCTGACATCTCCATAACGGCAACCTGACCGTTTTTAATCAAACCGTAACGGGTCTTGATCGATCGGTTTCGTGGATCACGAGTGTTAACCGTTACCCATTGACCATGAAGAGCATCCACTAATGCCTGGGTAGTGCCTTCACCACCGTCGGCCATCGGGACCTTTTTAATCACTGCTTGCGGATCAGCCTTCAGAATTCCCTTGGCCATTGCATCGGTAGCCTGTTTAGCGGTCATGCAGCCTTTAAAAGAATCGGGTGCTAAAACAAATTTCAAATCAAAGTCTCCTTGAAATTAATTAATCCTTAAAAAACATTAGTACTTCTCATAATTTCTTTCGGGTGGTTCATTAAGATATAGGCGTGACCAGAACGGTCAAAGGATAGCCCCTCGTATTCACGACGTTGTCTCAAAATGGTCTCTTTGACATCACGGGGTGATAGATGACCCAGTTTATTAACTGGAAGTGAAACGATGACGTCGTTTTCTTCAATATAGAGACGTTTCGTACGTGGACTGTAAGCTAATGCCTGCACTACGTTACCTGGTGAACGGCGAAGTCCTTGTGAAACATCACTGAATTTAACGTGGTGCCAATTAACATGACCCTGATGTAAGAGAATCATCCCAGGTCGATAATGTCCGCCAGCAGTACTTGGCCAGATCATATTTTCGTTATAAATATTATTATGATTATCAAAGGCCAGGCTATCACCCAGGTTATCATTCCGTTTTAGATTAAACCGAATCTGATGTTGCGGACGAAGTGATTTAAGGCTGATCTTTTCTAATGAGCCCCGGTGAATAGGGCCACCAAGATCATTCAACAACCATAACGACGGGCGACCCTTTGGATTATACGCAACAGCCTGGCCATGACCACCTTTAAAAGGTTTACCAACTTTGATCCGGTGATGTCGTAGGTCAACTTGAGCAATTCGAGTTAACTCACTATGGTGCTTTAACACCGGTTCATAGCCGTAACCGACGTATGCATAATGACCATCTGGAGTAACGTTCAATGACTGAACCAAGAAATTACCGCCGGCAGCGTCCGTCGGAATGAAATCCACCGTCTTAAACGTTGCTCGCGGACCGTAATCACTCTTTACGGTTTCTTTTCGATATTTAGGGCGACTAGCCCAGCTCAGCCGTTCGTTAACCCGTTTAATTCGATAGTTAACGGTTGGGTAGGGCTGAGTGTAATGGCGTCTAATTATTCGGTGACGAGGTCGATAATGACTTCGCTTCTTATTATGTCTAACGTTACGACTAACCCGAACCCGCGGATGTGAACGAATCGTTCGTTTACGCGCGTTAACCTGATTGATCGGGATTAGCATCCCAATTATTAAAAACATTGATAATATAACTAAAACGAATTTATGCCTTAACGTGTGGTCCAGCACAACCTATACGCATCCTTTTAATTGTAATTTCATACATAGAAATAAATCGAAAAGTACATCAGAGCGGTCCCTAGCATGACGAAGAGATGCCAGATCACATGACCGAACGGAATGCTTTTGATGCTGTAAATTACAGCACCGACCGTAAAGGTGACACCACCCAAGAAGAGTAGACCAAAGCCACGAAAACCAAGGCCATCCCAGAGTGGTTTAATCCCAATCAGACACATCCAGCCCATGATGACATATATAATGGTAGATAAGCGTCTAAAGTCACCGATCCAGATCGACTTATAGATGATGCCAAGCACCGTCATGAACCAGATCACACCAAAGATGGTCCAGCCTAATCCGCCTTTGATCGTAACTAGGCAGTATGGTGTATAAGTCGCAGCGATCAATAGATAGATCGAACAATGGTCAAAAATCTGAAAGACCTTTTCCGCCCGAGTAAAATACAGGCTATGAAATAGCGACGACATAATGTAGAAAATAATCAAAATCGATCCGTAGATCGCAAACGTGGTGACCCGCATCGCACCACCTTCATGAACGCCATGGACTAATAGACAGACTAGCCCGGCGATGCTTAAGGCTGCACCGATCCCGTGGGTGATCGAAGACAATGCTTCGTCTAAAATTGCGTAATGTGTGTCACGTACCATTCGAATTCCTTTCTTGTTCTTATTAAAATTATTTTATATCTAGTAACATTATATCCCAATCCCTTACCGGTTCTCATAATTAATATATGATTATGATATAATGGAGCCGATTTTACTATATTGATAATAATTCGATCAACATTATATAGGAGGTTTCCCACATGTGGGATTTAATCAAAAGGAACTTTAGTCAGCGTGCCAATCTTCTTTACTTCTTTAACGCGATCTTAATTTTATACATTATTGGGGTCGGTTTAGGTAGTCATTTCGTTCAGATTTTACCGCCAGTTAACTTCTTACCAACGTTAGGGACTGCATCCGATATCGTTACTGGTATGATCATTATCTTAGCGGCATTATCATTCTCAGGTAAAAAAGCACACCGCCAAATTGACGGTTATTTAGCAATCCACGTTTCTAAGCTGGACATCTTCTGGAGCAAAGTCATCACGTTAACGATCCAGTACGTTAATTTAATTTTAGTTGACGTGATCTTATCCGTGGTCGTTCAGCACTTTATGACGCCTGGTAAATACATTAACCGACGGACACTTCATGTAATGGCAATCGCCGTCGGTGCCAATGTTTTATACGTTTTCCTGTTAGCTTCAATTACGGTCCTGTTCAGTACCTTAATTAAAAACGAAGCCGGGACCATCGCAGCTGGCTTTGGCTTCCGTTTCTTAGGTACGGCGATCGCCGGAATCTTCATGATCCTGTTATACAGTCATCGTTGGTTAAAGTGGAACCCGTTCAACGCTCTGTTCGTTGGTGGATCCTACAGTCAAATCAACAACCCGATTTACCACGCCATGACCAAGATGTCGATGCCTAACGCTATCGGCAGCGCCATTATTTATGGTATTATCTACCTATTCTTTGCTTACCTGATTTTTTCACGCTACTATAAGCGCACTGAACACTCGTCAAAGAATTAAAGGAGATACTCAATCGTGAAAAAAGGATCCGAATCACCACTACAGCAACAAGCCGACAAAAGATTCCTGGGTCAGATCACTGGCCTGGAAGCACAACAAGCCCAAGAAGAGCACAAATCAGGCCTGCAAAAGCTCCTTAGTAAACTTAAGGATCTATTCTAAATCAGAAGTCGTTACTTCAATACTTCAATCCAGCATTTTGCAGAGGTCGTGTCAACATGGAATTAAGTAATATGCTATGCTTTCAACTTGCGAAGGCACATCAGTTTTTCAATCGTTTTTACAAGAAACCGCTCGATCGTTATCATTTAACCTACGTTCAATACATCGTCTTAATCGCCTTATGGAACGGTGACAATATCACTGTTAACCAACTCAGTAAACGGGTCGGCCTTAATAACGGAACTTTAACGCCGTTATTAAAACGCCTGCAGAAACACGGCTGGGTCACCCGAAACCGGGATCCGAAAGACGAACGAAAAGTCATTATCGGATTAACTAAATTGGGTAAAAGCAGACGTAGCCAGGTCCTTCATGACACCAGCACCTGCTTCGAAAACCTCGATTATGATAAAAAGGATTACGCTAACGCGATCCAATTGATCAAGAATATCGAATCACGCTTAAAAGTCGCAATTAAAAAGAATGCCAAATAAATGATTACAATTTACAATTAACTTGAAAGGTGATCATTATGACAAAAGTTGCAATTTTAGGTGCTGCTGGACAGGTTTCCGGTTACTTAATTAAAGATCTGTTAAAAAACACCCACGCTGATTTAAATCTGTTAGCCCGAAACGCTAAGCAACGACTTAACGTTACCGATCCAAAGCGTGAACACGTTTTTGACGGTGATTTCAATGATGAAAAGTCATTATTACCAGCCATTAAAGGTGCTGACTACGTCTACGTCGATAACATGAGCTCACCTAGTGCAACTAAGACGATCGTTAAAGCCATGGACGATGCCGGTACCAAGCGCATCATTTGTATGAACATCTTAGGTACCCGAAACGAAGTCCCTGGCAAGTTTGGTAAATGGAACGAAATGATGATCGGACCATCAATCCGTAAACACACCAAGACCGCCAAAATTATTGAAAATTCCGATTTAATCTACACCAACATGCGTGTTACCTGGTTATACAACAAAGACGGTGACACTAAGTACGAAGTTACCGCTCCAGGTGAACCGTTAAAGTCAGCCCAGATCACCCGTCAGGCGGTCGCTAAATTCGTCTGCGACTTAATCCAATGCGATAAGTCCAGCTACCAGTGTAAGAGCATCGGTCTAGGTGAACCAAATACCTACTTTGATAAGCCATCTTTCTATTAAAAGTTAGTAATTAAATAAACATTAAAGCCAATCTTTAGACTAAAGGTTGGCTTTTTTAATTTGCCTTTGACACTCCCCAACAGATGCGGTATTATATTTAATGTCGAAAGAGAGTGAACACATGTCCATTGGAAATAAACAAAACAAGTCATCGAAACATCTAAAACGTAAATTAGAACCGCGTCACATTCAAATGATCGCACTGGGCGGGACGATCGGTGTTGGTCTATTCATGGGTTCTGCTTCCACCATCAAGTGGACCGGACCTAGTGTACTGATCGCATACAGTATCGCCGGTGTTTTTCTTTATCTGATCATGCGAGCATTAGGTGAAATCATCTATGTTCATCCGGTTGAAGGTTCGTTTGCTCAATTCGCCAACATGTATATGCACCCAGTTTTCGGTTACTTAACCGCCTGGGCCAACATTTTCCAGTACGTCGTCGTTGGGATGAGTGAAGTTATCGCGATTGGGACTTACATGCATTTCTGGTGGCCGAACCTACCAGGCTGGATCCCCGGTTTGATTGCCATTCTCTTCCTGTGTGCCGCTAATCTGACTTCGGTTGGTGCCTTTGGTGAACTAGAATACTGGTTCGCCTTAATTAAGGTCGTTACCATTATCCTGATGTTAGTCGCTGGTTTCGGTTTAATCGTCTTTGGGATCGGTAATGGTATGCATCCCATCGGCATCAGCAACATCTGGAAATACGGTTTCTTCACCGGTGGTGTCAAAGGTTTCTTCTTCGCCCTCGCAATCGTCTTGGCTTCCTACCAAGGCATCGGCTTAGTTGGGGTTGCTGCTGGTGAAGCTGAAAATCCACGTCACACCTTAGTTAAAGCCGTTCAATCCACCGTTTACCGAATTTTAATTTTCTATATTGGTGCCATCTTCGTAATCGTTAGTATTTATCCATGGAATAAATTAAACGACATTGGCTCCCCATTCGTCGAAACCTTTGCTAAATTAGGCATTACCATCGCTGCCGGAATCATTAACTTCGTCGTTGTTACGGCCGCCTTATCAGGATCAAATTCCGGGATCTACAGTGCCAGTCGGATGTCTTACCTACTAGCCCGAAATCATGAATTACCAAGGTTTATGATGCGACTTAATAAGCACGGTGTTCCATGTGTTGCCGTTATCATGATTTCATTAGGCATCATGATGGGTGTCGTTTTAAACGTTGTTCTGCCGATCTTCTTCAAAGGTGCTAACGAAGTCTTCGTCATGGTCTACAGTTCAAGTGTTCTACCTGGGATGGTACCGTGGTTCGTTATTCTAATCAGTGAGATTATCTTCAGAAAGCGTTACGGTAAGAAGATCAAGTCCCATCCGTTCAGAATGCCGTTCTCACCATACTCTAACTACCTTACCCTAGCATTCTTAGTCGTCACGGTTGGTTTCATGTTCCTGAACAGCGAGACCCGAGTGCCGTTGATCATCGGTATGGCTTTCTTAATCATTATGACGATCGTTTACTTCGTCAAGTACAGTGATAAAGATAAAGAAGCTCCGAAGTTATTTAAGACCAAATAATATTGACAATTAACATGTGTTTATGCTTAAATTAAAGCTACCGAGTTAAGTTATATTAACTTAACTCGGCTTTTATTTTAATTTGTCAATCACTAAGGAGATGTTGTCCAGTTGGGCAACCTTATTAATAGAATGATGCGGAAAACGAATCCTGCCGTGTATTCAAAAAAGGATTCACATATGAAACGAACCCTACGAATTCGAGACTTTCTAGCTCTCGGAATCGGGACCATCGTTTCAACTGCGATCTTCACTTTACCTGGGATCGTCGCCGCTAAACATGCTGGCCCGGCCGTTTCAATTTCATTTATCATTGCCGCGGTTATCGCCGGCTTCTCAGCATTGGACTATGCTGAAATGGCTTCTGCCATGCCGTTCGCTGGATCTGCATTCTCGTGGATCAGCGTCCTGTTTGGTGAAGTCTGGGGCTGGATCGCCGGCTGGGCACTATTGGCTGAATACTTCATCGCTGGAGCCTTTATCTCGTCCGGGCTATCAACTAACTTGCAAGGGCTATTAAGTTCAATCGGTTTCAATCTCCCCAAGTTTATGGCTAGTTCCTTTGGAACCAAGGGCGGGATCTTTAATTTGATCGCAGCTCTAGCGGTTCTGATCGTATTTAGTGTGCTGCACCATAGTACTAAAGGGACTGCCAAGATCGAAAACGTCTTAGTGATTGCTAAGATCATCGTGATCGCACTCTTTATTATCGTTGGGATCACCGCTGTTCATGCTCAAAACTACGTCCCGTTCGTACCGGCACACCACGTCAATCCGGATGGTTCTAACTTTGGTGGCATCAGCGGAATCCTTGCCGGTGTCAGTATGATCTTTATTTCATATTTAGGTTTTGATACCTTAGCAGCTAACTCTGCTGAAGCCAAAGACCCGAAACGAACGATGCCAACCGCAATTATCGGTTCATTAGTCATCGCCAGTGCCATGTTCATTATGGTCTCCTTAGTGTTAGTCGGGATGTTCCCTTATCAAAAATACGCTGGTAACGCTCAACCCGTTGGCTGGGCATTACGTGCCAGTCACCACGTTTTAACCGCTAATGTAATTGAAGGTGTCGCCACCATTTGTATGTTCAGTGCTTTAATCGGTGCTATGATGGCCGGTTCTCGACTGATCTATTCATTTGGCCGTGACGGTATGTTACCGAAGTGGTTAGGTCACATTACTAAACGTGGTTTACCGGAAAACGCTTTGTTACTAGTCACCATCTCCAGTATTGTGGTTGGTTCCGTATTACCATTTACGTTCATTACTCAATTGGTATCTGCTGGAACCTTAATCGCCTTTATGTTCGTTGCCTTAGCAATGTTCACCCTTCGTCATCGTGAAGGTAAAGACATTAACGAACCCGACTTTAAAGTCCCATTCTATCCCGTAACACCAATCCTAGCGTTTATCGGAACGTTAATCGTCTTCTGGAATCTGGACAGCGCCGCCAAAATTTATACGGTCGGTTGGTTCGTTCTAGGCATGATCGTGTACTTCTGTTACGGAATTCGGCATGAAGAACACGCTAAACAAGCTAAAAAATAACTTTTAATTTTAAAACTAATCAAAGTGTCCTGTTTTCAGGACACTTTTTTGTATGTCAAGTGTTTTAACATAGGCCTTTTGACAAGTTAAGCATTATTCCCTATACTTGTACGTATACCTAGAAAGGGGAGGTCAATCACGATTTATACTCAACATAAATGCTATCTAATAAGAATGAGACCGCCCGAACCGGCTACTAATTTAATTCTGGCTTAATCTTATTACGATTTTGCGTAACCTTTGTTGACATAACAAACCAATTAAATTAGAAAGCTGATTTATCTTATGACTCTTTGGAAACGAATTAACCAAAAAGTTAACCCCGCGATCTATAAACAAAAAGATTCGCATTTAAACAAAACGTTAACCACAACCGATCTGCTGGCACTAGGAATTGGAACCTTAATTTCAATTTCTATTTTTACTTTACCGGGGATCGTTGCTGCTGAACATACTGGTCCGGCCGTCGTTATCTCGTTCATTATCGATGCGGTGGCCGCTGGACTGGTCGCTATGAATTATTCCGAAATGGCTTCCGCAATGCCATTTACCGGTGCCGGCTATTCCTGGATCAACGTTCTATTCGGCCACTTCTGGGGCTGGATCGTCGGCTGGGCTCTACTAGCCGAATTCTTTATCTCAATTGCCTTCCAAGCCTCAGGGATTTCCAGTAACCTCCAAGGTCTATTGGATTCTGCTGGTTTAGTCATTCCAAAACGGTTAGCTAACCCAATCGGTGTTAAAGGCGGCTACGTCGACATCATTTCGTTAATCGTCATCATCCTGGTTTCTTGGTTAGTATCACGTGGTGATACCCAGACCAGCCGAGTTGAAAATGCCTTGGTCGTTCTTAAAGTCTTAGCCGTCGTTATCTTCGTATTAGTTGGTATGAGTGCTGTTCACACAGCTAACTACCATCCGTTCATCCCAGCTCATCAGATCGGCACCCGATTCGGTGGCTGGCAAGGAATTTACGCCGGAACTTCAATGCTATTCATTTCGTACACCGGTTTCGGTACCGTTGCCGCGAACGCTGGTGAAGCTAAGAACCCTAAGAAATCAGTTCCGTTCGCCATTACCGGCGCGATTGCCGCCGCTGCGGTAATGTTCATTGCCGTTTCGTTAGTCTTAGTCGGCATGTTCCCGTACAAGATGTACGCTAACAACTCTGAACCAGTTGGCTGGGCATTACGTCATATGGCTACTAACCATCCTGCTCTATTGTTCGCAACCGCTGACTTCGTTCAAGGAATCGCTGTATTAGGCATGTTTACCGCCCTAATCAGTTTCATCCTGGCCAGTTCTCGTCTTCTGTACTCGTTCGGCCGTGATGGCATGGTACCGTCATTCTTCGGTAAGATTAACAAGAAGCGTTTACCAAACAATTCCCTATTCACCGTTACCTGTGGTGGGGTTCTCTTAGGCGCCCTGTTATCGTTCCAAACGTTATCACAGGTTATTTCCGCCGGAACGTTAGTTGCCTTTATGATCGTATCATTAGGAATCTATGCCTTACGTCATCGTGAAGGTAAAGACTTACCAAAGCCACAGTTTAAAGTTCCGTTCTACCCAATCGAACCTGCATTTGCCTTTCTAGTTACGTTAATCGTCTTCTTAGGCTTAAGTAGTATCGCTAAGATCTATGCCATCTGCTGGTTCATTCTTGGTATGATCGTTTACTTCTCATACAGTATGAAGCACTCTAAGATCAACGCAGCTAAGGTTACGGCCGCTAATACCAAGACCATCGATGAGAGTCGTAAATAACTTAAGGATTTAATTAACCTCAAAATAAAAAGGCGTGATGATTATCATCACGCCTTTTTGTATACCTTAATTAGATTTAATATTTCTTTAATTCTGGTAGGAACCACTTCAAGCACGCATAAATCAGTAAAATGGTAACTCCGGCAACGTAAAACGTAACACTATAACTAAACCAATCGGAAAGTAAACCACCGACGATTGAGCCTAAAACAATCCCGATTGCCTGAAAGCCCTGGTTCAAACTAAAGGCCATCCCAGTCCTAGATGCCGGAGTTCCCTTAGCTAAACAGGTTTGAATCGACGGGAAAATGGCAGCATTGCCGATTCCATTCAAGAACCGGAATATTCCTAACATTAGGACACCGGCAGCGGCACCCTGCGGAAAGTAACAGAGTGCTGAAAATATTAGACCAAAGCCTAGGACAACGTGAGTCCCGTGATGATCACCGACTTTACCGATACTTGGTGACGTCATGACCATCGAAATCCCAGGTAATGCGGCGATAATTCCGGCAACCAATGAAATCGGTCCGTGGTTATGCATCAACTGTTTAACGAATAACGTAATGATCGGAAAGACGTCGTTAATTGCCATCTGAACGGCGATCGTCGTGACGAACATCCAACCGACTAAGTGCGGATGCGGAAAGCCCTTCATGAAGTGCCAACTAAAGTGTGATTTAACGATATCCGGATCCGGTTTAAAGTTTTCGTTAACCGAAGTTAAACTCAGGATAAAGAAGCTAAACAGCAACAGACCCGTAATAAAGAACGTCAAACGGATTGAAAAGACGTGGACCAGAAAGCCACCAAAGATTGGTCCAATTAGGAAACCACTGGTGTAACCGGTCGACAACAGGCTTAGCGCATATTCAGAATGACGCTTAGGCGTTTCGGTCGCAACTAACGCAATCGAATTTGGAATTACGCCATCGAAGAAGCCCTGTAAAGTTCGTAACGCAATAAATTGCCAAACGTTAGTGACGACACCCATTAGGGCAATCACAATTGCGGAACCCAGCGAAGTTTGTAGGATCATCCACTTTCGGCCGTGTTTATCAGCAAATCTTCCCCACATCGGGGCGGTTACCGCTACGACAACGAATGAGCACGAATATACAATCCCACTAAGGATCGAAAGTTCACCACGACTGTAATTACCCAATTGAATAATGTATAACGACATAAACGGGATGACTTCGTTAAAGGCCGTTCCGGTAATAAACGTTCCGAATAATAAAATCCACAGATTACGGCGCCAATTGACCTGTTGCATAATTCATCTCCTAAATATAACTTTACTTGAGCAACGTTATCTTTTAAATATAACATCTAGATTAAATTGTTATATTTACATTAATTTAACCAACAAAAAATCGGCTGCATTAAGCAACCGACCATCATTATAATATTAATTTTTCTTAATTTAATAAATTAAGCTTCTTTTTCGTAGCCATTGACCCAGATCAACTTGCCACGGTGTTGGTGATTCTCGTTGACAAACTGGGTATGCAACATCGCGATGAAGTAATCAACGAAGAAACGAACCGTCATTTCGGTGTGAAAATGCTTCTGATGATTTTGACGGATTTGATCAAAATTTTTAATAAATTTATCAGCGTATTCATCTAACCACTGATCATACGGTAAATCAGCATCGTAAGTCTGATCACTGGGATCATAAGACGATTTATGAGCCACGTAATAGCCTTCGTTAACGTCTTTATACTGACTCTTGATCATTAATTTCTTTAATGTTTTATGATCGACGTCCTTTGCGAACTTCTTAAGTAAATCCGCGTGGTCGATCGGCAGTTTACTGTCCTTTAATTCAGTAATATGATGATGTTCTTTATTGGTTAGGATCTGTCTCATTGACACGTTAAAAGACCTCTTTCACGTTCGATTTCTGTAATTATTATACTACACTCGATTTTTAGTCATGACTATTGAGAATGTTATGAGCGTTCCAACGCAGTTCTGGAACGAACTTTAGGATTAAGATCAGATTAATGCCCTGTAAAATGGCAGATAACATGAAAGCACTGCTGTAACCAAAATAACTGGCGACTTCACTGCCCATCATGGAACCTAGCACGGCACCTAGCGCCTGAGCGGATTGATTCATGCTAAAGGCTAAACCTGTCGATCCGGTTGGCGAGACTTTCGTTAGCATTGTCTGAATAATTGGGTAGACAGCGGCATTGGAAATTCCGACCAGGAACCGGAAGACTCCTAAGAGTACCAGGCTGGTAATAAAAGTCTGCGGAACATAAAACGCCACCGTAAATAGATAACCCAAGATTAAAACCTTGTTGGCACCATAATGATCACTGATCTTACCCAAGGTTGAACTGGTCATGAACATCGCAATTCCTGGTAACGAAGCAATAATTCCCGCAACAATGGTGATCGGTCCACGATTATGCATTAACTGTTTAACTAATAAGCTAATGATTGGGTAAATGGAAAATAGACCAATCTGAACGATAACGGTTGAGATCATTAACCAGATTACGACTCGTGGATTTGGGAAATCCTTTAGAAAATGAATGTCAAAAAGTGACTCTTTTTTATTTTTCTTAGACGGATGAAAGTGTTCCTTAACCATCGTGGCACTTAATACAAACGAACCAAATAGCAAAAGTCCAGTGATGATGAACGAAACTCGAATCGTTACTGCATGAGCTAAAAAGCCACCGATGATGGGGCCAACTAGCATCCCACCGACATAACCAGTCGTGATGATGCCCATGGCATAACCAGCGTGTTCCTTAGGTGTTTCCGTAGCGACCAGTGCCGTTGCGTTCGGAATGACACCGGCAAAGAAGCCCTGTAAGGTTCGCAGACCAATCAATTCCCAGGCGTTACCAACGAACGCCATTAACGCCAGTGTAATTGCGGAACCTAGCGAAGTTTGTAATACCATTCGTTTTCGGCCGTGTTTATCAGCGAAGCGACCCCAGATGGGTGCCGTGAAGAAGACAACGAAAAACGAGGCTGCATAAACCATCCCACTGAGAATGGATAGTTCACCCTTGGAATAATTACCTAACTGTTCAACATACAGCGATAGAAACGGAATTACTTCACTAAAGGCGACACCATCGATCGTGGTGGCAATCCATAATATCCATAAGTTACGACGCCAGCTAACGTCCAACACGAGTCACTTCCTATTTATCAATCCAAAAAGAAAAGCGCTAATTAAAGCGCTCTACTTTAATCTTTCAGCAAGTAGTCAACTTACTACGGCGATCGACCGCTCTTGAACTTCATCTATAGAATAACAGATATTGGAAAATAGTCAATTATGATAAAATACTAATTGTGTGCCTGAGACTTAGTCAATCTCAATTTTATAAGCACACCAAGCGGTGATAAAATGTCGATCGCTCTTGAATTAATGGTGGCTATTGCTATATTTATGAGCATAACTACCATAGATCTATTGATGCTATCAAAAGTATTGAACGCTTTTTGTTCAGTAGTCAATTCTGCTAAACGATTAATACGGTCAATACATCGTTGGCATAAATAAAATAGATCAAAAAGGGACGCTACTAGCGTCCCTTTTCTCTTATAGCGCTTCAATCGTTTTAATAGTATGATGATTAACGCAAGCATATTTTTAAAGAGGTTAACCCATGAAGATCGCGCTCATCATCGCCATTATTTTGTTTGACCTATACTACCTATATCATTTGTTCACGGATATATGTCACCATTGGCAAGCAACCAAAAAAGAACCCGCTACAAAGCGAGCCTTTTTCTCAATGATCATTATTTATTTCTTATCAACTTTAGGTATCGGTGACTTTGCCGTTTCGACGGCGCTATACCAAAAGACCAAGTGGGTTCCGATTAGAAAATTACCTGGAACCTTAAACGCACAATGCGTTATCCCGAGTGGCGTGATGGCCATTATTTTTTTGTCCAACATTACCGTTGGCTTCAAAACGCTGATCACGTGCGTGTGCTGCCAAATCTTGGGTGCCTATTTAGGATCCAAATTCGTTACGAAGTTACCCAAAACCATTTTGCGGTACTTTATTATTACCGGACTACTCTTAGCCAGTTGTCTTATCTTAGTTGGTAAATTTCACATGATTGCATCAACCGGAACGGCAACTCAGTTATCCGGCTGGAAACTATACTTAACAGCCGGTTTGCTGTTCTTATACGGTGCCTTAGATGACGTTGGCATCGGCTGTTACGCACCGACCATGGCAACGATTTACGCCATGGGAATGAATCCCGCAGCCGCATTTCCAATCATGATGTGTGGATCGACCTTTTCATTATCAGTCGGCAGTGTGGAATTCATCAAGAAGCATAATTATTCCCGGAAATTAGCCCTTTATTCATTATTCGGTGTGATTGGAGTCTTCTTAGCAGCAACCGTATTTAAGCACCTCAGTTTAGACATGCTAGAGTGGCTCGTTATCGTCGTATTAATCTACGCAGCTTATTCCCTATATCGTGATGCTAAAGAAACAGATCAGGCTTGATGACTAAACGCGTTTTTAGGAAACATACAGATGATAAAGTGAATCCCAAGTAGAATCCAGGCCATAATTTCGACCGATAAAGCATGCATTTCTAGCGCATTGACGATCAATAACGCAATCGGTAATAATAACGTGATGATTAACCAGTACTTTGATAATCCCAAATCATTATAACGTCGCATCATTAAATTAATGGCCGGCGCAATCAGAGCCAACGTATAAGCAACAAAAACGAAGATGCCGAAGATGGCACCGGTTCGCTGCTTATATGCCATGATATACGCCAAGATCAAAATATAGACGATTACGTTCCACCAAAGCGCAATCCAGAAGTCATTCCGAGATGTTTTACTGGTGTGATCCATCCCGTGAACCCAGAACGTCTTATATATTCCTAACATTTTATCCATAAATTATCAGTATCCTTAATATAATTTCTGTCATTATTATACCAAAAAAGACTCCATCTAAAATGGAGCCTTTTTTAGTTATCGCATGCTGTGGTTGAAATATAAAAATGTAAAAATAATTATGAAGATTAAAAATATAAATATGAGAAGGAAAATAAATTAAAAATTACCAAACGTCTTCAGTTTGACCAGCCTGTTCAGATTTTTCTTCGGCTTTAATCTGACGACTACGTTCGGCACGGTTGTACCAGGGGGAAATGGTAAATGCTAGAACGTCGTTGGTAATGTAGATCAAACTGTTGATGAACATGGCAACGGTAGCGCCACCCTGCTTGAAAGTAATGAACCAGAGTACTAACTGGGCAAGGCCAGAAGCTAACCACCAGAAGTACTGGTTATTGTAGCGTAAGAAGCAGATGATGCCACCGGTTAAGCTAATTGAAAAGCTTATTGCATCAAACCACGGCCGTGGATCATTAGTTAAGTTACCGATAATTTCAGCGGAGGCCACACAAACCAACAGAGTCCCGACAATGGCAACTGCCCAGGACTTTCCGTTGAATTTGCGAATTTTACTAACCATGTTAACGTTCCAGCTCGAACTAATTAAGACTGGTAAATCTAACGTGACCATGTAGGAAATCTGTTCACCAATACTTAAGTAGTTCTTGGCACTGAAACCGACGATAATGAAACAGATACCAGATAACAAGCCTAACCAGCCATTAATCGACTTGGCTGAATTAATGGCGATTACACATAGGACACCTAACGTCGTCCCAATAAACGTTAAAGCCGTAATGGCTGTGATTGACTGGCCAAGAAAGACCATCAACTGGACACCTAAACTAAAGAAGAATAGGCAATAATTCGGAATTGGCCACCCTTTTAACTGGTGAGCCAAGAATTTGATATAGTGAACCACAATGCATCCCTCCGTGAAAGCATAGAATAGTCATGAAAATTGAATAATAAGGTATGTAAGAGCATATGTTGTGTGTGTCACATCACTCAACGCTTTATATAGTATCATAAAGAAATTCCAAAAACAGCCTTGAAATTGAAAAATTTTTGTATTATGTACATTGTTTCACAAAGCTAAAATACTTTATGGTTACTAAATCAACAGTAATTAGGTGTGATTAGACAATTTATACTATAATCAATTTGAAAAACAATTTACGTCTTTTTAGGGAGTGCTTATTTATCAGTTGGTTAACGTTATTGATGTTCATTCCGATTGGAATCCTGTCAGGGATCGTAAGTGCTACAGTTGGTTTAGCTTCATTAGTATCCTATCCCGCTTTACAAGCCGTTTTACCACCGGTCGCTGCTAACGTCACCAACACCACGGCGTTAATATGTACCGGAATCGGTTCTGGTGTTGGATCACTTAAAGAACTAAAAGGTCATTGGTGGCAGGTCACCAAGATTTTTGCGATCACCTTTGTCGGTGCTATTATTGGTAGCTTATTGTTACTCCAGTTTTCTAACCAGGCATTCGCAAGGATCGCACCATTCTTTATTCTAATGGCCGGAATTTTGATCCTGTGTCCGAAGCCTCACAACTCGGCTTCTCAACCAACATCTAAAGTCATGAAGTGGCTAGCAGTCTTCGCAATGTTCCTGGTGGGTATCTACTCAGGATACTTTGCTGCAGCATCCGGGATCTTAATGTTAGCCCTGTTAAGTTACACGACTGACGAAAGTTTTCCGGTCTACAACGCAATTCGAAACGTAGCCATGTTATCCGCTAACGTGATCGCCATCATCATCTTTATCGTTTATCACGCTGGAATTTACTGGCCAGTTGTCTTTCCTTTAGGAATTGGTTTATTAATTGGTAGCTACTGTGGGCCGGCCATCGTTCGACGGGTTCCTGAACGAATCCTAAAGCTTGTGGTTGCTGTGGCTGCCGTCATGATGTCAATCTACCTATTTATTAAAGCGTACTAGTTATAACTGTTAATGATTAACACTTACTTTAATACCTAACACTTAACATTTTAATAAGAACGGAAGCGATTACTATTCTTCACATTATGATCTTTCATTTTACTCTTGCCCAGATCCTGTTAATGATTCCGGTTGGCATTGTCGCTGGAATTATTAGCAGTACCGTGGGCATGGCTTCATTGGTTTCTTACCCAGCCCTGTTATACATTGGGCGTTTGCCAGCGGTTTTCGCAAACGTTACCAATACGGCATCGATGATTTTTAACTGTGCCGGGGCGGGACTCTCCTCAATCCCCGAATTAAAGGGCCACGTCAAACAAACGTTAATGACGCTAACGTTAACCTTTTTTGGTAGCATTGGTGGTTCAATGCTGCTATTAATGGAACCAGGAGGATCATTCCAGAAGATCGTGCCGTTCTTCATCCTGTTCTCAGGAGTTGTTATCCTGGCACCGCATAAGAGGCACACTTCGGAAGAAGGAACCGGTGGTCATATGAGTTTACACTACCGGCTCATGGCTGATGTTGCCATCATCCTGATGGGTGGTTACATGGGTTACTTTGGTGCCGCCGCCGGAGTCGTAATGATTGCGATCCTGTCACGGATTACTGACGAGAGCTTCCCGGTGTACAACGCCGTTCGAAACGTGTCGGCACTATCCGCTAATTTGGTCGCCATGGTTATTTACGCCGTTAAATCCCACGTCTACTGGATCCTAGTCTTTCCAATGGGCGTTGGCCTCTTTATCGGGGGCTACATCGGACCCATCATCGTCCGTCACGTTTCCGACAAGATCTTAAAGGCCGTCGTCGGAATCGGTGCTTTAATATTAGGTATCTATATGTTTATTCAAGCCTATTTCTAAGGAGGAATAAAATGGCTGATCGTAAATATCAATACGACGTTCTATACATCGGTTCCGGACACGGGACTGACGGAATTAACGAACTAGCTAAAAAGGGCTTTAAGGTCGCCACCGTAGAAGCCGAAAAGATCGGTGGGACCTGTCCAAACTGGGGTTGTAACGCCAAAATTACTTTAGATGAACCAATTAAACTCACTCGTGAACAAGAACGAATGAAGGGAATTGTTAATGGCCAGTTAACTGTTAACTGGCCCGCTAACATGAAACACAAGCATCAGGTCATCGATCCGATTCCAAACAGTTTAGAAGATGCAAAGGAAGGTGCCGGTGTCGATGTCATTCATGGCTGGGCCAAGTTCGTTGACAATCATACCGTTGATGTCGATGGTACGAAGTACACTGCTGATAAAATCGTGGTCGCAACTGGATTACACCCGCATCAGTTAAACATTAAAGGAACTAATTTAGCCCACACCAGTAAGGATTTCTTAGCACTTGATAAATTACCAAAGCACATTGCGATCGTCGGTGCTGGATACGTTGCGATGGAATTCGCGACCATTGCTAACCAAAGTGGCTCAGATGTCACCGTTTTAATGCATCATGATCAAGTCTTGGAACGTTTCTACCAGCCATTCGTTAAGAAGGTCGTCGCTGATCTTAAGAAGCGTGGCGTTAAATTCATTCCAAACGCTGGCGTCAGCGCTTTTGAAAAGAAGAACAATCAACTCTTCGTTGACTACGGTGATGGCAAACAGTTACCAACCGACTGGATCTTAGATGCTACTGGTCGGGTTCCAAACGTTCATCACATGAACCTTAGACAAATTGGGGTCAAATGGGATCACCACGGCATTTTCGTCAACAGTCATTTACAGACTAAAGTTCCTAACATTTACGCCTCAGGCGACGTAATTAACAGTTCTGAACCGAAATTAACCCCTACGGCCACCTTCCAGGGTAATTACTTAATGCATCTTTTTAGTGGTGAGACCACTCACGGCATTAAATACCCGCCAATTCCAACGGTCGTCTTCACATCACCGCGAATTGCTCAGGTCGGGATCACCGTTCCACATGCCGAAAAGTACGATTTTGACTACGACATCGTCGTTAATGACCTATCAAACGATTGGTATCGTCAGATCGATAAAGAAAGCATCGCTGAAAATGCCCTAATCTTCAACAAACATGATCAGTTAGTTGGCGTTACCGAAGTCAGTGACAAAGCCGATGACGCCATTGATACGCTATTACCAGCCGTTGCGTTACATCTATCTAAACAACAGATTGAACAAGTGGTACCACTATTCCCATCAATCGCTCACGACGCCTGGAAGAATTTATAAAATTAACATCAAATATACAAAAAGGCCTGCTGAAAATTCAGCAGGCCTTTTTAGTTACGTATATTATCTAAATAAAATTTAGATCGTCTTTTCAGAGCGCTGATTATCTTTCTTCTGGCGCTTACCGATCTTATGGATTAAACGGAGAGCCATCGTTTCTGACAGCATGTACTTATGCTGAATCATCTTAATGGCCTTATCTGAGCCATGATACCGTTGCATAATGAAGCGGACGTTATCACGAATCACCGATGAATCAATCATCTTTTTAAAGATCTGACCGTTTTTATAAGCACGGTGACAACTACTAATGATAATAATCAATAGAATAACAACTAAAACAACGGTGACAATAATTTTTAACATGACTTAGGTAAATACTCTCCTTGAATATGTTTCTTACATACAGGTTAATTATAAAACAAAAACAGCCGTCAATCATTCGAAATTGGCGACTGTTTTTAGTTTTTGACGTTAATTATTAGTTAGATTAACGAACGACTAATACGGAAATCGGTGAATACTTAGCCATGTAAGCAGCCTGACTACCGAAATGACGTGCTAAACCTTTCTTGGCCTGCGAGCCAATGATTAAAAGATCAGGCTCAACATGCGGAATGACGTCCTTGACGATGACTTCACCGGCATTGCCTTCAGCAACGATCGATTTAACATCTTTAACGCCACCCTTTTTGGCAGCTTCTTCATAAGTCTTCATATGTTTAACTAAATCGGAACGCTTACCATGGACGTAATCCTTGTCTAAGCTTTGGTAGACATTGGTTTCGTTAGTTTCTAAAACGGAGCACAGAATTAACTGAGCATGAGTCTTAGCAGCACGACTAATGGCATACCGGAAAGCTAAAATGGCATCATCGGAGTCATCGACCCCAACTAAAATTCGTTTGAAATCAAAATTCTTACTACTTGCCATCATAAGACCTACTTCCTAATCGATTAATTAACGAAGGTTAGCATCACTGTAAGTAGCGTAGTTAGGATGCTTAGCTTTGTATTCTTTATGACCTCTGTGTAAGTCATATAATACCCAGAATAGTAATGCGATGATGACGACATCGATTACATAGGCAGTTGGGTAAGCCCAAGTGGTCTGACTAGCTTGCTTTTCGATAAAGCCGGCTAAGGAATCAGGTAGACTCTTAAGGTTTAAGTAAATCAATGCGATTACTGAAACCCAACCACAGATCTTTACCCATAAGGCATTCTTAAAGCGGTTAGACATTTCAACAGGACTATCGGTCATGATTAGTAACGGTAGCATGGAGAATGGTAAGTCAAAGGCTAAGAATACTTGTGAGTTGTTCATCAAATCATTTAAAGCGGTATGTTCTTGAATAGCACTATCACCACTAGTAAGTGATACACAAACTAGTACTGGGATGACAGAAATTACACGGGTTACTAAACGACGCATCCATAGAGGCATCTTCATGTGAATGAAACCTTCCATGATGATCTGTCCAGTTAAAGTACCAGTGATGGTGGAATTTTGACCAGAGCAAAGTAAAGCAACAGCGAATAATGTTGATAGTAAACCAGACTTGGCAACGTGGGCTAATGCAGGGTTAGTCATAACGTTGGACTGACGTAATGCATCGTATAAACCGAAGAATGATGGATCTTTAACTCCACCTTTAGTAAATACGGCAACACCAGTGATCAGTAAGAATGCATTAACGAAGAATGCAAAGGTTAACTGAATGTTAGAGTCCCAAGTGGTGAAACGAACGGTACGAGCAACATCGTTTACATCTTTATGGTTAGTCTTACGGGTCTGAGAAATTGATGAATGTAAGAATAAGTTATGTGGCATAACAGTCGCACCAACAATTCCTAAGGCACCGGTTAATGGCGTATCGTTACCAACGTGAGGGCTGTTAGATACATCAGCTGGCTTAGGAACTAAACCGGCAACAACACTGCCCCAGTCAGGCTTGGATAAGATAACCTGGTATAAGAATACCAAGAGGATAACCAAGATTAAGCAAACAACTAATGCTTCGACTTTTCGGAATCCAATCAAACAAAGCAGTAGCAGTACCAATACATCTAGGACGGTGATAAATACTGAAATTACCAACGGAATGTTAAACAGCAGGTTTAACGAAATGGCACCACCAATAACTTCCGCGATATCAGTAGCCATGATGGCTGCTTCAGTAAGTAACCATAAGATAATTCCTAACGTAACTCCGGTACGAGCACGCATTGCTTGAGCTAAGTCCATTTGGCTTACGATTCCCAGTTTAGCTGCCATGTATTGTAGTAACATTGCAATTAAACTCGAAATCAAAACGACGGACATTAATAGATAACCGAAATCTTGACCACCGGTAATTGAAGTTGACCAATTACCTGGATCCATGTAACCAACGGCAACTAAAGCACCTGGACCAGAATATGCAAATAATGTTTTCCAGAAGCCCCAATTATGAGGAACAGCGATTGAACTGTTGATATCTTCTAACGAAGGACCATTGGCGTAATGGAGCTGAATCAATGGCTTATGTCCTTTTTTCACAACAAGTTTCCACCTTTCTTAATTCACCTTACCTATCGCAGGTAAGGCTCCTTTTGTCAATCCGGTTTCGATTATACACTAATTTTATGGTTTGTGAAATTGGTTTTAGGTGGAACTAACATTTGTAGTGGTCGCTGTAATGGTGGGGTAAGTGCTTACATTAGTTTTTAAAGAAAAAGATTTTAATATATCAATAATACTTTCAAATTTTATAGATAAAACTTATACTAAAATATTTAATTTCAATATTCAAAAATGGTAAAAGAAAAATCTGATTTCATACAACGATTATATGGAATCAGATTTAATACTTATACATGTGTTTTCAATAAATATTTACTATTGTTTTATAAAAATACATATAAAGCTATTAATTTATAAACAGTGGCAATAAAGTGGCAATAAAGTGGCAATAAAGTGGCAATAAAATTTACTTGACTAACGTATAATAAGAATTTTTATAATGGCCATGTAATTCTATCACGTGGTGTTTTCGTAATTCTCTAGTAATATTTGTAGCTTGACTACTCTTTACGCCGCAGATTCGTTGAACAGTAGCATGACTTATGCGATGATATTGCTTTAAATAAGCAATTGATCTGCACCCATAAAATTGGACAATTTATTAATGTTATTTAACTAGGCTATAAGAAATTTTCGGTACTCAACCGGAGATTTATAACCTAGTTTTTTC
This sequence comes from Acetilactobacillus jinshanensis, assembly GCF_004359375.1. Classification (NCBI taxonomy): domain Bacteria; kingdom Bacillati; phylum Bacillota; class Bacilli; order Lactobacillales; family Lactobacillaceae; genus Acetilactobacillus; species Acetilactobacillus jinshanensis. Next base: position 42,076 of record NZ_CP034726.1, on the reverse strand, counting down.
TTTGGGCGAATATTGTTATAGTACCATATCCAATACTTAAGTGCCTTAATTAACTGACCTTCGGTCTGATAATGTTTATCCATTACTCCAACCTTCATCAGATGAAAGAATGACTCCATTTGGGCGTTGTCATGACAGCGACCTTTACGAGACATCGATTGAATTGCACCATAATTCTTTAGAGTGTCTTGCCAAACGTGGCTTTGGTATTGAATTCCCTGATCGCTATGGACAATCGTTTTATATGGTAAATGAAGTTTCTTTAATGTATTCAGGCCCCTAATTAATGGCTTTAAGGTGAAACCTACGGTTGGATGATTACTGATATTGAATGCGATAATTTCATCGGTCGCTAAATCCATATATGGCGATATATAGATGCGATGATGAATATCTTGATTCCCGTATCTACACTCGCTTACATCAGTCGTTGTCTTGCGTCCAAATAATTTAGTTTTAAAGTTCCCACCAAGTACGTTAGGAGCTATCTTGCCAACCTGACCATGATATGAATTATATTTACGCTTTTTCTTGCTGAAAGCCGTACATTGCCAGCCATACATCTGAATAATTCTTTGGACCCGCTTATGATTTATATGGACAGTGTTTCTTAAAATGCCTGTAATTGTACGGTACCCAAATTTATAGTTAGATATTTCTCTTATTTTGTAAATTGTATGAGCTAATTTTAAATTATATGCGTCACGATGAGAAAGCGACGCTTTCTTCTTGTAATAATAGCTACTTCGGGGAATATCAAGTATCTTTAAGATACGACTTATCGGGACTTGAGAATATTCCTTAATTATCCTATGAATACTGTCTATTTGGTCATAGTCTTTAGTCAAATTACTGTACCGACATTGGATTCTAAGTTCCAAATTTTGTTTTCGACAAGATTTTAATTGATTTATTAACGAGTCTATGTCATCATTCATCTTATGGGATTTATACTTAGATTTCATTGGGCGTAGATCTCCATTTTCTAATTTACGTTCCCAATAAAAGATTGTTGCTGGGAACGCAATATTAAAGTGAAGTGCTGTCTCTGGATAAGACTTGTGGTGAAGTACCATCCAGTTCAGCACTTTTAATTTATATTTAAAAGGATACACGCTCTTGGTATGGCTTACAACTAGGCCCTTAGAACCATATTTCTTATATTTGGCGACCCAACCCAATATCGTTGCACTACTTTTAATCCCATAGGTATGGTTCAACGTAGTTGAACCTATTCCCGACAAATAGGCTTTAACTGCATTTGCTTTAGTGTCAAAGTCAAAACTATACATAAAAAATGACCTCACTTTATTGAACAAATTTAATTGTCCAATAAAATGGGGTCACTACATTTCCAATATGGTCTAAAAAATCATATTTTTTCATTACCATTTATTACTCACTCTTTTATCTAGCACTTGGGATTCAACCCATTTACTTAAATTTTATCTTGCGTTAATTACTCAAATTAAAAAACTTATTCTTCTATTAATAATAGTAGTAATAATAACCATTAAATGTATGATTTGTTACATGATTCATGATGGCACCTAAAATATGGGCATGGACCTTCTTTAATTGCTTAATCTCTGACTGAACATGAAATTTAACAGCAACGTTTTGCGGAATTACGATCACGACGCCATCAACTTTCGAAGCTAGAATTGATGTGTCAGAAACTGAATTTACCGGTGGAGTATCAAAGATTACGATATCATACTTCTTCTTTAACATCTGAATTAACTTATTCATTTGATTACTAGCTAACAATTCAGATGGATCTGGTGGAATCGGCCCACTAGTGACAACATCTAAATTTTTGATGTGGGTCTTCTGAATTAACGATTGGTTTTGCTTTGATAAGAATGTTGATAAACCGTATTGATTATCAAGACTAAAAATTTTAGCAACGGATGGTTGCCGCATATCACAATCAACTAAACAAACGTGTTTCCCCTCTTGGGCACAAACGATTGCTAAATTAGAACTAACGGTTGATTTTCCCTCATTCTGTGAATCAGACGTAATCAAGATCGTATGTGCCGAAGAAAAGGCCAGATTAATTCGAACCGTGCGGAACTGTTCAGCAACAGTTGAATTAGGATAATCATGAGTCACCAAATATGTACCATATCGATTAGTACGATCATTCAATTGACGTTGATGATGTCCAAAAATATGGAATCGATTCCAACTCATTTTTGTTCATCCTCTCTCTGATTGCCGTTATCTACGTGTCTTGAATGCTTCTTAATGATTTGAGCATTTCTCCGGATCTTTTTTAAGTTAATGTCGTTCACTTCACCTAAATTGGTTAATTCTAAATTATTGGTTACGTAATCCATACTGGTGATATATTTAGCACCGAATTCTTCAAATAGTGCTAGGGCAATTCCTAACATTACTCCAACGACAAGTCCTAACAATAATCCAATCGATCGTTTTGGAAAGACTGGTGCTGGATTGGGAGCAGCTTTTGCGATTACGCTAGCGGTATTAGCTCCCATAAAATGCTTTAAACGGCTTTTAAAAACTTTTGCCGTTTCGTTACTAACTTGGGCTGCTACAAACGGGTTAGACGATTTAACGCTAATGTTAAATACCTGTGAATTGGGTTGGGTATCTACACTAACTTGAGCACTCTTTACTAATTTACCATTTCCCAAACGTTTTTGAACCCGAGAACTAACGGTTGGACTCGTAATAATACTTTTATAAGTATTGACTAACTGAGAATCTGCCTGTTGCAAGGCCTGAATCTGATTTTCTCGAATACTTTTGCTTACTTTCTGATCAACAATCATTTGAGTAGATGCTTGGTATTGAGGTTTGATCACAAAAAAGAGTGCAATTGAAAATACAGCCACCGTTAAGATTGTCGTGAGAATAATCGTTTTGATATGATTTTTAAGGATTCCAAGAAATTTACGGACTTCCTGGAATACATCACTTAAGTCAAAATTATTATTCAAATAGGTTCACCATCGATTCAAAATTAAATTATCATTATTGTTAATTTACCGTGAATTATGCGAAATCACACTCTACTTATCGTAACCATTCGGGTGCTTTCGAGCCCAACGCCAGGCACTACCGATAATTTTATGAACGTCATCATATTTCGGTGACCATCCTAAGACCTTTCGAGCCTTAGTTGAGTCGGCAATCAATGTACTTGGATCACCAGGACGACGGGGTGCCATTTCTGCTGGAATCGGTTTACCAGTCACGTCACGGGCAGCTTTTAACATCTGGAGATTTGAAAAGCCGGTTGATGAACCTAAATTAAAGAAATCTGAATGACCACCGTTTAGTAATCGCTTCATAGCCAAGATATGGGCATCCGCTAAATCGAGAACGTGAACGTAATCTCGAACGTTAGTTCCGTCTTTCGTTGGGTAATCATCTCCAAAGATCTGGAGCTTCGATCGTTTACCCAAAGCAACTTGCAAGATAATTGGAATCAAATGGGTCTCTGGGCTATGGTCTTCACCAATACTACCATCGAGCTTGGCACCACCCACGTTAAAGTAACGGAGCGCGATGAAATGAATCCCGTAAGCCTGATCGGACCACTGCATAATCTTTTCCATCATTAACTTGGTTTCACCATACGGATTAGTAGGAATTTGCGGATCCGTTTCTTTAATCGGAATTCGTTTCGGTTCACCATAAGTCGCAGCTGATGATGAGAAGACAATCCGTTTAACATGATGCTTATGCATTACTTCCAATAAAGTAATGGTACCTTTGACATTATCATCAAAATACTTCAAGGGATTTTTCATTGATTCAGGAACGATCGACACGGAAGCAAAATGAATTACACCGGCAATTGATTCCCTATCAAAGACTTGATTTAAGAAATCCTGATCACGGATATCACCCTGATAAAAACGGGCTTTTGAATTAATAGCTTGACGATGCCCCGTCATTAAATTATCCACCACGACGACGTCAAAGCCATGATGAATTAAACGATCAACAGTATGGGAACCAATGTACCCGGCTCCTCCGGTAACTAAAATAGTTGTCATCAACATTTCTCCTAAATCCGTTTTAATTATTGACTTAAATCCTTAATAATAATTGTAATATATTTTACTAAAAATGTTTACCGTCCAGCTTATAACTATTAGTAATACTTAGTATTCAAAAGAAACAAAAAAGGCCACTTTACATATAAAAGCGACCTTAATAATCATAATTTAGGATGATTTACTAATTACTTGTAGCAATTGATTAATCTGCTTCGCTTGTTGATCAATTTCATGATTAGATAAGACTTGGTAATCCTGACCACTAATCTGTTTACTGTAACCTTGATAATGCGTCGAGATTTCATGATCACGAGTCCCACGATAACGCAGAGCTAAATTGGCTAAATCTTGTAAAGATAAATTCGTCTTTACATACTTAGTAAGTTTTTTAGCTAACGTTGGGTGAAAAATTAAATTGTGAACGGTAGTAACCTGATGGATTAACTGAAATAAGACTTGGCGTTGACGTAATTGACGACCATAATCGCCTTTTGGATCATCATAACGCATCTGGCAGTATTCCCTGACTTTACTACCTTTTATTCGAACTGGGTGATTCTTTTTCACGTGAAGTGATCCATACTTAAATGATAGCGGAGGATTCACACGAACCCCACCGACATCGGTCGTTAGATGTTCAAGGCCACCTAGATTAATCAACATGTAACCATTTATCGGCACATTCAACCATAAATGAATGTAATTCTGGGTAAACGGTGCGCCCTTAAATTCATATGCCGAATTAATCTTAGCATCATGGCCATCGAGCCAAACTAATGAATCACGAGGTACGCTAGTTACTCGCATCGTTCGTCTTTCAGGACTCAAGGTATTCATCATAATTTCATCCGTCCGACCATACCGTTCGGTTCGATGAATTGCTCCAGTATCAGTTCCCATAATGAGAATATTAACAGGTTGTGAAAAACGAAGCCGGGTTGCCGTATTTCTGGTTACTCCCTGACTGGAATAGCTATTATGTTGAAAGGAATAACCGTTAATTAAAGCAATCGCAACATAAAAAAGAATCACTAAACCAATCACGCTAAAGATCAATTTAGTAAATATATGGCGGTGTCGACGATGACGAATCCTTTTCTTATGAATTCCCATAACGTGTTGAGAATTACGATGCTTTGACATAGTGCTGATTTCTCCTTAAATATCTTATTTTTAATCTCGATAGTTAGTTTAAATATAAATAAATTTCCTCTCAATATTAGTAGTTTATCACACTTGAAAGCATTTCAAGGATTATTGTTATCGCAGAATCATAATCAGCAACGGAATCACCGACAAAAAGTTATTCAAGGCGTGCATCAGCATCGATGCTCGGATATTGTTACTACGTTTATAAACATATCCTAGGAACATCCCTAACGAAACGTACACGGCAAAGCTAATCCAGGTCGACGTCAAATGACCACTGGCAAAGACCAACCCACTAACGATCATCGGCCACCACAATCGTTTTGGACCGAAGAACGCATCCATGATGTAACCACGGAAAACGAATTCCTCTAGGATTGGTGACAGGCAGACCATACTGATGGTCATAATAATCAGAACGGTTCGATTACGTTCCAATAACTGCATAATCACATCGTTATTTTTACTTGAAAGTTGACCGTTCAACTTGTAATTAAGGTAATTTAAAATAAATTCAACTACTAGGGCTAAAGCATAGACTTTAATGATTAGCCACAAATCCTGCTTAGTGACTTTACGGATCGGGTGATGGGTGTGATCTAAATAGACTTTCCGAGCAATTAAGATGGCAACGATGAATGAGACAAAGTAAATGATGACGTAGACGGTGTTGTGTAAAACGCTGGCGTTATCATTTATAAAACGAATCGGTAACTGGACAAAACCGACCATTAGATATAGTAGTAGTAAAACGATAATTTTAGGTACGTAATTATGAATCCACTCTAAAACATTGGTTGATACGTGCTTCATGTATAGACCCTCTCAAATTATATAAAATAAAAGCGCTGAAATAACTTCAACGCTTTTAATTCTAACTTATTTTTATTTTCAGCACCAAACGCGAATTTATTTTAATGCGTTAACGATGGCTGGATTAAACTTATCTAAGTCAGCAGGTGTTCGGCTAGTGTATAAATTATGCTTCTTATCAACCACTAATGCCTGATCCTTAACACGAGCACCAGCATAGAATAAGTCAGTTCGAATCGTGGTATAAGCAGTCAGAGTTAACTGATTAGCTAAACCTGTCTGCATAAAGAACTGTGGACCATGGCAGATAGCAAAGACTGGTTTGTTAGACATTAAGAATGCCTTAACGAAGTTAACGAAACGATCGTCGACCCTTAATTGATCAGGTGAAAAGCCACCTGGTAAGAGTAAGGCATCATAATCGCTTGGTTTAACATCATCGATGGACTTATCGACCTTGGCTTTAGTACCGTGTTCACCAACGATGGTGGCACCAGCTTTCTTTTCGATAACGTCAACACTGTTACCGGCATCTTCCAATGCCTTGCGTGGTGACGTTAATTCTGAATCTTCAAACTGATTAGTTACGAGTGCAGCAACTTTACTCATATCAATCACTCCTTAATAATGTCTACTTTCATTCTACAGGAGACCATGATTTTTACGCAACCAAAAAGGCTTACTTTTAATAAGCCCGTTCACATCTCGATTCGACTGTTAAAGATAACAAAATCATATATAATAATGGTAAAAGACGATTGGGAAGGCTAAAAATTCGACATGAAAAAACTAATCATTAACCACTGGTACGACCTAAACGCATTAATTGCCGTTCTAATGGTTATCCTTATTATTACCCAGAAAGGTAGTTTTGATTTTCAGCAACGGGTAATCCTCTTTGAGTTTGCCTTTATGAACGCACATCTATTTGAAGAATACGGTCATTCAGGAACGATGCCTGGAACCTTAAACGTTGCGTTGTATCATAACCGGCAAGCACCGTTGGTATACCCATTCAATCAATTATCGGCGATCATCTGTAACTACCTATTTATGATTATTCTATGGTTGTTACCAGCATTCGAACCTGAATGGAACTGGGCAATCTTGGGTGCGATCTTTTGGGGCTTCATCGAATTTCTGCTCCATTTGGTTTACTACCCACACAAGACTCACTCTACAATGAGTGGTGGCATCCTAACCGCTTTAATGGGCTTCCTACCGTGTGGCATAATCTACATGGCGTTTGCTATTAACGCTGGTAAGATCAGCATTATTAGTGCAACAGTTGGCTTAATCTACCCGATTATCTTATACATGATTATCTTTAGGTGGCTCGGTGCCAAGGTTTTAGCTACACCTGCACCTAAGTATCCATTTACCGTTAACCAAATTGCACGTTACGTTAAAAACATTAAAGAACACCCAACTACTCATCATAAGGTTGGGACGTTATAACTGTTAAAACTGTTAGGACTGATTAACATTAACAAAGAAAAATTAGGCTTTTGGAGCATTGTATTACTAGGAATTAATGCCATCATTGGTTCTGGGATCTTCCTGTTACCAAATTTCGGCATGAAGTCGTTTGGTCCGGCCAGCATTCTAGTCTTGTTTGTCGATGCATTTCTGGCTTGCACGATTGGAATGTGCTTTGCTGAATGTTCCGGATTATTTAGTGAAACTGGTGGCGCTTATATTTACGCTCGCCAGGCATTCGGTAACTTTTTCGGTTACGAAGTTGGGATCGCAGCTTGGGTAATCAGGATTATCGCTGAAGCTACTATGTATATGGCTTTTGCCACGGCACTAGGCGGTTTCTTTCCTGCTTTAAATTCGCCGTTTGCGCATGACGTCATCGTTACAATTATGGGTGTCTTCTTGATGGCCATTAATATTGCTGGAATCAGGGTTTCGTCCGTCCTTAATAACGTCGTTACGGTTGGTAAGCTGGTACCCATCCTGTTAGTAATTGTGGTTGGTCTAGCTTTCTTGCATCCCGCTAACTTCCACCCGTTCTTCATCACCAAATTAACGACCATGCATAACTTCTCCAACACGGCCATTACGCTCTTCTACATCTTTACCGGTGTTGAAGGACTAGTCGTATCAGCTGGTGAAATGAACAACGTTAAGAAAAACTTACCTCGTGCAATCTTGATCGTTCTAGGTGTCGTTACGTTAATTTACGTCCTAGTGATGGTTGCCTGTGTTGGTGTTATGGGCACTAAGTTAGCTAACACTTCCGTCCCGTTACAATCCACCATGGACACCGCAATTGGTCACTGGGGCGGTGCCATCATCGCCATTGGATCGATTCTATCAATTGGTGGAATCGGGGTCGCAGCCACGTTTATTACACCCCGTTCAATGATTGCGTTATCTGATCACGGCATTATGCCGAAGTCGTTCGCCAAACGAAACCGTTGGAACGCACCATACGTTTCAATCATTGTTTGCACGGTTCTAACGTTACTGTTAGCTTACTCCGGGACTTTTACCAAGTTAGCTCAGATTAGTGCTGTTTCAAGATTTGCTCAATACATCCCAACCTGTATCGCTGTGATGGTCTTCCGGAAAACGATGCCAAAAGCAAAACGAGCCTTTAAGTTACCACTGGGCTACACAATTCCAATCATTGCGTTAGCCGTGTCCGCATGGTTATTGGTTGAAACCAACGTTGAAGAACTACTGTGGGGCCTTGGTGCATTAGTAATTGCTGTTCCGTTCTACTTCATTACCCGCGAATATCGTCATAAAATATAGTTAATTAATCTTAATTAGTTTGGTCTCGTGATTTGTAAATCACGAGGCCTTTCTTTTTACAATCTTTTCACTTGGCGATACGTTAAAGCTGGATAACATCTTGAAGGTGAGAATAATGAAGACAATTTCTGTAAAACAAGCTCAGCAGGCTGATTTAAAGACTCAAAAAGAAGTCGGCATCCCCGGTTTAGTATTAATGGAACGTGCCGCTTTGAAAGCTGCCGATAATTTATGGCACACGAACTGGAACTTGAATCACGTCTTAGTTGTCGCCGGTTCTGGCAACAATGGTGGTGATGGTTTAGCCGTTGCTCGATTGTTAGCTGTTAAGGGCGTTCACGTTGATATCCTATTATTAGGTAATCCTAAGCATTACTCTGATGAACACCAGACTCAGTTACATACTTGTAAGTACTACCATGTTCCAGTCGTCGACCCAAAGAACGTTGACTGGAAGAAGTACACCGTAATTATTGACGCTATTTTCGGAACGGGACTTTCTCGTCCGGTTGCCGGTAATTACGTTGACTTCATCAAGAAGATCAACCAGGCTCCAGCCAGAGTTCAAGCGATTGACATCCCATCTGGCTTAAACGGTAGTACCGGTAAAGTCATGGGTGTTAGTGTTAAAGCTGACTTAACATCTACCTTTGCCTACGCTAAGAATGGCATGGTGAAGCCCGAAGCTAAGCCATACATTGGTAAATTAATCGTTAATGATATTGGTATCTACTGTTAATGAGTAGTCATCCCAAAATAAAAAGAGTCCCGATATTAATTATTCAATATCGGGACTCTTTTTAATTTATTATAATTAATTATTCTTTTTTCAAAGTCAGTTCACCCCAGTGAAGAATATCGAACTTGCTGGTGGTGTGGGATCGTTTAACCTGAATCCCATCTAAGGTATCAAGATAGTTGTAGATTCGGTTAACGTTCTTCTGGTTACTTACCAGAACGAAACTACCGTATTGTTTAAGAACTCGAATAATTTCGTGATAGATTTGATGAACATCTTCGGTATCACGGTCGTCCATAAAGCTGTCCTTGGTGTCCATCGCGGTAATTAAATTGAACGAATCGTTTGGAAACGGTAAATGTCGAACGTCCCCGTGAATGACGTTGATTCGATTATTAACGTGTTCCTTCTTGGCGTTCTTACGAGCCTTGTTAATTACGTACTGATTCTTGCTTTCGATCCCAGTCACAAAAGCAACCGGTCCAGCAGCCTTAGTAACATGCGTTAGGAAGAAATCTTTACCAGTACCGACATCTAAGATTTTCGAAGCCGTCCGTAGATCCAAGTGACGAATAATGTTTTGAACCCAGGTGTACTTACGGATCGTATAGGCCATGATGATAACAGCTAACAGTAACAGTAAGATCCCTAACAGCCAGGAAAAATCATAATCAAATAAAATCAAAATAATTCCTAAGATAACGGATGTCCAGGTAATAACTGGAGCGTCGACACCGTACCGCAACAATTTTTTCATATTTCAATTACCTTCCAAATCTTCAATAATTACAATTTAATTATAAGTCAGAAGCAACCCCGGTGCCATTGCGATTTAACAGGAACCAAAATGACCTCGTTCAGCCGGAGTGTTTCTCGCCGAACGAGGTCATTTAAGATTAGGTTTAACTCTTAAATCAACGATTAATACTTAACTAATCGTTTAGACTTACCCGTTTTAATTAAGGTCTTGTTGGAATCCATTGAGAAACCAACCATGTTCTTAACGGCATTGCGGGTGTAGAAGGCAATATGTGGAGTGACAACTACATTATCACGTTTCATTAAGTTCTTTAAACGCTTATCTGGAATGGCGTTAAAGCTACCGAAGTCTTTATTAAAGACGCCGACTTCATTTTCATAGACATCCAACGCGGCTCCCTGAACCTTACCGCTGTCCAAAGCTCTGATTAACGCATCGGTATCCAGTAATGAACCACGGGCTTCATTAATAAAGTAAACGCCCTTTTTCATTTCTGAGAACTGCTTATCACCAATCATGTGGTAGTTAGATTTCATAGCTGGAGCATGAATCGTGATCGCATCAGCTTGTTTGCAAAGGTCATCAAGGGACTTAACATAAAGGCCTTCCTTTTGTAACTGTGGGTTAGGATATGGATCATACGCAATGACGTGGGCATGAAAGCCATCACGTAAGATTCGCACGACGATGCGGCCGATGTGGCCGGTACCGATGACACCAACCGTCATCTTATCTAATTCATCAGCGATGTTTGGAGCCCAGTGTAAGTTACCATGGGCTTCTTGACGTTCAAAGATCTTAATGTGACGAATTAAACGCAGAAGATCAGTCATGGCTAATTCAGCGATGGCTTGCGGTGAGTATGCCGGAACGTTAGTTAACTTAATCCCGTTCTTCTTAAGAGCCTTGAAATCAACGTTGTCGACACCAACGTTTCGAATCGACAATGACTTAATCCCATAGCTGCCCAACTTATCTAAAATTGAAGTCGTGTATGGTTTCTGCTGATAAGCATCGACACCATCGAAGCCTTTGGCCATTTTTACGGTTTCATCGGTCAAAAGCTTAGGCGTCAACTTAACCTGAACATCTGGGTTATTGTTAACCCATTTTTTGAAATAGGGCATTTCATCCTGACGGACGGCATACGCGATAATCTTTGTCATAATAAAGCCTCCAGTACTTCTGATGGAGTGTTAATGGCGCTATTAACATTTATTATCTACTATTCTCCGACATGTCACTTTATATCATATCCATGTTGGACACGATATTTCTATCCATAAATCGTATCTGATATGTCGATATTCTGTGGGTGGCTAAAATCCTTATAATTATACGAAAAGAGACCTACTAGTAATTAGCAGGCCTCGAAAATGTTATGAATTTTCAGCTTAATCATTTCGGTTTATTTGTAGAATATCGTATTAGACAAATTTAGTCAATAATATTATCTTTTATTTTTATAATTGTTAGCTCTTGCCCAATAATTAGTAAATTTCTTTCGCAACCTGATAACGCCTATTAAATCAACAAGTATTTACTAAATGTCACTAATAATTACCGTAAATAAACGTTCCATTCCACAAATAGTTGCTTGAATTGTAGCTATAAGTGAGTGATATTGAGAATTGTAAAAATTAATTCATGAGGAGAAAATACAATGATTGAATTTCCAAAACAATTAAAATCATATCGACAACAACGTGGTTTATCCCAGGAAGGCTTGGCACAACAAGTCCACGTCACTAGACAAGCTGTATCTAAATGGGAAGCCGGAGAAGCCTCTCCTGATATCAAAAGCTTAGTAAGATTAGCTAGTATCTTTAACATTACCTTAGACAACCTTGTTTTAGGTCAATCGATGTCTACTAACACGAAGATCGACAGCTCCAAATTCATTTATGATCCAATTAAAAATCGATACGTGAGAAACGCTAAGAACATGAATATTTATGAGTTCTTAATTCATTACTGGTGGATTGCAGTTATTCTATTAATCGTCTTCGGTAGTGTTATTCATAGCTTTTTCTAATTAGAATCGGTGATTAATAGTGTTAGATAAACTACTAACGTGGTGCGAAATTCATTGGATCGCACTCATTTCTTTAGCTTTAGCTGTAATTAATAACGTGGCTAGTCATACTAGCCATATATCACTCGACATAAATAAAACCCATTTAACCCTCAAATCATTCGGGCCTACGGCTTATTACAGTGATAGAATTGCCGTTATTTTAGTGTCCTGGCTATTTTTCTGGGCTCTATTTCACGGAATTAAAGCAATTGCGAAACATACTAATTAAGGAGATTAATTCCATATGTTAATCCTGATTGTATTAGTTATTTGTGGATTTATGATGTCATTATAAAACTAGGCTTTACATATTAATTAGGACTTTGCTACCATAATACCTAAATTGGAAATTAAGGAAGTAGTTTTATGAATTTAAAGAAAGTTAATCCAACTGGACAGGGCTGGTGTTCAATGACCCACGCCTTTAAATTATTCTGGACCCACTATGCTGATTTTACACATAGTAGTACTCGTTCAGAATACTGGTGGTGGCAATTGTGGAATTTGATTATTAACTTGTGTTTTCTGATATTAACTATCGCTCTTACTGGCAGTACTTTCTTGAAAGTTATTGAACATGCCGACACAGTATCAAGCCCTAAATTATTCATTCGTTTTGGAATTGCCGGTGGCTTATGGTTAATTTGGCGCTTAGCTTCATTATTGCCCCGATGGAGTTTAGAAGTTCGTCGCTTTAACGATTTAGGCTTACCAATCTGGGTCAGTATTGTACTATTAGCTGCCAGCATTGTCATTTGGTTCAGTAATAGTTCTTTCTTAGAAAGTGTTGCGTTTATTGTTGATATTGTCGCTTTCATATTTGAATTATTACCGTCAAATGCATTAGCAAAATTTACTCATAAGTAATTCAACAATTTTATATTTTTGTATGGTGTATTAGAATAACATATGTTGACGTATCGGTTGTATAATCAATCATACAACGATGTTTCTTACGCTTTAATGCTTCAATCAAATCACGAAGAGCCTTTAATAAGGCAGTTACGGCACTCCTGAATGCTGTAACTGTAAATAGCGTTTCAAATACTAGTAACAAATATTTATGAGGTGTCGCGGGACGATAACCTGAGACAAAAAGATGGACGCTTCAAAATTTTGAAGCGCCTTTATTTTTGTATCCTCGATAGTATTACGACTGATAGAACCCCTTGCGCATGTTAAACTTAAAACGCTGTAGATCTTAGCCACCCTACTCAGGAGGACACGCGTATTTTTCAATTACTTAAATGGTTCATCGGCTTCATTATTGGATTAGTGATACTAACTTACATTTGGGATTTTTTAGCAGCTATTCAATGGTATGTATTCGGAATCCTTGTGATTGTTGCGATTGTGTTGGGGTATCGAGTATACAAACAAAATAAATGATGTTGATGTGATAATATGTATTTAGGGATAATATCAGAAGTATTGCTTCGTCAATAAAGGCGCTGAAGTAAGCGCCTTTATTTTTTCTTAAATTTATTACTGATGTTGGTATATCCATGATATTATGTAGGTACAAACGCGAGTAGCAAATATTTATGAGGTGTTGCGGGACGATAACCCGAAACGTAAAAGATGGACGCTTCAAAAATTGAAGCGTCTTTCTTTTTATTATTTTCTTAATAAAAAGCCGTAGATAATTAAGTCTACGGCTAATGCGATCATAAGGGATTATTCTAAAAACGTAACTAAATTATGTTTATATGATGTGAATAATCAATAACAACACACAAATAGCAAGTAATAAACAGGTTATGTCGATTATCATGTTGCGTCACCACCTTTAATAGTGGATTTAACCGCACCATTAGTAATAATATCACTTGACTAATTTACTTAATAGTTATACTTTAAAGATGCAAGTAATAGACAGGTTGCTATATCATGTTGCATCTAACGTGACTAAGTTACCTAAAAAGAATGGCGCTACTTGAAATAGCGTCTTTCTTTTTACCCAAATTCGCGTTATTTTAGTAACCAGTAATCAAATCAGAAAGCGAGATTAATTATGGAAAAATCAGAACAAAAAAACTATTTAAACGAAATGAACGACGCCATGGACGATTTAAACTTCTACTTAGCTAACCAGAAGTTCTTATCCGACTTAGACCAAAAAGAAGTTGCCAAGTTAGGCAAACGATTTGTTAAGACTGGTAAGCTAATTCAGGCTGTCGCCAAGAAACAGGCCAAATAATTTAAATCTTTAAACCAAATTAAAAACCAGTTCGATTATTCAATCGAACTGGTTTTTTTTGTTAAATGTTAACTGTTAATTATTTAGCAGAATTCTTGCATAATTGATCGATACGGTCGTAGAAGCCTTTAGCGTCAACATCGGTAATTAAGGTAACCGGACGGCCGTTCTTAGTTTCGTAAGTACGTCCAGCAGCAGCACCCGTCGTGATGACGTCAGCTTTGATCTGCTTGGACTTCGCAATTTCTGGGAAATAACTGATGATCATCGTTAAGACATCCCATAGGTAGTAACCCGTGCCAAACGGATGCATCATGGCATAGCCTAGACCAATCAAGTTTTCGGCTGGATACTTACACAAGCTAGCCCAGTGATCACGGACCTTCTGTGATAACGGAACCTGTTTAGTACTGTTAAGACCAACCTGGACTAACGGTAACTTAGAATCATAAACGACCTTAACAGCTTCCGGATCCCAGTATGCGTTCCATTCCTGAGTGCCGTCAGCTTCGGGTTCAACGACGTTACCTTTGTTATCCATGGTACCGCCCATCCAGTAGACTTTTTCAATCTTATCCTGAATTGATGGTTCAACCTTTAAAGCTCGAGCTAAATCGGATAACGGACCGGTCATAACTAAGGTAACTTTCTTATCGGAAGCCTTAACTTTATCAATGATATCTAAATGAGCCGGCTTCTTAGCCAAAGGTGCTTTAGGCGTGTGACCATGTTCATTTAAGACTGGAAAGTCATTAAAAGTATAGGCGTTCATACGCCATAACTTTGGAAATTCGTGAGCCGGACGGGAGTTCGACTGAGCAACTGAGATCTTACGACCCTTACCTAAATAGTCAACTAACTTTCGGGAAGCAGCAACGGCCGGTGTTACGAACGAGTCGGCACCAATTGCACTGATCCCTAAGATGTTAATGTTAGGCATTTCTAGAAACAGGATTAATGAATCTAGATCGTCGACATTACCATCATGATTAAAATATACATTCCGCATTATGAAACCCTCTTTTGCAAATTATATGTTCAGTATATCAATTTTTAGCTTTTAGCACTACCGATTTACTTATTATATGGTGTTCCTGAATTAATCATAAAAGCTCGGTAAATCTGTTCCGCCAGGACTGTCCGCATCAATTCGTGCGGATAGGTAAATTTACCAAACGAGATTTGGGCATCAGAACGTTTCAACACTTTTGAAGCTAAACCTAACGAACCACCGATCACAAAAGTTATATCTGGGTGACCATAGGTAGCTAAACGTTGAATTTCATGAGCAAATTGCACTGATGTTAGTTGCTTACCCTTGATGGCTAAGGCAAACACGTACTCTTTCGGTTTGATCTTCTTAAGGATTCGGGTGCCTTCTTTATCCATGATCTGTTCAGCTTGACCCTTACTTAACGGTTCAGGTTCCGGCTCTGACTTAACGATCACGGTCTTGAAGTTACAGAAACGTGAACAACGTTTTTTGTATTCGGCAACACCCTGTTTAAACCACTTGAATTTAAGCTTGCCGACGGAAATCATTTTAATGTTCATTCTGTTAGTTATCCCCTAACAACTGTGAGTTATCCACAGGCCCTGTGGATAACTACAACATTTTGTGGTTAAGTGTTACGTCCTACCTACTAATGGGGCGTGTTACTCAACACTTTCAACAACTGACTGTTACGGTTATCCACAATTTAACAAAATAAAGAGGCTCTACAGATTGTTACCTGTAAAGTCTAACACATGACATATTTTAACGATGATCCGCAGAGATTGAAGTCTTACGGGTCTGTTTGAATTCCTTTAAATTATTCTCCATTTCAGCGATGGCTTCATCCGAAGCGGCTTTACCTAATGGCATATGTAAAGGTAAAGTATCCCAATGATTTGTAACCTGATCATAAATGATCTTAGCGGCACGCATTGGGTCACCAGGAGTATTATCTGAACCGTGTTCTTTCATATAATTAATGGCCTGTTCAACTGGTTTATAATCAGCGAATTTCGTAACCGTCTTTTCGGATGAACGGCCACCCCAATCGGTTCTGAAGCCACTTGGTTCGATTAATAAACATTTAATACCCAGATGTTTAACTTCTTTAGCAAGCGTCTTGGTAATGCCTTCTACAGCGTGTTTGGCACCGTCATAGTAAGCACATGACAAGAAGCCGGTCAACCCACAGATTGACGAAAAGTTAACGATGGTCCCATGCTTTTGGGCACGCATCATTGGTAAGACGTTCCGGGTCATATCACATAAGCCCCATACGTCAACGTCAAAGATATAGTGAGCTTCTTTCCAGTTACTTTCTTCGAAGGTTCCGAAGTAACCTAAACCAGCGTTGTTGACTAAGACATCAACGCCACCAAAAGCTTGTTTAACCAACTTAACGGTGCTGACAACTTGATCATGCTTAGTAACGTCTAATTTAGCTTTCTTAATTTGGCCATGATCGTATTGATCTAAAAAGTTTAATTGACTTTCCGGTTTACGAGCGGTCGCAACTAAATTAACGTCTTTATGTTGAGCCAGAAAAATGGCTAGATTTTTACCAAAGCCGGTGTGACAACCGGTAACTAACCACGTTTGCTTTTTCATAGAATCATCCCTTTATTATCTTATGATTCTATGGTAGCAAACTTACGCAGTAAATCGGTATCAGTAGTTTATCATGTTTATTTTTATGATAATTAATACTATTTCAACACATAGGTAGGTGAAAAGATAGCCTGATCAGGACCGGGCCTGATTAGGCTTGTAAAAGATCAAAACTGGTATAGCTCATACTTTTAACAACTATAGAGTAGCAAAATTGTCAACCCGTAAGATTGTCATAGTACAGGTAATGTGTGTTGATTTTTAAGATGAGCTGGATAAAAAGAAATCTTACTTTAAGTATTAATTAATATTATGCAACACTAATAGGTCTTAAAGAAAAAGTAACAATTCCATCTATGATGAGCTTTAGGCCGAAATGTATATGGATAATGATATTTATATTCAGTCTGATAAAGCTTACGAAACGAACTCTTATACGAATGATGGTGTCTCAATTCATAATAAGCATGACGATATAAACGAACAATTTGAGTACGATGTGATGCATGTTGATTCCGGTGAGCTGATACATCTACAGATATACCCATTAAAATTAAGATACTTATGACTACTACTAAGAATTTTTTCATCTCAATCATTACATTACTTTATATTATTTACTTATCTGCTTTAATCAATCTAATTTTACGTGTTAATACCTTAATCCGATGTTGATTATATAGAGCTTCGCAAGAAATCCCAACACCATAAATAATGAGCATAACAATAATCGAATTATCATAACTTAAAAAGTTATTTAGAATCGGACTAACTATAAACAACCCGATAAAGAATAAGAAAGTAATTATAAACTCCGGCAAATTCATTTTATGTTTCATATAATTATGAATTAGAAGATAAAAAAGAGCAACAACACATACAACACTTACAACAATTCTAAACGACATAGGCATATAGCCTCATCTCCACTTTCTAAATATTTAGTGATTTATACGTTCAATCCGTTCATCGGAATTTATCTTATTTTTTAAAACTTTGACTTGATGGATATGATAAATATCATCACCAATAAAGACGGCCATTACAACGAGATAATCAATAATAATACTAATCTTCTGATCCAAAAGATTATCAATCATAGGTGTCATGAATAGTAATAATATAATCAATCCATATCTAATGATGATTTCTCGATAACTCATTTTCTGTTTAATTCGGGCACTAATTCCAGCCCAGATTAAACAACTAATTCCAAAGATTAACAAAAAGGTTCTAAATGAAATTGGCATATCTCCATCTCCTCAAAATAAGTAATTTTAGAATACCTAAAGACGCTGTCTCTGCCAAGCTCTAATTCTGGGACATGACCTACAACGCTTAATTAATGGGGCTTAGTCTGATAATATATTCATTGAGAAGGCATAATAATCAATGAAATTATCCAAGACGTTATATAAATATCGAAAGGCTCATCACCTTACTCAGCAACAGTTAGCCCAAAAGCTCCACGTTTCTAGAAAGACGATCTCAAACTGGGAAAACGGTCGTAGTGAACCTAGTTTTGAGATTCTAAAAACGTTAAGTCACTTATATAACGTATCAACAGACGAGTTACTAGAAGTGTCAAATGTTAAGGTTAAAAGTGATAATGATAACATTACGTGTAAACAAGCCTGGATTAAGTTCTTCAAAAATATATTCAGACTAAAAGGCAAAGCTTCTCGTAAAGAATATATGTATATCATGGTACCGATGACCATCATTAGTTTCTTAGTTGTATTTATTTTAGACCCGTTCTTATTAGCTAAAGATTTTAAATTACAAGCTGAAAATACTGTTAATTATGACGAACTAATAATGACGTTGGTTGGATTCGCGATTGTATTTGTTATTATGACGTTGATCGAAATTGTTCTCTATTGTCTAGTTGCTCGACGTAATCACGATATTGGCCTAAGTAGTTGGGTCGCATTATTGTTATTTGTTCCGCAGTTAGGAACATTTTATCAGCTAATCATCATGTTTGTGCCAACAAATTACTTTAAATCAAAAAAGTAACTAAAATTATACGTGAAGGTCACTAAATTAAAGAAGGTTTCATAATGGCACAACTAAAAATCATCAAAGGCGACATCACCAAAGTTCACGTTGACGCAATCGTTAATGCGGCTAATGAACGACTTGCCGGCGGTGGCGGTGTCGATGGTGCAATTCATCGGGCTGCCGGAATGCAGCAGTTAAATGCTGCATGTAAGAAACTTCACGGTTGTCCAACGGGTAAAGCTAAGGTAACGTCTGGTTTCAACCTACCAGCGAAGTACATTATCCATACTGTTGGACCCATCTGGCACGGTGGTAATCATCGCGAACCCAAACTGTTAAGTAACTGTTACCGTAACAGTTTACAACAAGCCGTTAACTATCACTGTAAGACCATAGCTTTTCCATCCATAAGTACTGGAGTCTATGGCTATCCACTAGGTAAAGCTGCTAAAATTACTGTTAATGTTATCAAACAGTTCCCTATACAGTTAACGGTAACAATGGTCTGCTTTGATGACAATACCTACCGAGCATACGTTCATGCTGCCCAGCAACATTAATCCTTTACATCATATCTTGGCTTCGTTATACTCTAATCATTGTAAAAGCTTGATTTTAACGGGTGATTACTATGATGAAACTATTTAAATCATCTAAAGCAATGGAAGTTATGATGATCATTGAGATCATCGTCGGGATCTTCGGCATTTTCGCAATGGAGATTACCGTTCATCGTTAAATTAAATTGAATTTAGACAGCAAAAAGGCCTTACTTGAAAAAGTAAGGCCTTTTAATTTTATCCAATTATTGTATTTATGGAACTAATTTCACGGTTGTCTGGTGAACGTGACCACCTTGGTAATAGGTGATTGAGATTCGCTGGCCAATCTTATGAGCATACAGGATATCTCGCAACTGTGCTAAACCGTGGATCTGCTGACCAGCCATCTTAGTGATCACATCGTACTTCTTAAGGCCAGCTTTTTGAGCCGCTGAGCCAGGTTTAACATCCATGATCACTGATCCCTGATTAACGTTTTTCGGCAACTTAAGAACACTTTGCCGCTGTTTAGCAGAAATATTTGCAAGATCAGTGTACAGGATTCCAAGTCTGGGTCTGATTACTCGACCGTGCTTAACGATCTGATTAATAACTCTAGTAACTTCGTTACTTGGAATGGCAAAGCCCATCCCTTCAATCGTGGCGCCCTGACCATCAGACGCCATCTTCATCGAATTAATGCCAATGACCTGACCGCCAAGGTTAATCAGCGGACCACCTGAATTACCAGGGTTAATGGCCGTATCCGTTTGAATTACGTTGGCGTCACCAAATGACATTCCATTACTACTAACCCTGGGTACTTCACGTTTCTTAGCGGAAATGATTCCTTGAGTTAATGATGAGGCATAGGACGAACCCAACGGTGACCCGATTGCCAATGCCGTTTCACCGACTTTAATGTTATTGGAATTACCGAACGTAGCAACCTGATGCACCTGATTAGCGTTGATCTTTAAAACGGCTAAATCAGTAACTTTATCGTGACCAACCAATTTAGCTTGCATCCGTTTACCGTTGCTCATCAGGACTTCAATCTGATTAGACCCAGCAATCACGTGGTTATTCGTGACAACGTAAGCGGAACCGTTGTGAACCTTATAGATGACACCGGAACCCTCACTATTGGTTTGAAGCGTTTTTCGATTGCGATCCTGATCGCCAAATAACTGGGCTAACGGATTCTGATTATTATTCCCTTTTTTCAAGTTAATAACGGAAACCACGTCGTTTTTAACCGATTGGAAAGCCTGTTCAGACTGGGTCTGCACGTTGACTTTAACGTTATTAACCTTTGCCGTGCCGCCTTTATTAGATCCCTTAGGAACTGCCGTTTCCTGTGTAATGGGATTGGTGTCGTTGACAAAATAGGAAATCCCGCCATAGGTAACTAAGCCACCAAGGGCTCCAGCGACTACGGCAATTGCGATTATTTTATGAATTGGTTTCATTGGCTTCCAACGCAATTTTCTCACCACTTACTATATCGTTACTAACGGCGTGGGCATTTCAACGTCCGTATCATAGAGTTTAAAATCACGACCAACTGGTAAACCATTGCGCATTAAGACGTTCGCAACGGTATCGTGAGCTAGCTCCATCGTGTTATTATTATGGCTTCGATGAGCCAAAAAGACGTATTTGGTTTTGTTGCCGATCACGTTCAATAAAATATCAGCCGTTTGATCATTGGATAAATGTCCAACATCACTTAAAATCCGTCGCTTTAACGGCCATGAATAAGGTCCATGCCGCAACATTTCCGTATCATAATTACTTTCCATCGCGAAGGCTTCACAGTTCATAATCAGCTTTTGAATATGGCGTGATACGTAACCAGCATCGGTAATCATTGCAAAGCTTTTGCCACGACAGGTAACTTTATAGTACTGCGAATCAGCGGCATCATGTGACGTGCCAAAACTTTGAATATCAAGATCACCAAAACTCATCGTTTTACCTTCAGGAAAAATGCGACGCTGACTTGGATCAACGAAACCAATTTTCGGTGCCATAGCATCCCACGTCTTCTGGTTAGCGAATACTTTGATGTTGTGATACTTACGGGCCAGGATGCCGACCCCTTTGGAATGATCGCTATGTTCATGACTAACCAGCAACATATCGATCTGACGGGGATCCCGATGAATTAAATGGAGCAGGTGTCTAATCTTAACTCCACTTAAGCCGGCGT
This sequence comes from Acetilactobacillus jinshanensis, assembly GCF_004359375.1. NCBI lineage: Bacteria > Bacillati > Bacillota > Bacilli > Lactobacillales > Lactobacillaceae > Acetilactobacillus > Acetilactobacillus jinshanensis. The sequence continues at coordinate 20,166 of NZ_CP034726.1, read as the reverse complement.
CTAACAGCACCTGATGATGTGCCGTCTGAATATAGGTGGAATTACCACCACTGCCACTCGAAAGTAAACAAATTTTCATAGCACCTTTGAAAAACATTTGATTAGATTGTCTCCCGTTTCAATGATTTATTTCCATTAACTAATCTGCCGACGTGTTATTTAAATCTTTGTTTTTAACAGAACTAATGATCGAGCCGTTAAACGCGTTAATGTAACGGTACTGTATAGCCGACGAGTTACTGGACCGTAAGGCAACAACCCAAGTTGGGATGTAAATGTTATTCCCTTTAACAGATAATAGTTTGGTGTAAGCAAAGTGACACCACTCGATCTTGGTGTTATCAGGGATGTTGTTGTACTGATATAACCAGGTTAATGCTCGTTCGGCTGAAATGGTTTCTGACTTTTCACGCAGTGTCTTAACGTTTGATACATAGCCCTGCGTGTAACTCGTTAGTAGGCCACCCGCAACGTGGAAACGAACTCGAGCGGAGTTTGAATAGATTGAATCTTGATTGGCGTTTTTAGGCGCCTTCTGAACGTATACCAACGTATTACGGTTCGATAGGTTACGACTATAACGATACTGGTCACCATGGATCAGGAACGTCGGGTTATTTAGCTTTTGGTCAATCGTCTTTTCCGGATGTTTAGTATTAACCGGTACTGGATGCTTAAATTGACTGTTAATTTTACGGTTAGAATAATGGACATCCTGATTAGATGATAATTCAGCCATCTTCGAATGAAGATCATTTGAAGGCTTAGCCGCTAAATAATAACCTTGTCCAGACTTAGTTGATAACCGATGATTAAACGTAATTTGATCGTTCCGCATCTCTTCAACGATACTGGACTGATTACCATTCGTCAGGTTCTCAGTCTGGATACTCTGGTTACGGTGAAACAGGGAGAACAAGAAGACATCGATAATCACAAAGGTTATTAAGAAAATAATTTGAATGCGTTTAAAATCCACGTCTAGTTGCCTCCTATTTATTGAGCAAGACCTAACTGATCATAGTTAAGCCAGTGACCGTTATACTTAATAAACCACGTTGGTGTTAAATTAGCCAAGATTTTAGACGTCTTAGCATTCTGCCATTCATAACCAATTTCAATCGCCTGAACGTCACGCAGCTTATAACCACGCATTTTTAGGTTATTCAAGACCTGTCGAGTATCGGGTAACTTTAATTTCCTGCGGTCGTTCGGAATTGGAATCTGAAGTGAATACAAGGAATAATTATACCGTAATTCACCATCGATCGATTGCATACTAATGGTCCCGAAGTGAGTTGGGTTGAAGATCGGAAAACTTTCAACAAAGCCACGATAAAGGATCGTGTGCGTATCCGGATTGTAATCGAAGTAGTGGACCCCGTTCAACGGTAAGTTCAATGCCAGCAAGTTGTGATAGGAATTATACAAACTCTGGTTAAAATCACCGTGAACACGGGTTGGCCGATCATTAACGTAGGTAGCGTTCTTATCATGACCGAAAATTAATTGTCGGTTGGACTCGTTGCTGTACACAACTCGGTTCTTCTTACGCGTCCTGACGATGTTATGGTTACCGCTTAATAATCGCATAATGTAGTAATTTTGCGTCTGTTTATTAATTAAATATTCATATTGTGGCATTACGACGGCTCTAGGGTAGGTAACTACTGGTCGCCCATAATTAGATCTGATTTGAACTGGAATCTTCTGGAGCGGCTTTTTAATGATCGAATTAATGCCATGAATCCGATGATCCATTTTGACTCGGTAAACAACGTTACCTCGATCACGTAGCAGATACATATATTTAGTACCGTTTAATGGTAATACGATCCGGTTAAACTGACGGGTCGGTAACTTACTAAAGCCACCCTTAGCGACTGAATTAAAGATGGGTGTCGTAACGTCATTTTGATAATTTAAAATGATCGAACGTCGACGATTCAAGTGCTTAATGTAATTACGGGTGGAATGATCCGTTAATTTTATCATTCGGGTCCCACCGTTAAGTTTCTTAATGAATTCAGAGACGACGTTCGCATCGGGATCAGCAATGATCCATTGGTGACCATTATGATCAGTGTGGATAGCCTGAGTAGGTAAATACGTGTAAGATAACGGCTTACTTACCACACTGGTGTTGGAGCTGCTGGTGTTATTGCGTTTCGTATGTTCGTAAGAAGGGTTCGACCACAGGATGATCGAAAGGATTAGACTAATGACAACGACTACCGTAAGCGCAACCGTTAAGCCGTATTTCTTAATTACGTGCATCCCATAAATTCTCCTTCATTGGTTCATAAGGTAATGAAATGTAGAAGGTTGAACCGTGACCTTCGGTGCTTTCGACCCAAATACTGCCACCGAGAGCTTCAACGATGTCTTTACAAATTGATAGACCTAAACCGGTACCACCACTAGCACGGGTCCTGGACTTATCAACTCGGTAAAAGCGGTCAAAGATATGATCCTGAGCGTCACGTGGAATCCCGATTCCTTGATCGGCGATGCTAAGCATGACTCGATTGTTGGAATCATATAGCGAACACGTGATGGTACCACCAGACGGCGAATACTTTAACGCGTTATTCATGATGTTATCGATTACCTGAGTAAAACGATCAGGATCCAATTCGACCCATAACGTTCGACTAGTAAAGTTCTCGACGATATGATAATTATTATTGACCTTTAGATTTGGTTCGATTTGATCACCGTTCTTAATCATTAACTTGTAGTGTTTAAGGATGTGATTAAATAATTCATTCAAATTCGTTAATTCCGGGTTCATCTTTTGCCGACCAGAATCCATTCTGGATAGGGTCAACAGGTTACGGACCATTCGGATCATTCGATCCGTTTCGTCCTGAGCGACCTGTAAGAAATGCGGAGCAACGTCCTTATCTTTCCAGGCGCCCGCGATTAAGGTTTCCAGATAAGCATGGACACTGGTTAACGGCGTTCTCAATTCATGAGAAACGTTGGAAACGAAACGCTTCCGGTCTTCATCAATCTTTTCCTGCTCAGTAACATCATGCAGAACACAGACTAAACCACTGATGAAGCCCGAATTACGCTGAACGAGTGAAAAATGAGCGTGCAAAATTAATTCACGGTCATGATTCGATAAATCAACCTGAATCTCATGCGGATGTTCAAATAATCGCCGTAACGAATACTTCTTAGCAACACCCAAGACCTGTAAAATCGGGTGCCCAATCACGTTTTCACTCTGTAGGTTCAAGAAATCGAGGGCCTTTGAATTGGAAATCGTAACCCGACCCCAACGGTCAGTAGCTAAGACCCCATCGTTCATATGAGTTAAGACGGAATCTAATTGACGACGTTCCGATTCGGTTGATTCCTGAGATTCACGGACCTTAACGGATAGGTTATTAACGGCTTCCGCTAGCTGTCCCAATTCATCCTTGCCGTAGACATGGACATGCCCGGAATAATCACCGTGGGCAATCTGAATCGTTTGCTTCTTCATTTCGTCAATCGGTCGGGTAATCGCTCTTGAGATTACGATCGCAACTAATAATCCGATCAAAATGGTGATTAAGGCAGCCAACAGATAGATAAAGGTGATACTATCAATCGTCTTGTAGACTGGATTTAAACTAGCCCTGATGTAGACCGCACCAACCGTGTTATTATTTTGACTTCTGATTAACGGAACGACGGCCGTGTAATAACGGGTCGCGTTTTGACTGTTATATGTCGTCTTATTAACGTTCTTACCGTGATATAGAGCGTCTTTAACGTCATGGTCAGTCGTTTTTTGACCGACGATGCTCTTATTATCAATCTGATTAGTACCTCGAATGGTACCTTTGGTATCAATGACTTGAACTTGATTTGAGCTGTTATTACTGGTGTCGGATAACAGCATATGAATTTTTCGATTAGCTTTCTTTTGATCACTACGGCCTAACTGAGTCGTAATGGATCGCTCGACATACGTCGGTAACTGAACCTGACGCTCATACTGAGCCACGTTCTTTTTCTCCAACTGGCTAACGAATACGGCGCCCACGACTTCTAGTGAAATTAAAAGGATCAGTGCAAAGACCAGCGCAATTTTAAAGTGAATCGAGTGAAAGAATTTAATGTGACTATTCAAGATCCAGAACGCCCCTTAAATAATCTGGTATTAATTAGTTAGCCTGATTGGAATCTTTAAGATAATAACCAACGCCACGACGGGTAACTAAATAAATCGGGTGACTTGGGTCGTCTTCGATCTTTTCTCTTAAACGACGAACGGTAACGTCGACAGTTCGAACGTCACCAAAGTAGTCATAGCCCCAAACGGTCTGTAACAGGTGTTCACGGGTCATAACCTGGCCAATATGTTCAGCTAAATAATGTAATAATTCGAATTCACGATGGGTTAAATCGATCGTCTTACCCTTTTTGGTGACGGAATAGGACTGCGGATGAATTACCAAATCACCGACTTTAATGTCCTTTTCACCGTGATCTTCCTTCTTCGCGTGACGATTATTGGTTCGCTGACGACGAAGGTTAGCCTTAACACGGGCAACTAATTCACGGTTAGAAAATGGCTTGGTAACGTAGTCATCGGCACCGATTTCTAGGCCTAAGACCTTATCTAATTCAGAATCCTTGGCGGTAACCATGATAATTGGCATGTCATAAGTCTTTCGAACTTCACGGGCTACTTCTAATCCATCAATCTTGGGTAGCATTAGATCTAAGATAATCAGATCAGGATTTTCGGCTTTAACTTTCTTTAAAGCTTCTTCACCATCGTAAGCGACGGAAACCTGGTAACATTCTTTTTCTAAGTTAAATTTTTCGATATCAGTAATCGGTTTTTCATCATCAACAACTAATATTTTTGCCATATTAATTTCCCCTAATTATTTATTGCAAAACTATTTAACGTCATTAAAATTATTTATTTTTAAATAAACGTTTGCTTTTCTAATTCATCAGGACTAATATATTCAGCGTAGTCCTTGATGTGGCTATATTATATCACGCTTTAGATATCGTTTTTATAAAAACCACTTTTTTGAGATAAAGGGTTGCATATCTGTGTGAGTGTGATAATATAATAATTGTTGTGCGAGAGAGCACTAATACTTATGGGCTGTTAGCTCAGCTGGCTAGAGCATCTGACTCTTAATCAGAGGGTCGAGGGTTCGAACCCCTCACAGCCCACTAATTTAACGTTCGATAAAAAGCAGTAATCATTAGTTTATGATTACTGCTTTTTTGTAATTTATAAAGGTAAAGGACTGATTGCCATGAAGCTTAGGGCTTGGGTCAATATCTTCATTAGTATCATTATGCTTGTCTTTTCTGGATATCTCCTAGCTGATTCTAGCGTGCTGTCGTTAGCGTTATTCAGTAATCCTAACCTTAACGTCGCAATAGAGTTGATTCGTCTGTTCTGGAGCGTCGTGGGACTGATCTATTTCCTTTACTATTTATATGAGAACGTCCAAACTGTATTTTTCCGACCTGCTACAGTAACTGGCACGACCAAGGCTGTTAAGCCAAAGGCAAGTCCAAGAAAGCCACGTCAAAAGCATCAGAAATCATCCCAAAAAACATCTAATAAATTTTAATCGATTTTAAAATAAGCAATACAAAAAGGAGCTCGAAAAATTCGAACTCCTTTTTATTTTGGCTAATGTTAGCTAAAACTTCCCGTTTGGGTTAACGGGCGGATTAACCGGCTTAGCGATAATTGAAGAGAACTTGTTATAAGCCTTTAAGAACATCAGATGAACAGTGCCTCGCGGACCCGATCGGTTCTTTTCAATAATGAATTCCGTATCACTGGCGTCGTTGCCAGTCTTGGGCTTTGGATTCGGATTCTTGGGATTACCGACGTCTTTATCACGTTCGTAATAATCCTTCCGGTATAAGAACGATACAATATCGGCATCCTGTTCAATGGATCCGGATTCACGAATATCACTTAAAACCGGACGTTTATCCTCTCGTTGTTCAACGCTTCGCGATAATTGCGAAAGTGCTAATACCGGGACATTTAGCTCCTTAGCTAACTTCTTTAATTGACGAGAAACTTCAGAAACTTCTTGCTGACGGCTTTCCTTATCGTTACCTTCAACTAGTTGCAGGTAATCGACCACGATCAAACTCAAGTTCTTCTTTTCTTCGGCTAATCGACGGGAACGAGCTAAGATCGAAGAAATGTTGATCCCTGGAGTGTCATCGATATAGATATTATCTTTCGATAAACTACCCACCGCAGCAACAATATTAGTCCAGTCATCATGAGACAACTGACCAGTCCTTAAATGATTGGCCTTAATATTACCCTGAGCACAGATCATTCGATCAACTAACGATTCGGCACCCATTTCTAAACTGAAGATGGCCACGGTATCACCAGTCGTCGTTGCAACGTTTTGGGCAACGTTCAGGGCAAACGTCGTTTTACCCATGGCCGGTCGAGCGGCCACGATAATAAATTCACCCTTATGAAAGCCGGTCGTTAGTTTATCAATCGCTGGATAGCCGGTTGCAAGTCCGGTAACGTCGCTTCGGTCTTTCGACAACTGATTAATGTGGGTATACGCCGTATTAATAATGTCATGGATACTAGTTAACCCTTTGGTATCCTGTTCCTGAGAAACGTTTAAAATCCGGCTCTCGGCATTATCCAATTGTTCTTCAACGTTACCTTGTTGTTCATAACCGTCCTGAGCGATTTCGTTAGCGGCTCTGATCAGTCGTCTCGAAATTGACTTATCACGAACGATTTTAGCGTAATACGTTACGTTAGCGGCAGTCGGGACCGATTCAGCAAGTTTAGCAATGTATTTATATCCACCCACAGCGGATAATTGATGCTTAGCCTTTAATAAATCGGGCATCGTGATCGCATCAATCGCTTGATTACGGTCACTTAGGTCGACCATTGCAGCAAAAATGTACTGGTGAGCTTTAGCATAAAAGTCACTGGGTTTTACGTACTCCATGACGTCCGCTAAAGTCGTGTTATCTAAGAAAACAGCACCCAGTACGGCCTGTTCGGCATTATTATCATGAGGCGGTGTCTTAGCAATCAACGCATCGTTATTCATTATCAATTAACGACCTTTAACTATAATCAATCCTGTAAGCGCCCTGAAATTCACCTGTAAAGGGATTTACTTCTTTTCGGTAACGTGAACTCGAACTTGAGCAGTTATGCCCTTATGGAGCTTAACAGGGACGTTCATGTAACCTAATGAACGAATTGGGTCCTTTAAGTCTAACTTACGTTTATTTAAGGTGATGCCGTGCTGCTTTTTCATCCCTTGAACGATCTGTTTGCTGGTGACGGAACCGAATAAACGGCCGTCTTTACCACATTTAGCACTTAAAACAACGACACACTTGCCGCTTTCTAATTTAGCCTTTAAATCTTCAGCAGCTTTCTTAGCTTCGGCTTCATCACGGTTTTCAGCATGCTTTTGGGCACGTAATTTACTAACGGTTGACTTAGTGGCACGACGAGCCTTACCAGTTCGGATCAAAAAGTTTTCAGCATAACCTGCAGCAACGTTCTTAACTTCACCGCGTCGACCTTTACCGGCAACGTCTTGTGTAAAAATAACCTTCATAAGATGGCTTCCCTTCTCAAATTCTGTATACTCTACAATTTAACAAATTTCGGTAACTTTGTCGCCTGACGAACTCCGTTATTTCTTAGTCGAGTGATCGTTAGGCCGTTCCTGTTTGTTAACTTCTTTTATGGCTTTCTTTAACATCTGCTGAATCTTGCTCATGGAAGCCCCTTTGATCTGGGTAGCACCACTTGATAGGTGACCACCACCGCCAAGGCGTTCCATAATTAATTGAACGTTATAAGTCCCGTCACTGCGGGCCGAGATCCCAATTAAACCGTCGGGACGTTTCGTCGCTACGAACGATGCGACAACGCCACGAACCGTCAATAACGAATCAGCGGCTTGAGCTGCGGTAACCGGATCGTAGACCCGGTTCTTTTCACCGACGACTAACGCAATGTCACGGTGCTTATTGAGTTCAACCCGTGAAATCAGGTGATCACGGTCTAGATAACTCGTCAGATTTTCCTGCATGAATTGATGCATCAGATCTACGTTAGCACCCGCTGAACGCAAATAGCTAGCGGCGTCAAAAGTCCTGGTACCGGTTCGAATCGAGAACGACTGGGTATCCGTAACGATCCCGCTTAACATGGCCGTAGCTTCAATCTTATTGATCGGTTCATCTTGCGATTGGTAACTGATCATTTCGGTGATCAATTCACATGCTGAAGACGCGTACGGTTCAATGTATACTAGCAGTGGATGAGCCGGAAATTCTTCACCACGACGGTGATGATCAATAATTACAACCCGCTTATGCAGCCGTTCATAGAGCTTTTGCGAAATACTTATGCTTGGCTTAGAATGATCAACCATCACTAAAATACTCTTATCAGTGGCTTTTTTAACGGCGTCGGCTGGCGATACAAAGGCGTCCCCAATCTTGGGATCCTTTTTAATGGTATCTAGTAACTGTTGAACGTCAGAGTGCCGTTTTTCTTTCCTAAGGACAATCCAGCATTGCTTGTTGTTCATTCGGGCAATCCGATGAACACCTAAACAGGCACCCAGCGCATCCATATCCGGATGCATATGACCTTGAACGATCACCTGATCGGACTCCTTAATTAATTCTTGCAAGGCTTGCGACGTCATTCGGGCTCTAACTCGAGTTCGCTTTTCCATTGGGTTGGTCTTACCACCGTAGAAACGAGCTTGCTGACCACGAGCTTTAACGACGACTTGATCACCACCACGACCTAGGGCCAGGTTTAAATCGCTCTGGGCCTGTTTAGCTAAGCCGTCTAACGTTCCTTTACCATAGGCAATTCCCATACTAAGGGTTAACGGTAAATTCTGTTTTGACGTGTGATTTCGAATCTGATCCAAAATCTTAAACTTATCGCCTTCAGCGCTCATCAACGATTTTGTGTAGGATAAAATCATAAAATGATCGTCATCGAGCTGTTTCAAATAGATCCCGAACTGGTGAGCCCATTCTGACAGCATATTCGTTACGTAATTATGCAGGTTGGACACGTTTTGATCAGACATCGACTGGGTAACCTCAGCGTAGTTATCCAGGAAGATTTCACCGATCGACAGCTTTTCATCCCGAGATTTCAGCTTGATGTTGTAATACGGGGTAATATCCAATAAATAAATCGTTCGGTACGCCTTTTGAATCAGGATTACGAAATGATGATGATTCCAGGTAATAACGTGGTTCTGGTTAGAATCCCAATACTGCGTGATCAGCGATTTTAATCCAGGCGCCGCATCGTTAAGCCGCTTCCCCAGCACATTTTGCTGACTGAAGTACGGTTGTAAATACGGGTTGATCCAGGCGATCTGCGAATTAGAATCCAGGATCATCACACCCATCGGCATCTCAAGTAAACTTTCTTCTTCACCACGTCGGATTTGATACGCAACATCAGATAGGTAACGGTAAGCACCTTCACCGACCCGGTTCATTGCGTTAAAGGATATGATCATCCCGACACACGCTAAACCCAATAGAATCAAGCCAATTCCCAGGTTATATAAAGCACCGGTCACGATGGCGATGATTGAAAAAAGCGATATAAATAAGGTGACCCACATTAAGTCTCGATTACTTAGAAAAGGCGGTAGGCCGTGCTTCGCAAATAGTTTTTTCATACGCATCCTCTTAAGCCATTACTTTAAGTATATTTTATCATTACCAAACCGTAATCCCAAAAAGCGACCAAAACAAAAAGCGCTTGATTACAGGATCTGTAATCAAGCACTTTATAAAAATTAATTTCAGATTATTCTTCGGTAACGAATGGCATCAAGCCCATGATACGAGCTCGTTTAATAGCTACCGTTAAACGACGCTGATTCTTAGCACTGGTGCCAGTGACACGACGTGGTAAAATCTTACCCTTTTCAGAAACAAATCTTCTTAAAAGGTTAACGTCTTTATAGTCGATATAGTCAATATGATTGGCTGCGATGAAGTCAATCTTACGATGTCTTCTAAATGCCATACTGGTTTACCTCCTCTATGTCGAATTCTTGGAAAATTTCTAAATTTTAGAACGGTAAATCATCATCGGAGATATCAATCTTTTTGTTACCAGAGTTAGCAAACGGATCTTTATTGTTGCCACCGTTACCATTGCCTTTCGGCTTATTAGGATTAGATGGCTTCTTAGGTCCACCAGCCGGTGCATTACCACCGTTATTAGGCTTATATTTTGGTCGATAGCCACTATTCTGGTTGTTATTACCCTGGGAAGCAAACGGATTCATAGGTCCATTCTGACCACCATTTTGAGGAGCATTGTTGTTGGTAACTTTGTTAGCAGGGCCGTTCGGCTGACCGGAAGCTTGACTCTGCTGCTTACTTTCAAGTAAAGCAAAGTTATCAACCACAACGTCAGTAGTGTAAACGGTCTGTCCCTGTTGGTTCTGGTAAGATCCAGTCTGAATACGACCGTCAATCCCAACTAATGAACCTTTATGGGTGAAATTAGCAAAGTTTTCAGCTGATTTACGCCAAATTACGCACCGGATAAAGTCAGTACCACGCTGACCATTTCGGTTAGTAAACTGACGATCAACCGCCAACGTGAAGTTACCAACGGCGACTCCACTCGGAGTGTATCGCAAATCAACGTTTCTGGTCAGGCGACCAGTAAGGGTTACACGATTAATCATGTGCAACACTCCTCTCTATCGATTAAAACGAAAACTGATAATTACTTGTCAGCTTTTTTATCGTCTTGAGCTTCTTTAGTGTAATCACGTTTAACGATCATATGACGTAAAATGTTGTGGTCATACTTAGCTAAACGGTCAAATTCTTCTAAGGCAGCAGGCTTGTCAGTTTGCATGTTGATAATGTGATAAGTACCTTCAGTGAACTTATCAATTGGGTATGCAAAACGACGCTTCTGCCAGTCCTTGGAACTGTCGATCTTGGCACCACTAGCCTTTAAAATGGTATCGAAGCGCTTAACTAACTTTTCTTTGCTAGCAGAATCGATATCTGGACGAATGATGTAAGTAATTTCGTATCTACGTTTTTCCATAATGTTCACACCTCCCTATGGTCTTCAGGCTCCCGACTGTGAAAATTTTCAGGAGCAGGGTAGACGCAATCAATAATCACGTCTACAAACTAAAAGTTTACCACAAATTTAACTCTGAATTCAATTTTGCCTGAAATAATTGATTTGCGATCATATTTAATTACGAAAAAGACGGGTGAAATCACCCGCCCTTTTTAAAATTATTAATTTAATTTCAAAATTTAATTCTGTTTTTCGCTATCGGTTGACTTAGCTTGAATCTTTTCAGGAGTATCGTCATGTGGAACCTTAGCTAAGGTCGTAACTTTAGATCCCTTATTAACTCTAATTAAACGAACTCCGTAGGTGACACGACTGGTTTCAGAAACGTCGGAAGCATTGAATCGAATCGTGACTCCACGGTTGGTCATCAACATCAGATCTTCATGACCGTGTAACGTCGTTAAGCCAGCTAACGGACCGTTCTTTTTGGCAACGTTAACCGTCTTAATTCCCTTACCGCCACGGCCTTTAATCTGGTACTGGTTAGCAGGCGTCCGCTTACCGTAACCCTTTTCAGAGATTACGAAGACGTAGTCGTGCGGACCTAAGACGTCGGCACCAATTGCGTAATCATGCGGACGAAGCTGGGCACCACGAACACCGGTAGCGTCACGGCCCATCGAACGAACACTGTCAACAGGAAATGCGACAGCATAACCCTGATGAGTCCCGATGATCATGTTCTGACCGGAACTAACGATCGAAACGTTTAACAGTTCGTCACCCTTATTTAAGTGAATGGCCTTTAAGCCGCTTCGACGAATGTTCATAAAGTCCTTAACAGGGGTACGCTTAACGGTTCCTTGAACGGTGGTAAAGAACAAATACTTATCCTGATCGTGTGACTTATCAGAAACGTTGATCACAGCTTGGATGCGTTCCTTTGGGTCGATCTTCAGGAAGTTAATGATCGGTAAGCCTTTAGCGTTACGGCCGTATTCAGGAATCTGGTAAACCGTCATTCGGTAGACTTTACCAGCGTTAGTGAATAGCAGTAATGTATCATGAGTATTCGTCGAAATCAGGTGTTCAACGAAATCATCGTTATGAACGTCCATCCCTTGAATACCACGGCCACCACGGTTCTGGGTCTTAAATTCATCGGTGTTGATCCGCTTGACGTAACCACGGTGGGTTAAGGTAACCATAACGTCTTTCGGTTCGATCAAGTCTTCATCTTCAAGGCTCATAACCTTACCGAACATAATCTTGGTTCGACGCTTATCACCAAAACGCTTCTTAAGCTTTAAGATCTGAGTATCGATAATGTGATCAACTTTCTTTGGATCACCAAGGATGCCCTTATAGTTGGTAATATCCTTTAATAACTGTTTATGGGTAGCTTCGATCTTACCGTATTCTAAGCCGGTTAAACGAACTAATCGCATGTCCAAAATGGCTTGGGCTTGACGATCAGTTAACTTGAAGTTGTCCATTAAGTGAGCTTTAGCAACCACGCTGGTCTTGGAACTACGAATAATCCGGATGATTTCCTTGATGTGATCCAAGGCAATCAAGAGGCCACGCATGATTTCGTCACGCTTCTGAGCACGATTTAATTCATACTTGACACGGCGGCGAACCACTTCCACCTGGTGCTTTAAGTAATACTGTAAAATCTGCTTAAGGTTTAACAGGCGTGGAGCACCATTAACGATCGCTAGCATGTTAAAGCTGAAGGACGTCTGTAACAGGGTCATCTTATATAAATTATTTAAAATGATCTGGGCGCTGGCGTCACGACGAACTTTAATAACGACCCGTAAGCCTTCACGGTCTGATTCATCATTAACGTCGGTGATCCCCATAATTCGCTTGTCACGAACTAGGTTAGCAATGTGCTTAACTAACTGGGCCTTGTTAACCATGTACGGCATCTGAGTAATAACGATCTGCTTCTTACCGTTCTTTTGTTCCTGAATATCGACCTTGGCACGTAAAGCAATCGTTCCTCGACCGGTCTGGTAAGCTTTTCTAATTCCGGATTTGCCGATTACGACACCACCGGTTGGAAAATCAGGACCTGGAATGGCCTTCATCAATTCAGGAACGGTGACGTCAGGATTATGCATTAACATGTGAATCCCGTCGATAACTTCGCTTAAGTTATGCGGCGGAATGTTGGTAGCCATCCCAACGGCAATCCCGTTAGCTCCGTTCACTAATAAGTTTGGAAAACGAGCTGGTAAGACAACTGGTTCACGTTCGGTCCCATCGTAGTTATCCTGGAATTTAACGGTATCTTTGTTAATATCCCTTAACATTTCAACCGAGACCCGGCTTAAGCGGGCTTCAGTATAACGCATGGCAGCGGCGCCATCACCATCGATCGAGCCAAAGTTACCATGACCGTCGACTAACATGTAACGGTAACTGAACGGCTGAGCCATTCTAACTAGGGCACCATAAACGGCACTGTCACCATGGGGATGATACTTACCTAAGACATCACCGACGACTCTGGCTGATTTCTTATACGGCTTATCAGGGGTAACACCTAATTCATGCATATCATACAGGATTCGGCGCTGAACTGGCTTTAAGCCATCACAGACGTCTGGCAGAGCTCGGGCAACGATAACACTCATTGCGTAATCTAAGAACGAAGACCGCATTCGCTTGGAAAGGTCAACGTTCGTAATTCGATTGTTCAAATCTTCGTTCGCCATTTGGTTTCCTCCATTCACGACGACTGTTACTTGTTAACTGTTAATGACTGTTAACATCTTTGACACTTAACACTTTAACTTTAAACGTCCAGGTTCTGAACGAACGTGGCGTTATCTTTAATGAATTTCTTTCGCGGAGCAACCTTACTACCCATCAGCATTTCAAATGAATGAGCAACGGCTTTGGCATCACTAGGATCAACCCGTAATAAACGACGATGACGAGGATCCATAGTAGTGGCCCATAATTGACTAGGGTCCATTTCACCTAGTCCTTTGTAACGTTGAATGTCAGGCTTTGGTGAAGCTGGTAATTCACTCAGGACGTGATGTAATTCTTCATCCGTTCCGATATAACGCATCAATTTACCCTGACGTAATCGGTATAACGGTGGCTGGGCAATGTATACGTAACCGGCGTAAAGTAACGGTCGCATGTAATTGTAAATGAGTGTTAATAACAGGGTTTGAATGTGATAGCCATCAACATCGGCATCGGTCATTAAGATCAACTTATGGTAGTTAGCCTTTAAGACGTTGAAGTTGTCACCAAAACCTGCACCCATGGCGGTGATCAACGAACGAATTTCATCGTTGGCTAAGATTCGGTTCATACTAGCTTTTTCAACGTTCAAGATCTTACCTCGAATTGGCAAAATGGCCTGCGTTAATCGAGAACGACCCTGTTTAGCAGAACCACCGGCGGAATCACCTTCGACGATGAACAGTTCGGAAATGTTAGGGTCCTTACTGGTGTTATCAGCTAACTTACCGGGTAAGTTCGAGATCTCTAGGCCACTCTTCTTACGGGTAACTTCACGAGCACGGCGAGCTGCTTCTCTAGCTTTAGAAGCCACGTCACTCTTTTTAACGATCTTCTTAGCGAGTTGTGGGTTTTCAAGCAGGAACTTCATAAACTGCTGACCAAAGACCTTGTTAACAGCAGTTCGAGCATCCAAGTTACCTAAACGGGTCTTGGTTTGACCTTCAAACTGTGGATTTGGATGCTTAATGCTAACGATTGCGGTAATGCCTTCACGTACATCGTCACCAGTTAAGTTCTTCTGGTTCTTCTTTAATAGTTTGTTTTTACGAGCGTATTCATTAATGACACGGGTCAAAGCCTGCTTAAAACCTTCTTCATGGGTTCCACCTTCAGGCGTATAAATGTTGTTGGTGAAGGTGTACAGGGTACTGTGATAATCATCGGTATACTGCAAAGCAACTTCAACTTCGATCCCGTGATTCTTACCCTGAATATATACGGGTTCCTTAAACATACTCTGTTTGTTACGGTCTAAAAATTCAACGAAGTGCTTAATGCCACCTTCGAATTTATAGTTCTTAACAACGGGCGTTTCGTGACGTTCATCAGTTAATTTGATGTGTAAACCCTTGTTTAAGAAGGCTAATTCACGAATTCGGGAATTTAATTCTTTAAAATCATAAACGGTGGTTTCTAAAAAGATATCTGAATCTGGTAAGAAATGAACCTTAGTCCCGGTCTCACTCTTTGGGCAGGTGCCAATAACCTTCATTGGTGTCTTAACGTGACCACGGGAGAAGTCCATGTAGTACTTCTTGCCGCCACGGGCAACGGTTACATCTAATTCTTTAGATAGGGCGTTTACAACACTGGCACCCACACCATGGAGACCACCAGAAACTTTGTAACCGCCACCGCCGAATTTACCACCGGCGTGTAAAATCGTGAAGATAACCTGTAAAGCAGGCTTGCCAGTATCCTTTTGAGTACCAACCGGAATCCCACGACCATCATCAGTGACTGTCACACTATTGTCTTTATGAACCGTAACTTCAATGTTTTTAGCAAAACCAGCTAGGGCTTCGTCGATACTGTTATCAACGATTTCCCAGACCAACTGATGCAGGCCCTGTTTATTAGTCGAGCCGATGTACATCCCGGGTCGTTTTCGTACGGCTTCCAAGCCCTTTAAGACCTGAATTTGATTAGCGCCATACTTGCCGCCATAATCTCTTTCTTTTTGATCGTCAGTCAAAGAAGGTCCTCCTTTAATTAACTCACTGTAACAACAATTAACTTATTCATCTGAAACCTGAATGGTTCCATGGTCGATCCGAAAAATCTTTGGATCATGGATCAGGTTTCGAGCGATTCCACTTAGATTCGTGGTTGTAATAAACGTCTGCACCTTGTCCTGAATGGCTCGTAACAGATGAGTCTGTCGCTTATCATCCAATTCGGATAAAACATCATCGAGTAAAAGGACCGGATATTCTCCGGTAACTTCACGCATTAAATCAATCTCTGCCAACTTAATTGACAGGGCACTGGTCCTTTGCTGACCCTGTGATCCGAACGTCTGAACATCCTTGCCATTAATAATGAACCGCAAGTCATCCCGATGCGGACCCAACGCAGTGGTTCCCGTTCGAATCTCACGGCCTCGAGCGTCAGCATAAAGCTGCTTTAAATTTCCATAAATTTCCTTTACAGAACCCATCTGATCCGGTTTTAAAGCTGTTTCATACTTCAGTTGCATGTGTTCGGTCGCTAAAGAAATCTCACGGTCGATCTTTTGTGACCATTTCTCTAATCGATTAAGTAACTGAATGCGCTGAAAGATAATTTCGGCACCGAAACCAGCTAACTGATCAGAGAGAACGCTTAAATAAACCAAATCTGACGAATGATGATAATGCAGGCTTTTAAGGTAATGATTACGCTGCTGCAAAATATCCTTGTACTGGGCAACGTTATACATGTATTTATTACTCATCTGACTAAATTCAGTGTTCATAAAGTGACGCCGAATCATGGGCGCACCCTTTACGATCGATAAATCATCAGGAGAAAAAAGAACCACGTTAAGTTGTCCGACGTAACTGGATAATCGAGCCTGACGAATGTAATTGACCTTGGCACGTTTACCGTGTCGGCTTAGGTCCAATTCAAGATGCAGGTTGCCTAGCTTCTTTTTAATCAAGCCTTTGATCTGTGCCGTATCGTGTTTCCAATTGATCAAATCACGATTGTTATGAGTTCGATGACTTCGGGCTAACGCCAGAACGTATACCGCTTCCAGGAGATTAGTTTTTCCCTGGGCATTATTACCGATCAGAACGTTAATCCCTGGTGCAAAATGAACGTCAGCTTGACTATAATTTCGAAAGTTATGTAGCTTTAATTCGTCAAGTCTCATTATTCAGCCTACTTTTTCCGAATAAAAAGCATCCCGTGATCAGAAATCTCTACGTTGTCGCCAGGATGTAATTTCTTACCCCGTCGATTTTCTAATTCACCGTTAAGTTTGACTGGATGCGCCTTTAAGTACCACTTGGCACGGCCTCCAGTAGCCACGATGGACTCCGCTTTCAGTAACTGACCTAACGTTATGTAATCAGTATTTAAATAAAAAGTCTTTTTCAAAGTTTCACCCACCTTTTCAGTGCTTATTATAACATATTTAGCAATTTATTACCGATACTAGCTATTTTTACTCGTTCATAATAAAAGACACGTTAATAAATAAAAATTGTCTCAAATCGGTTTTATTAGGCGATTATTCCCAAATTACATAATTATAAACAAAAACGCTCGGCTAAAAACCGAGCGTTTTATTATTTTATTTCTATCAATTAATTTTAAATTTAGAAAGTTCGAACTGGCGTGATCAACTGAACAAAGTTCTTCTGGTGATCTTCAGTTGGTAACAGCGTGAACGGACGCAGTGCTGATAAGAAATCAATGTTGACCATGGTATTACCAAGTGACTTCAGGGCATCCTTCATGTAATCAGGATTAAACGAGATTGATAAGTCCTTACCCTTAATAGCTTTTGGCTTTAAGTCTTCTTTAACGTTACCAACGTCAGGGGAATTACCAGTAATCGTTACGTTGTCCTGGCCAGGCTTTAAACTCATCTGAATTACGTTGTTTCGGGATGCGTGTGACAGTAACGAAGCTCGCTCGATGGCGGCTAATAATGCTGGAGCTTCAAACTGAACCTGAGTCGTAGAATCGTCAGGGATTAACTGTGAAGTATCCGGGTAGTTACCTTCCAGTAGACGTGAGTAAAACGAAGTGTTGCCCATTAAGAAGAGAACCTGGTTTTCGGACAAACGCATTTCAACATCGGAGTGTTGGTCAATCATTCGAGATAATTCCATTAAACTCTTACCAGGAATAATGACATCATAACTAGCTTTATTATTTGGTAAAGCAACTTTACGTTGGCTTAAACGATGACTATCGGTGGCAACAGCTAATAATTGGGAATTCTTTAAAGCAAAGTGAACCCCAGTCAAAATCGGTCGACTTTCTTGGTTGGAAACCGCAATTACGGTCTGGTGAATAATTTCTTTAAATAAATCACCGGAGAGTTTGACGGATTTATCCGTATTAATCTTTGGTAGATGCGGATAATTACTAGCGTCTAACCCGTTGATGGTAAAGGATGAGTTACCAGATTTAATAACCGTTTGGAAATCATCCCTAACTGACATACTCATCATTTCGTCAGGTAATTTTTTAACAACGCTACTAAAGAAACGTGCTGGTAGAACGATTGAACCTGGTTCAGAAATCGCAAGTTCATTATCATGATCTTTACTATCGATTAACGTTTGAATTGAAATATCAGCGTTGCTTCCAGTTAAAGTAATGCCTTTTTTAGTGGCGTCAATTTTAATTCCAGTCAGAATCGGAATCGTGGTTTTATTGGAAATTGCTCGGGAAACTTTATTAATTCCATCGATAAAATTCGATCGTTTGATTGAGAATTTCATGGCTAAGCTCCTTTATTAATTTAATATAATTATATTATTAGTTAGTAGTATTAGGACTTGTGGATAACTTACCGTTATCGGCTGAAGTCACTATCATCACAACATGTATCGTTGTGGATAAGACTGTGCATAACTTGTTTATAACTTAAAAATTAAGTGGATAATATTTTGGTTGCTTTCTTTCCGTTGTCCACAAATTACTTAAGCAGTTAAATTATACGCGTTTTTAAATTATCTTTGTAGCTCACCCTTAAGGTCTTCAACATAGTTCTGAATATCAGGGTTAGTCTTAAGGTTCTTTTTAATCTTATCGTAGGCGTGAATAACCGTAGTGTGGTCCTTGCCACCAAAGGCTTTACCAATTTTAGGCAACGATGTCTTTGTGATTTCTCTTGATAGATACATGGCGATTTGACGCGGGATGACGATTGTCTTAACCCGCTTTTTACCTTTGATGTCACGGACTGACACGTTGAAGTACGAAGCGACCATTTTTTGAATGGCTGGAATCGAGATCGCTTTGGAATTGGCCTTTTGTATATCTAGACCATGAAGCGCATTTTTAGTTAATGACAACGTAATGGACGCCTGTCTAAAGCGAGCGTAGGCCTTAACACGGGATAAGGCGCCTTCCAGTTCTCGAACGTTTGAATTAATCGACTGTGCGATGTATTCAAGACAGTTGTTTGGGATACGAATGTGTGCAAACTTAGCCTTTGACTTTAAAATCGCGATTCGGGTTGCTAGATCAGGCCGAGTAATGTCAACGGAAAGTCCCCAAGCGAACCGTGATACGAGCCGGTCCTGTAATTTCGGAATTTCGTTTGGCAACCGGTCACTGGTTAGCACGATCTGTTTACCGTCATCATATAAGTCGTTGAAGGTATGGAAGAATTCTTCTTGAGTCCCACCTTTATCAGCAAAGAATTCGATATCATCAACCAACAGAACGTCAACGTCACGGTATTCTTTTCTAAATTTTTCGGACTTATGCTGCTGGACGGATTTAACAAAATCGTTGGTAAAGGCCTCGCTGGTAACGTACTTGACCCGCTTCTTTGGGTCTTTCTGCATAATCCGGTTACCAATGGCTTGCATTAAATGGGTCTTCCCTAAACCAACGCCACCGTAGATCAGCAGCGGATCATACATTTTACCGGGATCATCAGAAACGACTAACGCAGCGGCGTGTGCCATTTGATTCCCCTTCCCAACAACGAACTTCTGAAACGTATAGTTGGGATTCAAATGTGTTCGTTTCTTAAAGGTCGGAACGCTTTGGTTGGCAGATTGGATTGATTGTTCCATCTGTTGTTTTTGTTGAAGCTCTTCCTTCAGGACAAACTTCGGCGTAATGTCCGTCTGCGTGATCTTGTACGCGTATTCCACAAGCCTTGGCGATAACTTAGCTTTCCAATAATCACGATGGAGTGGCGAGGGTAACTCTAAGATCAATTGATTTTTGTTAAGGGCAACCGGGATGACTGGTTTGATCCAAGTTGCGTAGGTTGTGGGCGAAACGTGGTTCTTAAATTCATCTCGGATCTGTTCCCACAG